>NZ_BAABAS010000020.1:509891-774292 GCF_039537545.1 Actinomadura meridiana
CGAGTAGTAGGTCGTCTTCGTCTCGCTCTGCTGACGGCGGCTGGCGCGGGTCGTGGTGCGCCACTGGTGCTCGGCGTCGGCGACGATCACTTCGCCGTCGGAGAACTCGATCTCATAGCAGCGGCGCCCGTGCATCACCTCGGTCGCGGCCACCACACGGGTCGGTTTGCCATCGGCTCCGATCAGGTGGTCGCCGACGGATACCTCGCCCATCGTGGTCCACCCAAAAGGGGTAGGAAGGGGCGTATCCAGGTCACAGGCCTTTCCCATGGCAGGTCGGGCGGCGACCACAATCATCTGGCCGGGGTGGAGGCCGTTGGTGAGGGCGTCGAGGTCGGCGAATCCGGTGGGGCAGCCGACCATCTGGCCGCCGCGGCTGCCGATGGCCTCGATCTCATCCAGGGCGCCGGGCATGATCTCGCTGAGGGCGACGTAGTCCTCACCGGCGCGTTTCTCGGCGATGGCGAAGACCTCGGCCTGGGCGCGGTCGAGGACGTCGTCGGCGTCGGCACCGTCGGCGGCGTAGCCCATCTGGACGATGCGGGTGCCGGTCTCGACCAGCCGGCGCAGGATCGAGCGCTCGTGGACGATCTTCGCGTAGTACCCGGCGTTGGCGGCCGTCGGTACCAGGGAGATCAGAGTGTGCAGGTAGGGGGCGCCGCCGATGCGTCCGATCTCGCCGTTCTTGGTGAGCTCGCCCGCGACCGTGACGGCGTCGGCCGGGTCGCCGCGGCCGTAGAGGTCGAGGATGGTGTCGTAGACGATCTGGTGCGCCGGACGGTAGAAGTCGGGTGCGCGCAGCATCTCGACGACCTCGGCGATGGCGTCCTGGGACAGCAGCATGCCGCCGAGGACGCCCTGTTCCGCGGAGATGTCGTGCGGAGGGGTGCGTTCGAACTCGGGTTCGGACGGCCCTATCTCGGCAACGCTCACCGTCGCACCCCCTTCATCTCGGTCGCCGGGCGCCCCGTCCGCCTCATCGCCGACCGTTCATCTCACGTCTACCGGAAGCGTCCGACATTCTCCCGACCCGACGCGGCCACGGGCAAAGGACCCTGTGGACAAGCCTGTGGACTTCCTGTGCAGACACGCCGAATCGGTTGTGCACGACCTGTGGACAACCCTGTGGACATTCCGGTGACCCGTTTCGCGACGACTCGCTGACCTGCGATAACTTCGTCCACCGGGTGTGGGCGAAGAAAAGTTGGCGATCCGGCGTGATGTAAGGCTTGAATTCTTTAGGAAGATTACCGAGCTGGTACCCTCGACGCGGTGACGACGACTCCCCGGCGGCTCGCGAAGGCGCATGATCGCGAGATCCTACGCCTTGCCGTTCCGGCCTTCGGCGCGCTCGTCGCCGAACCCCTGTTCCTGCTGTCGGACTCGGCGATCGTCGGGCACCTCGGCACGGCGCCGCTGGGCGGGCTCGGAATCGCGGGTCAGGCGCTGAGCACGCTCGTCTACCTGAGCATCTTCCTGGCCTACGGGACGACCGCCGGGGTCGCGCGGCGGGTCGGTGCCGGGGACATGCGCGCGGCGGTCCGGCAGGGCGTCGACGGCATGTGGCTCGCGCTCGCCATCGGGATCGTGCTGATCGTGGTCGGCTGGCCGCTCATCCCATGGATTGTGGAGGCGTTCGGCGCGTCCCACTCTGTGACGCCGTACGCCGAGACGTATTTGAGGGTGAGCCTCTTCGGGATCCCCTCGATGCTCATCGTGCTCGCTGGGACGGGCGTCCTGCGCGGTCTCCAGGACACTCGCACGCCTCTGGCCGTGTCGATCGCGGGTTTCTCGTTGAACCTGCTGCTCAATGTGGTGTTCGTTCTCGTCCTGGACTGGGGGATCGCCGGTTCGGCATGGGGCACCGTGCTCGCCCAGACCGGCAGCGCCGCCGTCTACGTGGCCGTGGCGGTGCGGGCGGCGCGACGGTACGGCGCTCTGGTTCGTCCTGACTTGGTGGGTTTGCGGACGGCCGCCGCAGCGGGTTTCGGGCTGCTGGTGCGGACGGCGGCGCTGCGCGTCGTGCTCATCGTGGGCACGTCGATCGCGGCCCGCATGGGGGACGAGGAGATCGCCGCCTACCAGGTCGGTTTCCAGGTGTGGACGCTGCTGATGTTCGCCCTGGACGCCATCGCCATCGCCGGTCAGGCGATCACAGGGCGGTATCTGGGGGCGTCCGACCTCGCGTCCACCCGCGCCATGACGCGACGGATGGTGTGGTGGGGAGTGGGATGCGGCGTGGTGTTCGGGTTGGCGGTCCTCGCCGTGCGGCCGTGGCTGCCGGGCCTGTTCACCTCGGACGACGGCGTCCGCGACCTGCTGCTCGCCTCGCTGCTCGTCGTGGCGGTGCTGCAACCGGTCGCGGGGGTGGTCTTCGTCCTGGACGGGATCCTGATCGGGGCGGGCGACGGCACCTACCTCGCCGTGACCACGCTGATCGCGACGATCGTGTTCATGCCCGCAGCCATCGTCGCCTACCGGGCCGACGCGGGACTGATCGGGCTCTGGACGGCGATCGGGCTGTGGATACTGACCCGGATGCTCACCCTCGGACTCCGTGCCCGTGGCGACCGCTGGATGGTCACGGGAGCCGTCCGCTGACCGGCCCCGCCTCCGCTGTCGGCCGAATTCCGCGAATCGCACCCGCACCGGCCGTCACACTCGCTACTATTCGAACATGTGTTCTACGAACGGCGAGCGGATGGCCCGGCTGACACAGGCGATCGACGACCTGGCGGCGGAGGGCCTGATGGGGCTGCCGCCGGAGACCCTGGTGGAACGGGTCGCGGGCATCTGGTCGCTGGTCGAGGGCATCGACCCCGAGATCGCGCGTCGCCGCACCCGCTACACCACCCCCGAGACCTGAGCGAATCCCGGCGGCGGGCCCGAGCCCGGAGCCTCGTCGAGCTCCGGAACGCGGATGCCCGGCCCCCGAACGGAGGTGATCACGAATGGCCGTGTTCCGGCGGGTCACGTCAGATCGTCGAGATCCGGAAGGATGGGCACGAGGGGATCCTTCGCCCCGTCGGCGGGCGTCGTGGGGCCGGAACCGTCCAGGCGTCCCGCCACCGCCCGGCGCAGTTCGGGCAGGCGAGCGTAGAGGACGTCGCCGGGGCACGCGGTCGCGTTGTAGTCGCGGTGCCCGACGATGGCCTCGGACGGCTCCAGGTCGTACGCCTGGCAGAGCCACACGCACACCTCCACCAACGAGGTCCACAGATGCGACGGGACGGCCTTAGTCGTGTACGTGCCCTCGTTCTCGATCCCGATGGTGTGGCCGTTGTGGTGCAACACCTGAGCGCCGATCGCGAGGTCGCCGTCATGGATCGCCTTGAGGCTCCGGTTGCGGCCCTCCATCACGATGCCGCCCCGGCTGATCGTGAGCTGCTGGCCGGTGTCGTCCCAGCCGTTCGTGTCCATGTGAATGTCCTGGATGCGCCGTGACAGCGCGAAGGCGTGCTCGACCGACCGGTCGTCGGAGTTCGCCGTCGCCGTGTGGTGCACGATGATGTGGTCGGGGCGGCGGTCGGCCACCTTGGCGGGACGGCGCGGTCGCCGCGCCTTCCACTGCTTGCGCGTGTACACGTGCGGCGCGTCCGCCGAGAACAGGCCCCGGTCACCGGCACCGGGATGATGCCCCGGCGCCACCGAAAGATCATCCGCCATGGCCCCATTCTGGACGGGTCCGGCGACGGACAACACCTCCAGCAGCCCCGCCCCCATCACGCCCCCGATGACCGACCGGCGCGTCACCGATGAACCGTCGCGATCCCGGTCGTCCGTGCCCTCCCCCATATGCGCGTTCAACACCGTCCCCCTTAGTCCCGCGATGTTCTAGTTACGGAACGTAGTTAGACAGTCGCGCATGATCCAAACACAGGGCGGTTCGCGGACGTTTCACATGAAACGCAGAGAAACCACAACGACTGTCTGGGCTTGGTAGGGGCGGGGTGGCTTGGTTTGGGTGGGTTAAAGTCTGGCCAGGCCCGAAAGGGCCTGGCCAGGACTGGTGGTGCTGGTGCTTGGTCAGGCCTCGGCGACGGTGATGTCGAGGGGGGCGCTGACTTCGCTGTGCAGGCGGACGCTGACACGGTGGGTGCCGACGGTCTTGATCGGGTTACCGATCTCGATGCGGCGGCGGTCCAGGTCGGGGCCGTTGGCCGCGCGGACCGCCGTGGCGATGTCGGCGGCCGTCACGGCGCCGAACAGGCGGCCGCCGCTGCCCGTGCGGGTGCGCAGCGTCACCCTCAGGCCGCGGAGCTGGTCGGCGACCTCCTTGGCGTGCTCGACGGTCGCGATCTCGCGGGCCGAACGCGCCTTCTTGATCGAGTCGATCTCCTTCTCGGCGCCCCGCGTCCACCGGATGGCGAACCCACGGGGGACGAGGTAGTTGCGGCCGTAGCCGTTGCGGACCTCGATGACGTCGCCGGGCTCGCCGAGCCCGGAGACCTGCTGGGTCAGGATGAGCTTCATGGTCGTGACTCCTGCCTCAGCGCGCCGTGCTGGTGTACGGCAGCAGCGCCATCTCGCGGGCGTTCTTGATCGCCGTGGCGACGTCCCGCTGGTGCTGGGTGCAGTTGCCGGTCACCCGACGGGCCCGGATCTTGCCGCGGTCGGAGATGAACTTCCGCAGCAGCCCGGTGTCCTTGTAGTCGACGTAGGAGATCTTCTCCTGGCAGAAAACGCAAACCTTCTTCTTCGGCTTGCGGGGAGGTGGCTTCGCCATCGTGGTGCTCCTTTGGGAGAGCCCCGCTCACGCGGGAATGGACGTTATGTGTGATCTTGTTGGTGCGCCGGGTCGGTGGCCCAGCAGCCGTTCGGCCGGAAGCCGGTGGCGGGCAGCCGGTGGCTAGAACGGCGGGTCGTCGGAGTAACCGCCGCCTCCGCCGCCACCGCCGCCGGTGGCCCAGGGGTCGTCGGCCGGGGCACCGCCCCCGCCCTGCTGACCGCCGCCGAAGCCGCCGCCTTGCTGGCCGCCGCCGCCGAAGCCGCCACCGCCGCCCTGCTGGCCGCCGCCCTGGCCGCCGCCACCGCCGAAGCCGCCGCCACCACCCTGCCGCTGGGTCCTGTTGACCTTCGCGGTGGCGTAGCGCAGCGCCGGGCCGACCTCTTCGACGTCGACCTCGAAGGAGACGCGCTTCTCACCCTCGCGGGTCTCGTACGACCGCTGCTTGAGACGGCCCTGCACGATCACCCGCATGCCGCGTTGCAGGGTCTCCGCCACGTTCTCGGCGTACTGCCGCCAGACGCTACAGGTGAGGAAGAGCGCCTCGCCGTCCTTCCACTCGCCCGACTGGCGGTCGAACGTGCGCGGGGTCGAGGCGATGCGGAAGGACGCGACCGCCTGGCCGCTGGAGGTGAAACGCAGATTCGGGTCCTCGACGAGGTTCCCGACGATCGTGATTACGGTGTCGCCTGCCATGGGGCTCGCTCCGGCTGCTGCTGTGAGGGCTGAGCCTGGCTCAGTGGACCTCGGGGCGGATGACCTTCGTGCGGAGGATCGACTCGCTCAGGTTGAGCTGCCGGTCGAGCTCCTTGACCGTGGCAGGCTCGGCCGACAGGTCGATCACCGCGTAGATGCCTTCGGACTTCTTCTGGATGTCGTACGCCAGGCGCTTGCGGCCCCAGACCTCGATCTTCTCGACGCTGCCACCGCCGTCCTTGACGACCTTCAGGAACGGGTCGAGCGCGGTGTTGGCGGTGCGCTCGTCGATGCCGGGCTCGAGAATCGCCATGAGTTCGTAACGACGCATACTGGGTCCCTGCCTCCTCTGGACTGGTGCGGTCACGGTCTCTCCGTGACAGGAGGGCTCTTGCGTCTCCCGTGGTGGCGCCGGACCCGGATCGCCGGGCGCACCTGCCACGAGACCGATACAGGCTACCAACAGTCGGCACCGGACGAGCCGGTTCCCAAAGCTCAGCGCATGAACGATGGCGTGCGCGGAACACGCCGGACGAGCCGGGGCCCTCCTTCGCCGTCGCGTCCGGGTGCCGAGAACCGAGGTGCCGGCCGCGGTGCCGTCAGCGTCTGGCCCGCCGCTGGACGGGCCGGGCGCAGCGCCGCCGCTCCAGCTCCGCCATGATGTCGGCCATGCGAGCGCGCATCCGGGCGGTCTGGGTCGTCAGCAGCGACAGCTCCTCCACGAGCTCCACGTCACCGATGAGCCCCAACTCCGCTTTCGTCACGATGGTGCACCTCCTGCTCTCCCCCCGCTTCCCCTCGGGGGCCGAACCCGACCGGACCGGGCCGGTTTCTCGAACTCGTGTTCGACGATACCGTCTGGCGCCGACATTTTCGCCCGCCCACGTCGGTTGATCTTCGGCCCCGGTGGGAAGCCCTCTCTTGGCATGGTCCGTCCGGTCCCGCGGGCAACGCGTGCCCGAATCGCGGGAGAGCGACCTGGAGGAGGATCCCGATGCCACAGCAGGCAGCAGGCACGAAGGAGCGGGGCGCCGGGGCCCGGGCCGCGGCCGAGTCCCACCGCTACCAGGACGTCCTCGCCGTCACCGCCGTCACGATCGGGCTCGCCGCCCTCGTCCTGGGCTGGATCCCGGCGACGCACTTCTTCGGCGCGGTCGCGGGAGTGATCGGCCTTCCCCTCGCCCTGTACTCGCAGATGATCTCCGCGACGACGAACGAGCGGTGGTTGAACGTCATCGGCATGGTGTCGTCCTTCATGGGCGCCGCCTTCGCGGTGAGCAACGGCGGTTTCTCCATCTGACCCGCCTGACCCCAACCCACCCGAGCCCGGTTCGTCCGGCCCGGGTTCTGTGGACGTCCGCCCGGGTTGTCGCAGGGCGCGGCTAGGCTCAGGGCATGCGTATCGGAGCCCACGTCGACCAGACCAATCCGCTCGACAACGCTCGCGCGGTCGGCGCCGACGTCGTCCAGTTCTTCCTGGGCGATCCGCAGGGGTGGAAGAAGCCCGTCCTGCCGGAGGGTGTCGAAGCGCTGGCGGGCTCAGGGGTGGACGTCTATGTGCACGCGCCCTACACGATCAATGTGGCGACGTCCAACAACAGGATCCGCATCCCGAGCCGCAAAAACCTCACGCAGCAGTTGGAGGCGGCCGCGTCGATCGGTGCGAAAGCCCTGATCGTGCACGGCGGGCACGTGCTGAAGGACGACGACCCCGAGACGGGGTTCGAGAACTGGCGCAAGGTGTTCGAGCGGGTCGAGTGCCCGATCCCGGTCTATATCGAGAACACCGCCGGTGGCGGGAACGCCATGGCGCGCAAGTTCGACCGCATCGCCCGCCTGTGGGAGGTGCTGACCGGGGTCCCGGGCCTGGAGTCCAAGCTCGGCTTCTGCCTCGACACCTGCCACGCCCACGCGGCGGGGGAGGATCTCGTGGACGCCGTCGACCGCATCAAGGCCATCACCGGCGGCGTCGACCTGGTCCACTGCAACGACAGCCGCGACGCCTTCGACTCGGGCGCCGACCGGCACGCCAACCTGGGCAACGGCACCATCGACCCCGAACTGATCCTGTCCGTGGTGAGGGCCGCCGGTGCCCCGGTCGTCGTCGAAACACCCGCGGACGGCCAGGCCGACGACATCTCCTATCTCCGCACCCACCTCTGAGAACGCCCCCGGTGTCGGCTCCCGGCTCTTGGACCGCGCCGCGTTACTTGCCTGGCCTGGGGGATGGTTCCAGGTTGCTTTCTCGGGTCTGGGGGTGGGGGGAGGGAACCCGTTGTTGTGGTGCGGCATCTAACAGCGCGTAGGACGACCAACCTCAGCGGGCCAGGTCACGCTGGCATAATCGGAATCCAGCCCCTCAGCGCACGCGCGTTCTCTTCGGCGGCGGGCGCGCGAACCGATCGGGATGCACATGGCACAGCCCCCGTACGACCCCTACGGTTACGGACCGCAGGACCCGTACGCCCAGCAGTATCCGCAGCAGCCTCCCGTCCAGCATCACTACTACGGCTCGGGTCCGCCGGTCCCACCGCGCAACAACGGCATGGCCATCGCGTCGATGGTGCTCGGCATCATCGGTGTGATCTCCTGCGGTCTGCTGCTCTTCTCCATCGGCGCCGTCATCATGGGTCACGTCGCGCAGAGCCAGATCAAGCGGACGGGCGAGGCCGGGAGCGGCATGGCCATCGCCGGTCTGATCCTCGGCTACATCTTCGCCGTCATCGGGTTGCTCTACTGGATTCTGGTCGTGGGGGTCTACGGGGCGGCCTGGTGGAGTCTCAGCCAGGATCCCAACTACTGACCCCACGCGTCTCCACCAGAATCCGCGTTTCATGACCGGTTCCGGGTTGAGTCTCCGGTCACTGGAGCCCTCATGGTGGGCGCACGCCGAGGCGCTGGACATCCAGATCCGGACGCTGACGCGCTTCGCGCCGCCGGGTGGCCAGGTCCGGGCAGGTGGCTAGGTCGGGAGGGGGACGCCGGTGCGGTGGGCGCCGCGCCAGCGTCCCAGCGAGATCAGGTCGTCCGCGCCGTCGAGGACGCCGCCCGCCGGGTCGTCGGTCCCGTCCGCCCGCATGAGGTCGCCGGACGGGCGCAGCACGTCCACCACCACCAGGGCCGCCAGCGCCAGGACGGTCACGAACCGCGCGAGCAGCGCAAGCTGGTAGACGTCCTGGTCGATGCCCCCGGCGGGCGCGTCCAGGCTCAGCACCGCCGACAGCGTGCCGGACAGGTCCGTGCCCGGCGTCTGCCCGGACACCGACAGCAGGTACCACCAGATGCCGAAGAAGTAGACGATCTCGCCCGCCTGCCAGACCACGAACGCGGGGATCTTCGGACGCGCCAGGACGGCGAGCGGCAGCAGCCACAGCACGTACTGCGGCGACCACACCTTGTTCGGCAGCATGAACGCGACCAGGACGAGGAACATCAGCTGCGGCAGGCGGGGGCGGCGCGGCGCGGCGAACGTGAGGACCGCGATGCCAGCCGCGAGGACGAGGAACGTCCCCGTGCCGAGCAGGTTGAGGGTGCCGGTGTCGGACGTCGCCTTCTCCAGCCCGTGGTCCTGGAGGTAGAAGAAGATGGATCCCCAGTCGACGCCGCGTTCCTGGCTGAAGGAGTAGAACTCTTTCCAACCGTCCCAGGCGAACAGCATCACGGGCAGGTTGACGAGAAGCCATGCGGCGGCGGTACCGGCAAGCATGCGTCCCATGGTGCGCCACTGTCCGGCGCGCGCGCACAGCAGCACCAGTGGGCCGACGAACAGCAGCGGGTAGAACTTCGCCGCGATGGCCAGGCCGAGCAGCGCCCCGGCGAGCGCGGGGCGTCGTGCCGACCACGCGGCCAGTGCCAGCGCCGACAGCGCCACGGCGAGCAGGTCCCAGTTGATGTACGCGGTGAGCAGCAGGGACGGGGACAGCGCGACCATCAGGCCGACCCGCAGCGAACGCCGTCCCGCCGCGTACGCCGTGGCGAGGACGGCGACGACCGCGAGCACCGCCAACAGCAGGACGGTCACGTTGTAGAACGCCATCCCGCGCTCGTCCACACCGAACGGTTTCACCAGCCACGCGGCCAGTTGCATGAACCAGCCGCTCAGCACCGGGTACTCGACGTAGTGAATGGAGTCGGAACCCGTGAACGAATCGAAGTACGGGACTTTCCCGTCGTTCAACCCACGCACGTAGTACAGCGGGTAGATGTCGGTGTAGCAGGCGTTCGTCGTCGTCTTGATGAAGTCGAACTTCGAGGACGCGCACGGCTGTTTCTGTAGCCAGCCCAACAGGGACACCAGTGCGGTGACACCCGTCAGTACGGGGGCCAGCCGTGCGAGCCGACCGGGACCATCTCCCTCACCGCCGCCGGTTTCAGGGGAGGACATCCCGAGCCTCTCAGATGACGACGCCATGGACAGCAAGACTATTGGCCATCACACCCCACCCCACCCCGCATGTGCACGAAACCCCCGGCCCGCCCCTGCGGAACGGCGTTTCAGGTCGTCCCCCCAAAACAGACAGGCCCGGAGCCGAGGTGGGCTCCGGGCCGGTCGTCCGAGACGGGACGCTAGTTCCCGTTCGGGTTGTTCGGGTTCGGCGGATCCTCGTCCTTGCACGCGGGATGGTTCTGGTGGGCGGGTTCCGCGCACCACCAGCTCTTGTCGCCGTCCGGCGGAAGGTCCGAGTTGCAGCCGACCGGCATGCCGAGCCGGTTGCACGGCACGTCGTCGCCGGTCGGGGGCGGCGAGGACGGCGGAGCCGACGTCGGCGGCACGCACCCCGGCCGCGGCTGTCCCGGCTGGCAGGTCGGCGTGATCTGCGGGTCGGGCGACTTCGTCTGGGTCGGCGCCTCCTTCTGCTTCGCCCACCCGGCGATCTGACCGCCGTTGGCGGGAGGCGGGAACTGCTGGACCTCCTTGCCCGCCAACGCCTTCGTCATGAAGCGCTTGAACAGGTCGGCCGGGACGGTACCACCGTAGACCTGGCTGTAGTTACCGACACCGATCAGCGACTTGCGGTTGCCCGCCGCGTCCTGCCGCCACATCGCGGCCGACGTCACGAGCTGTGGCGTGAAGCCGACGAACCAGGCGGACTTGTTCTCGTCCGTCGTACCGGTCTTGCCCGCCACCGGACGGTCGTCGAGGGCCGCGCGCTTACCGGTACCGGACGTGACGACCGCCCGCATCGCCGACGTGGCGTCCGCGGCGACGGCCGGGCTGAACGCCGTGTCGGCCTTCTGCCACGGCAGCTTCTCCAGGACCTTGCCGTCCTTGTTCGTGACGGGGGCGTCCTTGTTCGTGCTGATCTCGGCGATGACGTGCGCCTGCCGGTGCTTGCCACCCGCCGCGAACGTCGAGTAGACGGACGCCATGGTGACCGGGCTCGCGTCGATGACGCCGAGCGGCAGCGAGGTGTAGCTGGGGTCGAGGCTCTTGGTGTTCTTCGGCACGCCCATCTTCTTGGCCATGTCGATGACGTTGGTGAGCTGGACCTTCTGGCCGAGCTCCACGTACGCCGTGTTGATGGACATCGCCGTCATCTGCTTGAGGCTGTAGACGCCGTTCTCCGACCTGCTGTCGTTGGTGAACGTCGCGCCGTTGATGGTGCGCCTGTAGCCGCCGTCCATCGTCGTCTGGAGGCTGATGCCCTGGTCGAGCGCGGTGGCCAGCACGATCGGCTTGAACGACGAACCGGGCTGCACCTCGCCCTGGAAGGAGTTGTTGAACTGCCGTTTGGAGTAGTCGGGGCCACCGTAGGCGGCGACCACCCCGCCGGTCTTCGGATCGATCGAAGCGAGCCCGAACCAGATGTCCTTGCCGAGCCCGTTCTCCTTCTTGATCTGATTGACGGCCTTGTTGGTGTAGTCCTGTAGCCCCTTGTTGAACGTCGTCTTGATCTTCAGACCGCCGGTCTCCAGCATCTGGTCGTCGATGCCCAGCGTGTGCAGCTCGGCGATGACGCGGTCGCGCAGGAAGCCGGTGTTCGGGTCGTCCGGGACGTCGCTCCAGTTCTCCTCCGTCTGGGGGAACTTCGCCTGGGCGCGCTTGCCCGAGTCGAGCCAGCCCTCGTCGACCATCCCGTTCAGGACGTAGTTCCAGCGGTCGATCAGCGCCTTCTTGGCCGGGTTGGACGCCGGGCCGTAGGTCGCGAAGTATCCGGGACGCTGGATCAGCGCGGCGAGCATCGCCGCCTCGGACTCGTTGATCTCGGTGACGGGCTTGTGGAAGTAGGCGCGGGACGCCGCCTGGATGCCGTACGACCGCCGTCCGAACGGGACCGTGTTGAGGTACAGCTCCAGGATCTTCTTCTTGTCCATCTCCCGGCCGAGCCGGATGGCGATGAAGATCTCCTTGAACTTACGGCTGACGGTCCGGTCGCGGCTGAGGCCCGCGTAGTAGTTCCGCGCCATCTGCTGGGTGATCGTCGAGGCGCCCGCGACGTCGCCGCCGACCACGGCCCGGTAGAACGCGCCCGCGATGCCGGTCGGCGAGATGCCCGGCTCGTGCCAGAAACCGCGGTCCTCCGCCGCGAGCACCGCGTCCTGCACGTGCTTCGGTACCTGGTCGAGGGGGATGTCCTCGCGGTGGGTGCCGATCCGGGCGAGCGGTGAACCGTCCGCGTAGGTGATCACCGACTCCTGGCGCAGGGCGTCCTGCTGCTTCTCCGTCGGGATCGGGGTGTTGGAGTACGCGACGATGATCAGCGTCGCCATCCCCAGGATCAGCACGCTGATGACGGCGACGACGACCTTCCAGGACGGGACGTACCGCCGCCAGCCGGTCTTCCCCGGCTTGTCGGTGGTCTGTTTCTCCCGGTCGTCGCCCCAGAAACCAGCGTCGCCGTCGTCGCCGGAACCGCGTCCACCGCTCGGACCACCCGGACCACCGGGGCCGCCAGGCCCGCCTGGGCCTCCCGGACCTCCTGGGCCGCCGGGTCCTCCCGGACCTCCGGGTCGGCCTGGGCGGTTCGGACGGCCACCCGGCCCCGACCGCATCGGCGCGGGAGCGCCGCGCCGCCGACCGCCGCCGCCACCCACTCGCGCGGGGCCGCCGCGTCCGCCCATCCGGCCGCCGCCACCGCCGCCACCGGGGCGCGGGCCACGGCCGGGGCTGCCGGACGGTCCGCCACGCGGCGCACCGGCCGGGGAGCCCGAATCACCGGAGCGATGAGCTCCCCTCCGGTCGGGGCCATCTCCGAATTCCGGTCCGTATGGGCTTCGGTTACTCACGCGACCTCATCAACTGGGGTACGGCTGTGCGTCGTCAGAGAGTACTGCGCACCCGGTGGCGCGGGGGCAGGGGATGCGATGCCCGGTTCATCCCGGCGACCCGGGCGGACGCCGCCACCCCCGCTGGCGTGCGGCAACTCGTAAACATGCTTCACGTCACACCACCGCCTCCACGGGACGGTTCGGACGGGAAGGGCCCGCCGGTTCATTCCGGTGGCCTTGCCATGACCGACAGCGGAGCGAGTCTCACCGTGTTCGGCTCACCGAGACCACGGCCCTCACCGTTCCTTCGGAACCGGCAGGCGGGACTGCCCTGGTGCATGTTGCACCACCAGTCCGGCGGGGGCATGCTCGGCGGCTTGTTCGGGTTGCAGTTGCCGTCTGGGAACGGCGACTGGCAGGGCGGCTTGTTGCCCCCGCCCCCACCGTTTCCGCCGCCTTCACCCTTACAGCGCGGGTCGTACTGGCCGAGTGGGCCGTCGCACCACGGGGGCCTCTTGTCGTGCTTCTCCGGTGGCTTCGCCCACTTCTGCACGATGCCGCCCCACACCGGTGGCGGGAACTGCTTGACGTCCACGCCGCGCAGGGCGCTCGTCATATAGGACCGCCAGATGCGGGCGGGGATCGTACCGCCCTCCACCTCACCGATCCCCGGCAGGATCACCGATTTCTTTCGTTTGTCCGGGCCCACCGACTCGTTGTAGAGGGTCACCGCGGTGGAGACCTGCGGGACGTACCCGATGAACCACGACGAGACGTTCCGGTCGGTCGTCCCGGTCTTGCCCGCCGCCGGACGCCCGTCCGGGAGCCGCGCCGCCGTCGCCGTACCGCTGAGGATGACCTGCTGCATCGCGTACGTGGCGTCGGCCGCGACCTTCGTGCTGAAGACACGGCGCTTGTCGTACTTCGGCTTCAGCCGGATCGTCTTGTTGTCCGTCTGCTTCACCTGACGGATCACGTGCGGCTGGTGGTAGACGCCGCCGTTGGCGAACACCGCGTACCCGGTCGCCTGCTCGATGGGACGGATGTCGTTCACGCCCAGCGCCAGGTTCAGGCAGCAGGCGTGCGGCTCCAGCAGGTCGGACGCGATCCCGGCGTCCGTCTCGGTCTTGATGACCTCCTCGATGCCCACCTTGCCCATCAGCTGGATGAACGCGGTGTTCACCGACTCCTTGGTCGCCGTGATGAGGTTGACCGCCGGGGCCACGTCATGCGAGTTCGGTATCTTCACGCCCTTCGGGTCGTCCTCCGAGACGACGTTGCCCTGCGGGTCGATCGGGATCTTGGACCGGCCCTCCACCATGCTCTTCAGGCTGTAGTTCTGTTTCAGCGCCGTCGCGAGCACGTACGGCTTCATCGCCGACCCCGCCTGCGCCGACCCCTTCCAGACGTTGTCGAACGCCCGGTCCAGATAGTTGCGGCCACCGTAGAACGCGATGACCTCACCGTTCGCCGTGTTCACCGAGACCAGGCCGACGCGGATCTTCTTCGCCGCCAGCTTCTTCGGGTTCAGCTGCGGGATCGTCCGTTCCGCCGCGCGCTGCGCCATCGCCATCCGCTTGCGGTCGAACGTGGTGTAGACGCGCAGACCCTTGGTCGTCAGCTCCTTGTTGTCGATCCCCAGCCTGCTGAGCTCCAGCTTGGCCCGCATCAGCATGTAGCCGCGCTGCCCGCCGTACAGCTGGTTGCCCGTGCCCGCCTCCTTGATCTTGGGGAGGCGGTTCATGTACTTGTCGGCGTCGGCCTGGCTGAGCTTGCCCATCGAGACCAGGCCCTTGAGCGTGTACTGGTACCGCCCGGTCACCCACGCCTGGTTGTCCTTGTCACCCGGGTCGCGGTTCGGGTTCTGGATGAGGCCGCCGAGGAGCGCCGCCTGGTCGGGCTTCAGGTTCCACACGTCCGTCCCGAAGTACTCGCGGGACGCCGCCTGGATGCCGTAGGTGTCGCGGCCGAAGTAGATCGTGTTCAGGTACAGCTTGAGGATCTCGTCCTTGCTGTACTTGTCCTCCAGCTTCAGCGAGATGAAGAGTTCCTTGAACTTCCGGTTCACCGTCCGGTTGTTCGGGTCGGAGTAGTAGTTCTTCGCCAGCTGCTGCGTGATCGTGGACCCGCCGCCCGACCCGCCGGTCAGGTTGTCCCACACGGCCCGCGTCGTCCCCTTGATGGAGAATCCGGGGTCGGTGCGGAAGCTGCGGTTCTCCGCCGCCAGCACCGCGTTCTGGACGATCGGCGGCACCTTGTTCAGCTCGACGCTCTGCCGCTTCTTGCCGATCCGGCCGATCTCTGTGCCGTCGGTGTAGTAGAAGATCGACGCCTGGTCCTCGACGCCCGCGACCGTGGGCTCCGCGGGCGTCGGCGTGTTCGTGTACGCGACCCAGATCAGCGTGCAGAACGCCGCGAACCCGAGCCCGGACACACCGGCCACGACCTTCCAGGACGGGATGTACTTGCGCCATCCCGTCCCCCGCGACCGCAGGTGATCGACAAAGGTCTTCGGCCTGGGCTTGCCCGCTCCGGGCGTCCCCTTACCGGGCCGTCCCGGACCCCCGGGACCTCCAGGTCCGCCGGGGCCTCCTGGCCCTCCGGGACCTCCTGGCCCGCCAGAGCGATGGGCCGCGCGAGTGCCGCTGCTGCGGAACTTCGCGGTCACCTTCGACCCGAGGTCCTGTCCACGCTTGCCCAGCTCGCCGAGCTTCTCCCGGACGCCGTTCCCGGACGCCCCGGCCCCGGCGGCACCGGCCATTCCGGCTCCACCGGCGGCATGCCTGCCCGCGCGTCCACCCGTCCGTCCCATACCGGACCCGCCAGGCGCGCCACCCGGCCCAGGCCCGCCCGGACCGCCGAGGGGACCACCAGGCCCAGGACGAGGCGCCCCACCAGGCCCCGAAGGCATCCCACCACCGGGCCCACCAGGAGGACCGGCAGCACCGCCGAAGCCGGGCCCCTGCGCCCGGCCTGGCCCGGGAGACGACCCAGGACCACTAAGACCACCAGGGTTGGTGGGGCCCGCGGGGTCACCAGCGCCAGCGGCGGGGCCACCGAAACCGGGGTTCTGCACCGCGCCGGAGCCCGGCCGTGGGCCAGGGGTGCCCGGTGCGGACGGCAGGCCCAGGGGGTCGGAGCCACGAGGAGCGCCCGGGGGCGGGGGGTTCAGCGCGTTGGATCCCGTTGAGGCTCCGGGGCCGCCGAGCGAGCCGGGGCCGCTCGGGATGCCGTGGCCGCTCGGCGGTGCGGGCGGCACGGCCGGTAGCGGATTGGTCGGGGCGGGATCAGGGACGGGCTGGCCGCCCATGAACCCCGACGGTCGGTCCTGTGGTCCCGGATCGCCGGAGTCGTCGGAATCGCCGGGACGGGGGTTCTGCTGCCCGCCCGGCCTCTGCGAACCGGGTTCCGGTCGGGGCTGGCTTGGATTACTCACGCGACCTCATCAACAGGGGACAACGGTTGCTGCCGAGGGCCGGGGTCGAACACCCACCGGCCCGGGGGCGGCTCGTGCGCCGTCCGAGCGTACTGTGCGAGCTGGTGAGCGGGGGGAGCAGGTGCACGGCGAAGTACTGTTCTGGCTGGTCAACGTCCCGGCCGGACGCTGCGGCCGGTGGATCCTCCTTGCTCGTCCACCGCTCGGGGAGCTGCTCCCCGCGGCCGCGGACGGATGACGTGGCCAGATGATTCCACGCGCAACTTTGACACACTTCAGCCACATACACCCTGAATTCGCCGTATTTGTGGGCCAGTTCGACGGGTTCGGCGGTGGCCGTCTCCCGTCGCGCACAGATCCCCACTTGCCAGGGCGCGCCGGACTACGTATCTTGTCGATGTATCGAGTCGATACATTCACTCGATACATCGGATCGAGGCATCCGGCTCTGCGGAAGGCGGGACGATGGCGGCCAGGAAGGGCGCGGGCGTGCTGGAGCTCGCCGTGCTCGGCCTACTGCACGAGTCCCCGATGCACGGGTACGAGTTGCGCAAGCGGCTCAACACCCTGCTGGGCATGTTTCGCGCCTTCTCCTACGGGTCCCTCTACCCGTGCCTCAAGCAGCTCCTGGAGAGCGGGCTGATCATCGAGGACCGGCCGGAGGAGCCGAACACGACGGCGCTGGCGTTGCAGAGCCGCCGGTCGAAGATCGTCTACAAGCTCACCGCGGACGGCAAGGAGCGGCTCCAGCAGCTCCTCACCGAGTCCGGTCCGGCATCGTGGGAGGACGAGGGGTTCGGCGTGCACTTCGCCTTCTTCTCGCACACCCGCGCCGACGTCCGGCTGCGGATCCTCGAAGGCCGGCGCAGCCGGTTGGAGGAACGTCTGGAAAGCGTCCGCGCCGCCCTGGCGCGAACCCGCGAGCGGGTCGACTCCTACACGCTGGAACTACAGAACCACGGGCTGGAGTCCGTCGAACGCGAGGTCAGGTGGCTCAACGAGCTCATCGGACGCGAGCGGGCCGAGCAGGAACAGCAAGCCAGATCCGCAGAGACCAAGACTTAAGAAACCACACAGGACATGCCTCGGGCCGAGGGTCGTCGAACCACGACCTGGTGCCATCGGGGATCGGGTGAAGAAACACCACATGTTCCGCAAAAGAGAAGGAGCAACCGGATGGGTTCGGTGCGCGTAGCCATCGTGGGTGTGGGCAACTGCGCCTCTTCGCTCGTCCAGGGTGTCGAGTTCTACAAGGACGCGGCGCCCGACAAACGAGTCCCCGGCCTGATGCACGTGCAGTTCGGCGACTACCACGTGGGCGACGTCGAGTTCGTCGCGGCGTTCGACGTTGACGCCAAGAAGGTCGGGATGGACCTGTCCGAGGCCATCCACGCCAGCGAGAACAACACGATCAAGTTCGCCGACGTCCCGCCGACCGGCGTGACCGTCCAGCGCGGCCACACCTTCGACGGCCTCGGCGAGTACTACCTCGACATGGTCGAGGAGTCGGACGCCGAGCCGGTCGACGTGGTGAAGGCCCTGAAGGACGCCCGGGTGGACGTCCTCGTGTCGTACCTGCCGGTGGGCTCCGAGGATGCCGACCGCTTCTACGCCCAGTGCGCCATCGACGCCAAGGTCGCGTTCGTGAACGCGCTGCCGGTGTTCATCGCCAGCGACCCCGAGTGGGCCCAGAAGTTCACCGACGCGGGCGTCCCGATCGTCGGCGACGACATCAAGTCGCAGGTCGGCGCGACCATCACGCACCGCGTGATGGCCCGGCTGTTCGAGGACCGCGGCGTTGAGCTGCTGCGCACCTACCAGCTCAACTTCGGCGGCAACATGGACTTCATGAACATGCTGGAGCGCAAGCGGCTCCAGTCGAAGAAGATCTCCAAGACGCAGTCGGTGACGTCGCAGATCCCGCACGAGATGGCGAAGGCCGACGTGCACATCGGCCCGTCCGACCACGTGCCGTGGCTGGACGACCGCAAGTGGGCCTACGTCCGGCTGGAGGGCAAGTCGTTCGGCGACACCCCCCTCAACCTGGAGTACAAGCTCGAGGTCTGGGACTCCCCGAACTCCGCCGGTGTGATCATCGACGCGGTGCGCGCCGCGAAGATCGCCAAGGACCGGGGCATCGGCGGCCCGATCCTGTCGGCGTCCTCCTACTTCATGAAGTCGCCCCCGGAGCAGTACAACGACGACCAGGCGCACGACGCCGTGGAGAAGTTCATCCGCGGCGAGATCGACCGCTGACCCGCGCCGAGGGTCGATAGAGCGTTTCCAGGACGCCCTGACAGTGGACATCCACTGTCAGGGCGTCTTCGCGTCTCCTGAGAAAACGGTGATGTACCAGTCCTTTGTCACGCTCTGGCCCTACTGTGACACCACGGGTTACCGCTTGAGATGGGAACGCGATGGGACGCGAGCTGTTCAGGGTTGCCGCAGGGCTGACGGGCCTCGTCCTCGTCCTGACGTCATGCGCCGGGGGAGGCGACGACGCCGCCGCGGCCGGACACCCGCGCGACGGCGGCACGCTTCGCGTCGTCGGCTCGTCCGACGTCGAGCACCTCGATCCCACGTCCGTGGCCAGCGTCGGCGCGTACGGGCTCGCCCGTACGTTCGCGCGGACCCTGTTCGGGACGCGGGCGTCCAACAACTTCCAGGAGACGATTCCCGTGCGGGCTGACGTGGCCGTCCGCGTCCCGACGCGGGAGAACGGCGACGTCAGCAAGGACCGCCGTACCTACACGGTGCGGCTGCGCAAGGACGTCCGGTGGGACACCGAGCCGCCGCGTCCGGTCACCGCGCAGGACTTCGTCCGCGGGTTCCAACGACTGTGCAACCCGGCGTCGCCGTCCGCCGCCAAGGGATACTTCGTCTCCACGCTCAAGGGCATGGCCGAGTTCTGCCGCGGCTATGCGGCCGTCAACGCCCACGACGCCGCCGCCATGGCCGCCTACCAACGGACCCACGAAATCAGGGGCGTCCACGCGAAGGGCGACGCGACGCTCGTCTTCGAGCTGAAGGTCCCCGCCAGCGACTTCCTGCACCTCCTCTCGCTACCGCCCACCGCCGCGGCACCCCAGGAGTACGACCGCTACATACCGGACGGGCCGGACTTCCGCCAGCACACCATCTCGGACGGCCCGTACCGGATCAGCGACTACAGGCCGGGAATGTCGTACATGCTCACCCACAACCCGGCGTGGCGGGCGGACAGCGACCCGCTCCGCGAACGGCATGTCGAGAAGATCCGCATCACCCTCGGACAGGACTCGCCCGAGGCCGTCCAGCAGCAGATCGAACAGGGCGTCGCCGACCTCGCCTGGGACCAGCCCGTCCCGACGTCGGCGATCCCCGACCTGCGCGACGACCCCCGGTTCGCCATCATGGAGACGCCGAACAACAGCCCCTACCTGGTGTTCAACACCCGCAGCCCCAACAACGGCGGAGCGCTCGGCATCCGCGAGGTCAGGCAGGCGCTGGAGTACGCCGTCGACCGCAGCGCCCTCATCAAGATCGTCGGCGGCCCCTCCGTCGCGAAGCCCCTGCACACGGTGATCCCACCCGGCAACTCCGGCTACGCGCCCGCCGACCACTACCCGACCCCCAACGAGTCCGGCGACCCGGCCAAATGCCGCGAACTCCTGGCGAAGGCACACCACCCGCAGCTCACGCTGAAGTTCCCCTACCGCACCAACAGCGTCCACAAGCTGATCGCCCAGTCCATCGCCGAGAACCTCGACGCGTGCGGCGTGAAGACCGAGCTCACCGCCGACTCCGGCGGCACCTTCTACTCCACCACCATCGCCACCCCCGCCCGCTCCCGCGCGGGCGAATGGGACATCGCCGCCCCCGGCTGGACACCCGACTGGTACGGCAACAACGGCCGCTCGATCATCCAGCCGCTGTTCGACGGCCGCACCTACGGGCAGAACTCCACCAACTACGGCGGCTACGACAACCCCCAGGTCAACGCCCTCATCGACGCCGCCCTCACCGCCCCCGACCCGGCCACCGCCGCCACCTACTGGCAACGCACCGACCAAACGATCATGGCGGACGCCGCCATCGTCCCGCTCCTGAACCGAGCCCACACGATCTTCCGCTCCTCCCGCGTCCACGGCACCCGCTTCCTCCCCACAACCGCCGCCTACGACTACACTCAGTTGTGGTTGTCTTGATCGCAGCGCACACCGTGCCCACAGACGCAGACACCCCAACCCCCTCCGCGACCACGCGGAGACCTCACTGTTGCGATCGCGTCCGAAGGCAGGTTTCGAGCTCGCGAGAAACCTGATCGCGCAGCGAGCCGCTAGGCGAGTCGAAGTCGATGCAGCGATCGCACGCAGTTTCCGACGATGGAGGGCGTTCAACGCCCGAAGGAGGAGGACACTGCAATGAGCACAGGGAGGGCTACTGAGCTGCCGGAGATCCTGCGCGGGCGGGATTTTCGACGGCTGTACGGGACGCGCCTGGCATCGCAGATGACCGACGGCGTCTTCCAGGTCGCGCTCGCGGGGTACGTGTTCTTCTCACCGGAGCGGCAGACGACGGCGGCCAGGGCGGCGGTCGCGTTCGCGGTGACGTTGCTGCCGTACTCGGTGCTCGGCCCGTTCGCGGGGGTGTTCATCGACCGGTGGCAGCGGCGGCAGATCCTGGTGTGGACGCCGGTGCTGCGGGCCGTCCTGGTCGTCTTCGTCGCGGGTGTGGTGGCGGCCGGGCGGGACGGTCCCGGCTTCTTCGTCGGTGTGCTCGTCGTCCTCGGCGTGAACCGGTTCTTCCTGTCCGCGCTGTCCGCCGCGCTTCCACATGTGGTGCGGCGCGACCATCTGGTGACTGCGAACGCCTTCTCGGTCACGTCCGGGACGATAATCGCGTTCCTCGGCGGCGGCGCGGGTTACCTCCTGCGGCGCGTGTTCGGCGCGGGCAACGACGGGACGGCGCTGATCCTCCTGTGGGCGGCCGGGATGTTCCTCGTCGCGGGACTGATCGCGACGACGCTGCCGAGGCGCCTGCTGGGTCCGCACCCCTCTGAGGACGCCGTGCCCGGCACTGTCCGGCCGGAGGCGCCACGGTTCGTCGAGTCGCTGGGCACCGTGCTGGACGGCCTGGTGGACGGCGCGCGGCACCTCGCGCAGCGGCCCCAGGCGGCGCTGGCGCTGGCCGCGATCGCGTTCCACCGTTTCCTGTACGGCGTCATCCTGATCATGACGTTGCTGCTGTGCCGCAACCACTTCGCGGACGACGCCGACGCGGGCCTGCAAACGTTCGCGCTGATGCTCGGGCTGTCCGGCGCCGGTTACTTCGCCGCCGCGCTGATCACTCCCCCGGTCGTGCGGCGCATCAGCAAGCAGGCGTGGGTGGCGTGCCTGCTCGGCGCTTCGGCGTTGGGCCTGGTCACGCTCGGCATGCCGTTCGCCGAGGGCCCCTGGGCCGCCAGCGGCTTCGTCCTGGGGATCGTGTCGCAGGGCGTGAAACTGTGCGTCGACACGACCTTGCAGGAGACCATCGACGACGCCTACCGGGGCCGGGTGTTCGCCGTCTACGACATGTTGTTCAACGCGATGTTCGCCGCCGCCGCGGCGGCCGCCGCGAGCTGGCTCCCGTCGGACGGACGCGCCTCGCTCACCCTGCTGGCGGTCATCGCCGCCTACGCCGCGGGCGCGGTCACCTACTGGGCGGCCACCGCGAGAGTCCGCCGTCCCGCCCCGGTGCTCCGCTAGACCGCGTCCCGGCGCACGCACGCGAGCACCCCGCGTCGCCGCGCCTGCGGTCAGAGGGACTCGGCGATGGCGTACAGGGCGTCCGCGATGTGGTGGACCTCGTCGTCCGTGCAGATATAGGGAGGCATTGTGTAGATCAGCGTGCCGAACGGGCGGAGCCACACGCCGTGCGCCATCGCGATCTCCTGGACGGACGGGACGTCCACGGGCTCACGCGCCTCCACCACCCCGATGGCGCCGAGGACGCGGACGTCCGCCACCCCCGGAAGGTCGGCGGCGCCGTGCAGTTCGCTGGTGAGGATCGCCTCGACGGTGTCGACCTCGGAACGCCAGTCGCGTGACAGCAGCAGGTCGATGGAGGCGGACGCCACCGCCGCGGCCAGCGGGTTCGCCATGTAGGTGGGCCCGTGCATGAGGACGCCCGCCTCGCCCGAGGTGATCCCGTGGGCGACGCGGTCGGTGCACAGGGTGGCGGCCATGGTGAGGTATCCGCCGGTCATGGCCTTGCCGAGGCACATGATGTCGGGGACGACCTCGGCGTGGTCGCAGCCCCACAGTTCGCCCGTCCGGCCGAACCCGGTGGCGATCTCGTCCAGGATGAGCAGAAGGCCGTGCTCGTCGGCGATGCCGCGGAGCGCGTCCAGGTACTCGGGGGCGTAGAACCGCATGCCACCGGCGCCCTGCACGACCGGTTCGACGATGATCCCGGCGAGTTCGTCCGCGTGCTCGGCGGCCAGCCGGGACAGCTCGTCCAGGTACGCCTGGTCGGGTTCGGTGGTGTAGCCGAGGGGCGGCGGGGGAGCGAACACGTGCCGCGCGAGGACGTCGTTGAAGATGTGGTGCATCCCGTTGACCGGGTCGCAGACGGCCATGTCGCCGAACGTGTCGCCGTGGTAGCCGCCGCGGACGGTCAGCAGCCGGTGCCGCTCGGGCCGCCCCTTCGACCGCCAGTACTGCAACGCCATCTTGATCGCGACCTCGACCGCGACGGACCCGGAGTCGGCGAAGAACACCTTCGTCAGGGGCTCAGGCGTGATCTCGACCAGCCGTTCCGCGAGCCGGACGGCGGGCGGATGGGTGAGCCCGCCGAACATCACGTGCGCCATCTTGCCGAGCTGCCCGGTGACCGCCGCGTTGAGTTTCGGGTGGTTGTAGCCGTGCACGGCCGCCCACCACGACGACATGCCGTCGATCAGCTCGGTCCCGTCGGCGAGCGTCAGCCGCACCCCGTCCGCCGACACCACCGGCTGGACGGGCGCGGACGCGGGCATCGGCGAGTACGGATGCCAGATGTGCTCACGGTCGAACTCCAGCATCCGCTGGGCCTCCGCCGGACTCATCCGCCCAAGCTGCAACGAGATCACGAAGACCCCCCACCCACGCCACCCTCAGAACCCGCGCTTCCCTCCTCCTCGACCAGCCCACCCTCAGAAGCCGCGCGCTCCTGCCCATTGGGCAGGCCGCCTTTGGAATCCTCGTCCTGCTCCGCGGGCGGGTTGGTCTTGGAGGGGCTGGTGGGGATGCCTTCGGTGGCGGCCCAGTGGCGTAGTTCTTCCGCGGCGGCTTCCTTGCCGATCATGCCTCGGTCGAGGCGGACGTCCAGGAGGAAACGGTAGGCCTTGCCCACGAGGGGGCCCGGGGTGATGCCGAGGATCTCCTGGATCTCGTTGCCGTCGAGTTCCGGGCGGATCGCGGCGAGTTCCTCCTCCTCCGCGAGGCGGTCGATGCGGAGTTCGAGGTCGTCGTAGGTGCGGCGGAGCCGGTCGGCCTTGCGCTTGTTGCGGGTGGTGCAGTCGGCGCGGGTCAGCTTGTGCAGGCGGGGGAGCAGCGGGCCCGCGTCGCGGACGTAGCGGCGGACGGCCGAGTCCGTCCACTCGCCGGTGCCGTAGCCGTGGAAACGCAGGTGCAGCTCGACGAGGCGGGAGACGTCGGCGATGACGTCCTTGGGGTAGCGCAGCGCCGTCAGACGCTTGCGGACCAGCTTCGCGCCGACGACCTCGTGGTGGTGGAACGACACCCGTCCGCCCGCCTCGAACCGGCGGGTGCGCGGCTTGCCGATGTCGTGCAGGAGCGACGCCAGCCGCAGGACGAGGTCGGGGCCTTCCTTCTCCTGCGCGATGGCCTGCTCCAGGACGATCAGCGAGTGCTCGTACACGTCCTTGTGCCGGTGGTGCTCGTCGATCTCCAGGCGGAGTTTCGGCAGCTCGGGCAGGACGTGCGCGGCGAGGCCCGTGTCGACCAGGAGCGCGAGTCCCTGCCGCGGGTACCGGCCGCAGATCAGCTTGGACAGCTCGTCGCGGATCCGCTCGGCGGAGACGATCTCGATGCGTTCCGCCATGTCCGTCATCGCCCGGACGACGTCCGGCGCGACGGTGAAGCCGAGCTGGGACGTGAACCGCGCGGCGCGCAGCATGCGGAGCGGGTCGTCGCTGAAGGAGTCCTCGGGACGGCCGGGCGTCCGCAGCAGCTTGCGCTGGAGGTCGACCAGGCCGCCGAACGGGTCGACGAACTCGTGTCCGGGCAGGCGGGCGGCCATCGCGTTCACGGCGAAGTCGCGGCGGCGCAGGTCCTCGACGAGGGACGTCCCGTACGACACCTCGGGCTTGCGCGACTTCGGATCGTAGGACTCGCTGCGGTACGTCGTGATCTCCAGCTCGACGCCGTTCTTGCGAAGCCCGACCGTGCCGAACTCGATGCCGATCGTCCAGTGCGCGTCCGCCCAGCCGCGGATGATCTCCAGGGTGCGTTCGGGCGGCGCGTCGGTGGTGAGGTCGACGTCCTTGCTCGGACGGCGCAGCAGCGCGTCCCGGACGGGTCCGCCGACCAGCGCCAGCTCGTGTCCGGCCGCCGCGAACAGGGCGCCGAGGTCGTCGGCGACGGGCGCGACGTGGTGCAGCAGCTCGGCGATCGCGGTGCGCCGCGAGGCCTCCGTGGTCACGTTCTGGTTGGGCACGACCATCGAGCGTATTTCCTTGGTAGACGGGCTGACAAAGGACTTTCTGGTGATCAGCGGGGGTGGGACGGGAGTCCTTGCGGACCGAGGCGGAACGAGACCCTTCACATGCGGCGATCCCCGAGTTACGTTCTGGGCACTCCGATGAACGCCAGCGCGACCGCCGGTGAGCCTCCCGCACCACAACGGTATCGGGATCCCGGCGGGCCACGAGCCGCCGCGCACGCGGCACCGGCTCTGCGCGAGGGTTTCACGGGAAACACGCTCTGGGTTAGCCGGACATCTCAGGTATGTGGGGACATCCCACAGAGTGCTCAGCACGGGGTCACGGAAACCAGGTCGGGGGCTGAGCGGGGCGAGACCCCGCGGGATGGAGCGATCATGAAGGACGCCCTCACCATCCACCGCGCGCTGCTCGAACGGGAGGCGATGCACGAGATCGTGCGGCTGCGCACCGCGCTGGGCGACGCCGACGGGCTGCCCGAGGCGCTCGGCCTCCCCGCGGACCGCTGCCTGGTGACGCGCGTCTACGCCTGCGACGACCGCTACCGCGACCGGGCGTTCCTGACCGGGGCGATCGTGCGGGCGGGCGAACGTCCGTCCATGGACGCGGTGCGGCGCGCGGTCGGCGCCGCGACCATCCGCCAGGCCCGCGCCGACGTCGTCAACGCCGTCACCGAGTACGCGGCCGGTCTGGTCTGCCCGCTCCTCCTGCCGGACGACATGCCCCTGCTCATCGACCGCCGCGTCGTCGACGGACTCCCCCAGGACGACGTCGTCTACACGGCCACCGGCGAAGCGTCCACGGCCCTCGGCATCAGGGCCCGCACCCTGTACGCGCTCTGCCGCGCGCGACCGTACGACCTCTTTCACGTCCCGTCCCCGAGGACCGACCCGCGAGAACCCCGACACCCCGTCGCCTGACCCGGTTGCGGCGGGCATGCGGCCCCAATCCACGCCGCAGGTGGACGGGACGGTCTGACAGCGCCGCGTAGCCGACTAACATCGGGGCCGTGGTGCGGGAAAACAACGCCCGCCGTCCCGGGGCGGCCGATTCCGTGATCGACGCGGCTTCGGGCGCCTCCTGGTCGGAACCGGCGTGAGGAGGGTCAGGCGCGCGGTCGCGCTGGCCGCGCTGCTGCCCTGCATCGCGATGGCGGCGCCGGTGACGCTGGCCTCCCCCGCGACGGCGCGGGCCCCCGAGTCCCCAGCGGCCACGGCGGCCCGGCGCGCGCCCGTGGGCCTCGCGCTCACCAAGGTCAGCCCGAAGCCCGTCCGGGAGAACTCGAAGATCGAGATCTCGGGGCTGGCCAGGAACCGCACGGACGACCAGCTCACCGGGGTCACGATGCGGCTGCGTTACAGCGCGCGGCCCGTCATCAGCCGCGGCCAGCTCGACCAGCTCGCGTCCGGCCAGCCGAGCCAGCTGCCCAACATCGGGCCGCAACTGCAACTGCCGCGCGTCGCCGCGCCCGGCACCACGCAGAGCTGGACGTTCAAGACGAGCACCAAGGCCCTGGGCCTGCGCGCCACGGCGGGCGCGCCCGGCGTCTACCCGGTCGGTGTGGAGGTCCTGAACTCCGCCCAGCAGGTGGTCGGCGGGCTGACGACGTTCGTGACGTTCGTGCCGAAGCGAACCCACTTCGAGCCGGTGACGATCAGCTGGGTGTGGCCGCTGATGGACCGGATGCACCGTACCAACGACCAGACCTTCGTCGACGACCAGCTCAACACGGACATGGCTCCCGGCGGGCGGCTCGGCAAGCTCCTCGGCGCCGCCGCCGGAAGCGGCACCCCGATCACGTGGGCGATCGACCCGGCGCTGCTGGACGACGCCCAGACGATGGCGTCCGGCGACTACACGGTGAAGTCGTCCAACGGGAAGTCCACCAAGAAGGAGAAGAGCACAGTCGCGACGACCTGGCTGGCGTCGCTGAAGGCCGCGTCCAAGGGCGACCCGTACTTCACCGTCCCCTACGCCGACCCCGACGTCGTCGCCCTCGTGCGACACAAGATGTGGCGCGACATCAACACCGCCTTCGACCCCAGGTACACCGATGTCGCGACCAAGTCCCTCGGACGCGCGCCGGACACCCATGTCGCCTGGCCGCCCTACGGCATGGCGGGCGGCGGGACGATCGGACAGCTCGCCGGACACGCCCTCAAGAACGACGGCGCGTTCCTGATGAGCAGCGAGCAGTTCGAGAACCCGCCGCAGGGGACGCCCGCCAACGCGACCACGACCGTCCAGACGAACTCGGGCAAGAAGACGGCGCTCATCTACGACGAGAAGCTCAGCGAGATCGTCAGCAAGGGCACCAAGACCGACGCCGGGGCGACGCTGGCCGAGCAGCGCTTCCTCGCCGAGACGGCGATGATCGCGGCGGAGACGCCGAGCCTGCCGCGCACCGTGGTCGTCGCGCCCGACCGGCACTGGAACCCGGCGCCCGGCTTCGCGGGCAAGCTGCTGTCCTACACCAAGGGCGCGCCCTGGCTGCGGGAGGCGCCGCTGAGCAGGATCTCCTCGGCGCGGCCGCAGGACCGGCTCCTCAAGATCTACGACGACGACTACGAGGCGTACGAGCTGAGCGACGCCCACCTGGAGCAGACGCGGGAGATCGCGCGACAGGCCGCGACGTTCCGGTCGATCATGACCGGCAACGTCGTGGTCTCCTACGACCGGGCCGTCCTGCGCCTGGAGTCCGTCTCGTGGCGGACGATGCCCGGCCGTGCCAGGGGGGCCCGCAAGACGGTCGCGAAAGAGCTCTCCGACGACATGAACCATGTCCGCATCGTCACGACCAAGAACAAACGGGTGTTGATGGGCGGCAGCACGGGCAAGCTGCCCGTGCTGGTGGAGAACCGCCTGACGAACCAGTCCGTGCGGGTCCGGCTCGTCGCGAAATCGGAGAACACCGCCAAACTGCAACTCGGGCAGTTGGACGACGAGGACGCGGTGATCGAACTGCGCCCCGGCGAACGGGCCCAGCGGTGGATTCCGGCCAAGGCGGCGGGGAACGGCAACTTCGAGGTGCACCTGTCGCTGGTCATCCCGGACTCGGGCGGCCGGACGTTCGGGGGCGGCGAGACCATCGTCGTCCGCACCACCGGTTACGGACGCCTCGCCCTTCTCATCACCGGTGGCGGACTTGCCGTACTCTTCGTGGGCGTCGGAGTGCGGGCCATCAGAGCGAGGCGCCGCCGGAAGTCGGAGGCAGCCGGTGACGGGTCGACCGGAACGGGATCGTCGGGGACGGCGGGCCAGGGGAACGGGTACCCCGGGCCCGGGTTCCCAGGGCCCGGGCGATCAGCCGCCGAGTTCCCCGGAGCAACCGGGACAGGACTATCCGACCCAGGGCCAGAGCGGTTCCCCGGGCCCGGGCCCGCGTCCGGGCCACCCCCAGGGTCAGGGATATCCGGCGCAGGGCGCTCCCCAGGCCCAGGGCAGCAACCCGACGGGCCCGCCTGACCCGCCCGGGCAGGGACGCCACCGCTCCCACCGGTATCCGCCACCGGGCGGCCCCCAGGGACGTCCGGCGGGAGGCAACGGCCCCCCACCACCCCAAGGCCGCCCACCTCAGGGCCGTCCCCCCCAGGGGCGACCCCCGCAGGGCCCGCCACCTCAGGGCCGCCCGCCGCAAGGCCCGCCACCCCAAGGCCCGCCACCCCAAGGCCGACCGCCCCAGGGCCGACCCCCACAAGGTCGCCCGCCGCAGGGCCCACCGCCGCAGGGTCCGCCGCCCTCGGGGTATCCGGCGCCGGGGCCGCGGCATGATCCTCGGGCGCCGTGGAACCCGGCACGGCAGCCGGGCCCGCCGCCCGCGAACCGGCCCCCGGGCGCGGGGAACGTCGCGTCCGAGACGGCGATCGACATCCCCGCCCCCGGCGGCAGGACGCCCGTCGGCGAGACCGTCGTGGACTCCCTCCCGGGCCAGCCCCCCAGCGCGGACGAACCGGACGGCAAGAGTGGCGGGTCCGGCGGCATCCTGCGCTCCGGCGCGATCATGGCGGTGGGCACGCTCGCGTCCCGCGTCACCGGGTTCCTGCGCACGGCCGTCATCGTCGCCGCGCTCGGCACCGGCCTGCTGCCCGACGCCTACAACACCGCCAACACGATCCCGAACCAGATCTACGACCTGCTGCTCGGCGGCATCCTGACCAGCGTGATCGTCCCGCTGCTGGTGCGGGCCAAGGAACGCGACCGCGCCTACGGCGAACGGTACGAACAGCGCGTCTTCACGATCGCGGTGATCGGCCTCGCGGTGCTCACCATCGTCGCGGTCGCGTGCGCGCCGCTGTTCATCGACGTCCTCGCGGGCAGCTACGGCGCCGACCAGCGCAAGGTCGCCGTCCTGTTCGCGCGGTTCTTCCTGCCGCAGATCTTCTTCTACGGCGTCGGCGCGTTCGCCGGGGCCATCCTCAACACGCGCGGCAGCTTCGGCGCGCCGATGTGGGCGCCGGTCCTGAACAACCTCGTGGTGATCGCGGTCGGCGGCGCGTTCCTGGCGATCACCACGGGACGGGTCGACCCGTCCACCATCTCCGACCAGCAGCTGATGCTGCTGTCCATCGGCACCACCGGCGGGATCGTCCTACAGACGGTCGCGCTGTGGCCGTCGCTGCGCAGGGTCGGGTTCCGGTGGCGGCCCCGCCTGGACTTCCAGCGCGGCGAGATCGGCGAGGTCGCGCGGATGGCGGGCTGGACGCTGCTGTACGTCGTCGCCGCGCAGACGGGGCTCGCCGTCGTCACCGCGCTCACGAACCGGGCCGGCAAGCTCGGCGTCGCGCAGAACCTCGGCGAGGGCTACGGGTACACGCCGTACTTCAACGCCTACCAGCTCTTCCAGCTCCCCTACGCCATCGTCGGCGTCTCGGTGATCACCGCGCTGCTGCCGCGGATGAGCCGGTTCGCGGCCGAGGGCAAGACCGCCGACGTGCGCGCCGCGTTCTCCAGCGGCCTGCGGCTCGCCTCGGTGATCATCATGCCCGCGGCGGCGCTGATGCTGGTGCTCGGACCCGAGATCACCACGGTGCTGCTCGCGCACGGCAACACGACGTCCGACAACGCGCTGGTCATCGCGCGCATCATGCAGATGTTCGCGATCGCGCTCGTGCCGTTCTCCACGTACCAGCTGATGCTGCGGGTCTTCTACGCGCACGGCGACACCCGGACGCCCGCGCTGGTCGGCATCGTGTCGGTGTCGTGCAACATCCTTCTGGCGTTCGCCGCGTACAACGTGCTCGACGTCAAGTGGATCGTGGTCGGCATCGCCGGCGGGTTCGCGGTCACCAACACGGTCGGCGCGGTCACCTGCTGGCTGGTGCTGCGCCGCAAGCTCGGCGGCATCGACGGCCGCCGCATCGTCGGCGGGCACCTGAAGCTGCTCGTCGCGATCTGGCCGCTGATCGGCTTCGCCTACGCCACCCGCACCGTCGCGGACGCCGTCGGCGACACCGACAGGCTGTTCCCGGCACTCGCCACCCTGATCGTCGGCTCGGCGGGCGGCGGCCTGCTGTACGTGGTCTTCGCCAAGCTGATGCGGGTGGACGAGGTCCAGGCGACCATCGCCACTTTCGCCCGCCGCCTCCCGGGCCGCTGACAAAGTAAACAGGACGCGCCGCGATAAGGCGGGCCACTTGTACGACTAGCCACTACCATGTGGGGGACTACGGCTTGCGGGGCGACACCCTGGGGAACGCAAAGAGGAGGGTCGGAGGCGTAAGCTGCCACGCCACGAACATGGGATCTGACCACCTGTGCAGGACGTTGCCGTGAGCACGTCAGTCATCGAGCCCGGCACCCGTTTGGCCGGCCGCTACCGGCTTGAAGAGCGCATCCGCGACTCGGGCGGATCGTCCCTCTGGAAGGCCATCGACGAGATCCTCGCGCGGGCGGTCGCCGTCCGCACCTTCGAACCGGAGTTCCCCCGGATCGCCGACGCCGTCACGTCCGCCCGCGCGGCCAGCCGGCTGACCGACCCGCGGCTCACCCAGGTCTTCGACGCCGACGACAGCGGCGAGAGCGCCTACATCGTCAGCGAATGGGTCGTCGGCGAGAACCTGGAGGGGATGCTCGCCAAGGCGCCCCTCGAACCCGGGCGCGCCGCGACGCTGCTGTACGAGGCGTCCGAGGCGATCGCCGCCGCGCACGCCGCCGGGCTGTGGCACCTGTGCCTCACCCCCCGCGACCTCGTGTGGACGACGGGCGGCACCGTCAAGCTGCTCGGCGTCGCGACCGACGCCGTCCTCAACGACTGGCACGCCGACGACCCCGCCGCCGAGGACGTCCACTGCCTCGGCCGGATGCTGTACGCGGCGCTCACCGCGCACTGGCCGGGCGCCGACGACCGGTCCGACCTGCCCGCCGCGCCCGCCGCCGATGGCGTCCCGCGCGCGCCCCGCCAGGTCCAGGCCGGGATCTCGCACGCGGTCGACGCGATCGTCTGCCGCTGCCTCGGCATCGGCCCCGCCGAGCCCCTCGCGACGCCCGCCGACCTGGCCAAGGCGCTGCGCAACGTGCCCCGCACCCCCCTGCCGCTGTTCGCGGGCCTCGGCCACAGCCAGCCGCCGTCGCCGCGTCCCGCCCCGAACCCGCAGCCCCGGCACCGCGGCCCGGCGCAGAACAACCGCCCGCACCACGCGGCCGAGACCGCGGCGACGTCGCACGTCCCGCCGCCCCGCACGCGCGACCGGCACGACGTCGCGCCCCCGGGCACGTCCACCCGCACGACCCCGGCCCACGGTCCGGGCGGCCGCGGCGGCAACCGCGCCCTGCTCGGCATCGCCGCCGCCGCGCTCACGGTCATCGTCGGCCTCGGCGCCTGGGCCCTCCTGCGCGGCAGCGGCGACAACGACCCCACCAACCCCGGCGCCGCCGACCCCAAGCGGTCGTCCGCGCCCGCCACACCGGCCACCACCAAGCTCCCCGTCCAGAGCGCGGCGGGCGTCGACCCCGCCGGCCAGGACGGCGGCGAGGGGCAGGAGAAGGGCCGTCTCGCCATCGACGGCAAGGAGGGCACCGCCTGGCGGAGCTCGTACTACACCTCGCCGGAGTTCGGGAACCTCAAGGAGGGCGTCGGCCTGCTGCTCGACATGGGCCACCAGGTCTCGATCAGCGAGGTCAAGGCGCTGCTCCCCGAGGCGCCCGGCGCCACCATTCAGCTGAAGATCGGTGACACGCCCGATCCGAAGGCGATGAAGAAGGTTCAGACGCTCACCACGTCTGGGTCGCGTGCCTCGACGTTCCAGGTTCCGGGACGGCCCAGCGCACGGTACGTCCTGCTCTGGTTCACCAAGATTTCCAACGGCACGGACGGCCAACTGCGCGCCGAGGTCAGCGAGGTCTCCGTCCACGGCCCGTCGAACTGATCGGATTTCGCCTCTTACCGGCACACGCGTCGGGCACCGGGTTGCTTCACCGAGTTTCCGCGTCCTTCTGGGGGGCGACTCGGCGGGATCGCCGTCTGCGGTTCCGCCGGCTGATCACGCTCCACGCGGACGACAAGGGCTGTGACGTGGCATGGCCTATGTCTGTATCGTGCCTGTAAGCAGAATGTCCCTTCGCCCCCAGGAATCTGTGGTGCAAACCCCAGCAGCCGGTCGCGGACGTCCGGCATCTTTCGGGCGTCCCGAACGAGAAAGCGGTCGCTCATGACGTCGGTGAGCATGCGTCGCGTCGACGAGGTGCCCGACAAGGAGCTCCTCGCCCGTCATGCCGAGGGGGACCCGCACGCCTTCGCCGAACTCGTCCACCGCCACCGGGACCGCATGTGGGCCGTCGCGCTGCGGACGCTCGGCGACCCCGAGGACGCCGCCGACGCGCTTCAGGACGCCTGCCTGTCGGCGTTCCGCGCGGCCGGACGGTTCCGTGGCGACGCCGCCGTCACCACCTGGCTGCACCGGATCGTCGTGAACGCCTGCCTGGACCGCATCAGGCGCAAGTCCGTCCGCCCGGCGACCCCGATGGGGGACGACGCCACGTTCGACGCCGTCGCGCCGAAGATGCCCGACCCGACCGACGCGCACGGGGTGTCCCTCGACGTCCACTCCGCGCTGCGGCAGATCCCGTTCGAGCAGCGGGCCGCGCTCGTCCTCGTCGACATGATGGGCTATTCCGTCGACGACGCCGCGCAGGTCATGGACGTCCCGCCCGGAACGATCAAGAGCCGGTGCGCCCGTGGACGCGCCCGGCTGGCCCCCCTTCTCGGCCACCACCGGAACCGACGGGAACACAAAAACGTCGGAGGTGTGGAAGGAGGTGGCATGCCAAAGTGAACCCCGCACACCTTGACTACGACATCCTCGCCGACCTGGCCGAAGGACTGCTCGAAGACGACGAAGCCGCCTCCGTCAACGCGCACCTCGACACCTGCGCCGACTGCCGTGACCTGTCCGACGATCTCGTGGACGTGTCCCGGCTGCTGGCGGAGGCACCCGCGCCGTCCATGCCCGCCGAACTGGCCGACCGCATCGACACCGCCATCGCGGCGGAGTCGCTGAACACGGCCACCGTGGCGAGCCTGGAACAGCGGCGCGGACGGCGCCATTGGCGGATACTGTCGGCCGCCGCCGCGGCCGTGGTCGTGCTCGGCGGCGGAGCGGCGGTCGGCACGATCGCCATGGACGACACGAGCGGCGGCAACGGCCAGGCGGCGACACCACCGCAGGACAACGCACACCCCAGCATGTCCGGGGAGCGCGGCGCGGTGCCGAACGCGGCACCGGCCGCCCCGTTCGCCGTGACCCACAGCGGCACCGACTACCGGACCGCGACCCTCGCCGCACAGGCCGGAAAGATCGTGTCCGGCATGCACAACCTGGGCACCGCGGACGCGCCGGACACGCGTCTTCGCGGCTGCGTCCTCAGCATCACCGGCGAACGCAAACCCGTCCTCGTCGACCGCGCCGATTACGAGGGCAAACCGGCGACCGTGATCGCCGTCCGCGGCGACACGGCGGGCAAACTGCACCTGTGGGTGGTCGGGCCCACCTGTTCGGCCCAGAACCAGCACGTCCTGAAGACGGTGAAGAACGCCTGACCTCTGAAGGCCATGGACACCGGCGGGTCATTGCCACGCCGCCCGTCCATGGCCTTTGGTCAACGGGGCGCCAGGGCCTTCGGTCAGAGGGACGCCAGGAAGCCCAGCGCGACCGTCCAGGCGCGTTCGGCGGCCTCCGCGTCGTAGTCGGGCAGGTCAGGGTCGGTGAACAGGTGCCCGGCGCCCCGGTAGCGGAAGACCTCCACGTCGGCGCCCGCCCGCCGCATCCGCAGATACCAGGCGTTCAACCAGTCGGCGGGCTCCCACGTGTCCGGGTCGGCGACGTGGAGCTGCACCGGGATCTCGGTGGAGGCGTCGTCCGCCATGTCGGACGTCCCGTGCATCAGCAGCAGGCCGCCCGCCTTCGGGTCGACGAGCGCGAGATTCTGGGCGAGGGAGCCGCCGAGGGAGAACCCCGCGTACACGAGGCCGCCGTCGCCCATCAGCGGGGCGGCCGCGGCCACCGCGCGGCGCAGCAGCTCGTCGCGTCCGATCTCGTCCTTGATCTCGATGCCCTCCTCGGCGGTGTCGACGACCCGTCCGTCATAGAAGTCCGGGACGTGCACCTCGTGCCCCGCCTCGCGCAGCCTGTCGGCCGCCCGCGAGACCGCGGGACGCAACCCGTACATCGAGTGAAAAAGCAGAACGCGCGCCATGCGTCCCACCCTAGACAAGGGGCGTGGTGGCACGGTGTGCCGGGAATCCCCGGGGCCTAGGATCGGTTGACGCGATTGGGCAGGTCGGGTCGCGCGGCACCGACGGCCATTGAGGAGAGGCAGAACTGTGAGCGACGTCCGTAACGTCATCATCATCGGCTCGGGCCCCGCGGGCTACACCGCCGCCGTCTACGCGGCCCGCGGCGATCTGAAACCGCTGGTGTTCGAAGGGTCGGTCACGGCGGGCGGTGCGCTGATGAACACCACCGACGTGGAGAACTTCCCCGGCTTCCCGGACGGGATCATGGGCCCCGACCTGATGGACAACCTGCGCAAGCAGGCCGAACGGTTCGGCGCCGAGCTGATCACCGACGACGTCACCGAGGTGGACCTCACCGCCGACCCTAAGGTCGTCAAGGTCGAGGACGAGACCTACCTCGCCAAGACCGTGATCGTCGCGACCGGGTCCGGGTACCGCGAGCTGGGCCTGCCGGACGAGAAGCGCCTCTCCGGACGCGGCGTGTCGTGGTGCGCGACCTGTGACGGCTTCTTCTTCCGCGAGCAGGACATCGCGGTCGTCGGCGGCGGCGACACCGCGATGGAGGAGGCGATCTTCCTCACCAAGTTCGCGCGGTCCGTCACCGTGATCCACCGCCGCGACCAGCTGCGCGCGTCCAAGATCATGCAGGACCGGGCGTTCGCCAACGAGAAGATCAAGTTCCGGTGGGACGGCGAGGTCGCCGCGATCCACGGCGACGACCGCGTCACCGGAGTGACCCTCCGCGACACCAAGACCGGCGAGCAGTCCGAGCTGGAGATCACCGGCCTGTTCATCGCGATCGGCCACGACCCGCGCAGCGAGCTGTTCGCGGGCCAGCTGGAGACCGACACCGACGGCTACCTCCTCGTCGACGCGCCGACCACGCGGACGAAGGTCCCCGGCGTGTTCGCCTGCGGGGACGTGGTGGACCACGTCTACCGCCAGGCCATCACCGCCGCCGGAACCGGCTGCGCCGCCGCCATCGACGCCGAACACTGGCTCCAGGACCGGGACGCCGCCGAAACCACCCCCCAGGCCTGAGGAGCCCCGTCCCACCCGCCCGTCGAACGGCCGAGCGTCTGACGGGTTCGACGGGCTAGCGTCCGGTGGGTTCGACGGGCGAGCATGATCGTCCGGCGGCATCGGGCATGCCGCCGGACGCAGAGAGAAGGAGAAGCATGAAAGCCGTGACCGACGCCGACTTCGCGTCCGAGGTCCTGGGCAGCGACAAGCCCGTTCTCGTCGACTTCTGGGCCGAATGGTGCGCGCCGTGCCGGATGGTAGCGCCGATCCTGGAGGAGATCTCCAAGGAGCACGGCGACAAGCTTGAGATCGTCAAACTCGACATCGACAAGAACCCGAAGGTGCCGCAGGAGTACGGCGTCGTCCAGATCCCGACGCTGAACGTCTACCAGGACGGTCAGGTCGTGAAGCAGATCATGGGCGCCAAGCCGAAGGCCGCCCTCCTGCGCGACCTGGCGGAGTTCATCTGACCTCGTCGTCTCCCGCGGCGAGCGCGAAAGCGTGTGGCCCGTGCTCTCATCGAGAGCGCGGGCCACACGCGCAAATCGCCTCAGATCCCCTCAGACGGGTCGTAGCGCTCCCTCCGGGGTCATGGACCCCAGCAGCCGTTCCAGCGCGACCTCGACATCCTCACGCCACGACAGGGCCGACTTCAGCTCCAGCCGCAGCCGCGGATACCGGTGATGCGGGCGAATCGTCTTGAACCCGACCGACAGCAGGTAGTCGGCGGGCACCATGCACCCGCCGTCCTCGCCCTTCAGATCACCGAACGCCTCGATCGCCTTCACCGTCCGCCGGGTGAGGTCCTTCGCGACGCCCTGGACGAGCATCCGCCCCAGCCCACCACCGGAGAACTCCGGCAGGATGTGCGCGGTCATCAGCAACACCGCGTCCGCGCTGACCGGACTCGTCGGGAACGCCACCGACCGCGGCACGTACAGCGGCGGCGCGTACAACACAAAGCCCGCAGGCACATTGTCGACATAAACGATCTTGCCGCAGCTGCCCCACTCCAGCAGCGTCGAGGAGATCCACGCCTCCTTCTCCAGCCCCGAGTCGCCGCTCTCCAACGCCCGATCCCGGCTCACCGGATCCAGCTCCCAGAACACGCAGCCACGACACCGATGCGGCAGATCGTTCAGATTGTCCAGCGTGATATTGACGAGACGACGCGACACCGGGCCGGCACCCCCTGTTGCGATCCTCGCCCGCCGTCCTGAAACCCGCGACCGGGCCGGGCCGTCGGTTCCACAGGCGGAACGCCATTTCGCTGAAGCCCCAACACCTTTCCAGGCTCCGTGGGCATCGTATCGGACAACCCCCCCACCCCCCGAGCCCCACACCACCCCGCCTCGCCCGCACCGCCGCACGCTCGTCCATACCGCCATGCACTCGCCGACGCCGCCGCGCGCTCCTTCGTACCGCCGCGCACCTACCGGTGCCGCCGCGCGCTCGTCCTCAGTGTCACGAGCTTGCCCGTGCCGTCGTGGCGTTCGTCCACGGCGACATGGGGTAGCCCGTGGCCGTCGCGCGTCAGCCCGTGTCGTCGCGTGCCTGCCTGCGTCGTCCCGCGCTCGGCCATGTCGCTGTGTCGTCCGTCCGCGATGTCGCTTCTGCCCTGTCGTCATGCGCGTCCGGCCGCGCCGCTCGCAGCCGCCCGCACCGTTGGACGACCGGCTGTGTCGCCCCTGAGTGGCCACGGCGTCTGACGATCACCTACGACACCTGCGCCCCGCCGAGGACCACGCGACCCAGCCATGGCTCCAGCGTTCGTCATGCCGCTGGAGGACCAATTGGCTCGCCCGTGCTCGCCGCACCCTCGCCTAGCTATTGGTGTCGTCTCTGAGCGGCCGCGCCGCGGCGCGCCTAACCTGTCGCCTGCGGCCTGGTCGCAGTACCGCTTGATGGGGGGGTGCTGGTCGTGACCGATCATGTCGCCGCGCCAGCGGCCGTGCCGCCCGCAATCAGCCGAGCCGTCGCGCGACCACCCCGGCCGCCACGACTGGTCGCGCCGCCGCGTGCTCGCGTGTCGCCCGCGAGGGTGGCGCCATGGCGCGACCGCTTGTGCCGTGTCGTGGTCATCGCGTCGCCCAAGTCCAGGCGTCGCGTGGGCGGGGTTGGCCTTGGGCGGGGAGGCACGGCCAGGTGCTGGGCGGCACGGCCAGGTGCTCGGCGGCGCGGACTGAGTTCGGGGCGGCGCGGTGGACGTGCGGAGCGCGGGCTGGGCGGGGGCGCGGTGGATGTGCGGGGTACGGGTGGGTCTGCGGTGGGGCTGGCGATCAAGCGAGCCGGTGTCGCCCATGAAGATCTTCGCGCACGGCGCGTTCCACCACAGGAAGCCGAACACGCCGCCGAGCACGCCTGCCGCGACGACCGCGAGGTCGAGGGGGTCGCGGACGCTGTAGCAGTTGGGGGCGAGGGCTAAGTCGGTGCAGCTGTTGCGGCGGAGGTGTGTGGCTTTGGGTGGGGGAGGGCGGGGCGGCTGGGGGGCTCGTGTGGTGGTTCGGGGAGGGTGGGGGCGGTGGATGCCGTATTTTGCAGGGAAGTCAGTTCACTTCGGAGGTGCCTCGTGGAACAGCACTCGCGTACGGATGCATACACCGATCGCTACGCTGCCCGTGCCGCCGGCATGGTGCCTTCGGAGATCCGAGCTCTGTTCGCGATGGTCGCTCGTCCCGAGGTGGTCTCGCTGGCGGGCGGGGCGCCCTATGTGTCCGCGCTCCCCCTCGACGCGGTCGGCCAGATGATCGGCGAGCTGGTCGCGGGCAAGGGCGCCGAGGTGCTCCAGTACGGCTCGGCGCAGGGCGACGAACAGCTCCGTGAGCACATCTGCGACGTGATGTCGCTCGAAGGCGTCCGGGCGAACGCGGACGACGTCGTCGTCACGGTCGGCGCGCAGCAGGCGCTCGACCTCATCACCAAGATCTTCGTGGATCCGGGCGATGTCGTCCTCGCGGAGGCGCCGTCCTATGTCGGGGCGCTCGGTACGTTCGCCTCATACCAGGCCGACGTCGTCCATGTCCCGCTCGACGAGGCGGGCCTCATCCCCGACGCGCTCCGCGAAACCCTCGCGAGCCTCCGGGCGGACGGCCGCCGGGTCAAGTTCCTCTACACCGTTCCGACGTTCCAGAATCCCGCGGGCGTCACCCTCACCACGGCCCGCCGCGGCCAGATCCTTGAGATCTGCGCCGAGTACGACGTGCTCGTCGTCGAAGACAACCCGTATGGGCTCCTCGGCTTCGAGGACGAGCCCATGCGCGCGCTTCGCGCGGACGACGCCGAGCGCGTCATCTACCTCGGCTCGTTCTCCAAGACGATCGCGTCCGGGCTTCGGGTGGGCTGGGTGCTGGCGCCGCACGCGGTGCGGGCGAAGCTCGTCCTGGCCGCCGAGTCCGCGATCCTGTGTCCGTCGAACTTCTCGCAGCTGGCCGTCCGCGAGTACCTCGCCACGCAGCCGTGGCGGGAACAGATCAAAGATTTCCGTGAGCTTTACCGCGCCCGCCGCGACGCGATGCTCGAATCCCTTGAGCAGCTCATGCCGGACGGCTGCACCTGGACTCGTCCGGCGGGCGGGTTCTTCGTCTGGCTGACGCTCCCGGAGGGGCTCGACGCCAAGGCGATGGCTCCTCGTGCGATCGCCGAGCGCGTCGCCTACGTTCCCGGTACCGGCTTCTACGCCGACGGCACCGGCCACCGGCACATGCGCCTGTCCTACTGCTTCCCCGAGCCGCACCGGATCCGGGAGGGCGTCCGCCGCCTCGCGGCGGTGGTGGAACAGGAGGTCCGTCTCAGGGACACTTTCGGTGGAGCCGTCACCGACGGCGGCACCGGCTTCCAGGCTCCAGGGCCGGACGTCATCTGACGTGTTTCACGTGAAACACGTCGGTTCCCGCGGGGACGTCACCGGTCCCTCGGAGAGAGGGTGACATCATGATCGCGTCGAACGCCCCGGTTCCGCACTTATCGCACGTGCGGGCCGGTGCGTTCGTCCGTCACCACAACAGGTAGAGGGGCACTATCAGTGGAACTCGGGCATGTCGTCGTACTGGCCGGAGGGCTCTCCTACGAGCGTGAGGTCTCGCTCCGCTCCGGTCGACGGATCACGGACGCGCTGCGCGCCCTCGACATTCCCGTCGAACTCCGCGATGCGGACGCCACCCTCCTGGACTCGCTCACCGACGATCCGCCGGACGCCGTGTTCCCCGTCCTGCACGGCGCGGCCGGAGAGGACGGCTCGATCCGCGACGTTCTCGAACTTCTCGACGTCCGGTATGTCGGCGCCCGCCCCGACGCCTGCCGGGTCGCCTGGGACAAGCCGACCGCCAAGTCCGTCGTCCGCCGGGCGGGCCTCCGAACACCGGACTCCGTCGCCCTCCCGAAAGAGGTCTTCCATGACCTCGGCGCCTCGTCCGTTCTCGACCAGATCATTCGCAGTCTCGGCCTGCCGCTGTTCGTCAAGCCCACCCGTGGCGGCTCCGCGCTCGGCGCCTCCGCCGTCCATGAGGCCTCCGACCTGTCGGCCGCCATGGTCGGCTGTTTCGCCTACGGCGACGCCGCTCTCGTCGAGCAGTACGTCGCCGGGACCGAGGTCTCCGTCAGCGTCTTCGACCGCGATGGCGAGTCCATCGCCCTTCCAGCGGTGGAGATCGTCGCTCCCGGCGGCCTCTACGACTACACCGCCCGGTATGACGCGGGCGACACCGAGTTCGTCACACCGGCCAGGCTCAGCCCGGAGGCCACCGCCCGCGCCACCGCCGCCGCCGTCACCGCGCACCAGGCCCTCGGTCTCCGTGACCTCTCCCGGACCGACCTCATCATCTCGCCCGACGGCGACGTCCATTTCCTCGAAGTCAACGTGGCTCCCGGAATGACCGAGACGAGCCTCTTCCCCCGGGCCGTCAGCGTCGCCGGTCTGGACCTGGGCGAGGTCTGCCGAGACCTCCTCCTCTCCCGCTTCCCCTGATCGCCACCGGCACGCGGTCAGGCGGCGGCATGGTCGTCGTTCTTGCTCGCGCTCGGACGGGTGATGTTTCACGGGAAACATCGGGGCCTGGCAAGCAAAGCGCCCCGGAGGCCGTGGTTCGGCTTCCGGGGCGCTTGACGCGGGTGGACGTCAGGTGGTGCCCAGGCCGTCCTCGTCGGGGACCATGGACTTGATGATGCGGTCGAGGTCTTCCAGCGTGGCGAACTCGACCACGATCTTGCCCTTGTTGCGTCCCATGTCGACGCGGACCTTGGTCTCGTAGCGGTCGGAGAGACGGTCGGCCAGTTCCCGGAGTCCGGGAGCGACGGGCTGCTTTCGACGGCCCTGCCGTGGGCCCTTGGGCTCTTCGTCGACCTCGCGGATTGCGATGAGCTCTTCGAGGGCGCGGACGGAGAGGCCTTCCTGAACGATCCGCTGCGCCAGATGCTCCTGCGCCTCGATGCTGTCGAGCGAGAGCAGGGCGCGGGCGTGTCCGGCGGACAGCACCCCGGCGGCGACACGGCGCTGGACTGTCGGCGGCAGGTTCAGGAGCCGGAGCGTGTTGGTGATGTGCGGTCGCGACCGTCCGATCCGTCCGGCGAGCTGCTCGTGCGTGGCACCGAAGTCCTGGAGCAGTTGCTGGTACGCCGCCGCCTCCTCCAGCGGATTGAGCTGCTGCCGGTGGAGGTTCTCCATGAGGGCGTCACGGAGGAGATCGTTGTCGCCGGTGTCCCGGACGATGGCGGGGATGACGTCCAGCCCCGCCTGGGTGGCCGCCCGCAGACGGCGCTCGCCCATGATCAGCTCGTACTCGTGCGTCCCCGCCGGGGTCGGCCGGACGACGACCGGTTGCAGGAGCCCGACGATGCGGATCGACTCGGCGAGTTCCTCCAGGGCGTCGTCGTCGAAGTGCGTACGCGGCTGACGCGGGTTGGCCGTGATCGAGCGGACGGGGAGTTCGGCGAAATGCGCTCCCTCGACCGGCTCCAGCCCCGGCCCTGGCGAGCCGACGCCGTTCGGCCCGGGGTGCCCGTCCGCCCCAGGAGGACCGCCCGGAAAGCCCGGTTCGTTCGCGTCTCCCGGTTCCTCGACGGTCGGCGGGGGCGGGGCCGTGGGGATGAGGGCGCCGAGTCCCCTGCCGAGACCGCGTCGCTGCTGGCTCACTGGACGGCTCCTCCATGGGCCATTTCCGAGGCGGCTTCGCTGTAGGCGAGTGCGCCGCTCGAACCGGGATCGTAGGTCATAACGGACTGCCCGTAGCTCGGGGCCTCGGAGACCCGGACGCTGCGGGGGATGACGGTGTTGAGAACGACGTCGCCGAAGTGGTTGCGGACGTCTTCGGCGACCTGCGCGGCGAGGCGCGTCCGGGCGTCGTACATCGTGAGCAGGATCGTCGACACCTTCAGTTGCTGGTTGAGGTGCGCCTTGACGAGGTCGACGGTGCGGATCAGCTGCCCGAGGCCCTCCAGCGCGTAGTACTCGCACTGGATGGGGATGAGCAGTTCGTCCCCGCCGACGAGAGCGTTCACGGTGAGCAGCCCGAGGGACGGTGGGCAGTCGATCAGGACATAGTCGAACTTGTCCGTGTCGTAGGCCTCCAGTGCCCGCCGCAGTCGCGACTCGCGCGCCACCTTGGAGACCAGTTCGATCTCGGCGCCCGCGAGGTTGAGCGTCGCCGGCGCACAGAACAGGTTGGGGATGTCCGGCGCCGCGACGACGATGTCGTCCAGCGCCATGTCCTCGATCAACACGTCATAGATCGAGGGGACTTCCGCGTGGTGGTCGACACCGAGGGCGGTGGAGGCGTTGCCCTGCGGGTCGAGGTCGACCACGAGGACCTGGGCGCCGTGCATGGCGAGCGACGCGGCGAGGTTCACCGAACTGGTGGTCTTGCCCACGCCGCCCTTCTGGTTGGCGATGGTGATGATGCGGCAGCTGTCGGGCCGCGGCCATTCCCTGTCCCTGCGGCCGGTTACCGGCCTGACCGCCGTGGCCGTTGTTTCATGTGAAACCTTGGCGTCCTTGAGCGCCTCGCGCACGAGTTCTGACTCCCCCTGATTTGGTCCCTTGCGCGGAGCCGGTGGCTGAGCACCGGTGTTCGTCGGTACATAACCGACGTTCTCCGCAGTTCCGGACGTCGTGGTACTCCACATCGCGTGTCCGGAGGGCGCGGTCCCCGGCGCGGCGCCCGGACCCGGCTCCCCTTGCGTCCCAGTGGGCGCGGTCACGCGAACGGCGTCCTCGCCGAGGCCGGACGGCTGTTCGTCGGGGGATTCGTCGGCGCGGTCAGGCGTGCCAAGCCCTGGTCCCGTGCTCATGAAGACCTCTTCCTCGACCCTTTGGCGCGCCGGGGCGCGCGCTCTCGTCGCCCGACGACCTCGCCCCGGCCGGCGACGACACGGACGAGCGTTGTCGGAGAATCGACCATACCGCGCCCGACTTGAAGCAGTTCGGTGCTTCGCGCCCCCAGACGCTTCAGCACGACCTCCGCCTCGTCCAGCTCGGCGGCGGCCCGTTCGCCCTTGAGCGCGAGCAGTTCGCCGCCGGGACGCAGCAATGGAAGAGCCCAGGTCACGAGACGTTTGAGCGGTGCCACGGCGCGCGCCGTGGCCACGTCCACCGTGATCTCCGCGGCCAGGTCCTCGGCCCGTCCGCGCCGCACCTCGACGTTGCGCAGGTCGAGCATCTCTACGCATTCGTCCAGAAATGTGGTGCGCCGCAGGAGCGGTTCCAGCAGGGTGATCCGCAGATCGGGCCGAACGATCGCGAGGACGATGCCGGGCAGGCCCGCCCCGGAACCGATGTCCACGACCTGCGCGTCCGCCGGAACCAGTTCCGACACCACCGCACAGTTGATCAGATGGCGTTCCCAGAGACGGTCGGTCTCGCGCGGCCCGATGAGCCCACGCTCGACGCCGGCCGTTTCGAGGAACGCCGCGTAGCGTTCCGCGACCGGGAGCGCATCACCAAAGACCTCACGTCCAATCCCCACCAGACGAATCGTTCCACATAACCGGCCTGGTGCGTGCACGCGAAACGTCGCCGGACGGCCTCAAGCCGCATGGACGGACGTACCTTGCGTTATGGCGAGGACCACATGACCCCACCGCATATCCCGGGCTCCGTGGGTAGAGCGCCCTTGTCGCCTCTTGTCCCCCGGAAGGAGCTCCGACAGATGGGAATCGGAGTCAGTCTCGCATTCATCGCGCTCGGTGCGATCCTCGCGTTCGCACTCCGCGTCGATCTCAGCGGCGTTGACATTCACCTGGTCGGCTGGATCCTCATCCTGGTGGGCCTGGTCAGCATGGGTTTCACCCTCAAGTACACGCGGCCGCGGCGCCGAGCTGGTCGCATAGTCGGCGCAGACCCCGCTTATGGGGACGAGCCGGGCACGGTGATCCGTGAGGAGCACATCATCGAGGACCCGGCGCCCGTCGGTCGTCCCGGCGAACGAGTCGAACGTGTGATCGAACACCCTGCGGGTGAGGTCGGACACCGAGGTCATGTCGTACAGGACCCCGCGTTCTCCCAGGATCCGCGGTACGCGCAGGATCCCGCCGAGCAGAACAACCCGTCGATCGTCGATTCGGACGTGCAACGTCCCGTCCCGCCACCGCGCCGCCGGTGGCGCCGGACGACCCGCTGACCATCACCGGTCGGCGGCCCCGTCCGATCCGTCCAGTCTGATCCGGCGATGGCACCGCCCGAGCGGCCAAGAGCCCCGCGTCCAACCCAGGGCGCGGGGCTCCTGTCCCGAAGGATGACGTAAATCGCGCACGACTGCCCAACATAGGCGCAGCTCGTCTGCCCGTGGTCTCGGGGAAACCCGCTGTTCGGGCTGATCGAGAGCGGCGGAGCTGCCGAAGGACGGCTCGCCGGGTGGGGCCCCACACGCCTCGCGGTCATCGTGCGGATCAACGAGGGGGAGTGCGGCTGCGAGGGTGTGTGCCTCGGGCTGCGGGTATGGGCGTGCTCGTCGCGAAATGTCGGCGCAGGCATGTTCGGCGCGGACGGTGGCGCGGGGTGTGCCTTGTCCAACGTGGTGAGGTGGTGTCCGGACCGCCGGGCGCGGTGGCCCTTTGGTCGCGGACGCCGGGTCCCCGGTCGTCAGGCGGGGTAGACGACGACGTAGCGGTCGGGCTCCTCGCCCTCGGACTCGCTGCGCAGGCCCGCGGCGGCGACCGCGTCGTGGACGACCTTGCGCTCGAAGGGCGTCATCGGGGCCAGCGGCTTCGGCTCGCCGGCCTGCCTGACCTCGTCCGCGACATCCGTGCCGAGCTTGGTGAGTTCGGCGCGGCGGCGCTCACGGTAGCCGCCGATGTCGAGCATGAGGCGGGTGCGGTTGCCGGTCTGGCGGTGGACCGCCAGCCGGGTCAGCTCCTGCAACGCCTCCAGGACCTCGCCGCGCTTGCCGACCAGCTCGTCCAGGGCACCGCCGACGACGGCGACCATCGCGCGTTCGCCCTCGACGTCCATGTCGATGTCGCCGTCGTAGTCACCGATGTCCAGCAGGCCCTCGATGTAGTCGGCGGCGATCTCGCCTTCCTGTTCGAGCTCCTGGACGTCGACCTCGGTGGTGTCGGTCTGGCTCAACGGGGTTCTCCTTCTCCGGCACGTACTCGGGGTTCAAACTAGCGCTTCTGGGTGCCGCTGCGCTTGCTGCGCGGCTTGCGGCTCGGCTGGTTGCGGACGGCCTTCGGCTTCTCCTCCGGCTCCGGCTCGGGCTCCGGTTCCTTCCGCAGCTTGGCCTTGATACCGGACGACGACGCCTGACCGTTCTTCGAGCCCGTCGACTTCGCACCCGTCGGCTTCGAACCGGTGGCCTTGGTGCCCGTGGTCTTCGTACCGGTCGACTTCGTGCCGGTCTTGGAGCCGGTCTTCGTGCCGGTGGACTTGCCCGTGGTGGGAGTCGTCGCGGGCTCGCCGTCCTTGCCGGGCGGTGGGTACCGCTTGTAGATGTAGTGCTGCTGCGCCAGCGTCCAACTGTTGGACGTGACCCAGTACATGAGCACGCCCAGCGGGAAACCGAGGCCGAAGAGACCGAACAGCGGCGCGAGGAAGACCATCATCTTCTGCGCCTGCATCATCGGGTTGGCGTCGTCGGTGACGGGCTGCCGCTTCATGCTCGCCCGGACGGTGAAGAAGGTCGTGCAGGAGCTGATCACCACGGCGATGCCGGTGATGACGACGGCGGTCCAGCTCTTCGGGTCCGAGCCCCAGGCGTTGAGGAAGGTGTCCGGGATGTGGGCGCCGAAGATGCTGGCGTGCTGGGCGCTCGCGACCAGGTCGGACGAGACGGCGAAGACGCTCTCGCCGGGCTTGGCGTCCGAGATCCGCTTCAGGGTCTGGAAGAGGCCGATGAAGATCGGCATCTGCACCAGGAGCGGCAGGCAGCCCGACAGCGGGTTCGCGCCGTTCTCCTGGTAGAGCTTCATGACCTCCTGGTTGAGGCGCTGCTTGTCGTTCTTGTACTTCTTGCGCAGCGCCTGGACCTTGGGGTTCAGCTCCTGCATCTTGCGCGAGGCGTGGATCTGCTTCACGAAGAGAGGCACCAGGGCGAGCCGCAGCAGGACGGTCAGCAGAATGATCGAGCCGCCCCAGGCCCATCCACTGTCTTTGGGGAGGACGGCGCTCAGCCCCGTGTGGATCCACACGATGAGCTGAGAGACGATCTCGTACAACCAATCAAGCACCGGGCAGCTCCTTGGGCTCTGCTAGGGCGGGGCCGCTGTCGTCGCGGCCAAAGTTCGAGGAGGCCGCCGCGGGTCGCGCCTGGGCGGACGTTTCCCCGGGTTCTCCGGAGAGGTGCGCCTCACGCGCCGACTTCTTCGGCGGAACCGGGTCGTAACCCCCGGGGTGGAAGGGGTGGCACCGCGCGATCCGGCGGACCGTCAGCCACGTGCCGCGCAACGCTCCGTGTACCTGGAGGGCCTCCAGGCCGTAGGCGCTGCAGCTGGGCTGGAATCGGCACTGCTGCCCGAGCAGGGGACTCAAGAAGCGGCGGTAGGCGCGGACGAGAAGGATCAGCAGGCTCGCGGCAGGGCCCGGCCGACCCGCCGGGTGTTGCGAGGGGAACGTCATCCCCTGCCGACTCCTCATCTCCGCCCCTTGGACGCGGGCCGCAGCAGCCGGTCGAGCGCCGACTCCAGATCCGCGGCCAGATCATCAGGACGCGCCGTCCCCGCCGGGGGGTTGGCGCGTACTACGAGCAGGCTACCCGCTGGGAGCCGGTCCAGGTGCGGGCGCACCAGATGGCGGAGGCGGCGGCGCGTGGTGTTGCGGACGACCGCGTTCCCCACGGTCCGCGCCACGATGAACCCGACCAGCGGCGGTGCGGGCGCGTCCGGATCCCGGTCCCGGTCTCGGGGGAGCAGGTGAACCACGACAGTTGGCCGTCCGGCGCGGCGACCGCGCCGGACGGCCAACGAGAAGTCGTCCCGCCGCCGCATCCGGTTTCCGGACGGCAGCACAGTGAGCGGAGGCTCAGACCGCGATACGAGCACGGCCCTTGCCGCGCCGGTTCGACAGGACCGCGCGACCGGCGCGCGTGCGCATGCGCAGCCGGAAGCCGTGCTTCTTGTGGCGACGACGGTTGTTCGGCTGGAAAGTACGCTTGCTCACTTGAGGCTCCAGTGCTGCGGTCGATGATCGTCAAAGGGATCGATAGCTCGCATCGAGGGCCGCGTTCGGTCCCCCGCAGCGGGGGCCCGCCCGAGCCATCCGAAGGGACTTTCGGCGGGCACGCGTCATCCCCGTCGATGCGACTCGACCTCAGAACGTTACGGGCTCCAGCGCACACGGTCAAACGGAGCGGCGACCGCCACTCGTTCCGCCACCACTTCCCCACCGCATCCTTATCGCCTTCGCGAATACGTCTCGGACGTCTTGTCGGACGTGTTGCGGGTGTGGGGCGCAGCGGTTAGGGTCGTCCGGGCGAACCGACGCTCTTCGACGATTCGACGAACCCCGTCGGTGTTCTGCCCCTCAAGCCCCCGTTCGAGAACCACACCCACACCGGCCGCGCAAAGGCCGGAGACCTCCCGACCCTGTCCGCAGAAGCCCGCCTCATGGGTTTTACACAGGGTGCCCTATGTCTATGCACAGCATGTGGACAACTCTGTGGACAACTCGTGAGAGAGTAAGGCTTCCGCGTCGCGGCCGTGCCCTGTGAGGTCGTTCGCGTCCAGTGGGAGAGCCGGGCAGTTCGGTACTCCGTCGGACGGAGGGGGAGGGGACCTTGCGCATGGACGGTCAGGATCTCGGATCGGTCTGGGCCCGCACCCTCACTGCACTGTCCGAGAGCGACCTGTCTCCGAGCTACCGCGCATGGTTGCCAATGGTTCGACCGCTTGCACTGGTGGAGGGGACGGCGCTTCTCGCCGCGCCGAACGACTTCGCCAAGGACGCGCTGGAGACTCGCCTACGCAACCTCATCACGCAGGCCCTGTCGCGTGAGCTGGGCAGAGAGATCCGGGTCGCGGTCACCGTCCAGCCGGAACCGCCCGGCGGCGGGGCCGGAGGGGCACCCAGGGCGGCGGCGGGAGAACCTCTGACCGCGCCGATCCCGGGGCCTGGGGTGGGGCCCGGAATGCACGAGTCCGCGCCTTCTTCCTATGGGGATTCCTACGCGGATCCGTCCCGCGACGACCGGGACCTTGACCGCGACCGTCCGTACACAGATCAGCCCTACGGGGAGCGGTCGGACCGCCCGTATCCGGAGCAACCGCCATACGGCGACCCTGGTTTCCGGGGTCAGTCGGGAGTTACCCACAGCCCGGGCGGGCCCGGAAGTTATCCACAGGCTCAGGATGACGAGCGGGCGGCCTATCCGCCCGCTTACGGTTCTGGTCCAGGGCCCGCGTCTGGGCGCGGGCCGTCTCCGTATGAGGGGCGGGGGCCGCAGGGGTATCCGGGGTACGGCACGCAGGAGGGCTTCGGTGGCGAGCCACCTGGACGGCCCCCGCAATCGCATCTGAACGACCGCACGCTCGGGCCGCTCCATCAGGGTGGCCGTCATGCGGAGCAGCGTGGACGTGGCGCCGAGCAGCAGGGCCGCGAGACCCAGCACGGTGGGAACGAACCGTCCCTCGGGCATGTGGAGGACACGTTCCCTAGCGCGGAGCCGTCGTTCACCGGCGGCGAGCAGGCCTTCCCAGGGCAGGCCTTCCCAGGGCAGGAACAGTACGGCGGCAGCTCCGAACCGTATGGCTCCGAGCAGTACGGAGGCGTCGCTGGTGGCGTTGAGCAGTATCGCGAGGAGCCTTACCGCGGTGATGGCGCGCTTCGGGACGAGGAGGGCTCCGACGCCCGCGTCCCTGAGAGCCGTGTTCCCGACAGCCGTGTTCCCGCGGCTCCGGCGCCCGCGAGTGGCGCGGGAGGGGCCGGGGCGTCCGAGCACGCGCGGCTGAACCCCAAGTACACGTTCGAGACGTTCGTCATCGGGTCGTCCAACCGGTTCGCGCACGCGGCCGCCGTCGCGGTCGCCGAGCAACCGGCCAAGGCGTACAACCCGCTTTTCATCTACGGCGACTCCGGCCTCGGCAAGACGCACCTTCTCCACGCGATCGGGCATTACGCGCAGAGCCTCTTCAATGGGGCGCGTGTCCGTTATGTGAGCTCCGAGGAGTTCACCAACGACTTCATCAACTCGATTCGCGACGGAAAGGCCGACGGGTTCCGGCGCCGCTACCGGGATGTGGACATCCTCCTCGTCGACGACATCCAGTTCCTTGAGGGCAAGGAGCAGACGCAGGAGGAGTTCTTCCACACGTTCAACACGCTCCACAACGCGAGCAAGCAGATCGTGATCTCCAGCGACCGTCCGCCCAAGGAGCTGGTCACGTTGGAGGACCGCCTCCGCAACCGGTTCGAGTGGGGGCTGACGACCGACGTCCAGCCGCCCGAGCTGGAGACGCGCATCGCGATCCTCCAGAAGAAGGCGCGCCAGGAGGGCCTCGCCGCGCCGCCGGACGTGCTGGAGTTCATCGCCTCGCAGATCGCGACGAACATCCGCGAGCTGGAGGGCGCGCTGATCCGGGTGACGGCGTTCGCGAGCCTGAACCGGCAGTCGGTCGACATGAAGCTCGCCGAGATCGTCCTGAAGGACCTGATCCCGAACGACTCGGGCCCGGAGATCACCGCCGCGATGATCATGGCGCAGACGGTGGAGTACTTCGGGACGACGATCGAGGACCTGTGCGGCCCGTCCCGCTCCCGGATGCTGGTCACCGCCCGGCAGATCGCGATGTACCTGTGCCGCGAGCTGACGGACCTGTCGCTGCCCAAGATCGGGCAGCAGTTCGGTGGACGCGACCACACCACGGTCATGCACGCCGAACGCAAGATCCGCTCGCTGATGGCCGAGCGTCGCGCCATCTACAACCAGGTCACGGAGCTGACCGGGCGCATCAAGCATCAGGCCCGCAAACACTGACCGGCACCGCGTTGTGCACACTGTGGACAACCCCGCGCGACGCCTGTGGACGAGCACCGATCGCCCTGTCCACACCCCGTCCCACCAGACGGAACCGACAAAAGCCGCGCATCCCCCGAGAACCGGAGTCGTTACTCACAAGTTGTGGAAAACTCTGGGGATTTTCGTGGATAACCCGGTGGGCAACCCCTGGAGAACCTGAGGATGAGCAGTGGATAGATGTGGACAGCCGCGAACACGCGCCCCGAACCCTGGGGAAAACCCGTGGATGACCGGTGGACAACCTGGGGATTGCCTGGGGACGAACTTCAGGCCGAACCCCGGTTCGACCGTCCAGTGTCCACAGGCGGCCCAAACGGGTGAGATACCCGTGGAGAACTCGTGGAAAACCGGGGGATGACTTGGGGATGACGTGTGGGGATTATTTCGTCGTCCCCAGGCGCCGCCGCGCCGTCCACCGCCTATGCACAGCCCCGGTGGACAGAGAAACGGGGTCTCACCTGGGAAAACGGCGTTCGTCCACAGTATGCACAGCCCCTATTACTAGTACTGCACTACTTCTCTACCTAAGAAAAGATCCATCTCAAGTCAGGGCCTGGGGACAACCCGACCGGAGCGCCCCAGCCGTGCCAGGATCACCTGAGCCTTGTCCGACACCTACAGGAGGCGGGTCCCCTTGAAGTTCCGCATCGACAGAGACGCCCTGGCCGACGCCGTCGCCTGGACCGCGCGTACGCTCCCCGTCCGTCCGCCCGTGCCGGTCCTCGCGGGCATGCACATCGTCGCCGGGGGTGAGGACAACAGCGACCGGCTGAAGCTGTCCGCGTTCGACTACGAGGTCTCGGCCCAGGTGTCCACGGACATCGACGTCGAGGAGGCGGGAACGGCCCTGGTCTCCGGACGGCTCCTCGCCGAGATCTCCCGCAGCCTTCCTCCCCACCCTGTGGAGGTGACGACGGACGGCGCGAAGGTGATGCTCCGCTGTGGCAGCGCGAAGTTCACACTTCTCACCATGCCTGTGGAGGACTACCCGACCCTTCCGGAGATGCCTCCGGCCGCGGGGTCGGTGGGCAGCGACGAGTTCGCCGCGGCCGTCAGCCAGGTCGCGATCGCCGCCGGCAAGGACGACACGATCCCCATGCTGACCGGTGTCCGTGTGGAGATCGAGGGCGAGACCGTGACGCTGGCGTCCACGGACCGCTACCGCCTGGCCGTCCGTGAGCTGCACTGGAAGCCGGAGCGTCCCGACTTCTCCGCCGTCGCGCTCGTCCCGGCCAAGACGCTCGCCGACACCGCCAAGTCGCTGACCGCGGGCGCGGAGGTCTCGATCGCGCTCGGCGGGACGGGCGGCACCGGCGAGGGCATGATCGGTTTCGAGGGCGGCGGCCGCCGTACCACGTCCCGCCTGCTGGACGGCGACTTCGTCAAGTACAGGTCGCTGCTGCCGAGCGAGTACGCGGGCCTCGCCGAGATCCAGTCGGCGCCGTTCATCGAAGCGGTGAAGCGCGTCTCGCTGGTCGCCGAACGCAACACCCCCGTGCGGCTCTCGTTCAGCCAGGGCGAGGTCGTGCTGGAGGCCGGGACCGGGGACGAGGCACAGGCCGTGGAGGCCCTGGAGGCGACGCTGGAGGGCGACGACATCGACATCGCCTTCAACCCCGCGTTCCTCCTCGACGGGCTCTCCGCGATCGGCTCGGACGTCGCGCGGCTGTCGTTCACCACGCCGACGAAGCCCGCCGTCCTCACCGGCAAGCCGCCGCAGGACGGCGAGAACCCGAACTACCGTTACCTGATCATGCCCGTCCGGCTGTCCGGGTAAGAGCACGCGCAGACAGCGTCTGGACGCCGCCCGGACGCGAGCCGGGTGACGCGCCCGCACGCGCTTTGACACGGTTGGGGATTATGTCTCCGCGGGGGAACCGCCCTCGCGGACGCGCCCGCGCGTCGACCGGCGTGCGCCAGTACGCACGGGGCAAGAACGCACGGGCAAGTTATCCACAGGGAGGGTCTTCATGGAGCTCGGGATCATCGGCCTGGGCAAGATGGGCGGCAACATGGCCGAGCGGCTGCGCCGCGGCGGTCACACGATCGTCGGCTATGACCGCGACCCGGACGTCAGCGACGTCTCCTCGGTCGAGGAGCTCATCGAGCGGCTGACCCCGCCGCGCGCCGTGTGGGTGATGGTGCCCGCCGGACAACCCACCGCGGACACCATCCACAGCCTGGGGGAAGCCCTCCAGCCTGGTGACCTGGTCGTGGACGGCGGTAATTCACACTATGTGGACGACCAGAAGCACGGCGCGCAGCTCGCCGAGAAGGGCATCGGCTTCGTCGACTGCGGCGTCAGCGGCGGCGTATGGGGGTTGGAGAACGGCTACGCGCTGATGGTCGGCGGCGGGGACGACGACGTCAAACGCCTGATGCCGATCTTCGAGACGCTGAAGCCGGAGGGCGAGTTCGGCTTCGTCCACTCGGGGAAGGTCGGCGCCGGGCACTTCGTGAAGATGGTCCACAACGGCATCGAGTACGCGATGATGCAGGCGTTCGGCGAGGGCTTCGAGCTGATCGAGGCCAGCGACCTCGTCACCAAGGTGCCGGAGACGTTCCTGAGCTGGCAGGAGGGCACGGTCATCCGGTCCTGGCTGCTCGACCTGCTGAACCGCGCGCTCGCCGCCGACCCGGAGCTGGACGACCTGCGCGGCTACGCCAACGACTCGGGGGAGGGCCGCTGGACGGTCCAGGCCGCCGTCGAGTACGCCGTTCCGCTGCCCGCGATCAGCGCGTCCCTGTTCGCGCGGTTCGCGTCCCGCCAGGATGACTCCCCCGCCATGCGCGTCGTCGCGGCCCTCCGCAACCAGTTCGGCGGCCACGCCGTCGAAGGCGCCGGTGACGGCGACTCCCCCGGCGCCGACGTCACTCCCCCGGCCGTCTGACGCCGGACGGCGCGGCCCGGCACGGGCTGCTCTACGCTCGTGTCCCGTGCACGTCGCCCACATCTCCTTGCAGGACTTCCGTTCGTATCCGGCCGCCGAAGTGGCGCTGGAGCCGGGGGTCACGGCGTTCGTGGGCCCGAACGGGCAGGGGAAGACGAACCTGGTCGAAGCCATCGGTTACGTGGCCTCGCACGGCAGCCACCGTGCCGCGACGGACGCTCCGCTCGTCCGGCATGGGGCACCGCGCGCGATCGTGCGGGCCGGGGTGGTCAAGGACGACCGCAAGGCCCTGATCGAGCTGGAGATCAATCCGGGGAAGGCGAACCGGGCGCGACTCAACCGGGCCCCCGTCCCCCGGCCGCGCGAGATCGTCGGCATGCTGCGGACGGTGCTGTTCGCCCCGGAGGACCTTTCGCTCGTGAAGGGCGACCCGGGGGAGCGGCGGCGTTTCCTGGACGAACTGCTGACCGCACGGACTCCCCGCTTCGCCGGAGTGCGTTCCGACTACGACCGCGTCCTGAAACAGCGCAACGCCCTACTGAAATCGGCGGCCGCGCACAGGCGCTCCCCAGGCCCGGAGGTACTCGCGACCCTGGACGTGTGGGATTCGCATCTGGCGCGTACTGGGTCCGAGCTGCTGGCGGCACGGTTGAACCTTGTCGAGGCGTTGCGTCCACTTGTCACCGACGCCTACGCGGCGCTCGCCCCGGGAGGTGACGCGGTCGACCTGCTCTACCGGAGTTCGCTCGGGGAGGTCGAGTTGTCCACAGACCGTGGAAAACTGGCCGAGCAGCTGCTGACGGCGGTCGGCGAGTCCCGCAAGCAGGAGTTGGAGCGGGGCGTGAGCCTCGTCGGCCCGCACCGGGACGAACTCGTCCTGAGGCTGGGGGAGCTGCCCGCGCGCGGCTACGCCAGCCACGGCGAGTCGTGGTCGTTCGCGCTCGGACTGAAGCTCGCCGCGTTCGACCTGCTCAGGGCGGACGGCGACGACCCGGTGCTGATCCTGGACGACGTGTTCGCCGAGCTGGACACCGGGCGCCGCGCCCGGCTGGCGGAGCTGGTCGTCCCGGCCGAGCAGGTGCTGATCACGGCGGCCGTCCCCGCCGACGTCCCCGCCGAACTGACAGGGGGCTCGTATACCGTCTCCGACGGTCAGGTCGTTCGTGGCCGACCGGCCGTGGACGGCTGACCAGGCGTCCTACTGGGAAAGGGGCGGGCGTGTGAACGACGATCCACAGGGTGTGGACAACTCCCCCGAGTCACCTGAACCGGACGTGGGCGATCCCGCCGGCGGCCCCGGAGGCGATCCCGGAGGCGATCCCGGAGGCGATTCCGGAGGCGATCCCGGAGGCGATTCCGGAGGCGATTCCGGAGGCGATCCCGGAGGCGATCCCGGAGGCGATCCCGGAGGCGATCCCGGAGGCGATGCCGTGGCTGGCCCCGTGAGCAGCGATCCCCCGGTCAAGTCGGGGATCGAGCTGGCCCGTGAGGCCCTCGCCCAGGCCAAGGCGGACGCCGTGAAACGCGGCACCATCCCCGGCCAGAAGGGCCGTCGCAGGGGCGCGGGACGTGTCGTCCGCGTGAGTGACCCGGGGCGCGGCGGTGACCCCAAGCTGTTCAGCGCGGCGATCCGCGAGCTGATGGCGACCCGCGGCTGGGAGCAGCGCGCCGCCGTCGGCGGCGTGTTCGGCAACTGGGCGGGCATCGTCGGCCCGGAACTGGCTGAGCACACCCGCCCGGAGCACTTCGAGGACGGCGAGCTCACCATCGCCGCCGACTCGCCGGTCTGGGCGACGCAGCTTCGGTTGCTGTCGTCCAACCTCGTCCGGCGCCTGAACGAGGAACTCGGCCACGGCACCGTCCGCCGGGTGAAGGTGGCGGGCCCTTCCGGACCGCGCCGAACCGGTGCCTGGCGCGCCCGTTAGGCCGTCCACCGAGATGCGCGCCACGCCCGACACGTCTCCAACCCGCGCGGGATGGCGTGCGCACGCGCGCGTGTACGCGCGTCGTTCGCGCGGAGAGCTTCCGTTCGTGGCTCCTGGTGATGGGTTCAGCGGCGAGCGGCGCGTAGGCCAGAGAACACCCCCGGCCCTGTGGGGGGATGCATCTCCGGGGACGGTCGGCCGCCACACGCGCACACAGCGCTCGACAGTGCCACTTTTCGCCGCATGACCCGGTAGAATGAAATCGGTTCAGGATGCTGCGCCGCCATCGGGTGCCCAGGGCTCTGACCGAACACGTACAGAGCACGCGGGCGCCCTCTCATGTGTTACGGGGCACACCGTGCCTCCCTCGGGCGCGGAGCGGCAGACATCCCCGGCAGGAGGATCTTCCTTTGGCGTACGACGCTAGTTCGATCACTGTGCTTGAAGGGCTTGAGGCGGTTCGCAAGCGCCCGGGCATGTACATCGGCTCGACCGGCGAGCGCGGCCTGCACCACCTCGTCTACGAGATCGTCGACAACTCGGTCGACGAGGCGTTGGCGGGCTACGCCGACACCATCGTGGTGACGTTGCTTGCCGACGGCGGGGTGAGCGTGTTCGACAACGGGCGCGGTATCCCCGTCGGCGAGCATCCGGTGGAGAAACGGCCCGCCATTGAGCTGGTGCTGACCACTTTGCACGCGGGCGGCAAGTTCGACGGCAAGTCCTATGCCGTCTCAGGCGGTTTGCACGGCGTGGGCTCCGCGGTGGTGAACGCGCTTTCCAGCCGGTTGGAGGCCGAGGTCCGCCGCAACGGCCACGTCTGGCGGCAGTCCTACACCTGGCAGGGCCCCGAGACCGAGCTCCACCAGGGCGAGGAGACCGACGAGACCAGCACCCTCATCACGTTCTGGCCCGACCCGGAGATCTTCGAGACCACCGAGTGGAACTTCGAGACGCTCTCGCGGCGCATGCAGGAGATGGCGTTCCTGAACCGCGGCCTCGCCATCACGTTGCAGGACGAGCGGCCCGACCACATCAACGGCGAGCCGAACGTCGTCCGGTACCACTACGAGGGCGGCATCGAAGACTTCGTCCGCTACATCAACGCGCGCAAGGACGCCGTCCACGAGTCGGTGGTGTACTTCGACGACGACGTGACCGGCATGTCGATCGAGATCGCCATGCAGTGGAACTCGTCCTACGCCGAGTCCGTCCACACGTTCGCCAACACGATCAACACGGCGGAGGGCGGCACCCACGAGGAGGGCTTCCGGGCGGCGCTCACCACGATCGTCAACCGGTACGCCCGCGACAAGGGCCTGCTGCGCGACAAGGACGACAACCTGACCGGTGAGGACGTTCGTGAGGGCCTCACCGCGATCATCTCGATCAAGCTGGCCGACCCGCAGTTCGAGGGGCAGACGAAGACGAAGCTCGGCAATACCGAGGCCAAGTCGTTCGTCCAGAAGGCCTGCAACGAGCACCTGCGCGACTGGTTCGAGGAGAACCCCGGCGAGGCCAAGGAGATCATCAACAAGGCCTCGCAGGCGGCGCGGGCGCGGGTCGCGGCCCGGCAGGCGCGCGACCTGACCCGGCGCAAGAGCCTGCTGGAGTCGACGTCGCTGCCCGGCAAGCTGTCGGACTGCCAGTCCACCGACCCCGCCAAGTCGGAGCTGTACATCGTCGAGGGCGACTCGGCGGGCGGCTCCGCCAAGGGCGGCCGCGACCCCCACTTCCAGGCGATCCTGCCGATCCGCGGCAAGATCCTGAACGTGGAGAAGGCCAGGATCGACAAGATCCTGAAGAACAACGAGGTGCAGGCGATCATCACGGCGCTCGGCACCGGCGTGCACGACGAGTTCGACATCGGCAAGCTCCGCTATCACAAGATCATCCTGATGTCGGACGCGGACGTCGACGGCCACCACATCAACACGCTGCTGCTCACGCTGCTGTTCCGGTTCATGAAGCCGCTGATCGAGGCCGGGCACGTGTACCTGTCCCAGCCGCCGCTCTACAAGATCAAGTGGGACGCCCGGGGCTCGGAGGCCGACTACGCCTACTCCGACGCCGAACGGGACGCGATCATCGAGGCCGGGATCGCCGCGGGCCGCCGCGACCCCCGTCCCCGCGACCAGGTGCAGCGCTTCAAGGGCCTCGGCGAGATGAACGCCAACGAGCTGTGGGACACCACGATGGACCCCGACAACCGGGTCCTGCTCCAGGTCCAGCTCGACGACGCCGCCCAGGCGGACGAGCTGTTCAGCGTCCTGATGGGCGAGGAGGTCGAGCCCCGGCGGGAGTTCATCCAGCGCAACGCCAAGGACGTGCGCTTCCTTGACATCTGAGTACGGGCCGGTCCCGGGTGGGGGCACGAACCCCCACGCTCCCCGGAACGGGCCGCGGCGAGCTCCCGACGGCGGGCCACCTGGCTCCCGGCTCCCAGCGGCCGCCCTTCCGGCGGCGGTCGGCAAGGCGGGAAACGCCCCGGCCGGGGGCGCCCCGGCTGGGGATGGCCCGGCGGGGAGCGTCCCGGTCGACGGCTGAGCTCCCGCCGGTCTGACCCGCGCGGGTACCCGTACGTGCATCCCAACGAGCAGAAGAGGTCTTCAGAGTGACGGACGTGACCACAGAGGGCGGCGGCCCCGGCGAGCGGATCGAACCGGTCGACATCCAGGTCGAGATGCAGAAGAGCTATCTCGACTACGCGATGTCGGTCATCGTCGCGCGGGCGCTTCCGGAGGTCCGCGACGGCCTGAAACCCGTCCACCGCCGCGTCCTGTACGCGATGTACGACGGCGGCTACCGGCCCGACCGCGGCTACTTCAAGTGCGCGCGCGTCGTCGGCGACGTCATGGGGAACTACCACCCGCACGGCGACTCCGCCATCTACGACGCGCTCGTCCGCCTCGCGCAGCCGTGGTCGATGCGGTACCCGCTGGTCGACGGGAACGGCAACTTCGGCTCGCGCGGCAACGACCCCGCCGCCGCCATGCGGTACACCGAGTGCCGCATGGCGCCCCTGGCGATGGAGCTGCTGCGCGACATCGACAAGGAGACCGTCGACTTCTCCTCCAACTACGACGGCCGCTCGCAGGAACCGGACGTCCTGCCGTCCAGGTACCCGAACCTGCTGGTCAACGGGTCCGCGGGCATCGCGGTCGGGATGGCGACGAACATCCCGCCGCACAACCTGCGCGAGGTCGCCGACGGCGTCCGCTGGTACCTGGCGAACTACGGCACGACCGACGAGGAGCTCCTCGAGGCGCTGATCGAGCGGATCAAGGGCCCCGACTTCCCGACCGCCGGGCTGATCGTCGGCCGCAAGGGCATCGAGGAGGCGTACCGCACCGGCCGCGGCTCCATCACCATGCGGGCCGTCGTGGAGGTCGAGGAGATCCAGGGCCGCAACTGCCTCGTCGTCACCGAACTGCCGTACCAGGTCAACCCGGACAACCTCGCCCTCAAGATCGCTGACGGGGTGAAGGAGGGCAAGCTCGACGGCATCGCCGACGTCCGCGACGAGACGTCCGGCCGGACGGGTCAGCGGCTCGTCATCGTCCTCAAGCGGGACGCCGTCGCCAAGGTGGTCCTGAACAACCTGTACAAGCACACCCAGCTCCAGGAGACGTTCGGCGCGAACATGCTCGCGCTGGTCGACGGCGTGCCGCGGACCCTCCGGGTCGACCAGTTCGTCCGGCACTGGGTCGCGCACCAGATCGAAGTCATCGTCCGGCGCACCCGGTTCCTGCTCCGCAAGGCGGAGGAGCGCGCCCACATCCTGCGCGCCCTGCTGAAGGCCCTCGACCGCATCGACGAGGTCATCGCCCTGATCCGCCGCTCGCCGTCCGCCCAGCAGGCGCAGCGGGGCCTGATGGAGCTGCTGGAGATCGACGAGATCCAGGCGCAGGCCATCCTCGACATGCAGCTGCGCAAGCTCGCCGCCCTGGAACGCCAGCAGATCACCGACGAGTACGACAAGCTCATGGCGGAGATCGCCGACTACAACGACATCCTGGCCTCGCCCGACCGGCAGCGGCAGATCGTCGGCGACGAGCTGGCCCCGATCGTCGAGAAGTTCGGCGACGAGCGGCGCACCCAGATCATCCCGTTCGACGGTGACGTGTCCTACGAGGACCTCATCGCCGAAGAGGACGTCGTCGTCACCATCACCCGCGGCGGCTACGCCAAGCGCACCCGCACCGACCTGTACCGGGCGCAGCGGCGCGGCGGCAAGGGCGTCCGCGGCGCGCAGCTCAAGCAGGACGACATCGTCGACCAGTTCTTCGTCACCACTACCCACCACTGGATCCTGTTCTTCACCAACAAGGGTCGCGTCTACCGGGCGAAGGCGTACGAACTGCCCGACTCCGGGCGCGACTCGCGCGGCCAGCACGTCGCGAACCTGCTGGCCTTCCAGCCGGACGAGCACATCGCCCAGGTCATGGACCTGCGCGACTACGAGGTGGCGCCCTACCTCGTCCTCGGCACGAAGAAGGGCCGCGTCAAGAAGACCGCGCTGAGCGACTTCGACTCGCCCCGCACCGGCGGCATCATCGCGATCAACCTGGTCGAGGACGACGAGGTCATCGCCGCCCGGCTCGTCTCCGCCGACGACGACCTGCTGATGGTCTCCACCGGCGCCCAGGCGATCCGCTTCCACGCCGACGACGAGTCGCTGCGACCGATGGGACGCGCCACGTCCGGCGTCATCGGCATGCGGTTCGACGAGGACCAGGAGGTCCTCAACATGCTCGTCGTGAAGGACACGGACCACGACGTCCTGGTCGCGACCGAGGGCGGCTACGCCAAGCGGACGCCCGTCGGCCAGTACCCGTTGCAGGGTCGTGGGGGTAAGGGAGTCCTCACCGCTAAGATCGTGCAGTCACGCGGAATGTTGGTCGGCGCCCTCATGGTGGGTCCGGACGACGGAGTGTTCGCGATGACGTCGAACGGCGGCGTCATCAGGACCACCGCGGCGGAGATCAAGCAGTCGGGCAGGCAGACGATGGGCGTCCGCCTGATGAACCTCGCGGACGGGAACAGCGTCGTGGCCATCGCGAGGAACGTAGAGTCCATGGAGGACTCCGACGAAACCGAGGGGAGCGACGGTGAGTGACGTACATCACTCCTGGGCCCGCTTCGCCTTCCTCCCCGCCGTCACCGAACCGATAGGCCAGGAGGACACGTGAGCACCGAGCCCGGCAAGAGCAAGGACGGGCCCGGCACGGGTGAGCCGGAAGGTTCCGGCGACAAGCCCGCGGCCAAGTCGAGCGCGAAACGCTCCCGCACGTCCGACGCCAAGCCGGGCAAGGTCGTGTCCGCCGCGTCCGCCAAGCCGGGCCGGGACGAGACGACCGTCGACATCGGAACGGACGAGACCCGGACCGACCTGGCCAAGGTCGGCGACCAGGCGAAGAAGTCCGACCCGCCGGAGATCGCCCCCGTCGAGGACACCGTCGAGGACGACAAGCCGAAGCCCGACCCCGGCCCCCGCTCCGGCGGCTCGACGTCGTCGGCGTCGTCGTCGGCGTCGAGCCCGTCGTCCGGCCGGACGTCCAGCGGTTCCACCGGGGCGGCATCCGGCTCGGGCCGTCCGTCGTCCGGTTCGTCTTCTGGCAGGTCGTCCAGCGCCTCCACGAGCGCGGCGTCCAGCCCGAGCAGGACGACCCCGAGCACGCCGTCGAGTTCTCCCCGCTCCTCGGGCTCGTCCCCCACGACCAGCCGGTCGTCGTCCTCGAGTTCCAGCTCAGGCCGGTCTTCCAGCGCGGCATCGGGTTCCGGATCCGGCCAGTCCACAGGGTCGTCTTCGGGATCACCGTCCTGGTCCCAGCCCACCGAGCCCCCCGGCCCGGCCCCGGCGGGACGCTCCGAGCAGCCGTTCAACGCGCCGCGCTCGGGCAACTCGTCGTCGGCGTCCCCCTCGGGCGGCTCGAACCGTCCGGGCTTCGCGGGCACCGTGCTCGACGACCGTCCGTCCACGTCGATGCCACCGGCGAAACGCACGACCAAGCCCGCCCTCGGCGGCAAGTCGGCCCGCAAGGCCCAGCTACAGCTCGCACGGCTCGAACCGTGGTCGGTGATGAAGTTCAGCTTCGTCATGTCGCTGGTCTGCTTCGTCGTCCTCCTCGTCGCGGTGATCGTCCTCTACACGATCCTGTCCGGCCTCGGCGTGTTCGACGCCATCAGCGACACGATCAACAGCCTCACCAAGGAGCAGGGCGAGACCACCGGCAGCGTCGACGCGGGCAACTGGTTCTCCTTCTTCCGCGTCTTCGGCTACACGGTCCTCGTGGGCGCCCTGAACGTCCTACTCGTCACCGCCCTGTCCACGGTCGGCTCCGTCATCTACAACCTCGCCGCGGACCTCGTCGGCGGCGTCGAAGTGACCCTGAAGGAGGCCGAGTAATCGATTACAGGTTGTCCCGCCAGATGGGGTAACCTCACGTCAGCGCCGCCACACCAGCGGCACAACCCGGGCCTATAGCTCAGTCGGTTAGAGCGCATCCCTGATAAGGATGAGGCCGGAGGTTCAAGTCCTCCTAGGCCCACAACCCAAGCCCTCACCAGACACCTGGCGGGGGCTTTCGCCATCCCCAATGCTGCCCGGCGTTCTACGGACTCGGGACCGCACGCCCAGCTGCGAAATGGACGCGCCGCATTTCTCCACAGCCTGTGGATAACTCGATTCACAACCCGTGGGACGGGGTCTGTCAGCCCAGCGTGGAATGCGTAGACAAGCTCGACGCGACCCGCGCGATGTGGACGTTGAAGTCGTCCAGTACCCACAGTTCAAGTATCGTCCCGCCACCCACTCGAAGCACCGACTGGCGCTCGGCGAAAAGCGTCGTCCACCTCGAACTCAGTGAGGCAGCCGGACCGTGAGCGACTACGCCCCGGCCCCGGCCGACCTTGATCCCGTTCTCCTCGTTGAGCACGGACGCCGCTGCCTGAGGCGTTACCCCCATGCTCGGCTTCACGACCTCATCACATCCGCGCGACGACGTTGCCCCTCGCGGGCGTTCCCGTCCACGTTGTCGCCGTTCTGCGCGAACGTTTCTCTTGCGGTGCGTACTCGTCACCCTCGTAAATCGGGGGCGACGAGGTCGGACGTCTCCGGCGTCGTAAGTCTCCATCGTTCGCAGGACTGTGGCGCGGTCTGGCCATATGGCGTGGGCATCGGCCAGTTGCAGTCGGAGACCGCCCGAGTTCGCTGAGGTTGTCTACAGCGGTAGGCGCCGGGCGTCCCCTCCTTGTCGTACGCCCCTGACCGACGGATGGCGTGCCCCCTCCGCCGGATTGGTGGACGTCCTGGGGCGCCTTGCGCCACGGGGTGATCGACATGGCCAGCCGTGCTTGCATTCGGCTCAGCACGGAGAAGGGAGAGGTGCTGCGAGTACGCGCACTCTGCCCTATTGACCAACGGTGGCGGCTCCCGCTCTTCCAAATCGGCGGCCGTCGCTGGGTGCGTGATCGGCGTGGTCGGGTGTGCCTGGTGGCTAGCTCAGCCGGAGATCGACCGGCCATGGAAGGAAGGCGTGGCGGGCGCGGCGGTCGGTGGGGGTTGAGGGGGCATTGGGTTCCGGCCCGGGGTTGGGGACACGGCTGGGGATTCTCGGTGGGTAACGGTATCCACCGGGGTGGCGGGGTTGTGGAGGGTGGTCGTCCACAGCGTGTGAACGTGGTGTGGGCGATGGCGCGGAGAAGGCGTCTATTCGCTGGTCAGCGGGTTATCCACGACGTGGATAAGTGGTCCTAGGGGTTGGGGACAACCTGGGGAAGAATGGTGGACGACGCGGCCGCCGGTTGTCCCCACGCTGTGCACGGAAGTTATCCACAGGCTGTGGATTTCCTGTGCGGCGGGTCGGTTCCGTGGATCCTGGGGGAGTAGCGCGTGATGCGACGCGCGAACCTGTGGAAGGTCCCGCTGTTCTGGGGATCCGGCTGTGGACGGGCCTTCGGGAGCGCCTGCTGGCAGGGCAAAGGAGGTGTGTGCGAATGTTGTCCCCACCCTGTGGATAACCGTGTCTAGAGGTCCTTCGCCAGCGGGTGTCGGGGCTCGTAGAGCGGTAGTTCTCCACCGCTTGGCAGCCTGATCGCCGTGAGCAGGCCCCAGTTGTGCTCGGTGACCGGGACGTCGACCTGGACGCCGCGTGCGCCCAGCCCTTCGAGCGTGGACTGGATGTCGTCGCACATGAGGTAGCACTCGTGCCGCGGCTCGCCCTCGGCGGGGTGGGCGGCGAGTTCGGCCGGTGGCAGCTTGAAGATCAGCCAGCCGTGGCCCGCGTCGACGTTCGCGAAGCCCAGGACGTCTCGGATGAACGTGCGGTCGGCCTCGGCGTCTCGGCTGTACAAGATGACATGTGCCCCGTTGATCATGGCTCCCCCCTTGGTCCTCGTCCGGTTCTTTCCCCGAGATACGGGACGATGCGCGAGGAAGCCTCGCCGGGTGCGGGATGAGGGAGGTGGTGCTCACTGTTGGGTTGTACATGGTGGGCACGTTCCAGATCGCCGTCCGCGTCGCGCCACGCCCGGTGGCGTGGGAATGCACATGCGTACGATGGCCCGTGACCAGTTCCGGGACGCGCTTCGGAGCCGGTCTGACCTGCGAACACCAGTTCGAATGCGTGCTACGCTCCCGGGATGGGGCAGTTGCTGAACGAGCCGGTCCGCGCCGAGCACGACCCGGCGGGGAGGCTGACCGCGTACGAGTGGCGGGGGACGCGCTACGCCGTGGACGCGGTGCTGAAGACCTACGGGACGGCTCGGGAGGGCCGGGTCTACCGCGTCCGGGTCACGGGCGCCGAGGGCGTGGCGGTGGCGGAGCTCGGTCGTGACGATGATCGCTGGCGGATCCGGCACGTCTTCTCGGCCTGACCGGCGCGCGAGCCCCGGCCGCGACGACCAGACGCTGTGGACACGGGTCGACGGTATTCAGGGGGTGCCGCTCGACCTGTTGGCGGCGCGGATCGGCAGCCGCCACTACGCGCCCCACATCCACGAGCAGTACGCCATCGGGGTGACCCTCGACGGCATGGAGACGATGCGGTACCGGGGCGAGCGGGTCTACTCGAGCGCCGGGACCGTCGTCGTGGTCGAGCCGGGAGAAGCGCACACGGGCGGCCCTGCCCACCCCGAGGGCTTTTCCTACCTGTGCGTCTACCCGGGCGCCGAATTGCTGGGCGCGGTGACGTCCCTGGACGAGGGAACGGCGTGGCCGCACTTCCGGGGCCCGATCATCGACGACCGTCAACTCGGGGAGGCGCTCCGGTTCGCGCACCGGGCCTTGCGGCTCGGCGAAGACCCGCTGGAGGGCGAGTCTCGCCTGCTAGGCGTGCTTGGCACACTCGTCCAGCGCCACGCGGCTCCCGGGCCGAAGGACGTCCCGCGACGACACGGTGCCGACTCCCGGCGGATCGCGCGCGTGGTGGCGGCACGCCTGTCCGACGAGATGCTCGACCCGCCGACGCTCGCCGACGTCGCCGGTGACCTGGACCTTTCGCGGTACCAACTACTGCGCGCGTTCCGCGACGCCATGGGCATGCCGCCCTATGCGTGGCTCGCCCAGCATCGAGTGACGCGCGCCCGGGCGCTACTGGACGCCGGACACCGCCCAGCGGACGCCGCGTCGCTCGTCGGTTTCGCCGACCAGGCGCACCTCACGCGGTGGTTCCGCCGCGTGGTGGGCGTCACACCAGGCGCGTATCGCAACAGCGTTCAAGACGGCATCGTGCGTCGACCCGCATCCTGAGAACGTCCACCCGAACGGGTGCGGGCGGACGGAACGGAGGTCATGGTGAGTCGCCGCGGCTGGGTGCTGTTCGCGCTGATGAGCGTGCTGTGGGGCATCCCCTATCTGATGATCAAAGTGGCGGTCGGTGAAGTCTCGGTCCCCGTCGTGGTGTTCGCCAGGACCGCGCTCGGCGCCGCCGTCCTGTTGCCGCTGGCGATCCGGGCCGGGAACCTGGACGTGGTCCGCCGCCATTGGCGTCCACTCCTGGTGTTCACCGCCGTGGAGATCCTCGGCCCGTGGGCGCTGCTGTCGGACGCCGAGAACCGGCTGACCAGCTCCATGACGGGCCTGCTGATCGCGGCCGTCCCCATCGTGGCGGTGGCGCTGGCCAGGCTCACCGGCGACGGGGAGCGGCTGGGCCCGGTGCGGTGGGCCGGGCTGCTGGTGGGGCTGGCCGGTGTCGGCGTGCTGGCCGGTCCGCACCTCGACGGCGGCAGCGGCTGGGCGATCGGCGAGGTCATGCTGGTCGCGCTCGGCTACTCGATCGCCCCGATGATCGCGACCCGGCGAATGCAGGACCTGCCAAGCCTCCAGATGGCCGCGTTCGCCCTCACGATCGCCGCCCTCGCCTACGCGGCCCCGGCGGCCGCCACCTGGCCGGAGACAGTGCCCAGCGGCCGCGTCCTCTTCTCGCTCGTCGGCCTCGGCCTGGTGTGCACGGCGCTGGCCTTCACCCTGTTCTTCGAGCTGATCCGCGAGGTCGGCACGTCCAGAGGCATGGTCTTCACCTACGTGAACCCGGCGATCGCGGTCGTTGCCGGAATCGCCTTCCTCAACGAGCCCCTCACCGGAACGATCATCGCCTCGTTCGTCCTCATCCTCGGCGGCTCCGTCCTGGCAACCGCCACCCACCGCTCCTCGGACCGCCCCTCAGCCGACCAGCCCCAAAACACCCCTACCGAGCTGGCCGAGGCCGCCCAGACCCAACCACGACACCACCCCAGCGAACACGACGAACCAGCCCAGGCATAACAACACCAACCCCAGACACGAAGACCCGCCGCATCACCGAGGGACCCAGCCCCAGCGTGCTGCCACCACCAGCACGCTGGGGCGCCGCTGCGGCACCGAGCACGAGGCAGCCTTCGGGTGTGCGACACCACCCTCCACGAAGGGGTCGCTGCAATGCCGAGTGCCAGCCAGTCCCAAGCGTGATGGCACCACTTCCACATTTAGACGAACGCTACGGCGCTGAGCGCGACCAGTCTCAGGCGTGCTGACGCCGGCCGCAGGCCTGGGGCGGCGCAGTGGTGCTGAGCGTGAGCCAGTTCAAGCGCTGACACCACTTCCGCGCTCGGGCGGCGGCGTGGGTCAGCGGAGGGTGACTATGAACTTGCCGGGCTTTCCGGTGTTGCCTGCGGGGTCGATGGCTCGGTACTCGATGGTGTGCCGTCCCTTGCCGAGCTTGCCGTAGGTGAGGCTGTCGATGACGGTGCCGTTCTCGGTGAACATCCAGGGGGCGGACGAGTCGGTGGGCCAACCGAAGTAGTTGAACCAGCCGTCCCCGTCAACGCGGAACTCGGAGACGACGACGCCGGGACGGTCGTCGCTACCTGTCAGGCGCATGGTGAACGGGCCGTCGAAGACGTACTCGGGTGTGTGCCCCCGGCGTGTCTGGCTGGTCGTTGCCTTGGACAGTTCGTACTTCACCGTCGGGGCCTGTGCGTCGATCGTCCATGTGCGGCTCTTGGAACCAATGCGCGCGACCAGCTGATGAGTGCCCTTGGACATGTGGAACTGGCTGAGCGCGATGTCTCGGTCGCCGCCGCTTACGCGCCGCCCGTCCAGTTCCCAGCGCACGGTGGGCACGGACTTCGCTGGGTGTGTGGTTTCCGCGTACACGACTGATGCGCTGCTCACGGGCTTGTCGGTTGGTGTGGACGAGCTGAAGTCGGCCGGTACGTCGTCCGGCGGGGTCTTGACGCTGGTGTCGACCGTCCACGTGCGGCCCTGGGTGAGTGCGGCCGACGACTCCAGGGCAGGGTCGCGGACGAACGGAGTGGGGTCGGTGACCGCTGCCTGAACGGTGTGCATGCCCGCCTTCAGGTGCAACCTAGACAGATCCAGGTTCGGGCCCTCCCGGACGGGCTCCCCGTCCACCGTCCACGTGACGGACAGCTGGTGGCCGGTTGGATGCAGCGTTTCGACCCACAGAACACGGTCGCTCCCCACGGGAGTGAACGTCGGAGCGTTGGTCTGGATGAGGTTGACCTTGGACGAGATCCGCTGGGTCATTCGTTCACGCGCGACTTGGTCGAAGTAGTAGCCGAGCGTTTTCATCATCGAGTGCTGGCTCGGCCTCCACACGCCCTTACTGAAGTAGAGCCCGCCCTCGTACCGTCCGATGACGCCTCCGGACTCGCTTCGTTCGCCGAGCCACCGCCACCACTTCTTCTTCTGCGCCGTCATCTCCTGCTCGGTCAGCAGTGTGTGGTGTAGGGAATTCGGTTCAGGACCGGTGTACGTCCCGCCGGGCACACCACGCTGGTAGTAGTCGTACTCGTCGTCCAGCCCACCCATTGAGTGGCCGAGTTCGTGCGGCGCGATGAGTGCGGACATCGCGTTACCGCCAGACGCCGTCGCGTAGGTGCCGCCCGCACCGCCGTAGGTGTCACTGTTGGCGAGGGCCAGAATCTGCCGGTTCACCGTCGATGTCCCCGGGACGAGGTCGGCGTACGTCTTGGCCGCCGCAGCGTCCATGACGAGGAGCCGCTGGACGCCGTCGTCCCGGCAGCCGCTCCAGAACGCCATGCTCAGTGGGGTCGTGCGGCGCGGGGACGACAACGACGGGTCGCAGCTCACCCCCGACTCGCCGGACGGGATCTCGACCGCGTACACGTTGAAGTAACTGCGGTACGACTTGAACGGCTCGATCGTCCACAGGTCGTTGAGATGCTTGGCGTAGTGGGCGCGGAACTTCGGCATGTCTGCCGACGTGTAGCCGTCGCCAAGGATCACCAGGTTGAACCGCTTGGCAGGGTCGCCGGTGACCTGAACCGGCACCACCGTCGCGTCCGCGGGGTCCGCCGCCCGCGCGGGAACCGTGGTCAGGGACAGGACGGTCGCGACCGCCGCCCCGATCGCCGTCGTCCTACCCGTCCACATGCGCAGACCTCCTCGCGGCGGCGCACGCGCGTCAGGCGGGGTGTCGCCCGGGCGGACGCTGCGCCCGTCACATCCCGCTGATCAAACGGGACTGCCCGGATTATGACTTGAAGATCCCTGTTTGTCGCTACCCCTCACCCTGCCGACCGTCCGACCACTTCCGCCCGACCCGCACCACGCCGCCCTCAGCCGCGTCACCCGGTCCACGATCTCGTCGCCCGCTCGCTGCGAGGACTGACCAGCGCGACGAGCCCGCCGCCCCCGGACGCCGACACGACCCAGCTTCGTCGCCCCTGCTCACGCCCGGACACAACCACTGAATCGCCCCACACTGCCCAAGTACGAACCAGGTCGTCTTATATAGGGCCCGCACTCCCCGGGATCGCGTTCGCAGGCAGCGACGAGACGAGTACCGGGCGTCGACGGCCACGATCGGCCATCCGCACACCCAAATTTCGCTACCTGCAAGTTCGCGTCCAGCGTCAGCCGGTCTCACGGACCGATAAGTCGGCCGGTGATCGCCCGGCGAGAACTTCAGAACGACCGTCCACTACACCTGCCCGGCGCGCCGATGTGGCCCGTCTCCGCTGGCGACCAGGAGGTTCGCTTACGTTGGCGCCGCTGGCGGCTTGAGGACGGCTTCGCAACAGGGCGTGGAATCGCTCGGTGGCAGTGTCAGAGCCACACCTGCCTGGCACGCGGTTGTGGTCCGCCTCGCACCGGTGACCGGGGGTCGCTTGTGTCGGCGCTGCTGGCCGCACTTCGCAGGGGCCGCTTGGGGGCCATCAGAACGTCGTGCACTGCACCTGCTGGGTGTGTCGCCGCCGCCCGGGCTCCTGCTCGTGACTGGGAGGGTGGTTTGTCTCGGCGTCGCTGGGCTCCACTGGACTGTTGCTAGCGGGGTGGGAGTGCCGGAGGGGGTGGTCACATGCCGATGCGCCATAGGAGCAAGATGATCGAGGAGAGGACGAGGCCGAGGGTGCCCAACGTGACCTCGCCGATCACGATCATGGCGGTGCAGCCCGTGGCGGTCACTCCTGCGGCTAGGACCAGCCCTCGGCCGCCGGACGGGTCCTCGTCCGGCACGCCGGGGTCGAACTCGCGTTCCCAGCGCCGGAAGTCGTCCTCTGCCATCGGCACTCCCGAAGGTCGTCCCCCGGATTATGCGGCGGGCCGGGCCGTCCCGCGATATGGCGTGGGGGTGACGGCCCCCGTACCAGGATTGGACGTTGGGTCCGATACCGGTGACGGGGTGCGGATCGCCCGGGAACGGTTGCTAGGCTGCGGAGAGCCCCGGGGGAAGCAGAGATGACGCAACCATTCCCCAGGGTGACTGCATAGTCGAGGTGAAGGGGTCCCACCGTGAAGAAGCTGCTCATTCTCGCCGTTGTCGCACTCGGCGGCTTCGCTGTCTGGCGTCGGCTGCAGCAGGACCGCGCCGAGCTGGACCTGTGGACCGAGGCCACGTCGTCCGACAACTGAACATCGTTCATCCGGGCTGTCCGCACAGGCGTGGGCCTGTGTGGGCCGACCGAGGATGACAGGTGTTCGCGCAGAAGCCGGCGATCAAGGCCCCGGCGTGACCGAAGCAGCCCCGATCACCCTCGTCTGCCTCGATCTCGCCGGGACCACTGTCGCCGACGGGGACATCGTCCAGACCGCCTTCGCCGAGGCGATCGCCACGCTGGGGATCGTCTCCGGCACGGCGGCGTACGACGGTGCCCAAGCCCGCTTCCACGAATCTCGTGGCGGGTCGAAAATCGACATCTTCCGCTCGCTCTTCGACGAGCCTCGCGCCCAGGCCGCGGATCTGGCGTTCCGACGCTCCTATGACGACATTGTCGACCGCCGTGGTCTGGAACCCGTCCCCGGCGCCGACGACGTCCTCCTGCGTCTCCGTGAGGCTGGTGTCCGCGTCTGTCGTCGCGGGCGTCCTCACCGGCGCCCACGACCGTGACCGCCTCCTCGCCGCCGGAGCCACCCACATCCTTCCCAGCGTCGCAACCCTCCCCGCTCTCGTCCTCCCGCCCGAAGCCGATGACGCGATGACCCGCTCACCACAGGTAGGCTTGTCCCGCCGCGAGGGGCCTTAGCTCAGTTGGTAGAGCACTGGCTTTGCAAGCCAGGTGTCAGGGGTTCGAATCCCCTAGGCTCCACCCTGCCCACCAGAAAAGCCCAGGTCAGAGCCGAGGTTCCGACCTGGGCTCTCTTGTCTCTCAAGATCGCTTCCACGCTTCCACGCCCGTTGTATGCCGATCGCGTCTTGCGCTTGAGTTCGGCCTTGGCCGTCGCGCTGAGAGTGCCGACCTCAGGGGGACGGACTGGTCGGGCGCCGAGCTCTCTCAACGAAATCGACTAGGGCGAATCGTTGGAGGCATTCGGCTAGGTGGGCGATCGGGGCGGGGTCATTGTTGGGCTTCGGGGCTGTGAGGGGGATCATCGAGCGTTCTTGCTGGTTTGTTGCTTGGGGGCGGTGAGGGTGGTGAGGAGGTTCAGGGAGGTGGCGGCGTCGGAGTTGGTGGGGGCGCTGTAGATCATCATGGTCATGTCCGGGTCGTCGGGGGCGCGCATGGCGATGTAGTCGAGGGCCAGTTCGCCTAGTTGGGGGTGGGCGAAGCGTTTGCGGCCACGGGTTTTGCCTCGGACGTTGTGGTCGGCCCACAGGCGGCGGAAGTCGGGGCTGTGCAACGAGAGTTCTCCTACCAAGGACGCCAGTAGCGGGTCGTCGGGGTGGCGACCGGCGTCGAAGCGGAGGTTGGCGACGGTGTCGCGGGCCTTGGTCTCCCAGTCGGGGTAGAGGGTGTGGGACGCCGGGTCGAGGAAGACCAGCCGGGCCATGTTCCGCTCGGCGGCGGGCAGGACGGGGAAGTCGGCGACCAGGAGGCGGGCCAGTTCGTTCCAGGCCAGGACGTCCAGGCGGCGGCCGATGATGTAGGCGGGGGCGGCGGACAGTGCGTCCAGGGCCTGGCGCAGTTCGGCGGGAACCTGCTGCGGGCGGCTCGGGCGTTTGCGGCTGGTGCGGGGCTTGGCCAGGTTGTGCAGGTGGGCGCGTTCGTCGGCGTCCAGCCGCAGTGCCCTGGCGACGGCGTCCAGGACGTCGGTGGAGACGTTACGAGCGCGCCCCTGTTCCAGGCGGGTGTAGTAGTCGACGCTCACTCCGGCCAACATCGCCAGTTCCTCCCGGCGCAGACCGGGCACGCGCCGCTGGCCGCCGAACGTGCCCGCACCGGCGTCCTCGGGACGCAGCCGGCCGCGCCGGGCTTTGAGGAATTCGCTGAGCTGCTGAGCACGATCCATGAACCAGAGTATCGACGACGGTCGGCGTGTTCTGCCTGGTCCTGGCAGGCCCAGGCAGGGGCGTCCCCGGCTGGACAGAGCCCTGGGCGGCTGGGCGACAGGCCCGCAGGATGGACACCGTTGCCAGCGGAACACAGCACTACAGCTGTTGGGGATCAGGAGTCCTTGCCATGTCGAACACCCTCACCATCGTCGCCAGCTTCAGCGCCAAGCCCGGCCAGGAGCAGCGTCTGCGGGACGAGTTGAACGCGATGATCGCACCGTCGCTGGCCGAGGAGGGCTGCCTGGGCTACCAGCCCTACGTCGACCCGAACCGGGCCGACCGCATGGTCATCGTTGAGGAGTGGGCCGACGGCGACGCGCTTGACCACCACTTCTCGCTGCCGCACTTCAAGCATGTCGCCGAGGTTCTGGACGAGATCCTCGCCGAGCCCTTCACTCTGCGCCGCCTGACCGACGTGGTCACGACTGCGACGTGATGGAGCTTGTTGGGGTGGGCGGGCCGTCCGCGTTGGCCTTTTGGATGGCGCCCAGCATGGCGATGATCGCCAGGAGCGTGACCGCGAGGGTGAGCAGCGTGCGCGGCAAGATCTTCATCTGTGGAATCCCCCCGATCCGGTCGATGGATCCTGTACTTCGGTGTGATGCCGGACGGTGGGGAATTGTTCTCGGTAATGTCGTGATTCGGGCTTTATCCACTTAAATTGTGGATGGTTCGGCTGTTGTCTCGTGATGCCAGAGTGACTTGTAGAGGCCGGGACGGGACGTCAGCTCGGTGTGGGTTCCGCGGTCGGCCACGTGGCCCTTGTCGAGGACGATGATCTCGTCGACGGCGTCCAGACCGGTGAGGCGGTGGGTGACGAGCAGGGTCGTGCGGCCTTCGGTGGCGGTCAGCAGATCGGCGGTGAGGGCGTCGGCGGTCGCGATGTCCAGGTGTTCGGCGGGCTCGTCCAGCAGGAGGATCGGGAAGTCGGCGAGCAGGGCGCGGGCCAGAGCGATGCGCTGGCGCTGGCCGCCGGACACCTGCGCGCCGTGTTCGCCGACGCGGGTGTCGAGTCCTTGGGGAAGGGCGTCGATCCAGTCGAGCAGGCGGGCGCGGCGGAGGGCCTCGCGGAGTTCGCCCTCAGTAGCGGTGGGACGGGCGAGGCGGACGTTCTCGCCGATCGTCGAGTCGAACAGGTGGGCGTCCTGGGCGCACAGGCCGACGACCCGGCGGACGTCGTCGGCGGTGAAGGCGTTGAGGTCGGTGCCGTTGAGGGTCGTCCGGCCGCTGCTGGGTTCCAGGAAGCGGAGGAGGACGGCCGTGAGGGTGGTCTTGCCCGAGCCGCTCGGGCCGACGATCGCGCACCGGCGGCCTGGTGTCAGGTCTAGGGAGATGTCGTCCAGGGCAAGGGGTGCTTTGGGTGTCCAATGGGCTTGGAGGTTTTCGACTTTGAGGGTGTAGGGCGGCGCGGGGAGGGATGCGGGCCTAACCGGGTCTTTGATGGGCTCGGGAGTGTCCAGGACGGTGAACATGCGTGTGGCGGAGCGGCGAACCCGTTCCAGGTACTGCGCGGCCAGGGGCAGGCCAGCTACGACCTCGAATGCGGCCAAGGGCAGTAGGACGACCACCGCGAGCAGTACCCCGTCGAGTGCTCCGGAGCGGACGGCCGGTACGCCCACGGCGAGGCTGCCCCACACGGCCAGGCCGCCCGCGAGGGCTGAGAGCGCGGCACCGGCACCGGCGGTGGTGGCGGAGCGGGCCGACGCGCGGGTGAAGTCGCGGTCGAGTCGGGTTGCCTCGGCCAGGTGGGAGGGTGCGGCGCCGTAGGCGATGAGTTCGGGGGCGCCCTGGAGGGTGTCGACGACGTGGGCGGTCAGCGAGGCGCGCAGGTCGGTTGTGCGGTGTTCGGCGCGGCGGGCCGTGCGCGCCGACAGCCAGGGGGCGACGACGCCCGCGAGGAGGAGCGTGCACAAGAGGACGGCGCCCGCCGAGGGCAGCAGCGTCCAGGCGAGGCCGACCGACGCGCCGCCGACGACAGCGGCGACCGTGCAAGGCAGGAGCACGCGGAGGAACAGGTCCTGGACGGCGTCGACGTCCGCGACAAGCCGGTTCAGCAGGTCGCCGTCCCGGACGGAGGGCAACCCGCCGGGCGCGAGTCGTTCCAGGCGTTCGTATACGCGGGCGCGCAGGTCCGCGAGGACGCGGAAGGTCGCGTCGTGCCCGACAAGCCGTTCGACGTAGCGGAACACGCCGCGTCCGATGCCGAAGGCGCGGACGGCCACGATCGCGACCATGAGCAAAAGCACCGGCGGGTGTTGCGCGGCGCGCGAGATCAGCCACGCCGACGTGGCCATCAGGCCGACGCCGCTGCCGAGCGCCAGGACGCCGAACAGGACGGCGAGGCCGAGCCGCCACCGGGCGGGACGGGCCAGTGTGAGCAGCCGGAGGATCACGCCGCCTCTGCCGTGACGACGCGGTGCGCGAGGAGGGGTCATGACGTCACCGCAGCGGAAGCGAGCGGGATGGTGTGGTCCGCCAAGGCCGTGAGGGCGGGACGGTGAGCGGCCATGATGACGGTGCGCCCGACGGTCAGTCGGCGAACGGCCGCCAAGACGGTCGCCTCGCTCTCGGCGTCAAGGTTCGAGGTCGGCTCGTCCAGCAGGAGGAGCGGCGCGTCGCGCAGGAAGGCGCGGGCCAGGGCGACGCGCTGCCGCTGCCCGGCGGACAGGCCGAGGCCCCGTTCGCCGAGCGGAGTGTCGAAACCCAAGGGCAGTGCGTCGATGAACTCCAGCGCACCGGCGGCACGAGCGGCCTCCCGCAGCTCGGGGTCGGTCGCGTCGGGACGCCCGAGGCGAATGTTGGCGCCGATCGTCGCGGTGAACAGGTGCGGGCGTTGCGGGACCCAGGCGATGTGGGCGCGCCAGGCGTCCGGGTCGAGGTCGGTGAGGTCCGCCCAGTCGACCAGGACGCGGCCCGAGTCGGGCCGGACGAATCCCAGCAGCGCGGCGAGCACCGTGGACTTCCCGGCGCCGCTCGGGCCGGTGAGCGCGACCGTTTCGCCAGGGTGGACGGTCAAGGACAGCCCATCGAGCGCGGGGGCGTCGCGGCCCTCGTAGGCGACGGTCACGCCGTCCAAGCGGATCGTGGCGCGGCTCAGGTCGGGGACGTCGACCCGAGCCCCCGACGACGCCACGGGTGTTTCGAGCACCTCGAAGATCCGTCCGGCGGCGGTGAGGCCCTCGACGCTGGCGTGGTACTGCGCGCCGACCTGCCGCAACGGGAGGTACGCCTCCGGCGCCAAGATCAGGACGAGCAGCGCCGTCTCCAGCCCGAGTCCGCCTTCGACGAGCCGAAGCCCGATCGAGACGGCGACGAGCGCGACGGACAGCGTCGACAGCAGTTCCAGGACCAGCGCCGACAGGAACGCGATCCGCAGCGTCGACATCGTGGCGCGCCGGTGCCGGTCGGTGACCTCGCGGATCTTGTCCGCCTGCGCGCGGGCGCGGCCGAAGACCTTCAACGTGGGCAGTCCGGCGACGACGTCCAGGAAATGCGCGGAAAGGACGGAAAGGACGCGCCACTGCCGGTCCATCTTCCGCTGCGTGGTGAGCCCGACCAGGATCGCGAAGACGGGAATGAGCGGCAGCGTCGCGGCGATGGTCACCGCCGACAGCCAGTCGCCGAGCAGGATTCGCGCGCCGACGGCCACCGGGACGGTCACGGCGAGGACGAGTTGTGGCAGGTAGCGGGAGAAGTAGCCGTCCAGCGCGTCGATCCCCCGGGTGGCGAGGGTGGCGAGTTCGCCGCTGCGTTCGCCGGACAGCCAGCGCGGGCCGAGCCGCAGCGCGTGCGCGAGGAGCCGGGCGCGCAGCTGCGACTTCACGGCGGCGGACGACCGGTGCGCGGCGACCTCCTGGAGCCAGGCGACGAGCGTCCGGCCGAGGACGACGGCGAGCAGCAGGAGCATCGGTACTCGCAGGTCACCGAGTGAGGCGCCGCCGAGGAACGCGCGGGTGAGCATGTCGGCGAGCAGCGTGGCCTGCGCGATGATCAGTCCGGCGGTGGCGGTGCCGAGCGCGACGGACGCGACGAGGAATGTCCGGGTCGTCCTCGCGTGCTTCAGCAGCCGCGGGTCGAGGGGCTTCACGGCATCGGCTCGGGCTTGCGCGCGGGGATGTGGGACGTGTCGATGCGCTTGCGGAACACCCAGTACGTCCAGCCCTGGTAGATCATCACGACCGGGGTGAACAGGGCCGCCGACCACGTCATGATCTTGAGCGTGTACGGGGACGAGGCCGCGTTCGAGCTGGTCAGCCCGTTCGCGGCGTCAAGGGTGGACGGCATGACGTCCGGGAACAGCGCGGTGAACAGGGTCGCGACGGCGAGGACGATGGCGGCGCCCGTCCCGACGAACGCCCACCCCTCACGGCCCGCCCGGTTGGCGACCGCGGCGACGACGAGCCCGGCGGCGGCTCCCCCGGCGGTCAGCCACGTCACGGGCTCCCCGTACTTGACCTGCGTGATCAGCAGGAAGCTCCCGCCCGCGACGACGGCGGCGACGACCGCGACGCTCGCGACGAACCGGGCCCGCACCCGGATCGTCCCTGACGTCTTGAGCGCGAGGAACACCGCCCCGTGCAGGACGAACAGGGTCATCGTGGTCAGCCCGCCGAGCAGCGCGTACGGGTTGAGGAGGTCGCCGAGCGTCCCGGCGTAGTCGTGGTTCGCGTCCAGCGGCACCCCCCGGACGATGTTCGCGAACGCGACGCCCCACACGAACGCGGGGACGAGGCTCCCCCCGAAGATCGCCTTGTCCCAGCGGGACCGCCACCGCGCGTCGTCGCGCTTCCCGCGGAACTCGAACGCGACACCGCGCACGATCAGCGCCAGCAGGATCGCGAGGAGCGGCAGGTAGAAGCCGCTGAACAACGTCGCGTACCACTCGGGGAACGCCGCGAACATGGCGGCGCCCGCGACGATGAACCACACCTCGTTGGCGTCCCACACTGGCCCGATGGTGTTGATGAGGACGCGGCGTTCGACATCAGTACGGCCGAGGACGGGCAACAGCATTCCGACCCCGAAGTCGAATCCCTCCAGGAAGAAGTAACTCGTCCACAGGAAGGCGATGATGATGAACCAGACGGTGGTGAGTTCCATGACCGGCCTGCCCTCTCAGTAGGCGAAAGCGAGCGAGCGTTCGGCGGCGTCGTCGTCCTCGTCCGACGGGGCCATCGGCAGTGCCTCGTCCTCGGTCGGCGGCCCCGCCTTGGCGTACTTGAGCATCAGCCCGGCCTCGATGACGGCGAGGACGGCGTAGAGCGCGGTCAGCGAGATGACGGAGATGAGCATCGACGTCGCCGTCACGCCCGGCGACACGCTCGCCGACGTCTTCATCACGCCGAACACCGACCAGGGCTGCCGTCCCATTTCCGTGAAGACCCACCCGGCGGAGTTGCCGATGAACGGGAGCGTCAGCGAGAGCATCCCGATTCGGTACACCCACGGGTTGGACGGCAGGCGCCCGCGCCGCAGCAGCCACAGCCCGGCGAGCGAGACGAGCGCGGTGAGCATCCCGCCCCCGACCATGATCCGGAAGTTCCAGTAGGCGGCCGGGACGAACGGCCGGTAGTCGCCGGGGCCGTAGCGCGCCTCCTGCGCGGCCTGGACGTCGTTGATGCCCTTGACCTCGCCGTCGAAGCTGCCGGTGGCGAGGAACGACAGGACGCGCGGCACCTTGATCCCGAAGACCTCCGAGTCGCCGTCCGGCGTCCCGACCGTGAGGACGGAGAACGACGCGGGCTGTTCGGTCTCGTAGAGCGCCTCGGCGGCGGCCATCTTCATCGGCTGCTGCTCGGTCATGACCTTGCCCTGGATGTCGCCGGTGACGGCGACGCCGATCGACGCGATCGCCGTGACGGCCAGCGCGAGCCGCAGCGATGGCCGGAACACCTCCACGTTCTTGCGCCGCGCCAGATGCCAGGCGCTGACGCCCGCCATGAACATGCCGCCGGTGACGAACGCCGCCGTGATCGTGTGCGGGAACGCGACGAGGTGCGTCGAGTTGGTCAGGACGGCCCAGAAGTCGGTGAGGACGGCCCGTCCGCTCTCCTGGTCGATGCGGTAGCCGACCGGGTGCTGCATCCAGGAGTTCGCGGCGAGGATGAAGAAGGCGGACAGTTGCGTGCCGATGGCGACGAGCCAGATGCAGGTCAGGTGGATCTTCTTCGGCAGCCGGTCCCAGCCGAAGATCCACAGCCCGAGGAAGGTGGACTCGACGAAGAAGGCGAGCAGCGCCTCGATGGCGAGCGGCGCGCCGAAGACGTCGCCGACGAACCGGGAGTACTCACTCCAGTTCATGCCGAACTGGAATTCCTGCACGATTCCGGTGACGATCCCCATCGCGAAGTTGATCAGGAAGAGCTTGCCCCAGAACTTGGTGGCCCGCAGGTAGGCGGTCTTTCCCGTCCGGACCCAGGCCGTCTCCAGGCCCGCGACCAGCGCGGACAGGCCGATCGTCAGCGGGACGAACAGGAAGTGGTACACGGTGGTGATCCCGAACTGCCACCGTGCGATGTCGACCGTGTCCATGGCGCGGGCCTCTCCGGCTATCTACTACAAGCTGTAGTACTACGTCCTGTGGGACATACTACGGCTTGTAGTACTACCGCGCGTCGTTACCCCGCTCACACCAAGAGCCCGCGGCCGGTGCGGGCCACGGGCTCTTGGGATCGGCGGGTCGTCAGGTTCGGCTGGCTCGGCCGGTTCGGCCGTACGGGGTTCGGTCAGCCGCGTGGGACTGTGCAGCCCTGACGGTTCAGGTCGAGAACCGTGCCGGGCGCGATGCAGTGGGCGAGCGGGTAGATCTGCTGGGCGTACCCGATCTGCCTGTGCACCGTGACCTGGCCCTGCTCGTCGACCTCACAGGGGTTGTTCAGGGTGCAGCGCTGGCCGCTCTCGTTGATGGTGTTGTTGACACCGATGACCTTGCCGGAGGCGTCGTCGATGGCGGGCGAACCCGACGTCCCACCGATGACGTTGCACTGGGACGTGTAGCGCAGCGAGTCCTTCCACGTCCAGTCGGCCTCACGGATTCGGTAGGCGAACCCGTCCAGCTGGCAGGTGTAGATGCGCTTCCAGTAACCGGAGACCACGTGCAGCGTCCCGCCGGAGGTCGGACGGTCGAGCACCAACTCCAGGGCGGTCGTGTTGTACTGCTGCTTGATCTGGGCGTAGGTGCTGCTGAGCTTGTACAGGGCCGCGTCGGTGTCGGTCATCGTCCCGTAGAGCATCGTCGTCGCGCGCAGGGAACCGATCTCGCTCCCGCTGGAGTTCAGCAGCGTGAACGTCCTGCTGGACGACCGGTTCGTGATCACTTCTCCCGCGCGGGGCTCGCCGGTTTCCAGGCAGTGCCCGTTGGTGAGCACCATGGCGGGATCGGAATCGGCGGCGCCGGGAACGCGCACCACCGACCCGGAGCAGTTGCTGAGGGCGACGATCGCGGTGAAGTTGGCGGCCTTCACCGTGGCCGGGGCGGCCGCGGGCGCGGGCGCCGGGGCGGCCGCCTCGGCGGCCGACACTCCGGCGGCGAGCATCGCGGCGCCGACGAACGTGGCGGCGAGCGCCCCGAGAATGCGTCTCTGCATGGCGGGGGGTCCTCTCGATGATCTCTGGTTCTGGCGGGTAGGAGCTGGGGATCGGCAATGGCGGTGATCGGCCCCCCGGTACCGGCACTGCTCAGATCGGACACGAACGTGCTGGCAGCGGAATGGTAACCACGCTCCCGGCAGGCAGGAAGAAAGGGATCCAACTGACCTGGGGAAACGCGGCGAATTCGGCAGGCATTGCAAAGCGGTCCTACCCCCTCGGCCGCCGGTCACGCGCTCATCTAGACTCCCGGCATGGACCTCAGGGACGCGACGCGCATGATCCTCTCCGAGTCGGCCGCGCACCCGGAGCTGCTCCGGGTGACCCGGCAGGCGCACGACAGCCTCGCCCTCGGACGGCAGGTGCCGCACACCGACCTCAGCTGGATGCTCAGGGAATCGGCACGCAAGAACGTCTGCCCCGGCCTCCACACCCGCTACGGCGCCGCCGCCTTCGACCAGATGGTCACCGTGATGTGCCGCGAGATCGACCGCCAAGCGTCCGTTGATCGTCCCTGAAACGAGCTTGTTTCGGGGGGCGTGGGGGGCGACCCCCACAACAGAACGGTCCGTTTCTGGTGGTCTGGGGGGTGGCCTGGGGTCGTTGACGGGCCGGAGCCCGAATGTTCCGTCCGGGTCGGGGCATAACGAGGGACCTCGCCGACGTTAGACTCTACGAATCATTCTTCGACGCCCCCATGGCGTCAGGCTCGTCCTTGCAGCCCACGCGGACCGTGGTGCCTCCCGAGACGTGCCCCCCTCTCGGAAGGTAATGCGTGACCACAGCTGACGCTGCACAGAACCCGTCCATGCCCACGGGCGACGAGCGGGTTCCCACGTTCGCCGAGCTCGGCATCCCGCCGGTGCTGGTGAGCTCCCTCACCCGTCAGGGCATCGAGGCGCCGTTCCCCATCCAGGCCGCCGCGATCCCCGACGTCATGGCGGGACGCGACGTCCTCGGCCGCGGCAAGACCGGCTCGGGCAAGACGCTGGCGTTCGGCCTGCCGCTGCTCTCCCGCCTCGCGAACCGCAAGGCGGCCCCGAAGCGCCCGCTGGCGCTGATCCTGGTGCCCACCCGCGAGCTGGCCCAGCAGGTGCAGACCAACCTGGAGCCGCTCGGCCGCGGTCTCGGGCTGCGCTTCAAGACCGTCATCGGCCAGACCTCGATGTTCAAGCAGATCGACGCGCTGCGCCGCGGCGTCGAGGTCCTGGTCGCCACCCCCGGCCGCCTCAAGGACCTGATGCGCCAGGGCGCCTGCGACCTGTCCGACATCGAGATCATGGTGCTGGACGAGGCCGACCACATGGCCGACATGGGCTTCCTGCCCGACGTCACCGACATCCTCGACGCCGCCAAGCCGGGCGGGCAGCGGCTGCTGTTCTCCGCCACCCTCGACAAGGACGTGGACGTCCTGGTCAGGCGCTACCTGAGCGACCCGGTACGGCACGCGATCGGCCCGGTGGACGAGTCCGTCGACACGATGGACCACCACCTGCTGCTCGTCGCGCCGAAGGAGAAGGCCGCCGTCACCGCCGAGATCGCCAACCGGGAGGGCCGGACGATCCTGTTCGCCCGCACCAAGCACGGCGTCGACCGGCTCGCCAAGCAGCTCGTCCAGGCGGGCGTCCGCGCGGCCGGGCTGCACGGCGGCAAGAGCCAGGGCCTGCGCACCCGGACCCTCGCCGAGTTCCGCGAGGGCTCCATCAGCGTGCTCGTCGCCACGGACGTCGCTGCCCGCGGCATCCACGTCGACGACGTGACCCTCGTCATGCACGTCGACCCGCCCGCCGACCACAAGGACTACATGCACCGCGCGGGCCGTACCGCGCGGGCAGGCGAGCGCGGCACGGTCGTCACGCTCGTCCTGCCGCACCAGGTGCGCGCCACGTCCTCGATGACGCGCCGCGCCGGGATCGAGGCGCCCCGCGTCCGCGTCTCGACCGGCGACGCCGAACTGGTCAAGCTGACCGGGGCGCGGCCGCCGTCCGGGATCCCGATCGAGGGGCCGATCATTCCCGAGCGTCCGCGCCGCGAGGGCGGTGGCGGCCGAGGTCGCCAGGGCCGTCGTGGCCGTGGGCCGCGTTCCTTCGAGCGGAGGGACGGCGCTCCGCGCCGCGAGGGCGAGGGCGGTGGCGGCCGGGGCGAGCACCGGTCGTACTCGTCGGGCGACCGTCGTGGTGGCGGCCCCCGCACCGGTGGCGGCTCCCACGGCAACCGCCGGGGCACCTCCGCCAGCGGCGGCGGACGCCGAGCGGCCCGCTACAACTGACCCACGCGTGAAAGGCTCCGCCCCTATCAGGGCGGGGCCTTTTCGTCAGCCCGCCTCTTTGTGGACGGTCTCGTCCTCGCGGGAGGCGGACGCCTCGCGGAGCTTGTCCTGAAGGATCTGGAGGCCCTCCAGGCCGTCCACCGACAGGGCCGCGAGCTCGTCCAGCGACATCAGCGGGGCACCCCGAAGCGGCGGCTGCCACCCGTTCTCCGCGTCATGGCTGCGCAGCACCTTCGCGGGGACGCCGCCGATGACCGCGTGGTCGGCGAACTCGCCGCGGACGACCGCGCCGCCCGCCACCGCGACGTTACGGCCGAGCCGGGTGCCCGGCAGGATGATCGCGCCGGCGCCGATCCAGCAGCCGTCCCCGATCACGACCGGGTTGTTCTCCGGCCACTGCCGCCCGATCGGCGTGTGCAGGTCGCCGTACGTGTGGTTCTGGTCGGTGATGTAGACGTTCGGCCCGGTGAACACGTCGTTGCCGATCTCGATGGACTGGTGGCCGACGATGTGGGTGCCGCGTCCGATCGAACAGCTCCCGCCGATGCGGACGATCACGTCCGGGCCGAGGTCGAGACCGGGCACGAACCCCGCCGAGATCGTGACATGCGTCCCGACGAGCGTGTGGTCGCCGATGGAGATCCACGGCTCGCCGTAGATGGCGCCGACCGGGAAGCCGATGCACGCGCCCTCCCCCAGGTAGGCGAACCGGCGGCGACCGGGCGTCCGCGGCGTGATCTCGCCCTGCCGCCGGGCCCACTCCCAGGCGTGGTGGACGGCGATGTGCACGCCCTGGCGCGTCCCCCGTCCGACCCGCGCCGCCAGCATTCGCCCGATCCGCGACATGGCGTTCACCGTACCGGTAGGCGGACACGCCGAAGGGCCCGGCCATTACCGGCCGGGCTCTTCGACAACTCCTACCGTGGGCGCCTAGTGCGGAGACTGCACCTGACCGTCGACGTCGGTACCGCTGACGGTCATGGAGTCGGCCGACGTGGCGTCCCCCACATCGTCACCGGAACCCTTGGCCAGGCCACCGCGCCGCGTCGCGACCGCACCGGCCACGCCGACGGCGGCGACGACGCCCATCATGGCCATGAGCGCGCCACGCCCGGGTCTGGACCGCTTCGGCGGCTCGACCCGGTGGGCGACATCACTCAGGAACGTACTCACCCGCGGAGCCAGCCCGGTCTCCACGTACCGGGCCGCCCGCCGTAGTCTCGGCGCGCTCCAGCCGCGGACGACCATGACGCGCTCGCCCGCGACGGGCACGATCCGATCCGCCGCGGAGGACGCGCCGTTCCGGCACATTTCGGCGCCCTGGCGGGCCGCCTCCTGCGCTCGCGTGAACCGCGTCCGAACCTGCTCCTGCGGCTTTCGGCGGATACTGATCATTAGGGACACGCTAACCTCCCTGTTTGCGAGGTCCTGTCATGCAGCCTTCCCATCGACCGGGGGGTAAACATTGAAGACGCGACTGTCCGATCACCGGGCGTGACCGATTCGGGCATGACCGAGACCGCGCCGTCGGACGGCACGAAACCCATTCACAAGGAGGCGGCCAGCGTGGCCAACGAGATCTTCGCGAAGCTCAAGACGTCCATGGGCGACATCGTCGTCCAGCTGTATCCGGAGCAGGCGCCGGAGACGGTGGCGAACTTCGTCGACCTCGCCGAAGGCAAAAGGACGTGGCACGACCCACGCACCGGACAGAAGTCGGACGCGCCGCTCTACGACGGCACCGTCTTCCACCGGATCATCGAGAAGTTCATGATCCAGGGCGGTGACCCGCTGGGCACCGGCTCGGGCGGTCCGGGCTACGAGTTCAAGGACGAGTTCCACCCCGACCTGAAGTTCAACCGGCCGTACCTGCTGGCGATGGCCAACGCCGGGCCCGCGACCAACGGCTCCCAGTTCTTCATCACGCTGGACGTCGGCCACACCCAGCACCTCACCGGTCGGCACACCATCTTCGGCAAGGTCATCGAGGGCACCGACGTCGTCGACAAGATCGGCAAGGTCGAGACCGGCCGGATGGACCGCCCGAAAGTGGACGTCGTCCTGGAGTCGGTGACGATCGAACGCCGTTAGTCGTTCCTCATGTGAGAACCCGCGACGGCCGGAGTCACAGATGACCGCAGACCACAGCTCACCTCCCGAGACCTCGGTGCCGACCTGCTACCGGCACCCGGGGCGGGAGACCTATGTGCGCTGTACCCGGTGTGACCGCTACATCTGCCCCGAGTGCATGCGGGACGCGGCCGTCGGACACCAGTGCGTCGAATGCGTCGCCGAGGGCAACCGCGGCGCCCGCAGGGGCGTTCCCCGGACGGTGCTCGGCGCGCGGGCCGCGACGTCCACCACGCCCGTCGTCACGTACACGCTCATCGGCGCGTGCGTCGCGATGTACCTCGCCGAGCTGGCATCGGCGCGCGTCGTGTGGGATCTGATGATGCTCGGCCGCGCGGTGATGCCCGACGGGCAGGTGGCCGGCGTCGCCGAGGGCGAGTGGTACCGGCTGTTCACCACGATGTTCCTGCACCAGCGCGACGGGTCGTTCGGGATCACCCACATCCTGTTCAACATGTGGGCGCTCTGGGCGATCGGCCCCGCGCTGGAGCAGGTGCTCGGACGGTGGCGCTTCCTCGTCCTCTACGTCCTGTCGGGCCTCGGCGGTTCGGTGCTGCTGTACCTGGTGGGAGCCCCGAACGAGTCGGCCGTCGGCGCGTCCGGCGCGATCTTCGGGCTGTTCGGCGCGTTCTTCGTGATCGGCCGCAGGATCGGTGCCCCGGTCGGGCCCATCGTGTTCCTACTGGTGATCAACCTGGTGATCACGTTCTCGGTGAAGGGCATCTCCTGGGAGGGGCACATCGGCGGCCTCGTCGTCGGCGCGATACTCGCCGCCGCGTACGCCTATGCCCCGGAGGCACGGCGCCGTCTGATCCACATCGGGGCGCCGCTGGTCACCCTCGCGTTGCTGACGGTGCTCGTCGTGGTGCGGACGATCGACCTGAACCCGTCGCTGTGAGCCGTGCCCCGTGGGCGCCGCCGCTCGGCGGCGTCCGACGGGGGGCGAGACGACCTGTGGAAAACCTGGGGATAACCGGGGTGGGAGGTCCCCGGCCTGTGGATAACTTCCGGTCAGCGCCAGCGGGTCGACAGGATCACGCCAAGGATGATCGCCGTGAAGCCGATGCCGAGGTTCCAGTTGTGCAGGTCGGACATGTACGGCACGTCGGTGCCGGTGCTGGCCGTCACGTAGAAGACGGCGATCCAGATCAGACCGATGAGCCACAGGCCGACCATCGTCGGCACCAGCCAACGCGGGCTGACCTCAGGCGCCTTCGACCTCTGCGGGGGCGTGTAAACGGCCTTCTTGCGCACTTTCGACTTGGCCACGGTGGATTCGATCTCCTCGGGCGTCCGGCGGCCGGAGCGCCGGACCGCGCATGGGTGTTTTGTCGGTTAGCGTAGTCGCTGGTGTGCAGAGTACGGCTTCCAGCGTGGGGAAGCATCATCCCAGTTCTCACGCTCCTCGCGGGGACCCTGTTCGCGGCGAGCGCGAGCACGGCCCGCGGCACGAGCCTGCGCGAGCAGGGCCGCACCCGGATCACCGACCTCATCGCCGCCGAACAGCGTCGGAGCCGTCAGGAACGCGCCGAGTACCGGCGGCTCCACCACGACGTCGACGGTATCTCCCGCGAGGCCGGACGTCACGACGCCAGGGTGAAACGTGCCCAGTCCGAGGCCGACCGGCTGGCCGCCCGCGCCGGATTCACCCCGCTCACCGGCCGGGCGGTGCGCGTCTCGCTGGACGACGCGCCGCTGCCGAAGTCCGGCGACCTGCCCGGCGACGCGCGGCCGGACGACCTGGTCGTCCACCAGGCCGACGTCCAGGCCGTCGTGAACGCGCTGTGGGCGGGCGGCGCCACCGGAATGCAGATCATGGACCAGCGGGTCATCGCGACGAGCGCGGTCCGGTGCGTGGGCAATACGCTGATCCTGCAAGGCGTCGTGTACTCGCCGCCGTTCCGGATCACCGCCGTCGGCGACCCGGCCCGGCTGCACGCGGCGCTCGGCGCGTCCCGCGAGATCGCGATCTACCGCAGGTACGTCCGCGCCTACGGGCTCGGCTACACGGCGCGGACCGTGGAACGCGCCACGTTGCCCCCCTACACCGGCAACGTGACGATGAAGCACGCCACCGTGCCGTAGAGGAGGACGCGCGTTGCGGACGATCATCCGTGGCCTGGGCGAACTGTTCATCACCGCCGGGCTGATCGTCATGCTCTTCGTCACCTACGAGCTGTGGGGCACCGGTCGCTACACCCAGGACCAGCAGGACCACCTCGGCGACGAACTCCAGCGGACCTGGCGCGCCACCAAGGTCACCCACGAACAGGTGAAGCTCGGCAAGGGAATGGCGATGATCCGCATCCCCCGCTTCGGCGACGACTACCACTTCGTGATCATCGAGGGCGTCACCCGCAAGGACCTGCGCAAGGGCCCCGGCCACTACCCCGGCACCGCGCTCCCCGGCCAACTGGGCAACTTCGTCGTCTCCGGCCACCGCACGACGTACTCCGCCCCCTTCAACCGCCTGGGCGAGCTGGACCGCGGCGACAAGATCCTCATCGACACCCGCGACGAGCAGTACGTCTACAAGGTCACCGACCGCCAGATCGTGAAACCGTCCGCGACCCAGGTCACCGCGCCCGTCCCACTCCACCCGAACCGCAGGCCCACCAAGCGGATGATCACCCTGACCACCTGCCACCCCAAGTACTCCGCCGCCAAACGAATGATCATCTTCGGCGAGCTGACGTCCACCCTGCCCCGAGTGACCGCCTAGGAGGCTCTCGTGTACGCCTGGATCTGGCGCCGCCTCCCAGGCGAGTGGCCGACAAAACTCGCCACCGCCCTGGGCGTCATCATCGCCGTCGGCGCCATCTTCTGGTACGCGGTGTTCCCCTGGGTGGAACCAAAGGTCCAGTTCGACCACGGCGTAGTCGACCACCCGACGCCCTCCACCTCCGCACCCCGGAGCTGACGTGCGCGTCCTGGTCGTCGACAACCACGACAGCTTCGTCTACAACCTCGTCCAGTACCTACAAGAACTAGGCGCGGACTGCACAGTAAAGGACCGCTCAGAAACAACACTCCAGGACGCCGCCACCACCGAAGCCGTCCTCCTGAGCCCCGGCCCCGGCCACCCGGCAGACTCCGGCATCTGCTTGGACCTGGTCCACGACGCCGCCGACCGAGGCACGCCCCTCCTCGGCGTCTGCCTGGGCCACCAGATCATCGCCCACGCCTACGGCGCCAAGGTCTCCCGAGCCCCCGAGCCCGTCCACGGCTACACCAGCGAAATCATCCACAACAACACAGGCGTCTTCAGAGGCATCCCCACCCCCTTCCAAGCAACCCGCTACCACTCCCTAACAGTCGACCCCAAAACCGTCCCGAAAACCCTGACCGTCACAGCCCAAACCCCCGACGGCACCATCATGGCCCTCCGCCACCGCACCCACCCCATAGAAGGAATCCAGTTCCACCCCGAATCAATCCTCTCCACCCACGGCCACCACCTCCTCAACACCTGGCTAACCCCCACCCCCTAACTAGCCAAGAGCAAAGTTGCCCCGTGATCCTCCGAATGCATGACGTGACGAGGGAAAAGTAGACCCCCTGAGCAGGACGACTCAGGGGGTTCGCGTTTCCGGTCAAGTTAGGTCGAACTCTCCTCGCCTGATTTTCTCAATGAGTTCCGCCATCTCTCCGGCGCTGAATTTGTGATGAGGGACGTTGGGGTTCTTGCTGTCGCGAACCGCTATAGTCCCATCTGGTGACCTCGCAAGTTCCGTGCACGTCCCGCCATTGGCGCCACTGTATGATGATTTCCGCCACGTCAGCTTCTTCATTGCACCATGCCCCATTCAAAGTAATCAGGACAAGTCATATAGGCCGCGTCGAATCTCGTCGAAGAACGCCGCCACCGTGGATAGGCCAAACTTGTGTTGTGGGCCGTCCGGGTTCTTGCTGTCGCGCATGGCCATCTCGCCGGAGGTGCGCGCGATCTCAACACAATTTTCTCCGTTAGCGGTAGTGCGTGACGCCTTGCGCCACTTCACTCCATCCATTGCTGTGCAACCTTCCGGATAAGTTCTACGGTTTCGTTTTGTCTGAGGGCGTCGGCTCTGAATAGCTCAAACATCTTGCGTAATGCAGCGATATCCTCGGGACGTTCTATGACCTCCCCACTGATGGCGCCATCAGTATAAGCTACGTTTCGACCGTCATCCAAGGTGGCAATCAAGAACGGAGTCGAAAACTTCGAGCATATTCCGCAGTCCATTGGTACGATGTGAATAAAAACGTTGTCGCATATCGCGCAGTCCGCCAGAAATTCCAACTGAGCCGCCATCGTCTCGGCGCTCCCCACTTTGCGCCGGAGAATGCTCTCATCCATGAGGGCGACCAGGGTTGGCTTCGAATCACCCGCCAGTACTCGCTGCTGCCGCTCCAGGCGTTCCTTGATAAGCTCATCTGACGAGAGAACAGTCTGCGCATATTCGGGGCTTTGCAGTAGCCCGTTGACCAGAGTGGTTTCGAATGACCACAGCGATGTAGCCAGCTTCTCCGCCGCCAGCCAACGGCCCTCCCACTCGGGTACGCCTTCCCCGTTCACGAGTTCCGTGACGATCCGTTCAATCATCTCGGCATCGAACTTTAGAACCCCGATGAGTTCTCTGATGTGTTCTGGGCGTATGGCCTGCCTGCCGGTTTCCCATGCGGCTACAAGGGACTCGCTGACAAGTACCGTTTTTGCGAGCTTTGCCCGACTCATCTTCTGAGCCTCGCGGGCGCGACGGATTTCCATGCCGACGAAGGACTTGGCTGTCATGTGAACCGCCATGATCGTTCCGCAATCCTCCGTAGTCCCGGCAGCTCGATCTGTACTTGGTCGGACTGGCCGTGTTATGCGAGGACAAGCCTAGCCGCCCGCTCGCAGCCTGGGAACGGCAAATCCGCAGGCAGGGCCAGAGAAGGGGCGACTCTCACATGATCGTGTTTAAGCCGGACGTCGAGAAGATCAAATCCGCACGGGATCACGTCGCCGAGATCGCGGCTGACTGGCCGATCAACGAGTACTTCGTCCGCGTGGTCACATCGGAACTGGTCACCAACTCCGTCCGGCACGCTCGGACCGACGAGATACGGGTGGACGCCTACTCCAACACCGACGCCAGCGTGTACACGGTGGAGGTCTGGGACGCCGACGTGCGGCTTCCCGTCCTGCGCAGCCCCCAACCGGGCTCCCCCTGCGGCCGGGGCCTGCTCCTCGTCGCCAAACTCGCCACCAACTGGGGCGCAGACCACGACCACGGCGGAAAGATCGTCTACGCGGAGTGGACGAGGCCGTGACTCCCGAGGAGATCACCGCCGACACGCTGTATCAGCGCGCCGTCCTCCGCGTGTACGGCCCCTGGGTCACCTCCGAGATCCTGCCCGGAGCGGAGCGCCGCCACGCAATGTCACGCGTCCAGCACGCGCGCCTGATCCTGGCCATCCGCAACGCGGAGCCTCCACACCCCAACCGCGGAGCCGTCCGCCCTAACCCCTGACCAACAACCAGCGGCCGGTGGAGCTCGAAGCGGCGCAACCGCCCCAGCCCCCTCCGCGACCACGCATTGACGCCAACTGTTGCAGTTGCGTCTGAAGGCTGGTGCGAGCGAAGCGAGAACCAGATCGCGAAGCGAGCCCATAGAGGCCGTTGACGTCCCCGCATGCCCGCGCGACCATGGGCTAGAACGGTTCGCCAAGTTTCTAGCAAGATCATCAGGAGGTCAGATGCGCGCCCGGTTCCTCGGCAAGGACCCAGACTCGCAGGTAGACAACTCGCCCACCCTGTTCGCCACTGACCGCACCGACCGCGCGACCTACATCGCCCAGGGCTGGAGGGTCACCGACCCGCAGACCCTAGCGGACATCGGTCCGGTGCCCGACCACGAGACCCTGATCGAGATCCCGGAGGACGTGCTCAAGATGTACGTGCACCGCTACCAGGAGCAGGAGGGGCAGAGCTGACTTTTCTCATCCGACCCGGCCCGGAGTTCCGGCAGCTCTTCCACTCCTTCGAGCACACCGCCTACCGGCTGGAAGCTCGTGACCAGTACGACGCCAGCTACGAGAACGAGTCGCTGCGTAAGTTCCTCGCAGGCGAACCGGACGACCTGCCGTGGATGCAGAGCTGGCTGGACATGCTGCGCGAGGCCACGGCCAAGGGTCGGCGCTTCGCTCGTGTCCGCGTGGTGACTTCGCCGCTCACCGACTACAGCCGCTTCGGTGTGTGGTGCGCGCAGTTCACCAACGGTGCGGGCGAAGACATCCGCTACCTCACGCGGGACAAGGCTGAGGCCGTGGGACTGCCCAACCACGACTACTGGCTGTTCGACTCACGCAAGCTGGTGCGGATGCACTTCGATGACAACGACGCCTTCTTGGGCGGCGAGGTCGTCGAGGACCCCGCCGAGATCGTGAAGCACAACTACTGGCGTGATGCCGCCTGGCATCACGCCGTACGACGGGATGACTTTGCCGCCGAACAAGACCTCGGGCGCCTCTAACGTCCACGAGGCCCGCAACGTCCTGGGCAAGCGACTCCGCGAGCTGCGCACGGCCGCTGGGTTCAGTGGTCGGCAGCTCGCGGAGTTGTTGTCGTGGCCTCCTTCTAAAGTGTCGAAGCTGGAGAATGGCAGACAGACACCGACTGACGACGACATACGTGATTGGACGCGGGCAACCAACAGCGAGCGCGAAGCCAAAAGTCTCCTTGCCTCACTGCATACGCTTGAAGTGCAGCACGCCGAGTGGCAGCGTATCCTGCGCACTGGTTTGAAACCTCGTCAGCAAGAGCACATCGAGTGGGATCAGAAGACGCGGCTCTTCCGGGCGTTCGAGGCGACGGTAATTCCCGGTCTCCTCCAAACTGCGGAGTACGCACGCGCCCGCTTCGCTGAAGGCATCCGCCGGTTGAAGCTGCCCAACGACATCAACGAGGCGGTAGCCGCTCGCGTGCAGCGCCAGGACATCCTGTACCGACCCGACAAGCGGTTCCACTTCGTCCTGACCGAGGCAGCGCTCCGGTTCCGGCTCTGTCCGACAGAGGTCATGCTCGGTCAGCTCGACCGCTTGGTCTCTTGCTCTCAACTGACCAACGTGCGGCTCGGAATCATCGGCTTCGAGACGCAGTACGCCACCTCGCCGTGGCACGGCTTCTGGATGAACGACAACGAGCGCGTGCTGGTCGAGACCTTTAGCGCAGCGCTCGACCTGCGCCAACCACAAGAGATCGAGCTGTATGGCAATGCCTTCGAACAGCTTGCCGCTGTCGCCAGTTACGGCCGCAGTGCCCGAGCGATCATCAACCGAGTCATTGACGATCTCGCTCCTGCACTCCCGGAAGATGGCGACTGATTTCCGGGCCATTCACTTGTCCGGGACATTTCGAGAAACGCCAAGAAACTTTCTGTTCACCGCCGCCTTTCCTCTCTATTCTCCCGTTGAGGGCGCGAACCGCGTCCGTCCTCAAGGGACTTGGGAGTTAGCCAGGTGGCCACCCGTGTTGCCCTGCTGAGCAGGGATCAAATCGACCAACTACCGGAGCGCGCCCGCGAGGTCGTGGAGTACCGCAAGAGCGGCCTCAGCCTGAATCACATCCAGGGTTGCCCGCTCGACTGCGCGTACTGCATCCGGCACACCTACGGCCTGTGGGATCAGCGGGTGCCGCGGGCACTCATGTCCGACGCTCAGGCCGTCGAAGAGCTGGTTGCTCACCGGTACTTCCAGCCGCACGTGACCCCGGTGCAGGTGTTCAACCGGGCGACCGACCCGTTCTTGCCGGTCGTCCGCCCGCACACCTTCGCCGTGTTGGAAGACCTGGACGAGCGCGAGCTGACCAACCACGTGCTCGTCATCACCAGGCACCAAATGAAGCCCGAGGATGTCGAGTGGCTGAACCAGCTCCGGCACATCAAGTTGACGCTGCTGTTCACCTACAGCGGGATCGCCAACAAGGAGATCGAGCCTTACCCGTCGTCCGTGGCGGCTGATTCCCTGAAGCTCATGAGCAGGCCGGCGCGGCGCCGGTACCGCACAATTCTCTACTGGCGTCCGTTGGTCCCTGGTCTCAACGACTCACCCGAGCACCTGGACGCGGCCTACCGCCTCGCCCAGCACGCCGACGCCACGGTGTTCACCGGCCTGTTCTACCGCGACGAGATCGCGGACTACTACAAGGGCAATGGCCTGCCCGAGCCGTACGAGGACACCGCCCGGCGCAAGATCGTGCCCGAGACGCTGGAAGAGCGGGTACTCGCCACGTTCGACGCCGCGACGCCGTTGTTCCGTAAGACCAGCTGCGCGGTCGCCTACGCACATGGCCTGCCGGACTACAACGGCCACATCGGCATCCCGGAGCTGTGCGACATCTGCCCGCTGAGTCAGCTCGAACTCTGCCGGAACGCACACACGCAACCGTCACCCGAGCGGTTGCGGGATGTCGCGGAGCGCCTTCCCGAGACGCGTGGTCTTGTGGTCATGGACATCACCGAGCGGGCGGCCGTGGTGTCCGGCCTGGAGAGCGAGCAGTCGCGCTACTACCTGCAACACGCACTCGGCTTCCAGGTTCACGACGTGCGCCACCCGCACCGTGAACGTCGGCACGGCCGTGCCGACATCGGCTGGAAAGGCGAGAAGCAAGATGACTGACTGGACGAGCCTGAGCTTCGTGGTCGTGGACGTCGAGGGCAATGGTCAGCAGCCGCCCGACCTGGTGGAGTTGGCCGCCGTTCCGGTGGTTGGCGGTGTCATCGGGGAGCCGCTGCGCTGGCTGGTGAAGCCGGACGCTCCGATCAAGCACTTCGCCACCCGCATCCACGGCCTGACCAACAAGGACGTGGCCGACTGCCCGTCGTTCGAGGCCATCACCGGCAACGTGCTCCCCGCACTGGACGCTGATGCCCTCGTGGCGCACAACGCCCACGTTGATCTCGGCGTGCTGAGCCGTAAGCTCACCGGCTGGGAGTCTCCCGAGGTGTTCGACACCCTGAAGCTGGCGCGGCGACTGGTACCGGGCCTCGACAGCTACCGGCTCGGCAACTTGGTGGAGGTGTACAGCCTGGCCGAAGGACTGCCCCACGACCTCAGTCCCCACCGGGCGACGTATGACGCGCTGGTCGCCGCACGGCTGTTCGTACTGCTCGCCACCAAGGCCGCGAGCCTGGAAGACCTGCGTGGCCAACCTCCCAAGGAGGTTGACGAAGATGCTCTTTTCTAACGGCAGGCGCATCGGCTTCGGCTCCATGCAGCTCACCGGCCCTGGCCACTGGGACGCACCGGAACACCCGGAACAGGTTATGCAGGTACTCCGCGATGCTGTCGACGCGGGCGTGACGCACATCGACACCGCCGACGCCTACGGCCCGTTCACGGCGGAGAAGTACATTCGCAAGGCGTTACATCCTTACCCCGAGGGCTTGGTCATCGCCACCAAGGGCGGTCTCACTCGCCAAGGTCCCAACCGGTGGACGCCGTGTGGGCGACCGGAGTACCTGCGCCAGTGCGTCGAGATGAGTCTCCGTCGGCTCCAGGTCGAACGGATCGACCTCTACTACCTGCACCGCATCGACCCCGCCGTTTCCTTGGAAGACCAGCTCGGCGTACTGCGGGACATGCAGGCAGAAGGGAAGGTCCGCCACATCGGACTGTCCAAGGTGACCTTGGAACAGCTCCGCACGGCCAGCGAGCTGATTGACGTCGCGGCCGTGCAGAACAAGTACAACGTCACCGACCGGGCATCAGAAGACGTGCTCCGGCACTGCGAGATGACTGGCATTTCCTTCGTGCCGTACGCGTCTCTCGCAGCCGGAGCGCTCACCACGCCCGATGCTCTGGGCCAGATCGCTCAGGACTACGGCGCGACACCCGCCCAGCTCGCGCTTGCCTGGCTCCTGCATCGGTCCCCGGTCATCACGCCGATCCCCGGAACCAGTTGCAGCGCTCGTCTCCGCGAGAACCTGGCGGCGCAACAGATCAGCCTCACCCGCGAAGATAGAACCATTATCGAGTCGGCGACAATCAAGGCGGAACAGACCGGGAGGGGGCGAGGATGAGCCTCAGGCCCTTCTCTGATCACCAGCGGGGGTTGTTCGTCAGCGTCGACGGGCCGAGCGGTGCTGGGAAGTCCACGATCGTCCAGTGCCTCGCGCAACTCCTGGCGGCCGCTGGCGAAGAGGTTCATGTCACCGCTGAGCCGAGCACCGGCCCCATCGGCGCGCTGTGCCGGGAGCTGACCGAGACGACCATCGGTCACGCCCTCGCCTGCTTGTACGCGGCCGACCGCTACCACCACCTTGAGGCCGAAGTCCGTCCCAACACCGAGGTCGGCCGCGTCGTGCTGACGGACAGGTACATCCCGTCAGGTCTCGTCATGCAGCGGTTCGATGGCGTCGATCCTGCCTTCCTCTGGGGACTCAACGCCGAGGCTGACCGACCCGACCTCGCCGTCATCCTGGAAGCCGACCCCGAGGTCATCTCGGAACGGCTCCAGGAGCGCGGGCCGCATAACCGCTTCCAGCTGTCGCCGGGCAGTTCGCACGCTGAGAGCCACTTCTACCGCCAGGTGACGGAGCGGTTGATTCAGGCGGGCTACGACGTGCTGCGAGTTGACGTGAACAAGCGGCCCCCCGAACAGTCCGCAGCGCTGATCCGCGACCGGCTTTTGACCTTCTTCGCTCCGGCTGCCGGGTGAGCGGGCGTGGTCGAGACGGTCACCGTGCCCGAGGCGACACTGTGGCGAAGGTGAACCCCTCCGGCTTCCCACCCGGATGTCGATCGGCGCTTACCTGGACAGCTCGGGCTCTTGGTTCGGGCTCCTCACCGACCAGAACGGCCCGGAGGTTGAGCTAAGCGACGTCACGTCCGTGTGGCAGCGTCGGCCGTCCCAGCTCGTCATGGACGGGTGAATTTCCCTTGAGCGCGCGTTCGCCTACGCGGCGACCGAGGTTGGGCTGAGGGTTTCGCGCACCCTGATCACCTCGGAACCGCAGACCGCCTACGACTGGGCAGAGGAGCTGAGCACTCCCGTTGTCTACAAGCCCATGAGCGGCGTGTACCACGCGGACGAGGACGGCCGGGCCGGGTTCCTCGATAACGCACCCTACGACCGTGTTTACGCCACGGTCGGCGTGGCCGAGGTCCCCTACGGGTGGGTAGAGCAGACCCGGCCCGGCGGACCGGCGGAGCCTGAAGCGGCGCGGGACCGTCCACCAAAGCAACTCCCGAACACAACAACCCCAGCCCCCTCCGCAACCATGCAGGACCTCAACCGTTGCGATTGCGTCCGAAGGCTGGGGCGAGCGAAGCGAGACCCAGATCGCGAAGCGAGCCGCTAGGCGAGTCGAGAGCGATGCAGCAATCGCACGCAGTGCACGACGATGGAGGCCCGCCAGGGCCGAAGGAGGAGTGCACTGCAATAAGCAAGAGGGCTTCCGCCACTCGGGGGCAATGGCGGAAGCCCTCGATATGGTCTTCGTCACGGGCCCCCGGGACGTTACGGATTTCAACCGAAATTTTCAGATCTACCTGAGATCCAGCGGCCTCCCTCGCGAACGTGCAGGTCAACGCACCACAAAGGACCCAAGCTGGGTGCGGCCGTGAGAAGCGGTGCGGATTTCTGCCGTTCGGGCTGGCCGCAGACGAGGAGTCCGTGGGTGGGCGTCCGGGGGCGGTGTCCGGTGCGGCGATTGCCCCGGAGCCCTGACCACGGGGCAGTACGGGCGACGCGCCGGGGCGAGGAGGTCCGATGATTTCCGTCCGTTCGCTCCCGACGCGCCGATCCTTCCGGCGCCTCACTTGGATTCGAGTCGTCCCATCGGGTGGACGGTGCCGGTCAGGGCCGCCTGCGCCGTGATCCAGGTGGAACTTCCGATACTGAGGACGTGGCGCAGATAGGCGAGGGTGACCTGCTGGACAAGGGAGACGCGGGCGGGGTTCTCGTCGGTGGTCTCGGCGGCGTCGTAGCCGGAGATGCCGCCGAGGAGGTGCTCACCGTCGAAGACGGTGAGCAGGCTCTTGTCGCCGGGGCTGAAGGTGTAGGGCTCGGTGGTCCATTCCGGTCCCCTCGTGGTCACCGGTAGGTGGTCCTTGTCACCGGCGACCACGATGGCCGGTGCGGTGAGGTGGGAGAAGTCCACTTCCCGTAGCCAGGGGAGGTTCTCGGCGGCGTAGGGGGTCAGATGGTCGCCGCCCCGTCCGGCCGTCGCGAGCAGGACGCCCGCGGTGACCCGCGGGTCGGACAGGTCTTCGGTGGCTCCGGTTTGCGGGTCGGTGACGCGCAGGCCCAGTAGGATCGCGGCGGTCTGGCCGCCGAAGGAGTGCCCGGCCGCGGCGATGCGGTCGCGGTCCAGGCGTCCGGCCAGGCCTGGGACGGTGGCTTCCAGCACATCGAGGTCGTCGAGAATGCGCTTCATGTCGTCGACGCGGATCCGCCACATCTGAGGCTTGCGGGGGTCGTCCGTGGTGAGGTTCAGCCTTCTGGAGTCCAGGTGGGTGGCCTGGATCACCACGAAGCCGTGGGCGGCCCAGTAGTCGGTCAGGGGCGCGTAGCCGTCCAGGTTGGAGCCGAAGCCGTGCGCGAACAGGATGATCGGCAGGTCGCGTCCGGTGACCGGCGCGGACACGCGCACATGCAGGTCCTCGCCGCGCTCGGGGGCGGGCAGCACGATCGGCTTGACTGAGACGATCAGGGCGGCGAGGTCACCGATGATCCCCGTCATCGCGGTAGCGGGAGTGGTCATAGGTGTTTCCATCCTTGGGGCTTGTGTGCGGTGGCGGATCGGGATGGAGGCAGTTGGCCTCACACCGGGTACGCTAAAACCTGACATTGATGTCAGAGGCAAAGGTGTGTGCCGCACATCACGGAGGGGTCAGATGCGCATCGGGGATCTCGCCGCCAAGACGGGCGTCAGCGTCCGGTCCCTGCGGTACTACGAGCAGCAGGGTCTGCTCGCCGCCGAACGCAGCGCCAGCGGTCAGCGGCACTATCCTGAAGGCGCGGTCGGACGGGTCCGGCTGATCCAGCAGTTGTACGCCGCCGGGCTGTCCAGCAAGACCATCGCCGAACTCATCCCGTGCGTCGTCGACGGGCGCGCCACGCCCGAACTGCTCACCCGACTGGCCGCTCAGCGCGACCACATCGACAGGCAGATCGCCGACCTGACCGACACCCGCGACCGGCTCGACTCCGTCATCACCGGCGCCGGCACCACCATGCTCACCGGCCGGTCCTGTCGCGCCGAGGACGTCCCGCACACCGCCGTCCAAGCCCCGGGGTGAGTGTCCCGTCGACGTGCTCCAAGGCCTCGTAGGAGGGGAGCGAGCCACAGGCTTGCAGGGATCAAACCGCGTCGCCCACGGGGCCATCCTCTTGCGCGGCCACGGCCACGCCGACTCCAGCGCCTAACGCAGCATCAGGTGCGAGACGCCGTGCTTGCGCATCACAGCGCGGGCCGACAGCCCATCCCCTGCCTCCGCACCGTCCGCCGGGCCCTGGACTCAGGGGCGCCACCCCCCCGCAAGATCTTCAAGACCGCCGTCGTCTTCACCGCGAAGTTCGCCGGGCGCAAAGGTCTTCGGCCTCGCCACCGCAGGCGTCGGTCCGCTTGCCCTCTTGCGCGTCAGTCCGGCAGCCAGTGCAGCTCGTGCGCCAGGGTTTTGGCGACGGCACGGATGCGGCGGTGTAGTGGCGACTGCTCGCGTGGGAGGACCAGGTGGATCGTCAGGCTGGGCGCTCCCCGCAGCGGTCGCCAGGTGAGACCGGCCGGTTGTGCCGTGACCGCGGCTTCTCCGGCCGGGGCGAGGGTGACCCCGTCGCGCAGGTCGTGCTGAGACAAGTCGAAAGAGACTGCGGGCGTGTGGAATCGGGGGTGTGGTCGGGTGTCGCGGAACAGTGCGGACAGCTGATCGTGGATCACGGGGTTGGCCGCACGGTTCGGGAGTCGCAGCGGATACGCGGCCGCGTCGGCGATCTCGATCTCCGGGTGTTCGGCCAGCGGATGGTGCTGCGCCAGCTGGACCCCGATGCGCTGACGCCGCAGCGGGAACCGGCGCACGCCACGGCCGGGCTGTTCACCGCGGGTGATCCCGGCATCGATGCGGCCGTCGGCGACCGCGGGGGAGATTTCCGGCGTCGCCATCGGGACCGCGCCGACCTCAAGTCCGCTGTTGCCGCGCATCAGCCTGTCCACCAGGGCCGGTGCCGTCTCAGCCCCGGTGCTGAGGCTGTATCCGATGCGCAGCGTGCCCAGTTCACCGGCCGCCGCGCTCCGGGCGGTGTCCCATGCCCGGTCCAGCGCCGCCAGCGCGGACGGCGCGGACTCCGCCAAAGCCGCACCGGCCGTGGTCAATACGACGCTACGTGTGTTGCGGACCAGCAGGGCCGTGCCGAGTTCCGCCTCCAATCGGCGCATCCGGGCGCTGAGTGCGGGCTGCGCGATACCGATCCGAGCGGCCGCGCGGGTGAAGTTCAGCTCCTGCGCCAGCACCAGGAAGTACCGCAGGCTCACCGTATCCGGCGCCACGTGCCCCCCGCCGATTGATAACGATCCGTTCTGAGTCTATCCCGCATTGGTCTTTCCCTCGACCGCACATCGAGCCCTAACCTGCCCATATGACGATTCAGCCGACCGCAGTACCTGTCGTCGGTACCTATCGATCTGAGCGTCAATTCGAAGTCGGACGTGTCCGGCCGAACACAGGAGGTTTCCATGGCTAAGGGCTACTGGGTCAGCGTCTACCCCGCCACTTCCGACCCTGAGAAGCTGGCTGCCTACGACAAGCTGGCCGGTCAGGCTGTCCAGGCCGCGGGCGGGCGCAACCTGTCCCTCTTCCCGTCCCGTGGCGGTCGAGTCGTCGCCCACGAGGCCGGAGTCACGCAACGCGTCGTTCTGATCGAGTTCGACAGCTTTGAACAGGCCGTCGCGGCATACGAGAGCGAGGCATACCAGAAGGCGCTGGTCGCCCTCCCCGACGGCTTCGAGCGCGACTTCCGCATCATCGAAGGTATCGACTGACCGGCGGGCCCAGCCATCGCTGAGCATCCGTCACCTGAAACGCACACGGTGCTGAACGACGACTCACGAGACGAGTACGAAGCCCTGGCCGCAGCGCGGCCGTCGCCGCAGGGCCAGCGGGCGGCCGCCCTGCCTGCGGCGGGCACTGGCCGAGCGGTACCTCCGCGCCGCCGCCGCGACACTCACCGGTGAGGCCGCTTGCGAGCAGTTCGCCGAGGCACTGGCCGCGTACCGGCCGGACGTGGATGGGGGGTGGCTGCCCGGTGAGCTGGACGGCGCTTGGACGAGGACGCGCAGCGCAAACCCGTACGACCGCCTGAACGCTGCGTGCGAGCAGGGTCAGCGTAGTTCGTCCAGGCGCCGCCGGAGCGGATCCGACCCGAGCCGGTTCACGATCTCCTCCAACTCCCCAGCTATGCGCGCGACCTCCCCGGGCTCCTCGGCCTGCCGGTAGGCGAGCGCGAGCTGATAGAGGAACATGCCCGCCCACTCCGACGACCGCATATCCGCCGACAAAACGTCCAGGCCCGCGTTCAGGTGCTCCACGGCGGTGGCGTTCTGGGAGCGGTCGGTGCGGCCGAGGATTCGGTAGATGAGGCCGTGCTCCAGGCCGAAGATGCCGGGCCGTTCGTAGTAGTACTCCCAGGGGCGCGCCTCCGTGGGCCGTGTCTGCTCCGCCTCGGCCGCTGCGGTTTCCGTCAGCCGGTCCACCTCTGCGGTTTCGCCGAGCAGCGCGCGGGCGCGCGCTTCCTGGTAGAGCGCAGTGACCCTGTCGGCGGTGCCGTGGCGGACCCGTTGCCCGGCCTGCGACAGGCCGATCATGGACCCGATCTGCCCATGGCGCTCGGCGATGTAGCCTCGCCAGGACATCACAGACCCGATGAGGTGTCGGTCGTCGATTTCGGTCGCCCACTCCAGCGTGCGGGCAAGGAACGTCAAGGCGTCGGGGTGCCGTTCGTTGCTGGTATAGAGCCACCCAGCGAACTGCGCCCACTGCCCGGCGATGTCGAGCAGTTCGCTGCGGATCGATCCCCGGGCGTTTCCGATCATGCCCTCGATCGCGGCCAGTTGCGCCTGCACCGGGGCGATGAGCGGCGCGGACCCGATGGAGTCCTCCAGGCGTCGCTGCGCCGCAAGGATGGTCGCGAGGGACTTCACGACGACCATGTCTGTCCGGACAGGCCGTGCGGTAGCGAGGACGAGCCGCTCCTCATCGTCAGGTGTGAACGTCCCGTTGAGGCCGTCCGGACGCCACAGGGACGGCGCAGGCTGGTCGGTCTCGAACAGGTCTGCGTCGGGCCTGCCGGTGACGCGGGCGTACAGCCTCCGGTACCGGATGCCGGGCGTCCACTTCCCGCCCTCCCATTGTTTGATCATGTCGGTGAGGCTCGGCACGTGCGCGACGTGCGGCAGTTCCTCGGGGGCTGCGGCGGCGCGAAGGAGGCGGGCGAGGTCGCCGCGTGACCAGTACGGGTCCGCCTCACGTATCTCACGCAGACGTGCGCCGATGATCTTCTTTGCGGCGGACATGATGCGACGCACCTCTCGCCGATCAGCGGAGGACCTCCCGGCCCCTCCCTTTCCCTCCTTCAGTCTGCCTCTGGCCGTGTGGCGACCGCCACAGGTTCACTGATGGTGACCGAAGAATCACGTGCATCGCAGCCAGGACGGTCTCATGTCCCCTGCACCACAAGAGATCCAGCAGCAGCTCGCCCGCCTCCATGAGGACTTCCCCGGCTGGGCGTTCGGGTACGCGCGGTACTCCAAGGCTCCATGGGAGGCCCAGCGTTACCCGTTCCGTCTTCCACCCGGCGGCGGCGTCTCCTGGATCGAGACCACCACCCCGGAAAGGCTCCGCGAACTCGTCGGCGGCGTCCTCCAACTCGAGGCACAGCTCGACGCCGAGGACGGCGCACGGACCGCCGATGCGGTTCCCTCCGAGAGGTGTGTGCGGTGACCGCACCGTGCTGTGCCCGGCGGTGCGACGCGGCGCGGCGGGTGTGGATGGGTGCCCTGTTCTGGTTCGGGGGTCTCGGCTCGTGGTGGCTGACGCTGCCCGGCTGCTGCGCCTGCGAAAAGGTGACTCGTGGCCGCTGACGACACGGCACGCATCAACGTCGAGTCGATCCACCAGGCCGAGCAGGCGGTGCCGGGACGGGTGCGATGCCGGACGGTCGCGCTGGACTTCGGTGGCACGATCAGCACCGATCACGAGGACCTCATCCTCGGGCAGAAGAGGGTGGAACAGTGGGCTGCCGCCGCACTGCACGAGATCGCCGGGATGGGGGTGCGTCTCCTGCTGGCCTCGAACGCGCTGGCACCAGAGACCCGTTGGCCAGCGCTTCAGGCGGCGGGCGTGCATGAGCTGTTCTCGGTGGGCCTCATCTCGTACGCACTCGGGGTGGCCAAGGACGAGCCGTTGTTCTACGACCTGGTCCTCACCGCAGCGCGGTGTCCGGCCCGGGAGGTGCTGTTCGTCGGGAACAGCATCGCCGATGACGTGGCCGGGCCCATGCGCGCGGGTATGCAAGCGTGCCTGGTCCGACCGCGGCCCGCCGTCTGGGCATCGAACTGAAGGTCGGCATGATCGAGGTCCTGAGCGACCAGGACCTCACCGGCGGCGTCGAGATGCTCACGATGCTGGGCATCACCGATATCACCCGCGACCACACCCGCCCGGTCGGCCGCGCCTCGCGCCGGGGAAGCCCGGCGACCGGCGGCGATCTGTGCGGCCGGTGCGGCGACGGCCGCGCCGCGATCGACACCCACGGGCGCCTCATGCCGTGTGTCCTTGGACGCGGCTTCGACGCCGGGAACGTGACCGAGACGCCGCTGGCGGAGCTGCTCGACGGCGCGGCGTGGCGCCGGATCGTGGCGAGGATCCCCCGCCGAGCGGGGGCCGGTCACGGCTGCAACCCCAATAGCGACGGCAACGATTGCTCCCCCGCCGAGACTGAGGCGTGCAACCCTGCTTACAACGATGACTGATCACGTCTGGAAAGATCACGCCGCACGGCTCGCGGAGACGGTCGCGCACCGAGGGTCGCGGTGGTACGCGCCGATCGCCACCACGCCCCGGCATCGCTTCGTCCCCCGCTGGTGGCAGGCCGACGGCGACGCGTGGACCGTGCGCGACGGGATGGCCGACGAATCCGAATGGCTGCGGGTCGCCTACAGCGACCGCACGTTGGTGACACGCGTCGGGACGACGCACGCCGACCACGCCCCTGAAAGCGGTCGGGCGACCGGCCGTCCTACATCGTCGTCGACGCTGCCCGGCCTGGTCGTGGGGATGCTCCGGCACGCCCGCATCGCTGACGACTCCTCCGTGTTGGACGTTGGTACCGGGTCGGGCTATTCGGCTGGGGTCCTGTCGGCTCACCTCGGCGACGGGCAGGTCACCAGCGTCGACATCGACCCGTACCTGACAGAGATCGCCGCCGAACGGCTCGCCGGGATCGACCGGCGCCCTGACATCGTGACCCTCGACGCGACGGGACCGCTGCCCGGCACCTACGACCGGATCGTGTCGATGGTCTCCGTCCGGCCGATCCCGCCGACCTGGCTCGCCGCGCTCAAGCCCGGAGGACGGCTGGTGACGACCGTCACCAACACCACCCTGATCATCACCGCGGACAGAACCGCGGACGGCGGCGCGGTCGGGTGGGTCGAACGCGACCGCGCTGGATTCATGGCGACGCGATCGGCCGGCGACTACCCGCCCGCCGACGTCCTCGACGCCGTGCGGGACCTCGACGGCGACACCGTCACAACTGGCCGGTATCCCGTCCTCGACGTGGTCGAGGCGTGGGACCTGCAATCCATGCTCGAACTCACCGCGCCTGATATCCAGCATCGCTTCGAGCAGCGCCCTGACCAGCGGCGAACCGCCTGGATGTTCCACGCTGACGGGTCATGGGCAAGGGCGACCGGGCACCGGGGCGACCCTCCGACCGTCCACCAGGCCGGCCCGCGCCGCCTGTGGGACGTCCTGGAGGCGATCCGCCACCGCCTCAACATGAGCGGCGAGCTGCCGGTACGCGGAGCCAGGGTCACGATCAACCCCGAGGGAACGATCACCTTGCACCGAGGGCACTGGTCCGCCGTGATCGCCGAATAGACGCACGCTGAATAGGAGCGGGGCCGCTCACTGCCGAGGGCCGCGATGACGCAGCGATCGCACGCAGTGCACGACGATGGAGCCCCCCAGGGCCGAAGCGGCAATCGCGCTGCGATCAGCACAGCCCTCCTCGTTCGAGCGCTGGGCGCTTGAACGAGGAGGGCTCTGCCAAACTCATTGGCCGCCGTTGGGGGGCCAGGGGAGTTCGGGGCTCTCGGTGCCGCCGGGGGGCGGCGACTGCTGCTGGGGCTTTTCCGCCACGAAGATCGTGACGGTGTCGCCCGGGGCGACGGTGGCGTCCGGGGTCGGCTGCTGGTCGTAGACGAAGCCGGGGGCGACGGGCTTGTCCATGGGGGCGGGGCCCTTCTGGACGCGGCATTTCAGGCCGAGGCGTTCGAGTTGGCCGCAGGCGGCGCGCTGGCTGTTGTTGAAGAGGTTCGGCACCTTGAGGTTGGCCGGTCCGTTGGAGACGACCACGGTGACGGACGAGCCCTTGGGCGCCTTGGAGCCGCCGGACGGGTCGGTGCTGACGACGTTGCCGCGCGTGACGCTGTCGTTCGTCTCCACCGATTTCTCGGGCTCGAAGCCCTGTTCTTCCAGCATCTTCTTGGCGACGGCGTAGGGCTTGCCGGTGACGTCCGGCACCTCGACCTCCGGGGGCGCCTTCTTGCCCTGGGAGACGACCAGCGTCACCGCGGAGCCCTTCTTGGCGTTCGTGCCGGGCTGCGGGTCGGAGCTGATGACGTTGCCCGCCTTGACCTCGTCGCTGTTCTCCTTCTTCGTCTCGACGGTGAAGCCGAGCTTGGTGAGCTGCGCCGTCGCGTCTTCCTGGGAGACGTTGACGATGCTCTGCGGGATGGCGACCTGTTCGTCGCCGCCGCCGCCACCGCTCATCATCCAGCCGATCAGGGCGGCGCCGCCGATGAACAGGACGGCGAGGCCGATCCACAGCGCGGCCTTCTTACCGGCGCCGCCGCGTTCGGGCAGGTCGTCGTCGTAGCGGGCGGGTGGCAGGCCGTAGTCGTCCTGCGGTCGCCGCACCTGGGTGTGGGCGGGGCCGGGGTAGCCGCTCATGACCTGGGTGCCGTGCGGCTGCTGCGAGCCCATCAGCATCGTGGACGCGGCCGTGGACGCCACCGGCTGCCCCTGGAGGACGCGCTGGATCTCCTGCCGGAACTCGTTCGCGTTCTGGTAGCGGTTGTCGGCTTCCTTCGCCATCGCCTTCAGCACGATCGCGTCCGCCCACTGCGGGATCTGCGGGTCGACCTGCGACGGCGGGACGGGCTCCTCCCGCACGTGCTGGTACGCGATCGCGACGGGGGAGTCGCCGGTGAACGGCGGTCGGCCGGTGAGCAGCTCGTACAGGACGCAGCCCGTCGAGTAGACGTCGCTGCGGGCGTCGACGCGCTCGCCGCGGGCCTGTTCGGGCGACAGGTACTGCGCGGTGCCGATCACCTGGGCGGTCTGCGTCATCGTGGCGGCGGTGTCGGCCATGGCGCGGGCGATGCCGAAGTCCATGACCTTGACCTCGTGCTGCCGGGTCAGCATCACGTTGGCCGGTTTGATGTCGCGGTGGACGATGCCGCCGCGGTGGCTGTACTCGAGGGCGCGCAGGATCCCGTCGGTGACCTCGAGGGCCTTGTCGGGAAGCAGCGCGCGGTTCTCCCTCAGCAGGTCGCGCAGCGTGCTCCCGTCCACGTACTCCATGACGATGTACGGGATGGAGGTGTCGCCGATCATGTCCTCGCCGGTGTCGTACACGGCGACGACCGAGGGGTGGTTCAGCGACGCGGCCGACTGGGCCTCGCGCCGGAACCGGGCCTGGAACGTGGGGTCACGGGCCAGGTCGGACCGCAGCGTCTTGACCGCGACGACGCGATCGAGGCGCAGGTCTCGGGCACGGTAGACCTCGGCCATGCCGCCTCGCCCGATCACCGTCTCGAGCTCGTAGCGGCCGCCGAGCAGCCGAGGTTGACTCATATGTGCACTTTCCCTCGTACGTCTACACCTTGTCCTCCGAACCTAGCTCCCCGTTCTGGGTGGGCGAGGGACCCGGGCTCGGAGTTGACGGAGTCGTGGATCTCTCCGTCGGTGCGGGTGTTGGCTCTGGGGTGGTGGGCACCGCGCGGGGCGGTTTCGTGTACTTCTTCTGTGAAGGGGACGTCTTGCGGCTACCCGGCGTTGACGGACGGATCCTATGCGTTCGGTGCCGCGGCACGACAGTCGGCCTGGTTGTGGTACGGGACCGGTGTCTGCCCGCGCCGCCGGGTGAGGCGGACGGGTTCTGGACGGTGCCGTCCCCGACCGGCCGGGTGGCCGGGGCTCCGGGCGGGTCACGCTCGTCTCCGCCGGATCCGGCGAAGGCGAAGCCCTTCCAGAGTGAACCGATCACGATGACGCAGACCACCAGCAGTACGGCCGCGACCGACGTGTACGTCAGCGCGGGACGTCCGCCGAGGCGGTGGTGCCCGCGCACCGACCTTTTCGTGAGGCTATCCGCCCCCTCGGAACCGTCAAAACCCGACAAAGTAGTCGATTGGGTAACGATTCTGGGGCGGGCGGCCGGGGGCCGGGCGGCGGCGTCCACCCGGGGCGCGCGGCCCGTGCCGAGCGCCGCGCGGATCGCCAGGGCCCGGTCGGCGACGGCCGCCGCGTTGACCGGACGGCCCGCGGGCTCCTTCGCCAGCATCTCCATGACCAACTCGCGGGCCGCCGCCGGAACGCGCGCCGGGAGTTCGGCGGGCGCCTCCCGGACGTGCCGCAGCGCCACCTCCACCGGCGTGGAACCGTCGAACGGCGGCGCGCCCGTCAGGCACTCGTACGCCACGACACCCAGCGAGTAAAGGTCGGCGGCCGGGGACAGCTCCAGGCCCTGCGCCTGCTCGGGCGAGATGTAGTGCGCCGTCCCCATGACCATCCCGGTCGCGGTCTGCGACGCCGCCGCGAGCTGCCGCGCGATCCCGAAGTCGGTGATCTTCAGGATGCCGTTCGGGGACACCATCAGGTTCGCGGGCTTGACGTCCCGGTGCACGACCCCCGCCCGGTGCGCCACCGTCAACGCCCGGCCCGCCTGGACCAGCAGGTCGAGCACGGCCTCCAGCGGCAGGCCGCCGTCCCGCGCGAGGATCCGGTCCAGCGGCTCGCCGTGCACCAGCTCCATCACCAGGAACGCCCGGCCGTCCTGCTCGCCGAAGTCGTACGCCCGCGCGATCCCCGGATGCCGCAGCTCCGCCGCGAACCGCGCCTCCGCGGCGAACCGGCCCCGCGCCGTCACGTCCGCGCCGAGCTCGCGCCGCAGCAGCTTCACCGCGACCGCGCGTCCCGACGCGTCGTCGGACGCGTGCCAGACCTCGCCCATCCCGCCGACGGCCAGCCGCTCAAGCAGCCGGTAGCGGCCGTTCAGGACGAGGCCCGTGCTCACTTCTTCAGAACCTTGGCCATGATCGCCGCGGCGATCGGTCCGGCTCCGTCGGCACCGGCGCCCGGGCCCTCGGACATCACGGCGAAGGCGTACTTCGGATCGCCGTCGGACGGCCCGAACCCGACGAACCAGCGGGCGTTCGGGATGCCTTCACCCTGCTCGGCGGTACCGGTCTTGCCCGCGATGTTGTCGCCGCGCAGATTCGTCGCGGTGCCCTCCTGGACGACCTTGCGCATCCAGTCGGCGATCTGGCGGGCGTCGCCCTTCGGCATCGCCTTCTTGAACTCGGTCGGATCGGCGTTGTAGACCTCGTTCTGGTCCTTCGTGCGCACCTTCGACACGACGAACGGCTTCATGATGACGCCGTCGTTGGCCACGGCGGCGGCCGCCATCGCCATCTGCAACGGCGTGGTCTGCACGTTCTCCTGGCCGATGCCGGACCGGGCCGTCCCGTCCTTGCCGGTCTGGATCGTCTTGCCGTCGGCGCCGGTGAACGACACCGGGACGGCGCTCTTGGCCGCGAACATGTCGGGTTCCAGCTCGGTGCGGGTGCCGAAGCCGAACTTGTTGAAGGTGCCGTCGTGCATCTGCTGGATGCCGAGTTGCAGCGCCATCCGTCCGAACGAGCTGTTGCAGGACTCGATGAACGCGCCCGACAGCGGCGCCGACTGGGCGCAGTTGCCGCCGTCGTGGGAGTCCGGAAGCTCCTTTCCGGACTCCGGCAGGATCAGCTGACCGGTGTCGACCGTGCTGCTGCCGTTCAAGTTCAGGACGTCCATGCCGAGCGTCGCCATGATGATCTTGAACGAGGAGCCCGGCGGGAAGGTCTGGCTCAACGCGTTGTCGACCAGCGGCCGCTGCACGCCCCGGCCCTTGTTCAGCTCCTCCAGCCGCTTGACGCCCTTCTCGCCCGTCTGCGGCGCCACCTCGTTCGGGTCGAACGACGGCCACGACGCCGCGACCTTGAGCGCGCCGGTCTTCACGTCGATCACTACGGCGGCGCCGCGGCGACCCTGCGTGGTCTTCGCCTTCAGCTGCTCGTACGCCGTCCGCTGCGCGTCCGGGTCGATCGTCAGCTCCAGGTTCGCGCCGTCGGCCTTCTTGCCGATGAACGTGTCGAACCAGTGCTGCTGCGTGATCCGCTTGTCCTTGCCGCCCAGCAGGGAGTTGTAGGCCCGCTCGACCTGCGTGGCGTTGCCGTTGAAGTACCCCGTGACGGGCGCGAAGACCGGGCCGTCCTTGTAGGTGCGGCCGTACTTCGGGTTGTCCTTGCCGGTGTCCTCCGACGCCACCAGCACCTCGCCGCCCGCGGAGATCTGCCCCCGCGGCGAGTTGAACACGTCCGCGTACTGGCGGGCGTTGTGCTCGTCGGTCCGCAGATCCTCCGCCTGGCTCCCCTGGACGTAGTTGACCTGCGCCATCAGCCCGAAGAACAGCAGCAACGCGAAGATCGCCACCCGCCTGACCGGCTTGTCCATATTCATTGGACGGAAATCACCTCGTGCTCACGATCTGGGTCATGCCCTCGTCCTGGATCGCCTGCGGGGCGGGCTTGCGCGCGTCATGGCTCATCCGCACCAGGATCGCGATCAGGACCCAGTTGGCCATCAGCGACGAACCGCCCTGCGACAGGAACGGCGTCGTGAGACCGGTGAGCGGGATGAGCCGGGTGACCCCACCGACGATCACGAAGACCTGGAGGGCCAGGACGAACGAGACACCGCCCGCGAACAACTTCAGGAACGGATCTCGCGCCGCCACGGCCGTCTTCATCCCGCGTTGCACGATCAACGCGTAGATCAGCAGCAGCACCATCAGCCCGGTCAGCCCGAGCTCCTCGCCTATCGAGTCGAAGATGAAGTCGCTGAACGACAGGGGCGTCCGCCACGGCTCGCCCTGCCCGAGCCCGGTGCCGAGCACGCCGCCCTCGCCCAGCGCGTACAGGCCCTTCATCAGCTGCGCGCTGTCGGAGTACTCGCCGCCGAGCTCGAAGCACGCGGAGAAACCGGGCGAACCGTCGCCCTTGGCCTTGTACTTCTTGTAGATCGCGGTGTCGGGGTTGACGGGGACGACCTTGCCGCTGTCCAGCAGGCAGCCGCCGTCGAAGTACGGCTTCGGGTTCTGCCAGATGTCGATGCGCTGGTTGACGTGCCCCATGAACGGCAGCAGCGTCGCGATGAACACGCCCACCGCCAGCAGGACGACGCCGATCATCACCCACGACACCCGCTGCGTCGCGATGTACAGCATCGAGATGAACAGGCCGAAGAACAGCAGCGCGGTACCGAGGTCCTTCTGCATGAACAGGACGCCCAGGCAGAAGAACCAGATCACCACGATCGGACCGAGGTCACGGGCGCGCGGCAGGCTGACCGGCCCGACCTTCTTGCCGATCAGCGACATCGCCTGCCGCTTGTTCACCAGATAACCGGCGAAGAACACGACGAGCAGCAGCTTGGCGAACTCGCCGGGCTGAACCGAGAACCCGCCCACCTGGATCCACACGCGGGCGCCGTTGATCTCCGCGCCGATGCCCGGGACGATCGGCAGCAGCAGCAGGACGACGGCGGTCAGACCGATCAGGTACGTGTAGCGCTGCGCGGTCTTCGGCGTGAACGACAGCCGCGCGTCGGTCTTGTCGGTGTCCCGCATGATCAGCACCGCGGCGACGAACAGGCCGATGCCGACGAACGTCCACATCAGCTGGCCGGGTGCGTTCGCGGCGTCCTTCAGGAACTTCTTGCCCGCGAGCGCGGCGGCTTTGCGGTCGGCGCTGGTGTCCAGGTCCAGCCGGTAGATCATCGCGAGCCCGATGCCGTTCAGCGCCACCGCCAGCGGCAGCAGCAGCGGGTCGGCGTACGGGGTGAACCTCATCTGGACGAAGTAGGCGACGAAGGCCAGCACGGCGAGGCCGCCGCCGTAGACGACCAGCCCGGCGGGGATGCTGCCGTCACGGGCCAGCCCGACCTCCGCGAACGCCGACAGCGTCAGCACCATCGCGAAGATCAGCAGCGCGAACGAGGCCGCGTTACGGCGCTGGTACGGCAGCCGCGCCCGGATCTGGTCCCCGATCGAGTGCATCTACGACTTCCCCCGGCCGGCGGGACAGTCCGTGATGCTGGGACTGCGCTGCTTGCACTCCTCACGGCGCTTGGCCAGATCGTCCAGCTTCCGCTGCGCCGGCTCGGCCCCGATGATGTTCTTGAGGTCGCCCCTGGTGATCGCCATCGCGTCCGACACGGGCAGTTCGGCGAGCGGGACCTCGCTGGCCTTGACGTTCTTCTCCTTGCAGGCCTGCTGACCGCGGCCGCGCACGATGCCGACATTGCCGGACTGGTCGACGAGGCTGTACTTGCAGACGCGGTCGACCAGCAGCCGCCATTCCTTCGGGCCGTCCACCGAGTACGTCTCGTGGACCTGCTGCTGGAGATCCTGGGGCAGATCGTCCACCATGATCTTCTGGAGGTTCTTCGCGTTCGCCCTGCGGGACATGTTGAAGCCCAGCACGGACTGCGGCGTCCCCCGGTACAGGACGGCCTGGCCCTTCTCCGCGCCGATGTAGTAGCCGTTCCGAACGTTCTGAATCAGCACGAACCCGCCCGCCACGACACCCACGACCACCACACCCGCTACAACGATCAGCCACGTCCATCGGCGAGCCCCACCGCGCCGCATCCGCTCCATGGGGGCCTGCTGCATCGCGCCCGGCATCGGCGGGCCGCCCATCGGGTCGGCCATCGGCGCGGGCGGCGGTGGCGGCGGCATCTCGTCCACCGCCACCGGTGGCTGCGGCCTGGTGTCGCGCAACTGCGCGGCCCGCCCCGCCGGAGTGTCGGCCGCGGTCGTGTTGGCGCCCGGCCCGCCGCCCGGCGGATCCGGAGGTGCCGCGTTCGCCGCCGCGCCCACCGCGTGCCCGGGGCCGCCCGTCGGCGGCTGCCGTTCGAGGTCGACCACGTCGGCGACCACGCAGGTGATGTTGTCGGGGCCGCCGCCGCGGTTCGCCAGGTCGATGAGCTGCCGGACGGCCTGGTCCGGCTCGTCGGCGTCGGTCAGCACCTGGAAGATGGTCTCCGCCGTGACGACGCCCGACAGGCCGTCCGAGCACAGCAGGTACCGGTCGCCGACCTCCGCCTCACGCAGCGACAGATCGGGATCGACCTCGCCGCGGCCGTCCAACGCGCGCAGCAGAAGCGAACGCTGCGGATGGGACGCCGCCTCGTCCGGGCTGATCCGCCCCTCGTCGACCAGCGACTGCACCAGCGTGTGGTCGTGCGTGATCTGGAACAGGCTGCCGTCCCGCAGCAGGTAGGCCCGCGAGTCGCCGATGTGCACCAGCGCGATCTGGTTGCCCGCCCACAGCATCGCCGTCAGCGTCGTGCCCATGCCCTGCAACGCGGGATCGGACTCCACGATCCGGTGCAGGTTGTCGTTCGCGGCCTTGACGGTGCGTTCCAGCGCCGCCAGCAGCTCCGTCGCGGGAAGGTCCTTGTCGAGCGCCCGCAGCGCGTCGATCGCGGCCGCGCTGGCGATCTCGCCGCCGACGTGCCCGCCCATCCCGTCGGCGACGGCGAGCAGATGTGCCCCCGCGTACGCCGAGTCCTCGTTGCCCTCGCGCAGCATGCCGACGTCGGAGCGCGCGGCGTAGCGGATTCCCAGGGTCATTTGCGCAGCTCGATCACGGTTTTCCCGATACGGACTGGTACGCCCGGTGGAACCGGCATCGGCCGGCTCACCTTCGTGCGTCCGAGATACGTGCCATTGGTCGAGCCGAGATCTTCCACGATCCACTGACCGTCCTGCGCATAAAGTCGGGCATGCCGGCTCGAAGCGTAGTCGTCGGTCACTACGAGTGTGGCGTCATTCGCCCGACCGATGGTGATGGGCACCCCCGTGAGGTCGATGACCGTACCGGCCCGTTCGCCCTGCACGACCACCAGTTTCGTCGGGGCACTCTGCTGGGCGCTGCGCGACGGCTGCCGCGACGGCTTCGACTGGCGTTGCCGCTGGGGCGGCCTCGGCTGCGACGCGCGCTGCGCCGCCCTCGTCGCGGCCCTGGAACCGAACATGTCGGCCCTGATCACACCGACGGCCGCGATGACGAAAAGCCAGAGAACCGCGAGGAACGCCAGCTTGATCAGCGTGAGGGTGAAAGGGGACATCGGAGTCGGGGTTACTCCCTATCGCGGCGGAACACAAGAGTGGTCCGGCCCATCGTGACGCGGGAGCCGTCCACCAGCGTGACACGCCGGATCGGCTGCCCGTTCACGAACGAGCCGTTGGTCGACCCTAGATCCACGAGAGCGATTTCGGGACCTTCTACGCGGATCTCGGCATGGTGCCGGGACACCCCGGGATCGACAAGTCGCAGGTCGCAGTCAGTGCCGCGACCCAACAGAGTCACCGGCGTATTGATCTCATAGGTGCGCTGAGTGGTGTCCGACCCTTCGACGGCGGTGGTCACCAGAAGTCGCGGATGCCCCCCGAACACCCCCCCACGCGCCCCCTGCGGAACATCGCTCACCGGCTGGCGGATCTCACCGCCCTCCACCGTCGAACCCCGGATCACCCCGGACCGGATACGGAACATGCCCGTGGCGAGATCGCCCGCGTTCTCGAACCGCACCCGCACCGGACCCACGAAGGAGTACCCCTGCTCCTTCGCGTACTCCCGCGCGAGGTTCGCCAGCTCCTGGCTCAGACTGTCGGCGTACACCTGGAGCCGCTGCCCGTCCTGCTGAGAGATCTCGACGACGAAGTCGTTCGGAACGAGCGTGCGGCCCTGCGCCACGATCGCCGCCCGATCGTCCATCTCGCGCTGCACAGCACTGGCCACCTCGACCGGCTGCAGCTCAGACTTGAAGGCACGGGCGAAGGCCCCTTCGACCATGCCCTCCAGCCGTCGCTCGAAGCGCTGAATGACGCCCACGGGCACCTCCCTTCCCCACTGGTAGACGATCGTATCGGTGCGAAGGTTCGCGCGGCGTATCTGGATACCTAACCACCACGCGGCCCGTGCTAGCCTTTTCAACGACCCGAAATCGGGTCGACACCCGGGGCGGGTGGCGGAACGGCAGACGCGCACGGTTCAGGTCCGTGTGTCCGAAAGGATGTGAGGGTTCAAATCCCTCCTCGCCCACTCGGAGTTGGGGGTCGTGCGTCGACGGAGTGCGTCGACCGCGACTCCTTCGTCGTATTTACCCGGGGGGCGACCCCCGGACCCCCGATGCAGGGGGCTCCGCCCCCCACACCCCCTTGCCGGTTCAGGTCGCTGTCGGGGCTTCGGCCCTTGCCCCCATGGCTGGTCGCCGCCCCTATGGCTGGTCGGCCTGTGCTCCTTGTGTCAGTCGGGTGGACGGTTGGCTGGCGGGGCTGCGTTGGGACGCGGATATGGCCCTTGTCGGCCTATGACCTGGTGCGGTAGGTCTTTGGCTTAGCGCGTTCAGCTTTGGGCGTGCGGGCTTGGGTTGGGTTGGTTGGCCTCATGTGCGGCTCCGGGCACTGCGGTTCGTGTCGGTAAGGCACACTTGGCCCGTGATTGTGTGGCGGGTCTCTGAGTTCCAAGAGGTACGTGAGTTGGGCAGGGGCGCCCAGGGGCGGGTGGTGCTCGCCCGGCACCGGGAGAGCGGTACGCCGGTGGCGATCAAGTACCTCCCCGTCGAGGCGAGTGAGGACGACAAGGCCCGCTTCCACCACGAGGCGCACATGCTCGCCCAGGTGCAGAGCCCCCATGTGGCGCGGCTCTACCGGCTGGTGGAGAGCGGAAACGGCACGGCGATCGTCATGGAGGCGGTCAACGGCACCTCCCTCAAGGCGGTACTGGAGGCGCACGGGGCGCTGGAGCCGGAGGCGGCCCTGGCAGTGCTGAAGGGGTCGCTGCTCGGGCTGGCCGCCGCGCACGAGGCCGGGGTGGTGCACAGGGACTACAAGCCCGCCAATGTTGTGGTCCCCGCGGACGGGGCCAGCAAGCTCATCGACTTCGGCATCGCCACCCCCGCGGGCGCCGCGTCCGGTGCGGGAACGCCTTCCTACATGGCTCCCGAGCAGTGGGAGCGCCAGCCCGCCACCACGGCCACCGATGTCTACGCCGCCACATGCGTGTTCTACGAGTGCGTCACCGGGCGGCGGCCCTTCCAGGCCGGTGACCAGATGGCCCTGATGCGCGCCCACCTGCTGGAGCCCGTGCCGCTGGAGGCGATCCCCGCGCCGCTCCGGGAGCTGGTCGCCCACGGGATGGCCAAGCAGGCCGAGCAGCGCCCACCGGGAGCGGCGGCGTTCGTCAGCGAGCTGGAGCGGACCGCCCAGACCGCGTACGGGCCGGACTGGGAGACGCGCGGGGTCGTGGCGCTCTCGGTGGCGGCGGTCGCGCTGGCCGCCCTGTTCCCGTTGACCGCGGCCGGGCTGGCCGCCGCCCCGAGCGCCGCCGTCGGTGGCGGGGCCGCGGTGGCTAGCGGGGGAGCCGCGACGGCGGGCCAGACCGGCCTCCTCGCGGGAGTGGGAGGGAAGGCGGCGGTCGCGGTCGCCGGGACCGCGCTGGTCGCCGGCGGCGGCTTCGCCGCCTACCACGCGACCCAGTCCGAGCCGGAGGAGCGGGTCCCCCCGATCACCCTGCAAGTCAACACCCGCTCACTGACCGACCCCTCCAGCGGCCTGATCGTGGACCGCGCGCAGTACGTCCAGATCAGCGGGCTCAAGGACACCGCCGTACAGAGCCGGATCAACGCGGCGCTGCGGCGCCCGATCGACCAGGGCATCACCGACTTCCGGGAGCACATCGCCACCCAGCCGGAGGAGTTCCGCAGGTCCCAACGGGCCCTGCCGCCCAGCTCGCCGCTGAAGATGAAGCTCAAGGTGACCACCCGCATCGGGCTGCGCGGCCCGCGGCTGGTGACGGTCGCCCACCTGGTCGACAACCCGGTCAACGCGGGTGGCGGCAACGATGCCCGGATGAACGTGGTGACCGCCGACCTCACCACCGGCAAGCTGTTGACCACCAAGGACATCCTGCGGCCACAAGCCCTCACCACGTCCGGGATCGCACGCCTGTCGCCGCTGATCCCGCTCATCAAATGGAGCGGTCCTCCCGGGGAGGACCTCTGCCGCCCGACCCTGCAGAACACCTACCGGAACAACTTCGCCCGGATCCCGGTACTGCTGACTCCCGACGGCGCCGACTTCGGCTTCGTGGAGGGCAACGAATGCACCTACCGGGGCTGGAGCCACGTCCCGTACGCCAAGATCGATTCCTTCCTCGACCCGAGGCTCGTCAAGTTCGCCCAGACCCGCCCATGAGCAGAGGGCCATGGGTAACGCGGTGGCTGGGAAGCCCGAAGGTCACGTGGTGGGCTGGTGTTGGGCGAGCACCTCGCGGATCCAGGTGAGCCGGTCGCGGTAGGAGGCGTCGTCGGGGTGCCGGGCCGCGGCCCTCTCTGCTATCGCGACCGCTGCTTGGAGTGGCGGCACGGCGTCGTTTGGCGGCAGGTAGCCGGAGGTGGTCCCTATTTGGGCGATTAGGTCAAGTACTAGGTCGTCGCGTGTGCCTTCGAGGGATGGGGCGAGTCGCAGTAGCTCGGTGATGGCTTGGCGGGCGGGTTCGGTGGCTTCGGGGCGTCGTCCGGCGGCGTCCAGGCGTTGGGCTAGGACGACTTGCATCCAGGGGTGGCGGTAGGTGTAGTCCGGGTTGTCGGGGTGACGTGATGCCAGGCGTTCTGCGAGCGTGATTCCCTGGCTGACCGGGTCCACCGCGTCGTTGGCTGGTAGGTAGCCGGAGTTGTACGCGATTTGCAGGATGAGGTCGTAGGTGAGGTCGTCGCGTGCGTTTTCGAGGGATGGGGCGAGTCGCAGTAGTTCGGTGATGGCTTGGCGGGCGGGTTCGGTGGCTTCGGGGCGTCGTCCGGCGGCGTCTAGGCGTTGGGCTAGGACGACTTGCATCCAGGGGTGGCGGTAGGTGTAGTCCAGGTTGTCGGGGTGACGTGACGCTAGGCGTTCTGCGAGCGTGATCCCTTGGCTGACCGGCTCTATCGAATCGTTTGTGGGCAGGTAGGCGGAGTTGTAGGCGATCTGGAGGATTAGGTCGTAGGTCAGGTCGTCGCGTGTGCCTTCGAGGGTGGGGGCCAGCCGGAGCAGTTCGGTGATGGCTTGGCGGGTTGGCTCTGCGGCCTCGGGACGGCGGTGCGCCTGATCGAGACGTTGGGCCAGGACGACCAGCATCCACGGGTGGCGGTAGGTGTAGTCGAAGTTGTCGGGGTGACGGGATGCCAGTTGCTGGGTGATTGCGACTGCGTCTTGGACGGCCTCGGTCGCCTCGCCGGGTGCGAGGTAGGCGGAGTTGTAGGCGATTTGCAGGATCAGGTCGTAGGTCAGGTCGTCGCGTGTGCCCTGGAGTGTGGGGGCCAGGGTCAGCATTCGGTCGATGCCCTGCTTGGCGGGCGTGGCTGCTTCGGGGCGGCGTCCGGCTCCGTCCAGGCGCTGGGCCAGGACGACCTGCATCCAGGGGTGGCGGTAGGCGTAGTCGAGGTTGTCGGGGTGGCGAGATGCCAGCCGTTCCGCGATCGCGACGGTTTGGCGGACTGGTTCCACCGTGTCGCTGGCGGGCTGGTAGCCCGAGTTGTAGGCGATCTGGAGGACGAGGTCGTAGGTCAGGTCGTCGCGTGTGCCTTCGAGGGCGGGCGCGCCTGCCAGTAAGGCCTCGATGCCGTCGTGGGCGGCTGAGGCCGCGTCGGCGGGACGGTGTTGTGCCGCGAGTTGTCCTGCCGCGTTGGTCAGCGAGCGCATCTTGTCGTACCAGCTGCCTGGATCGGCGACGGTCGGGTCGTACTGCGCTGCTTGGATGGCGCGTTGGGCGTCCAGGCGGAACAGGCTCACGGTTCCCGCGCCGCGGCCGGTGACCACGAGGCTGTAGGAGCCGCTCACGAGGTCGCGGGAGCCGAAGAGGGGCGAGCCGACCGGGTACCACGGTGCCCAGCCCTGGTCGTAGGGGCGTTGCGGGTCGTGGTGGGTGGTGCGGATGTAGCCGTCGGCGGCGTCCCAGAACAGCCGGACCTCGCCCTCGGCGGGGCTGATCGCGGTGGGGGTGGCCCGGTAGCCGGTCGAGCGTGGGGGGACGACCTGGAACGGCTCGCTCCACGCCTGCCCAGGTTGCTGGGCGTCGAGGTGCCGGGCGTACACGGCGCGATCGGGGCCGGTCCAGAAGATCAGGATCTGCCAGGGGCGTGGGCAGACGGCCGAGACGTGGGCGATGTCCGGTGGGGTGAGCTGGACGGGGGGTGCCCAGCCGGGTTGCTCGCGTGAGTCGAGGTGAGCGCTCCAGATCGAGTCGTCGCGTTGCGCGTAGAACACCCACGCGGCCTGGGGCGCCGGGGACACCGAGATCAGCGCATCGCCGTAGGGGGCCTCGGGGGTGATCGGCTGGGGCTCGCCCCATGTCCCGTCGGCGGCGCGGTGGCGCCAGTGAATTGCGGCTGGGTGGACGGGATAACGCCAGAACAACGCCACTTCGCCAGGGGCGATGACCGTCGCCGACATGTGGTCCCGGCGGAAGTACTGCGGGGGCGAATCGGGCTGTGTCACCACTGGGACGGGCGTCGACCAGCCGGACGGCTGCGCGGGGTCCAGGTGAAGTTCGGCCAACCGCCGTTCTGGGTCCTGGATGAAGGCGATGGCCTGGCCCGGTGCGGGGACGCAGACGGGCAGGCCGCCCCCGTCCATGGTGCCCGCGGGCGCCGCTGGCGGGTCGATGGTCCAGGCGACCGGTGACTGTGTGGTGTTCAGGGTCGCGGATCCGATTGAACCGTCCCCCATGGGCCACAGGACCTTGACGCTGGACGCGGACGGTCCGATGGCGCGGAAGTGGCGCCAGCCGGGCGTCCCCATGGCGGACACGGGCACGGCCACGTTCCACGGTGTGAAGCGCGCGACCATCGGATCCGTCGCCCAGTACTCCAGGACGTCGCGCATGCTGAGCAGGAGGATCACGCCGGTCCGGTGCCGTACCTCCAGGCGGAGCGATTCGTCGAGCCGGGCCTTGTAGTCGTCAAGTTCGGCCTGGCCACCGATCAGGTGGTCCTCGCGGGTCAGGGCGGTGGTGTAGCCGCTGATGTTGTCGACGCATTTGTACTGGACCATGTAGAGCCCGGGATCCGACTCCGGCCGACCATAAATATCGGGCACGATGGCACGGTCGGTGTTCTCGATGATCCAGCCCAGCCGGTCGGCGTGCCGGTGGATCTCCTCGCGCGCCAGTTTGTTGAACCGGATGGGACGGTTGATGGTGATCATTACGCCGAGGCGGACGGTCAGGACGTACAGATAAACCGGGATGGCGACGCGGTGGTCGAAGGTCTCTCCGCCGGGCCCGGGACGGAGGAAGAACGAGTTCCCCTCCAGAATGCTGTTGGCCGCGACCCGCGAGTTGTCGTCGGCTTGCGCGCGCAGTAGTGCGTCGGTCCTGTCGCCGGCCACCCAGGCGCTGGCCTGGTCCGCGGCCGTCCGGCTTAGCCCTTTGAGCTGCTCCAACTGCTGGCGGGTCTGGAGGAGGTAGGCCTGCTGCTGCTGGTCGAGCAGCTGGCGGATCGCCTCGGCCACGGCGTCCAGCCGGTACTGGATCACCTGGAAATCCGTGTGCAGTCGGTCGAGCTTCTGTATTACGAGCTCTTCATGAGTCGGATGGGTCGGGTTAATGAGTTCGTTGAGATTCTCGTACCCGTCATAAACCGACTTGATCGCCTGATAGGCCTGATACGCGGTCTGGATTCCCTCGTAGACCGCCACGACGGTCGCCCACTCTTCTGCCATCGCCGCCCCGATCACAAAATTTCTTTCATCCTTGCACCCGAATCTGATTCCTCCCATCAGCTGACACGATCCGGCCAGAAATGCAGGACGAAACCGCCCGTTCCTGCCCGCCCTTGCGCTGATGTCGCATTCGGTCGCCCCACTCGCCGCCGTCCGCCTCCCGGGGTGGGGTTGCTGATCACGTGGGCCGTGGCTGGTCAGGCAGGGGCGTGGGTCTTGGGGGCGGCGTGTGCGGGTGCGGGCGTGTTCTGGTTGCGGGCGGCCAGGGCCAGGGCTAGCCAGAGCAGGGCCGCGCTGACGGGGAGGAGATCCAGGTTGGCCGTGATGGTGACGAAGCCCAGGGCGACCAGGACGGGGCTCAGCGCGGCGACTGATCTCCGGCCTGGGGTGACGATCGCGAACTGGATCAGCAGGGCCAGCAGTCCGAGCATGAAGAATGCCGGGCCGATGTCGTAGACCGCCTGGGGGAGCACGGCGGGGACGTCGGCGTAGCGGTCGGACAGGGTGCTCTTCTCGGCGGCGTCCGCGGCTCGCAGGCCGACGACGATGTCGACGATCGCGACGCGGACGAACATCACCGGTGAGCATGATCGCGCGGGTGCGGGTCTCGGCGCACACGACCTTCGCGGCCTCGATGCCGTCCAGGCCGGGCATGCGAATGTCGAGCAGGACGACGTCCGGATCGTGTTCTCTAACGGCGGCGATCGCGGCGGCGCCGTCGCCCGCCTCGGCCACGACTTCGATGTCGGGTTGGGCGTCCAGGATCATCGCGAAGCCGCTGCGGACGAGTTCCTGGTCGTCCGCCAGCACCACCCGGATCACGCGATCACCGCCGCCGCCGGGTAGGGAAGGCGCGCCAGGACCCGGAACCCGCCGTCCGGCAGGGGACCGGCCTCGGCCGTACCGCCGCAGGCGTTGACGCGTTCGCGGATGCCGATGAGGCCGTCGCCGCCTCGGCGCCAGTCCGTGTCCGTGCCGTCGTGGCCCTGCCCGTCATCGGTCACCGTGATCTCCAGTTCGTGGTCGGTCCAGCGCAGCCGGACCTCGGCCGTCCGCGCGTTGGCGTGCTTCACCGTGTTGGTGAGCGCCTCCTGCACGATGCGGTACGCCGCCAGGTCGGCGTCGAGGGGAAGGTCGCGGCTCACGCCCTCGACGGTGAGCCGTACCTCGACCTGGGTACGGTCAACGTGTTCGACCAGGTCGGGCAGCGCGCCGATGGTCGGCTGGGGCGCGCGGACGCCGTAGTCCTGCTCCTCTTTGAGGACGCCCAGCATCCGGCGCAGCTGGGCCATCGCGTCCCGGCCCGCGTCGGCGATCGCGTCGAAAGCCCGCTCGGCCTGGTCGGGATCGGTGCGGACCACCACCGGACCGGCCTCGGCCTGCACGACCATGATGCTGACCGCGTGCGCGAGCACGTCGTGCATGTCGCGGGCGATGCGGGACCGTTCCTCTGCCGCCGCCCGCGCCGCCTCCGCCTCCCGTTCGCGTTCGAGCTGCGCCGACCGTTCCACCAGCGCGCTCGACCGCTCCCGCGCGGTCCGCGCCAGCGTGCCGAGCAGGAACGCTGTCATGGGCAGGAGCAGCGTGAACATGAACTCGCCCGCGTCGTTGCCCTTGACCAGCAGTGCGCCGGGCGGGATCGAAACCACGATCACGGCGATGAAGCCCCAGCGCTGCCAGCGATGCCGTCCCAGGTCGGCCAGAGTGTAGATGGCCACCAGCCCGCCGTACTGCAACATCTGGCCCGGCCGGTGATAGGCCGACACCGCCATGGCGAAGCACGCCACGACCAACGCGACCGCGAACGGCGCCCGTCGCCGCCACACCAGCGGCACGACCGTCCCGAGGTTGAACACCACGCCGAGCGGCGACACCTCCGGCGCCGTGGCGACGAGCGGCACGAACACCGGGACGGCGACCGCCGCGGCGACCAGCACGTCCACACGCGTCCGGTGACGACCGAAATCGCGGAACCGATTCGACATTCACCCAGTATCGGACCGGCCCGGCCATGCTCACCTCGCCCACACGAGGGATCCCGCCGCTGGCCACACCCTCGCAGAACCGCCTCGCCCCGATCGACCCCTGCCCCGCGCCACCCACGAGCCGAACCATCGCGAATCCGCAAGATGATCTTGCTAAACATGAAATCGCTGAGACCGTCACCGGGCGTGCGCATGGTGCGGCGACGGACGGGGAGTTCGGGCTCTACAACGTGGTTGGTCTGCCGCCGGCGGCCGAGACGGGGACCCACTTTCACAAGACGATGTCCGAGTCGTTCTTCGTGACCGGCGGGACGGTGACGTTGTTCGACGGCGAGCGCTGGATCGACGCCACCAAGGGCGACTTCCTGTACGCGCCGGTGGGTGGGCTGCATGCGATCAAGAACGATTCGGACGGCCCGGCCTCGTTCCTGATGCTGTTCGTGCCGGGGGCGCCCCGGGAGGGCTACTTCGAGGGGGGTCGGCGCGATCGCCGAACTCAGCGAGGAGGAGCGGAACCGGTTCTTCGTCGAGCATGACACCTATTTCGTCGACTGAGCCCGGGGCGCAACCGGGTTGGGGTTGGTGGGGTTCATGGGGTGAAGCGCGTCCAAGAAGGAGGCGCTCGTTGGGGAGGAAACCTCATGGACTTGCGGCTTGCCGGGCGCGTTGCCCTTGTTACCGGGGCGTCCAAGGGAATCGGGCTCGCGGTCACGCGGACCCTTCTGGACGAGGGGGCCCGCGTGGTGGCGGTGTCCAGGAAGCCGGGGGAGTTGGGCTCGCTCGCTGGGCCGAACCTGCTGCATGTGGCGGCGGATCTGATGGAGCCGGGCGCGCCCGCGCTGGTCGTGGAGCGGGGTGTGGAGGCGTTCGGCGGTCTCGATGTCCTGGTCAACAACGCGGGCGGGCCGCCGCCGGGGGCCGAGTTGCCGCGGTTCGGGTTCATGACGCTGACCGATGATGACTGGCGCGACATGGTCGAGTTCAATGTCCATGGCGTTGTTCGGATGGTGCGGGCCGCAATTCCGCACTTGCTGAGGAGCGACGCGGCGTCCATCGTGAATGTGTCGTCCGGGAATGCGCGGCGGCCCGGGCCGATGAATTACGACTACAACGCGGCCAAGGCGGCTCTGACGAACCTGGGGAAGGGGCTGTCGGAGGAATATGGGCCGCAGGGCGTCCGGGTGAACACCGTGTCGCCGGGGCCCGTGCGAACGGCCTGGTGGACGGAGGACGGCGGAGCGGCCGACATTATCGCGGGGGCCACCGGATCTGACCGTGACGCGGTGCTGGACGGTGGCGCCGCCGAAATGATGAACCTCACTACCGGACGTCTCGCCACGCCGCAGGAGGTCGCGGACGTCGTCGCGCTGCTGGCCTCGCCCCGTTCCGCCAGCACGACCGGCGCGGACTTCGCCGTCGACTCGGGATTTCTCAAGGAGATCTGACGGGCTGAGATTTCAAACACGGATCGAAATCTGGTCGTTGGCACTGCGGCGACGTACGTTGCTGCCATCACGAGGCCTTATACCACCTGCCGCGTGATACCCCCCGCCAACCCCCGAAAGGTGGACCAGAATGAACCGCGGATCGCATCTCAAACACGTGGTGACCGCCGGGCACTGCACCAACATCGGCGCCACCTGGACGACCCGGGACGGTCAGACGGTCGGCACCCGGCAGGCCAGCAGCTTCCCCGGTAATGACTACGGGACGATCCGCGGCGCCGGGCAGGTGCAACTGGACAATGCCCAGCTCACCCAGGTCGGGCGTCCCGCCGTCGGAGCCCAGGTCACGAAGAAGGGGTCCACGACCGGGACGACCTCGGGGCGGCTCGTGGGCTACGACCGGACGGTGAACTACCAGGAGGGCGCCGTCACCGGCATGATCGAGACGACCGCCTGCACCCAGCCGGGCGACAGCGGCGGTTCGTTGCAGAGCGGCAGCACCGCCGTCGGGATCACCTCCGGTGGTACCACCGGGTCCTGCACCGCCAACTACCAGTCGTACTTCCAGCCGCTGGACGAGGCACTCCAGTCGCAGGGCCTCACTCTGAAGTGAGGTGCGGCTCCGGGTCGGCCAGCCCGACCCGCGCGGCCGAGCCGACCCGCGCGGCCGAGCTGACCTGCGTGGCCGAGCTGACCTGCGTGGCCGAGCCGACCTGCGTGGCCGAGCCGACCTGCGCGGCCGAGCCGACCTGCGCGGCCGAGCCGACCTGTGTGGTCAGGCCGACCTGCGCGGCCAGGCGGTCGCGCAGGTCGGTGAGGCGGGCTATCTCGGCGTCCAGGGCGGCCAGGCGGCGCGCGGCGATGCCCGAACCCGTCCGGCATCCGTCGGTGGACGGCGCGTCCGCGTCGAGATGGTGGAGCAGGTCGGCGCAGTGGCGCAGGTCCTCGATGGTGAGGCCCGCGGACAGCAACCGGCGGATCGTTCGGACGCGCAGCACGTCGCGCTGGTCGTAGGTCCGTTGCCCGCCCGTGGTGCGGGACGGCGGCGCCAGCAGACCGCGCTGTTCGTAGAACCGCAGTGCCCGGGGCGTCGTCCCGGCCGCCGCCGCGGCGTCGCTGATCCGCATGGGTCCTCCCGGCCTACAGTTCGACGACGACGGTGCCGAAGTGCTTTCCGCCGATCAGTTCGTGCAACGCGCGCGGGGCGTTCTCGATGCCCGCGACGCGCACATGCGGGAAGACGATCTCGCCGGAGCGCAGCCATCCGCCGAGACGCGTCGCCCATTCGGGGTCCGGGGCGCCCTGGTATCCCCGCAGCTCGATCCCCTTGGCGATCAGCTGGAAGACGTCGATCTCCACGGGGGCGGTGGTGCCGGTGTCGTCCGGTGAAAGCTGGCCCGCCAGCACGCCGACGAGGGAGAACCGCGAGCCCGGACGCGCGAGGGTGATCGCGGCGCGGAGCTGGTCCCCGCCGACGTTGTCGACCAGGACGTCGATGCCGTCCGGCGCGGCCTCGGCGAGCTGGTCGGCGATCGGCCGCGTCCCCCGGAGGACGGCGGCGTCGTAGCCCAGCTCGTCCACCAGCCGTTTCGCCTTGTCCGGTGAGCCGGTGCTGCCGATCACCCGTTTCGCGCCGAGCAGCCGGGCGAACTGGCCCGCGAACGAGCCGACCCCGCCCGCGCCGCCGGTGACGAACACGGTGTCGCCCGGACGGACCCGCGCGTCCCGCGCCAACGCCGTGTACGCGGCCTCCGCGTAGCTCAGGTGGGCGGCGGGGTCGGGCAACGAGTCGTCCAGTGCCGTCCACTGCCCGGCGGGTACGGCGGCGTATTCGCGCCAGCCGAGCCAGTGGTGGACGAGGTCGCCGGGCCGCAGGTCCGTGTCGGACGGGGCCGAGACGACCTCCCCGATCGCCGGTCCGAACAGGGTGTCGTCGGGACGCAGCGGCGGGAACGGGGCGTCCTTCACGCCCCCGCCGATCAGCGTCCGGATGCTGGGGAAGACGTGGAAGAACCGGTTCCGCACGAGCACTTCGCCGTCTCCGGGGACTGGTGTCGGTGTCTCGACTACGGCGAAGTGTTCCGGAAGGGGAAGGCCGTCCGGCTGGACGGCCAGTCGAACCTCGCGAGATGTGGCGGGCACCAGAGTCCTCCTGGCGTGGGTCCTTTATGACCTCGCGACGTTAATCGCTGACCCACGCGTCAGAGTCAAGCCCACGGCTTAGTTCATGTCGATGAACTGGTGGTCTGTCCGGATACGGCCGTCGCCGTCCAGCGACAGGACGTCGAGGCCGCCGCCGAGCCTCTCCCGGGTGCGGAGGTCCAGCATCGCCCAGCGCAGACCGACGATGTCGGACCTGAGCACCTGCGGCTCCCCGACGCCCGCGAAGACGTGCTCCCCCGGCGCGATGAACATGTCGTAGGCGCGTGTCACCCTGGCGTCCAGTGCCTCGTGGCCGCGAACTTCCAGCGGGGGCACGGGGAAAGCGAGGGCCGCGGCCGCCTCCCGCATCTCCTGAGGAGGGTCGACCAGGACGTGGATTCCATCGGCCGCCCACAGTTGGCGGACGAGCCCGCCGCGCGTCGCCGGGTCGGCCTCGTTCCACTGCGCGATATAGCGGTCGACCAGTTGCTTGGCATCAAATGATTCGCTCATGGGCAGCAGTGTTGGCCCCTGCCTGCGACCGCGCGATTCCCTGGAGGGAATGGCGACGGCGCGCACACCCGGTTGGAATGGGGGTATGACGGTGTTGACGGGGTCCGGCCATTTCGGTCCTGAGCTGCGGCGGTGGCGGACGCGTCGCCGCGTCAGCCAGCTCGACCTGGCGATCAGGGCCGACACGACCCAGCGTCACCTGAGCTTTCTCGAACGGGGACGCTCCCGTCCCGGACGCGCCATGGTGGTCCGTCTCGCCGAGGCCCTCGGCCTGTCGCTGCGGGAGCGCAACGAACTGCTGCTCGCCGGTGGCTACGCGCCCGTCTACGCCGAGTCGAGCCTGGACGCGCCGCAGCTCGGGCCGGTGCGAGAGGCCCTGGACCGCGTTCTCGACGGGCATCTGCCGTATCCGGCGGTCGTCGTCCGACCCTACGGGGAGCTGGTCGCCGCGAACTCGGCCTTCGACGTCCTGACGGAGGGCGCGGCGCCCGCGCTGCTGGAGCCGCCGGTCAACGTGCTGCGCCTCGCCCTCCATCCGGACGGGACGGCCCGCAGGGTGGTGAACCTGGTCGAATGGGGCCGCCACATCACCGGCAGCCTGCGCGACCGGGCCGGGCGCGGCGGCCCAGACCCGGCCCTGGACGAGTTCATCGCCGAACTGGACGGTTACGTCCCGGACGTCGAACCCGGCGCCGACCACCTCGGGTTCGCCGTGCCGCTGCGGCTCCGGGTCGGGGAGGGCGAGCTGCGGCTCATCACGACGTTGACATCGTTCGCGACGGCCGTCGACGTCACGCTGTCCGAGCTGCGCCTCGAAGCGTTCCTCCCGGCCGACGCCGAGTCGGCGGCGATCCTCGCTCAGCGGAGCTGACCTGGTCGGTCAGTTCCAGCGGAGTCGGCGGCGATCCTCGCGCGGTGGGGCTGACCCGGATGGTCAGTTCCAGTGACCGGCGGCGGCGGTCTCGGTGACGTAGTCCTCGAACCGCCTCGGGGCGCGGCCGAGCGCGCGTTCCACGTCGTCGGTGGGCGCCTCGCCCGTGCCGTCGCGGATGGTCGCGAAGAGGCGGGTGTACCACTCGGCGATCGTGGGCGGGACGCCACCGGCGATCTGGCGTTCGACATAGGCGCGGGGGTCGACGTCCTCGTAGCGGACGGTGCGTCCCGTGGCCTTCCCGATGAGGTCGGCGACCTCGCCGAAGGTGATCGCGCGGGGGCCCGTCAGGTCGTAGATCTGGCCGTCGTGCCGGTCGTCGGTGAGCGCGGACGCGGCGACGTCGGCGATGTCCTCGGCGTCGATGAACGGCGTCCGGCCGTCGCCCGTGGGCAGGGACAGGGTCCCGGAGAGGACGCCGGGCAGGAAGAACGCCTCGCTGAAGTTCTGCGAGAACCAGCTGGGCCGCAGGATCGTCCAGGCCACGCCGGAGTCGCGTACCGCCTGTTCGACCTCCGCGAGCGGGTGGTCGTCCATGAACTCGACGCCCGGGGCCGACAGCAGCACCAGCCGCCGCACGCCCGCGTCGACCGCCTCCGGCACGAGGCGGGGGATGCGCTCGCGAGGGTCCGTGGCCGGGTTCGGGCGGGTCTCGGGGTCCACGAGGTAGGCGGCGGTGGCGCCGTCGAGTGCGGGCTTCCAGGTCGTGGGGTCGTCCAGGTCGAAGCGAATGTCGGAACCGCGGGACGCCGCGCGCACCGTCTCGCCCCTGCTCTGAAGGCGGTGCGCGACGCGGCGACCGGTCTTGCCGGTGCCGCCGAGAATGAGGACGTTGGTCATGCCGTTCAGGAAACCCCGTGCCGGCCAAGACGATCCATGGGTAATCGTCGATGAAACCTTTGCGATCGTCTAAATTGGGGCGGTGTGGACGTCCTCACCGATCTGCTGCACCGGGCCCGGGCCCAGAACGCGCTGGTCAGGCAGCTGATCCAGCAGCCGCCATGGTCGGTGACGTTCGCCGAGGTGCCTCCGCTCTCGGTCGTGGCCGCGATCGAGGGCCGCTCGGTCGTCCGCCTCGACGACCAGGCGGTGCCGCTGGACGCGGGCGACATCGCGCTGATCAGCGGTGTCGACGAGTACACGATCGCCGACGATCCGGCCACGCCGCCGCAGATCCTGATCCGGGGCGGAAGGAAGTACCTGCCCGGCAGCGATGAGGAGTTGTGCGGCGACTGGGCCCTCGCACCCCGCACCTTCGGCGACGGTTTGCCGGGCGCCACGGTCATGCTCCGTGGGGCGTACGAACTGCGCGGCGCCGTCGGCGGACGCGTCCTGGAACTGCTCCCGTCCCTCGCGGTCGTGCCCACCGGGTCGCGGACCCGCGCGGCGTTGGACCTGCTCACCGCCGAGGTCGGCTGCGACGAACCCGGCCAGGACGCCGTCCTCGGGCGGCTGCTCGACCTGGTGCTCGTCCTGGCGTTGCGGGCGTGGTGCGCCAGGCCGGAGGCGGGGCCCGCCTGGTACCAGGCCATGGCCGACCGCGCCATCGGCGCCGCGCTCCGCCGCATGCACGAGGACCCGGCCCGCCGCTGGACGGTCGCCGGTCTGGCCGCGGCGGTGGGCATGTCCCGCGCCTCGTTCGCCGCGCGTTTCGCCGCCCTGGTCGGCGAGCCGCCGCTGACCTACCTCACCGGCTGGCGGATGACACTGGCCGCCGACCTGCTCCGCGACACCGACAGGACTGTCGCCGCCGTGGCCCGCGGGGTCGGCTACGAGGACGCGTTCGCGTTCAGCGCCGCGTTCAAACGGGCCCACGGCGTCAGCCCCTCCGCGTGGCGCCGCCGGACGTGGGCGTCGTAACGGCGCTTGCTTCTGCTTCCTGGTACGCACCACGACGGTCGCGGTATTCGATCGAGATTCCCTGCTTTCGACGTGCTCGCGAAAGCATCCCGACCTTCCCCTTCCCGAACCCGTTCACCGCCCGTCTCACCCGTGACGGTCACACGCCGATCCGCGACCACACCCACTTCCCGTACGGCTCGGTCGGCGTCACCCCGCACTCCAGGGACAGCGCCTCCACGATCGGCAGCCCCCGCCCGCTGACGCCCTCCTCGTGACCCGGGTTCAGCGCCTCGGCGTCCGGACTCGCGTCACCGGCCACGACTCCCAACCCGCGCTTGCGCACCGGCCGCGCGTCCGAGCCGTCCCACACCGACAGCAGCACCGCCCCGCCCTCCCGCGCGAACGACACCCGGATCTCCCCATCCGGTGTTTGCCGCCACGCGTTCGTGACCAGCTCACTCGCGATCAGGGCCACGTCATCGGTAAGCCTGGCCAGCCCCCACCCGGCCAACCGCAACCCCACCATCGCCCGTACCTGCCCCGGAACCGTCCGCGCCGCCAGACAGGTGACGTCCAGTCCGCTCGGCTGCCTGACCTCGATGCCCATCTCGCTCACCTCTTGTTCGCCTGGCCTGTCGCGCGCCTACACGTGGCGAACCTCGCCCATGGCACTCGACTTTTCGCATTCGAGTTCACAGACTGTCGTCAGTTGGATACAGTTAGACCGTTCACCTCAATAATCTGTACTTTCTGGATCAGCGATGGCTGCTCGAACCGATCTTGACCCCGACCACAACCATTGGCACTGGTTAGCCTCTGACCTGCGGATATGGCGGGTCGAGAGGAACATGACGCAGACCGCTGTGGGCGAGATCTTGAAAGTGACAAAAACTCAAGTTTCGAACTGGGAATCGGCCCGGGAAAATCTGCCTTCTAAGCACGCCGAAACTCTCGACCTGGTTTGGCGCACCTACGGGCACTTTGCCCGTATTCGCCGCCTTGCGGAGCGAGAGCACGATCCGGGCTGGTGGTCCCAGTACACCCCGATAGAGGCGCAGGCGTCCCGTGTCTCCTATTGGGCTCTCGCGATCATCCCTGGACTACTCCAGACAGAGGACTACGCCCGTGCCCTCCTGAAGAACGGCCAGATCATTGAGGACGTCGAGGCGACGGTCAGTGCACGCATGGCCCGTCAGGAGATACTGCATCGGGATAAGCCGCCGGAGCTTCGCCTATTGATTAACGAGTCAGTGCTTGATCAGCCTGTCGGTGGACCCGCTGTCATGAGGGAGCAACTCGCTCATCTCATTGCACTCAGTCACGAACGTAGCGTCATCCTACGTACGGTGCCGCGTAGCGTTGGCGCACACATCGGATTGGACGGTTCGTTCACGCTCCTCACCTGTGGAAACAGGTCTTCGGCCTACACGGAAGCCAACACAGGTGGCAGACTGACGCATGACCCAGCGAGCCTGGCCGACTTCGAACGGCGCTTCGACCTCATCGGCTCGGAAGCGTTGTCGGCGTCCGCTTCACGTGGTCACATCACACGAATCATGGAGGCCATGCAGTGATCGAATGGCGTAAGTCCAGCCGAAGCAATGCATCTGGCAACGAGTGCGTAGAGGTCGCGCACCTTCCCCAGGGGCGCGGAATCAGGGACAGTAAGAACCCCGGAATCGGACACTTGGCGCTCTCCGTCGAAAGCTTCGCCCAGCTCATTATGTGCATCAAGCGCGACGAGCTGACCCCCTGACCCCGGTGCGCGGAACTGGCCCATCGCCCGCTTCCGCGCACCAGGCAACACACCGTTCAGGTCATGGAGGCCGAACGATGGCGCCCACCCAACGCCATCGCGCAGACGTCCACCGCGGCAGACAACCTATGGTGAAGGTGTTCGGGGAGAAGTTCGGCGTCGAGGCCGGCGACCCGAATAACCTCGGCGAGCTCTTGTTGACCTTTCGTAGGGAGGCGGGCTGCGGCTGGGTGTTGTAGGAACTCCCGTGCTGCTTGTGTGCCTCCTGGAGACCCTCCCAACGCCAGTAGACGGTCCAGGATGCGGCTGTGGCATGATCCCGACGGTTCTTGGCTGAGGTCCAGGACGGTCATGCCGAGCCTGCTTATGGCAGTGATTAGCGCCGGATCCTCGTTCAGGGTGAGGAACTGCTCGGCTACCTGTGCTGTCTCGGTCTCTGTCTGTCGTCCTTCAAGGCGTAGACAGAAGATCGTGAGGCACCTAGCGACGGTCTCGTCCCACGGGTCGCTGACGTCGCTCGCGTGGAGAAGCCGGAATGCCTCGTTGCGCCGGTGTTCGATGGCGTGCGCGAGGATGGCGATCTGACGGCCGTCGTTCAGGTCGGGTCCTATTCCGTGGAGCTGTTCGGTGTATTGGAGTGCCCGGTTCCAGTCGCCAGCACGTACGAGAGCTCGCGTCCCGTCAACCAGAAGAACCTGCCACAGCCAGGTGCGGATTTCGAGGTGATCGTGATCGCTGGTGGTGAGGGCGCTCAGATCAACGGTGCATCCGTCGAGATCTGCCGTCGTCCGGTGGGTAACGGCTGAGAAGAGCGTGTGGAGCAGTTGGAAGGCCCGGCGTCCTTCCCCGCCCCTGGTGCGGAGCCGTGCAAGGTTGATCAGGGGTTGGAGAGCGAGTTTTGCGCTGCTCGCCTGGAAAGGTGTCGCGGCGGCTAACTGGTTGAATTGCCGCCAGCAGAGGGCGCGGGCTCTTTCTGGGTCACCGGCGTCGCTGGCGAGGAGAGCGGCGAGGTTGAGGGCTTCGGCCGCGCGCGTCACCGCGTCCGGGCCGCCCTGCTGGGCTTGGGCCGCGCGGGATTCGATCTGTTCGATTCGGATAGTGAGCGGTCGGGGGATGACTCCTGGCCGCGCGACCAGCGGGAAGCGTCGCGCGGCCAGGGCAGTGAGGCGCCGCTCTTCGTGGTTGGTGTCCATGGGCGCCCCCTTCAGGCGGCTACCAGTTGATGGTCAGGCGGGTGTCGGGGCGTTCGATGCGGCTGCCAGGCCCGAGCAGGTCGTCGGCGGTACCAGCGCGGTGAGCGGTGATGACAGGGCGGGCGGGCCGATTGTGGTTCCATTCGCTCAGGAGGTCGATGAACTGGTCGATGAGCCGACGGCCGGCGGGTCCGTGGGCGACGATGCCGAGTTCCTTGGAAGCGGGACCGTGCTGGCGGGCGGCGATGTAGGCCAGGCTCTCGCCGTCGTAGAGGCTGGCTCCCGCCCACCGCAGCGCTGGGTCGGCTGTGCCGGAGGTCCTGGCGGCGGGTCCGGCCAACAGGCGGCTGAAGCAGGGTGCGTGGGTGGCGAGCCAGAGGTCGAGGTGTTCGACCGCTTCGTGGTCGGTGACGTTGATACCGATCCAGCGTGTCTCGGCGGGGTGGGTGAGGACCTGCGCGAGCGCTTCGAGGTCGGCGTCGGCGGCGGCGTCGAGGTTGAGTGTGACGCCCTCGGCGAGCGGGATCGTGGTGGTGGCGTGCGCGGCGGCTCCGCGCATGGGGACGAATCCGCAGACGCGGGCGTAGCTGCTGACCAGGCGGCCGTCCGGCTGGAGATCGAGGGCGAGGGAGCGGGTCAGGCCACTGCCGTGCAGGCGCAATGGCACGACCATGCGCCCGCAGGCGTCGAGCTGGTCCCACCATGCTGTGGAGACGTCCCATACGCCGACAGTGGCGATGATGCGCTGGTAGGGCGCGCGGTCGACCCAGCCGAGAGCACCGTCGCCGCAGACAGCGGTGACGTTGGCGTACCCGGCCTCGGTGAGCGCTGCCGCAGCACCGTCCGTAAGGTCCTGGTCGATCTCGATCGTCGTGACGTGGCCGTCCTTGCCGGTGAGCAGGGACAGGATGCCCGCGTTGATTCCGGTGGCTGCCCCGATCTCCAGGATGTTCTGCTTCGGCCGGACATCCAGATCCTCGGCCATGGTCGCCACCAGGTTGGGGTCGGAGGCACTCGACAACGCCGTCCCGTCAGCGGCGCGCTTCGTCACGACCTGGCTCGGCCGGTACGCCTCGGCGAGGTCCACGCTGTTGAGGAAGAGCTCGCGGGGGACGGTCCGGAACGCCTCTTCGACGGCCGCGGTGCGGAAGGTACCGCGCCCGAGGATGCGGTCGGCCAGCGCTTGGCGAAGCTGGGCTGGATCATGGCTGACGGATGCGCTGAGGTCGGTAGTCACCACGGCGACGTTACCGATGGCCTCCTCCTGACGCCCGTTGTTCGTGTCCCTTCTTTTGCCTCGCCCAGATTCGAGCACGGCTGCGGTGGCTGCTGCGACCATGGCGCCCTGGACCAGTTCGGGAAGCCCGAGGCGATTCCATGCGTACAGGGCGTGCTGGGCGAGTACGGCGTTCAGGCCGCGGGTAGGGATCCCGTGCCGATCCAGGTCGAAAAGCCGCTTTCCGGTGTTGTGGAAGGCCGTGAACCATGCCGCCGGGGCTCTGGTCACTGCGGGCGCGGCGGACGGATCTCCGGTGAGCAGGTGCCTGACCGCTGCGATGTCGGCCGTGGAGGGAGGTTGCGGCGGGCTGGTGCGTTCCTCGGTGAGCAGACTCCAGATCTGGCCCTGGTCGTACCAGTCGCGTCCTGCTGAGCGCATGAGTTCGGCGATGGAGAGAAGCCCGATCTCCCTGTGGTGGCCGTGCCCTGCGGCGAGATGGTCCAGGGCGTGGCGGCTGTCAGCGTGGAAGAGGACATGAGCGGCGGTGAGCGACTCCTTCCCTCCGAACGCGGCGACGGGCGGCTCGTAGATCGTGTGAGCCCAGCGGACGCATTCGCTCGCCTGGACGAGCTTGTCGCAGACCTCGCCGATCGCGGCGTTGGCACTCTGCTCACGGTTGGCAGCCGGGAGGTATCGGATGCGCCATTCGGGACCCTTGCGGGTGAACCACCACAGGGTGATGGTCCCGCTGGCCTCCAGATCAACCAGGTGCGGGCCGATGGTGTCGACGCCAGCGCGTTCAGCCGCCTTCCAGTCGCCGGACCAGACGCTGACTTCACGCCAGTCTGCCTGGTCGTCTTCTGGTTCGGGCGTTGAGATCATGTGGGTTCCGTTCCGGTGAGCAGGAGGCAGTTTGTCCAGGGCCCGAGCCTGCCGGTGGCGATGCTGTGCTGGGTGAGGGCGAGGCCAGCGGTCCCGTCGATCAGCCCTGGCCGCTCGGGCACGGGGAGAGATCGGTTTCCGGCAGCAGTGATGAGGGCACTGAGCTGGAGTCCGAGCATCGGCGAGAGGCTGTCGGTGGTCGCCGTCCAGACGGTGGTGATCAGTCCCGACCAGCCGTGGCACAGGGTCAGGTCAGCGAGCCGGTCGAGTTGGTGATGATCGGTGACGCAGGCCAGGAGTGCGTGTTCGGCGTGGCGTTGGCGGCGGCTGTCGCCTTGGGCGAGTGCGGCAAGCTGGAGTGCACGGGCGATACCGGGGGTGCCGTAGCACCAGGACGGCCGGGCCGGTCCGTCCTGGTGAGATCTTTGGGTGCGCAGGTCGGTGAGGGTGAGGCGTTCCGGCCACCAGGGTCCGGCCTCATCTACTTGCTGCACCCGGTCGAGCCAGCTGGTGATCGTCGCGATGGCCTCGGCCTGGCCGGGGACGATGACCCTGGCGCGGTACGCGAGGGAAAGGAGGGCAAGGGGCCCGCTGATGCCGTGGGCCATGCCCTGGTCGGAGTAGCCGTCAGCGAAGAGCTCCACGGGCTTTCCCACAGGCATGTGGAGGGTCCACCAGCCGGGCACTTCTGTCCCGGCGGCATCGGCGGCTGGAATCGGTACGGTCAGGCGGACGAGGCAGGCGAGAACGTCTCGGAGAGCCGGATAGGAGGGGTCTCGGGCGAGGAGGTAGGCACCCAACCCGGTGAGCCCGCGGACGAGGTCGAACTCTCCGGGCACGGGCCTGAGTGAGGCGGCCATCCTCTTGGCTGCATCGCCGAGCTGCCGCTGCACCATCTCGGTGACGACATGGTCGAGCTGCTTCAGGAGGTGAGCGGCGTGCTCAGGTAGGGCCGCGGCGTGAAGAGCGAAGCCGAGGGCGGGGGCTCCGTGCCAAAGGCCCGCGCCGCCCGCTGCGGCGAGTGGTTCCTTGGTGGCTGCGGCGAACCACGCCGCAGCTCTGCTCCAGGGGCTCACATTGTCGCGAGCGCGAGTGCCGTGCAAGATCGCGATCCCAGGGTGCCCACATGACAGGGACTGCCCGTCCCAGCGCGGGCTGTCGGGGTCGATGCCGGCGAGGTCGGGGTGGGGTGGAGGGACGGCCAGAGTGTCGGCGAGTCGGGCCGAGAGGTCACGTGCCGATCCCTGATCGAGCGGGAGCGGGTGGACGAGATCGAGAAGGCCGCTCACCGTTCACCTGCTGGGGTTCGGGAGATCCAGGCGAGCGCGGCGGCGCGAGCCAGCCGACGGCAGAGCCGTTCGCCGGCCAGGTTGATCCCAGCACAGCGGATGTGGAGCATGTGCGTCAGCGGCACGATCGTCTCTTCCACCTTGAGCGCTTCGCCGTCCAGATGGTGGCGGTACGCGGCAGCCGCGTGCGCGCGGTTCGCCCAAGCGTTAGCGATGAGTCTGCCGCCCTTGAGAGCGGCGATCGCACCAGGCTGGCTGAGCCGGACAGCCAAGGCAGCGACGTTCCGGTCGGGTCGGTCACGGGCAGAGCGGTAGGGGTGGTCGATCAGCCACCGTGCCCCGGCCTCGACGCCGCCGACCAGATGGCTGGTGAGATCGACCATGCTCGCGGCGAGGAGCGCCTGCGGCGGAATGGAACGGTCTGCGTCCAAGGCGGCGAGATGGGCCAGGGCTGCGGCTGAGTCCGCGGCGAACAGTGCCTCGGCGGCATGCTGGATCGCGCCCTCTCCGTATCGGGCCGTCTCCGGCAGATGGGTGTTGAAGGTGAGAACTCGGATGAAACCGCCATCGCGGAGCTGCACGGCCCACGCGCTGATTCTGGCGAAGGCGCTGGTCTGGTCGTCGGTGTGGATCCGGATCCGAAGGTGAGGTTCGGGGTCTCGGTAGCGGACGAACCACCATGAGGGCGGTACCGGCCACTGGCTGAGCAGGTCGGGAAGCTTGTGCACGAGGACCGTGTCCATCAACGCGGGGTCGGTGTAGAGCTTCGCCATCAGCAGGTGGCCGGCACCGGGGAGAACACCACGGCGCGGCCCCATGAGGGCAGGTGGGCGTTGACGGGTCAGGATCGTGGGCGTGGGCGCGGTCGGGCGGTTCGAGGCCACAGGGATGATCAGTTCGTTCGCTCGGCCATCGAACCAGCCGTGATCAGCCGGTGTCGCGCCTTCGGCGATGACAAGGGGCTTCCCGGCTGCGCGAGCTTGGTCCAGGTGGTCGCGCAGAACGGCGAGATCCATGGCGTCGTCGAGATTGAGGCGGAGCCGGAGGTCGGAGTCGCCGACGCTGATCGTGCCGGGGAGGCGAAGACGTCCTCGCAACGTGTCGAACTCCGTGCGCCACCGATCCTTCGCCAGGTCAGGGTCGGGAAGAGCCGTCGACGGGATCGTCCAGCGGGCTGTGCTCAAGATCGAACGGCCGAACACGATGCGCGGCAGGAACGGCAGACAACGGGCCGCTCCCCAGGCAAACGGCGAAGAGGCGGCCAACCGAGCGCGGGGAATCTCAAACAGCAGCCGTGCCATCGGCGGCATCACGTGGCGGGCGCCGGCGTTCGCCAACATGGGTTCCACGACCTGCCCGGACGACCGGGAGAACAGGTACATTCCCCGAGCGTCGGCGGTCACCGCGAGGTCATCCAACCGGAACCGGTCATCGGCCTCAGGACGGTGCTCGGCCATCGTCACCAGCCGAGGCAAGAGCTGCGGAGCGCGAACGACATTCTCCAGGTGCGGATGAACAGGCGGAAACGATAGGTGCGCCGCAGCCGCCCCCTCCACATACGTCGGAAGCCGACCGTAGACGGCACGTCGATGCCGCTGATCTTCCTCCGGGAGCAGGTCAATGAATCGCCCGGACAGAGCCGTCCCGGTCCGGGCGATCCCAGACACCACAAGCCGGAAGTCGTCCTGCTCGACGGCGGAGAGGCTCGGTGCCCAGAGCTGGGTGAACAACTCCAGATGCGGCGGAATCCTCAGAATCTCGGACCCTTCGCGAAGGCTCGCTAAGAAGCCCTCGTCGAGCACGACTTCGTGAGAGCCCTCCAACGCTGCTTGCTGGGCGAGCGCGAGCAACCGGGTATCCCGAACGCTCAACTCCCGAGGGAGGTCCTCGGTGGGCGCGGTGAAATGGTCGGGGTAGCCGATCCCCGCGACCGGGTCGACCAGCAGGGTAAGCGGGACGGCCGCGTTCGCTCCGAACCGCGCCATGAAGCGCTCGTGATATGCCTTCCAGCCGGGATCGCCGTCGGGGTGGGGGGACAGGCAGACAAGCGCCGTGGCAGCGTTCGCCGCTTCGACGGCGACCTGGCGCGGCAGTACCATCGTGGCGCCGACGCGGACATCGACCGACACCGGATGCTCAACCTCGGCCAAATCCCGCATCTTCGTACCGGTCGTGATCCGGCCGCAGTCGAGTTCCTCGGCGATCTGCCGCAGCTCCGCCAACAACGGCCGCAACCCAGAAATGGCAGAGGCGTTCGCTTCGAGAAGTCCGCGCCTCAGATGGGCCAGACCGTCTTGGCACGTCGATGGAGGTCTCAGATCGGTGATGAGGATCCCGTTGGAGACGAACCGGCTCACCACCGATTGGACCGCCTCGGCCGAGACCTCCAGCTCAACCCTGACCTTGTCGATCAGCTCGGCGACGGCAATGGGAGTTCTTACCAGCCCGAGCACCAGCCGCGCGGCGGCCGTCAGATGTAAGGAAACCTCAGCCGCCGGTGGCCGAGTCGGATCAGCAGCGTGAGGCTGCCAGGGCACGACCAGCCTGTCGCCACGTTCAAAGGCCAGATCGTTCACCACAACACGCAGGCGGCGCAGAAGCGCGCCGTTGGCTTCGAGCTCCCTGATGATCAAGGCAAGCCAAACCGCATGAGCCTTCGTCCGGACCTGGAGTTGGTCCGGCTCCCAGCACGCCACGACTTCGGCGCCCCACTGAAGCGGAGCGACGCCGGCGAAGAGGCCAAAGGGTGTGGAACGGCCTCGCATTCGTACGAGGTATCGGGCAAGAGCCAATGCGGTACGTCTGATCCGAGCGGGCTGCGAACGGTCGCCGGCGCTGATGCGTTCGATCCGCGCCGCCAGGCTTGGGCTGGCGACCGTGACAGCGTTGGCAACGGTCGAGTTAGCCCATGTCGAAGAGATCCACCGACACGAGTCCTCGACACCGCCATCCTGCTCAGGGCCGGGCCAAGGTAGCGCAGGTACGCCAACGTCGACGATGGCCGCCCGGAACATCGCGGCGTCAACGGGTTCGTACCATCGCCCAGAGGATGGCACCGCACGCTCCTTCCGTTCCAAGACCGGCAGACAGTCCCGGTGGCCCGACGTAGATCGGGCCACCGGGAAGGCGGATCAGCAGTCGCCACCCGCGAGGGTGTCGCACCCGTTGTCCGTCGAGCATTTGCGCGACAGCGTCGCCGCCCCGGACGCGACGACCGTGATGTCGAGCCCGGCGAGCAGTTCGTCCGGCTCGGTGAGGCCCTCCAGGTCAGCGGTCGAGCCGTGGACGGGAGGGGTAACAGTGAGCGACATCGTGTCCTCCAATGGTTGGTCGAGTCCCAGTGAAGGCGCTACCGCGCCTGGGTTGAAGGGTGCAGACTGACTCGAAGGTTGAACGGGTTGAAAGTCGGGAGCCGTCCTCATGGCCGCCAGTACGCGCACTCCAAATGCCGCCCTCGCCGCATTAGTCGCCGAAGCGAACTGGACCAACGACAGCTTCGCTCGGGCCGTGAACCGTCTCGGAGCGGAGAGCGGAATGGCTCTCCACTATGACAAGACCGCGGTTTCTCACTGGATGGCGGGCACCATGCCGCGATCCGCGGCCAGACCTCTGGTGTGTGAAGCCCTGTCCCGACGACTCCGCCGCCCGGTCACGCTGGCGGCTGCGGGGTTAGGGCCCGCTGAATCCGTGCAGGACATGGGCGCGGATATCGTGGCAGCACTGATCGACCTCGGGAGCGCGGACATGGATCCAACTCGAAGGACGGTGCTGGGAGCGGGCTTCTACTCGGCGCTCTTGGCGATCCCCGGCTGGTCAGAGGTCTCGGCGAGGTTCGACCGACTGCGCTACGACCCACATACCCGCGTCGGGCAGGCAGAGGTTGATGCAGTCCGCGCCATGACCGAGCAACTCTCCACCCTCGACGACCAGTTCGGAGGACGAGCTGTCCGGCCGATGGCCGCTGCTTTTATGGTCAACACGGTCGCGCCCTACCTGAGGGCCGACGCCCGCGAGGACATCCGCATCCAGATGCTGTCGGCAGCGTCCGATCATTGCTACCTCACCGGCTATATGGCCATGGACGAACGCGAAGACAGACTGTCTCAGCGCTGGTACGTCAAGGCGCTCGAACTGGCGGGGTATGCGGGCGATCACCTGACCTACTGCACGACCCTGCGCGGAATGTCCGTACAGGCTGTCGACCTGGGCCACGGTGCGACCGCGCTCGAACTGGCCGACGCAGCTTCAGTAGCCTCGCCCCAAGCAGGTCCCCGGATGCGCGCGTTCCTCACCGGCCAACAGGCACATGCGGCAGCCGCCACCGGCGACCGGGCTCTGGCACTCGCCAAACTGAAAGAAGCACAGACCGCCATGGACCAAGCTGAATCCCGGGCCAAGGCATTCGGCTCCTACGACCCGTCCTCAATGCAGTACCACGTTGGCCAGGTCCTTTACGAACTCGGCGACCCGAAAACCTCCATCGCAGCCCTAGAAGAATCCGACCGACTTCGCCACGATATCTATCGGCGAACCAAAGTCCATCGCCTCGGCACGCTCGCTGAACGCAAACTTGAGATCGGTCGTCTAGAGGAAGCCTGCACCGACTGGAACCTGATGCTTGACGACTTCCCGAGCGTCCAATCCGGACGATGCGACGACCGATACCGCACCATGATGACCTCGCTGGCAACATTCACGCGCAACGCACACGCACGGGATCTCTACGACCGGGGCCGTGCCATGGAACCTCGTCTAGCAAGGCCAGCCTGACTCGCTTGAAACGGCCGCTGACCGAATCCCTCTGGCGACCGCTCTGAGACCATTCTGCGATCATGCCAGCCGCAGGCTCGCGCGACCTCGCGGGCGGTGAGCCCGGCGTCGAGCCGGATCTCGCGCAAGCCGTCTGCGAGGTCGCGACGAGCCCGCTGGACGCTGGACGACGGCGAAGTCGTCACGATGCGGGCAACGGGTCACGAGGGCCTGTAGGTCGCATGGTCGATCCCGCGTTCCCAGACGGCATCGAACGCTGAAGCGCACAGTTTCGCGACATCCGCGTCCTTGGTCATCTCCGTCCCGGTCGGGCGCCCATCACCGTCAAAATGGTTGAACAGCACAAGGCGGTCGTCCACCAACCAGAAGTCGTTTCCCGGCAACGCCAGGTCAGACGCGCGTCGCCGAGCAAGCCAGCGGAGCTCTTCTCCTGCCGCGACGTTGGTGAAGGCGTACGAGTGTGAGTACCGCAAGTACTCGCTCAGCGGCTCGGAAACCACCCGAGCACGGCGCACGGTCACTCCTCGCGCCACCGTCGCCACGATCAGGTCCAGCCAAGGTCGCCACCACGACTCACGGTCAGCTGGGTCGTGGCGATGTCCGCCCTTCCATGCAGCGATCCGGCTCTGCTCCGAATCCACCATGTAGACGTCACGCATCTCGAGATGTACGGCACGCTCAGTTGCCGAGCTGAGCAGCTCAGCGTACGTCGGGGCCGCGACCGTCACCCTTCACCTTCGGGAAGAACTGCATCATGCGTTGTGGGAACCGCATGGTGATCTCTCCGGGTGGGTTCTCGCCGACCTCGGCGAGAGCCGTGTGGTCGGTGATGATCCAGCCTCTGAGAAGGTAGTCGCCGGTCTCGGGATCGCGCCATACGGTCGGGGACCCGCCGTCGTCAGACTCGGGGTCTCCGCCGAGGAACTCTAAGGCCATGATCGCCTTCAGATCGGGGCTGTGCACGGGCTTGCAGACATAACCATCGCGCTGCGAAGCGGTGTATGCCAAGGTGGCCACGCCCGCGGGGTCGGCTACGAGGACGCGTTCGCGTTCAGCGCCGCGTTCAAACGGGCCCACGGCGTCAGCCCCTCGGTGCGGCGCCGCCGGGCGGGCGCCGCGTAAATGAGCTTGAGATGGCCCGCGCCGGGAGGCAGCATGGCCGGGTGCGATTCTCGATCAACATCCCGAACTTCGGGGACTTCGCCGACGTCCGGACCGTGGCGCGGATCGCGTCGGCGGCGGAGGACGCCGGGTGGGACGCGCTGTTCGTCTGGGACCACGTCGTCCACGACAAGATCGAACGCAAGATTTTCGGTGATCCGTGGATGCTGCTGACGGGGGCCGCGCTGGCGACCACCCGGATCAAGCTCGGCACCCTGGTCACGCCGGTGCCACGGCGCAGGCCGCAGCAGCTCGCCCGGCAGGTCGCCACGCTCGACGCGGTGAGCGGCGGACGGGTGATCTTCGGCGCGGGACTGGGCGGGCCCGTCGCCGACGAGTACGGCGCGTTCGGTGAGCCGACTGACCGGGTCGTGCTTGCCGAACGGTTGGACGAGGGGCTTGAGCTTCTCGCCCGTTTCTGGACGGGAGACCCGGTGACCCATCACGGGACGCACTACCAGGTCGACGATGTGGCGTTGCTGCCCGCGACCGTGCAGCGTCCCCGTCCGCCGGTGTGGATCGCGGGGTTCTGGCCGAACCGCCGTCCGATGCGGCGGGCCGCCAGGTGGGACGGCGCCGTCCCCCTGTTCGGGAACGGTTCGCATGGGTATGCCCCATCCGTCGATGAGGTCCGGGAGCTCGTCGGATACGTCCGGCAGCACCGCGAGGGTGACGCGCCGTTCGAGATCGTCGTCGGTGGCGCGAGCCCGGCGGGCGCCGCCGGAGGTGACCTGCTCGGGCCGTTGCGGGACGCCGGGGCCACCTGGTGGGACGAGCGCCAGCGCATCGACGGCGACGGTGTCGACAGTTTCGACGCCGTGCTCCGGCGGGTCGAACAGGGCCCACCGGTAGTTACCTAGTCGTAATCCATCATGTCGGGCTCGGTAGACTCGTCCGGTACGCCTGACCCCGAGCCGAGGAGCGCCGCCCGTGGCCCTTGTCGTGCAGAAGTACGGTGGCTCCTCCGTCGCCGACGCCGACGGCGTCAAGCGGGTCGCCCAGCGCATCGTCGCGACGAAGAAGGCGGGCAACGACGTCGTCGTCGTGGTGTCCGCCATGGGCGACACGACGGACGACCTCATCGACATGGCCAAACAGGTCAGCCCGCTGCCCCCGGGACGCGAACTGGACATGCTGCTCACCGCCGGCGAGCGGATCTCCATGGCGCTGCTGGCCATGGCCATCGCGAACCTGGGCCACGAGGCCCGTTCGTTCACCGGCTCCCAGGCCGGGGTGATCACCGACGGCTCGCATGGCCGCGCCAAGATCATCGACGTGACGCCGGGCCGGATCCGCACCGCGCTGGACGAGGGCTCGATCTGCATCGTCGCCGGTTTCCAGGGCGTCTCGCAGGGCACCAAGGACATCACGACGCTCGGCCGCGGCGGGTCCGACACCACGGCGGTCGCGCTCGCGGCCGCGCTCGACGCCGACGTGTGCGAGATCTACTCCGACGTGGACGGGGTCTTCACCGCCGACCCGCGCATCGTGCCCGCCGCACGCAAGATCCCGAAGATCTCCTACGAGGAGATGCTGGAGATGGCGGCGAGCGGGGCGAAGATCCTGCATCTGCGCTGCGTGGAGTACGCGCGCCGCTACAACATCCCGATCCATGTGCGGTCCTCGTTCAGTCAGAAGGTGGGCACGTGGGTCGTCGACAGCAGCGAGATCGAAGGACAGGACATGGAGCAGGCGATCATCTCCGGTGTCGCGCACGACCGGAGCGAGGCGAAGATCACCGTGGTGGGGGTGCCGGACAAGCCGGGTGAGGCCGCCACGATCTTCACGGTGCTGTCCGAGGCCGAGATCAACATCGACATGATCGTGCAGAACGTGTCGGCGGCGTCGACGGGGCGCACCGACATCTCGTTCACGCTGCCGTCCACCGACGGGCAGAGCGCGCTGACCGCGCTCAACAAGCTGAAGGAGCGGATCGGGTTCGACTCGCTCCGCTACGACGACCGGATCGGCAAGGTGTCGCTGATCGGCGCGGGGATGCGCTCGCACCCCGGCGTCACCGCGACGCTGTTCGGCGCGATCGCCGACGCCGGGATCAACATCGAGATGATCTCCACGTCGGAGATCCGCATCTCCGTCGTCGTCGCGCAGGACGACCTCGACACCGCCGTCGCCGCCGCGCACGGGGCGTTCGACCTGGACGCCGAGCAGGTCGAGGCCGTCGTCTACGGGGGCACCGGCCGCTGAGCCGCCGCACGCCTCGCGGGCGCGTTACGCGGGCGCGTCACGTGACGCATCCCCGTGTCCCGGACGGTGGCAGCATCCCGTCCGGGAACCGGCCGTAGGCGACGGTAGTTCAGAGGATGTGAGTGCGACGATGGACTCGACTTCCGGGCTGCCCACCCTCGCGGTCGTCGGTGCGACCGGGGCGGTCGGTGCCGTACTGCTCGACCTGCTGTCCACCCGGCGCGACGTGTACGGGGAGATCCGGCTCGTCGGCTCGAAGGAGTCCGCCGGGCGGACGTTGCGGGTCAGGGGCCGGTGGGCGGAGACCGTGGCGCTGACCCCCGAGGCGTTCGACGGCGTCGACATCGCGGCGTTCGCAGTCCCGGCCCGGGTCGCCGCGGAATGGGCGCCGGTCGCGGTGGAGCGCGGCGCCGTGGTCGTCGACGGGTCCGGCGCGTTCCGGCTGGGCCCGGACGTTCCGCTGATCGTCCCCGAGGTGAACCCCGACCAGGTGCGGGAGCGGCCGCGCGGCATCGTCGCGAGCCCCGGCTGCACGACCCTGTCGATGATCGTCGCACTGGGCGCGCTGCACGGACGGTACGGGCTGCGTGAACTGGTCGTCGCGTCCTACGAGGCGGCGTCGGCGGCGGGCCGCGACGGCGTTGACACCCTGTACGCGCAGCTGGAGAAGGTCGGCGGTGACCGCGCCCTCGGCAACCGCGCGGGCGACATCCGCGGCGTGGTCGGCGATCTCGGACCGTTCCCGGCGCCGCTCGCGCTGAACGTCGTGCCCTGGACGGGCGCGCACGCGTCGGCGGGCTGGACGTCCGGCGAGATGGCCGTCCGCGACGAGACCCGCGAGATCCTCGGGCTGCCGCAGCTGAAGGTGGCGGCGACCTGCGTGCGCGTCCCGGTGGTGACCGCGCATTCGGTGGCCGTCCACGCCGTGTTCCAGGAGCGGGTGGAGCAGCGGGAGGCACAGGACGTCCTCGCGCGGTCCCCCGGGGTGGTGCTGTGCGACAGCCCGGAGACGCACGAGTTCCCGACGCCGTCCGACGTCGTCGGCACCGACCCGATCTGGGCGGGCCGGGTGCGCCGCTCGCTCGACGATCCGCACGCGCTCGACCTGTTCCTGTGCGGCGACAACCTGCGCAAGGGCGCCGCCCTCAACACCGCGCAGATCGCCGAGCTCGTCGCCGCCGAACGCGCGGGCTGAGGTGGGCGTCCGCGCCGTCCCGGTGGGAGCGGTTCGGCGGGACGGAGTCGTAGGGTGGCAGGCGTGACCGAGACGAAGGCCGTGAAGTCCGAGCAGACACGGTCCCTGATCGTCGTGACGGCGCTGCGGCTGTTCAGGGAACGCGGATACGAGTCGACCACGATGCGCGCGATCGCCAAGGAGGCGGGCGTCTCGGTCGGCAACGCCTACTACTACTTCGGGTCCAAGGAAGAGCTGATCCAGGCCTACTACGACGAGTTGCAGGACGAGCACGTCGCCGCCTGCCGCGCCGTCCTGGACGCGGAGACCGCGTTCGCGCCCCGGCTGCTCGGCGTGCTGAAGGCCCGGGTCGACACGATGATCCCGTACCACGAGTTCGCCGGGAAGTTCTTCAAGTTCGCGGCCGAGCCGACCAGCCCGCTCAACCCGTTCAGCGCCGAGTCCGGCCCGGCCCGCGAGTCGGCGGTCGCGATCTACCGCGAGGTCGTGGACGGCTCCGACCTGAAGATCGACAAGGAGTTCCGGGCCGAGCTGCCCGAACTGCTGTGGATCTACTCGATGGGCATCGTCCTGTACTGGGTGCACGACAGCTCGCCGGGCTGCCGCAAGACGTACCTGCTCGTGGAACGAACGGTCCCGCTCGTCAACCGGATGGTGTCGATGTCGCGGATGCCGGGCTTCAAGTCGGTCACCCGCGAACTGGTCGGCATCATCCGCGAAGTCCGCGCCTGACCCGGGTGCGGCCTTGACGGCGGGGCCGTCCGTTTCACGGGGTGGTCACATGCCGAGGTGTTTGCGGGCGAAGCCGATCTCGGCGGCCATCTGCTTGATGCGCTCCTCCACGACGAGGGAGCCGTGCCCGGCGTCGTACCGGTACACCTTGTGTGAAAGGCCCAGTTCGTCGAGCCGCGCCAGGTAGTTGTCGATCTGCCGGATGGGGCAGCGCGGGTCGTTCTCCCCGGCCAGGATCAGCACCGGCGCCTTGACCTGGGAGACGTAGGTGATCGGGGACGACTCGCGGTACCGATCGGGGACCTCGTCCGGTGAGCCGCCGAACAGTGACCGGTCGAACGCCTGGAGGCCCTCCATCTCGTCCTCGTACGCGGCGACATAGTCGGCGACGGGGACGGCCGCGACCGCGACGCTCCAGTCGTCCGGCTGCGTGCCGATGCCGAGGAGGGCGAGGAACCCGCCCCACGAGCCGCCGGTCAGGACGAGACGCGCCGGGTCGGAGAGGCCGCTCGACACCGTCCAGTCGCGGACGGCCTTGATGTCCTCCAGTTCGGTGAGCCCGGCCCGTCCCTCGATGGCGTCGCGCCATTTCGACCCGTAGCCCGTGGAACCCCGATAGTTGACGCGTACGACCGCGAACCCGTGGTCGACCCACGCGGCGGCGGACGCGACGAACGAGTCTTCGTCCTGCGCGGTGGGCCCGCCGTGGACGTCGAACACGGTCGGGAAGGGCTGGTCGCCCTCCGGCTTGCTGACCAGGGCGTGGACGCGTCCGGCTGGGCCGTCGACCCACACGTCCTCGACCGGGACGGACGGCGGCGCGAGCGGGCCCTGCGGCGCCAGCACCACCGCGCCGGACGTCGAGCGGATCACCGGCGGTTCGGCGGCGGACGACCACGCGAACTCGACCGTCCCGTCCGGCCGGACGGCGGCGCCGCCGATCACCCCGCGCGGAGTGTCGATCCTGGTCAGGGCGTCGCGGGACAGGTCATAGCGGTACAGCTCGTCGCGCGCCTCGTAGGAGTGGGAGATCAGCAGCGCCGTCCCGTCCGGGTACCAGCTCGCGCCGATCTCGCCGGACAGGTCGAGGACGATCTCCTGCTCGGTGCCCGCGACCGGGTCCCAGATCAGCATCTCGTCGCGGCCGCGCCGTTCATGGTTGACGAGAAGCCGCGCGTCGCCGTCCACCGGAGCGAACGCGGCCCCGTAGACGCCCTTGCCTGGGCCGTCCCACAGGTCGGCGACCGTGGAACCATCGGGACGCAGTACGCGCAAGGCCATGTGTCGGCTGTCGCCATGTTCGCTGTGTCCGATGGCCACGAGCGACTCGTCCCGCGACAGTGCGGCGACGTGCGCATCCTCGGCGTGATGGTAAAGCACTTCTGGTGGTGCGCCGGGGCGGCACAGATGGATCGTGTTTCCTGTTTCGCTAGCCCGTCCTATGACGGCGAGCCCGCTGCGCCCCAGGGACAGGCCGGACGGGTATGACGGTTCCAGTTCGGGAACTGCCGGGACGCTTTCGGTTTTCTCGTCCGCGTCGAACGGGACCCGTCTCCACACGCCGAACTCGTCGCCGTCCGTGTCGGCGAACCACCACACCCAGGTGCCGGACGGGTCGGTCGTGCCCATCCAGGTGCCGTTGGGACGGTCGGTCACCTGGCGATGCGCGCCGGTGTCGCGGTCCCACGTGTAGATCTCCCACGTCCCCGTGGCGTTCGACTGGTAGATGCTGCGGCTCGGGGCGTCACGCGCCCATCGGGGCAGGCTCGTCCGGGCGGCACGGAAACGCGCCTTCCAACGCTCGTCGTCGACCATGCCGTCCAGTATCCCGTCACGCCTCGGGGGCGCGGCGCGCGGCGCGGACCTGGTGGTCCATCGCGCGGGCGAAGCTCTCCCCCACCGCGAGCTGGGCGGCGGGACGCAGCCGGGCGAGCGCCTCGGCGAGTTCCCCGGGATCGTGGTCGCCGGTGCCGCGCGCGGCGAGCAGACGGCCGAACATCGCGGCAAGCTCGTCCATGCCGCGCTGGATCTCGTCGACGAGCGGCGCGGCCAGCTCGCCCGGCGACAGCTCGTGCGGGGGCAGCTCGTCCGGGGGCAGCTCGTGCGGGGGCAGCTTGTGCGGGGGCAGCTCGCCCGGCGACAGCTCGCCCGGCGACAGCTCGTGCGGGGGCAACTCGTCTGAGGGCGGCTCGCTCAGGGGCGGCTCGTCTGGAGGCAGGTTGCCCGGGGTCGGCTCGTTCGGGGGCGGGGCTGTGGTGGTGGGCTTCTCGAAGCCGAGGACGGCGCCGAGGTCGCGACCGTCCTCCCAGGCGGACAGCAGGTCGCGGATGCCTTCGAGGGTGTGGCCACGGTCGAGCAGCTCCGCGATCACGCGGAGGCGTGCCCGATGGTCGTCGGAGTACAGGCCGACCCGTCCCGCGCGGCGCGGGGGTGGCAGCAGCCTGCGCTCCTGGTAGTAGCGCAGCGTCCGCACCGGGACGCCCGTGGCCCGCGCGAGTTCGCCGATGCGGTACTCGCGGGCGGTGCGGCCGTCCTGGTCCTCCAGCGGCTCTTCCCTCACGGCCGCCAGCATAGGTGGCTACGTTCGGTGTGCGATGGCTGACGGAATGTTTACGCTAAGTGACGCGCCGGACGGTCAACGTTTTGCGTTGTCGGCGCGGGCGCCTTTCGTCCGTGTCCCGGCTCGCCTCGGCGGCGATCAGGTCGCGGAGCGTGCGCGGGACGATGTCCTCGCGCCGGTCGGTGAACGGTGAACGCATCGGATGGCTCCCTCGCGGGTCGGGGTCTGGGTCGGGTGTCCGGTCGGGGTCGGGGCGTCGGGTCGGTCAGGCGGCTGGGGTGGTTTCGCGGTACGCCTCGGACACGGTGGACAGCGCCCAACGCATCCGGGAGGTGTAGGTCTCGGGGTGGTCGCCCGCTTCTTGGGCGACGGCGGCGACGCAGCCGGAGCTGTCGCCGCCACAGGCGCAGTAGCGGTCCTTGATGGCCCTGCGGACCTGCTCGGCGGAGGGACGGTCGGACTCCTGTAGCCCGCTACAGAACAGGATCTCGGCCAGGTCGGCGGTGCTGAGCGAGGTGAGGGTCGGCGGGTTCGACATCGTCTGCCTTCTTCCTGCGAGGGGGCCTCGTCCCCCGGCTGCTGAATACGACTCTGCCGGTCCAGCGAACTCATCGCTATAGGGGAAAACCCCCATCCGGGGTGGAGTAATCCCCCGGTAGACCCGTAGTCGAGGTCTTTTACTCGGGTCTCAGTCTATCAGAACGGAATACTTTGTTCCATATGACTGGCGTTTGCGGGCATGGAGCTGACCTGCGGCTTCGTGGCCGGTCAGGCGTCATGGCGGCAACGGCTGAGGCCCCTGGTACGCCCCTGAGCGCACCCTTGGTCGTGCGGCCCTCCTAGCGCTGATGGACGGCCCTCTCGTTCGGGACACAGTGCGTCATCTTCAGGCCGTCGACGTCACGCGAACCGTTCTTGCCGAGGTTCTGGAGCCGTTGGCGGTCCTCGTCGGTGAGGTCCTGCCCGGGCAGCGGATCGAGCTGCTTGACGTCGTCCGGGCTGATGCCGAGGCCCTCGCCGACGCGCAGGCCGAGATCGTCCTCGACGAGCAGGAAGTGCCAGACCATCCGTTCCTGGACGGGACGTGCGCACTGCGAGATGAGGTCGATGAAGTTGCGCACCAGGTCGCCGCGCTCCCAGTCCTGCATCAGCATGTAGCGCTGCCCGGCCTGCTTGTAGTCGTTGGCGCGCGGGATGCGCTGGCGCGTCAGCCGTCCCCGGATCTCCGGGCCCTGCTCGTCGTGCGTCGGGTAATGGCCCTCGCGCAGGCCGCCCGTGATGGACGGCTCGTAGTTCACATGCGGATTCTCGCCCACCGAATCCACGTAGTAGACCATCTGCCCGTCGCGCTGGTTCGTCCGCACCCGCGTGCCCATGGCCTGGTTGACGGGCAGTTGGAGGTAGTTCGGGCCCACGCGGTGGCGCTGCGTGTCGCTGTAGGAGAACGTCCGGCCGACGAGCATCTTGTCGTCGGAGAAGTCGAGCCCGTCCACCAGGACGCCCGTGCCGAACGAGATCTGCTCGTTCTCGGCGAAGTTGTTCTCCACATTGCGGTCCAGGACGATCCGGCCTACGGGCAGCGCGGGGAAATCGTTCTCCGGCCACACCTTGGTGTCGTCGAGCGGGTCGAAGTCGAGTTCCGGGTGGTCGTTGTCGTCCATCAGCTGGACGAGCAGTTCCCATTCCGGGAAATCGCCGCGGTTGATGGCGTCGTGCAGATCCTTGGTGGCGTGTCCGAGGTCACCGGCCTGGACCGCCGCCGCGTCGTCCTCCGTCATGCTGCGCACGCCCTGCTTCGGCATCCAGTGGTATTTGACGAGCTTGGTGTCGCCCGCCTGGTTCACCCACTTGTAGGTGTTCACGCCGAAGCCCTGCATGTGCCGGTAGTCGGCCGGGATTCCGCGCGGGCTGAAGACGTTGACGAGCATGTGCATCGACTCCGGCGTCTGCGACATGAAGTCGAAGATGCGCGCCGGTTCCTGACGGAACGTCACCGGGTCCGGTTTGAGGGAGTGAATGACGTCCGGGAACTTGATGGCGTCGCGGATGAAGAAGACCGCCAGGTTGTTCCCGACGAGGTCCCAGTTGCCGTCCTCGGTGTAGAACTTGATGGCGAAGCCGCGCGGATCTCGTGCCGTCTCGGACGAGTCGCGGCCGCCGATGACCGTGGAGAAGCGCAGCGCGACCGGTGTCCGTTTCCCCCGCTCCTGGAACAGCTTCGCCCTGGTGAACGTGCTGATCGGCTCGTCGCCCCACGTCCCGTACGACTCGAAGAACCCGTAGGACGTCACACCTCTCGCGTGCACGACCCGCTCCGGGATCCGCTCCCGGTCGAAATGGCTGATCTTCTCCAGGAACTGGTAGTTCTCCAGTGTCGCCGGGCCTCGCGCACCCACGGTCCGCTGGTTCTGGTTGTCGTAGACGGGATGGCCCTGCCGGTTGGTCAACACCGGACGGTTGTCCCCCGGTTGCGCTCCACTGCTCGAATCGGCCGTCACGACACCCTCTCCTCTCGCTGGCTGATTGCGGCCCTACCCGAGAGAGAACAAGCCAACGTCCGTATCAGGTAAACCCACCGTCAGCGGACGGACAGGGCTCATGTTCGTGGTGACCGACTCGCAGATCACCGTGGTCACCACCGGCTACTTCACTCGAAACAAGCCCAAAGGCGTGTGGGGCACCTACCCGCGCGCGGCGCGCATGGGGCCGGTGGAGATCGGGTCCGGGGCGACGTTCGAGTTCAAGGGCACCCATTTCGAGGTCGGCGACGAGTATGTCGCGGTGATCAACGCCGCCGACGCCGAGGTGTCCGGGAAAGACCTTCCCGAGGACCCGTTGCCCGACCTCTGATCAGCGGAGGGCTGCGGTGAGGTCGTCCAGCTGCGCGGAGACCGGGCCGAAGGTGAGCAGCCCGCTGGCGGCTCCGGCGAGTTCCGCCGCGGCCGGGGCCAGTTCGTGTCGGGCGCGTGTCATCGTCTCGCGGTCGTCGACGGCGATGGCCGCGCGGGCGGTGAGAGACCACATGGCCTCGAACAACAGGTCCCGTGGGGGATCTGGTGTGTGGCGTAGCGCCTTGGCTGCCTCGGCTGGGTGGCCTTGTGCCAGCAGGACGACGGGCTTGGCCCAGGGTTCGTAAGGTCCCCAGGTGGTGTGGGTGTCTGTTTGCGCGGGCTGTCCGTGTCGCAGGCGTAGGGACAGGTGGGCCAGCGCGGGTAGTCCGTGCTCCAGACCTGGCATTCCGCAACCGTCCAGTCGGGCTATCGCCTCGGCATAGGCGGTTTCGGCTTCCTCGGTGGTCGTGTCGATGGACGCGGCGAGTCGCAGCGCGCGGTACCAGTCGGTGAACACGGCCACCAGCGGCCGTTCGTGGCGTTCGGCCAGTCGGTCCGCGTCCGCCGCGTGGGAGTCGGCCCCGGCGAAGTCGCCGAGCGCGCTGCGGGCCTGAAGGCGGACGAGGTGCCCGAGCACCTCGAACGCGGCCAGTCCGTGCCGGACGGAGAGCACGACCAGCTCGGCCCCGATCTCGTCCCGGCGCGGAGCCAACCCCGCACGCTGGAACGTCTGCATGAACACGCCGTTGAGCGCGAATGCCAGCAGTGCGGGGTCGTCCAGGCCGCGCGCGATCCGCTCTGCCTCCAGCGCCGCCTCGCGGGCCCGTCCCGACCGGGTGCCGCGTGACTCCAACGCGACCGTCACCAGCAACCGCGCCCGGATCGCCTCTACGTTCGTGTGGGAGGGGAGTGCGGCGAGGGTTCGTTCGGCTGCCGCCACGACCTCGGCGGCCTGGCGTGGGTCGTCCGATCGTGTCCAGATGGCCGGGACGTCGTACGCGCCGATCACCCGCGCGGTCAGCTCCGGGTCGCCGAGCTCCTCGGCCGCCGTGATCGCCGCCATCCGCTGCTCGCGCGCCGCCGCGAGCCCGCCGCCCCCGGTCATCGCGAGGTCGCGCAGCAGCCCGACCGTCGACTCCAGCCGGGCCCGCGCGCCGGACGCGACCGCCTGGTCATAGGCGGCGGCCGCCCTTGCCCACACCCGCGTCGCGGCGTCCTGGCCTGGGTCGAGCCGGTCCGCCTGGCGGAGGATGTCTTCTTCCAGGCGGCGCAGTGCCGGGCCCGGGTCGATGCCGAGTTGGTCGACGAGCAGGGCCCGCGCGCGGCGCAGCGTCGCGAGCGCGTCCGCCTGCCGTCCGGTGCGGTACAGCGCGAGGGCTAGCAGGCGCCAGGCGTCCTCGCGCCAGGGATGCTCGGCGAGGTGTGCGTCCAGGTCGGGCACGGTGTCGGCGGCGCGGCCCGCGTCCAGCATCGCCTCGGCCCGCCGCTCGACGGCCCGCAGCCGCAGCTCGGTCAGCCGGGACCGTTCCGCCCGCGCCCAGTGCTCGTCGGCGAACTCGGCGTAGGCGGGGCCGCGCCACCAGCCGAGCGCCTCGTCCAGGCCCGCGATCAGGTCCCGCGCCGGGGCATTCGCGGCCACCGCACGCTCGAAGCGCCAGGCGTCCACCTCGTCTGGACCGGCGCGCAGCGCGTACCCGGGGCCCTCGGTGACCAGCAGGCGGGACGGCGCCCTCGGCGGACGCTCCGGCTCCAGCGCCCGGCGCAGCGCCGCCACGAACGTGCGGACCGCGCCGACCGCGTCCACCGGCGGATCGGCCCACAGGTCGTCGACCAGCCGCGCCACCGGGACGACCCGTCCACGGGCGACGAGCAGCCGCGCCAGGACGGCCCGGTGCCTCGGCCCCTTCAGGGCGATCTCGTCGCCGGAGCCGTCCCAGGCCGTCACCGGCCCCAGCACTCCGAAAACCACCGCCACGCAGGCAACGCTATAGCGCGCTCATCGAATGCTCATCTACGCCGTGCAGCCTGGGGACATCCACGAGAAAGGACCCACACCATGCAGACCATCCCTGGCTTCGACTACCAGCGCGTCCCCGTCGCCGACGGGGTGTCACTCAACACTGCCGTCGCGGGGAGCGGCAGCCCCATCGTGCTTCTGCACGGCTTCCCGCAAACCCACCTGATGTGGCGCCACGTCGCCGCCGACCTTGCGTCCGACCACACCGTCATCTGCCCCGACCTACGCGGATACGGTGCGAGCGACAAGCCCACGGACGGCTACTCCAAGCGCACCATGGCCGCCGACATCGTTTCTCTGGCCCGCGCACTAGGCCACGAATACTTCGCCCTAGCGGGGCATGACCGTGGAGCCCTCGTCGCCTTCCGCGCCGGTCTTGAACACCCTTCGAGGGTCACGCATCTCGCGTGCCTCGACGTCCTGCCGACCCTGGACATGTGGGACGCGATGCACGGCGTCACCGCCGCCGTCGGGTTCCACCTCTACCTGATGGCCCAGCCGCCCGGCCTACCCGAACAGCTCATCTCGGCCGCCCCGGACGCCTTCTTCGGGTACTTCCTCGATCTGTGGGCGAACGACCCGTCCGCGCTGCCGCCGGACGTCCGCGCCGCCTACCTGGACGCCTGCCGCGACGCGATCCCGTCGATCGTCGCCGACTACCGCGCGTCTGCCGGGATCGACGTCGAACACGACCAGGCCGACCGCGACTCCGGCAACCGGCTGCACATGCCTGTCACCGTCCTGCAACAGGACTGGGGCGCCGCGTTGGGCTTCGACGCCGCCGCCCTCTGGCGCGCGTGGGCCAAGGACCTGCACCACAGCACCGTCACCTGCGGCCACTACATGGCGGAAGAGGCTCCAGCGCAGGTCACGGCGTCCCTGCGGGCCCTGCTGACCCGCTGAACGCCCTCACCAGGGCGGCCTACCGGGGCTTACCGGGCTGGCGTTACCAGGGCGGCCCGCCTTGCGTGGCCGCCCACACCCACACGTAGATGAGGAACCCGGTAGCGACCAACGCGAGGAGCAGCTCCCAGTTGAGCGGTGCGCTCCGTCCACCCCGATGAGCCATTCCATCACCCGCGTCCGTTTCGTTTCCTCACCACTCCTGTAGCCGGACGATCTCCCGATAACCCCACTATCCGGTCATGTCTTGGTGATTCGGTCACAAAAGGCCACGACGCGAAATCATCCGTTTTCCGTATTTCACGCGGACGCTCCCGGACCACCGCTCCACGCTGGTACTTTCGCCGGAACAGTGCAGAACACGCGGAGGAGCGACGCGCAGTGACCGGCACCTCACCCGACCCCGGAGCCCTGTCCGGGATCGACACATCGGTGGCCCACACCGCGCGGATCTGGAACTACTGGCTCGGCGGCAAAGACTATTACGAAATTGACCGGCTCGTCGGCGACCAGATCAAACGCCTGTACCCCGGCATCCTCCACTACGGCCGCGCCGACCGCGTATTCCTCGGCCGCGCGGTGCGCCATCTCGCCACCGAGACGGGCATCCGCCAGTTCCTCGACATCGGCACCGGCCTCCCCACCCACGACAACATCCACGAGGTCGCCCAACGGGTCCACCCGTCCTGCCGCGTCGTCTACGTCGACAACGACCCGCTCGTCCACGTCCACGCCAACGCCCTGCTGACCAGCAGCTCCGAGGGCGCCACCGCCTACCTGGACGCCGACCTGCGCGACCCCGCCGACATCCTGGAACGGGCCGCCGCCACGCTCGACCTAAGCAGACCGACCGCGCTCACGCTCCTTGGCGTGGTCATCTTCATCGAGGGGGACGACGCGGCCTACAACGTCGTCCGCCATTTGATGGACGCCCTTCCCTCGGGCAGTCACCTCGTCCTGTCCCACACCATCACCAGCCCCACGATGCCGGACGTGGACGAGGCCGTCGCCTACTGGAACCGGCACGGCACCCCCAGGCTGACCCAACGCACCCCGCGACAGATCAGCCGTTTCTTCGACGGCATGGAACTCCTCGAACCAGGCATCGTCTCCTGCTCGCGATGGCGTCCCGAAGCCACTCCCTGGGGCGATCCCGAAGAGGTGGCCATCTACGGCGCGGTAGCCCGCAAACCTTGACGCGCCCTCCCTCATCCAACCCGGGCCGGCACGCGAACAACGGGTGAGACAAGCAAAGCGCGACAGGCTCGGAAGGACGGGAAAATGCAGATGCCACGTCGATCCCACGCCACCAGGGTGGCCGTCACCGCGTTGGCCGGTGCGGTCGCAGCGGTCGGCCTCACCGGCGCCCCCGCGACGGCCGCGACACAGTTACCGCAGGAACGGCAGGTCACGCCGTTCAAAGCCGGGGCCGCCAAGTCCACGGTCGTCCACATCAAGATGTACCGGTCGTCGCGGGCACCCGCCAGTTTCGCGGAACCGCCCGTCATCAACTGCAACTCCGGGGTCAACGCCCCCAGCCTGCGCGGCAGCCAGGTCGAGGCCGAGGCGGTCGCGACCTGCGACGCCCCGGTCAACAACATCAAGGTCTCGGCCGTGATCGTCCGCGACAACAGCGTCGTGGGGAACATCTCGACCACCGAGGCCAGCTCGGCGACCCGCAACGACGCCTTCGGTCGCATGCCCTGCGCGGGTGGGCAGCACCTCTACCACAGCGCCTGGCTCGCCGTCTTCACCCCGCCGCCGAACTACACCCCGCCGGAGATCAAGCAGACCGGAACGTCCGGGTTCGTTTCCATCAGCTGCTGAGAACGGCCCGGTAAGTCACCGACCCCGAATGGTAAGCCCCGAAAGTCCAGGCTGACGACGGAAAGGAGACCGAACAACCCCGATTCCCAGCACCCGACGCACAGCGCAGTGCGCCTCTGAGGACCCGTCACCAGCGGAAGCTCCGTTCCCCACGCTGGCGGCGGGTCCTCGCCTTTCGGTGAATTCGAGGGTCAGGGGCCGGAGAAGAAGGAGGCCGCCACCAGCACGTCGCGCGCGACGGCCGGATCGCCGCTGGTCTCGGCGCGGACGGTCTCCGGGTCGCGGCGTCCCCCGGCCAGGAAGCAGAACTCGGCGACGTCCATCCGCACCTGCGCGTCCGGGGCATCGCCGGTGGCCGCTGTCCCCAGGGGGACCGTCCACTGGCCGCCGCCCGGACCGTCCAGGATCAGCCGCAGGACGCGGTCGGGATGGTCGCGTCCGATCAGGGCGAGCGCCACGGGCAGGCCCCGCGCGCCCAGATCCGCCATCGGATGCACATGTTCGGCGAGCGGCGGCGGCACGTCGCGGTCCGTGGCCCGGCCGATGTCGTCGGTGTGCACCCAGGTCTCGAAGGCGCGCGCGGTGAAATGATCGCCGATACACAGCCTGAACCCGCCCACCTCCAGCCTCCGGTCGGCGTCGATCTCGCCCATGGCGTCGCAGAGGGCGTTCGCCTGGCGTCGCCACTCCAGCCGGGTCTCCCGGAGCGGAAGCCGACGGCCGACCGCCTCCGCCGTGCGCGCCGGGACATCCTGGGCGGACGACGTCGTGCCCGCGATCGCGTCGGCGAGCAGCCCGTCCGAGGCGTACAGGTGCGCGACCAGGTCGCGGGCGTCCCACTCACCGGCGGCCGCTGACGTCCACTCGGGTTCGTCCAGATCGGCCAGCAGGACGTCGAGCATGGCGACGACCGCGGCGTAGGGCCGGGCGAAACCAGGCGCTCTGCGGGCCGGGGCACGCCGGGACAGCGCGGCACGGAGCGTACGCGCACGTAGCTCCAGCGAAGGTTCGGTCATGATGCGCTGCCCTCCTCGGCCAGGGTGTCGGCGATGCGGCGCAGCCCGGAACGGATCCGTGACTTCACGGTACCCTCCGGTAACCCCAATTCGGCCGCCGCCTGCCGGTAGGTTCGCCCCTGGTAGTAGGCGAGCTCGACCGCCTCACGCAGCCGCTGCGGCAACTCCGCCACCGCGTCCCGCACCCGCGCCCCCGTCTCCGCGGCGATGATCATGTCGATGATGAGGGTGGACGGCTCGCTTTCCCCGACCGCGTCCAGCAGGTTTCGCTGCCGTTCCTCCTTGCGAACCCAGTCGACCGAACGCCGATGGGCGAGCAATGCCAGCCACGTGCGCAGGCTCCCGCGACCCGGATCAAAGTTGTAAGGGTGCTCCCACAGGTAGACGAACACATCCTGCGTGATCTCCTCGGCGGCCTCGCGGCTCCGCGTGACCCGTAACGCCAATCCGTAGACCATGGACGAACATCGGTCATAGGCGTGTTGCAACGCACCGTCGTCCCCAGCGGCGAGCCGCTGTCTCAGCCGGATGTCCCCGTCCATCGACCTCTCTCCCCCTGACCCGGAGGACGCAATCGCCCCCAGGATGAGGTTCGCCGACAAAGCACCACAAGATGACCACTGGCCAAGACCGGACGCCGCCATGACCGCTCAATTCGCTCAGTGTGTGACCGATTACTCGCAAAGTGTCACGCGGGTAGGCTTGAATAGGTGGCTTTAGCGGCCCTACGCGCCAAGCAACTGATCCCCAAGAGCACTCCGCCGACACAGCACCCGCCACCCACGCCGAGCCCGATTGCCAAGCCCAGTGGCGTACAGAACGCGCAGATGCCTGGATGCAAAACCAGGACATGCGCCACCACACCATGCAAGAAATCTAGGAACGCGGCCTAACCCCGGTAATAAACGACGCAACACCAATTCCGACGGCATCCACCTCTCGCTCACCGCCTGATCTGGGAAATCCTGGCCGCCCTAGCCCACAAAAAACGCGTCACCCCAACCCCACACCAATAGCAGGCGGGGCCTTCCCCGCATCGGTCTCGGAATCGCCGTGGTCAGGTGGCGTGACGCCAGGGGACGCCGGGAAGATCCTCGTCTCGGCCATCCGCGCGCCGCAGACAGACCGCGTGTTCCTCCGTGGCGTAACCGATCTCGGTCAACTGGAGGCCCGCGTCCGCGAAGGACTTGGAAAGCCGGGGCACCCCATCGGCCGTGACGGTGAAGACGAGCTGGAAGTCCACCGAGTCGCCCAGGATGACCGAGGTCAGATCACCGCCGGTGAGCTGTGCGACCTCGGCCACGATGTCGGCTACGGGAAGCGCGCTTTCCTCCACCACGAACCCGACCCCGCTCGCGGCGGCCAGCGACTGCACACCGGCCTTCAGACCGTCCGAGGTGTCCTGACAACTGGTCACGAGGCCGCTCGTGCTCAAACAGCGCCCATGCCGCACGAGCGCCTGGGGCCGACGCCACGCGGACAGCAGCGACTCCTCCTTCGCCGTCGGAAGTTTCTCCCGGTCGGTGCCGGAGCCACCGAAATACCGCTGGGCCGACGCCGCGATCCCCGTGGGGCCAGTGACGCAGAGGCGGTCTCCCGGGCGGGCACCGGTTCGCAGCAGCGACCTGCCTCGCTCGACGATTCCCATGGCGGACGCCGACAGGATGATTCGCTCGGCGCTGCCGATGTCGCCTCCGACATTGGGCGCGCCGACCTGGCTGCACGCGTCGCGAATACCCTCCATGAGCGCGGTGAAGTCCACGTCCGGCAGGGATCGGGGATAGCGGATGACCGTGAGCAGCGCGATGGGGAGCGCACCCATCGCCGCGATATCGCTGAGGTTGGCCATCGCGAGGTAGTAGCCGATGTCGTAGTTCGACAGATGTCCCAGTTCGTAGAGCTGGAACTTCGGGCCACGAACATAGTCCGAGCCGAGGACGATCTCCATTGGCCCGTCGACTCCGAACACGGCGCAGTCGTCCTGGGCGTCGGCCCCCGCCAGGAGTTCGACCTTGACTCCGTCCCGGAGTTGTCGAGTCCAGCCTGACTGGTCGCTGAACATGGGGGCGACGATGTCGGCCAGCCGTGTCGGTTCATCCGAGGCGATCTCGGTGCTCCGCATGAGTTACACCCTCAACTTCCTGCGGGGAATCGATGTCCTATGGCAGGGAGAGTCTCCAGGACGCGGCCGCCTCCACTGTCGCCATCAGAAGGTTCTTGCGGACGACGACGGCGTAGTCCCATTCGGGATCAGCGATGCCGAGGAGCCTTCCCGCCACTGAGCGAAGATATTGCCTGGGCCTTGCCTGCACGGCAGAGTACACCCGGTGGTCGGCGGCGTCTCCACAGTAGAAATATGGCATGTCGACCCCCCCAAACTGTTCTAGATCGACAATCCCGCTTAGTGGCGTGCCCGTCAGGCCGTCCTGCGACATCAGCGCGTTGACCTCGTCGAATCGCAGGGGAAGCAGGTGAATATGAGCATGGATGATGCAGGCTGAGCCATCCATCCGGCTCGTTGAGCCGTGTTCCAGGAAGACCGGTTCGCCGAAACTCGTCCTATAGTGGGGGACTATCTCGTCGAGTGCCGCTGTTACCGCTTTGGCGTGTTCGCTCATCAACGCGCCGAAACTGACATAGTGCGTGTTGGGGACCAGCAGGAGATGCCCTCGTGTGAGCGGTGACATATCCGCCAGCAGGCTCACCGTTCCGCCGCCGCCGATGATCCTTCCCGGCGGGGATCCGCCGTAGATCCTGCGGAAGGTGGTGTCGGCGGCTCCCGCGAGTTCCTGACACAAGTCGGACCCGGTGCAAGAAGCTCGTTCGGCCACGGATCACCTCGACCGAATTCGGACTGGACTGTTCGCTTAATGAGGTGGACCGAAATATGATCCAGTCAAGTTGGCAGTCATATTGTTACGCCAACCGGGTATGGTTTGGCAAGCCCGCGGTGGGATGCGGCGTTCCAAACGGGGATGGCGACAGGTGAGGTTGTCGACGGCACGTTCCATAGATCGGATAGTCGTGCTCACGGCAACGGTGACACTGGCCAGCAAACAGTACGGGTTCCCCTCCCACACGGCCTGGACGGAGCTGGACGACCAATACTCCTACGCCCTGATTGCCACGATCTTGGTCGGTGGCGTCTTCGGCGTCGCGACCCCGTCCGAATCGTTGTCACGGCGCCATCGCGGTGAACGCCGCCTGGTCATGCGCAGACATGTCCTTACGGCGTTCGGCCAGCTGATCGAAGCCTGCGCCGTCATCGCGCCACCGATAGTGGTGAGTGATCTCGGTCTGCACTTCTGGCAACGGAAACGCAATTGTCGGCATCCCCTACGCGGTGAACTCAGACGTATCGCCACCTACCGTCTCGGTGCGTCGCCGGTAACCCGGCATCTGCGTCCGACCATGGGTGTGGGCGTCGTCGGACTATGCTGGAAGCTCGACCAAGAGGTGAGCCTGAATGTAGCGGCACTCGCCCGAGATCTGGTGGATGAGGATGCATTCGATACATTTCGAGCACGGGAGGGGAACGACGCGGTGATGGGGTTCTGCTGGCAGGACTTCCAGCGCTACCGTCATCGCGGGGCCGTCTTCGCCAGCCCGATCAGAAGTGGTCGTTCGAGGTTCGTGGGCTGTGTCAGCTTCGATGTCTCCGATGGACACGACGACCTCGACTCACAGCGCATCTGGCACGTCCTCAACTCGCTGAGCCTCGTGGTCGGGGAGGACGGTTTCGAAAATGTCTGATATTCGCGATATCACCCGAGAAACCTGCGGCTCCTATGACGCCAATGCCCGCACCTACACGGAAGCATCAGAGGACTATGAGCAATTCCCGGGCCTGCACGCGGAGGTCGTCGAGTTCGCGCGCCTAGCGCCCCACCACCTCCCGGTCCTGGACCTCGGCTGCGGCGGCGGACGCGACAGCCGACTGCTCGCATCGCTCGGACGCACTGTGATCGCGGGAGACTACGCCCCGGTCATGCTCGACCAGGCCCGGAGCCGATCGACCGCCGGGGACCGACCCCCAAGCTTCGTCCGACTGAACGCCCTGGCCCTGCCGATACGTCCCGCGTCGGTCGCCGGAGTGTGGGCCTCAGGCAGCCTGCTGCACATACCAGTCGCGCTGATGGAGCACGCGCTGACCGAGATCCACCGAGTGTTGATTCCCGGCGGAGTCACCGCGATCAGCATGCGAACGGGCGAGGGCGAAGGATGGCGGAACGGCGGATCAATGGAGGGCCGCCGCTGGTTCACCTTCACCGACCCCGACACCTTCACGAAGTACCTGGGCAAGACCGGTTTCTCCGACACCAGGATCCATTACTCCGGCCGACCAGGCTGGTTCGTCGCCATCGCCGTCCGGTAGCGCCCTATTTCCAGGCGTCCGGATCAGAGTTGGGCGCGGCCTTCCGGATGCCTCCCCGGGGATCATCGACATCCCCCTGGTGCCGAGGAATCAGATGGATATGTAGATGATCGATACTCCGCCCCGCGGCCTTACCATCGTTAACGCCGATCGTGTAAGCCTCGGGAAAGTACTTCTCGTCGATCATTTCCCGGGCCGTGCGCATCAGGGAGAAGGCGCTGAGCACCTCGTGATCCTCTAAGTCGAAGAACGAGACAACATGCCTCTTCGGTACGATCTCGACATGTCCGGGATTGGCGGGAAAGTTATCATATCGCGCGTAGAACAGGTCGTTCTCGCAGAGCGTCCTGTTGATCTGAGGGTCGTCCACCTTGCAGAAGAGACAGTCGCTATCGGTGGATCGAGCATACGACCTCGTTCTGTCCGCTTGACGACGTCCTCTGAGCCGATCAAGCAGCATTCGTAGGCCGTTGCTCCTTTCCTTGTCCGACGTACCCGCGATGAGCATCGTATTTCGAGTCTCCCTGTAGGCCGGATATGCGTGATACGCGACAACCGGTGTAGGCCACGCGGCAATGACTCCGCAGATGCTAGCGACAAGCCGCGCCGAGCGAAGGCGAATGGTCACAGGAGTCATCACGGTCACGGTGGATCCTGACTGTTGGCTACGCCACAAATGTCGTATCCGCCCACCATGCCACGGTACGACTCCCACGTTTCCACCTGCAAGGCGATCCACCCAAGGCACACGTCCGCCCACAACACACCGAGCAGGCAGGACACCTTGGGATCCATGAGAGGAGTTCATCCCTGAGCACCTCGCAGAAGATCGTGACCTCCCCGCGAACGTCCCATCTGCGTGCTCACCACAACCCGCTAGGTACGCAGACAATCACTGTCAGGTACTAAACGCCCGGGCCGTGAGGGCTCCCGTGGGCCACAATGCGCCACCACCCATAGCGCGCGGCCCCACGAGCACGTCTTTATGCGGAACGCCGCGCGTCAGCTGATGCTCAGCCTTCTCTCATCCCCCATGAGACCTTCCAGTTCAAGAGGACTCAGGATCGCGGACGACTTATCACGATCTCCGGACACGGAGTGAGCGTCGAAGGTGCAAGATCCTTTATGCTCACCGCATGCAGCTTGTGGCAGTTGGGGACGGTATTCCGGGGGTTTTCGCGGTCAGTCCTCAGGCGGTCGGTGTGTTCGCCGTCGGGAATGAAGCCACCGGAATCGTCGCCATCGGCGGGGTCGCGGACGGTGTCATCGCCATCGGCCAGTTGGCAAGGGGCGTCGTCGCCATCGGCCAGGGCGCCGCGGGAGTGGTCGCGATAGGCCAGGCGGCCTTCGGCTTCTTCGCGGTGGGGATGGTCACCCTCGGAGTGTTCTCCCAGCTCGGGATCGGTTTCGGTGGCACCAGCGTGATCTCCCGCAAACTCGGGCTCTGGGGCAAGCTCCACATCCAGCGGACGTTCGACCCGCACGCACGCGGCCCGGTCCTTGAGAACGGCGGTCTCCCCGGCTGGCGACTCGTCCTCGCGACGGTCGGCACACTGGCCACGGCCGCGGCCTGGTGGAAGCTGACGGGCGAGCCGCTCCGAGCAACGATCTCGGACCTCTGATCAGAGAAAGAGCGGCACGCAGAGCATCCCGACAAGGACCAGCCCACCGAGAACGTTCAGCCAAACCGGGAGCCGTCCGAACAACTCCTCACCACCAGGCGAGAGCGCCCGAAACGGCACGTCACTCTCGCTCTTGTCCTTGTCTCGCTTGTCCCTGGACTTTCCAGACGCCATCAGCCCGCCTCCGCCAATCCGCCGGGCAGCAGCGAGAACCCGGTCCTGCGCGCCTTCTCCACGCTACGGCGCAGCGCCTCTTCGACCTGCGCCGCCTCTTCAGTGAGCCCCTCGATCTCCGCGATCGCCAGCTCGTCCCGGACGGTCCGTGCGAGCAGTTCGCCGTAGGCGTCATTGTTGTCGGCCAAGCGCTGAAGGGTCTTCCACTGGAGAAGAGCCTGATCGGCGGCCTTGACCTGCTCGGCATACCGCTCAATCGCCTCTACTCGCTCGGCGATCGAGGCCCTTGCCAAGTTCAGCGCCCTGGTCTGCGGCTCCATCACCTGCGCGAGCTCGGCACTCTCCCCGGCCTTGCGGGCCGCCCGCTGCTCCCTCCGCAGCCGGCTGATCTCCCGGAGAGTCTGGGCGACCTCCCACTCCTGCGCCGGAAGCACGACGGCGTTCCGCAGATCGTCGAGCATCCCTTCCTTGGTGACATCGGCCGACAGCACAACCCGAACCGCCTCCTGGAGCCGTCCCAGCAGATCGGACGAGGTGGTATTGAGGTCACCCGGCAGCACATAGGACCCGTGAAGCCGCCGCGCAAGGGTACCAACCCGCCCCTCCCCACACCGCGCCACCAGCACACCAAAAGCGACGACAGCCACCCCCGACAGCACGACCACGCCCCAGGGCACGAGCAACAGCACCGCCACCGCCGCGACCTGCCCAATCGCCCCTGCAACCGCCACCTTGCGCCCGTAGAACGGAGCAACGACAAGCGGCAGAAAGGCCCACAGCGGAGCACTCCAAAGGCTGAAGAGCACGTCCCGAGGAGTCCGCCCACCAACGGACCCCGACGGCCGCACCCCGCCAGCAGGATGCAACAACTCCGGCCGCGCCTCCAGAAGGGCGCGCTCCTCAGCCGTAACAACAGGATCAAACGAAACTCTAATGGTCACGAAGGTATTCAAGCACTAACCTGCCCCAAAACTGGCCCCGCTCCACACCGAGCACCCGCCCACAACAATCCCCAAGTCCTCATGCCCAGCCTGCCCCGCCCTGACAAGGGGCCCGGCGGCCACTCCCCCCGCACCCTCCCAGATCCTGGGGCCACGTCCACGCGGATAGCGCAGGAAGAACGTCACCCCGTAACCTATCGGCTACTTAAGGCACCAAATCAGCATCATCGGCGTCGGTTTCCTCATCGACCTTCCAGCAAGTGGCTAAAGGCCCAAGTAGGCTCCAGGGGACGATGGCTGTTCAACGGCGGGCTGGACGGGCGCAGCGTACCTGGCCGGACCTGATCGCGTCTCGGGGCAGGGACAGGCCGAAGGCTCGTTCCAGCGCGGCGAAGAACAGCGGAATGCCGTCCGTCCAGTCGGTCACTTCCTCCGCACCGCGAACGTACGTGTTGAGGAAAGCCAGCGGCGCGTCCGGCTCGAACGGCGCCTCGCCCGGCGTATACCAGATGAGCTCGTACATGTCGCGCTGCTCGTCATCCTCGACCGGAAACGGATTCTGGTACACGCCCTCCTCATAATAGTCGAAGTCATAAATGGCTCGGGCCATGGTGGCGGTCGTCGTTATCTGTTTCGCGGGAGGCGGATCGAGCGAGCGCGAGAAGGCGCCGTCGAAGTCGTGATAGCCCAGCCATGTCCACCCCAACTCCTCCCCAAACACGAGCACGTTATAGACGTCGTCCGTACCTTCGCGTTTATCGCGCTCCCACACCTGCCGAAGCGTCAGCCCATCCTCGATGTCCCGCACATCGGCCCCGTAGGCGAGCGCGACCTCTTCGGATGGCAGGCCTTTGATGAACTCAAGCACCGTGAACGGCTCCTGGTTCCTCCAACCATCGGCGATCCACGCGATGCCATCGCCGATCGGCGCCTGGCGGGCAAGAAACTCCTCGAACGCGACCGCCTGCTTCGGGTCCATGTAGCCCTGGCGGCCGACACGCGCCCTCTTCTCCAGCCAGTCGAGTTCCTCCACAGACCGCAGCTCGGCCACCACCACGCGGTCCCGCGTGAACGTCCTCCGCACCCCGTCAGCGTGCACAAACCGAACATAAGAACCTTGCCGCTCCGGCCCGAGCGGCCGCTCCCGCCCCGCTTTCGCCCGAGGACGCCGCCCCCCACGCTGGACACGTTGCGCGTAATGCTCCAACTCGACCAACTCGGCCGCCGAAAGAAGCACACCGACGAGCTCCCCACCCTCGGTAACGCCCGCCCGCTCCCCAGTCTCCTCAACACGGCCGACCAGCCGACCAAAGTCCTCTAACACATCACACAGTTCAACACTGATCATGCTCCCGAACGCTACCCACATCCCGCCAACACGGCACACGCCGCGAAAGCGCGAGTCACAGGACACGGAAGCACCCGCCCGGCGCGAGCGCCCCGAGGATGCGCCATTGGAGCCCTCGACCGTGCGCCGCACGGCGCGGTCGTAGTCGTCCGGGCCAAGAGGAACTCAGACTTGCCGGTTCCTACCGACACCTCGGACGGCGAGGACGCCACGGACGACGAATAGCCTTGTCCGTCCGGACGGCCTCGACCCTTAGCCCGTATCCGGCCGCACACCCACACCGACCCGTTCCTTGGTCCCGCCCGAGGCCCCTCGCCGGAGCGCGCGAACTCGCTCACCTGCCCGCCCTCGAACCCGACCAGCCCATCGGGCATGAGAGTGGTCACCGCGTCGGCGACACTGGGGATGAGGGGATTGCCGGAACCGTTCCCGGTCTGGTTAAGGAACGGTCCTGCTCAGACATCACCTGAGCACGCAAGTCAGGTCTGAGACAGCCAAGTCGTGTGTCTCGTTCGCGCCTCCAAGCGAAGAATTTCTCTGAGCTGTTCCCTCGTTCGGCCCCTTGTCTTAACGGCATGGCAGTTGGGGCAGAGGGCGACCATTTGAACGGGGTGGTCGCGTCCCCAGGCGGCGCGGTCTGTGACGTGGTCCACTTCAAGAAGTGGCTCGCCGTTCCTATTCACGTCATCCGGCTGGCCGGTGCACAGCGGGTTCTCGCACTGACCACCACTTCGGATCAGCACGGCCTTGACCGCGCTCGCAGAGCGTACGGGCTGCTCCCGGTGAGTGGTTGAGGTCCGGTCATGGTCGCCACGTGCTTCAGCCGCCTCTACCGTCTGGCAAAGGCGCAAGTAGTCCGCTCGTCGATTCGATCGCCCCGATGGCGCCGCGACAGAACGTCCCGTTTGATGAAGGCCGACCTCTGTCAACAGTTCTTTTGGTAGCTTGCCCCCGAAAAATCGTTGACCGAGCGTCGCAACTGCCTCCATGCGCGCTGATTCACTGGACGCCATGAGTTCATACGCCCACGCTGTCAGACCACAATGCGGATCTTGTTCTTCTAGCCAGGTGATCGGATTACCATGCGCGGCGGGTACTGCTCCAGTGTGGCCATGCAGTTCCCAAATCTCTGTACGGGCCAACGCGACGATGGGAAACTCGGGAGTTGGCCTTGAGTTGAGTTGGCCATACTCGTGCATAAGGTCGCGTAGCTTGGAATAGGCATCTCGCCATGGCACGAGTCGCGGATGGCGGTGCGCTGCCCCTCCGAAGGCCCAGAGCAGGGTTATCGGCTGATGTCGAGCGGGCCCATCCGCGGTGCTTGCGATGCGCAGCGTCTCGAGGACCTGGATCAAACGCCGTCGCGGTGAGGCTGGCCCATCGTTGACCACCTCGAAACCCAAACGACCGAGTGCCCGGACGACCGTCTGGCGACCACCGGAGAACTGATCCGCGGTAAGCGGCCGACCTGTCACGTGACGATACGCAACCCCCACGATTGCCTTGGAATCATAATAGGCACCGTCGTGATAAACGAAGTACTGGCGTGCAGGGTCGAAACCGTAGTGGTCGAGAAAACGCTGACGTCCGAGCTCGTCACACTCGCCGATCGCCTCGAGGACGGCGTCGCGCGTGATCGCCGATAGATCCATCCGGACATGATATGTCCGATTTGACTGAGATGCCCAACAAATTCACTGCCCTCACAGGCCCTGCGTACCGGGGAGCTGCCTCCCCGACTCCCAGTCGTCCATCAAAGGCGCCAAACCACGCGGGTATGGCCTGGCAGTGCAGGCACGTGGCGAGCAGTTGAGCGGCAGGTGACTCGGGGAGGGAGCCCGTAGAGGTGTCCTGCGACCGAGTGGCCAGCGATGGCCATCCTTGCGGTTGACTTAGAGGTGTTGGACCGCACCATTTCCGCCGTGGATCCCACTGGATTGAACTGCGGATAATGACTTTACAGGATGTCGAGTCTTAACGATAGTATAATGACCTAAAATCGGCTCTTCGGAGGGAGCTCTGACTGTTCGGGGGGCCTTGGGATGAGCGCGAGTCGTTTTCGCTGGCTCATGCGGAGTTACTCGCCAGGCCTTCCTTAGGCGATGCTTAGCAGGCCTCGCACCGGGGCTCAGGGGAGGCGAGCATGGCGAGCGTAGTTCCGTCGGGCCATGGTGGGGATCTACCAGGCCGCCAAGCGAGAGTTGGGCTACAACGCCGTCCCGTTCCTCCAGATGATCAGTGACCACGGTGGGGTTGCCACGGCCAAGCAACTGCTGTGGAGGGACTTGCCGTCTGACGGCTTCACAACGGCCTTCACTTTGACGACAACCCCGAACCCGACCGGTCGCCCTCGCCGAGCACCTGACCGGTGTCGCCCTCACGCCGAAACTGTTTCAGGAGACCACGTTCACCTGCGGCAGCGCCGAAATGGGGTGAAGGCCGTTCTCATCTGCCGAGCAAACGCGGTCGCGGGGAAGGCGGCGGTCGCCGAGCCGAGGTTCACACCCATCGAGGAACGGACCGAAGGTCAGGGCGGCGCACCGTTTGAGGAGCGGCTTCGCCCGCGTGGGCGTTCGGCCCGGCCGCGTCAGGCTGCTATCCCAAAGGAGGCGCCGAGCCCGCGCGGCCAGTGCCGCTGCTGGCCGAGCTGTTTCCCTGGGCGTCCCATGCGGGGACGCACGCAGAAATGTCCTGGATGCCGATTCTGCGGACCTTACGCCGCATGGTCTGCGGCACGGTCATCGGACGGTGTTGGAGGAGGCAGGTATCCGGCCAGTCCCGGCAGACGAGCGGATAGGCCACGAGGATGGGTCGGCTCAGCGCTGGTACACGCACGTCCCGCAGGGAATACGTGATGCCGTGCTGGAGGAGCTGACGGCAAGGCGGGAAGCGTCTCTGGAGGCTCGCGCTGGCCCTGGGGTTGCCGGGGGCCGTGCTGGACGAGTTGCTCTGGGTCCGCTGCGGGCACTCGTCCGCGGCAGGCAGGGAAGAGCTCTATCGGCATCACTCAAGCCGGTCATCACAAAGGGCGCCGAGGCGATCAACGCCGTGTTCGGTGCCGCCAAGTCAGCATAAGTCCGGTTACGGTGGCTCCTCGTTCGGCTCTCTTTGACCCTTAGAACTAAGAAGGGTCTCGGAGTGATCTCCGAGACCCTGTCTCACCTGGTACTTGGCTGTCGGGGTGGCGGGATTTGAACCCACGACCTCTTCGTCCCGAACGAAGCGCGCTGCCAAGCTGCGCTACACCCCGGTGGTGGCTGCCCGGGAGTCGTACGGTCTCCCGGCGCCTAGTCCACCTTAGCGGATGGTGGGGGGTGGTGCGTCCCTATTTTACCTGGGGCCGGGTCCGGGGGGCGTTGGGCTGTGAAGCCGGTTATGGCGCCGGAGGGGGTGAGGATGATGTTGGTCAGACCCGCGGCCGTTAGCCAGGTACGGACGTCGGTGATGGTGCCGGAGGGGCCGAAGAGGCCCTTGCGCTGCATGAGTCTGATCAAGGGGTCGCGGGAGGTGCCGCGGACGATGGTCGTGCCGCGGAGGGTGCCGCCGGGGCGGAGGACGCGGGCCAGTTCGGCGACCGCGGCTGCCGGGTCGGGGAGGCAGTGGAGGCCGTTGTAGGTGACGCAGGCGTCGAAAGTGGCGGTGGGGAAGGGCAGGGCGTAGATGTCGGCCTGGAGGAGGGTCGCTGTCTTGCGGCGGGCGCGGGTGAGCATCGTCCAGGAGAGGTCGGCCGCTATGTGGCGGGGGTTGTCGCCGACGGCGAGGCCGCCGCCGCAGGGGATGTCGAGGGTGAGGGCCGACGGGTCCTGGGCGGCGATGTTCTGTCGGAGGTGCGTGATGTCGTAGTTCCAGAGGACGCGGGCACCGAGGCGCGAGAGGTACCGGTTCTGGACGGCGTAGTCGTACGCGGAGGCTTGGAGGCGTTCGGTCTTCCAGCGTTCGCGGAGGCTCATCGGCGGGGGACGAGGGTGAGGAGGGATGCCTCGGGCGGGCAGCAGAAGCGCATGGGGGCCTTCGGGGAGGTGCCGAGGCCCGCGGAGACGTGGAGCCACGAGCCGCGGTGCCGGTGGAGGCCCTTCACACGGGGACGGTCGATGCCGCAGTTGGTGGCGAGGGCGCCGTAGAAGGGGACGCGCACCTGGCCGCCGTGGGTGTGACCGGCGAGGAGGAGGTCGTAGCCGTCGGCGGTGAAGCGGTCGAGGTTGCGGGGCTCCGGGGAGTGCATGACGCCGAGGTGGACGTCGGCCTGCGGGTCGACCGGGCCCGCGATCTTGTCGTAGTGGTCCCGGCTGATGTGGGAGTCGTCGATGCCGCCGAACTCGACGTCCAGCTCGCCGACCTTGAGACGGCCGATGCGGTTGTTGAGGTCGAGCCAGCCGGCGGTCTGGAGGGACGAGCCCAGCTCACGATAGGGGAGGTCAGGCTCGCGATGGTCCCGCGCGTAGTCGGACTTGCTGGTCCGCCAGATGTAGCGAAGGGGGTTCTTGAAGATGGGTGAGTAGAGGTCGTTCGACCCGTAGACGAACACGCCGGGGCGTTCGAGGAGGGGGCCGAGCGCGTCCAGGAAGGGGCCGACGGCGTCGCGGTGGGAGACCGAGTCGCCCGTGTTGACGACGAGGTCCGGTTCCAGCGCGTCCAGGGAACGGACCCAGTCGATCAGGCGGGACCGGCCGGGCGTCAGGTGCGCGTCGGAGATGTGCAGGATCTTCACCGGCGGGCGGCCAGGCGGCAGTACGGGCACGTCCATGCGGCGGAGCCGGAACCAGTTCCGCTCGATCACCGAGGCGTACCCGAAGGTCGCGGCGCCCGCGCCCAGCAGCGCCAGGGGCGCGGCGTAGAACTTTCGCACGCCTCCATGCTTCCAGAGAATTGCACGCCGCGGTAATCCCGATGAGGCTTCGGGTGCCGCACGGGCATGATGGTGGGCATGAGCCTGAAGGAGAAGCTGGAGACCGACCTTTCGACCGCGATGAAGGCGCGTGACGAGGTGCGCACCCGAACCCTGCGCATGGCGCTGACGGCGGTGAAGACGGAGGAGGTCGCCGGTAAGCAGTCGCGTGCGCTGTCCGACGAGGACGTCGTCAAGGTGCTGGCCCGGGAGGCGAAGAAGCGCCGTGAGGCGGCGACCGCGTTCGGGGATGCCGGACGCGAGGAGCAGGCCCAGGCGGAGCGCGACGAGGGCAAGGTCCTGGAGGAGTACCTTCCGGCACCGCTCGGCGAGGCGGAGCTGACGGCGCTGGTGGCGGACGCGATCGCCGAGACGGGCGCCGCCGGGCCCCGGGCGATGGGCCAGGTCATGAAGGTCGTGAACCCGAAGGTGGCGGGACGCGCCGAGGGCGGACGTGTCGCGGCCGAGGTCAGGCGTCAGCTCGCGCAGTGACCGTTCTCCGGCGATGATCCGGAATCGTCTCCCCGACGGCCCGGCGTGAGCTGAGGAGTTTCCTTGGCGTTAGTTGCCCCAGGGAGGCCAGCCGTTGCCGGGGCGGTCGTCCCCTTCGCCACGGCCCTTGCCGCTGCTTACGTAGAGGATGACGGTAGTTCCCGGTGGGGCCTGGCTGCCGGGGGCCGGTGAGGTGGAGACGACCGTCCCCTTCGGCTGGTCCGAGCGGACGGAACCGGGGGCGACGCGGGCCTGGAGGTCGGCCTCCTGAAGCTTCGCGGTGGCGGCGGCGACGGTGAGGCCCTTCACGTCCGGGACGTCGGTGGTGTCGCCGAAGTCGCGGGACGGCGTCCGGAATCCGGGCGCGGGCTCTCCGGCGAGCGCGTTCTGCATGCTCCGCTGCCAGATCCCGCCGGGGACGCCCGCGCCGTACTCGCCGGGCATCTTGTGGGTCCAGGGGCCTCGGTAGTCCCAGTAGGCGGTGGCGGCGGCGAGGTTCGGGGTGAAACCGGCGAACACGGCGCAGGTGAACTCTTCGCAGGTCCCGGTCTTGCCCGCGGCGGGACGGCCGATGGCGCGTCCCTTCGCCGTCCCCTGGGTGAGGACGCCCTGGAGGATGGAGTTGACCTTGTCGGCGACGTCGGCGTTGAGGGCCTGGTGGCAGTCCTGCTTGGGCAGTTTGAGGTGCTTGCCCTCGGGGTCGACGACCTCCGTCACCGAGATCGGCGCGCAGTACTTGCCGCGGGCGGCGAACCCGGCGTAGGCGGCGGCGAGGTGCACCATGTCGATGTCGTTGACGCCGAGGACCTGGGACGGGATCGGCAGCAGCGGGTTGCCGTTGCCCTGCTTCATGCCGAACTTCTCGGCCATTTTCACCGCGTTGCAGACGCCGACGCGCTTCTCCAGATGCGCGTAGAACGTGTTGACCGAGTGCCAGGTGCCGGTCTTGAGGTTGAAGTTGCCCGCCTCGCTGTCACCCGCGTTGGACAGCGTCCAGGTGCCGCCGCCGAGCACCGCGTTCTTGACCTTCTTGCCCCGGTACATCCCGCTGTACTTGCAGGTCTGGAAGCCACTGACGGTCGTCGTCTGCGGCGAGTTGATCGTCGTGCTGACCGGAATGCCCTGGTCGATGGCGGCCGCGAGCGTGAAGACCTTGAACGTCGAACCCGCGGAAACACCGTTACCGCCGCCGTGCGCGGAGTCGGCGGGAAGGTTGATGGTGGTCTTGCCCTTGCCGGGACCGAACCGCTTGCTCACCCCGATCGCCTTGACCTTGCCGCTGCCCGGTTCGACCATCGCCTCTGCGGCGACGCGGTTTCCACCCGGCGGGACGGCTCCGCGCAGCGTCTTGTCGACGGAGCGCTGGTCCTGCATGTCGAGGGTGGTGCGAATCGTGTAACCACCCTGGTTCAGCTTGTTGACGACGTTCTGCTGCTGCTTCGGTTCCAGCTGCCAGTACTTGCCGTCCGACAGGATGTTGAGCATGTCGTACTTCACGTACTCGCAGAAGTAGGGCGCCTTGCTGGTCTCGCACCCGCCGACAGGGTCGGTGGGGTTCAGCTCGATGGGCTTGGCGGCCTCTGCGGCGGCCTGCGGCTTGGTGATGTGTCCTAGCTCGGCCATCCGGTTGAGGACGACGTCGCGCCGCTTGCGCGCGTCGTTCGGATTGCGGATCGGGTCGTACGCGGTGGGGTTCTGCGTGATGCCGGCGAGCAGCGCGGCCTGCCCCACGGTGAGCTGCGAGGCGGGGACGCTGAAGTACCGCTTCGCCGCGGCCTGGACGCCGTACGCACCCGCGCCGAAGTAGGAGATGTTGAGGTAGCCCTCAAGAATCTGGTCTTTGGTCAGCCGCTTCTCGATGTCGAGCGCGTAGCGGAGTTCGCGGACCTTGCGGCTGACGGTCGTCGCGGTGGCCTCGCGGTACTCCTCCGGCGTCTTGGCGGCGTCGACCAGCAGGTTCTTGACGTACTGCTGGGTGAGCGTCGAACCGCCCTGCGTCTGCTCGGACTCCACGTTGGACGCCAGCGCGCGGATGGTGCCCTTCAGATCGAGGGCGCCGTGCTCGTAGAAGCGCGAGTCCTCGATGTCGATGATCGCCTGCCGCATGACGGGGTTGATCTGGTCGAGCCGGACGGACTCGCGGTACTTGTCGAAGAACGTGGCGACCTGCTTGCCGTCCGAGTCGTACACCACCGTCTTCTCGGACGGTGGTGTCGTCTTCAGATGGCTGTCCATGTCCTCGAAGTTGTTCGCGGCGTCGCGGGCGGTCAGCCCGGCACTCCCGACCGCGGGCAACGCGATGAACGCGAGGAGGACACCTGCGACCACTCCGGCCCCAAGAAGCCTGATCAGCGTGGATGCCGCCTTCATCCGATCCGTATTCGCAACGCGCACGGGGTCTAGAGTACGCGGGATGACCAGTGCATTTGGGACCACGTCCCCCGTAGCCGCACCTTCCGGGCTGGGGCTGACCATGATGTTCGTCCCTTATGCCCTCATGATGACAACCTGTGCCGTGTCTGGCGCGTCAACTACAGGTAACTAGTCCGTTCCGGCGATATGGCCCCGGTGGGCCATATCGAGAATGGGCCCATCGGGGACTGTTGAAACGTCCCTCGCTTCCGTAAGTTCTTCCCCACGGCTTTCGTTTGGCGGCCTGACGTCCGCGCCCGTCCGGCCAAGGAGCGCAAATCGACACACAGACCCTAGGGGAGTGGGGCCAAGATGTGGATCACGGATTGGACCGCCCGCGCCGCCTGCCGTAACGCGGATCCGGACGCCCTGTTCGTGCAGGGAGCGGCGCAGAACCGAGCCAAGATGATCTGCCGCGGTTGCCCGGTACGCACGGAGTGTCTCGCTGACGCCCTCGACAACCGGATCGAGTTCGGTGTGTGGGGCGGAATGACTGAGCGGGAACGACGTGCACTGCTGCGCCGTCGGCCGGATGTACGTTCATGGCGCGACCTGCTGGAGACCGCGAAGGAAGAGTACGAGCGGTCGGTGGACGTTGACGAGCAGGAACTCGTAGCGAGCTGACCCACGGCGGTCGTCCAGTTGCCACGGACTTGGAGAGCGGTCCGTCCTCTACAGGGCTGATGACCGGCAGGGTCTAATAAAGAGCGTGACGGCAGGCTCGTACCTTTCGAGGTACGAGCCTGCCGATACGAACGCCACGCGGACTCCACCCTGCCCGCCACCCTGCGCCACCCACGAGCGGCCGCACGACCACCCTGACCGCTGCCGGCCTGCGCCGCGTCCCAACGCCGCGCAGCGCCCAGAGAACGAACAACTCGCCCACCGGGTCCGCAGCCTGTTTCGCCCCGCCCTCATCAGCAACGCCATCGCAACGCTGGTGGACGGGCCAGATCTCTCGACGCCGCTACGCCGACTGCCCGAGCATCTCGGCAACCCGACGCCCGTCCACAGCTACTTGTCCGCACTCACCGAAGTGCTCGGCAGGAGTCCCGCAACAGATGCGGTGGTCTGCGGTTGACAGGGGGCGTCGGGCTGGGCTGCGGGGTGGTTAGGGCGTGGTTGTGGTTAGTGCGTTCTGGTTGTTGGTCTGGACTGAGGCGTCGAAGAGGTCGCCGAGGGCGGTGCGGGCGCGGGTCAGTTCGGCGATGCGGGTGTCGAGGTCCGACATCTGTGTTTTGAGATGGTCGAGGACGCACGCCTGCAACTCGATGCCGTCACCGGCGAAGCAGGGCATGAGGTCGCGAATGACCCGGGTGGGCAGCCCCGCCGCGAGCAGTGTGCGGATCCGTGCGACGGTGACCGGTGCGTCGGGTGCGTACTGCCGGTGGCCACCGGTCGTCCGCTCGGCGGGGAGAAGACCCTGCTGCTCGTAGTAGCGCAGTAGGCGGACGGACACTTCCGTCTCGCGTGCCAACTCCCCGATCCTCATGTGATCCACTCCATACCGCTTCGCCTTGAAACTCACATTGATGTCAGATTCTAGCGTTGACCCATGAACACGACTGAACGAATGCCGATCGCCCTCTACGGTTTCCTGCGGCCACGCTCTGAACGTGCCGCTGAGGTGCGTGCCCTGCTGTCCTCGCTGGTGGAGTCGACGCGACGGGAAGAGGGCAACCTGGAGTATCACTTGCACGAGCAACCGGATGGACGGTTCTTCCTGTACGAGGTCTGGAGGTCGCAGGAGGATCTGGACCAGCACAACCAGTACCCGCCGCTGCGCGAGTTCCTCGCCAACGTTCTCGACTACCTCGAAGAGGCCCCGGAGGCGTACTTCGACACCATGACCAGCCCGTACCCGTCCGTTTGACCCAACCGCAGGTGCGTCGGTGGCCGCAAGTGGGTCGGTGGCCGCAAGTGGGTCGGTGACCGTGACGCTCCTGGTGTGGGCCGGTGGGGATTCGGGAGCGGAGGGTTATCCACAGGGTGGCGTTTTGATTGCTGGGGGGTGGTGCGGCGGGGAGGCTGGGGTGCATGAAAGTTCGGTTGGCCGCTGGCCTGGCATGGGCGGTGGGTCAGACCCCGGCGGGGAGGTGCTCACCCATCATCACTGTTAGGCGGCGGTCGGGGGTGCGGTGGGGGCGGCGAGGTCTTCGCCTACCTGGCGTAGGCCGTCCAGGTCGTGGACGTCTTCTGCCTGTGCGGGGACCGCCGTGACCGGGACGGACGGGTGTGTCGACGCGAAGTGGTCGCGGAGTCGTTCCTCGCGGGCGGCGAGTTGCATCCGGTCGGTGTGGAGGCGGAAGAGGGCGGCGGTCAGTGTGTGTTCGCCGCGTTCTTCCAGGGTCTCGGCGGCGGCCTGGGCGCGGGCGGCGGACAGGAGATCGTTCCGGGAGGTGGTCGTGCCTCCGCCGGAGAGTGTGTCTGCGGCGGGCTCGTGGACGCGGTTGACCACCAGGCCGGCGAGGGGCATGCGTTCCGCGGCGAGGCGTTCGACGAAGTAGGAGGCCTCGCGGAGCGCGTCCGGTTCTGGTGCGGCGACGACGAGGAAGGCGGTGCCGGGGGTCTGGAGGAGCTTGAACGTCTTCTCGGCTCGTTCCCGGAACCCGCCGAACATCGTGTCGAACGCGGCGACGAACGTCTGCACGTCCCGGAGGAGCTGGACGCCGATGACTTTGTTCAGCACGCCGGTGAACACGCCGAAGCCGGCGCTGATCACTTTGACGCCGAATCGTCCGCCGGTCTTCGCCGGGGCGGCCAGGAGCTTCATGAAGCGGCCGTCGAGGAAGCGGCCCATTCGTTCGGGTGCGTCCAGGAAATCGAGGGCGTTTCGGGAAGGGGGTGTGTCAACGACGATGAGGTCCCAGGCGCCGGAGCGGTGCAGCTGGCCGAGCTTCTCCATCGCCATGTACTCCTGCGTGCCGGACAGGCTGGACGACAGCGACTGGTAGAAGGGGTTGGCGAGGATCTGCTTGGCCCGGTCCGGATCGGCGTGCGCTTCGACGATCTCGTCGAAGGTGCGCTTCATGTCGAGCATCATGGCGTGCAGTTCGCCGTCGCCGTTGATCTCGATCTTGCGCGGGTTGTTGTCCAGTTCGGACAGGCCCATCGACTGGGCGAGCCGCCGGGCCGGGTCGACGGTGAGGACGACGACGTCCCGTCCCCGCTCGGCCGCGCGGACGCCGAGGGCCGCGGCCGTCGTCGTCTTGCCTACGCCGCCGGAGCCGCAGCACACGATGATCTTCGTGCGGGGGTCGTCGAGGAGCGCGTCGACGTCGAGAGCGGGCGGGGTCTTGCCCCCGGTCGAGCTCATCCGTTCACCTTTCCCGTCCTACCGGAAGGGTACGTCGGTTGGTGGAGACCGCGGTTGCGCGCCGCGGCGATCGACGGATGCCGGTGTGCGTCGACCACGGGTGCGGGGAAACGGAGCCGGTGGGGCTGTGTGTCTTTTGTGGTCATGCGGCGCCTTGGGCGCGGAGGGCGGCGGCCAGGTCGTAGAGGCCGGCGAGGTCCATTCCGTCGGAGAGGAAGGGGAGGGTGTAGTGGGGGCGATCGATGGCTTCGAGGCGTTCTTTCTCGCGGCGCTGGAGGGCGGTGCGGCGGGCGTGGTCGCCCGCCCCGGCGGCGAGGACGGCGGCGATCGACTCGGCGTCGTGTTCGAGCCCGGCGGCCTTCACGCCACGGATGATCTCGTCCAGGTCGAGGGCGCCGGTCGCGGCGGCGGCGAGGGAGTCCTCGGTGAGGACGGGCTGGTGCTCCATGTTCACGACGACCCCGCCGATGGGCAGGCCGACGTCGGTGAGGTCGCGGATGCCGTCCATGGTCTCCTGGACGGGCATCTCCTCCAGGACGGTGACGAAGTGCACGGCTGTTTCGGGGCTGCGCAGAACCTTCATCACGGTGTCGGCGTGGTTGCGGACGGGGCCGACCTTGGCGAGCCCGGAGACCTCGTCGTTGACGTTCAGGAACTTCGTGATGCGACCCGTGGGCGGGGCGTCCATGACGACGGCGTCGTAGATGAACGAACCGTCCTTCTTCTTGCGCCGGACTGACTCGCTCGTCTTCCCGGTGAGGATCACGTCGCGCAGGCCGGGTGCGATGGTCGTGACGAAATCGACGACGCCGAGCCGGGTCATCGCCTTCCCGGCGCGTTTGAGGTTGTAGAACATCTCGAGGTATTCGAGGAGCGCCTCTTCGGTGTCGACGGCGAGCGCGTAGACATCGCCCCCGCCCGGCGCGACGGCGACGCGCCGCTCCTCGTAGGGAAGAGGCGGGCAGTCGAACAGCTGGGCGATGCCCTGCCGTCCCTCGACCTCGACGAGCAGGACCTTACGGCCTCCGGCGGCCAGCGCGAGGGCGAGCGCGGCGGCGACGGTGGTCTTTCCGGTCCCGCCCTTTCCGGTGACCACATGGAGGCGTACGCCGTCCCAGTCGGTGTCTCTCGCGCTCACCCGATCGACCATATCGTTCACTCGGCAAACACTTTGGGGTGCGGCCCGTCCTCGTGCAAGTGATCCCTGACACGGTTCCGTCCACGATCACCGCCGCGGACACTGTCAATCGGCCTGCCCGCGCGGTTAGCTGGGAAACGTGAACCACCCCCGGGTGGTTCCGCCTGGACGGCACGGTATTCGTCACCGTTCAGAACCGCCGGGGCCCAAGGGGACCTCCCCCGGTCCCGCCGACCACGCGAGAAAGGTGTCCGTGATGGAAGCGGTCATTCTTGTCATCGTGCTCGTCATCCTCGTCGGCGGGCTGATCGTCCTGTCGTCGTCGATCCGCATCGTGCAGCAGTACGAGCACGGCATCGTGTTCCGGTTCGGCCAGGTACAGAAGGGCGATCAGTTGCGGCCGAGCGCGATCCGTCCGCCCGGCATCACGACGATCGTGCCGGTCGTCGAACGGATGCAGAAGGTCAGCAGGCAGACGGTCACGATGGGCGTCCCCGGGCAGGACGGCATCACCCAGGACAATGTGAGCGTCCGCGTCGACGCCGTCGTGTACTTCCGGGTCATCGACCCGGTGAAGGCGATCGTGAACGTTCAGAACTACGGTTACGCGGTCTCCCAGGTGGCGCAGACGTCACTGCGGTCGGTCATCGGCCAGGCCGACATGCAGGAGCTGCTCGGCGAACGCGAGAAGATCAACCTGCGGCTGCGGTCGATCATCGACGAGATCACCGAGGGGCCGTGGGGCATCCTGATCGAGCGGGTCGAGATCAAGGACGTCTCGCTGCCCGAGGGCATGAAGCGGTCGATGGCCCGGCAGGCGGAGGCGGAGCGGGAGCGCCGGGCCCGCATCATCACCGCGGACGGCGAGTTCCAGGCGTCCAAGCGGCTCGCCGCCGCCGCCGAGATCATGTCCCAGGACCCGGCGGCCCTCCAGCTTCGGCTGCTGCAGACGGTCGTCGAGGTGTCCGCAGAAAAGAACAGCACGCTGGTGATGCCGCTGCCTGTCGAGATCCTGCGCTTCTTCGACCGCGTCACGAGCAACTCCGGTGACAGCGGAACCGGAGGCGGGGAGGCCAAGCCGGACCTCGGCGAGCGGCTCGCCAAGGCCGAGGAGGAGCTGGCGAAGGCGGCGGAGTCCACCCCGTCCCTGGAGTCCGCCGACGAGGTTCCGCCGGTCATCGGGCTGGACGAGCCGAAGCCTCATGCCGAGTCGGAGCCCGCACAGCCACCGTCCGACGACCAGCGCGGCCTCACCAGCGGCCAGCCCCAGACCGACGAACCCCACGCCGACGGCGCCTAATCCGACAACCTGGAGGTGAAACCCTGGGAGGCAGGCTCCCGCAGGTGCCGTGTTCGCCAATTTCCGGGCTTGTAGGGGTCTCAACGGGCGGGCTCAGGGGCGTCGAGCCGTGGCGTGGGTTGTCGGGTCGGCATGGCCAGCCGACGCACGCCGGGGACGGCCGCTGTTCCCAGGCAGGACGACAGGACGCGGGCGCCGAACAGCAGCCGGAAGTCCCGGCCGCGAAGGGGCTGCTTGGCGAACTGAACGCGGAGGAGCGCCGAACCCTGTCGGATCTGCTTCGCCGCATCATGCTCCGTGCCGAAAACCCGTGATCCGTGGGTTGGCGACAGAAAGCCAGTGTGGAAGGCGATGCGGACGGGTGGGTTCCAACGGGACGCGTGTGGAGCCATCGCTAGTGTGAGGCGCATGAAGAAGTGGGAGTACGCGACCGTTCCTCTGCTGGTGCACGCGACCAAGCAGATCCTTGACAACTGGGGCCAGGACGGGTGGGAGCTCGTCACCGTCCTGCCCGGGCCGAACCCGGAGAACCTCGTGGCCTATTTCAAGCGCGAAGTGCAGTCCTGACCCTCAACGAGAGTGCAGTCGTGACCCCTCAACGAGGAGGAGTGGCCATGAGCACGCCAGAGGAAAGAATCCGCGAGCTGGGGCTGGAGCTGCCGGAAGCGGTCCCGCCGGTCGCGTCGTACGTTCCGACGGCCCGGACGGGGTCGCTCGTCTACACGGCGGGGCAGATCCCGTTGGTCAAGGGTGAACTGGGTGCGACCGGCAAGGTGGGCGCCGAAGTCGACGCGGAGGAGGGCGCCCGGCAGGCACGGATCTGCGCGCTGAACGCGATCGCGGCGCTCAAGGCCGAGGTCGGCGAGTTGTCCCGCGTCGCGCGGATCGTGAAGGTCGTCGGCTTCGTCGCCAGCGCGCCGGACTTCCACGGTCAGCCCCAGGTGATCAACGGGGCGAGCGATCTGCTGGTCGAGGTGTTCGGCGACGCGGGCAAGCACGCGCGCAGCGCCGTCGGCGTGGCCGTCCTGCCGCGGGACGTGCCCGTCGAGGTCGAGCTGATCGCCGAGATCGCCTGACCGCTCCGGCCCGGTTGACGGAATGTCGTGCGGTGTGTCCGAATGGGCCGCCATGGGGATCACGGTGCACGGGCTGAAGCTGCCGGAGTCGCTCCGAGGCCGGATCGAGGACGTCCGGAGCGGCCGGGCCGAGCCCGTTCCCGCGCGTCCCGCCGCCACGGTCGCGGTGCTTCGTGACCACGAGAAGTACGGGTTGCAGGCGTTCATGTTGCGCCGCGTCCGGTCCATGGCGTTCGCGCCCGGCGCGTACGTGTTTCCGGGCGGCTCCGTAGATCCGCGTGACGGTGAGGCGGATCTCGCATGGTCGGGACCGTCACCGGACGAGTGGGGCAAGGCGTTCAGCGCGGATCGGACGCTCGCGCGCGAACTGGTATGCGCGGCCGTCCGAGAAACGTTCGAGGAGACGCTCGTCTTGCTCGCGGGCCACACGGCGGAGACGGTTGTGGACGACACGCGCGGCGCGGACTGGGAAGCCGACCGGCAGGCCCTGCTGGATCGTTCCCAGTCGTTCGCGGGGTTCCTCGACCGGCGCGGTCTCGTCCTGCGCTCGGATCTGCTCCGGCCGTGGACGCACTGGATCACCCCGAAGATCGAGCCGAAGCGCTACGACACCCGGTTCTTCGTCGCCGCGATCCCCGCGGGGCAGCGGGCCGGGGACGTCAGCACGGAGGCCGACCGGGTGGCCTGGGTGCGTCCGGCGGAGGCCGCCGAGCGGGGCCGTGATGGCGAGTGGCCGATGCTCCCGCCGACCGTCGCGACGCTGGCCGAGCTGGCCGAATTCGATTCGGTCGCGGACGTGCTGGCCGCGTCGCGCCGGATCATCGCCCACGAGCCCACTGCGGAGATCATCGACGGGGAGGCGTATCTCGTGCTGCCGGAGTCCGCCGCGCGGCACTACAAACGAGATGAGCGCGCGGACCGGGGGTGAGCGGAGGCGTGCGGCGCAGGGACGCGGTGGCCAAGGCCGTGATGTGGCGCCTGGCGGGGACGTCGGCCCTTCGGCATCTTGATCGTCTCGGCTGGAACCCGGTCCGTCCCCCGGATCGGGCCTCGGGCAGGATGGGGGACATGACGGAGATCGACGGAATGGGCACCGAACGAGCGACCTGCGTGCTTGCGCCGAACCCGTCCGTCATGACCCTGGACGGCACCAACACGTGGATCATCGCCGAGCCGGGCTCCGACGAGGCCGTGGTCGTCGACCCCGGCCCCAAGGACGGCAAGCACCTCAGGCGCGTCCTGAAGACGGTCGAAGCCCAGGGTCGCCGCGTTGGGCTCGTCCTGCTCACGCATGGCCATCCCGACCATTCGGCCGGGGCGGGGAAGTTCGCACGCCTCGCGGGGGGTTCCGTCAAGGTGCGGGCGCTGGATCCGAGGCACCGGCTCGGTGACGAGGGCCTGGCCGAGGGTGACGTCGTCGTCACCGGCGGGCTGGAATTGCGCATCATGGAAACGCCAGGGCACAGCGACGACTCGCTGACGTTCTGGCTTCCGGCGGACGGCGCCGTCCTGACCGGCGACACCATCCTCGGCTACGGGACGACCGTCCTGGAGGGGAGTCTCGGCGACTATCTCGGCTCGCTGGACCGGCTCCGCGCGTTCGCCACAGAGGTCGAGGCCGCCACGATCCTCCCAGGTCACGGGCCGAAGCTGGACGATCCGATCGCCGTCCTCGATCACTACATCACTCACCGGCGCGAGCGTCTCGCCCAGGTGGAGGCCGCCGTAGCGGCGGGTGCGCGGACGGCACGCGAAGTCGTCGAACGTGTGTACGCGGACGTCGACAAGTCGCTGTGGGGGGCGGCCGAGGCGTCCGTCCAAGCGCAGCTTGACTATCTGAAAGGGCACGAGGGTTCAGACGGCGCTGTCTGAACCATGCGCCAGACCACTGCCTGAATCACGCGCTGGCTCAAGCGCGGACCCAGGTTGTTACTTGGAGCGCTTGCGAAGGCGTTCGATGTCGAGGATCACGACCGCGCGAGCTTCGATGCGCAGCCAGTTCCGTTGTGCGAAATCGGCGAGCGCCTTGTTGACCGTCTCGCGGGACGCGCCGACCAGCTGCGCCAGCTCCTCCTGCGTGAGGTCGTGGTGCACGTGCAAACCCGCCTCGGACGGCTGTCCGAACCGCTCGGCCAGGTCGAGCAGCGCCTTGGCGACACGTCCCGGCACATCGGTGAACACCAGGTCGGCCATGACGTCGTTGGTCTTGCGGAGCCGCTGCGCCAGCGCCCGCAGGAGCTGGACGGCGACCTCCGGATGACCGGTCAGCCAGGGCCGCAGGTCGTCGTGGCCGAGCCCCGCTAGACGGCACTCGGTCACCGCTATGGCGCTCGCGGTGCGCGGGCGCGGGTCGAACAGCGACAACTCGCCGAACATCTCGCTCGGGCCGAGGACGCTCAGGAGGTTCTCCCGCCCGTCCGGAGCCGTCCTGGTCAGCTTGATCTTTCCTTCCAGGACGACGTACAGCCGGTCCCCGGTCTCGCCCTCGTTGAACAGCGTCTGACCGCGGGCGAGACGCACCTCGGCCACGTTGGCGCGCAGCGCCTTGGCGCCCTGCTCGTCGAGGGCCTCGAAGAGCGGGGCTCTGCTCAGAACGTCCACGTCGCGATCGGTCACGCTTCTCCTCCTCGAACACCGACATGCCTAGTGTGACGTACGTCCCACCGCCTGTGTGATGGCAGGGTCACGGCGCGCCGAAACGCAAGACCCCGGTTCACCGACCTCGCCGGACCGCCGCGGTCCTGTTCGCCCAGTGTACGGACCATTGGGTGAATGCCATCACACCGGTCTCACCCCCCGTTACCGGGCATCCTGGACGGGTACCGGTCATGCCTTAATCTGATCGGATGCCCGATACTTCGCCGAGCCCCGTCCCACGGGGTTCCGGTCGGGCTGTAACGCCCGGGCTCCAGCCGGTGAGGCTCTAGGCTGGCCGGTATGGCGACGGAGGCGTCCAGGAGGCCACGGGCCCGCAAATGGCAGGACGAGACGCGGCTGGGGCTGGTGCGGCGGGCGCGCCGGATCAACCGGATACTGGCCGAGACGTATCCGGACGCGCACTGTGAGCTGAACTTCGGGACACCCTTCCAGCTCCTGGTCGCCACGGTTCTGTCGGCGCAGACCACTGACATGCGTGTGAACATGACCACGCCGGCACTGTTCGCCAAGTACCCGACACCCGAGGATCTGGCCTCCGCCAATCCGGAGGACGTCGAGGAGATCCTGAAACCCACCGGCTTCTTCCGAGCCAAGACCAAGTCAGTCATGGGACTGTCCGCCGCCTTGCGAGACCAGTTCGGCGGTGAGGTTCCGGGACGGCTCGAAGACCTCGTCACGCTGCCCGGTGTTGGACGCAAGACGGCCAACGTGGTCCTGGGCAACGCTTTCGACGTTCCGGGCATCACCGTCGACACGCACTTCGGTCGTTTGGCCCGCCGTTTCAGATGGACGTCCGAAGACGATCCGGTGAAGGTTGAACAGGAGATCGGCGAACTCGTCCCGCGCAAAGACTGGACGATGCTGTCCCACAGGCTGATCTGGCATGGGCGCCGCATCTGTCACGCCCGCCGTCCGGCCTGTGGGGCGTGCCCGGTTGCCTCCCTCTGCCCGTCGTTCGGTGAAGGGCCGACCGACGAGGAGACGGCCCGCAAACTCGTCAAACCCGGCCCCTTCTCGTGACCTGCGCCGTCCAGGCAGGCGTGGAGGGTCGTCCCACCATGAGAGAACGCGCGGTGACGGCGGGAAGGAACGCGGGCGTTCCGGAGTTGGGACGGACGTGACCGACATCTCCCCCATCGGCCCGCCCTGGCTGGCCCGGTTCCGTGCCGAGGGACCCCGGATGGCGGCGCCGCCGATGTTCCAGCCCGTCCAGGGCGGACGTGCCGCCGCCGTCCTGATCCTGTTCGGCGAGGGCTCGGACGGTCCCGACATCCTGCTCACCGAGCGTGCCGCGACCCTGAACAAGCACGCCGGGCAGCCCGCGTTCCCCGGCGGCCGCATCGACCCCGAGGACGACGGGCCGGTCGCCGCCGCGCTGCGGGAGGCCTGGGAGGAGGCGGGCGTCGAACCGTCCGGCGTGGACGTGTTGTGCACGCTTCCAGAGCTGTACCTGTCGCACAGCGAGCACCGGGTCACGCCGGTCGCCGGTTGGTGGCGGGAACCGTCGGAGATCGCGCCCGGCCATCCCGGCGAGGTCGCGGCGGTCGCGCGCGTTCCGATCTCCGAACTCGTCGAACCGGAGAACCGGCTGATGGTGCGGAACAGCACCGGGCTGAGGATCGGGCCCGCGTTCCGCGTCCGCGACATGCTCGTGTGGGGTTTCACGGCGGCGTTGCTCACCCGCGTGTTGGACGCGGGCGGATGGAACCAACCCTGGGATACGGACCATGTCGAGGATTTGCCGCAAGACGTCCTGAGGCTCGCGACCCGCGACTGACGGCTCGCCTACCCCGGCGACCCTCACGATGTGTCCGGCGCAGGTCATACGGTTGTTCTCGTCTTGGAGGCCGCCGATAGTGACCTTGCATCCCACCCGGTGGCTACGCAACACGCCCCAATCTGGTACATCGAGGGGACGTTAAGCAGCGGCGCGGCACAGTACGGTGAAGCGGTGCTGCACGACCACGTTCTGGACCTGATACTGCTCGTGCTCGTCGTGCTTTTCGGAGTCTCGGGCTACCGGCAGGGCTTCATTGTGAGCCTGCTCAGTTTCGTCGGCTTCGTCGGCGGCGGTGTCGCCGGTGTCCTCATCGCGCCGCCGATCGCCGAGGCCGCCGTGGACGGCGCCGCCCAGCAGGCGCTCCTCGCCATCGTGATCGCGTTCCTGGCCGCGACCCTCGGGCAACTGGTCGCGTCGTCGCTCGGCGCCGTCCTGCGCAACCGGGTGACCGGCATGAACGCCCGCACGGTGGACGCGGTCGGTGGAACCGTCGTCAGCGCCATGTCGCTGCTGATCGTCGCCTGGTTCTTCGGGAGCCTGGTCGCCAACTCCGAGTTCCGGCCCGTCCGGACGCAGGTCAAGGGCTCCTCGATCATCAACGGCGTCGACGACGTGATGCCGCCGCAGGCCCAGACGTGGTTCACCTCGTTCCAGGGCTTCGTGAAGAACAGCGACTTCCCCCAGGTCTTCAACGGGCTCGGCGGCGAGTCGGTGGTGCAGGTGCCGCCGCCGGACGAGTCCGTGCTGAACACGCGGGGTCTGCGGGCCGCCAGGAACAGCATCGTGAAGATCGTCAGCACGGCGCCGCAGTGCCAGCGCCGGATCGAGGGCACCGGGTTCGTGTTCGCGCCGAAACACGTCATGACCAACGCGCACGTCGTGGCGGGGGCACGTGGGTCGTCCGCCGTCGCCACCGTGGACGGCGAGACCAGCCGCGGCCGGGTCGTCCTGTACGACCCGAAACGCGACGTCGCCGTGCTGTACGTGCCGGGCTTGCAGGCGCCGACACTGCGGTTCGCGGACGAGGCCCGCGTCCGCGACAACGCGATCATCGCCGGGTTCCCGAAGAATCACCCGTTCACACCGGGTGCCGCCCGCATCCGTGCCCGTCAGACGGCACGCGGCCCGGACATCTACCACTCCGGCCAGGTCACCCGCGAGATCTACGCCATCCGCGGCAAGGTCGAGCCCGGAAACTCGGGCGGCCCGCTGCTGTCCACTGATGGCCGTGTCTACGGCGTCATCTTCGCGGCCGCTCTGGATACCCCGTCCACCGGGTACGCGCTCACTGCGGACGAGGTCGCCCCAGACGCGCGCGCGGGCGCGAACGCGACGGCAGCGGTGTCCACGCAGAAATGCTCCGACTGAGCAACCAGAGCTACCAGAGTCGCCAGAGCTGGCAGGGCGCCAGAGCTGGCAGGGCGCCAGAGCTGGCAGAGCTACGCCTGCATGAGCTGAAGGGTCATCGGGCCTTCCTGGGGTGCTCTGGACGCCAGGTCGCGGGCCCGCGTCACGACCCCTGTGACGTCGATGCCGTGCGGAGGGGCGTTCTCGTACGGGATGAGATGGTCCGCCGCGCGACTGAGGAGGGCCTCGGCGCCCTGGGCGTTTCCTCGCCGGAGGTGGGTTATCCCCACGGCAACCTGTGCGAGCCCCCTCCACAGTTCCCGTTCAGCTTCCGGAGCGGCCTTCCAGACCGCTTCCAGTACCTCGTGCGCATGGAATGGACGGTCGGCGTCCAGAAGGTGTTGAGCCTCTACCAGGGCTTCCGCCGGTGGCAGATCGAGATCGTCCGGCATGGTGGGTACGCCGGTCGCGCCATGGGGCAGGGGGCGTCCGTACGCATCCCGTGGACGTGCGTTGCGTGGGCGTCCAGCTTCGTCCCGATCCCGCATCCCTCAAACGTACGCCCGCGTGGTCCCGGTCTAGGTCGGCAGGGTTCAGTGTTCGGGTTCAGGGTCGGAGAGCCAGCCGAGGAACTGTTCGTCGAACGCGCCAGGACGTTCCTGGTGCGGGAAGTGTCCGGCGCCGTCGATGAGCTTCCAGCGGTACGGGGCCCGTACATAGCGGCCAGAACCCTGGGCACTGGCGGGGAGTGTGCAGGTGTCCACCGCACCGTGCAGTTGGAGCGTCGGCGCCTGGATGGGGGCGCGCATACGGTGCGCGTAGCGGATGCCGTCCGGACGGGCCTGTGAGCGTATGAGCCAACGGTGGTACTCCAGCGCGCTGTGCGCCGCCCCAGGAATCTGCACCGCCTTCCGGACGAGCCGTTCAGTGCGTTCGTCCGGCCAACCCGGGCCTGACCACTCGTGGAGGAGCTTTCCGACCAGCGCGGCGTCGTCCCGCACAAGACGCCGTTCCGGCCACAGCGGCAGTTGGAAACCGAACGTGTGGCGTGTAGCCCAACCCTGCCCGCGTGGGTCACCCGCTACGGCCTGACGTAGCCGCAACGGATGCGGAGCGCTCACCACTGCCAGCCGCTGGACGACCTTCTGGTGGTAGACGCCCATCGTCCAGGCGAGCAGCCCGCCCCAGTCGTGCCCGACGACGATCGCGTTCGCCTCACCGAGCGCGCGGACGAGCCCGGCGGCGTCCCCTGCCAGCGTGACGAGGTCGTAGCCGCGTGGCGGTTTGTCGCTCCCGCCATAGCCGCGCAGGTCCACGGCGACGACGCGGTAACCCGCCGCTGGCAGCGACACCAACTGGTTGTGCCATGACCACCAGAACTCGGGGAAACCGTGCAGGAGTAGGACGAGCGGCCCCTCACCGGCCTCGACGACATGGAACCGCGTCCCGCCCGCACTGATCTGACGGTGGGTCCACGGCCCGTCGACCTCGACGAGGGCCCGGTCGTGCCCGGACATGGCGTCGGTCAGTCCGTCAGCTCGGGCACGTCGGAGTCGCCGCGGCGGCGCAGCTTCGACAGGTCGCTCTTCAGGGACTTACGGGTCCGTTTCGCGCCCTCGATCTTCTTGATGAAGCGTTTCGCGATGAGCATCAGGCCGATCGCGAGCACCACGTACACGACCGCGACGATGAGGAACGCGAGCCATCGCCAGAGGCCCAGCCCGACCAGCCCGTACGCGAGGGAGATCGACAGCAGGATGACGACGATCCCGCCCATCACCGCGGCGATGGTGAACATCACGCTGCTGACGGCGGCCTTCTTGGCGTCGGCCTTGAGCTCGACCCTGGCCAGCTCCATCTCCAGCTTGATGGTGTCGGAGACGTCGCTCAACGCCAGCGCGACCAGGTCTCCAAGAGACCTGTCCTCGATTCGATCGTCCGGCACAGCCTCGGACATATCGCTTGCTCTCCTTTAGCCCCCGGGCGCGCGCAGGCGTGCCCTTCTCCGGAAGACGACGGCCGCGGCCGCCGAGGCGAGAACACTCGCGATCAGGACCGCAGTCGTCACTCTCTCGAATTGTGCCGGGTCGGTATAGGCCAAACCGCCGATCAGCAGCGAAACGGTGAAACCCACCCCGGCCAGGGCGGCGACCCCACCGATCTCATGCCAGTGCAGATCCTCCCCGATCGTCGCCAGGCCGAGCCGTACGGCCGCCCAGGCGCCGCCGAACACTCCCACGAACTTACCGACCACCAACCCCGCGATGACACCGAGGGCCACCCGGTCGGTGAACACCGAACCCAGCTGCGACACACCGAGCCCTACGCCCGCTGAGACGAACGCGAAAACCGGTACGCACAGCCCTGCTGAGAAGGGGCGCAGCACATGGTCAGCGCGTTCCGCGTTGGTCGGACGTCCGTCCGGTGTCTCCTTCGGACTGGTAAGCATTCCGAGTGCCACACCCGCAACGGTCGCGTGGACGCCGCTCCGTTGCAGGCAGTACCAGGCCAGTATGGCGAGCGGTACATAAACCCATGGCGACCGGACGTTCCTACGCTGGAGCAACCCGTACAAGCCGATCAGGATCACTCCGAAGCCGAGCGGCACCCAATCGAGCTGCTCGCTGTAGAACAACGCGATGATTGTGATGGCGATGAGGTCGTCCACCACGGCGAGGGTCAGCAGGAACGCGCGCAGGGGCGCCGGGCACGCTGTGAACGTCACCGCCAGTACCGCCAGCGCGAACGCGATGTCCGTCGCTGTCGGCACGGCCCAGCCGCGCGCCGCGCCCGCTTCACCCGCGCTAACCGCGAGGAACACCAGCGCTGGGACGGCTACGCCCGCGGCGGCGGCGAGCACCGGCAGCGCGGCGTCTTTCGGATCGCGCAACTCACCGTGTGTCAGTTCCTCGCGCAGCTCAAGCCCGGCGATGAAGAAGAACACCACCAGCAGGCCGCTGGACGCCCAGTGCTGGACGTCCATGTGCCCGAGGTGCAGCCAGTGGGGGCTGAACTCGAACGTCCGCAGGCTGTCGTAGGCGTCCGCCCAAGGCGTGTTGGCCCAGATGAGTGCGGCGACCGCCGCGAGCAGCATCACCACGCCGCCGATCGTCTCCGTGCGCAACGCCATGGCGACCTGCGTCCCATAGCGGACGGTCGGACGAAACGGCCACGTCGCGGCGACACGGCGACGCACAGGGCGCGTCATGAAAAACCCCCGGGAAGGTGGCGGACGGTCGGACAAGCCCCGACCCGCCACACGCGACAGGTCAGAACACCGCCGACCAGACTTCCCGGCACACCACGTACGACTTTACCTGCAACAAGGCCGCTGCCCTTAGCCGTGACCCCGCCCGGACGTGCGGAGGCCCGCGCCCGGTGGTTCGTGCACCGGGACGCGGGCCGTCCACACAGTCGCGTCAGTCCTCGGACTTGGCGCTCGGCAGCTTCTCCGAGATCAGGTCCATGACCGTGCTGTCGGCGAGCGTGGTGACGTCGCCGATGCTGCGGTTCTCGGCGACGTCCCGCAGCAGCCGCCGCATGATCTTGCCGGACCGGGTCTTCGGCAGCTCCGGCACCATCATGATCTGCCGGGGCTTCGCGATCGGGCCGAGGGTCTTGGACACGTGGTCGCGCAGCTCCCGCAGGAACTCCTCGCCTTCCACGTCCCCCTCCGCGTCGCCGCGCGGGATGACGAACGCCACGATGGCCTGCCCGGTGACGGGGTCGGTGGCGCCGACCACCGCCGACTCGGCGACCTTCGGGTGCGACACCAGCGCCGACTCCACCTCCGTCGTGGAGATGTTGTGCCCGGACACGAGCATGACGTCGTCGACGCGGCCGAGCAGCCACATGTCGCCGTCATCGTCGCGCTTCGCGCCGTCACCGGCGAAGTACAGGCCGTCGAAACGGGACCAGTACGTCTTGATGTAGCGCTCGTCGTCGCCCCAGATCGTGCGGAGCATGCTCGGCCAGGGTTCCCGGACCACCATGAACCCGCCGCCACCATTCGGCACGGACTGGCCCTGGTCGTCGACCACGTCCGCGGCGATGCCCGGCAGCGGACGCATCGCCGCGCCCGGCTTCGCGTCCGTCACGCCCGGCAGCGGGCTGATCATGATCGCGCCCGTCTCCGTCTGCCACCAGGTGTCGACCACCGGCGTCCGCGAGGCGCCGATCTTCTCGCGGTACCAGACGTACGCCTCCGGATTGATGGGCTCACCCACGGAACCCAGCACGCGCAGGGATGACAGGTCGTACTGCGCGGGGATGTCGTCGCCCCACTTCATGAAAGTACGGATCGCGGTGGGCGCGGTGTAGAAGATGCTCACCTTGTACTTCTGGATGATGTCCCACCAACGGCCCTTGTTGGGGGTGTCGGGGGTCCCCTCGTAAATGACGCTGGTCGAACCGTTGGCGAGCGGTCCGTACACGATGTAGGAGTGTCCGGTGACCCACCCGATGTCGGCCGAACACCAGTAGACGTCCGTCTCCGGCTTCAGGTCGAACACCGCCCAGTGCGTGTACGCGCACTGGGTCAGATAGCCGCCCGTGGTGTGCAGGATGCCCTTGGGCTTACCCGTCGTCCCGGACGTGTACAGGATGTACAGCGGGTGCTCCGCGTCCATGGGCTCGGCGGTGTGCTGGTCACTCTGCCGACCCACGACGTCGTGCCACCACAGGTCGCGGTCGTTCTCTGCCACCGGCTCGCCGGTGCGGCGCACGACCACGACGTGCTCGATCGTCGGCGTCTGCGCGACGGCCTCGTCGACGATGCCCTTCAGGTCGGACGGCTTGCCGCGACGGAACCCGCCGTCCGCGGTGATGACCAGCCTGGCCTGCGCGTCGTCGATCCGGGTCCGCAGTGCCTCCGCCGAGAAACCGCCGAACACCACCGAGTGGGTCGCGCCGATGCGGGCACACGCCAACATCGAGATCGGCAGTTCCGGAATCATCGGTAGGTAGATCGCGACCCGGTCACCCTTGCGGACACCCAACTCCAGCAGGGCGTTGGCCGCCTGGTTCACCTCACGCTGAAGGTCGGCGTAGGTGATGGTACGGGAGTCGCCCGGCTCACCCTCCCAGTGGAACGCGACCGTGGCTCCGCGTCCTGCCTCGACATGACGGTCGACACAGTTGTACGCGACGTTCAGTTCGCCGCCCACGAACCATTTGGCGAAGGGTGGATTACTCCAGTCGAGGACGTCGTCCCAGCGCTTCGTCCAGGACAGCCGATCCGCCTGCTCCGCCCAGAACCCCAGGGTGTCCTCGGACGCCTGCTCGTACGCCTCGGCCTTGACATTGGCCGACGCGGCGAGTTCTGCGGGCGGGGAGAAGCGGCGCGTCTCCTGCAGAAGGTTCGACAGTGTCTCTTGGCTCTGGCTCAACGCGAATACTCCTTGGTAGCTGAAGCGGGGCTCGCCCGGTATCCCCACTTCACCAGGAAGGTCCTCGGTCCCACAAGGCCGCGCCCGTGTATGTCGTGGATGCGTGCGACCTGCGCTGACGGCCGTCGATGGTGTTGTGCGATACCCGACGCCACAGACCTTCCCAGTCTCTGGTCAGAGAATCGCTTCCGTTTTACGCGCCCGCGTACCCGCACGTCCATGCTTGTGGCCCACCGCATAGGGTCGGGCCGTGACAGATGCCCTTGCCGATGTGGCGAACCTGCCCGGCGTCTCCGGCGCCGTCGACGAGGCGCGCGGCGCCGTGGACCGCCTTTTGGGCCATCGCATCCTGCGGCGACGCAGCGCCGAGGTGTCCACCGAGTCCGCGCTACGCGGCGCCAGGGCCTCGGCCGTCCTGGACGGGGCCACCGTCACGTTGGACGCATTGCGCACTACCGAGAACCCGTCCGATCCGGTCGTCCAGGGGTCTCTGCGTGTGTCGGCCGAACTGGGAACGCTGACGGAGACGTGGCGGAATGCGCCACGGCAGGCCCTCGCACGCCTCCACGCCCTCGCCGCGGCGAACGCGGTCGACAGCACCGACCTCGGACGCCTACGCACAGGCGCCGACGCGCTTTCACCATCCGAGGCAGCCGCTCGCCTGGACGTACTCAGCACGCTACTGACAGAGCCGACGAAAGCACCCGCGCTGGTGGTCGCGGCCATCGTTCACGGCGAACTACTGACAGTGCGCCCGTTCGGCTGGGGAGACGGGCTCGTCGCGCGTGCCGCGCAGCGTCTCACCCTTATCGCGCGTGGCCTCGACCCCAAATCGCTTGTCGCCCCAGAGGTGGGACACCTGGAACTCGCCGACGAGTACGGCGAAGCGCTCAGCGCCTACTCGTCCGGTACCGCGGAGGGCGTCGCACAGTGGATCGCGCACTGTTCCGCAGCGGTCGCCGCAGCCGCACGAGACTCCCAGGCCATCTGTGAGGCGTTCATGCGTGGCTGACGTTGTCGGTGGCCTGGTGCATGCTGTGCTGATGGCCGATCGCAAGCATGGACGTCCTGCTCCGACCACCGAAACCACTATCACTGCGGTGAACTGGGATTCGCGTGACCTGACGGGTGAAGAGCACGAGCGTGTCCTCTTCGTGGACGCCGACTTGACCGAGGCCACCGGCGTCGGTGCCGTCTTCACCGACTGCACGTTCCGCGGTGTTCGTTTCAACGCCTCCACCCACACCGATGGTGCGTTCGTAAACTGCACCTTCGTGCGTTGCGGTTTCTTCGACGCCACCTTCACCGGGTGCAAATTCGTCGGCAGCATGTTCGACGACTGCACGTACGACCTGTTGAAGGTAGCGGGCGGCGACTGGTCGTTCACCGGCCTCCCCGGAGCCGATCTGCGTCGCGCGTCGTTCACCGACGTTCGCATGCGCGAGACCGATCTGACCGGCGCGAGATGCGCCGGGGCCACGATTCGCGGTGTCGACCTGTCGGGCTCCTGGCTCCACAAGGCCGACTTTTCCGGATGTGATCTACGCGGAAGCGACATCTCGGCGCTGGACCCGCTGACCACGGAATTGCGGCGCGCGGTGATCGACCCGTATCAGGCGGTCGTCCTGGCGACGTCCCTGGGGTTGGACGTCCGCGACTGACGCTCTGAGCAAAGCGAACGGCGTCCCTCGCCTGGGACGCCGCCGCCAAACACGTCACACCGGGTTACCAAGCGTGCACCTCATATCCGTCGGATCGGGTCAAGCCCGTCTCGACGCGCCTCCCGCGGCTGGTCGCGCGTGGGTGCCCGGCTGCCGTGCCCCGGACACGTGGTCCGTAAGACCTGTGTACGCCTTATTTGCCCAGTTGACAAGCCCTTGTTCGGACAACTCGTCCACCCGGCGGCCGGCGCGCCAGAGAAGGGCACGGATGACCCCATACCGCCAACACGGGATGAAGTCCTCTATTCCGGACTAACCGGAACTATCATTCGGCTCCAAAAATTATCACTCACTGTGATCATCACTATGGTGAACGGAATCGGTCGGAAAGATTCTGAGTTCTCCGGTACGCTCCGACTCCTGGACCGATACACCCCTTGTACAGGGCGATGTGGGTTCCGCCGGGAGTGTGCGGTACTGTCGCGCCGCATGTCGTGATGATCGTCCCAACCAGATGAGAAAAATCGTCACCCGCCGGGCGAGTTTGCGCCTCGACGGAACTCTCAAGGATCGGGCAGCATATGTTGAAGCTGCCTAGACTGGAGCCAGTGAGTTTGACTCTCCTATAGAGCGAACTTGCGACGGCTTAGCCGAACTCCCCAGACTTTCTTGGGAAAGCGGGCCGGCTCTACCCCCCCGGAGTCGGACCGTCCGGCGACCCCCGCTATCCCCCCCAGCGGGGGTCGCCCAGACATAGCGGCCGGGCGGTGGCGCGATCCAGTGCCACCGCCCGCCGCCTTCCAACGGCCACTGGCACCCCCGCGACAGCGCTCCATCGCAGCTCAGAGGCCTGTCGACACCCCGCCGGCCGAAGTTATCCACAGTTCACGGAAAGTCTTCATGGTCGACGTCGGCGGCCGCAGAGTGGATGTCTCCGAACGCTGAAGGAGCATCCGATGAATCTCGCGGCACTGATCGTCACCGGCGACTCCGCCCTCGCCGACGGCCTGCTCCGCCTCGCCGCCGCCGCCGACGCCCACGCGGAGGTCGCCTACGGCGCCGATGAGGCCAGAGCCGCCTGGACGTGGCCGGCCCTCATCCTCGTCGGCGCCGACATGGCCGAGGACGTGGCGTCCACCGGCCTCCAGCGCCGTCCGGGCGTCGTCCTGGTCACACCCGCCACCGCAACGCCCGAGACGTACCGCCTGGCGGTGGAGGTCGGCGCCCAGGACGTCGCCGCCCTCCCCGACCATGAGGACTGGCTGATCGACGCGTTCGCCAGCGCCAGCGAACCCGAGAGCGGCTGGGCCACCACCATCTGCGTCGTCGGCGCCCGAGGCGGCGCGGGCGCCAGCGTCCTGGCGACCGCGCTCGGCCTCACAGCCTCCGGCCAGGGCCTGCGCACCCTCCTCGTGGACGCCGACCCGTTCGGCGGCGGCGTCGACCTCATGCTCGGGCTGGAGGAACACGAGGGCGTCCGCTGGCACGACCTGGCCGAACGCAAGGGACGACTCAACACCGCCACCCTGCACGAGACACTGCCGCGTTGCGGCGACCTGTCGGTCCTGTCATGGCGGCGCGGCGAGCCCGTCCCCGTCTCCGACGAGGCGGCCCGCTCCCTGTTCGACGCGGCCGCACGCGGCTTCGACCTGGTCATCGTGGACGTCCCCCGCTACCCGGGCGACGTCGGCCGCGCGGCCCTACAGGCCGCCGACAACACGTTCCTACTCGTCCCCGCCGAGGTCCGCGCCACCGTCGCCGCCGACGGCCTCGCCACCGCCCTCCGCCGCCACACCACCGAGCTGCGCCTGGTCGTCCAGGGCCCGGCCCCCGGCGGCCTGACCCCCGACGCGGTCGCCCACGCCCTCGACCTCACGTCCGCAGGCTCCTTCGAACGCGACCGCCGCCTCCCCGCCGCCATCGACGAGGGCGCCCTCGAACGAGCCCTCCGCCGAGGCCCACTCACCGAGTTCTGCTCCAAAACCCTCGCCGACCTGGCCCTCCAGCCCTATGCCTACCGAGAAGAAGCAGCCTGACCCACCCAACAACCACAACTCCTCCACCACCACAAGCAACACCCCTGGCCGCCCTCTAACCACACCCCCAGCCGCCCACAAGCCGCAGCTTCCCTACCGCCCACAAGCCGCAACTCCCCACTTACAACCAACGGCCCCTTCCCCACCGACCACTAACCGCAGCTCCCCACCGACCACCAACGGCAGCCACCCGACCGCCCACCAGCCGTAGCTTCTCACCACCCCAAGTTGTAGCTCCCCCCGACCACTAACGGCGGCCACCCGGTCGCCCACTATCCGCAGCCCGGCTGCCTACTATCCGCCCCCGGCCGCCTCGCCGCGGCTTCTCACCACCCCAAGTCGCAGCCCCACCGACCGCCAACGGGAGCCGCTCGGCCGTCCCCAAGCCGCAGCTCTCCGCCGTCCGCTAGCCGCAGGTCTGCCGATTACAGGCCGACGGCTAACCAACCGCCAACAACACCCTGACCACAGCTCCTGTGTTAGGCGCGGGGCCACCCCTGCCACCCGGACGCGTAACGGGGCGCAAGTCGGGCGATGAGGGCGGCCTTCCCTGGGCACGGAGGGTCGCCTTCCACAAGGAGGAAGCATGACCAGGCTCGCCGACGCCGTCCGCGATCGACTGGCCGATCTCGGCGGCGAACCGACCACCGGACGGGTCGCCGCAGCCCTGCGGGCCGAAGAACGCCTGCTGGGCGACCGCGAGATCCTGACGCTCGCCGACGAGTTACGCGCCGAGTTCGTGGGCGCAGGACCGCTCGAGCCACTTCTACGCAGCCCAGACGTCTCCGATGTCCTTGTGAACGGCCCGGACGAGATCTGGGTCGACACCGGCTCCGGCCTGGTCCGCACCCCTCTGCGGTTCCCGGACGAACAGTCGGTGCGCCGCCTGGCCCAGCGCCTCACGGCAGCCGCCGGACGCCGACTCGACGACGCCTCTCCCTTCGCCGACGCCCGTCTCCCGGGAGGAGTGCGCCTACACGCCATCCTCCCGCCGATAGCCGCCACCGGGACATGCATCTCCTTGCGGCTTCCCCGCCGCCGCACCTTCACGCTGGACGAACTGGTCGCGGCCAACACCGTCCCGCCCGAGGGCGCCGAACTCCTCGCCGCCATGATCGAGTCCCGCGCCGCCTTCCTGATCACAGGTGCCACGGGAACCGGCAAGACGACTATTCTCAGCTCCCTCCTCTCCCTGGCCGACCCCCGAGAACGGCTCGTCCTGGTCGAAGACTCCGCCGAGCTGCGACCGTCCCACCCACATGTGGTCCGCCTGGAATCGCGTCCACCCAACATGGAGGGTGCCGGAGGCGTCACCCTGAACGACTTGGTTCGTCAAGCCCTCCGCATGCGCCCTGACCGCCTCGTAGTAGGCGAGTGCAGGGGCTCTGAAGTAGTAGTGCTCCTCCAGTCTTTGAACACGGGTCATGAAGGTGGATGCGGCACACTCCACGCGAACACCGCGGCTGACGTGCCCGCTCGACTCGAAGCACTGGCCTGTGCGGCGGGCCTGACTCGGGAAGCCGTCCACAGCCAACTGGCCGCAGCCTTGGACATCGTCGTCCATCTGGTTCGTGACCCTGGCGGCGGGCTCCGGCGGGTGGCCGAGATTTGCCTCCTCAACCGGGCCCCGGACGGCCTGGTCGGCGTCGTTCCGGCGGTGTCGTTCACCGTATCCGGCGAGGTCATCTCCGGTCCCGGCGCTACCGCCCTCTCCGCCCGGCTGGCGAGAACCACATGATCAACACACCCGTGGCCCTCTGCGCAGCCGCTGCGGTCTGGACGCTTCTGGCCCCGCCACCCGCCGTCCGCCGCCTGAACCGCCTCGTCACTCACCCATCCAGCGACCCGTTCGGCTTCGTAAAGACCAAAGTCGAAGCCTGGCGCGAACAACGCACCCTCCCCCAGCGACGCCGCACTTCAGTGATCGAACTCTGCGACGCCATGGCCGCCGAGCTCTCCGCCGGTCGAACCCCCGACGAGGCGTTCACCGCGGCGACGACCGTCCTGGACCCGCACATCGCCAAGGAACTGCTCAGCGTCCCCAGCCCTCCATCCGACCACCTAGGAAGACTGGCGACACGGCCAGGCGCCGAAGGCCTTCGTCTCCTGGCAGCCTGCTGGCGCGTAGGGGCCGAACGCGGCGGAGCCCTCGCTACCGTCCTGGATGGCCTGGCCACCGCCCTACGCGATGAGGAGACACAACGCCAGGATGTAGCCGTTCAGCTCGCCGCCCCTCGTGCGACAGCCCGCCTCCTCGCCGCACTTCCCTTACTAGGGCTGGCGTTGGCCGTAGCTCTAGGCGTGCACCCGCTCCACTTCCTCCTCGGAACGCTCCCGGGCCTCGGTTGCTTGATCACGGGCACAGCCCTCAACCTGACGGGCCTCTACTGGACCCGCCACCTGGCCAAATCCGCCGAATCCCCCCGCTGACCGGAGGTGAAACCAATGACGGCATTGCTGGTCATGCTCTGCGCAGCAGCATCGGCCTTCTTCCTAGCCAGGGGCGCGCCCCCAGCCACACGGAGACTCGCCGACCAGTTCCAAAGACCGCCCCAACCCCACTCAAGAACCGCAACCCATCAACGCAACCAGCCACCGAACGAGCACGCCCCAAGACCGACCAGCAACTCCGTAGAAGACAATCCAAACCACGCCCGACCTACACCCCAAACAGAAGCGCCAGCCCAGACACCCACAAAGACCCACGCCAGCGCCACGCACAGGACGAAGATCAACCAGCCGACCGTTGACGATGAGGTGCCTGAGCGACCACATGGGCAGCCTCATTACGGAGACGGCCCCGACCCCGACAGGGTGCCCCAAGGCCTAAGAACGCGACTCGCACACACCGAACTTCACCGTGGCACGGGTACAGGCGAAGCGAGTCGAGACGGTGGCAAGAACACCATCCAGTGCCAGGACCGAGACGCACACACGGCAGCGCCCGGCCCCACCGCCAATGAAACAAGGCCCGTAGGGATCGGAGGCCAGAGCCGCAACAACGAGTCTCGCGACGACGAGAGTCCCCGGCGTTGGGAGCAGAGCCCGCAGTGCGAGAGGCCGAGTCCCGGGACCCGCATGTTAGGGGTCACCTGGCAACCTGCCGACGGGGAAGGTCACCGAGACCGGGCAAGCGCAGAGAACAGAAGACAACCGTCACGGAGAACCAAGAGACGATCATTCTGGAGGCTTGCCCGTCCTCACAGGTCGTCCTGGTCGCGAAGAAATGATCTTCGAGAAGAGCGGCCCAGTCTCACGAACCAGGAACCTCACAGCGCACGCCACCAGCCCAGCGGAGTTTCCGGCGTCGCGGAGACCCAACCTCACCAACCAGCCAACAACGGACGCGACCAACCATCGGGAACGTCCCAACGACGCGACGTTCTTCTCCAACGCATCGCAGCTGGCACAGCAGGGGCGCTGTGCATGGTGACGCTCGGTGGGCCGGTAGGCGGGGTGACCGGAGTCCTGCTCGCAGCCACCGTCTGGTTCTCGTTCGGCCGCCTCGGCAATGCGGAACGGAGACGAAGGCAGGCACGCCTCACCGCCGACCTCCCCATAGCGGTGGACCTTTTAGCCGCCTGTCTGCGTGGCGGTGCTGCCTGGCACGAGGCGGTCGCCGCCGTCGCAGATGCAGTGGGCGGGCCACTCGGAGACGAACTGGAAGGTGTTTCCATCCAGATCCGCCTAGGAGCCGATCCGGCCGCCGCGTGGTCTGCGCTCGGTAAGGAACCGATACTCGCGCCTCTGGCGCGCACGGCGGCTCGGGCCTCATCCACTGGTGCGGCGCTGGCGACGTCACTCAGCCGCCTCGCGCGGGACCAAAGGCAGGCCGCGCGCACGGCAGCCGCCGCCAGAGCCCGAGCAGCTGGCATCCAAGCGCTCGCGCCACTGGGTCTGTGTTTCCTGCCCGCCTTCGTGTTGCTCGGAGTCGTTCCGGCCATCGCTGGGATCGCCTCAACGATCGTCCTCCCCGGATAACCCGGGTTTTCCACAGGCTGGCATTCACACGCCGCCCGGCCCCATGCCCCAGCAGCCTGGAAGAGAACCGCGAACGAACACGACCAACTCCCCGCCCGACCGACAGAAGCACAACCTTCATCAGAAGGCGGCATCCAAGAGCCCAGAGCGCTTACCTGTCAGCCGCCTTGCCTACCAGCCCAGGAGTCTGCCGGATGGCTTACTCCAGAACCGATGAGGAGCCCGTATGCGGGCCATACAAGTGGTGGTGCGCCGATGTTCCGGAAACGACCAAGGGATGTCGACCGCCGAGTACGCGGTCGGCACGATCGCCGCAGCTGCTTTCGCCGGCGTGCTGTTCAAGATCGTGACCAGCTCACAGGTGAAGTCTCTCCTCTTACAGATCATCGAGAGGGCCCTCAACCTCGCCGCCTGAACGATCGCGGGATGGCCACAGCGGAGATAGCCGTGGCCCTCCCCGCCTTGGTCCTGGTCACTGCGATCGCCCTGTGGGGTCTGAAGGTCGCCTCCGTCCAACTCACGTGCACGGATGCCGCCCAAGCCGGCGCCCGCGCCGCAGCAAGAGGTGAACCCCTCCCCGCCGTGCGCGAGTTCGTAGCGAGGGCCGTCCCCAAGGGGGCAACGATCAAGGTCCATCGAGACAAAGCCACCGTCCAAGTGGACATCTCCGCCGCAGTCAATCCACCTGCGGCCGCGCACCTCCCAGCCCTCACCGTCCACGGCCGCGCAACCGCCGCCACAGAACCCGGCGTCCCCCCAGATGAAAGCTAAGCCATGCCCACACCCCACCGCCCACCGCGCGCTGCTCGTCCACCGCGCGCTGCCGCCCCCCGCGCGCTGCCCCCCCGGCGCAGCCCTTCCCCCCCGCGCTGTTCGTGCACTGCGCTGTTCGTGCACTGCGCTGTTCGTGCACTGCGCTGTTCGTGCACTGCGCTGTTCGTGCACTGCGCTGTTCGTGCACTGCGCTGTTCGTGCACTGCGCTGTTCGTGCACCGCGCTGGGCGTTGGGCGTGGGCTGCTGGGTGGGTCGTTGGGGGTGTGGCGAGTGGAGGGGGTTGGTGAGGGGCTTGGGTTTGTGGAGGTCTGATCGGGGGGCGGGGTCGATCTGGGTTGTGGCCTTTGCGGCTGTTATCTGGGTTGGTGGAGTCGCCGCGATGGGGGTCGGCGGAGTTCGGGGTGCTCGGCATCGGGCGGACGCGGCGGCTGATCTGGCGGCTCTGGCGGGTGCCGGTCGGGCGGTGGAGGGGGCGGGGTCCGCGTGCGGGAAGGCGCGGAGTATCGCCCTTGAGTCTGGGGCGAGCCTGGTGCGCTGTCAGGTGATGGGGCAGGACGTGCTGGTCACCGTGACGGTGGAGGTGGGGGCGCCGATGGGTCTCGGCGAGTTGAGGGTGGTGTCGCGGGCAAGGGCTGGTCCGGTGGTGCGGAGCGGCGTAGCCTCACGACACGGCTCGTTGGACTGAGTGTCAATGGGAGAGGTGTCGAGGAAGGTGAAGCATATTGCTCTTCGTCATTGCTCTGTGACCCTTGCTACTCGGTGGTACGTTACTGTGCCGTAGCAGCTAGTTATCACTCGGCACGGTGTCCCGGCGGCCCTCGGCGGGACGAGACGAGCAGGACGTTGTCGAAGGGGTCAGGCCGTGGCCATCATTCGCAGGATCGGTGCGGTCGTGCTAGCGGCACCGCTTGCGATGGGTGTCTCAGTATTCGGCGCGTTCCCTGCGCAGGCCGCTTCGACCGGCGTAATCAGTCCTGCGAATCGCACTGTGGTCACGAGTGGCTCGGAGTTGACCGCCAGGGCGCACTTCGACCTTGCTCTCACGATGCAGCTGTGGGTCGAGGGACCGGGGGTCGGTAGCAAGCTCCTGCAGGAGCGAATCCTCATGGGCAACCTGTCGGGGACGTTCCCCATCCACCGGAACGGCGACTACACGGTGTCCTTGAGAGGTAAGCAGAGCGGTCACACTTATGACTCCAGCACCATCAAGGTGCGCATTGCGCCAGCCACGCCTAGTGGGGTCTCCGCGCGGGTGTCTGGCAGAGAGCTTGTTGTGGGCTGGAATCGCGGTGCCGAGGACGACCTGACTGGTTACACGCTTTCGGGTTCTGGGGTTGGGTCGACGTCTGGTTCGGTCGGCTCGCTCTGCCAGGGGACGAAGTGCTCCGCCACGCTTCCGGTGACTCGGACGAGTGGTCCGGTCTCTGTGGGCGTCCGAGCGCGCCGTCCTGCGGGAACGGGTAGATCGTTGTATTCGGGTACCGCGACTGCGAGCGCCACGGTGAGTGGTGGTTCGGCGGCGCTGACCGGGGGCGCTCCGTTGGCCCCGGGGCTGGGTGCGGGATCGCCCGGTGGCGGAGCCGCACTGACGCCGCTCAATGGCCAGTCGCCGATCACACTTCCGTCTGTTCGGCCCGATGGCGCGACGCCCGGAGTCGCGTACCCGGCTCCGCAGGTCGCGGCCGAGTCGCCGGGAGCTCAGAACGTCGCGGCGACCGGCCGCCTTGAATGGGGCAAGAGTGTCGGCATCGCGCTGATCCTGCTGGTCGCAGCTGCTCATCTCGGGGCTTGGACGCGCAGGTCGCATGGTGCTCTCGCTGGATCGAGTGACCGAGGCACCGCAGCCCGCATCGCGCGTGGCGGGACCGGGCGTGAACGGGTGAGTCAGGCGCGTCGGCGGATTGCGCAGGCCGAGGCACTTGCGAAGACGACCCCGGCTGCGGCGCCCGTCGTCGGTGGCTCGGAGGACGATTCCAGAGAAGTGAAGGATTCGCGTTCCCACACTTCGGCGGTCGTCGTGCCGTCGGCGAGGAGAACGAGGGCCCCGCGACGGGCCGTGTCGTCCGGGAGGCGTTCGAGCGGTGTGGACGTCCGTATCGCGCGATCCCGCTCCAGTGCGAAGACCGGGCGCGGTCGTCGCCGTAGATAGCAGTCTCAGCGGGTTGCCGCCGTAGTGAGCCCTCTTGGTGGGTCGCGGCTGTGGGTGGGCGCGTCATCGAGCGTGATGCTGTTCTGATCGCTTGTGTCTTGGTGGGGATGGCTGCGACAGCGAGGAGTCTCGGACCATCAGGGGAGTATCGGGATGTTTTGGTGAGTTTCGGTGCGTGTGGGGTTCCTGGGCTGGTGTGAAGAGCGGGGCCGGCCAGCGAGGTGGGTGGGTGGTTGGTTCAGTGAGGTCGCGGCTTTGGGTGTGGGCTTCGCGGGTGTAGGCCGTTCTCGGTGGCTCGGTGGCTCGGTGGCTCGGTGGCTCGGTGGCTCGGTGGCTCGGTGGCTCGGTGGCTCGGTGGCTCGGTGGCTCGGTGGCTCGTGTGTGGGGAGTTCGTGTGGTTTGGGGGTGGGGGTTCTGTGGATGTTGTTGCGGCGGTTTTGGGGATGTGTTGATTGTCTTGATCAGGAGGGACTAGCGACCGGTTTGGACAGGGTCTAGGCTGCCTTGCCAGTCGGATCGCCCGGATAGTCCGGCAATGCGCGCCTGTCGTCCGAGACTTCGGCCCTGGTGAAGGGCCCGATGGAGAGGAGACCCTCCGCATGATCTTCTTGGGGTTGATCGTAGTGTTCGCCGCTGTCGCGGTGGGTGTCGCGGGGGTTTTGGACAACTCAGGTGAGGCCCAGATGGTCCTGTTCGGGGACGAGATTCCGGGGATCACACAGCAGTGGCATGTGTTCCTCGCCGGGGCCGTGGTCGCGATCGTTCTGATGGTCGGCGTCATGATCGCGGCGTTGGGACTCAAGCGTTCGATCGGCGTGCGGCGAGAGCTCAAGGACCTGCGGGACGAGCATGAGGAGTCCATGCAGACGCTGGAGATGGAGCGGCGGAAGTTGCAGCAGGCGCTTGCCCAGGCGCGGCGCGGGATGGACGATCAGGCGGCGGTGCCGGTCCAGCGGGTTGCTCCCAACTGATCACGTCCGGGCCGCTCCATGATCGAGAGTGATGGGGCCGAACGAGGACGCCGTCGCTAATTCGGGCGAGTTTGAAGGCCTTCCTGTGGGTGGGTTGTGGCTTGAATCACGCTTGGGGCCGGTGCGATTCGGCTCGTTGTTCGAGGGCTTCCGCTTGATCTTTAGGGGTGGGTGGCTCCGGTTTCACGGCGTGGCGTGATGCCTTCTGGAGTGATCATCGCGGTTCGTCGCATAAGCGGAGGTATTCGCCGGTAGGCGGCTGGAATTGGTGGCCTGTGTGTGGAGGCGGCGGCGGGTCTCGGGTGGGCGGGATGGTGGACGCGCCGTTCAGGGTTGGTCAGTGCTGGTTGTGGTGAGGGTTCGGCGAGTCAGCGGGGGCGGGGCGGAAGTCTCGCCTGCTCGTTTGGGTGGTCAGGGGGTGGGTGGGGGGTTGGGGGCCTCGGACAGGAGGACGGCCAGGAGGTCCAGGGCGCCGTGTTTGTCCAGGGGGTCGTTGCCGTTGCCGCACTTGGGTGACTGGATGCAGGACGGGCAGCCGGTTTCGCATTCGCAGGACTCGATCGCGTCGCGGGTGGCGCGGAGCCAGGACGAGGCGTCGGCGTAGCCGCGTTCGGCGAAGCCCGCTCCGCCCTCGTGGCCGTCGTACACGAAGACGGTGAGCAGGCCGGTGTCGGGGTGGGCGGCGGTGGAGACGCCTCCGATGTCCCAGCGGTCGCAGGTGGCGAAGAGGGGGAGGAGGCCGATGGACGCGTGCTCGGCGGCGTGGGCGGCGCCGCTGAGGTCGAGGTCGTCCAGGCGGGAGATCTGCGTCTCGGAGAGGGTCCACCAGACGGCGCGGGTGCGGAGGGTGCGGGGTGGAAGGTCCAGGGGCTTCTCGCCGAGCATCTCGCCCGTCTGGAGTCGGCGCATCTGGTACGCGACGACCTGGCGGGTGACCTCTACGGTTCCGAAGGAGAGGGTCGCGTCACCCCAGGTGGTGGAGCGGAGCTGCTCGACGATCGTGATGTCGGTGACGTCGCGGGCGGTGGTCGAGTAGTCGGGGTCGGCTGGTTCGACCAGGGCCACGGAGTCGTCCAGGTCCAGGGTTTGGACGATGAACGAATCGCCCTGATGAATGTAGACGGCGCCGTCGTGGACGGTGGTGTGCGCGGACGCTTCGTCGACGGTTCCGAGGAGGCGTCCGGTGCCCATTTCCACGACCTGGATGGGTTCGCCGCCTGTGCCTCGGATATCGGCCAAGCCGGTGGCCTTCTCGCGGCGCGTCCAGTACCAACCGGCGGGACGGCGGCGGAGGAAGCCGCGGCGGACGAGGTCGGGCAGCAGGTCGGCGGTCGCCGGGCCGAACAGCGGGAAGTCGTCCTCCGTGAGCGGCATCTCGGACGCTGCCGAACAAAGGTGCGGTTCCAGGACGTACGGGTTGTCGGGGTCGAGCACGGTCGCCTCGACCGGAGTTCCGAAGATCGCCTCGGGGTGGTGGACGAGGAACGTGTCGAGTGGGTCGTCCCGGGCCACCAGGACGGACAGGGACGCCTGCCCGGAACGTCCGGCGCGTCCGGCCTGCTGCCACAGGGACGCACGGGTGCCGGGCCAACCGCAGACGACGACGGCGTCAAGCCCGGAGACGTCCACACCGAGTTCGAGGGCGTTCGTGCTAGCCAAGCCGATGAGAGAACGGGAACGCAGAGCGGCTTCGAGGGCGCGCCTTTCCTCTGGCAGATAGCCCGCGCGGTAGGCGGCGACCTGTTCGGCCAAGGCGGGCGCGACTTCGTGCAGAGCGCGCTTGGCGCTGAGGGCCACCGACTCCGCGCCGCGTCTGGAACGGACGAACGCGAGCGTCTGGATGTCCTCGACGACGAGGTCGGCCAGCAGGTCCCCTGTTTCGGCTGTGGCGGTGCGGCGGACGGGTGCGCCGCGTTCCCCGCGCAACTCGGTCAGCGGCGGCTCCCAGAGCGCGAATGTCGCGGGGCCGCGCGGTGAGGCGTCGTCGTCGACCGCGACGACGTCCAGGCCGGTGAGGCGGGACGCGGCGGCCGCCGGTTCGGACGTGGTGGCCGAGGCGAGGATGAATGTCGGAGTCGCTCGGTAGCGTGCGCAGAGCCTGCGCAACCGGCGCAGGACGTGCGCGACATGGGAACCGAAGACGCCGCGGTACCCGTGCGCCTCGTCGACGACGACGTATCGGAGGCGGCGCAGGAACGACGACCAGCGGGCATGGCTTGGCAGGATCGACCGGTGCAGCATGTCCGGGTTGGTCAGCACATAGTTCGCGTGCTGCCGGATCCATGTTCGCTCGTCCTGTGGTGTATCGCCGTCGTATGTCGCGGCCCGCACGCGGGTGAGCTGGAGCGAACGGAGCGCGCGAAGCTGATCGGACGCGAGCGCCTTGGTGGGCGACAGATAGAGCACCGTCCCCCCGTGGCGCGGATTTTCCTCCTCCGCGTAGATCGCTTCGATGGAAGGCAGCAGGTAGGCGAGCGATTTCCCGGAGGCGGTCCCTGTGGCGATGATCACAGAGCGGCCCGCGTGGGCGTGTTCGGCGGCGGCGGCCTGGTGTTCCCAGGGCGCCTCGATGCCGGCGGCGGCGAGCCGTTCGACCAGCAGCGGCGTGGACCAGGCGGGCCATCCGGCACGACGGCCCTGACGTGCGGGAACGTTCTCGACATGGGTGATGCGTTCGCGCCTCGTGGGGTCGGCGAGCAACCGGTCGAGAGGGGGTGAGGTTCTTTGGGCGCCCATGAGGTTTTCAGTTTGCCAGCCGGGGCAAAACTACGGGAACGCCCTGGCGCCGGAGGGCCCCGTCCCCCCTGCCCTGGCCCTGAGATCAGCAGGTCAGACGGGATGGCGCGAACTTACGTCCGTGTGGGCGATAACGTGCGTGCCGGGCGCTGGAGCGTGGTTGAATCACGGCGTTGTCTCGATGGCCGACCGCCTCCCCGGGGGTGTCGGAAAATCGAGCTTGGATAGTGCTGCACGGCGCGCTGGAGGATCTGTGGACCTGAAGGTGAACGACTACACCACCGACGATGGCCTGACCGTCATCAACGTGGAGGGCGAGATCGACGTCTACACGGCGCCGAAGCTTCGCGAGAAGCTCATCGACCTGGTCAACAAGGGGAAGTTCCATCTGCTCGTGGACATGGAGAAGGTGGAGTTCCTCGACTCCACCGGCCTCGGCGTCCTCGTCGGCGGGCTCAAGCGGGTGCGCGCCCACGACGGTTCGCTGGAACTCGTGTGCACCCAGGAACGGATCCTCAAGATCTTCCGGATCACGGGTCTGACCAAGGTCTTCGGCATCCACGACTCGATCGCCGAGGCCGAGGAGAAGCGCAAGGGCGCCAAGTAGGCGGCCCGTAGCTGAGATGTCGACTGTTGAACTGTCCTTCAGCGCGCTGCCCGTCCATGTCCGGACCGCCCGGCTGATCGTGACCGCCGTGGCCCGCCGCAGCGGCGTCGCGGAGCCATTGTTGGACGAGGTCAGGCTCGCGGTCGGGGAGGCGTGCTCGCGGGCGGTGGAGGCACACCGCCGGCACTGCCCGGACGAGCCCGTCCGCCTCGAACTGAGCGGCGCCAATCGGCGCTTCGAGGTGACCGTGAGCGACACCGTCCCCGGCGACGACGAGGCCGGTGGTCTCCCGGCGCCCCCGGACACCGAGGAGTTCGAGTTCGGCCTGGGTGAGGGCACCGCCGAACTCGGCCTGGCCGTCATCGCCGGGCTCGCCGACGACGTGGAGATCGCCGCGACGCCCAAGGGGGTCCAGATACGGATGAGCTGGCCGGCCGAAGCCGAGGCGACCATCTGACACGCGCCCGTCCGACGAAGGCCCCGCCACCCAAGGCGGGGCCTTCGCCGTCCTTTTCTCCGCCCCCGACGGGCAACACACACGGGGGCGGAGAAGCCCTGCGAGAAGGAGGACGCCATGCCAGCCGGACGAGTACTGGTCGTCGGTGTCGACCCCGCCAGGATCGAGGGCTGGGACCCCGCACCGGTCCTGGCGGCGCTGGCACGTGGCCGGGCCCGCTTCGACGAGTACGGCATCGACGCCGACATGTGCCTGGTCGTGCCAGACGAGAGCCCCGAGGAAGTGATCGCGGAGGCGCTGAGGGCCGCGGAGTACGCCTGCGTGGTGATAGGCGGTGGCATCCGCACGCACGAGCCGCTGCTCGAACTCTTCGAGAGGGTCGTCAACCTGGTCCGCCAACACGCCCCCGACGCGGCCATCGCCTTCAACACCTCCCCCGAAGACTCCGCCGACGCCGCCCTCCGATGGCTGCACTGACACACGCTCGCTGGAACGGGTGGGGCGTGGCGTGGTGTCGAGCTGGTGAGCGGGTGGGGTGTGGTGTCGGACTAGGGGGGTGTGGTGTCGGGCTGGTGGGGTGTGGTGTCGGGCTTGTGGGCGGGTGGTTGGTGCAGGGCGACGGGACCGACTCCGGCAGGCCCGGGTTGTTGACTCAGTGGATCGTCGGGTTGTCTCGGCCGTCGGTGTAGTGGGTGTGGTTTCCGGCCGCGTCGTAGCCGGGGCCCGCGTTCGCCTGCGTTAGGTGGTGGGGGAGGACGGGGCTGGGGTTGCTTTGGTGGTGTTCCTGACGCGGGGGTGCTGACCCGGCCGAGTGGGGTGGCGTGGTGGGTCGGCGGGGGCCGTGGGTGGTGGGACGGGTGGGGTTGGTGGGGTGTGAGAGGTGGGTATCTGGCGTGGTTGATCTTGGTTCTACAAATTTGGGTCTGGACATATTCCGTGTTAATGCCTAGCTTAAATGTGGCACGGGTAACGCCTGATGTGTCGGGCGTGGTGCGCGGGAGTCGTGGTAGCCGTGGGGTAATAGTGGGCTAACCCTCGCTGACCTGCGGAGATGCCGCATGGGCTGGCGTTTATGTCAATTTCCGGCGTATCGTTTGTTGCAATTCGGCGACATCATCGTCCATGGCCGCGCGGCCTTAACATTCGACTGCCACGTGCGTAGACTCCCGGGACCCGCGCTGCCGTGCGAGGCGTTCGAAATCATGACTCGCGGGGTACGCGGTAAAGATCGTCTTTTGACGGTTGAGATCGCAACACCCCTGTCGAGGAGGACGGATGTCTGGGCTTTCCCTGTCAAGCCCGGCCAGCGCAGAAGTGGATCTCGGCGGCGGCGACCTCTCCCTGGTCGTCGTCGTCGCAGTGATCGCACTGTTGGCACTGGCCGTCGCCGCGGGTCTCGTGCGCGACGTTCTGGCCGCGGGCCAGGGCACCGCGAAAATGCAAGAGATCTCGCGGGCGGTTCAGGTAGGTGCGAGCGCCTATCTGAAACGTCAGTTCCGAACGGTCGCGGTCTTCGTGGTCCTGATCCCGCTCGTTCTGCTCCTACTGCCCGCCGACTCGACCAGTGAACGGATCGGCCGGTCGGTCTTCTTCGTCATCGGTGCGCTGTTCTCGGCCGTCACCGGGTTCACCGGCATGTGGCTGGCGGTCCGGGGCAACGTCCGGGTCGCCGCGGCCGCGCGGGAGAAGGACGGCGAGCGGACCGCGATGCGGATCGCGTTCCGCACCGGCGGCGTCGCGGGCATGTTCACCGTCGGCCTCGGTCTGTTCGGCGCGGCGATCGTCGTCCTCGCCTACCAGGGTGACGCGCCGAAGGTGCTGGAGGGCTTCGGTTTCGGTGCCGCGCTGCTCGCCATGTTCATGCGGGTCGGCGGCGGCATCTTCACCAAGGCCGCCGACGTCGGCGCCGACCTCGTCGGCAAGGTCGAGCAGGGCATCCCGGAGGACGACCCCCGCAACGCCGCGACGATCGCCGACAACGTGGGCGACAACGTCGGCGACTGCGCGGGCATGGCCGCCGACCTGTTCGAGTCGTACGCGGTCATGCTCGTCGCGGCGCTGATCCTCGGCACCGCGGCGTTCGGCACCGAGGGCCTGGTGTTCCCGCTGATCGTCCCGATGATCGGCGTCATCACCGCGGTGATCGGCATCTTCGCCGTGGCGCCCCGCGCCGGTGACCGCTCCGGCATGACCGCGATCAACCGCGGCTTCTTCATCTCGGCGACCATCTCGGCGGTGCTGGTAGCGATCGCCGCGTTCGCGTACCTGCCCTCGTCGTTCGCCGACCTGAAGGGCGTCACCGACCCCGAGATCCGCGGCCTGGACGCCGACCCGCGCCTCGTGGCGCTCGGCGCCGTCATCATCGGCATCGTGCTGGCCAGCGCGATCCAGCTGCTGACCGGCTACTTCACCGAGACGAACCGCAAGCCCGTCCAGGAGGTCACCAACAGTGCCCGGACGGGCCCCGCTACCGTCATCCTGTCCGGCATCTCGCTCGGCCTGGAGTCCGCGGTCTACACCGCGCTCGTGATCGCCGGGGCCGTGTACGGGGCGTTCCTGCTCGGGTTCGGCAACACCACCGTCGCGTTGTTCGCGGTGGCGATGGCCGGTACCGGGCTGCTGACCACGGTCGGTGTGATCGTCTCGATGGACACCTTCGGCCCCGTGTCCGACAACGCCCAGGGCATCGCCGAGATGTCCGGGGACGTGCAGGGCGAGGCCGCGTCCATCCTGGAGCGGCTGGACGCCGTCGGCAACACCACCAAGGCGATCACCAAGGGCATCGCGATCGCCACGGCGGTCCTCGCCGCGACGGCGTTGTTCGGCTCGTTCAGAACAACGGTGATCTCGGCGTTGAACGACGCGTCGGCCGACGCCAAGGACGCCCTGGGCGACTTCAGCACCTTCAGCCTGTCGATCGACAACCCGAACGTGCTGATCGGCCTCATCGTCGGCGCGGCCGTGGTGTTCCTGTTCTCCGGCCTGGCGATCTCGGCGGTCGGCCGCGCGGCCGGACGCGTCGTGGTCGAGGTGCGCGAGCAGTTCCGCACCAAGCCCGGGATCATGGACTACACCGAGAAGCCCGACTACGACCGGGTCGTGGACATCTGCACCCGGGACGCGCAGCGCGAACTCGCCACCCCCGGACTGCTGGCGATCATGAGCCCCATCGCGGTCGGCTTCGCCCTCGGGTACGCGCCGCTCGGCGCCTACCTGGGCGGCGCGATCGCGGCGGGCGTCCTGATGGCGGTGTTCCTCTCCAACTCCGGCGGCGCCTGGGACAACGCGAAGAAGCTCGTCGAAGAGGGCCACCTCGGCGGCAAGGGCAGCGAGGCGCACGAGGCCACGATCATCGGTGACACGGTCGGCGACCCCTTCAAGGACACCGCCGGTCCCGCCATCAACCCGCTGATCAAGGTGATGAACCTGGTCGCGCTGCTGATCGCGGACGCGGTCGTGACCTACGCGGGCAACACCGTCCTGCGTGTCGTCGTGACCGCGCTGTCCGTCGCCGTGGTGGTGGCCGCCATCCTCGTCTCCAAGCGGCGCGCCGACCCGATCGCCGAGTCCACCGGCGGGCCCGCGGCCACGGAGAGCGGCAAGGCCAAGGGGGGCGCCATCGAGGACAGTGCCCCTGAGGAGGCCACGGTAGGCGCCGACTCCAACGGCGCCGCCGCGTCCGACTCGGGTACCGAGGAATCGTCCGCCAACACGGCCTGACCATTCCGACGACCACAGAGCCCGGTGGCACCCGCCACCGGGCTCTGTGCTGTGTTCAAAGGTCGTGCGAACGGATGTCGCGGCACTCGTCAGGGGGCGACGAGGGCGGCCAGGCCCCAGAGGAGCAGCATGATGATGAGCATCGCGCCGAGCATGATGGCGAAGCCCTTTGGTCCCGACACCGTCGACTTGTCGCCGCTCGCCACAGCGCCTCCCGCCTTCCCATGCTCCGGCGTCCGTCCGGCGGACACCGCGCTTTGGCTACAGCGTATGGCCGGTCCCGCGTGCCCATGACAGAGCACCCACGTAAGGGGCCAGGGCACGGAAATACAATCGGACGATGACGCTTATCGTGCTTCGTCATGCCAAGGCTGTCGCCGGGTTGGGGATTCCTGACATCGACCGGACCCTCAACGATCGTGGACGGCGGGACGCCACGGCGACCGGGGAGTGGCTGCGGGCTCACGATCTGGTGCCCGGCCTCGTGCTGTGTTCGACGGCGGCGCGGACGCGCGAGACGTTGGCGCGGCTCGATGTCGACGCCGAGGTGAGCTTCGAGTCCGGGATCTATGACAACGACCCGGATGGGCTGCTCGACCTGGTCAACCAGGTGCCGGGCGACGTCGAGCGGGTGTTGCTGATCGGGCACAACCCGTCGGTGCACCAGCTCGTCCATGATCTGACCGGCGAGGCGCCGGACGCCTTTCCGACGTGCGCGCTCGCCGTGATCGAGTTGCCGGGGGCGTGGGCGGACGTCCGGCCGGGCGTCGGAACGCTCCGGGCCCTCCGCACGCCGAAGGGCTAGGCGCCTGCCCTCCGCACGCCGAAGGGCTAGGCGCCTGCCCTCCGCACGCCGAAAGGGCTAGGCGCGCGGTGCGGCGGCCGCCAGGGACGATTCGATGACCTTGACGGTGTCGCGGCGTAGCGCCCTGATCGTGTAGCGGGTGCCGGACACCTGGACGAGGGCGTGCTGCACGGGCGTGAGGTCGTCCCGTCCGACGCCCGACTTGATCTCGGCGCGGCGCCGCCGGGTGAGTTTGGACAGGTGGGAGTCGAGGTCGGCGAGTTCCGCCCGGAGTTCCTCGGCGGGGGCGGTGGCCTTCGGGTCGAGATCGTCGGTGTCCTCCAGTTGCTCGGCGGCCTCCTCCATCTGGTCGGCGAGTCGGTCGAGGATCTCGGGGATCGGGCCGCTGTCCACGGCCTCGGCGCGGGACAGCCTGGCGACGGCGATGAGGTGGTCGCGGGTGCGGTGCGCGGCGTCCACGGCTGTGCGCAGGTCGGCCATCACATCGGTGTCGGGGAGCCGTTCCTGGCCGAGCCGGGTCCGGGTCTGGTCGACGGCCTCCGCCGACCGTTCGGCGGAGACGATCGCGTCGTGCGGCAGCCGGACGAGTTCCCCGGCGAGGACCGTCGCCGTCGTCCGGACGAGGCGGGCGTGCGTGCCGAGGAGACGCCCGAGTTGGACGGGCAGCCGTTCGAGATGCCCGGCGGGCCACAGCAGCCGGACGGCGGCGTACGTCAGGAGCGTCCCGGCGAAGGTCAGAATGATCCGTTCGCCTGCGGTGCGCCAGTCGGCGGGGGTGGAAAAGTCGAGCAGCATCATCGCGAGGGGCGTCCCGAACAAGGCCCAGTAGGCGTAGTTCACCGCGCGCATGGCGAAACCGGCCAGCGCGAAGCAGAAGACAATCGCGGCGATGGTCGGAGGGCCCGGCGCGAGGGTGAGGATCACGGCGGCGACGATCGAGCCCGCCGCCGTCCCTCCAACGCGCTGGACGACCCGGTCGACCGTCTCACCGTAGGTGGCGCGCAGGCTCAACATCGCCGTGATCGTCATCCAGTGCGCGTGAGACAGACCGAGCGCCGCCGCGATCGCCATCGACACGACGGCCGTCACGAAGACGCGCGCCACCTGCCGGAACGTCGGTGAGCGAGTGTGCACGGCGCGGCGCACCCGGACCCAGACCGGCAGCGGGTCGAGCGTGTCCGGCATCCGGGGCGCGTGCAGCCCGACCCGCAGCCCGCCCGTGACGAGCCGCCGGGTGGACGCGACCTCACCCGCGATTCGGTCGATGGACCGGCGCACCTGCTCGATCAGGGAGACCGCGACGAGATCCTCGTCCCCGGCGAGCCCGGCGCGTCTGATCTGCTCGGCGGCGCGTCCCATCCGGCGGACGGCGGCGGACTCCTCCCCGCCGAGCGGCGCCTCACCAGCCGTGGCGACCGCGCCGGACAGCAGCCGCAGCCGCGCCGCGAGCGCCGAGATCGCCGTCCGCGTCTCCAGCTCCCATTCGCGGTCCGGCGGGTAGTTCTTCGCGGCCTCCAGGACGGCTTGGAGCGTGACAGTTTCGTGCAGGACACGTCCCAGCGCGTCGATGAGCCGTTCGGGTCTCGTGGGGTCGCTCCGCCCGCCGCCCGCCCGGTACAGCGCGTAGGTGGCGCGCGCCGCCGTCAGCGCCGCGGACGCCGCCCGCCGCTTGACCTCCCAGTCCGGGATGCGGGTGACGGCGAGCAGATCCGGATTCGTGAGGTCGACCGCGTCGAGAGGGCTGCCGTCGGGCGACCCGACGTCCTGCGCGACCGCGTCCAACGCCTCGGCGACGGCGTCCGCGGTCTCGCTCATCGCCACCCGCAAGGGCCGCAACCGCCGCGCGGGCCACGGCGCCAGCAACAGCCCAGCGGTGAGCAGCCCACCGACCAACTCCAGCAACCCAATGCCAATGACATCGGCGGACGGCGGCCGAACCGCACTCAACAGAACCGCCAACCCCGCCGTAGGCCCGATCCGCGGCACCGCGACCCCAAGCGCGATCAGCGGCGGCACAACAACGACAGACGGCCAGGCATGCCCGGCAAGCAACCCGCCCACCGCCGACCCAACCGAAACGACCAGCACCCCAACGCCAAGATCCCTGGCCCGAGCCCCGTAAGGCCCCTCAGGAGTCCGAAGCGCCACCAGATAAGCGCCCAGCGCGATCATCGACCCCTGCGCCCCGTGCCCGGTCAGCGACCCAACGAGCAACGGCACAGCCATGGCAACCGCAGCGGCGACCCCATAAAACGGCGCCACCGCCCCACCAACCCCGGCAAAGGCCGCCCGCACCCGCCCCAACACACTCATCTGTTTACCCTGTGTTTATTGCAGTGCACTCCTCCTTCGGCCCTGGAGGGAATCCACCGTCGTGAACTGCGGTGTGATCGCTGCATCGCTCTCGACTCGCCTAGCGGCTCGCTTCGCGATCTGGTTCTCGCTTCGCTCGCACCAGCCTTCGGACGCGATCGCAACGGTTGAGCCCCTGCGTGGTCACCGAAATGGGGCTTGGGCTGAGTCGTGTCCCGGCAACTTGGACAGAATCGCAGCCACGGTTAGGGGTTCCAGGGGTCGCCCCCTGACCTCCCCCTAACACCCATCCTGGGCGTCTGCGGCTTCTACTTCTTCGTGGGAGATGCCCAGGAGGAAGAGGATCGTGTCCAAGTAGGGGACGTTGACCGCTGTGTCGGCCGCCTGGCGGACTACGGGTTTGGCGTTGTAGGCGATGCCCAGGCCAGCGGCCTGGAGCATGTCCAGGTCGTTGGCGCCGTCGCCTATGGCGACCGTCTGGCTGATGGGGACGCCTGCTTCGCGGGCGAAGCGTTCCAGGGCGGTGGCCTTGCCCGCGCGGTCGATGACCGGGCCGGTGATGCGGCCGGTGATCGTGCCGTTCTCGATCTCCAGGGTGTTGGCGGCGGAGTAGTCGATGCCGAGGTCGTCGACCAGGGCGTCGGTGACCTGGGTGAAGCCGCCGCTGACGATGGCGAACTCGTAGTCGAGGCGTTTCAGGGTGCGGACCATGGTGCGGGCGCCCGCGGCGAGTTGGAGTTCGCCCCGGACGTCGTCGATGGCGGACGCGTCGAGCCCGGCGAGGAGGGCGACCCGTTCGCGGAGGGAGCCCTCGAAGTCGAGGTCGCCGCGCATGGCGGCCTCGGTGACCTTGGCGACCTCGTCCAGGCACCCGGCGTGTTCGGCGAGCAGTTCGATGACCTCGCCCTGGATGAGGGTGGAGTCGACGTCCATGACGATGAGGCGTTTGGCGCGCCGGTGCAGGCCGCCCTGCTGGACGGCGACGTCCACCTGCTGTTCGGCGGCCTCGGCGGCCAGGCCCGCGCGCAGGGCGTCGGGGTCGGCGCCGGACACGTTCATCTCGATGCAGGTGACGGGGTTGTGCGAGAGCCGTCCGATGCGGTCGATGTTGGCGCCGTGCGCGGAGATGCGTCCGGCGATCCCGGCCATGGCGGCGGGCTTCAGGGGCGCGCCGAGGACGGTGACGTGCAGGCGGCCGCTGCGCCTCCGGGTCCGCTTGTCGCGGCCCGTGGAGAGTTCGATCTCCATGTCGAGGTCGTTGGCGACCCGTTCGGCGGCGTTCCAGACGCGGCCGATGTCGGCGCCCTCGGTGTAGGACACCAGGACCCCGAGGATCAGCCTGCCTCGGATGACGACCTGCTCGACGTCGGCGACCGTGAGCGGGAAGTCCGCGAGTGTGGTGAACAGACGCGACGTCACGCCGGGGCGGTCGCGTCCGGTGAGCGTGATGAGCAGTGTGCGCTGCGCTGACCCGTCCATAACTGCACACAACGGTACCGGGCCCAGGTGAACGGCTTGTGCACGAGGTCCACCGCTCAGGGCAGGATGAGATTGATGTCTCCGAATTCGTGCCAGAGGTAACCCTCGGTGAGCGCGGCGTCGTAGGTGGCGGTGAGCAGCTCGCGGCCCGCGATGGCGGTGAGCATCATCAGGTGGGACGAGTGAGGTTCGTGCAGACCGCTGATAAGGCCGTCCACTGCCCGGACGCCGTTTTCAGGGGTCACGATGTGTTCCGTCCAGCCGCTGGACGCTTTTACGTGGCCGGACGCGTCTGCCGAGGTTTCCAGCGCGCGGACGGCGGTCGTGCCCACGGCGATCACCCGGCCGTGGCGGGCGCGGACGTGGTTGACGAGCGCGGCCGTCACCTCGGGGACGTCGTAGCGTTCGGCGTACGGCGGTTCGTGCGCCTCGGGGGACGCGACGCCGGTGTGCAGCGTGATCGGGGCGATGAGGACGCCGCGCGAGACGAGCCGGGTCACCAGTTCGGTCGTGAACGGGCGGGCGGCGCTCGGCATCTCGGCGCTTCCGGTGGCGCGGTCGTGGGCGAAGACGGTCTGGTAGGCGGCGGTCGGCCAGTCGCGGCGCACGTATCCGTACCGGATCGGCACGCCGTGGGTCCGCAGGTAGGGGACGACGTCCGTGCTCAGCCGGGCCTCCCAGAGCCGGTCCGATCCCTCCCCTGAATGGCCTTTGTGTCGTCCGATCAGGGTCAGGGTCGCGCCGCCGGGGAGGGGGATCCATTCGCCCGGACAGCCGCCCTTGTAGGGGTGGCTCGTCTTGCCGGTGAGGCGGCGCAGTTCGATCAGCCAGAGCCGTTCGTCCGCGCCCGGGACGGGGGTGGAGAAGTGGATGCTGATCCGGTCGAGCCGGACGGCGGCAGGAAGTGTCGACGAGGTGTTGACCACGAGGAGGTCGCCCGGGTCGAGCAGGGCGGGCAGGTCGTGGAACTCGTGGTGGGAGACCTCGTCGGTGGCGCGGCGCGAGACCAGGAGCCGGACGCCGTCGCGGGTCCGGCCGCGCGCCTCCGGAGGCTCATGGGCCTCCAGAGCACTAGGAAGAGTGAAATTTACGGTCATGTCCTGACCTCCAGCCGAAGAGCGGCGATCACCCCGGATGCCGCGATCACGGTGAACAGCGCTCCGGCGACGGCGAGGCCCGTGCCGAGCCTGTCGGTGCCGAGACCGGCGACCAGCGCGCCCGCGACGCCGACCACGAGGGACGAGCCGAGGGTGTCGCTGATCTGGAGCGCGGACGAGTTGACGCCCTGCTCGTCCTCGGGCGACAGGCCGAGGAGCAGGACGGACAGGCTGCTGATGGCGAATCCCATCCCGGCGCCGCCGATGATCCACGCGGGCGCGACGAGCCAGCCGGAGACCTGGACGGCGATCGCGGCGGAGACGATCCCGGTGCCGACGAGGACGGCGCCGAGTCGCGCGTAGAACTCGCGCGGCCGGGTCGACCGGCCCTGGATCTGCGACGCCGCCGACCAGCCGAGCCCGCCGACGGTCAGCACGAGCCCCGCCTGCGTCGCGCTGAACCCGTGCAGCCGGGTCAGAGCCAGCGGGATGAACACGTCCATGCCGACGAACGCGCCCGACAGCAGCCCCCGGACGAGGACGACGCTCGGCAACCCGCGCCGCAGCCGGAGCGTCCCGGCGGGCAGCAGCCTCGGCAGCCCGAACGCGAGGCCCGCGAGCCCGGCGACGGCGGCGAGCGCCATCGTCCAGCCGGGCCTGTCCAGCCCGTACAGGAGGATCCCGGCCCCCGCCGCCACCGCGACGGCCGCCACGGGACGCCGTCCCCTGGACGCGGGCGGGACGCCGTCCGCCTTCGTGATGCCGTCCGCCTTCGTGATGCCGCGCAGCGCGGGGACCAGCAGCAGCGTCGGCGGGACCACCAGTGGGACGAGCCCGAGGAACACCAGGCGCCAGTCGGCCCGCTCGGCGACGAGGCCGCCGAGCGCCGGGCCGACCAGCGACGGCAGCACCCACGCCGCCGACAGCGCCGCGAACACGCGGGGGCGGAGGCCCTCCGGGTACACGCGGGCGATCGCGACGTAGATCGCGACCAGCGAGACGCCCGTGCCGAGGCCCTGGACGGCGCGTCCACCGACGAACAGCCACATGGACGGCGCCGCGCCCGCGACGACGAGCCCGACCACGAACGTGCCGAGCCCGACCATCACCGGGCGCGCGGGGCCCGACCGGTCGATCCAGCCGCCCGCCAGCACCGTCGACAGCAGGCTCATGATCAGTGTGGCGCTGAAGCCCCACGCGTACAGGGACAGGCCGTCCAGGTCGTCCGCGATCACCGGCATGACGGTGCCGACGGCCATGCTCTCGAACGCGAGCAGGGTGACGACCATGACGATCCCGAACGTCGTCCCCCGGAACCCGGCGCCCAGCACGCCCCGCGCGGCGTCGGGCGCCGCCCGCTCGGGTTCGAGGACGGCGGTCATCGCGATTCGGCCAGGTCGGCGGCCCGGTAGCGGCCGCTCGGCGGCCGGTCGATCACGAGGTGGTGCAGCGCGGCGGCGGCGACCTCGGGGGGCGGGGCGGCGTCGGCGTCCTCGCCGGACGCGCGCAGCATGTCGGTGTTCATCTCGCCCGGGTCCGCCCACCAGACGGCGACGTCCGGCTCCTCCGCCGCCAGGACGTTCGACAGCTGATCCAGCGCCGCCTTCGACGTGCCGTAGCCGCCCCACGTCTCGTAGTTCTCGACGGCCGCGTCCGAGGTGATGTTGAGGATCGCGCCGCGCCGGTACCGCAGGCTCGGCAGGACGTTCTGGATCAGCGCGAGCGGTGCCAGGACGTTCGTCGCGAACGTGTCCGCCAGGTCGGTGACGGGCAGCGCCGCGAGTCGGTGCATCGGCGTCGGGCCGAGGGTGCTCGCGTTGTTGACGAGCAGGTCGAGCCCGCCGTCCACGGCCCGGACGAGGTCAGCGCGGTGCGCCGGGTCGGTGACGTCCCCGGTGACGGCGGTGACGTCACCGCCGATGTCGCGGGCCGCGGCGGACAGCGCGGCCGCGTCCCGGGCGTCGACGACGAGCCGCCAGCCGTCCCGGGCGAGTTCGCGCGCCAGCGCCCGGCCGAGTCCCCGCGAGGCCCCGGTGATCAGTGCTGTGTTCATGCTCTCGACGCTAGGAAGGCGTGGCGTTTCCGGCATCGGCCGACGGGCCGTCCCGGCCGTGGTCAGATGGTCGTAGGACCGGCGTCCCGGGCACCCGCGCCACCCGGGCGGACGGGTCCTCCCGAGGGCGGATTCGAGAACGGACGCGCAGCGAGTACGGTCTTCACATGTGAGCGCCGCCAGGCGCTCGGCCAGCGAAGACGAGAGGCCGGGATGAACACGGGCGACGGCGTCCGCGGCGATGAGGGCGCGACCCTGCACGCCGTGAGCTCCGCCGTGCTCGCGGTGACCCGGCACCTGTCCGTGCACGAGGTGCTCCAGGTGATCGTGCGGGCGGCGGCGCGGCTGCTCGGCGCCCGGTACGCGGCGCTCGGCGTGCCCGACGACGAGGGCTCGTTCGCCGAGTTCGTCGTGGAGGGCGTGTCCGAGGAGCGGTGGGAGCGCATCGGCCCGCTGCCCCGCCAGCACGGCATGCTCGCCGCGATGCTGCGCGGTGACACGCCCAAGCGGCTGGACGACATCCGCCGCGAGCCCGAGTTCGAGGGCTGGCCGCAGGCGCATCCCGTCCTGAAGGACTTCCTCGGCGTGCCGATCCGCGACGGCGAGGACGTCCTCGGCATCGTGTTCCTCGCGAACAAGCGCAGCCCCGGCGGCTTCACCCAGGACGACGAAGACCTCCTCACCCTGTTCGCCGCGCACGCCGCGATCGCCATCACGAACGCCCGCCTGTACGAGCACAACCGCGAGCTGACGGTCGTCGCCGAACGCAACCGCATGGCCCGCGAGTTGCACGACGCCGTCGCGCAGAAGCTGTTCTCGCTGCGGCTCACCGCCCGTACCGCGTCCGCGCTGGCCGAACGCGACCCGGTGCGGACCGTGAAGGAGCTGGAGCAGGTCGAACGGCTCGCCGCGGAGGCTCTCGCCGAGCTGCGCACCGTGATCTTCGAGCTGCGTCCGGCCGACCTCGCCGACGGCCTGGTCGCCTCGCTGCGCAAGCACGTCGAGGTCCTCGACCGGGCGCACGAGGCGAACGTGCGGATCGCCGCCGACGAGGCCGTCGTTCTCCCGGAAGACCAGGAGGCCGTCGCGTTCCGCATCACCCAGGAAGCGCTCTACAACGCGCTCCGGCACGCGGGTGCGCGAACCGTGGAAGTACGTCTTTGCACCCGCGACGGACAGGCCGTCCTGGAGGTCGCCGACGACGGGTCCGGGTTCGACGCGTCCGGCGCGCCCGAGCAGCAGAACGGGCTGGGCCTCGCGTCCATGCGCGACCGCGCCGACTCCATCGGCGGCGACCTCACGATCGACGCCGCGCCGGGACGGGGCACGACCGTCCGGCTGGAGGTGCCGCTGTGACCGTCGCCGGGCGCGCGCCGATCCGGGTCCTGATCGTCGACGACCATCCGGTCGTCCGGCAGGGGCTGTGCACCTTCCTCGGCATCCAGGACGACATCGAGGTCGTCGGCGAGGCCGGGGACGGCGTGTCGGCCGTGAAGCTGGCCGAATCCCTGGAGCCCGATATCGTGCTCATGGACCTCAAGATGCCGGGCGCCGACGGCCTGACCGCGCTGACGGAGCTGCGGGCTCGCGGGGTGACCGCACGGGTCCTGGTCCTGACCAGCGTCACCGAACGGGGGCACGTGCTGCCCGCCGTTCAGGCGGGGGCGGCCGGGTACCTGTACAAGGACGTCGACCCGCAGGCACTCGTCCAGGCGATCCGCGCGGTCAACGACGGCCATGTGCTGTTCGCGGCCGACGCGGCCGAGGCGGTGCTGGCGGGCGGGCCGCGGGCGCACAACGACCGCGGCCTGGCCGCGCTGACCGAACGGGAACGGGAGGTGCTCGTGCACATCGCGCGGGGCAGATCCAATCGTGAGATCGCCCGCGCGCTCGTGGTGTCCGAGAAGACGGTCAAGACGCACGTCAGTAATCTGCTCATGAAACTGGGAGTCCAGGATCGAACGCAGGCGGCGCTGTTCGCCGTCCGGCACGGCGTCGGCACGTCCGGCGCCGATGGTGAGCCGGCCGCCCGCGACTGATACAACTCCTCTGACCGGATCGTCATCGAAATTGGTATGAACGTAGCTATCAGATACGCAGCAGGCAGCGACATCGGCTGCAACCGAGAGAACAACGAGGACTCGGGGTACGCCGGTGCGCGGCTGATCGCCGTCGCGGACGGCATGGGCGGCTACGCGGGCGGCGAGGTCGCGAGTTCCACCGTCATCGGCTCACTGCGCTCACTGGACACCGACGCCCACAAGGACGACCTCGTCGAGATGCTGGGCCGCGCCGTGGCCGAGGCGAACGAGAAGCTGCGCATCGTCCGGGAGGAACGTCCCGACCTGAGTCGGATGGGCACCACGCTCACCGCCATGTTGTGGTCGGGCGACTCCGTCGCGCTCGCGCATGTCGGCGACTCGCGCGGCTACCTCCTGCGCGACGGCGAGCTGTTCCAGATGACGCAGGACCACACCATGGACGAGCTCCTCAAGGCGGAGGCGGAACAGGCGGGCCAGACGGCCGACCCGGCGGAGACGTCGCGGCTGTCGCACGTCCTGTACCGGGTGCTCGACGGCCGCGAGGACCGCGAGCCCGACCTGCGGCTGCGCGAGGCACGTCTCGGTGACCGGTACCTGCTCTGCTCGGACGGGCTGAGCGGGCCCGTCGACGCCCAGCGCATCTACGAGATCCTCTCCGCCGAGGCCGATCCGCAGCGCGCCGTCGACCGGCTCATCGAGGCCGCTCGTGAGAACGGCGGTCCCGACAACATCACCGCCGTCGTCGCCGACGTCATCGAGGCCGACCATCGGACCGGTGCCGAGGCGCCGCTGATCGTGGGCGCCGCCGCGCAGTCCTGACGCTTTCGCAGCCCGTCCCCCCGCCCGCGTCCGTCCTGGCCGCCTGCTGTCGCGTGTTGTCGCCGTGTTGTCGGTGCTGGGTCGTGTCGCTTCCGCGTGTTGTGTTGTCGCGTGTTGTGTTTTTGTGGCCGTGGTTTGTACGTCCCTGACTGGTTCGCTCTTGCTGCTGTTTTGTCGTGGCGTGTCGTGTGACCTGGGGTGCGTCAATGGTGGGTTCGCCGGGATTCGTCCGAAACATCGCATCAAAGGGCGCCCACGTAGCTGGTGGTTTGTCCTACTCTTGCCCTGGGGCGGTGTCACCGAGCATGGGGTAACGGTCCGATCGCGGATCGTCGCCCGGGCTTGACCCGCCTCCGGGTGCACCCGATATGACGGGTCACTCATCTGTATGTCATTCGATGCGGAGGATTCGTTGGGGGGACCACCCGGGGCGACGGCCGCCGGTGTGCCGGAAGGCGCGCTCGGAGCGATCGTCAGCCGGACCCTCACCGCGGCACGGCACGGACCCCTGGGTGTGGTGCTGCGTGTCGCGGCGATGGCCGTCGCGGCCGTCGCCGTCTCCTGGATCCACCGCGTCAACGACCCCGGCGTGCTCTGTCCCCTTCGGGCGTTCACCGGAATCCCGTGCCCCCTCTGCGGAGGGACGACCGTGTTCACGGAGCTTGGCTCGGGCCACCCGGGCCGGGCCGTACTCGCGAACCCGGTAGCCCTCACCGGTGCGATCGCCCTCGCGTTCGCGCCGCTGGGGACGGGTGGACGGTGGTGGGCACTCCAGCCGAAGACCCGTGCCTGGATGCTCGGCGCCGCCCTCGTGGGGTCGGAACTGTGGCAGCTCGTTCGGTTCGGTGTTCTGCGAGTTTGAGCCGAGGTCGGTCCTGAGCCAGACTTGCGGAGCCCACCGGGTCCGGCGGGCGTCACACAACCACAAGGGTCAATCAATAAGGAGCAAGTGTGGGTAACCCCTACGACCCCTACGGTCAGCAGCAGCCGGGCTACGGGCAGCAACAGCCCGGGTACGGTCAGCAGCCCCCAGCTCAACCTGGCTATGGCCAGCCCCCCGCACAGCCCGGCTACGGCCAGCCCGCTCAGCCGGGTTACGGTCAGCCAGCGGCGCAGCCCGGGTACGGCGCGCCGCCGCCCGCGCAGCCGCCCTACGGTCAGCCCGCGCAGCCCGGCTACGGCGCGCAGCCCCCGGCGCAGGCGGGCCAGCCCTACCAGGAGGTCCACCACCACCACTACGGGTCGGCCGGCCAGCTGGCCGAGTGGGGCTCGCGGGCGGGCGGCACCATCATCGACGGCCTGGTCGTCGCCGGACCGACCATCGTGCTCTTCATCATCGCCGCCCTGCTCGCCAGTGCCGGTGGCGGCGCCGCCGTGATCGCCGTGCTGTTCTACCTGCTCGCCCTCGCGCTGGAGTTCGGCCTGAGCCTGTGGCTGTGCTACCAGGAGGGCACGACGGGGCAGAGCATCGGCAAGCGGCAGATGGGCATCCGCCTCGTCAGCGCGCAGACCGGTCAGCCGATCGGCTTCGGCATGGCGTTCGTGCGCAGGCTCGCGCACTTCCTCGACGGTGCGCTGTGCTACATCGGCTTCCTGTGGCCGCTGTGGGACGAGCGCAAGCAGACCTTCGCCGACAAGGTGTGCAACACCATCGTGGTCCGCTCCTGATCAGGGGTTCGTAAGAGCGGGGCGTCCCTTCCGTGGCGCCCCGTTTTCTTATGCCCGGGCTGGTCGGGGGACCCGGCTACGGGACTCTGCGGGACTCTACGGGACGGGGTCGAACGCGCTGTTGCACGCGGCGACGAGCGCCCGGCGGACGGCTCCGTCCAGCAACCGCAGGGCCGCGCCGCGACGTTGCATCTGGTCGGAGCTGAGCCCGCCGTCGTCCATCCGCCGGGCGAGGTCGACGACGAGTGACAGCCGTCCCGCGAGCGCGGCGAGCCGGTGCGCGCGGGGCGGGTAGCCGGGGGCGAGCGGATGGTCGCCGCGCCCCGGGTCGCGCAGCGCGGCGAGCGCGTCGGTGACCTCGGGCGCGGCGCCGGTGACGTCGTCGACGGTCAGCAGCGTCTCGGTGGCGTCCCGCATCGCGAGGGTGAGTTGCCGGTCGGCCTCCGCGAGGGACGGCACGTCCGGCATGCCGGGGGCCGCGCCGTGCGTCGTCCAGCGGACGCCGACGTAGGACGAGCCGCGCAGGTCCTCGGAGGGGACGAGCCCCATCGTCCGGTCGCCGAGCACGGCGATGACGGCGGCGCCCGCGTCGATCGCGGCGCGGTTGAGGTCGGGCGGCCCGGTCAGCCCGAGCGGGTCGCCCGGTTGGGGCAGGGCCAGCCGCAGCGCCGACATCCCGGCGACGCGCAGGTCGCCGAGGCCGCGGCGCAACGTCGTCTCGGCGGGCCGGCCGTCCAGGATCTGCGGCCCGCAACTCTTCTCGACCGCGTCGACCGCCTCGTCCAGGCCGACGTGACCCGTCAGCCAGGCATTGCCCCAGGCGACCAACGCCGTTGCAACGTCCTTGCTCATCGCCGTTCCCAACACTCCCTGATGGGCATGCGAACCACCTTAAGCGCTCCGACCGACGCTGCCATCGGTCGTAACGAACCTCTCCCGCCGCGGGTGGCCCCCGCGCGCCCGTCTCCGGCGGGCAAACCCGGGGGCCACGTCCGCGACGGCATCGCATAGGTTCTTTCCTGAGAATCAGGGACCAGCGGATTGGGGATGAAGGCGCGCTATGGCCGGCGAGGTGCTTCAACTCCGCGGAGTCGGGGTCAGGCGTGGCGGCTCGATGCTGCTGCGCGACATCACATGGACGGTGGACGAGGGCGACCGATGGGTCATCGTCGGTCCGAACGGCGCCGGTAAGACGACCCTGCTCCAGATCGCGGGCGCGATGACGCACCCGACCGTGGGCACGGCCGAGATCCTGGAGGAGGAGCTGGGCCGCACGGACGTGTTCGAGCTGCGTCCCCGGATCGGCCTCGCCAGTTCGTCGCTCGCGGAGAAGGTGCCGTCCGGTGAGACGGTCATCGACCTGGTGCTGACCGCGTCGTACGCGATCCTCGGCCGCTGGCGCGAGGAGTACGACACGACCGACGTCGACCGCGCGGTCGCGCTGCTCGACGCGCTCGGCTGCGCCGACCTGATGCGGCGCACGTTCACCACGCTGTCGGAGGGGGAGCGCAAGCGCGTCCAGATCGCCCGCGCCCTGATGCCCGACCCCGAGCTGCTGCTGCTCGACGAGCCCGCGGCGGGCCTCGACCTCGGCGGGCGCGAACGGCTCGTCGAGCGTCTCGCCGCCCTCGCCGGTGACCCGGCCGCGCCCACGATGGCGATGGTCACGCACCATGTGGAGGAGGTCCCCGAGGGCTTCACGCACGCGCTGCTGCTGCGCGGCGGCGGGATCGTCGCGCACGGCAAGGTGGACGAGGTGTTCACCGCCGAGCATCTGTCCGCGACCTTCGGGATTCCGCTGACCGTGGACCGCCGGAACGGTCGCTGGTACGCACGTTCCACCCGCTGATTTCGTCTGATCGGCTCTCGAACCACCCCCGATTGACGGTGCGTAACAGGGATGTCCCTACGATGTGTGCGCCGTTGGGAACTCCTAATACCGGGGTGGTTCTGACTTGGACGTGCTGGACGCGGTCGCGGTGTTCGCGGCGGGGGTCGCCGCCGGGGGCATCAACACGATCGTCGGGTCCGGCTCCCTGATCACGTTCCCGACGCTGGTGGCGCTCGGTTACCCGCCCGTGGTCGCGAACGTGTCCAACAACATCGGGCTCGTCCCCGGCAGCGCGACCGGCGCCTACGGATACCGCGAGGAACTGCGTGGGCAGCGCGGACGGCTGCTGCGCCTGGGCAGCGCCTCCATCGTCGGGGCCGTGGTCGGCGCGCTCCTCCTGCTCGGCCTCCCGGCGGAGGCGTTCGACATCATCGTCATCGCGTTGATCCTGGTCGCGTTGATCCTGGTGGTGGCGCAGCCGCGCCTCCAGAAGTGGGTGCTGGGACGGCGCGAGGGCGAGCACCGTCCGCACGGCGGCCCCGCCCTGTGGGTGGGCGTGCTGCTCGCGGGCATGTACGGCGGCTACTTCGGTGCCGCGCAGGGGATCATCCTCATCGCCCTCCTCGGCATCATGCTGGACGAGGACCTGCAACGGGTGAACGCGGCCAAGAACGTGCTGTCGGCCGTTGTGAACGGGTCCGCCGCCGTGGTGTTCACGGCGATGTGGCTGTTCTCCGACACCGAGATCAACTGGTGGGCGGTGCTGCTGATCGCGTCCGGCGCCACGACCGGCGGGCTGATCGGGGCGAGGGTCGGCCGCCGCATCCCGCCGCTGGTGCTGCGCGTCGTCATCGTGGTCGTGGGCACCGTCGCGATCGTGAATCTGCTGGCCTGACCTGCCTTTCCGCACGGTTGGCGACCCGGGTTCGCGGGTATAGGTCGAATATACGTTCGACTACCGGAGGTTCGCGCGGATGAAGGGCGACAGGGTCGAGATCGTCATCGACGCCGGAGGCGAGGGAACGCGGACGTACGAGGTCGTGGCGAGCCGGGCGGGCCGCCGCGTGGAGATCGCGACCCGCCGCGGGGTCGTGGAGGTCAGCGAGGTGACGCGTACGGGCACGGCCGTCCGGACGGCCCGCTTCATGTCCAGCCGGGTTCTCGCGCTGGTCGAGTATCCGACGTCCGACCAGCATCCCGAGGACGGTGCCTGACGGAACCCGCGTGACGACTGTCAGACCGTTCCACTAGAATCGAACGCATGTTCTACTGGTTAGGTTCGAGCGGCTCCCGCTCGGCCGGGCGGACGCAGCGGTTCGCCCGGAATCGCTCCTGGCCCGACCCGACCTTCGACGTAAGGCGAACATGCGGATGACAGTCGCGCCCGACGTCCTGTCGACGTCCCTCAACGCGATCAAGAGCTCCCAGGCGCGCCGGCGCCCCACCATCATGATCATCAACGCCGAGGACGGCACGCCGCGGATCAGCGTCCCCGACTGCGGGGAACTGCGCGTGCTCGACGACCGGCACCTGCGCGTGGCGATCTGGCCGGACGACCCCGTCGCGACCGATCTGGACCGTGGCGCGCCCGTCCTGCTGATCGTCGCCGACTCCCCCGACGTGCACCTCCTCCACGCCGAGGCCCACCGCCTCGACAACGCCGCCATGGTCTGGACCCACTACGACCTCACGATCACCTCGTCCGAGATCGCGGGCCGCGGAACCGGACCCCAGAACCAGCCCGCGGACACCGCTCCCGCCGACGTCCACGAGGAGGTCCTGACCGACACCCGCGCCTTCAGATGGCCGCGGGCCTACCGTCCACCCCGCCGAACCACCCAGCACACCTGACCGCCGGGCGGGGGCGGGGCGGGTCAGGTGGGGCGGACCTGGACGGTGCCCTCGTCCGTCACGCGGGACTCGAAGGCGGGCTGGCGGGCGGTGGCGGGGCCGTGGACGACCGAGCCGTCCTGCACGCGGAACGTGCTGCCATGCCACGGGCAGATGACGCAGATGTCGGCGTTGTCGTCGGTGACGATCCGGCCCTGGTGCAGCGGCCCGGCGAGGTGGCTGCACCGGTCGGCGAGGACGTGGATGTCGTCGCCCGTTCGCAGCACGAACAGGCCGATGTAGCCGAGGCGCCGGTGCACGGGCCAGCCGTCGGGCAGTTCGTCGGCCGCGCACAGGTCGTGCCAGCCGAGCGAGACGAGGTGGCCGACCTGGTCGGCGTGGCTGGCGCCCGCGGCCTGCCGGAACGCCAGATGGCCGCCGAGGAAGCCGCCCGCGAACAGGACGGTGAGGCCCGCGAAGCCGAAGGCGCGTCCGGCGCCGTCCCGCCCCTGGTAGCGGGCCACGAGCGACGCCGAGTACAGCGTGCTCGCCGTCGCCATCCCGGCCGCGTGGACGAGGCCGACCCGCTGCTGCTCGCGGTGCAGCGCCGACCAGTCGGCGATGCCGGTCAGGGCGGTCGGCACGGCGCTGGCGAGCCCGGCGGCCACGAGCGTCCTGGACGCGCGGCCCGCGCCGGGCATGAGATCCAGAAGGGCGGCGGAGATCCAGAACCCCATGGGCACATCGTTGAGGCGCGGATGCGCGGGATGCCCGAGCGGGACGCCGTGCAGAGCGTCCTTGACGGGCCCGGGCCGCAGCGTCCGCCGCACCCCGGTGGACAGCACGCGGATGAGGTGGTCGAGCCCGCGAATCTGCTCCAGGCTGTCCGTGGCGTCGGCCAACCGCGCCGACCCCTGCGGCCGGGACACGCGCCGGAAGATGTTCGCCCTGCGATTCATGTCCCTCCCTCACAGCCGTGCTGGAACCCCGTCGCGACACTAGTCTTCCGCGTTCAGGCGCAACCAGTCATACGTACCTGCGCCCGATATCCCCTAAACCACGCCCCCGACGCCCCACATGGCATGCTGGGCGCGTTCGATGGTGAAGGTCCATGGCGGGCCAGGGCGGAGGTGGGCTGTGGGCGCGCGTGGGAAGGCGGTCGCCGCGGTGGCCGTGGCCGGGACGTTGGCGCTGGCCGCGGCGGGGTGCGGCGGGTCGGACGAGCCCGAGGCGCAGGGCGCGACGGCGGCGCCGGGCGGTCAGGGGTCGCCGGGCGCGGAGAGTCCGGAGAGCCCGGAGAAGCCCGCCAAGGAGCCGATCATCCTGGCGTTCGGGGGTGACACGCACTTCGAGGGCCAGTTGAGGGCTCGGCTCGGGAACGTTGAGACCGCGCTCGGGCCGGTGGCGAAGCAGTTGCGCGCGGCCGATTTCACCATGCTCAACCTGGAGACGGCCATTACGACGGGTGGGACACCCGCGCCCAAGTCGTTCACGTTCCGTGCTCCGCCGACCGCGTTCAAGGCGCTCAAGGCCGCGGGTGTGGACGTCGTGTCCATGGCGAACAACCACGGCATGGACTACATGGAGAGCGGGCTCCGTGACTCCCTGGCCGCCATCAAGCGCAGTGGTTTTCCGGTCGTTGGCATTGGTGCGAACGCCGATGCCGCGTTCCGTCCCTACCGCGTCACTGTGAAGGGCAACAAACTCGCCATCGTCGGGGCGACCCAGGTACTGGACGACAACCTGATCCAGGCGTGGACGGCCACCGACACCAAGGGTGGGCTCGCGTCGGCCAAGGACGTCCCACGGATGGTGCAGGCGGTGAAGGAGGCGCGTAAGGGCTCCGACGTCGTCATCGTCCACCTGCATTGGGGCGCTGAGCTGAAGCCGTGCCCGCTGCCACGCCAACAGGAACTCGCCAAACAGCTCGTCGCGGCTGGCGCGGACATCGTGGTCGGGGGTCACGCGCACATTCCGCTGGGCGGCGGCTACATGAACGGCTCGTATGTCCACTACGGCATGGGCAACTTCGTGTTCTACTCCGCGAGCGGCAAGACGGCCGAGTCCGGTGTGCTGCTCCTCAAGGTGCAGGACGGCAAGGTCGTCAAGGACAAGTGGGCGCCGGCACGGATTTCCGGGGGTCTTCCCATCCCGTTGAAGGGCGCGGCCGCGAAGTCGGCCCTGCAACGGTGGAACGGCCTGCGTGACTGCACCGGGCTCCAGGCGCACCCGTCCTGAACCCGTCGGTTGGACTCTCCCACTAGGGGAGAGGACATGGTGGTGCCCGTGAGTGAGGATCTCCTGCCGATCGGACGGTTCGCGCGGCTGTGCCGGTTGACCGTCAAGCAACTCCGGCACTACGACGACCTGGGGTTGCTGGTCCCGGCGTGGACGGACCCGGCGTCCGGCTACCGGTACTACCGGCCGTCCCAGGCGCGCGACGCGCTGCTGATCGGCCTGCTGCGGGCGATGGACGTGCCGCTGTCGTCGGTGGCGCGCGTCATGTCCGGGGACGGGCCGGACGCCCTGCGGGAGGCGCGGGACCGGATCGAGGCCGATGTCGCCCGGCGGCGGCGCGGCCTGCGGCTCCTGGACCGCGTGGTCGCCGGGGGGCTGCCGGAGAACGAGGTGTCGATCGTCCGGGAGCCGCCGCGCCGCGTGTTCATGGCGCGGGAGGCCGCGACCCCGGAGACGATCCCGGACGCGACGGGCGCCTGCGTGGGCCGGTTGCTGTCTCGGATGTCGCCGGACGTCCTGATGATCGGGTTGTTCCCGCTGGACATGGCGGAGGAGTTCGACGTCCGCGTGGCCGTCGAGGCGGCGGACGGCGACGACCTCCTGCCCGGTGGAACGTTCGCATCGTCCGTCCATGTCGGCCCGTACGAGGAGATCGCACTCACTGTCCATGGCGTGCTCGCGTGGTTCGGCGACTACGGGCACACGCCCGCCGGACCCGTCCGCGAGGTGTATCTCAACGACCCAGCGGTCACGCCGCCCGAGCGCCTGGAGACGCGGGTGCAGATCAGAGTGGAGGATCCCCAGTGAGCTGGTACGAGGCTGCCGACGAACCAGAGTTGGTGGAGCACGGGCCCGTGTCCGGGTTGGCGGTGACCGGACAGGGTGAACCGGGCGGTGTCGCCTATGGCGAGAGTGTCGGCGCTCTGTACGCGGTCATGGGCGCGTTGGGTGCGCCGATGGTGCCGCTGGAGGGGCGCTGGTGGGTGGAGGACGAGCGTTCTCCGTTCGACGTGCCGCGCGACGAGTGGCGGTGGCATCTGTTCCTTCGCCTCCCGGACGGAACCACGTCGGTCGACCGGGCGCGTGAGGAGGCGCGGTCTGGTGTGCCCGCCGCCGCACGTGTCCAACACGTCACGTTCACAGCTGGACGATGCGTACAGATGCTGCACAGTGGCGCGTACTCGGAAGAGCCCGCGTCTCTTTCCCGCATGGACGCGTTGATGGAGGACGAAGGGCTGGTGCCCAACGGCCTGCACCATGAGATCTACCTCTCCGACCCTCGCGAGACCGATCCGGAGAAGATGCGCACGATCCTGCGCCAGCCCGTCCGGTAGCCGGTGGCCGGTCGTCGGTGGCCCTATTGGACGGCCCGTCGCAGAGGCGTAGTTTCACGGGAAACGCGAACGGACGGGCGGGCGGGGTCATGCGAGAGCAGCGGGTGCGGTCGGGCGAGGTCGTGCTGGGCGTCCGGGTGCGGGGCGAGGGCAACCGGCCCACTGTCGTCCTCGTCCACGGCTATCCGGACACCGGCGCGATGTGGGACGAGGTGGCCGAACGCCTCGCGGAGCGGTTCCGGGTCGTCGTGTACGACGTGCGCGGCGCGGGGGCGTCCAGCAGCCCGTCCGACCCGCTCGACTACGGGATCGACGTGCTCATGGGCGACCTGGAGGCCGTCCTGGACGGTGTCGGCGCCGACGAGCCCGTCCACCTGGTGGGGCACGACTGGGGCTCGGTGCAGGGCTGGGAGGCCGTGATCGGGGACCGGCTGCGGTGCCGCGTCGCGTCGTTCACCTCGATCTCCGGGCCGGACCGGCGGCACATGGCGCGCTGGATCCGGCGGACCGTCCGGTCCGGGCCGCGCGGTGTCGTCGAGGTGCTCGACCAGGCGGTGCGCAGCGTCTACATGCCCGTGCTGATGGCGCCGAAGGTCGGTGAGGCGATGGCGCGGCTGGTCGCCGCCGGGTTCCCGCGCGTGATGCGGCTGCGGGAGGGCGCCGCCCCGAGGGACGGCCATCCGGCCGGGACGCTCGCGACGGACGCCCGCAACGGCCTCGGCCTGTACCGGGCGAACATCTGGCGGGGCGCGTCCGCGAACGGTGAGGGGCGCACGGACGCGCCCGTCCAGCTCATCGTCCCCATCAAGGACAGGTACGGTTCGCAGTCGCTGTTGCTGTCGGCCCGTGGTCCGGTGACGCGCCTGTACGTGCGGCGCGCACCGGCGGGGCACTGGGTGGCGCGCAGTCATCCCGACCTGGTCGCCCGCTGGGTCACCGAGTTCGTCGACCATCTGGACGGCGCCCCGGAGACCCCCGCGCTCGCCGACGCGCGCGAGGCCGGACGGGCTACTGGGAAGCGGCGTTTTGCCTGAGCGTCTGGGTGGGCGTCTCGCCGAAGCGCTGCCGGTAGTGGGCGGCGAAGCGGCTCATGTGGAGGTATCCGGCGGCCTCGGCGACGTCGGTGATCGTGCGCGGGCCCGGCAGGGCCCCGATGAGCGCGTCACGGGCGTGGTCGAGTCGCACGCCGCGCAGCAGCCGCGTCGGGGTCATGCCCCACTGGTCCTGGCAGATCGCCTGGAGTTGCCGGACGCTGATGCCCGCCGCCGCCGCGATGTCGGTGACGCCTACCGGCTGGTGATGGTGGGCCTCGACCCAGTCGCGGATCACCCCGGCGAGACGGTGCGGCGCCGGGGACGGCGCCTCCGCGAGGCTCTCGGTGGCCGTGTTCGGCACGCCGAGCAGGATGGCGGTGAGCAGCGACTCCTCCAGGGTGCGCTCCGCGATCGGGTGCAGGCCGCCGCTCGCCGTGGCGTCGTCCAAGACGTCGCAGACGTACCGCCAGGTGCGTTCCACGATGGAGGACGGCGTCAGCGCGGTCTCCCCGGTGCGCAGGAAACGCAGCGGCGGGGCGTGCTCGCGGCCCAGGTGACCGGCGAGATGGTCGGCGAGGCGCCCGGTGCTCGTCGCGATGATGAGGCAGCCCCGCGCCGGGTCGGGAACCATCCGCATCGGCTCATCGTGGGACAGGATGTGGCTGGCGTCGATGGTGCCGCGGCTCCTGGTGTCCCGGTACTCCAGGTCCATGGGCGCCATGGGCGAGCAGAGGGCGAAATGCCCCTCGGTGGGCGGCGCGTCCACGATGACGCCGTCGCCGCCGTAGCGCACCCAGACCAGGTTGACGGCGCCGACGCCGAGCGCGTTGACGTGACCGTCCAGGCGCGCGCCCGGATGGCGGGCCTGGAGGTCGTGCCCGACGGCGAACGGTTCCACCGCGTCGTGCAGGACGTCGATGTCGTCGCTGACGACCCGCTGGTACGCCGACAGGGGCGGCGGCGGTGGCTGGGAAGTGATCATGGTCGTCTCGGCGGATAGTCTCTCGGTCGACGGAACGGGGCCGCGCGGCGGTGCGGGGTCGGTGCCGGAGCGGTCCGGTCCACCAGCGTAATTCAGGAACGGCGGGTCGGCGGCGCCGAATCCGGACGCCGGCACCGCCTCCGGCGTCCGGATCGGCGTCCGGCCGCGGCCGCCATCACACCGCGATGGCGCCGAGGACGAGCCGGTCGAAAAGCCCGGCGCCATTCGAGCATGGGCCGTCCGTCATCGCGTACACGACGACCCGCGCGGGCCGTCGCGGCTGTTCTCGCGCCCACAACGCCAATTCATGGACGATGTCGGCGAGGTGCGCCCCGCAGGAACCGCGTCCGCCGCCCCGATCCGCAGGGACGGCCGCCGTTTCCACGCGCACCTGTTCCACGCACGCCTGTTCCACACACACTTGGAAGCACGACAATCGTCCGCAGCGAGCCATCGAGCACGGTCGCCTGCCGTCGGGCGAGGGATATGCGGGGTCGCTGTTCATCGAAGGTGCTTTCGGCGTCGCGAACCGGGCGATCTGCGGGGTATTGCCAGGTGAAGTGAATTCAGTGACCACCCGGGCCGGGGGACATGGACATGTACGCCTCCATACAACGGCGGGGCTGAGCCTTCAATGATGCACCAGCCGCCCTCTTACAGCAACGCTTACCGGACAGTCCACCGCGCACACCGGATAGCCGCCGCCGTTTCCGCGTAGAGTGACCGCCATGGCCGCGTGGAACGACGACGTGCGGCGGTTCGCCGCCCGACACCGCCCTCAGTCATGAGAATCCGCGTCCTGACGTTCAACACGTTGTTCCGCGGCCGCACCCGGGCCCGCCTGGGCGTACTCGCCGAGGTCATCGAGCGGTCCGACTACGACGTCGTCTGTCTGCAAGAGGTCCTCTCGCCCCGGAACCTGGCCCATCTGCGCCGCTCGGCGAAGTCGTATCCGCACTTCGCGCACGGTTCGGTTTTCCCGCTCGTGCGGGGCGGACTGGTGACACTTTCGCGTCGACCGGTCACGCGCCGTCATTTCCAGCCGTTCACGCCGACCCGGCCGGCCCGCCCCGAATGGCTGATGCGCAAAGGCGCCCTCCTCACCCGGGTGAGTTACCCCGGCGGGTTCCTGACGGTGATCAACACGCACCTCACCGCGAACATGGACGCGGACTGGTCCGAGTCCAACGCCGCCACCAAGGCGGAAAAGGCCGAGCTGGACGAGCTGGCCGTCCGCATCGGCGAACTCGACCCGGCCGAACCCAAGGTCGTCCTGGGCGACTTCAACGTTCCGCGCGCCCATGAGCTTTTCCGCGAGTTCGCGTCCACAACCGGCCTTCGGGACGCGCTCGACGGTGATACCGCGCGCACTTACCGTCCCGAGTACGAGGACCTCGAACCGATCGACCAGATTCTCGTCACACCGGGCATCGAGACAGTTACGCGTCTCGTCTTCAAGGACCACGTTCGCCTTCCCAATGGTGACCGCGTCCCGCTGTCCGACCACTACGCCATTGAGGCGACCCTCACCGTCCGCCCCTGACCTCGGACGTTCCGCCGCCGGACGGTTTCACCCGAGCGGGGGAAGCCCACGGCTCTCGCGAGGGAGGTGTGGGGCGCGGCGCCCGGACGAGCATGGCCTCACAGCACCGAGGAGGCATTCATGCTCACCACCCGTCCCGTTCCCCGATGGGCCGAAGTCGTCGCCCACGCCATTCCGCTGACCGTTCTGCCGTCCGGCCTGTGGCGGATCGCGCTGGGGCTGGGCGTCCCGATGGGCTTCGCCGGTGAGGGCGACGGTTTCATCGACTTTCCCGATCCGATCGGCACGCCCTACGTGTTCGCGCTCAGCCTCGTCTCCGAGTTCTTCGCCATGCTCGCGCTCGGGCTGGTGCGGCCGTGGGGCGAGGTCTTCCCGCGCTGGTTCCCGCTGGTCGGCGGACGCCGCGTGCCCGTCGCGTTCGCCGTCGGCGCCGCGTCGCTCGGCGCCGCCGCGGTCACGGCCATCACCCTGTTCGGGGCGTCCGGCTGGTCGGACGCGATGTCCGAGGACGGCACTCCCACCGGTTTCCAGAAGGTCGTGATGACCGCCGCGTACGCGCCGCTCCTGGCCTGGGGGCCGCTGCTGGCGGTGCTGACCGTCCACTACTTCCTGCGGCGACGTACCGCGCGAGCCGTCCCCGCGACGGCCTGACAGACCAAGCGGCGCGTTCCCGTCACATCTGTCTCGACCACTTCGTCATTGGTTACCGTCCACGGCCCCGCCGGGCGGCCTGGGGCTGATGGCGACGGGTCAGGCGGTGCGCAGCTCGGTGATGGTGACGGCCTTCTTCGGTTTGCCGTCGCCCGCCGGATCCGCGCCCGCCGCGGCGACACCGTCCACGAACTCCATGCCGGACGTGACTCGTCCGAACGGCGTGTAGTCGGCGGGGATGGTGGAGTCCGCGTAGACGATGAAGAACTGGCTGCCATTGGTGTTCGGTCCGGAGTTGGCCATCGCGACCACTCCCCTGGTGTAGCGCGCACCGGCCAGGTTCTCGTCGGGGACCCGGTAGGACGGCCCGCCCGTCCCCGTGCCCGACGGGTCACCGCACTGGAGCACTTTGAGGCTCGCGGCGGTCGAGAGCCGGTGGCACGAGGTCTGGTCGTAGTACTTCTTGCCCGCGAGGAACGCGAGCGAGTTCACGGTGCACGGCGCCTTGGCGGCGTCCAGTTCCACTTGCAGCGTGCCGAGGTTGGTCTTGATGGTGGCCCGCGTCGGCAGCGTCCCGGTTATCTGGGACGGGGGTTTCCCCACGTCCTTGACGCTCGGGGTGGTCGCGTCCGCGTAGGCGCAGGTCTTCGTACTCGCACCGGTTGCGCCATCAGTCGCGGCGGCATTGTTGGGCGCGGTCGACCGGGCCCCGCTCGCTCCACCGCTTGGATCCTTGTCGTCCCGCAGCAGGATGGCGGCGCCGACCCCGCCCGCGACCAGCAGCACCGCCGCCGCGGCGCCGACGATCGCCAGCGGGCGTCCGTTCCGCCGTCCAGGCGCCGAAGGCCCTGTCTGCTGGGGAAATGTCTGCTGGGGATACCCCGGCGGGATGAACGGGGCGCCGGGCGGGGCGGGCGCGAGGGGCGGCCCACTCGGCCAGAGCGAGCCGGGCGGCTGCCCGCCGAACCCGGGCCCGGAGCCGGGCGGAGGCAGGTTCGGCGGCGGCGTCGGAGGCCCCTGGGGGGACGGCACCGTGGCGGGCGGCGCCGCGGCCGCCGAGGTGCCCTCCGCGAGGAGGTACGTCCCGTCGGTCGCGGTCAGGGTCGCGCCGGGCCCGGTGCCGAGCAGCCGCTGCAACACCTGGAGCGCGGTCGGCCGCGCCGCCGCGTCCTTGGCCAGGCACGCCGCGACGAGGTCGCGCAGATCGCCGGTCAGCGCGCCGAGATCCGGTTCGGCGTGCAGGACCCGCTGCATGATGGCCGGGACGGAGTCGTTCCCGAAGGGCGGGACGCCGTTCGCCGCGAACGCCACCGTGCACCCCCACGCGAACATGTCCAGGGGAGGGCCCCCGACAGCGCCCGCCACCTGCTCCGGCGCCATGTAGGCGGGGGTGCCGACGGCGCCGGTCATGGTGGCGGCGGTGGCGTCGAGCGGCCGGGCGATGCCGAAGTCGATGACCTTCGGTCCGTCCGCGCCGAGCAGCACGTTGGCGGGTTTGAAGTCGCGGTGGACGACGCCCGCCTCGTGGATCGCGGCGAGCGCGGTGGCGGTGCCGATGGCGAGCCTGACCAGCTCGTCGCCGGACGGCACGCCCTGCCCCGAGATCCGCTCGCGCAGCGACGGCCCGTCGATGTACTCGCTGACGATGTACGGGACGTCGTCGTCCGCCTCCGCGGCGAGGATGCGCGCCGTGCAGAACGGGGCGACGCGCCGGGCGGCGGCCAGCTCGCGGTCGAAGAGGGTGCGGGCCCGCTCGTCGTTGCCGACGTCGGCGTGCAGCAGCTTCACCGCGACCCGCCGGCCGGTGCCGGACTCGCCGAGGAAGACGCTGCCCTGGGCGCCCTCGCCGATTCTGGCCGTCAACCGGAACCCGCCCACCTCACGGGGATCATTCGGACGAAGTGGACGAGAGTCGGGCATCTAAGGTCCTTCGCGACGCAAGCGGAGAGAGCAGGCTATCCGCCGACGCCCAGGTGCCGGGCCCATCCGGGGCACGTGTCAGAGTTTCCTGGCCAGATCCGGAAACGGGCGGTGACGTGCTGCGCACGGAAGAATCCCGTGGCTTCGGGGTGTCCACCGTCGCGTTCGCCATGCCCGAAGCCGTCGCCTTCGGGTGACAATGGGGGGGTGAGCGAGACCCGGACCCCCCTGCGCCGCCGCCCCGCACAGCGCCGCAGCGTCGAACGTGTCCAGCGGATGCTCGACGCCTGTGCCGACATCCTCGACGAGGACGGCTACGACGGCCTGACCACGACGCGCATCGCGCAGCGTGCCGACGTGGCGATCGGCTCGGTGTACCAGTTCTTCCCCGACAAGCGCGCCGTCGCGCAGGCCCTCGCACTCCGCAACCTGGAGGAGTTCGGCGACCGCGTGTCCACGCGGCTGGCAGAGGGCGGCTTCGGCGACTGGTCCGAGCCCGTCGGCGCGATCATCGAGATCTTCGTGACGATGCACCGCACCGTGCCCGGCTTTCGCGTGCTGCGGTTCGGCGACGTCGCCGACGTCCACCTGCTCGACTCCGACGCCGACAACAACGCGGTGGTCGCGGGCCGGCTCCGCCGGATGATCTTCGAGACGTTCGGCGTCGAGGACACCCCCCGGCTCGCCACCGCGCTCGCCATCGCGGTGGAGGCCGCCGACGCCGTCCTGAAGATGGCGTTCCGCAGCGACCCGGACGGAGATCCGGTCATCGTCGCCGAGGCGGAACGACTGATCCACGGGTATCTGGCCGCCCACATTGAGGAGTCCTGACCTCATTCCCGTCATCTGTGGCAGACTCCCGCAGAACGCTACGGAACGGGTGAGTTCGCTGGACGAAGAACGGCTCCAGGCGCAGAACCGGCTGCTGATCCGGCAGCGGATCCGCCTGATGGTGAACCAATACGAGGTGCACGCCGAGGGCCCCGGCGGCGAGGAGGGTGAACTGCTCGCGTTCGCGCAGCAGAAGCGCCTCGCCTTCAAGGAACAGGTCACCCTGTACGCCGACGACACCAAGACCCGTCCGATCCTCGGGTTCAAGGCCCGCAAGCGCATCGACCTCGCCTCCGCCTACGACGTCACGGACGCGAACGGGCAGCCGATCGGCGTCTTCCGCAAGGACTTCAGGAAGTCGCTTCTCGCGTCCACCTGGCACCTGGAGCAGCCGGGGCTCGGCGTCACGACCGGCAGCGAGCGCAACAAGGCCGTGGCGGTCCTGCGCCGCGCCTGGCAGTTCATTCCCTACGTGGATTCCCTGCCGTTCGCATGGCCGTACCACTTCGACTTCTACGCCGGTGACCAGGTCGCCTTCTCCGTCGACAAGAAATTCGGATTTCGCGACCGCTACGTCGTCGACATCAAGGATCCGCGCCTGGACCGCCGCCTGATCATCGCGCAGGCCGTCGGCCTGGACGCCCTCCAATCCCGCTGACGTAACCTCCTCGCAAGGGCCGCGATTGCGGCCCTTGCTCTGTCTCGCATGGGCGCCGGAGGGTTCACGTGAGTTCCTATGACCTTTACACCACGCCGGCTGCGACATCTGGGCGAAGCTGTACGAGCGGCTCGGCCTTCCCGTCGAGAAATGCATGGAGTTCGTCGACAACTCCGACATGTACCAGCTCTATCAATCGCTGCTTTTCAGCCGGACCGTCCCATGCGTTCGGGACGTGGGTCTTTGGGGCGACAAGGTGCGGGCGCCGAGTAACCGCCCACCGCCGTCCGGCCCTCCGGCTGATCATCATCACGTAGATCTATCTGCGTTTTACCAATTCATTCGCTAATTCCCCATGCGCGTCCGCGGTCTGTACTAACGTCCCCGCTCGACGGTGCGCCGGATTTCACGTCGCGCGGGCGCGCACCACGTGCAGGATCAATCCGAAAAACCCCGGGGGGAAGAATGAATCGATCCGCCAGAAGGCTGCTGAGCGTCGCCGTCCTCGCACCGACCGTCACGGCGCTGGCCGTCGCGACCGCACCGGCCTACGCCGAGGTCGGTCCGTCCACGGCGCTGCTCTACGAGACCGCCGCCGCGGCTTCGCCCGTCACCCAGGCCGTCCCGGAACCGGTCGTCGGGGGCGCGGGACGGACGGCCGAACTGGCCACGACCACCGCCGACCAGGTCTTTCTCGCCGCGCCTTCCTCGTCCGGCCTACGCTCGGCGAACGAACGGCACTGCAAGCTGAAGCCGGGCAAGTCGGTCAAGCAGCACACGGGGGTGGGCCTTCCGGACGCCGCGCTGCCCTCCCTCGGCAAGGGCGCCCCGGCCAAGCTCCCCAAGGGCGACTGCCTCGCCGCCCAACGCCGGTCGCGGACGGACCCGCTCCCCGCCCCGGCGGGCGCCGCGACGAAGGTTCCGCAGACGATTCTCAAGGATGTCGGCAAGGTCAGCAAAACGGTGCGCGGAAGCAAGCTTGGCGCGCTCCCCGGCATGCGGAGTGCCGGGCCGAACGCCCGAGGCGCCACCGTCCCGGTCAGCTCGCCGCTGCCGGACGTCCCGTCCGTGCTCGGCAACGCGGCGCAGAATGGCCAGGTCGGGGACGTCACGTCCACCCTGGGCGGCGCCCGGACGTCCGGCCAGTCGCCCAATGTTGGAAACGTCCCGTCCACGCTGGCCGGCGCGAAGCCCGCCGGGGTGCCGGTCGGCCAGGTGCTCTTCCCGCCCGCCGGACGGCACGCGCACCCCGCGCCGCCGAACGACGTGCTCGGCCAGACGAACGACACGGTCAACCAGACCGGCGGTGGACTCGACCAGGTGACGAGCCTCGCCAAGGTGCCGGGAGTCGGCTGAGAACCCGCCGAAAACAAGCCGTTCCCGGGGGATCGGGGGGTCGATCCCCCGGCAGGAGCACGGGGCGTTCCGCGACCGCACACGATGCGGATGATCTTCGCGGAACGCCCCGTTCCATGTGCCCTGAGCACTTGTTATATGCCCGAGATCACCCCTTCCATGGGGAGTAAAGTTGATCTACTAACCCGGTTACCGTCTGGAGTTGATCAGCTGCAAAGGGCAAAATGTGGGGTGACAAACCCCACAATCTAGGGGTCTGGGGCGCGTTTCACAGGGGACACACCGTACGGTCAAGGACTTGTGCGGCGTCTTAGAGATCAAAAGTGAAGATGCCATTCCCGCGCCGCACCTGCCGGACGCCGGCACCGCGATGAAGCGGGAGCGCCGTGAGCAGCGGCGCGGAGGCGGGCCAACGAGCCCGCGGGCGGTGGGGGTCACAGGGGCGGACGACGCCGCCTGACCACGCCGCGACCACACCGGACGTCCGGGGTCCTGTCCCCTAACAAAGGACTCCTCTGTGGGTAGCCCTTTCAGGCGTCTTCTACGAGCGCGCCTTCGCACCATCCTGATCGTCTCCGGCGCGGCCGCCGCCGTACTCGCGGTGGGGGCCTTCGTCTTCGTCGACGGCGGCGCGCCCGCGAAACCGGCCTCGGCCGCGCAGGCGGAACCGCGGACCACGACACCGCTGCGGGACGGCCCGCGACCCGAACCGACCCGCGCCGAACGTGGCCAACCACGTTCGGCGGACCCGTCACCCAAGAAGTCGAAGCCTCGCAAGAGGAAGTCAGACACCAGCGCGGGTCATGTGGCCCCACCCAAGAAGAAGAGTGACTACAAGGTCGTTGACTCGGGTTCCTGCCAGGCATCCTTCTACGGGGAGGGGCAGATGACCGCGAGCGGCGAGCCGTTCGACCCGAGCGCGCTGACCGCCGCGCACAAGACGCTGCCGATGGGCACCAAGGTCCGCGTCACGAACAAGAGCAACGGTCGCTCGGTCATCGTCCGCATCAACGACCGCGGCCCGTACGCGGGCGGCCGCTGCCTGGACCTGTCCACGGCGGCGATGAAGAAGGTCGGCGGGGTCGGGTCGGGTGTGATCTCCGTCCGCTACCAGGTTCTGTCGCGCCGCTGATCCACGAGTTCGTCCGTACCGTCCGGTGGGCACCGAACCATGTCCGCCGGACGGGCGTCGCCGTCGGCATGGTCGCCCGGCTCCTCCAGCGACGCCTCCGCGCCGTTGGACCAGGCGCCGTCGCCGCCCACGGGCCGCGCGCCGTCCGTCTGCGTCTCGACGGGAGAGCCACCCGCGAACCCGGTCGGGTAGGCGTCCGTGGGCAGGCTCTCGGTGGGCAGGCTTTCGATGGGCCCGTTCTCGATGGGCGGGTTCTCGATGGGCAGGGCCTCGGGGGGAAGGGGCTCCTCGGCCGGGACGGGCGCCGACCGCGCGAGGCGGTCGCGGAACCAGTCGGTGAGGGCGCCGTCCACGCGGACGGCCTCGGTGATCGGCGGGCGGGCCTCGGTGCCCGGCTCGGCGGCCAGCGCGTGCCCCATCCGGAACGTCGTGGCCTGGACGGACCCCGTGTCGTGGCGCCGCAGCAGGTCGCGCAGTGACGTGATCTCCCGGGCGGGGACGACCCGGTCCTTGCTGCCGCTGATGAGGAGCGTCGCCACGTCCCGTCCGGCGAGGTCACCGGCGAGGGCGCCGAGGTCGAGACGGTCGGCGAGGGTGGCGGCGTGGTCGGCCCAGGCACGGTCCAGGCCGGACAGCTTCTCCACCGCGCGCGCGACCCGCGACGGCGCGACGACGGGCGCGATCAGGGCGAGGGCCGTCACCGGCACCACGTTCCGCGCCGCCGCCAGCATCGCGGCGGCGCCGCCCGCGCTGAAGCCCGCCAGCGCGACGGGCCCGTCCGGGAGCCCGAGGTCGCGGCGGATGTCGGCCAGGGCGGCTGGGAGGCGCTCCACGGCGTTCTCGACCGCCGCGCAGTACGCCTCGATGGCCTCGGTCTCCAGGATGGCGCTCGAACCGAGCCCGCCCGGCGAGGCGGCGGCGGGCAGGTCGAGGTAGACGCGCCACACCGGCACGCCCGTCATCGGGATGGCCGCGGCGAGCGCGCTCGCCGTGCGCGGCGGATCGAATCCGGGCCAGGCCAGGATCAGCCGGGTCGGCGCCGTCGCGGTCGCGTCGACGGCGGTCGGTGGCAGCGCGACGTACGGGTCGCCCGCCGCGGTGCCATGAATGAGATGGGTCGAGACGGGATGGGTCGAATGGTGGTCGCCGCTCATGTCGGTACTTCAGCTCCTGCGATGCTCGACGGGCGATGCCGGTCGTGCCGGGGGAGGAGGCACCTGCCGCGCCTCCATGCTTTCAGCGGACGCCGGGCAACACACCGCGAATCGCCGCACGTTGCCCGCGAGAGTGACGAAGAACTCACCTGAGGTAACTCCATATCGAATAATTCGAGTGTGCTGCTCCCCAGATGGTTCCGCGATCGTTCCGGTGCCGTGACGGGTGTGGCGCGCGTGTCACGAACTTCGCAAGCGGTCTTGGGGAACATTTCCGGCACCGGTGGCGTCGTAGTGATCGTGGGCGCCGCGGGGGCGCGCCCGCTGAACGTTCCCTCCGAGGAGTGCACGTGAACAGGAAGCGCAGTACGGCCGCCGCAGGTCAGGCCTGGCAGATCTACGCCGAGACCCTGCAACCCGATGCGCCGGGGCTCTGGGAGCGCGTCCGCGCCGTTCCCCGGATGCTGAAGTCGGTGCTGCGGGGGCAGTACAAGGGCATGTCCTACGGGACGCTCGGGCTGCTCGCCCTGGGCGTCGTCTACATCATCTCCCCGATCGACGCCATTCCCGACGTGATCCCCGTGGTGGGCATCGTCGACGACACCGGGCTGGCTCTCTGGATGCTCGCCGTCCTCGTCAAGGCGGCGGGCGACTTCGTCACCTGGGAGCGCGGTGGACGACCGACCGTCCTGGTGGGCGAACCCGTCGACTGACCTCTACCGACCAGGTTCACTGAAGGCGAGACCCTCCGACAGGGTCTCGCCTTCATGCGCTTGGGCTCAGTTCCTTGGCGAAGCCTTCGGCGGCGGCCAGCATGATGGGCACGACGTTCGGGACGGCTTCGCGCGTCATGCGTCCGGACGGTCCCGACACAGAGATCGCGGTCAGTGCCGGAGACCCCTTCAGCGGCACGGCCACGCAGCGCACACCGATCTCCTGCTCTTCGTCGTCCAGGGCGTAACCCTGCTGGCGGATCCGCTCCAGCTCGGACAGGAGAGCATCCACGTCGGTGAGGGTTTTGGGAGTGTGCGGCTCCATCCCCGTCCGTGCGACGATCTCGCGGACCCTTTCGTCGGGCAGTTGAGACAGGAGCGCCTTGCCGACGCCCGTGCAGTGGGGTTGGACGCGCCGTCCCACTTCGGTGAACATCCGCATGGAGTGCTTGGACGGCACCTGCGCCACGTACACGGCCTCGTCGCCCTCCAGCACGGCCATGTTGGCGGTCTCGCCGACCTCGTCAACCAGACGGGCCAGTACCGGCCGCACCCACGTGCCCAGCAGACGGCCCGCGCCCTCACCGAGCCGGACGAGCCGCGGCCCGAGCGCGTACCGCTTCGACGGCTCCTGGCGCACGTAGCCCTTGTTCACCAGCGTCCGCATCAGCCGGTAGATCGTCGGCATCGGCAGTCCGGAGACCTCCGTCAGCTCGGACAGCGCCATCTCGCCCCCCGCGTCCGCAAGATGTTCGAGCAGGTCGAACGCACGCTCCAGCGACCGCACCGCCTCCGCCACCCGCGTCTCCTCTCGCTCGGAACACGCCCGAGTCTACGGAGAGTCGATTTCGCTCTGGAAGAACACGGTCCGTGTGATGGACGTTACTGATGGGCATCAACTGGCAATAACTGTCATTGCCCGGCGCTACGTCGTCGCCCCCCTGGCAGCCACACGGACAAGGCAAAGGTCAGGGGGACGGGTGCGAATGGAGCGCCGAACGACTCACTGGTGTGCGATCGCGGTAAGCGGAGCACTGACCGTACCGTCGCTGATGCTCGCGGGTCCGAGCGCGGCGGCGTTCCCGGACGGAAGCCCACCGCACGTCCGGTTACTCATGGACATGACTGCCGACGGCAGCAGGGCGACGGGTTCCGACTACGCGCTGACCTACACGGTGCGCGTGCGTGCCGAAGGGGGGACCGCCAGAGACGCGGTACTGCGGCTCACCGTCGAGCGTCCGCTGACCTGGATGAAGCATTCGTCCAGGTGCGTGCAAGCGGATTCCGACAACCAGCTGCGCTGCGACCTGGGCGACATCGGCAAGACGGCGGTCGCGCGAGGGGCGACCATCCGAGTCCCGGGTTCCGTGGTCACGGGTTCGTCGAAGGAGAAGCTGGACGTCGTCGCCAGAGCGGACGCCACGAACACCCCTTCCCGGACGATCCGAGGGGTCATCGGCTTCTCCAGCGGCACACAGACCACCGTGCCCGGACGCGACAAGCCCGTCCTCACGCACACAAGAAGCGTTCGTCCATGCAACGGCAAGCCCTGCCCAACACGCAAACCCCACAACACGAAACCGAAACCGACGAGCGCGCACGAGGAACCCTGCGCGAACACCGCGCCCTGCCAGGCCGCGACGACACCGCTTACCGCGACGACGACACCGCCTGCCGCGCTGCCGTCGCCGAACCGCACGCCGAGCCCGGCCTGCGAGACCACCGCGACGAACACGAGCGCGAACCCATGCCAGACAACGAGCCCTTCCACGCGGACGCCGTCCCCAACGACTCCTTCTCCGGAGCCATCTTCGGCGGCACCTCGTCCAGCACCGAAGTCCCCAACGGCCCAACCCACCACCTCGGGCCCCCAGGGCCCGACCACGTCGACCACGCCAAACACGTCGTCGACCACTCCAACCGAGTCGAGCGCGTCAAGCGGGTCGAGCGCGCCAGAACCCAACGCGGTGGTGCCGAACACGGACACGACACCGTCCAGCACGCCCCGTGGGCCTAATCCGGCTGTGGTTGGCAAGCCCAAGGTGACCAAAAAGCCCGGCACGCACGGCAAATCGCCAAAGCCCGTCTGCAAACGCGGCAAGGAATGCCTGGACGCCCACGAGGTGAAGCCACGGGCATACCCCGATGGGAGCGCGGGCTCGGGCATCGAGGCCTACGGGCCGGGTGTGGAACAGACCGTCCCGGAACTGGCGCAGCCCGACCTGCCACCGGCCCCGAAGCCGAGCCCGGTCGTCCTGCCGCCGTTGAACGCGCCCGGAGGGCCGCAGGCCGCCGCCGGTGAGAGCCAGCTGACGCTGATGTCGCCCACCGGCCTGGACGAGGGCGACAACACGGACTGGGCCGTCGTCATCGGCGTCGCGCTCGTCGCCGAGATCACCCTGCTCTGGTGCGCCGCGTGCTTCGGCCTGTGGCGGCGCCGGATCGCCCTCGACCGCACCACGTCGGAGGACGACGGCCGGACACAGGGCTGATGTCCGTTCCATCACAGTGGCCGAATGAATTTTCGAGCACCCTTGAAAGGGCTGTGAAAAATGGTTCGTTGACTTAAACGGGAAAGCGTCGAGATTCTTGTGGACGGCATGGGGGCTCCCATTGCGGGGGCGTGGCCAGCGCGCATGCCTACAGCCCCCGCCCTCCCATGCCGCAAGGAGTCGTGTGATGCAGCGTCGAAGCCTGCTCGCCTGCGCCGTGCTCATCGCGTCCACATTCGTCTCGACCGGTGCCGCCGCCGCGGCGGCCACCGATCCGTCGACGGGGACCGTGTCGCCAAGCCCGAACGCCCCGAAACGCGGGGTGGTCGCCGGTGCGCAGAACTTCACGCCCAACGCGCGCAACGCGAAGGCGGTCGAGCGTTTCCGTGAGCTGAACCGTGCCCGGGTCAAGCGTGACGACGTCCACCAGTTCTGGGGCATCGAACCCGCCGCCGGGACGCACGACGGGTTCATGGCCACGCAGAGCGTCGACCCGAGCTACCAGGTGTCGTCCGAGGAGGACTTCACCTACACGCCGACCATCAAGGCCGCCGGGTCCTGCATGGAGGTCACGACCGCCTATTCCCAGGTGATGGGAAACGAGATCTGGGCCTGGGACTGGTGCGGAAGCACCGGGCCCGCGAAGCAACTCCAAATGGACGACTCGTTCATGGAGACCTACACCACGACGGTGAACGAGCACCAGGCGTACAGCGTCCAACTCGTCCAGACGGACGCCGCCACCAACGAATGGGGCGCGTACCTCTACAACCAGAAGACAAAGGCCTGGGAACTGTTCTACAGCCAGTCCGGCAGTGACCAGAGCCAGCTGAACTACGGCTGGGACCTCTTCGAGATCTACGCGTCCACCGACCCGAGCACCGGCAACGCCTACTACTGCTCGGAGGCGAAGAGCGTGGTGTTCGAGTCGAGCTCCATCCAGCTCCGCCAGAACGGCGCGTGGCGTCCGGCGGGCCCGTCCGACTCACCGTGGCAGCCGACCGCCGAGCCGAACCCGAACGACTACCTCTGCCCGACGCTGAAGTTCGAGCGCGCCGGTGAGAACGACCACTGGATCGTCCACCAGTAGGGTCAGCGCGCCGGACGGGACCCGCGCCGGTGCCCCAGCCGCACCCCGCTCAGCACCAGATCGACGAGGAACAGCACCACGCCGATGATCAGCAGATAGAACAGCCCGTTGACGACGACGCCGACGATGCCCAGCGCGACCGCCACCAGGAGGAGGAACAGGAACAGAGCCACGAGGTCTCCCTCCAAGACGGCTAGCGGCGCGCCAGCAGGCGTTCGTCTGGGGCGGCCTCGTACGGCATGTCGTAGTGGGCGAACACCGCCTGCTCGCTACCGGCGTAGAGCTCCCCGTCGACGTCGATCGACGGGGCGTTCTTCACCTGTCTCTTCGCGTAGGCGACCCGCACATGCCCCGGCCCCACCGTCGCCCCGGCGAGCGGCGCGAACACGAGCCGGTGCCGTGTCGGCACCCCGACCCTCACGGTGATGAAGGCCGGCTGGTCCGTCCCGGTGTCGACGTAGACGGCCTCCATCTCGCCGACCTTGCTTCCCGACGCGTCGATCACGGAGTGACCCCGCCACTCCCTTATGTCGTCGACCTGGAACATGCAACACCACCTACCCACCTCACAGAACCCATGCCTCCTCTGCCGCACGGGTTGAACCGCGACCCGCGGCCCATCACGGGTCTGTTCGCTCAGGCGGCGTCGGTGAACTTCACGGTCAGCTTGGCTCCGAGAGCGTGCGCGAGCCGCTCCAGCACTCCGATGGTCGGGGTGGGGCCGCCCGACTCCAGCCGCGACAACGCGGGCTGGGTCATTCCGGCCTTCTTGGCGAGTTCCGTCTGCGACAGACCGAGCGCCAGACGACGTTCCCGCACCGCGTTGCCGAGTTCGAAGGCCAGTCGCGCCTCCTCGCGTCCGGCCTGGACCTCCGCGCTGTCGCGACCCGCCCCAAGCACCCACCGGCTGTGCGGGCTGTGCTGCTGTGCCACCGTTCTCACGCCTCCCTGAGGTAGTCGCCCTGTGCATGGCCGTGTGCTGCTTCGCACGCCTTCCGTGCGCGTCTCGCTCGTTCTACCTGAGCGATCTCGCGGTCCTGAGTCTTGTTGAAGACCGTGAGGAGAATGATCCGGCGACCTGACGCGAGCCAGTACGTGATGCGCACCTGGTGCGGATGAAGATGGATCCGGAGCTCTCGTAAACCGTCACCGAGATGCCGTGACCACGGCTCTCCCAGCGTCTCGGCGCTCTCTGCGAGAATCCCGACGAACTCCTCGACACGGCCGAATTCGCGATCGGTGAGCTTGTCCAGCCAATCGCGAACCTCGGGCCCGATCTCGACCTCATACAGCCCCATGCATCGAACGCTATATGCATCGCATGCTATCAGGGGCGGGTACCGGGCGGCGGGGGCCAGGGGCCGGGGGTCAGAGGCAGGGGGTTGGGGGGGTGGTGGGGTTGTTTTTTAGGATTTTTCGGGCTCTTGTGCGGGAGAGGTTGGTGGTCAGGGACGGGTCGTCGGCGTCCAGGGTGCGGGCCAGGGTGCGGAGGGCGCAGGAGCGTTGGGGTTCGGGGAGGCGGTTCAGGGCGGGGACGGCGTCGGCGGACAGGCCGTTGAGGTAGACGATGTCGATCTTGCCGGTGTCGTTGAAGCGGTCGACGTTGCGGTCGGCGATGAAGCCGTCCGGGTTGATCGACGCCAGGACGAGCATCGCCGCCGCGCCGCTCGCCGCGACCGTGCGGGGGAGCCAGGGGACGCGGCCCTTCACGACGCCCGCGATCGCGACGAGGACGATCACGGCCCCGAGCCACAGTTCGAAGGCGTGCACCCACAGGCGAAGGCGCGTCCAGCCGAAGGTCTGCTCGTAGAGGTAGAGGCGGCGGAGCGCGACGGCCACGACGACGAGGGTCAGCGCGCAGAGCAGGCCGAGGAGGGCGCGGACGGTGACGCGGTCGCGGCGGGTGGCGGACGGCGCGTAACGGGTGGCGCCCGCGATGACCGCGAGGACGAGGAGCGTCACCACGACGAGTTGGAAGAAGCCCTGCCGCGCGTACTCGGCGTAGGTGAGGCCGGTGGATCGGAGTAGTTCGTCCTTGTCGTCGGCGAGGAACACGCCTGCCTGGATGGCGCAGAACACCAGGAACAGTAGGTCGAGCGCGGCGATGGGCACGGCCCAAGACCAGCGTCCGGCGGGTTTCGCTGGTTCGGGGGTGAGTATGTGGAGTGGAGGGGGCGCCTCGCCAAGGAAGGCCGCGCTGGACGCTAGTAGAAGGGTCGCGACGCCTGGGACTCCGTACTGGATCGCGGTGTTCGGCGACACTTCGGGGGTGAGTCCTGCGGCGAGGCTGCCGAACGCGGCGTCCGCGCCTATGAAGAGGCCGCCGAAGACGGCGAGGAGCGCGGTTGCGATCAGGGTCGTGCGGATGATCGGCCACGTGTTGCGGCGCCCGGACAAGAGCGCGCGGTGTGCGCCGCGTCCGGCCCACGGCAGCATGAGGCCGGTCGCCGGGACGATCGCGACCCCGCCCCCGAGGACCTCAACCCAGGAACGTCCGCCCGACGCGGCGTACGATCCGATGGGCACGGCGAGGAGGAGGGCGGGGACGACGACCCACACCGCGTCCCGGATCGAAACCGTCGCGGCCAGGCAGAGGGCGAGCAGCACGAACGCGGCCCAGGTGCGGTTGAGGCGTTTCGCCGACCACGCCGAAACAGCCGACACGTAGGCGACGGCGGCGGCGGCGATGAAGGCGCCCACGCCGAGACGCTCGCTGTGCAACGCGGGCCCCATCGTGACCGCGCCGACCGCTCCGGCGACGAGCGTGTCCGCCGCGAGGGCCGACGCCATCGGTCGTGCGGGACGTTTCCAGCTCGTGATCGCCCGTTCCAGTTTGGTCGGCGGACGGGTCAGCAGGGCCTGGGGTGGGCTCGTCATGCGGATTCTCCGGTGTTCGGGGGGATCATGACGCGGATGCGGCAGCCGCTCGGGGTGTCCAGGACGGTGATGTCGCCGCCGTGCAGGTCGGTCGCCCAGCTCGCGATGGCGAGGCCGAGCCCGGTGCCGCCGCCCGGCGTCCCGGCCGCGGAGCCGGACCCCCGGGAGAACCGCTCGAAGACGCGGACGCGTTCTTCCGGCGGGATGCCGGGCCCCTCGTCGGCGACCTCGATGACCAGCCCGCCGGGTGCGTTCCCCGGGCGCGCGGTGACGGTGACGGGCCTGCCGTCCGGGCTGTGCCGGGCGGCGTTGTCGAGCAGGTTCGCGACGATCTGGTGGAGGCGGTCGCGGTCGGCGGCGGCGCGCAGGCCGGGCGTGACGTCCGTTCTGAACACGGCGTCGGGACGCCCGGCGGCGGCCTCCGTCGTGACGTCGTCGACGAACGCGGCCACGTCGATGTCGGTGACGTTCAGGGCGGCCGCGCCAGCCTCCACCCGGGACAGGTCGAGGAGCTGCGTGACGAGTCGTCCGAGCCGTTCGGTCTGGTCGAGCGCTGTTTCGAGGACGTCGGGTGTCACGGGCGTGACGCCGTCCGCGACGTTCTCCAGGACGGCCCGCAGCGCGCTGATCGGGGTGCGCAGCTCGTGTGACACGTTCGCGACGAACTCGCGGCGCTGCCGGTCCACCTCGGCGAGGTCGGCGGCCATCCGGTTGAACGCCTGCGCCAGCTCGCCGACCTCGTCCCGCGACGTGGCCCGCACCCGGCGGCTGTAGTCGCCGCGCGCCATCGCCCGCGCCGCCGCCGTCATCTCCCGCAGCGGCGCCGTCATGCCGTGCGCGAGCAACTGGATCACGACCAGGGATATGAGCACGCCGACCGGCAACGTCTGTCTGGCCCGGAACCCCAGCGGGTATCCCCACAGGACGATCAGGATGGCGACGCACGCGGTCACCACCACCACGACACCGAACTTCACCTTGATGGAGCGCAGTGGGTCGAGCGGTCGGGGAAGCTTTGTCCACAGCCTGTGGACAAAGCCACGGTCGACGGCGGTCATGACGCTGTATCCCAGCTGTAGCCGACACCATGGACGGTGCGAATCAACCCTTGCCCGAGCTTGCGGCGTAGTGCTTTGACGTGACTGTCCACGACCCGCGTGCCGGAGGCGTCCGCCCAGTCCCACACCTGTTCGAGCAGGACGGCGCGGGTCAACACGACGCCCCGGTTACGCAACAGGCAAGCGAGAAGGTCGAACTCGGTCGGCGTGAGATGCACCTCGCGTCCCTCCAACAGAACCCGCCGAGCCCGCTGATCGACTTCGACCGGACCGACCCGCACCGCCGCCGCGTCCGGCTCGGGAGGAACGGCGCGAGGTCGCTCGACGCGGCGCAGCACCGCGCGCACGCGGGCCACGAGTTCGCGCATGCTGAACGGCTTCGTCACGTAGTCGTCGGCGCCGACGCCGAGCCCGACGAGCATGTCCGTCTCGTCGTCGCGGGCGGTCAGCATCAGCACCGGGACGGGACGTTCCGCCTGCACCCGGCGACAGACCTCAAGCCCGTCGAATCCGGGCAGCATCACGTCCAGCACGATCAGGTGCGGCGCCCACGCGCGGGCGCGGGCGACCGCCGAGGGGCCGTCGGCGGCGATCTCGACGGCGAATCCCTCGGCGGCCAGGCGGTCGGCCACGGCGCGCGCGATCGTCGGCTCGTCCTCGACGACGAGGAGCCGTGTCTCGTTCCCGGTCACGGGACCCGACTCTAGAAGCCGGATATGTGTGCGACGAGCGGAAGATGTGGAGGATGTGTGAAGGTCAGGGGCCGATCGGCCAGGTGTGGACGGGCGTGTTGTCGCTCATGCGCTCGACGTAGGAGCGGATCATCATGCGCAGCGCCTCGTGCCGGGGGACGCCGGTGGAGTCCTCGATGGCCTCGACGGTGTTGATCTGCCAGGCGGCGCCGGTCTGGCCGGTGACGCAGCGCCGCTCGATGATCCCGAGCAGCCGGTCGCGGCGGGCGGGGTCGACGCCCCACAGCTCCAGTCCCTGGTGGGCGAGCGGCAGGAGCTTGCGAAGAATGAGTTCGGGAGCGGGCACCTCGCCCATGCCGGGCCAGTACAGGGTGGAGTCGAGGCCATGGCGGGCGGCTCGGTGCAGGTTCTCCTCCGCCGTGGCGAAGGACATGCGCGTCCAGACGGGACGCTCGTCTTCGGCGAGCATGCGCACGACGCCGTAATAGAACGCGCCGTTGGCGACGACGTCGGCGACGGACGGCCCGCCGGGCAGGACACGGTTCTCGACACGCAGATGGGGGCGGCCCTTGACGACCGCGTAGATGGGACGGTTCCAGCGGTAGATCGTCCCGTTGTGGAGGGTCAGTTCGCCGAGTTCGGGGATGCCGCCGTCCTCCAGGACGGCGAGCGGGTCCTCGTCCTCGCAGAGGGGGAGCAGCGCGGGGAAGTAGCGGGTGTTCTCCTCGAACAGGTCGAAGACGGACGTGATCCAGCGTTCGCCGAACCAGACGCGCGGCCGGACGCCCTGCGCCTTCAACTCGTCCGGACGGGTGTCGGTGGCCTGCTCGAACAGCGTGATGCGGGTTTCGTGCCAGAGCTGGTGCCCGAACAGGAACGGCGAGTTGGCGCCCATCGCGACCTGCGCGGCGGACACGGCCTGCGCGGCGTTCCAGTAGGCGCCGAACTGGTCGGGGCTGACCTGGAGGTGGAACTGGACGCTGGTACACGCCGCTTCGGGAGTAATGGTGTCGGCGTGCATGCGCAACGGTTCGGGACCGTCGATCGCGATGTGCATCTCTTCGCCGCGCGCCGCGAAGATCTGGTCGTTGAGCATCTTGTAGCGGGCGTTGGCCGACAGGGTCTCCTCGCCGATGTCGGCGCGCCGCAGGGTGGGCAGGATGCCGATCATGGCGAGCCGTCCGCCGACCTCGCGGGCGCGCGCGTCGGCATGGTCGAGATGGTCGCGGACCTCGGCCTCCAGTTCGCCGGTGCCCTCACCGCCGAGTTCGCGCGGCGGGATGTTGATCTCCAGGTTGAACTGGCCGAGCTCCGTCGCCCAGGCCGGGTCGGCGATCGCCTTGAGCACGTCCGCGTTGCGCATCAGAGGGTCGCCGAGTGTGTCGATCAGGTTGAGTTCGACCTCCAGCCCGATATGGGGGCGCCGGAAGTCGAACTGGGATTCGCCCAGCATGCGGGCCAGCACGTCGAGGCACCTGCGCACCTTGTCGCGGTACCGCCGCCGATCCTCGCCGCTGATGGTGGCCGAAGCCACGTCCCTGCCCATGTGTCCGTCCCTGTGCTTCGGAGGAACCGTCATAAAACGGGATGTCCCGGGACGGGTAGGTGAAAACCAGGCGCGTCATTTTGGGTTCTCGTTATGTGACCGCCGGGTAGCGTGTGTGCTTCGTCCGAAATCCGGCTATTCCCCTCGGGGAGGGCTTCATGCGCATGCGCCCCCGGTCCATTCGGGCCAGGGACACGCTCATCGCCGCCGTGATCGCCGCCCTCGTCCTCGGCGCGACGGCTGCCGGCGTCGACTTCGCCGTGCGCACCACCGTCAAGGCCGACCTCCTCAAGCGAGCACAGGTCGAGGGACGCAAGGTCAGCGGCGGTGTTCGCGACGGTTCCCTGGACGGCCCGATCCCGGACGAGACCGGCGGTCGCGTCCTGATCCAGGTCGTGGAACCAGGCGGACATGTCACAAACACGACTCCGGCCGCGCCGCACACGGTCCCGGTGAGCAGACTCTGGCCGTCGAGCAATGTGCGCGTCCGCGACTACATCGAGTGCGGGGGCGTCTGGCCGCACCGCCGCTGCTCGGTCGTCGAGGCGATCCGGGTCACCACCGCGCCCGACTCCGTGGTCGTGTACTCGTCGGAGCGGGTGCCGTCCTACCTGGTCAGCGGCTTACTGGAGATGGCGCTCGCGACGGGCGTCCTGCTCCTGGCCCTGCTCGCCGCGTGGATCACCTGGCGCGTCGTCGGCCGCACCCTCGGCCCGGTCGAGGCGATCCGCGCCCAGCTCGCCGAGATCAGCGCCACCGACCTGAGCCGCCGCGTCCCCGAACCCCCGGGACAGGACGAGATCGCCGAACTCGCCCGCACCGCCAACGCGACCCTGGACCGGCTGGAAAGCGCGGTCGGACGCCAGCGGCAGTTCGCCTCCGACGCCTCCCACGAGTTGCGCACCCCCATCGCAGGGCTTCGCGCGAACCTCGAAGACGCCTCCATGCATCCCGAGGACAACGATCTGCGCGCCGTCGTCGGATCCGCCCTACGCGACACCGACCGGTTGGAGTCGATCGTCACCGACCTGCTCCTCCTGGCCCGTATCGGAACCGGCGGACGAAACGCGCAGGAACCGATCGACTTGGCAGAGCTGGCGGGCAACGAAATCCGCCGTCGCACCTTCACCCGGAAGGTCAACACCCATTTCTCGCGGCACGTGATGGTGCGCGGTGTGCGTATGCAACTCGTCCGGCTACTGGGCAACCTTCTCGACAACGCCGAACGGTATGCGGACTCGTCCATCACCGTAGAAGTGACCAGAAAGGACGGTCACGCGCTGCTCACCATCACCGACGACGGCGCGGGCATCGCGCCCGGCGACCGTGAACGCGTCTTCGAACGCTTCACCCGCCTCGACACGGCCCGCAGCCGCGACGCGGGCGGCACCGGCCTCGGCCTCGCCATCGCCCGCGAGATCGCGCAGGCGCACGGCGGCACACTGCGCGTCGAGCCGCACTCGCCCGGCGCGCGCTTCGTGCTCCGCCTGCCCCTGCCACGCTGACCTGCGATGCGCCGACCCCTTCGGGGGCCGTCCGGGGCGGGCGCACCGCAGGCGAACGAGGGGGTTCAGGCCCGGACGGCCTGGACTTCCAGGAGCAGGTCGACCTTGTCGCCGAGCAGGGCCTTGTCGCCCTTCAGCGGCACGTTGAACTCGATGCCCCAGTCCTTGCGGTTGACCGTGGTGCTGGCGGAGAACCCGGCGCGCGTCCCGCCCCAGGGGTCCTCGGCGACGCCGTTGAACTCGACCTCAAGGCTGACCGGACGGGTGACGCCCTTGATCGTCAGGTCGCCGTCCAGGTAGTAGTCGCCGCCGTCGGCGCGCACCCCGGTGGCCGCGAACGTCATGGTGGGGTGGTTCTCGACGTCGAGCACGTCGGAGGTGCGGACGTGCGCGTCCCGGTCGGCGTTGCGGGTGTCGAGCGAGTCGACCTTGATCTCGGCCGTGGCGGTGGACTGGGCCAGCTCGTCGGCGATGTGCACGGACCCGGTGAACTCGGTGAACGTGCCGCGCACCTTCGTCATCAGATGTCGGATGACGAAGGTGACCTCCGAGTGCGCGGGGTCGATGTTCCAGGTGCCCGCGGTCAGCCCGGGCGCGACGGTGGCGATGCTCATGGTGATCCCCTGGTAGCTAGAGTTGAATCTTCAACGACTCGTCCAAGGTTAGTTGAGGGTTCAAACATAAGTCAAACCCCGGCGCTCAAGTCTTTCGGCCGACCCCCGCGTACAGGGGCGCCTTGTCCGCTCCCGGATAGCTCTCGTCCGGATGCGGCCTCCACTCCGTCACCGGCACGACACCGGGTTCGAGCAGCTCAAGCCCATCGAAGAACCGCACAGTCTCCTCGTACGTACGCGTGTGCAACGTCGCGCTGGTCTTCGACCACTCCTCCTCCGCCCTGTGGAGCGCCTCCTCGGACGCCATGTCCGCCGTGGCCTGCGAAAGCAACAGATGCGACCCGCGCACCGTCGCGTCCATGAGTGCGGCCACCAGCCCGTAAGGATCGGCGCTGCCAGGAACGAAGTGCGTCACGGCCGCCACCAGCACGCCCACCGGGCGCTCAAAGTCCAGATGCCTCCGCGCGGTCTCCAACAGAGCCTCCGGATCGCGCAGATCGCCCTCTTCAGCCTCAACGGTGGACGACCTGGCGAGCAACGCACGGGAATGCACCACGGCCACAGGATCGACATCGACGTAGACCACCCGCGCACCAGCCCAAACCCGCTGCGCGACCTGGTGGACGTTCTCCTGTGTGGGCAACCCAGACCCGATATCGAGGAACTGCCGCACCCCGCTCTCAGCAAGATGACGCACACCCCGGACCAGAAACCCCCGATTCTGCCGAGCCGCAACGGGCCCATACGGAAACACGGCCAGAAGCGCCTCCGCCGCGACCCGATCCGCCTCGAAGTGGTCCTTCCCACCGAGGTAGTAGTCGTAAATACGCGCGGGGGACGCGATAAGAGGGTCCACCCCTGCCGGAACGTCCGTCATGCCCGGAGCGTACTCGCCCCGCGACACATCCGGTCTATAGCAGAAACATGACCACGCGAATGGCTCAGGAGAACCGCACCCTGAACCAGACCTTGACCCGCTCCCCTGGCAGCGCAGTGATCCCCCACTGCTCGCAGAACGCCTCCACGAGTTCGAGGCCGCGCCCACTCTCGTCGTCCACCGCCGCGCGGGCCCGTTCACGCACCCACGCCCCGTCCGCCCGCCCCTCATTCCGAACGGCGACCTCCACCCACTCACCATCGAGCAGGTAGGTCACCCGCACATACGTCCCCACGCCATACAGGATGGCGTTGGCGAGGATCTCCGACAACGCCTGCACGGCATCGCTGACGCCTGGGTGCCCGTCCCCGAACTCCCGCCCGAGGACGTCCCGCAGCCACCGCCGCCCCACCGAGACGCTCTCCACCTCAGCGGGCAGCCGAAGGGCCCCCTTGCCCAGAGCCCGCCGCCCCACGGGGTCGAGCGGCAGCCCCAACCCCCGCCGACCCCGCCCCACCCGCCCCGCCCTCTCGGACGACCCGTCCGGGCCCCTGCCTTTGAGCCGCCTGCCTGCCCGTCCACCGAATCGCATCGGGCCAGTCCCCTCGTCCACCGCGGACATAAGCCGAATCCCCAGAAGATCCGAACACACCGCGTCATCAGCCGCTACGCTCCGAGTGTGCACTGAGTTGCATCGAGATGTACAGAGTTCTGATGAGAGTACGCAAAGATTGTTGTCGCATTCGCGATAACCAGTGCAAGGAGGCAGCAGGATGACAACCCGGACAAGCCCGACCGTTCGCCGCCGTCGCCTCGCGCGCGAAATGCGCCAGCTCCGCCGCACGGCCAAGTCACCCCGCGAGGAAGCCGCCGCGTACGCCGGTATCTCCCCAGCCACCCTGAGCAGAATCGAGGCGGCGAGCCACGCCCCGAAACCCACCGACATCCTGGCTCTCTGCAAGTTCTACGGCCTCGACGAAGATCAAACCGAAGCCCTGGTCACCCTCGCACGCCAAGGCCGCAAACGAGGCTGGTGGCGCAAGTTCGACGACATCCTCCCCAAGGGGTTCGACGTCTATCTGGGTCTGGAAGAAGAAGCCGCTGAGCTGCGCTCCTACCAGCCTCAGTTGATCACGGGGCTCCTGCAAACCCCCGAGTACATGCGCGCCTTGGCGCTAGCCAAGTTGGAGCCTCCTACAGAGAAAGACCTGGAACAACTCCTCTCCGTGCGTGTCCGGCGTCAAGAGCAGATGCTCAATGGAGAGGATTCGCCGCAGATCTGGGTTATTCTGCACGAGAGTGCACTTCGGACGCAGGTCGGGTGTGCGGAGGTGATGCGCGAGCAACTCGACCACCTGAAGAAAATGTCGCGAAACGCTTTCGTTACTCTACAGATCCTTCCCTTCACTGCGGGTGCTCACCCGGCGATGGAAACCGGCTTTGACGTTCTCGGATTCCCCCACCCAGAGGATCCAGACGTCGCCTACATCGAGTACAGAACGGGCGGGCTCTTCCTTGAGCACCAGCCAGAGGTTGCGATCTACGGAAGGGTTTTCGACCAGCTACGCGCAAGAGCAGCGGGGCCTGATCAGTCTCGCGGGATCCTAGACGAGATAGGACGGGAGCTCTGAAAGTGTGGATGCGTAGTACGAGATTCTCGGACGTCAACTGGCGAAAAAGCAGTTACAGCGGAGAAGGCGGCGCCCATTGCGTCGAGGTCGGCGCGTGGCGCAAGAGCGTTCACAGCGCAAACGACGGAGGATGCGTCGAAGTTGGCGCGTGGCGAAAGAGTGTCCGCAGCGCGAACAATGCGGCGTGCGTTGAGGTTGGGCCTTGTGCCTGCTGTGGGACGGCGGTCCGGGACAGTAAAGACCCCGAGGGGCCGAAGCTGGCGTTCACCGTCGCGTCCTGGCGCACCTTCCACGCAGACGTCGTGTCCGGACGGTACGACCTGACGTAGCGCTTGGCCTGGTGTTTGGTGGTGAGCCCTGGTCGTCTGGCCGGGGCTCATCTGCAAGGGGCCGGGGGCTTGTCCACCGATCGGTGGACGGGAGGTTCAGTCGTTCGAGGCTGCCGGGGGTGCCGTCCGCTTGCAGAGGATGATCGGTATGACGAACTCTCTGCAAGAAGCGCCTGCCGGTGACGGTGTGCTTGGTTATGACGACGTCGTCCGGCTGACGGCGGTGCGCAAGGTTTATGGCGGTGCGGTGGTCGCGCTCGATGGGGTCAGCGTCGGGCTGCGGCGGGGCAGCTTCACCGCGATCATGGGGCCGTCTGGCTCCGGGAAGTCCACGTTGTTGCAGTGTGCGGCCGGGTTGGACCGGCCCTCGTCGGGGTCGGTGGAGTTGGACGGGGTGGAGCTCACCTCGCTCGGCGAGCGGGAGCGGACGCGGCTGCGCCGTCGGCGGATCGGCTTCGTGTTCCAGGCGTACAACCTGCTGCCCGCGCTGACCGTGCGCGACAACGTGGCATTGCCGTTGCGGCTGGCGGGACGCCGTCCCAAGCGGAGGACGGTGGAGGAGGTGTTGCGGCGGGTCGGGCTCGGTGACCGGATGCGCAGCCGTCCCGGTGAGTTGTCCGGAGGCCAGCAGCAACGGGTGGCGATCGCGCGGGCGCTGGTCGCGCGGCCCGCGGTGCTGTTCGGGGACGAACCGACCGGCGCGTTGGACACCGGCACCGCCCGCGAGGTCCTCGGCCTGCTGCGCGAGACGGTCAGGGAAACGGGACAGACGGTGGTGATGGTCACCCACGACCCGATCGCCGCCGCGCACGCGGACCGGGCGCTGTTCCTGGCGGACGGGCGCCTGGTCGGTGAGTTGGACCAGCCGACCGTGGAGCAGGTCGCCGCGCAGATGACGCGCCTGGGTGCGGACGGAGCGGGCCGATGATCGGGATCGCACTGCGCACGCTGCGCTTCCACAAGGGCGGATTCCTGGCCTCGTTCGCCGCGCTGTTTCTGGGCGCGCTGATCGTGGTGGGCTGCGGCGGGCTGCTGGAGACCGGCATCCGCTCCGCCGCTCCGCCGCAACGGCTGGCCGCCGCCCCGATCGTCGTCACCGGCGACCAGCGTTACCACGGCACCGTCGAAGAGCTGATCTTCCCCGAGCGGGCTCGCCTGGACGCCGCCCTGACCGCGAAGATCAGCGTGGTTCCGGGTGTCGCCGCGGCGGTGCCGGACGTCTCCTTCCCCGCCGCGCTCGCGTCCCACGGCACGGTCACCGGGCACAACTGGGCATCGGCGCGGCTCGCCCCGCACCGGCTCGCGCGGGGCACGGCGCCGTCCGGTCCCGGGCAGGTCGTGCTCGGCGAGGACCTGGCCGGACGCGCCGGGCTGCGCATCGGCGGTCATGTCGAACTGCTGGTGCACGGCGCCGCCGAACGATTCCAGATCGTTGGGCTGGCCACCGGCAGCGGTGACGTCTTCGTCGCCGACGCCGACGCGGGCCGCCTGGCAGGACACCCCGGCACGATCGACTCGATCGGCGTGCTGCTCGCGCCCGGTGCCGACACCGGCCAGGTCACGCGGGCCGTGAAGGCCGCGGCCGGGTCCGGACCGGCCGTGCTGACCGGGGACGACCGGGGCCGGGCCGAGGACCCCGACCTGATCGAGGGCACCGACGACCTGATCCCGCTCGCCGCCTCGTTCGGCAGCCTCGCGGCACTGGCCCTGACGTTCGTGGTGGCCGGGACCGTGGGCCTGTCGATCCGGCAGCGGCAGCGGCAGACCGCGCTGCTGCGCGCGGTCGGCGCCACCCCGGGCCAACTGCGCCGGATGATCCTGGCCGAGACGATGATCCTGGCGACGACCGCGACCGCGCTGGCCTGCGTCTTCGGCCCCTGGTTCGGCCGCCGCCTGCTGGACGTGTTCGTGTACGGCGGCGTGGTCTCCGACTCCGTCGCGTTCCGCTCCGGGACGCTCCCGTTGATCGTCGGCGCCGGTCTCGCCCTAACCGCCGCGCTGGGCGCCGCCTACATGGCCGCGCACCAGGCCGCGCGGACCCGTCCGACCGAGGCGCTCGCCGAGGCCGAGTCGGAGCGCCGCCGGTTCAGCCTCGTCCGGGCGGGTCTCGGCGTGCTGTGTCTGGGCGGCGGCACCGCGTTGGCGTTCGGCACCGCCGGGGCCGACGGCCCCGACGCCGGTGGCGTCGCCACCCCCGCCGCGCTGGTCTGGACGATCGCGTTCGGGCTGCTCGGCCCCGTCCTGGCCCGCGCCATCACCGGCGCCCTGACCCGTCCGGTCCGCGCGCTGTCCGGGCTGTCCGGCGAACTGGCCACCGCCAACGCCCGCGCCCGCGCCGCCCGCCTCACCACGGCGGTGATGCCGGTCATGCTGGCCACGGGTCTCGCCCTCAGCCTGACGTACCTGCAAACCACCCAGTCCGACGGCGCGCGACGCTCCTTCGAACAGGCGCAGCGCGCCGACCTCGTGCTCACCTCCACCGCGGGTGGCCTGTCCCTGGACACCCTTGACACCGTCCGCGAGATTCCCGGCGTGGCCGCCGCGACGGCCCAGATTCCCAGCCGCGGCTTCGTCGAACCCACGGGGGCGCCCGCGCCGTCCAGCAGTGCGGACGACGAGGAATCGGCCGGGCCGCAGCCCACCGAACTCGCCCTCCAGGGCATCACCGCGCAGGGAGCCGACCGGACGACGACCTACCGCGCCGCCACCGGAACCCTGACCGCGCTACAAGGCGACACCGTCGTGCTGCCCACCCGCTACGCGACCGGACACCGGCTCGGCGACAGCATCGCGATGCGCCTCGGTGACGGCGCCCGCGTCCGGCTCAAGCTCGTCGCCACCATCGACGCGCCGCGCGGCTACGAGACGGCCCTCGTCCCGGCCGCGCTGCTGGCCCCGCACACCGACACCGGGCTCGTCCCGAGCATCCTCATCAGCGCCGCCCCCGGCGCCGACCGGTCCGCGCTGACCACCGCGCTGACGTCCATCGACCGGCCCGGCCTGCGACTCGTCGACCGCGACGACCTGGCCGCCGCCCAACAGGACCAGGACCACACCCAGGCCACCATGGCCGGGCTCATCATCGCCGTCGTCGTCGGCTACGCGGTCATCTCCCTGATCAACACCCAGGCGCTCGCGACCGCCGAACGCCGCCGCGAATTCGGGCTGTTGCGTCTGGTCGGAGCCACTCGCGGGCAGATCCTGCGGATGATGGCGGTCGAAGCGACCCTCGTCGCCGCCGCTGGCATCGCGCTCGGCGGGCTGATCGCCGCCCTCACCCTCGTCCCGGCGGGCCTCAGCGTGCTCGACTCGGCCCTCCCGGGCGGCCCGCCCTGGATCCTGGGCGTGATCGCCGCCACCGCCCTGGCACTCACCGTCCTCACCACCCTCGCCACCACCCGCATCACGCTACGCGGCGACCCCGACACCACCGGCTGACCGCAGCGTCTCCGAGAGAAACTCCGAGGATGAGACGGATGAACTCCGACGTCCCGTACACCTGGCGCACCTTGACGGCAGCGACATCTGAGCGGCTGAACAACACGTCCCTGCACCTGCCCTCGGCGGCCCCGTTGGGTCGCGGACCCTCCAAGGACGACGAGGACAGGTGGAGGTGTAGATCATGCGCGCTGATCAGGGCCACGAGCCGGAGACGACTGGTGACGAACGTTGGGACGTATTCCTTGCTGCGCTTGCTGAGCACCTCGCGTACGGGGGCGGGCGGGGGGCTGCGCCTTGGACTGAGGCTCGGAGCCTCTATCGGTTCTGGTTCCCATTCAATACGCGCGCCGCGAGGGTCGACGCGATTGTTCATGCTCCTGCCTCGTTCCGTCGGCGTGGTGTGTTCATCGCACCACAGGAACTGGAGGTCGCGTGAGCGACTCAGAGCTTCTCCTTGATCGTGCCGCTATCGCTGACATCCTGCGCAAGCTCGGCGATTGTCTGGCACGCCGTGGTGTTACCGCAGACATCTATGTTGGCGGAGGTGCTGCCAAGGCGTTGGCCTACGATGCACGCGGCGCCACTCGTGACATTGATGCGGTTTTCGAGCCGCACGGCATCGTCCTAGAGGAAGTCCGCGCGCTCGTCCGGGAACTCGCTTTGCCCCAATGGCGGCTGAACGAACAGGCGAGCGTCTAGGGTGCTTCGGGCGGGGACCCCGCCGCTACTCGTGTCTTCGACCATCCCGGGCTCCGGGTCTCAGTCGCATCGCCCCGACATCTTCTCGCGATGAAGATGCTCGCTGGCCGTAGGTGTGACACTGAAGATATCAGACTCCCTATTCGGCACCTCGGCTTCACCTCCGTTAAAGCCGCATCCGGTGTCGAAGAACTTCGCGGTGGCCACCGCGCCCCCGTCGGTTATCGGGGCGATGAGCTGGGCGCCCAACACCACCGTCCCGCTCATCCGCCACGCGGTACCGCGCCTGCCCGGCTGGGTGGACGATCTGCTCGGCACCTCCAACGACTGGCCGCAGGGCAACCCGGACATGTTCGATCAGACCGGCGATGCCTGGTCGGAGGCCGCCCGCGAGATCGGTCAGGTCGCCTCATGGCTGAACTGGACGATCAGCACCATCCTCGACCCGGCCGACAACGCCGAATACACCGCCGTCGCCACCTACTGGGCCACCCTGTACCGGCCCGGCGACGCATCGACCATCATGACCGGCCTGCAGGCGATGTGCACCGCCCTGGCCAACGCGTGCCACGAGTACGCCCAGGCCATCCGGGACGCCACCCGCATCGTCACCGGCGAGCACATCGCCGAGATCATCCTTCTCCTTAGCGCCGGCGTCGTCTCCGGCCTCCTGCGCAAGCTGTTCGGCCGGATCCTGTCCCGCGTCGGCGCCTACATGCTCAGCCGCGTCGCGAGCATCGCCGAACGCTGGGCGCTCCGCAAGATCCTCGCAGACCTCCTCAAGGCCACCGCCGACACCAAAGTCGTCAAAGCCGTCCAAGCCGCTTTCGACAAGACGGTCGGCAGGGCGCTCGCCAAGGACATCGAGGCCACGGAGCGTCGGCTCGGCCTCGTACCGGGCACTCCCGAGTATCAGGCTCGGCTGACAGAGCTGGCGAAGGACCCTGCCCACGGTGGCAAGATCTCCGCCAAGACGGAACGTGAGGCGGAGGTCGGTCTGCAGCTCGAACGAGATGGTCTTCTGCCCGGCCCGATCAAGCGGGCCCCGTTCGATGAAGCGGGGATGGACCAGGGTGAATTCGTCGATGCGACTGGCAAGTATTGGGATGTCAAGAGTTCTCCAGATCTTCAGCCAAGTTATGGACGTAATCCAGGCGAGCCGATTCCAAGGCCACAATCGGCCGAGCGTTTCACTGCAATGGTAAATAAAGAAATAGGCGAAGGGCGTAACGTGATCATCGACCCGATTGGCATGACGCCGGAGCGGGTCAACGCGATGAAGCAAGTGGTCGCCGCCCATCCGGAGTGGGGTGGGAGGGTAATATGGAAACCATGAGTGAGAACTTTGGGCGTACTCGCGGTGACGTTGGCTCATTTCCGCACGATGCGACCGCGAAGCAGGCATTGGAGACCTATCTCGACGCTCTTCCTGACGACCCCCAGATCGTACTTCCGCCTCTCGCGGGCAACGGCCTTGACTTTTCCGGCGCCGATCTGTCCGGCCTCGACCTGCTCGGTGCCTACTTGGACGAGGCGATCCTGGACGATGTCAAGCTCCGCGACGCGAATCTTGGAGGAGCGTCCCTGGTGGGAGCGCGCATGCGCGGGGCCGATCTGAGCGGCGCATCTCTACGAAAGGCGCAGGGGCGAGCGAGCGATGCGCAGAAAGCGTTGCTCGCTGACGCGGATCTCCGGTCATGCGAGTTCGAGGACGCCGACCTACAAAATTCCGATCTCCGCAGGGCCAAGCTCGGGAACGCATGGCTTGCCGGAGCGGACCTGCGTGGGGCCGACCTACAAGCGTGTGCCTTCGGTGGGCCCACAACCTCGACCGCGCTTTGCGAGGTGCGCATGGCGGGTTCACGTCTCGCCCGCGCCACCGGTCATGTCCGAGGCCCTGTCGACGTCGGGGCCACGTCACCTCATCTGCTCGACGGAGATGACCTCCAACGCTGGTTCGCTGACCATGGCGCACCCGAGGTCGAAGTCCATAACTGACGATTCAGCTCCAGGAGGCGGTCGGAGAAGCTCTGCTGGCGCACGGTGTTGTGCCTGGTGACCTTGCGCATCTCCCGCGTTCAAGGTTGATTCTCTGAGTAGCTCGGCCGCCGTCTTCGTGGTCGCTAGAGTCGGCCGTGGTTCCTTGTGACGAGGGGATCGTATGCGTAAAGGGTTTGCCATTTCCGCCGCAACTGCTGTGGCGCTTGCTGTGACCGCGACTTCGGCCGCACCGGCCGGGGCAGCCGGTCCCCGCCTTGTTCGAGGCCCGGACGGGGTCACCGTCGACATCGTCGCACTCTACGGCTCCGGGTGCCCGGTCGGATCCACTTGGGCGAGCATTCTGTCTGACTCCAAGATGCTCAGGGTCGAGTACGACCGCTTCGCGGCGCGGTCGGGCGGTTCGTCGATACCGCCCGACCACCGCAAGACCTGCAAGGTCGTCCTGAAGTTGAACGTACCGAAAGAATTCACCTACGCCATCTCGTCGTCGTACGATAGCGGTTACGCCGCGATAGAAGATGGTGCGAAGGCCACTGTGAAGCTCGGCTACTCCTTCCAGAACGTTCCACCACCCGACGTCACGCACACCGTGAGTGGTCACTTCAAAGATGACTGGGAGTTCAGAAACAATCCGCCAGCGGACTCGATCATCTGGAAGCCGTGCGGTGAGGATCAGAACCTCCAGATCACCAGCGAACTGACGGTCGACCAGGGAACCTCGGACCCGTCGAAGCTCAACTTCATCGGCATGGAACCCATGGCCGACAGCCACCACCACTTCTACAACCTCGCCTGGAAAACCTGCCCCTAGCCCCAGCACGGGCATGTGTTCATCGCCAAGTGCGAGAGGGCACGATACTCACCCCTGCGAAGAGGGGATCGTATGAACAAATGCCTTGCCATTTCCGCCATGGTCTCCGCGGCACTAGCTGTGACCACGACTTCGGCAAAACCGGCCGTGGCCGCTCCCCACCTCGTCCGCGGCCCGGACGGGGTCAGTGTCGAGATCGTGGCTCTCTACGGCTCCGGGTGCCCGCCCGGTACTGTCGGGGCGTCCGTCCAGGACGGTAGTGGGCGGCTGTCCCTCTATTACGAAGGCCCCTTGGCAGAGACGGGTGGTTCGTCGAAACCTCCTGACCGCCGCAAGTCCTGCACGGCCGTCCTGAAGCTCAACGTCCCGAAGGGGTTCACGTACGCCATCTCGTCCTCTGCCAACAGCGGCTATGCCTTCTTGGAAGAGGGCGCGATGGCCACTCTCAAGGTCGGCTACTCGTTCCAGAACGCGCCGTCGTCCGAGATCACGCAAACCCTGAACGGGCCTTTCAACGACGAATGGTGGATCACCGACCATCCTTCACCGGACTCAATCACCTGGAAACCGTGCGACGAGGATTGGAACCTCAACTTCACCAGTGACCTACGAGCCCATCAGGGAACATCGGATCCCTCGAAGGTCAGCTACGTCTCCATGGAAAACATGAACAACTTCCCCCACCACCTCTACGACCTCGCCTGGAAGACCTGCCCATAGCCCTCAGCCGCTGTGGCGCTGACGGTCACCGAATGTCCCTGTCTGTGACACCCTCCACGGACGCCAGGACATGGATACTGAGTGACATGGCGAAGCAACTGGGGGAGACGGGTCACGCGGGCGCATCCCGTGCGTCGCGGTCTTGGTGGTCGCAGTTTTTGGGCTTCATCCTCACCCTCGTGGTCATCGATGCGCTGATGCTGTTGGTGGGCCCGCTGTTGTGGGCCGGGGGAGATTGGACAGGCGGCGCACTGCTGCTCACCCTGGGAATGATCGTCTTCGTCGATCTGTTGTTTGCGATCGCCGTCGGGGCGACTCATTTTCGACGCGGCCGCTGAATCTGAGGTGCCCACCCTCGGAGGATTCAGATGTCGGTCGGGTGATGCGCGGCGCGATTCTGTAGCCGGGGCGGGTGTTTGGTGGAGTGGTGTGCCTTGGCTGCGCGAAGCTTGACCGGTCTGGGGCGTTGTGGCCCGCGTTGAGGGGGCGGCCCTTGTTGGGTTCTGCGCTGCGGCGCGTGTAGTAGGCGGCGGTGAGTGCCAGGAGGATTGGGCCCCACAAGGCGATGGGGGTGATGGCGGTCTTGGCCAAGGTTTCCCACCAGATGTTCTCGTAGGAAACACCTTCAATGGCTCCGAACCAGGTGAGTGCCATCATCACCGTCACGAACGTCATGACCAGGCCGCCGATCGTGGCGGGGATGACACCAGCATTGGTGGGACGCGCCTGCCGCCGATGATCGGAACTCAGGTGGGGGCAGTTTCGCCCCACCGGCTGACGAGGGCGAGCGTGGACAACGCGGCGGCCTCCCCCGGGTGGGCGAGATGGTGCCCTGGCCCAAGTTTGTATTGAGGTGTGGGGCCGGGGCGTGCGGGTGGTTCGATGCGCACGCCCCGGGGCGGGTGGTTAGCGGCAGGGGGTGAACGGTGCGAGGAGCTGTTGGTCTTCGTTCTTCTTGATGGCGTTGAAGTTATTGGCTGCGGCTTCGGCGCAGAAGCGCCACGGGTCGTTGCCTGGGGAGCTGTCGTACTCGACCTGGTACACGGGCTTGTTGTTGGCGACGAAGGGCTTGAGGGCGTCGCACTCTTCGTACTGCGAACACGACTCGTTGATGGCGAAGTCGAACGCCGGTTGTAGTTCGTCGATCTGGCTGAGGTCGTTCTTGAGGCCGACGGCCAGGTTGTAGCGGTGACCCAGGTCGGCCAGGGCCCGGTTGAATATCAGCTGGTTCTCGGGAGTGATCAGCCAGCCGCTGACGTTCTTGGGTTTGCCGGTGGCGTCGTCCAATTCCTGGTCGGCCTCGTGGGTGTTGACGACGTCGAACTCCACGCCGTCGAAGCCGGCCTGGACGCACTTCTGCACCCGGGCCTCGGTCATCTCCAGCAGGAACGCGCGCTGCTCGGCGCCGTTGATGTTGGCGAACCGCTCGTCCGGGAAATCGGGGTAGGGGTTGCCGATGAGCGAGTTGCCGTGGGCCGTATGCCAGTCCGTGAACTGCTTGTAGTCGGGGCGGAAGTTCTCGATGCCGCCCGCGTCCACGTAGCAGATGGCCTTGCCGCCGTTCTGGTGGATTTGGGCCACGGCCGCGGTGTTGAGCGTCGTGTTGTTGTCGACGACGTTGAGGTCGGCGTACAGGTCGATGTCGAAGACCTGTGGGCGGAGGCACTCGCCTCCGCTGGGGAGCTGCCCGCAGATTTCGACGTCGACGCCACCGGTTTTGCGGTGCTCGAGATCGCCTGCGAGTTGGTACTGCCAGCGGCTGTTGACCGGTGGTTTCCAGCGGTCGGCCTGCTCGGCACTGGCCGCGTTCGCCGTTCCGGCCAGGGTGGAGACGCTGAGCAGTAAGACACAGAGAGCATTACGGTAGGATTTCACTCATACCCTTTCCGCTATACCGAACGATCTTCCGGTAACACGGAATCAGGAACTCCAGCCCAATGTCAATCGGGTTGCTCGACGACGGTACGTGATCGTGGGCGTTACCAGAGACTTGGAGTCGAGTTCCTCGATGAAGACACGGTGCGTTTACCGTGCGGACAGGTGTGCCAGGGCTAACTGGCTTTCATCGTCGGCCGGGGCGGTAGATGACCAACAGTTGGGTCGGATCTTGGGGTGGCGTCAGTGTTTCGAAATGCACTGTGATCTCACCAGCGTCAGGGCGCCGCATCGTCTTGTGTCCGCGGGCGTTGGCCGTGACTTCTCGCTCGGCCCACAATCGCGCGAACTCCTTATCGCGGGTGATGCATTCGCTGATGAGATCGGTCAACGCCTGGTCCTCTGGATGCGCCGCCCACGCGGTGCGCAGGTTGGCGATCCCCTCTCGCACTACACGTTCGCGGTCGACGTAGAGTTCCCGTGTTTCCGGTTTCATCAGGCACAGCCACATCGCATTGCGCTGTTGCTGCGGGAGTGTGTCGAAGTCCAGGAGCAGCTTCGCCATTTCGCAGTCCGCGGGCTTGTTCCAGCCGCACGATGTAGTCGGTGCTGATCCCGGCCAGTTCCGCGACGTCTTCGCGGCGCAGCCCCGGAGTCCGTCGGATCTGCCGACGCACGGGCAGGCCGACGTCCCGTGGATCCAGGCGTTCGCGTCGGCTCCGGAGGAACACGGCCAGTTCCCGCGTCTCGTCCACCGCGCCGGTGATCATGGCTCGCGCAACAGCCAGCGTGGGACTGGTGTTCCCAGGAACCTGCTTCCCTTACCCCTGGCTCTCGGTGGTCGCAGGCTGAAGCTCGACGTTGATCGCGAGCACAGGAGGACACGATGTCGCTCACCCTCGACACCTACCGGCCGCTGGGACGCTCCGGCGTGGGAGACCTCGCGCATGCAAGCGATCGCCGACCTGCGCGGCTGGTCACGGCTGGTCGCGCTACAGATCGAATACAGCCTCATCAACCGCGCCGGAGAACGTGACCTGATCCCTATGGCACGGGCGATGGGGCTGGGGGTGACCCCGTACTCGCCATTGGGCGGCGGCGTCCTGTCTGGCAAGTATGGCCGCGCCGATCTGACCGCGACGGATGCCGACTCTGGGGGAAGCAGCCGCAAGCGTTTCAATGCCAATTTGGGCATGGTCACCGAAGGGACCCTTGCCATCGCCGACGTCGTGCGGGACATCGCCACGGAGCTGGAACGCACGCCCGCCCAGGTGGCCCTAGCCTGGACGCTCCAGAATCCGGAGGTGACCGCACCCGTCATCGGCGCTCGCACCCCCGAGCAACTGCTGGGAAATCTGGGCGCCTTGGATGTCGATTTCGACCCCGACCAACTGGCCTGTCTCGACACCGTCAGCGCGATCGACCTCGGCTACCCCCACGACCTGCTCGCCAGTGACCACATCCGCGCCGTCACCGCAGGCGCCCTGAAGGTCGAAACCCGCCGCTGACACGCATCAAGGTGAGCTTCCCCCCGTTGCACGGACACCTGCGGTGAGGTCACTCAGCGGTGTCTGAGGGCAGGTTG
>NZ_BAABAS010000021.1:0-381688 GCF_039537545.1 Actinomadura meridiana
CGACATCCTTCCTGATGATCGCCGGTGACCTCAGGCCAGGTGTCCGGAGAACGGGGGGAAGCTCAAGGTCGGTCACTCGTCGTTGAAGACGGTGGTGTTTTGGCAGGCGGTCAGGAGCCATTGGTCTCCTTCCTTTGCCATCACGAACAAGGGGGTGCCCACGTCTTGGCCGTCGGGCGTTTCGTAGACCTGGCGGACCTTGACGGCGGCTACGTCGGGGCGGATGAACAGGACGTGCTCTACCTCGAAGGTGACCTTTGTGTTCTGCATCGCACCGGGGAGGACCTGATGGGTGAAGGTCGCTATCGCGTCGCGGCCGAACAGGCGTTTGCCGTGGCCTGTTGTCCAGACGGCGTCGGCCCGGAAGAGGGCGACGAAGTCGGCTGGCAGTTCGTTGTTCTGGGAGTGCTCTACCCGGGCGACTACCTGCTTGATCGCTTCTAGTTCGGTCCGGGAGTCGGCGTCTGTTGTGCTCATGAGCACCACTTTTGTTCCTCACGTGTGCTTGAGGTCAAGCGGACGCTAAGGGTGGTGGCGTTGCCAGGCTTTCTCTATGGCGGACGAGAGGAAGAGCAGGAGGAGCGTCCAGTAGTTCAGGGCTGGGATTGCCAGTGCCAGGACGAGGGCCAGGGCCAGGAGGGCCGCGGCGGTGGTCGAGCCGGTCAGGGCCTCTCGGGGCGGTGGGTTTGATTCTGACGCCAGGTCGGGGTCTGCTCGGACCACCAGTTCCATGGCTGCCTGGAAGGCGACGGCCAGGAAGATCGTGGCTATGTAGAAGGCGGCCGTGAAGCGGTCGTCGCCGTAGACGCCGACCATCGCCGTGGGGAACGGCAGGACGATGACCGTCAGGATCCAGCCGATGTTGCAGAGGATCAGGCGGCCCGAGTAGGCGCGGATGTGGCGGAAGAACTCGTGGTGGGCGAGCCACAGGCGGGTGATCACGGCGAAGCTCAGCAGGAAGCCGAAGATCTCCGGTTTGTGCTCGGTGATCACCTCGGTGGCGCTCTGGCCGTTCCGTTCCGCCTCGGGGACGACGTCCACCAGGGGGAGGACGAGCAGAGTGATGGCGATCGCGACCACGGCGTCGGTGAAGAAGACGAGTCGGTCGGGGTCTCTGGGGATGGCCATCGTCCACAATCCTGCCAGCCGTCGCGGCTAGGGAGAGCAAAGGGCCCGGCAGCGCCCTGGAAGCCCTACCCAGGACGGTTACGTCCGAGGTAATCGACCCGATGACCCCTGCTCGGTGAAGATCGTCAGAGACAGAACCAGGGGAAAGGGTGTGACGGTGCCGTATTTCGAAGGCGCGGACGGGACGAGCTTGTTCTACACCGACTGGGGCTCGGGCGATCCGGTCGTGTTCATTGCCGGGGCGTGGCTCAGCAGTAGTTCGTGGGAGTTCCAGATGCTTCCGCTGTCGGAGAGCATGCGCTGCGTCGCCGTCGACCGGCGTGGCCACGGAAAATCTGACTGGGTCGGGCACGGCTACGACTACGACACCCTCGCCGATGACCTGGCCGCGCTGCTCGACCATCTCGATCTGCGTGATGTGACGCTGGTGGCGCATTCGATGGGCGGCGGCGAGGTGATCCGCTACCTGACGCGGCACGGGTACGACCGGGTGAGCCGGGCCGTGATGATCTCGGTCACCGCGCCGTTGGCCATCAGGACGGCGGACAACCCCGGCGGGATCCCGCAGGAGCTGTTCGACGCCGCGCTGGCGGTGCGGACGAAGGACCGTCCGCAGTGGATGGCCCAGAACACGCAGGCGTTCTTCGCGACCCATCTCGGCAAGAAGGTCTCGTCCGAACTCATCGAGTGGACGGTGCAGCGGTGCCTGGACTGCTCCGCCAAGGCGGCCGTCGAGGCGGTCAAGACCGGTTTCTGCACCGATCTGCGTGCGGAGGCGGCGGCGCTTCGGTTGCCGACGCTGATCCTTCATGGGGACGCCGACGCCTCGGCTCCCGTCGCGATCTGCGGGCGTCGGCTGGCCGAGCTCGTGCCAGGCAGCGTGTACAAGGAGTACCCCGGGACGGGGCACGGGATCTTCATGACCGACGCCGACGAGGTCAATCAGGACATCCTCGACTTCATCGCGAAGTCGTAGTCGCTCAGCGGTCGCAGGGCGTGGGGAGTTCCGTCGGACGGCGGTGCTCCAGTGCCTCGCGCAGCTGGGCGCGGCCCCGGTGGATCCGGGAGCGGACGGTGCCGAGCTTGACGTTCAGCGACGCCGCGATCTCCTCGTAGGTGAGGCCCTCGATGTCGCACAGGACCACCGCGGCGCGGTATTCGGGGGCCAGACCGTCCAGGGCGCGCTGGATGTCGGCGTCCAAGAGGCGGTCGTCGTAGGCCTGGGCGGGCGTCGGTTCGCGGCCCTGGAGGCGGTCGGCGGCGTCGTCGGAGAGCGCGTCGAAGCGGATGCGCTGCTTGCGGCGGGCGCGGTCGAGGAAGAGGTTCGTGGTGATGCGGTGCAGCCAGCCCTCGAACGTGCCGGGGCTGTAGGACGACAGCGAACGGAAGACCCGGACGAAGACGTCCTGGGTCAGGTCCTCGGCGTCGTGTCGGTTGCCGGTCAGCCGGTACGCCAGCCGGAACACTCGCGTCGAGTGCTCGCTGACGATCTCCTCCCACGTCGGCGGGGTCCACGCCATAGCGCCTGCGCTCACCACTACCCCCGTCTGATACTGAATCGTTACGGCCAAGCATGCCGGTACCCGGATAAGAGCCGTGTAAGAACGACGCGGCCCGGCGGTGCCCTGAAGGGGTGCCGGACGGAGATATACCACGTCTGGGCCCTTTTGCTGCTGATCGAACCGGTCAAAAAATGATTGATGCGGTGGGAGCGTGGCTTGGGCGTGGACCGGCGATTACCTCCCCATGAGTGGGGACCGGTTGATACCGCTCGCCCGGCGGTATCGCCTGCTCTCTGTGGTCGGCAGGGGCGGGATGGGGACCGTCTGGCGCGCCTACGACGAGATGTTGGACCGGGACGTCGCCGTCAAGGAGGTCCATCTCCCCGGACGCATCACCGAAAGTGAACGCAGGGTGTTGTGTCGGCGACTTCTGTCGGAAGCGCGTGCTACTGCTGCGTTGAAGCATCCGGGTGTGGTCGCCGTTCATGACCTGCTTGTGGAGGACGGACGTCCGTGGATCGTCATGGAGTTCCTGGAGTCGTGTTCGCTGAACCGGCTCGTCACCGAAGACGGCCCGCTTGGCGTGCGCCGGACGGCCGAGATCGGCGCGGCCGTCCTGTCGGTGCTGCGCGCGTCGCATGCCGCGGGGATCCTGCACCGTGACGTCAAACCCAGCAACGTGCTGGTCTGCGATGACGGACGGGTGCTCCTGACCGATTTCGGCCTCGCGGTCCACCTGAACAGCGGCACCGAGACCGTGGACACCATGCCCGCGGGCATCGAGGGGTCGCCCGCCTACCTCCCGCCCGAGAGGGTGAACGGGATGCCGGGGGTGGAGGCCTCCGATCTGTGGTCGTTGGGCGCGACGCTCTACACCGCTGTCGAGGGGTTCTCGCCGTTCCTGCGTAGCCATGCGCTGGCGTCGATGGTGGCGGTGTTGCTGGGCGACTACGCGCGTCCTGTGCGGGCGGGTCCGTTGACGCCCGTCATTGAGGGGCTTCTCAGCCAGCGGCCCGAAGACCGTTGGACGGCTGAGGCCACATCCGAGGTTCTACGGGACGTCATCGGGGCCCATCCGGAAGGTGGTGCCACCAGGGTCGTCGTGCACAACCGCTTCTCGCTGCGGCGGCGTGTGCCTTGGGCGCGTCGCGGTGCGTGGGTCTCGCGGGACGCGGCGGTCTCTCGCGTCCTGCGGGGGCCTCGTGTTCCGTGGACGTTGGCGCCGCCATGCGGATCGCGTCGTGCCCGCCGGTGGAGGCCGCGCGTGCGTCCCGGGGCCGTCGTGGGGGCGGCGGCGCTCGCCGTGGTCGCCGCCGGGGCCGGGACGTGGGCCGCCCGGTGGGCGTCGATCGGCACGAGTGACGCGGTCGCGTTGCGTCCGGCGGCGGGAGGGACGGCCAAGACGGCGAAGTACCGGGAGGCGAGCGCCTACTCGGTGCGCGTGCCCGCGGGCTGGCAGGCGGAGCGACGCGGGCCCGTCATGCGGTGGAAGGACGCCCAGGCGGGACGTGGCCTACGCATCGCGCCAACGGTCGGAGACCCACTGGACGGGTTGCGCGCAGAAGAGCGGGCCGCTGTCGCGGAGAACCGCTACCCCGGATATCGCAGGCTCCGTTTGGAGGGCGCGCCGGACGTCGTCGCGGGCGCCGCCGAATGGGAGTTCACCTGGCGGGACGGCGCCGATGGCACCAGGCATGTGCTGTGCAGCCGGGCGGCGGGGTACGAGTTCTGCTTCCACTCCCCGGATCAGGAGTGGACGCCCGGCCAGCGCCTGTACGACACGATCCTGAGGTCGTTCCGTCCGGAACGGGGACGGTAGGCCGTCAGGTCGTCTGCTGGAGGCGGAGCAGGAACTCGGCGTTGGACGAGGTGCCCTTCATCTTCTCCAGCAGCTGCTCGACGGCCTGCTGCTTCTCCAGCCCCTGGAGAGCGCGGCGCAGACGCCAGGAGAGTTGGAGCTCCTCCGGCGACATGAGCAGTTCGTCGCGGCGCGTCCCGGACGCCTCGATGTCGACGGCCGGGAAGACACGGCGGTCGGCGAGGCCCCGGTCGAGCTTCAGCTCCATGTTGCCGGTGCCCTTGTACTCCTCGAAGAAGACGTCGTCCATGCGCGACCCGGTCTCGACCAGCGCGGTCGCGAGGATGGTCAGCGAACCGCCGTCCTCGATGTTGCGGGCGGCTCCGAAGAACTTCTTCGGCGGGTAGATCGCGGTCGTCGCGACACCGCCCGCCAGGATGCGGCTGCTGGACGGCGCCGCGAGGTTGTAGGCGCGGCCGAGCCGGGTGATCGAGTCGAGCAGCATGACCACGTCGTGGCCCTGTTCGACGAGTCGCTTGGCCCGTTCGATGGCGAGTTCGGCGAGTTCGGTGTGGTCTTTCGCGGGACGGTCGAACGTCGAGTGGATGACCTCGCCGCGCACCGTCCGCTGCATGTCGGTGACCTCTTCGGGCCGCTCGTCGATGAGCACGACCATGAGGTGCACTTCGGGGTTGTTTTCGGCGATCGCGTTCGCGACGGCCTGGAGCACCATCGTCTTGCCGACCTTGGGGGGCGACACGATCAGGCCGCGCTGGCCCTTGCCGAGCGGCGACACCAGGTCGATGACGCGGGTGGCGAGCGAGCCGGTGTCGAGGCGCAGGCGCTCGTTCGGGAACAGCGGGGTCAGCTTGCCGAACTCGGGACGGTCGGCCGCCTCGTCGGGCGCCACGCCGTTCACCGTGTCGACGCGGGCGAGGGCGGCGAACTTCTCGCGGCTCGTCTTGGGCGGACGCGCCGTGCCCGCGACGGCGTCGCCGGGACGCAGATTGTTGGCCTTGATCTGGGCGAGCGACACGTGCACGTCGTTCGAGCCGGGGTGGTAGCCGGAGGTGCGCACGAAAGCGTGCTTGTCCTGGACGGCGAGGATGCCGGTGAACGGGACGGTGGGGGCCTCCTCGGCGGGGGGCCGTCCCTGGCGGCCGCTCCTGCGGCTGCCGGTCGGCGCGGACACGCTGTGCTGCGCCTGGACCTTACGGCCGGGGGCCGTCCGCGCCGTGCCGGTGTGTTCGGCACCGGTGCGTTCGGCGGCGGGCCGTTCGGTGGTGAGTGTGGAAGTGGACATGCGGGTCCCTTCTAGGCCAATGCGGAACGTTCCGCACGGCCCGGGGTCGACTCTCGTGTACGGCGGCGGAACCCGCGGCGCGTACGCGAGTGGAATGAGAGAAATGCAGCTCGGTTCACCGGGCTGACGTCGGCTCCCTTGTACGGTCGTTCGGACGTCAATGAGCGTCTCGAATCGGGAATTCACCGGGCTCTCAGATGGCCCGGGCGGGGAAGAGAACGTCTTCGCCGGCCCTCGCGGAACCGAAGACGTTGCCTCGAGGGTACAGCACTCAGGGCCCGTTTGGCATTCCCGGACGTCCGGGAATGTTTCCACGCGGGCGTTTCCGCCTCCCGGACGGGGGCGCGTCCCGCCCACGACACGGCGGCTTCGTACGATGGCCGGGGCCGAGCTGAGGGAGGACTATGGCGGGGCCGCCGGGCGGGTCTCCCGCGGGCACCGACGGGGCGTTGCGCGCGGTGGTCGCGGACGGTGTCGGCACGATCGTGATCGACCGTCCCGCCAAGCGCAACGCGATGTCCGCGGCCATGTGGCGGGCGCTTCCCGGCGTCCTGGACGAGCTGGCCGCCGACCCGGACGTGCGGGTCGCGGTGCTGACCGGGGCGGACGGGAACTTCTGCGCGGGCGCCGACATCGCCGAACTCGCCGACATCCACCGCGACGACGACTCCCACCTGGCGACGGTCGCCGAACGAGCGCTCGCCGCGTTCCCGAAACCGTCGCTCGCGGCGATCGAGGGCTACTGCGTGGGCGGCGGCTGCCAGCTCGCCGCGGCCTGTGACCTGCGGTTCGCCTCGGACGGCGCCCGGTTCGGCATCCCTCCGGCCAAGCTCGGCATCGTCTACCCGGCGGACGCGACGGCACGGCTCGTCGGCCTGGTGGGGCCGTCCGCCGCGAAGTACCTGCTCTACTCGGCGGACCTGGTCGGCGCCGGGCACGCGCTCCGCGTCGGTCTGGTGGACGAGGTCGTCCCGGCGGGCGGCCTGGCCGAGCGGGTCGCCGGGTTCACCGCGACGCTCGCGTCCCGGTCGCTGCTCACACAGCGGGCCACCAAGGACATCGTGGACGCGGTCGTCGCGTCGGGCCCCGTAGCGGAGAAGGCGCGGCGATGGCTGGACGAGATGGCCGCGAGTGGCGAGGCCGACGAGGGCATCGCCGCGTTCCTCGAACGCCGCGACCCCGCCTTCAGGTGGACGAATCCGACCCGCTGACGACGCAGAACCGTGTTTCGGGGAGTTGCCGGATACGCCGCTCGGCAGCGGGCAGGTCGTCCAGCAGCCCGGGGGTCTCGGGACGCAGCAGTTCCGCGAGCGGCAGCACCCCGCACACGAGTGAGTCCGGCGTCCGGACGAGCAGCAGCGGGCCGATCTGGGCGGTGCCGCGTTCGGCGTCCCCGAGGGCTCGGGCCAGGTCACGGAGCTGTTCGGTGGTCTCCTCGCAGTCTCCGCGCAGCGCCCGCACCAGTTCGATGAAGTCGCGTTCGAGGCCGCGCGGGCTGCGGCCCGACAGGTAGTAGCGGTCCAGGTCGGTCAGCTCGACGCGCAGGCCCTGGTGCTCGACGAAACGTCCGAACACCGCGGCGGCCGGTGGCAGCGTCTCCGGCGGCTCCACGCGCAGGAGCCCGGCGACGACGTCCGCGGCCTCGGCGCCGAGGGACGCCGCGACGGCGTCGTCGAGACGGCGGGCGAGCTGGGCGCGGAGCCCGGTGAGGTCGGCGGCGAGCCGTTCCATGGCCTCCCGCTGCCGGTGCAGGCGGTCGTTGACGTCCGGCACCATCCGGTCGTTGATCTGCGAGATCAGCGACCTGATCCGGGCGTCGGCGGCGCCGAGGGCCTCCCGGTCGCGGTCCTGCTCGCGGGTCAGCCGGTCCAGCCGGTCGCCCTGCGACGCGCGGACGCTCTCCAGCTCGTCCCGCGTCCCCTTCAGCGCGCGGAGCTGGGTGCGGATGTCGGCGATCTCGGGCGCGCCCGGTATCCGCTTGCGCTCGAACGCCAGATAGAGCTCCCGGCCGGCGATGGCCAGGCAGAGCAGGACCAGAATCACCGTCATCGTGCCCTCCCGGGGGCAAATCTCGCGGAGCAGACTATGCCACTCGCCGCGACCTGCGACATTCCACGACTCGGCGAAAAGTCCGAACCTGTCGGACTTTCCGGCCATCTCACCATCCGGACACAGAAGATCATCACTGATTCGGGGGAACGTTGATGAAGCCGATCGCCGACCGTGGATCGCTGCTCGTTCTGGCCGCGTCCGCGCTGGTCCTCACCGCCTCGCTCGCCGCCTGCTCCAGCGATGGCGGAACCGGGGCCTCGGGCTCGGGCACGGGCTCGGGCACCGGGTCGTCGCCACCCGAGGTGAGCCTCCCGTCGAACGGCTCGGCGTCGAAGGCGCCGGGCGGCGGGGGAGGGAACGGAGGCGGCACCGGGACCGGGGCGCCGACGGGAGGCGGCGGGGCGCCCGCCGGGGGCGGGACGCGCTGCCAGGGCGGCGAAATGGCGGCCGAGATGCAGGAGCAGGACGGCAGCACGGAGACCAGGACGGTCTCCATGCTGAGCCTCAAGAACAACTCCGGACGGCCCTGTACGATCCCGGCGGGCTGGGCGTCCATGGGCCTGTCCGACGAGAACGGCACCTACCAGCCGCTCCAGGCGTCCCGGCAGAACTACCCCGGGGCGGGCATGAACATCACCGTGAAGCCCGGCGAGTGGGTCTACGCGAGCATGAAGTGGACGACCGACGTGGAATGCCCGGACACCAAGAGTTTCGCCGTCTCCTGGTACGGAACCTGGGTGGCCGCACCAGCGAAATGGTTCAACGGACCACGGCAGCTTTGCCCGAACACGGTCGTCCAGGGCACCATCCAGCCGACGAGGGTCGGCGTGAACTTCATGTAGCGCGGGGGGAGAAGCGGGCGTGGGGGAGAAGCGGGCGCGGTGCCACCATGGCGCCGCGCCCGTGCCTATGCCAGCGGTTCAGAACAGATCAGCGGTTCAGCTCAGTGGTTCAGATAGGCCAGGACGGCTAGGACGCGGCGGTTGTCGTCCCCCGTCACGGGCAGGTCGAGCTTGGTGAAGATGTTCGCGGTGTGTTTCGTCACCGCCCGCTCGGTGATGACGAGCCGTTCCGCGATGGCGGCGTTCGACCGTCCCTGCGCCATCAGCTCCAGGACCTCCGTCTCGCGCGGTGTCAGGCGGCCGAGCGGCGTGTTCCGGGTGTTGCTGGCGACCAGGCGGGAGATGACCTCGGGGTCCATCGCGGTGCCGCCCGCCGCGACCCGGCGGACCGCGTCCACGAACTGCGCGGCGTCGAACACCCGGTCCTTGAGCAGGTAGCCGATGGCGCCGGTGCCGTCCGCGAGCAACTCCCGCGCGTACAGCTGCTCGACGTACTGCGACAGCACCAGCACCGGCATGCCGGGGACCTGGCGGCGCGCCTCCAGCGCCGCCTGGAGGCCCTCGTCGGTGAAGGACGGCGGCAGACGCACGTCGACCACCGCCACGTCCGGGCGGTGGTCGAGAAGCGCCTTCAGGAGCGAGGGGCCGTTGTCGACGGCGGCCGCGATCTCGAAGTCGTGCGTTTCCAGGAGGCTGACCAACCCCTCCCTCAGGAGGGCGAGGTCTTCGGCGATGACAACGCGCAAGGCAGCTCCATGGTGACGATCGTCGGGCCGCCCACGGGCGAGCTGAGGGCGAGGACGCCGTCGAATGTACCGATCCGCCGCTCGATCCCGCGCAGGCCGGTGCCGCCGTCCAGCGACGCGCCGCCGCGCCCGTCGTCGGTGACGGTGATCCGCAGCATGCCGTTGTCGTACCGCAGGTCGATCCAGACCTGGGACGCGCCGGAGTGCTTGGCCGCGTTCGTGAGGAACTCCGACACCGCGAAGTAGGCGGCCGACTCGACCGGCGGTTCCGGCCGTTCCGGCAGGTCGGCCGTGACCTCGACCCGCATCGGATGGTCGAGCGCGAGCGCCTTGACCGCGTCGCCGAGGCCGCGGTCGGCGAGCACCGGCGGGTGGATGCCGCGGACGAGGTCGCGCAGCTCGTGCAGCGCCTTCGCCGACGACTCGCGGGTCTGGGCGAGCAGCACCCGGGCCTTCGCCGGGTCCTTGTCGAGCAGGTGCTCGATCGCGCCGAGGCTCATGCCCATCGCGACGAGCCGGGCCTGCGCGCCGTCGTGCAGGTCGCGTTCGATGCGGCGCAGCTCGGCGGCGGAGGCGTCCACGGCCTCCGAGCGGGTCTCGGTCAGATGCTGGACGCGCAGCGCCAGCTCCGACTTCTTCGTCGGGCCGAGGACGAACCGGCCCCACTGCCCGTACACCTCCAGCATCTTCGGGCCGATGAGGTGACCGGCGACGACGCACGCGGTGGCGATGACGACCGTGGAGACCAGGCGCGCCGCGTCGCGGTCGTAGCCCTCCGTGACGTGGATGTAGGCGTACCAGTCGGTGCCGCCGTAGTGGCCGATCATCCCGCCCGCGAACGTCGCGAGCGCGAAGCCCCACAGGCCGTACAGGATGAGCAGGCCCGGCAGCGCCGCCGTGAACAGCACCACGATCGGGTCGGCGGCCGCCCACAGGTAGTCGCGCCAGGTGGCCGGGTCGCTGATCAGCCGGGCGAACCGCTTCAGCAGGCCGTTCAGACCGGGCTCGATCTCGGGCTCCGGCAGGTAGGGACGCTGGATCTTCGCGTCCGTCCAGCGGTTGATCCTGACGCGGTAGGCGTCCAGCTGGGTGCGCAGCAGCATCGTCGCGGACGGGAACAGCAGCACCCCGACAAAACTGGTGATCAACGAGACGACCGTGATGAACCAGATGCCGACGAGCATCGCGGGGATGCCGAGCAGCCCGAGGGCCAGGCCCCGCCACGGCGCCCTGACGTGCCGTTGCAGTCGTGTTTCTCGCTGTCGTGTCTCTGTCACCGTTCCGCCGTCCACGGGTGCTCCTTAGGGGTCGCCGCCTTCTGACCTCCAGTCTTCTGGCGTGCGCCCTTCCGCACAGTGTGCCCGCAACCCGGAGTGGGGGTGTACCTGACTACACCCGGCAGCCGGGCCCCACCGCCACCCCGCCCGTCCCGCCCGGCGCGTGCCTCGGCCGCCCGCCATGGGCCCTTTGTGTGAACTCGAGGGGTTCGCATATCCCAGGCCGAACGGTTCTCCGCTATGAAATCCGCGCCAGGGCTTTGTCAATTCCGGCCCGATGTGCGAAGCGGATCGACCGGTGCGCACGTATTGGACACCACTCTGCCTAGTCTGACTAACATTGTCCATGGTGAGTCGCGGGTATAACTGATTTTGATGAGGTACTGGTATTACCAACCGGCCCGTTGGCCCCCGATGATAGGTCTGCATTCCGGGTCCGGTTCCACGGAATCGGGCCCGATTTGCGACGCCGGCGCCAATGGACGTTCTTCCGTCCTCGGTCGGCCCGCACAGGTCATACCGCTGCGGACAGGCCAGGGGGAGAATTGTTCAAAATGTGATCACATTGCTTCCGAACAACCAGCCTCCAGAGGAAGTGCGTCATGAACATTCGCAAGTACACCCTCTCCACGGTCGCGCTCGGCGCGGCCGCGCTCGGCCTGTACGGCCTCGGCGCCGGGCCCGCGATGGCGGCCGGCAACGACGACGCTCCCAAGCCCCCTCCGGGACCGCCCGTCGTCTGTTCCCTCGACGCCTCGGCCGGCCCGTTCGTCGCGGTGAACTGCATGGGTGGCGGCGCCATTCAGCTCAACGTCGTCTGCCCGGCGCAGAAGAGCATCGACGGCACGATCAACGCGTTCCGTGGCCGTACCACGCTGCTCGACAACCGTTGCCACAAGGGCCCCACCTTCGCCTCGCTCACGATGTTCGACATGAGCACGCACAAGCCCGGCGAGACCGTCCTGCCGTACCAGAGGGTCGCCTGACGCTCCGGATGTGAACGCAGCGGACGCCGCCCCGCGAATTGCTTCGGGGCGGCGTTCCCGCGCGTCCGGCAACTTTCACGAACGCGCAATTGAGTCGCGGGGGCCCGGTCAGAGCGCGGGTCAGAGAGCGACGAAGTTCAGGCCGCGTTTCTTCAGTTTGGGAATTGCGCTTTCCAACGCTTTGAGGGTCTGGGACCGGTCGCCACCGCCGTCGTGGCACAGGATGATGTTGCCCTCCTTGCCCTTCAGGAGCGACCTGCGGATGCGTCCCACACCCGGCCGGGACCAGTCGCGGGGGTCGACGGCCCAGTCGATGGGCAGCATGCCGTGCTCGGCGGTCTGCTCCAGGACGGTCTTCGACCACGCGCCGCCAGGCGACCGGAAGAACTGCGGGACGATGCCCGTCGTGTCGGCGATCCGGTCGTGCGCGTCGACGATCTCCTTGCGGACCTTCTTCGTCGACATCCTCGCGATGCTGATCGGGTGCGTCTCGGTGTGGTTGCAGATCTGGTGACCGGCGTCGGCGATGCGGCGGGTCAGCTTCGGATACTCCTTGACCTGCTCGCCGATCAGGAAGAACGTCGCGTGGATGCCCTCCTTGGCGAGCAGCTCCAGCATCCGCGGCGTCCACTCGGGGTGCGGGCCGTCGTCGATGGTGAGCGCGATCGACTTCGGCGGCGGCGCGGGGGACAGCTGCGACAGCTCGCGGACCGGAGTCTCCAGCGCGGTGAGCTTCGCGGGCGTCCACGGGGCGGGACGCGGCGTTGGGGTGGGCGTCGGCGTCGGAGTGGGCGTCGGGTGGATGACCGGACGCGCCCGGGGAGTCGCCGTGGCGGGTCTCCGGGGACCGTCCGCCGGATCGGGCCCGTCTGCCGCGACCGCGGTGACCGCGACAGCCGCGCCCATCAACCAGAGCGCCTCACGACGCGTCGCCAGGCGTGACGCCAGGTCGGACGCCAGACCCGAAACATCGACCTCCACATGTCCCACGCTATCGAGGTTTAAGGGACTGGGAGGCCGCTATGGGATCTTCCTCATTATTAGGGCCACCCAGACAACCCCCATGGTCAACGTCCCGTGGCGAAGCCCCATGGTCAGGGCCGCGTGGTGAAGGCCTGTGGCGAGGGTCCTGTGGTGAGGGTCCTGTGGTGAGGGCCTTGTGGTGAGGGCCCTTGTGGTGGGGGTCCTGCGGGGAGGGCCCTGTGGTGGAGGTCCCATGGTTGGGGTCCCATAGTTGGGGCGCGGTGGTGAGGGGGTGGTGGTCAGGGGGTGGTGTGGCCGCAGTCGGTGGAGATGGCGTGAACGGTGTCCAGTAGGTCGGGTAGCAGGGCGAGGACCTCGTCCCGGTTCAGCAGGACCTCGGGCACGGAGATGGACACGGCGGCGACGACGCGGCCGGTCGCATCGCGGACGGGTGCCGCGACGCAGCGGATGAACGTCTCGTGTTCGGCGTCGTCCAGTGCGTAACCTCGCTCGGCCACCCGGGACAGCTCGGTCAGCAGCTCGGCCGCGCCGGTGATCGTGTACTCGGTGAACCGGGTGTACTCGATCTCCTCGGCGACCCGGCGGCGGCGCGGCTCGGGCAGGTCGGCCAGCAGGACCTTTGCGATGGCAGTGGCGTGCAGCGGCATGCTCAACCCGACCCGCGAGTACATGCGGATCGCGTGCCGCGAGTCGTACTTGTCCAGGTAGATGACGTTGCCGCCCTCGTACACGCCGAGGTGGACGGTCTGCCCGGTCGCGTCGTTCAGCCGGGCGAGGTGCGGGGCGGCGACGTCCCGGACGCCGCGCTGCTCCAGTGCCGCGCCCGCCAGCGCGAACAGCCGCGAGCCGAGGTGGAAGCGGTGGTCGGCGCCGCGATGGACGAAACGCTCGTCCTCCATGGTGCGCAGCAGCCGCAGCACGGTCGTCTTGTGGACGCCGACCTTCGCGGCCAGCTCGTCCAGCCCGCGCGGCCCCTCGCCCAGCTCGCGGAGGATGGCGAGGGCGCGTCCGAGACTCTGGCTCATCCGCCGTCCGCCTTCCCGGGTCGTTGACCGGCACCCGCGCGTGATGCTACAACCACAGAAGCACAAGGTGCAATTGCGGTTGCATATTGCGCAACGTTGGAGGTCATCATGGTCGCGAGCATCGACACCGAGGCGATCGACGCGCTCGGTGACGAACGGCTCGACTGGCGCTTCAAGGCGATACCGGCGTCCCTGCACGGGAGGACGGTCGCGGAGGTTCGCGAGCTTCGTCCGCCACTGGACGACTTCGGCACCCCGTTGCTGACCCTGGACGAAGGCGCTCTCGACCACAACGTCCGGGCGATGGCCCGGTGGGCGGACGACGCCGGAGTCTCCCTCGCCCCGCACGGCAAGACGACGATGGCCCCGCAGCTGTGGCGCCGCCAACTGGACGCCGGGGCGTGGGGCCTCACCGTCGCGAACCTGCCGCAACTTCGTGTCGCCCTCGCGTTCGGCGTCACCCGCGTCATGGTGGCGAACGCGCTGCTCGACCCGGCGGGCCTCGCCTGGCTGGGCGCCGAGCTGGAGGAACGTCCCGAGCTGGAGTTCGTGTCCTGGGCCGACTCGGTGCGCTCGGTCGAGCTGATGGACGAGGCGCTGCGCAAAGCCCGCGTCCAGCGCCGGGTCGGTGTGTGCGTCGAGATCGGAGGCCCGCACGGGCGGACCGGTGTCCGCGACGACGGCGACGCTCGCGCGATCGCCGACGCCGTCCGCGCCGCGCCCACGCTCCGCCTGGTCGGCCTCGCCGGATACGAGGGCGCGCTGGCGCACGACGCGTCCGACGAGGGCCGCGCCGCCGTCGACGCCTACCTGCGCCGGATGGCGAACCTGTTCGGAGGTCTGGAGTACGAGACCGACGAGCCCATCGTCACGGCCGGGGGCAGCTCGTTCTTCGACCAGGTCGCCGACGTCCTCGGCGGGGTCGACGGACGGGTCGTCCTGCGATCGGGCGCGTACATCGTTCACGACGACGGCTTCTACAAGGACATCTCGCCCTTCTCACGGGGAGCGGCGGACACGGCGCTGCGCTCGGCCATGCACGGCTGGGCGCGCGCCGTGTCCCGGCCTGAACCGGAGCTGGCGTTGCTGGACGCGGGCAAACGCGACCTACCGTTCGACGAGGGCCTCCCCGGACCGCAGTTCGTCCGGGGCAAGGGGCCCGACCCGGTCGAGAAGGCGAGCGTCACGGCGGTCAACGACCAGCACGCCTTCCTGGTCGGCGGCTCCGTGGAGGTCGGCGACGTCGTCCGGCTCGGCCTGTCGCACCCGTGCACCGCGCTCGACAAATGGACGCTCCTCCCGGTCGTGGACGACGCCGACGCCGAGCATCCGACCGTCATCGACCTCATCAGGACGTGGTTCTGATGCCGGGCACCCTTATCCGGGGCGCCACCGTCGTCGACGGCACCGGTGCCCCAGGCCGGGTCGCCGACGTCACGATCGGCGAAGGCCGGATCACCGAGATCGGGCAGCACCTCACCGGCACGACGACCATCGACGCGGACGGTCTCGTCCTGTCACCCGGTTTCATCGACATGCACGCCCACTCCGACTTGGCGCTGCTCATCGAACCCGACCATCTCGCCAAAGTCGGTCAGGGCGTGACGACCGAGGTCATCGGGCAGGACGGCCTCTCCTACGCCCCCGTCGACGACACCACCCTGGCCGAGACCCGCCGCACCATCAGCGGCTGGAACGGCGACCCGCCCGGCTTCGACTGGTCGTGGCGCGGTGTCGGCGAGTATCTCGACCGTCTCGACCAGGGCATCGCGGTCAACGCCTGTTACCTCGTCCCGCAGGGCACGGTCCGGATGCTCGCGATGGGGTGGGACGACCGTCCACCCACCCGCGCCGAACTCGACCGGCAGTGCGAACTGGTAGCGATCGGCATGCGTGAAGGCGCCGTCGGGATGTCCAGCGGCCTCACCTACGTGCCCGGCATGTACGCCGACAACGCGGAACTGGCCGAGCTGTGCCGCGTCGTCGCGTCGCTCGGCGGCTTCTACTCGCCGCACCACCGCTCGTACGGCGCGGGCGCGCTGGAGGCGTACGCGGAGATGGTCGAGCTGTCGCGCCGCACCGGCTGCCCGCTGCACCTCGCCCACGCGACGATGAACTTCGGCGTCAACCGGGGCCGCGCGCCCGAACTGCTGAGCCTGCTGGACGCCGCCATCGCCGACGGCGGCGACATCACCCTCGACACCTACCCGTACCTGCCGGGCTCCACGACCCTCGTCGCGCTGCTCCCGAGCTGGGCGGCGGCGGGCGGCCCCGCCGCGTTGCTGGCGCGGCTCGCCGACCCGGAGGAACGGTCCCGGATCAGGCACTCGATGGAGGTCGAGGGGTCGGACGGCTGCCACGGCGTCCCCGCCGAATGGGAGACGATCGAGATCTCCGGCTCCCCGGACACCACCGTCGTCGGACGCACCATCGCCGACCTCGCCGCCGCGTCCGGACGTCCCGCGTTCGACGTCTTCTGCGAACGGCTCGTCGCCGACGACCTCGCCACCACGATCCTCCAGCACGTCGGGCACGAGGAGAACGTCCGGGCGATCATGCGCCATCCCTGCCACACCGGTGGCAGCGACGGGCTTCTACCCGTGATTACAGAAGCCAACGCAGCCGCGAAACCGCATCCGCGCGCTTGGGGGACGTTTCCCCGCTACCTCGGCCACTACGTCCGCGACCTCGGCGTGCTCTCCCTGGAGGAGTGCGTCGCGCACCTGACCGGGGTCGCGGCGCGGCGGCTCCGCCTCGAAGATCGCGGACTGATCCGGCCCGGACACCACGCCGACCTCGTCCTGTTCGACCCCGCCACCGTCCGCGACACCGCCACCTTCGACGACCCGAAGCGCCAGCCCGACGGCATCACGCACGTGTTCGTCGGCGGAACCGCCGTCATCCGGGACGGACGCCACTCCGGCGCCCTGCCCGGCCGTTCCCTCCGCCGCACCCCCGCCGGAACGACCCGCTGAGGTCGCCTCCGGCGCTCCCCCCACCCCCCCACATCACCGAGAGGGCCGCTCCCATGGTCCATTGGCTGCAACACGAGACAGGCGGCCTGCTGACGCTGTGCGCGGCGTCCATCGCGATCCTGCTGTTCCTCATCATCAAGGTCAAACTCGAACCGTTCATCGCCCTGCTGGTCTCCGGCCTCGCGCTCGCGCTGGTCGCCGGGCTCAGCGTCGAGGAGATCGTCGGGACCGCGCTCAGCTCCAAGGAGTCGGTCCTGGAGAAGGGCTTCGGCGGGCTCCTCGGTCACATCGCGCCGATCGTCGGCCTCGGCACGATCCTCGGCGCCATCCTGGAGCGGTCCGGCGGCGCGGACGTCCTGACGCGACGACTGCTGAGCGTCGCGGGCGAACGCGGCGCGCCCCTCGCGATGGGCCTCGCCGGGCTCATCTTTGGTATCCCGGTCTTCTTCGACGTGGGCATCTTCGTCCTGGCGCCACTCGTGTACATCACGGCGCGCAGGGGCGGGCGCTCGCTCGTCCTGTACACGATGCCGCTGCTCGCGGGCCTGTCGATGACCCACGCGTTCCTGCCGCCGCACCCCGGGCCGGTCGCCGCCGCCGGGCTCCTCGAGGTGCCGCTCGGCTGGCTCATCATCCTCGGCCTGGTCTGCGGCATCCCCGCGTTCCTCGTCGCGGGCGTCGTCTGGGGCGCCTGGATCGGCAAGCGCGTGATCGTCGAGGTCCCGGAGGAGTACGTCGTGGCGGAGGAGGTGAAGCTGGAGAAGGACGAGCCGGAACCTTCGCTCGCCCTCGTCGGGTTCATCATCGCCGTCCCGCTGGTGCTGATCCTGCTCGCCACGTTCGGCACCGTCTGGTGGGAGGACAGCTCGGCTCTGCCCGCCCTGACGTTCCTCGGCAACCCCGTCGTCGCCCTCACCATCGCCGTCCTGCTCGCGATGTACACCCTCGGCATCCGCCGTGGCGTCTCCACCGCGGAACTGTCCGACCTGGCGGCGCGGTCACTACGTCCGATCGGCATGATCCTGCTGGTCATCGGCGGCGGCGCGTTCTTCGGCGCCGTCGTGTCGGCGACCGGCGTCGGCAAGGCCCTCGCCACCACCCTGTCGGACGCGGGCCTGCCCGTCATCGTGCTCGCCTACCTCATCGCCTGCGGGCTGCGGCTCGCGCAGGGCTCGGCGACCGTCGCGATCGTCACCACCGGCGGCATCGTCGCGCCGCTGGTCACGGCCAAGGACTACTCAGACCCGCACGTCGCGCTGATCGCCATCGCGATCTCGGCGGGCTCCATCATCGCCTCGCACGTCAACGACGGCGGCTTCTGGATCATCTCCCGCTACTTCAACATGTCGGTGCGCGACACCATCAAGACGTGGACGGTGCTGGAGACGATCCTGTCGGTCGTCGGCTTCGGAATGGCGGCCTCGCTCAGCACCTTCATCTAGAGGGCACCTTTATCCAGCCCGCATCTAGCCGGGATCGAGAAGCGAGGCGAGATAGGACAGGATCGGCGTGCACAGCTTCGGCAGGGTGGCGTGCTGTCCCATGGCGACCGCACCGGTCACCAGGGACGCCACCCCGCCGACCAGCATCGTGGACGCGAACTCGTGGTCCGGGAGGCGGCGGAACCGCTCGTCCTCCATCAGCGCCGCGTCGACCAGCTCGATGAAGCCCCGATGGACCGTGTGCCGCAGGACGGCCGCCGCCGGGCCCGCCGCGTAGATCTCCAGCAGGAACATGCGCGCCGAACTCGCGTCGGCCGAGAGCTCCCGCAGGTAGTCGCACACCGCGTGTTCGAGGCGTCGCATCACCGGCTCGCCGGTCGGCTTCAGCGCGTCCCGCACGACGGTCGCTATGCGGTCGGCGGTGGCCTGGTAGGCGGCGAGAAAACACGCCTGCTTGTCGGCGAAATGCTCGTAGAACGTCTCGCGGGACACATGGGCGCGCTTCAGCACGTCGGCGACGGAAGTGCGGGCGTAACCGTTCTCCGCCACCGCCTGCGTGATGCCCTGGAGCAGCCGGTCCCGCTGCGACGCCGAAACCTGCGCGCGGGTGAGGTGATGACGCCCGCGCGGCAGCGAGGGGAAGCCGTCGGAGTCCACCCGCACAAGCTATCAACGTGATCAGTCAGACTCAGGAAACCCGTTTACCATGAACAAGTTTGTTCGCAGAGGTGTTACGGTTTTGTGCGTATCGGGGGAACGGGCGTCCCCGCCTCGGAGCTGGCGGGACGGCCGAGCGATCACGGCCCGGCGCAGCCGGCGTGTGGTGAACGTTCGATCCAGGCAGTGCGCCACGGGGGCCGATCTGTACTGGACGGTGCGCGAAACGCATGTCGCTGACCCCGTCGCCGGGCCCGATCCCGAGACGACCGCGCGGCCCCGCGGTCTCCTCACGACGGCTCCCCGCGGCTAGGGCAGCAGCCCTGTCCGGCGGGCGGTGGTGACCGCCTCCAGCCGGGTGTGGCTGTCGAGCTTGCGCATCGCCGAGCGCAGGTAGCTCTTCACCGTCTCCGGCATCAGGCCGAGACGCGCGGCGGCCTCCGCGTTGGTGCAGCCGATCGCCACATGCGACAGCACGTCCAGCTCGCGCGGCGACAGCGCGGGACGCGGCGAACCGTCCGGCTCGGGACCGGCCGCCGCCAGCCGCAACGACGCCTCCCGGAGTCGGTCGCGCGTGGCCGCGTCGTCGACCCGGTCGGCCAGCGCGCGCAGCTCCGCCTGCACGGCCCTGACCTCCTCCCACCGCGCGGCCGCCGGTTCCGGACGCGACCGCGCGAGCGCCTCGTGCGCCCGATCCTGGACGGCGAGGTCCTGCTCCAGGTCACGGGCGGTCTGGACGGCCGCGCCCAGCACCCGGTCGGCCAGCGACAGCGGCTCGCGCAACGCCCCGTACAGGACGCCCCGCACGCGCCGCCGCACCACGATCGGCACCGCCAGGATCGACAGCAATCCCTCCCGGCCGACCGGCTTGTCGTAGTCGTGGCTGATCGACACCGAATGCGGATAGTTGCTCACCCACAGGGGACGGCCCATGGCCATCGCCTTGCCGCCGAGCCCGTTGCCGTGGCGCACGATCAGGCCGTCCAGCGAGTCGGTGGTGTTGCCGACCAGCTCGGTGATGCGCAGCCGGTCGTCCGCGCCGCCCGGGGCGTTCCCGGACACGGCGCCGCCGAACACCACCGGAAGGCCGGTCGTCCGGTGCAGGGACAGCACCGCCGTCCGGACGCCGCCCTCGTCGTCCCGCGTCATGCTTGGGGGTCGGACGCCCAGATCCCCCGACATAGGCACACCCATGCTCCGAGCATGCCCGCCCCGGCGGCGTCTCGAAAGGTTCCGAACGAAAACGGGCGATCAGGGTTGCGCGGCGGGCTCCGAATCGGAGATTCCCAGAATGTCGACGGCCTCCGCGCGCATCTGCACCTTGCGGATCTTCCCTGTGATGGTCATAGGGAATTCGTCCACGACATGCACGTAACGCGGGATCTTGAAGTGGGCGAGGCGGCCGTCGCAGAACGCGCGCAGCCCGTCGGCGGTCAGGCCCGGCACGCCCTCGCGCAGCCGCACCCACGCCATCAGCTCCTCGCCGTACTTCTCGTCCGGGACGCCGATGACCTGCGCGTCCACGATGTCGGGATGGGTGTAGAGGAACTCCTCGATCTCGCGCGGGTAGACGTTCTCGCCGCCGCGGATCACCATGTCCTTGATCCGGCCGGTGATGGTGACGTAGCCGTCGCCGTCCATTACGGCGAGGTCGCCGGTGTGCATCCAGCGTGCGGCGTCGATGACCTCGGCCGTGCGTTCGGGCTCGTCCCAGTAGCCGAGCATCACCGAATAGCCGCGCGTGCAGAACTCGCCTGGCGTGCCGCGCGGGACGGTCACGCCCGTCTCCGGGTCGATGACCTTGACCTCAAGATGCGGCATCACGGACCCGACGGTCGAGACACGTCTGTCGAGCGAGTCGCCCGCCCGCGTCTGCGTCGACACGGGGGACGTTTCCGTCATGCCGTAGCAGATCGCGACCTCGCTCATCCCGAGCCGCTCGATGACCTGTTTCATCACCTCGACGGGACACGGCGAACCCGCCATGATGCCGGTGCGCAGGCTCGACAGGTCGAGATCGTCCAGCGACGGCTCGTTCAGAACGGCGATGAACATCGTCGGGACCCCGTACAGCGACGTGCACCGCTCGGCGGCGACGGCGTCCAGCGTCGCCTTCGGGTCGAACACGGGCGCCGGGATCACGATGCACGCGCCATGGCTGGTGGACGCGAGATTGCCCATCACCATGCCGAAGCAGTGGTAGAAGGGCACGGGCACGCAGACGCGGTCCTCCTCGTCATAGCCGCACAGCTCGCCGACGAAGAATCCGTTGTTCAGAATGTTGTGGTGGGAGAGCGTCGCGCCCTTCGGGAAGCCCGTCGTTCCGGACGTGTACTGGATGTTGATGGGGTCGTCGGCGGTCAGCGTCCGGCCGATCTCGGTGAGCGTCGCCGGGTCGATGGCCCGGCCAGCGCCCAGCAGCGCGTCCCACTCCGGCGTGCCGATGAGGACGACGTCCCGTAGCGCCGCGCACTTCGGCCGCACCTCACGGATCATCGCCGCGTAGTCGGACGTTCTGAACGCGGTCGCCGACACCAGCGTGCGGATACCGGCCTGGTTCAGAACGAATTCCAACTCATGCACCCGGTACGCGGGATTGATGTTGACCAGGATCGCGCCGATCCTGGCCGTCGCGTACTGGACGAGCATCCACTCGGCGCAGTTCGGCGACCAGATGCCCACGCGGTCGCCCTTGACGACGCCGAGTTCGAGGAGGCCGAGCGCCACCGCGTCCACGTCGTCGGAGAACTGCTCGTACGTCCAGCGGCGCCCGGACGCCTGCTCGACCAGCGCGTCACGTTCCGGGAAGGCCGCGACCGTCCTGGCGAGGTTCGCGCCGATGGTGTCGCCGAGCAGCGGCACCGCCGACGTGCCCGACGCATACGAAAGGAAGGGCGCGCGGGGCGACATCATCGAAGATCCTCCTCACGGAACTCGCCCGGGGGCCGGTCGTCGGCGCCTGGGTGCTTGCCGCGCTCGCCGTCGCGCAGCTCGACGCGGCGGATCTTGCCGGAGATCGTCTTCGGCAGCTCACCGAACTCCAGCCGCCGGACGCGCTTGTACGGCGACAGCTGCGCCCGGCTGTGCTCGAAGATCGCCTTCGCCGTCTCCGCGGTCGGCTCCCACCCGGCGGTGAGGGTGACGTACGCCTTCGGCACGGCCGCCCGGACCGGATCGGGCGACGGCACCACCGCGGCCTCCGCCACCGCGTCATGCTCGATCAGCACGCTCTCCAGCTCGAACGGCGAGATCTTGTAGTCGGACGCCTTGAACACGTCGTCGGAGCGTCCGACATAGGTGATGTAGCCGTCCTCGTCGCGGGAGCCGATATCGCCGGTGTGGTAGAAACCGTCCGCCATCGCCTCTTCGGTACGCGCGTCGTCGCCGTGGTAGCCGGTCATCAGCCCGAGCGGCCGGTCGTCCAGGTCGAGGCAGATCTCGCCCTCGTCGCCGGGCTCCCCGGTCGCCGGATCGACCAGCGCCACCCGATAGCCGGGCACGGGCCGTCCCATCGACCCCGGCTTGACCTCCTGACCAGGCGTGTTGGCGATCTGCACGGTTGTCTCGGTCTGCCCGAACCCGTCCCGGATCGTCCGCCCCCACACGGCCTTGACCCGCTCGATCACCTCGGGATTCAAGGGCTCGCCCGCCGCGACGACCTCACGTGGCGGATTCGCGAGCCGTCCCAGATCCGACTGGATCAGCATTCGCCACACGGTCGGCGGCGCGCAGAAGCTCGAAACCCCGCACCGCTCAAGGGTGTCGACAAGCCGATCGGCATCGAACCGCGTGTAATTGAAGATGAACACGCAGGCTTCCGCGTCCCACGGCGCGAAGACGTTGCTCCAGGCATGCTTCGCCCACCCCGGCGACGAGATGTTCAGGTGGACGTCCCCGGGCCGCAGCCCGATCCAATACATCGTCGACAGATGGCCCGCCGGGTACGAGGCGTGTGTGTGCTCCACGAGCTTGGGCTGTGCCGTCGTCCCGGACGTGAAGTACAGCAGCAACGTGTCGCGCGACATCGTCAGCCCGTACGGGGTGAACGACTCCGTCTCCCCATAGGCGTCGGCGTAGTGCACCCACCCGTCGACCTTCTCGCCCACGGCGATCCTGGTGAACTCACCCTCCACACCATCGAACTTGTCGACGTCTTCCGACCCCACCACCACATGCCGAGCGTGCCCCCGCACCACCCGATCCTGGAGATCCGCCGTCCCCAGAAGCGGTGTACACGGAATCAGAATCGCGCCGATCTTCATCGCCGCGAGCACCGTCTCCCACAGCTCGACCTGGTTGCCGAGCATCAGAATGATCCGGTCGCGGCGCCGCACCCCCGACCGCCGCAGCAGGTTCGCCACCTGGTTCGACCGCCGCGCCATCTGCGAGAACGAGTACTTCGCCTCGGACCCGTCCTCCTCGACGATCCACAACGCGGGCGAGTCGTTGCTCTCGGCGATCTTGTCGAACCAGTCCAGCGCCCAGTTGAACCCGGTCAGCACCGGCCACCGGAACTTCTCGTACGCGGTCGCGTAGTCGTCACGATGCGCGAGCAGGAAGTCGCGCGCCGCGCGGAACTCGACTGCGGCCATGGTCTCTCCTCAAAGCACACACGAACACCCGGCACAAGAATCGTTGGCCATCCAAAGTGACCTACGCCACCCCCAAACGGGGGTAGTCATACCCACCCCCGTCCCCTCCGCCCAGGCAACACAAGCCTCACCCAGGGGAACATCTGTTCGCCTGCGGTCGATCTTCACTCTGCGTCAAGATGCAAAGAGATGCAAAGAGATGCCAAGTAAGTGGCCACCAACGCGACCGTGACCCCGCGTCCGATCGCCGCCCAAAGGAGAGGACATGCCCCAGCGCCCCAAGACCCTGACCCCGTCACGCGGCCCGCTCGACCTCTTCGGCTCCGAGGTCCGCCGATACCGAGAACTGGGCAAGCTGTCCCTCGCCCAACTCGGAAACCAGATCCCGTACTCGTCCTCGATGATCAGCGCCGTCGAGCGCGGCGAGTCCGGCTGCGAACGAATCTTCGCCGAGGAGTGCGACCGCGTCCTGGACACCCGAGAGGCCCTCACCCACCTCCACGACGGCCTCTTCGACGGCCGCACGGCCGCCTTCCCCGAACACTTCGCCGACTGGCCCCAGTACGAGACAACGGCCGAAACCTTGCGGTCCTATCAGCCGCTCGTGATTCACGGTTTGTTGCAGACGCCGAGCTACGCCGAGGTGCTTCTCTATGGCGACCAGCAGGCCGTGCAGAGCCGAATCGACCGGCAGATCATCCTCACTCGAAACGAACCACCGCCGCCGAGGCTGATCTACATCCTCCCGGAACGGGTACTGCGCTCTCGGGTCGGCACCGCAGCGGTGATGTACGAGCAGCTTCATCAGTTGGCCGACGCTGTGTCCCGGCGCCTGTCCGTTCAGGTGATTCCGGACGGCGCTCCGCATCCGGGCAACCTTGGCGGGTTCACCATCGCGACCCTGCCCGGCAACCTTCAGACCGCCTACACTCTTTCCGAGCCGCACGGCAGGATCCTGGACGGGTTGTCCGAACTCGAACGGCTGCACCAGCGGTTCGCGGACATTTCCACCTATGCGCTCCCGGCCGAGTTGTCGGCAGCGTTGATCAAGGAGATCGCAGAGGAACTATGGAAGCCATGACCCCTCGCCCCGCATGGCGCAAGAGCAGCCACAGCAGCTCACAGGGAGACGAATGTGTCGAACTGGCAGACCTCGGCAAGGTCGTGGGCGTCCGAGATTCCAAGGACCCGGACGGCCCCAAGCTCTTCATCACACCCGGCACCCTCCGTGTTCTGCTGGCGGACCTAAAGCATTAGCCGAACGCCGGACCGCTGAGGTGGAGGAACGATGGAAAACATGACATCTCGGCCTACGTGGCGAAAGTCCACCCACTCCGGCGGAGACGGTTCGCATTGCGTGGAGCTTGCCCGGCTGTCCGGAAACGTAGGCGTCAGGGACTCCAAGGATCAGGACGGGCCGGAGTTGCACATCACCCCCGACGCCTTCCGCGCCCTGCTGGCGAAGTTGAAGCGCTGACCCCGACCTGCCCTCTAGCGGAAGGGTGATGTCTTTGATCTTCTCGGCGTCCGGGTGGAGGGAGAAGGCAAGCTTCGCACTCGGGTGGTAGTGGTTCAGTCTTGATTTCGCCCCCACCGGGAGGACGGGATAGGGCCGTGGATGTCCGGGTCGTAGGCCTCGCCGTCTTTGGGGACGCGGTATCCGTCAGGTCGGTATCGGGGTTCGGGGGGCGGGGCCTCGGCAAGGCCAGTGCCATGACAGTCGGCGCATTCGACACTGATCCAGTGGTTTGCTCGGGTGAGGACGATTTCCCCCTTGCCGCTGCATGCCGCACATGCGGGGCCGTCCCAAGGGTCGGCGGTCACTTCTTCCCCTTCCCGTTGCAGCCCCAGCACTTGATCCACTGCTTTGGCTTGGCCTTGTTCGGCTGGCCGTTGCCGAACTCCCACCACCCGCCCTGGCCGTTGCAGGTTTGGCAGTCCTCTTGTGTACCCACCGTATGCCTACCCGCCCTCTTCATCCAGAGAAGCCGGGACGGCTTGGCTTGTGAATCCCTTTTGTGGTTAGTGCTCTGGTTCCGGGCGGTGGAACGTGCCGTCCAGCTAGATCGCGGTGTAGCGGGTCGGTCTACTCCACCTGGACGCCTTCCGCGCACTGCTGGGGGAGTTGAAGCGCTGAACTCTGCCTGGCCCGATCTTTTCGGTCGGGACGGTGAGAGTCGGGCTTAGCGGGTCCGGCGGGCGTGGGCGGTTGGGGGCTGAGGTTGTGGGCGTGCGGGTCAGAAGGTGACTTTGAAGGAGAACGAGACGGTTTTCGTTCGTTCGAAGTGCGTTCTGAAGTCGTTGCTCATGCTCGTTCCGGCCTTGGCCTGGCGACGGCCCAGGGTGGCCTCAAGGCCGCCGGAGGCCTTGAGGAACAGGTCGAAGTCCCGGTTCAGCTCGCTCAGGAGGTTGACGACGAGTGAGAGGCTCGTGCTCACGTTGTGCGAGCCCTCCCGCTGTTCGATGAAGATCCGCAGGTCTTCGACGTCGCTCGGGTCGTAGCCCTCCAGGGCGCTCAGGGCTCCCTCGATCGAGGGCGCGTGGCCGGGCCACCTGCCTTCCGCTTCGACGGTCATCTTCAGATCGTTGCGAAGCCGGGCGGCAAGATTGAGTGACGTTTCCTCATTGAGTGCCAGGTTCGCCTTCGGCATCTTCTTGCGCGCCGGTTCCGCTGTTCCGGTCTGGATCTGGGACGAGTATTCGTTGGTGGCGTTGAAGTTCTTGGAATCGGTGCGGGACTCCATGACCTGCAAAGACGTGGCGCCGAGTTCCCGGCAGACCTTGAGTGCGAGGCGGCATTTCCGCAGCGCGGTCCCCTGGATCGCGTCGACCGCGTCGATGTAGCGTTCGGGCACCACCGGGTCGCGCACATAGGCCCGATCGTGGGTCAGCGCCGAGTTCTTCAGTTCGGGGAACTGCTTCCAGCGGCCGAACAACGGGACCGGGACGATCGTGATGCGGTGGTCGCGAACACTCTCCGGGGCGTCGTCCGAGATGCGGACGAAGTCCTCGCGAGAGACGGTCAACAGTCGATCGGCCAACTTCTCTGGAACGTACATCTTTTCCCTCGCCGCTCTGTCTCAGGTTCGTGAGCGTCTCGTCTAGTTGGCCGCGCGGGCCCACGCCCACAGCTTGCTGAGGATTCTCTCGCTCCGCGAGCGCGCACCCCACTCCAGGACAGAGCGGAACTCGTCGTGGTGCACGGTGATCTGACCGTCCCGCAGCAGTTTCGCGATCCGCTCGGTCATGGCGGCGGTCCACCCCGCGCCGCCGCCGACCCTCCTGATGATCACTACGACGCCCTGCGGCCCGCCGTCGTCGTGGCTGAGCCCGACCGTCGTCTGGATCAGAAGATCGTTGTTGTGCCGGATCGACAGGCCCTGCCTGCCCCGGCGGTGTTTGCCCTTCCTGCGCAGCAGGCCGATCATGTGGATCGCCTGCCGTTTCGGCTCGGCGGGCCGACGTTCCTCGTCGAACCAGACGAAGGGCGGCTCGCCGCTCTCGTACTCGGCGTAGACCAGCTCGAGAGCGGCCATCACAGCATCGCCTGAATGACGTCGGCCGCCAGGAGCTCGGCGGACTCCAAGGTGAGCATGCTTCCGGCGACGACCTTGGTCGTCTCCATTTCCAGTATGTTGATCGGCTCACTGAGTTGTTTCTGTACCGTGCTCAGGAAGTCGGCCGGATCCTGCGGGTCGTACCGGGAGTCCTGGTCTGTGAAGGTGACGACAAAGATCACCCGCTTGACCTTGGCGCCGTATCGCTTGATGCGGGAGGCATCGGCGATCAGTCGTTCGTAGAACTCCGACTCCTTCAGCGTATCCTCGTCCGCTTCCAGATTCGGCGCCTTGATGAGGTAGAGAATGTATGAGGCGGCCTTCACGCCGTCCTTGGAATTTTCAAGGATCTCGTCCATGCCGCTGAAATCCCTGACATTCCTGAACGTGATCGGCTTGTCGACCGAGAGGATCTTCTTCCCCGTGTCCAGCTGGATCTTGCCGATGAACTCACCGGCGGGAAGGGTTCGGGTTACCGGCTCGTCCCATTTCCCCTGCCAGGTGTTCAGCAGTGTGGTCTTGCCGCTCTTGCTCGCGCCGAGCAGGATGATCTTCGCTGGTCGCCTGAGCTGGCGAACGGTGACGGCCGTGCCTATCGCTCCGCTCGCCAGCACGACACCGCCAATGATCAAAGGGAGTGGCAATGCGGGCTCCTCGCGTTGGAAAGAGAGATTACGGGCACAGTCTGAAGGCTCAGCGTCAGTTTCCCACAAACCCGGGAGAAAGGTGGTGGCCGCAAGCGGACGTAGCGATTCGGTATCGTCCGCCTCCAATCTGGCGACCTTCTGGAGCCTTTCTCCCGGGTGTGTGAGCGAGGCATGATCCGTTTCTCTGTGCGGCGCTCCCGGATCAGGCGGTGCCGAATGTGGCGGTGCGCGCGTCGCCGTGGAGGCGGCGCAGCCCGGCTTTCTCCAGGACGCGGACGGACGCCGGGTTCGAAAGCTCCACCGTCGCCGTCACCGCCTCGACACCCGGCGCTACCAGCGCGAACGCCACCAGGGCTCGGGCGGCCTCGTTGGCGTAACCCCGTCCCCGCCGGGACTCGACGACGCCGTAACCGAACTCGACGGCCCCGTCGACCGGCGGCCAGAACAGGCCGATGGCACCGACGACGAGGCCGCTGGCCGACTCGATGATCTGGCGCTGCCCGTACTCGCCGAGCGCGGTCGGGGTCTCCGCGATGAAGCCCGCGATGACGCGGTCGCCTTCGGCGGGAAAGTCGTCCGCCCAATGGTCTCGCCGCTCACCGGCGAGGACGGCGCCCACCTCGGCCATGGTCCATGGCCGCAGGACGAGGCGGTCGGTGCTCAGGTCGGACGAAGAAGAGATGAATGACATGGAACGCTCCTGGTCGTGCTGGACGACCGGGCCGCGCTCAGCCTCTCGCGACCCGGACAAGGGCATGCTGATGACGAAGAACGGCGCAGGCCATATTCATCAACCCCCTTGTCGCGGATGTCGTCGCAGATTATCGCGAGTCAGGAGTCCGATGGGACGTAGGGCGGGGCCACGCCCCAGTCCCAGTGGGGCATGGGGGCTTCGAGGGGTGGCTTGGCGTCGGGCTGGGAGTTGGCGAGGGCGATCCGGGTGCCCCATTCGATGTAGGACGTGAACGCGGCACGGAACTCCGGGTCGTCCGGGAGGCCCACCTCGTCGGCGGCGTCCATGAGAAGGGCGACCCAGCGACGGCGTTGGGGTTCGGCGATGGCCTTGCCGAGATGCTGGCGGACCATGTGGTGGTAGCCGCCGCGTTCCCCGCTGTAGCGTTCCGGCCCGCGGAACACCTCGCCCAGCCAGATCGCGACCCATTTCGGGTGGTCGGGGGCCATGTGTTCGAACAGCGGGCGCAGAAGGTCGTCCTTCAGCACGTTCGTGTAGAAGACCTCGGTAAGACGTTCGAGCGCTTCGCCGCCGCCCGCCCACTCGTACATCGTCGGGACGGACGAGCCCGCGCCGCGCACCGCCGTCTGCTCGTAGTGCCGCATTTCCTCGATGCGTCGCACGTACGGCTTGATCTCGGCGAAGAAGGCCGGGAAGTGCTCGCCGCCCCGGAAGCCTTGCAGATGGTCGTCGGCCGACGTCCACCCGATGCGCAGGATGTAGGACGTGGGCTCCTCGACGCACCGCGAAAGCTCGTAATCCACGCATTGCGGTGCGGCGGCCAGGGAGGCGGACGCCCGCGCGTAGGCGGCCTCGAACTCCTCCGCCTCCGCCGGGTCGACGCTGTAGCGGATGTACTCGACGATCATCTGGCCCCCAGAGACACGAAACCGGTCGGGTAATCACTGTAATGCTGTAATCACCCGACCGGAAGCGTGCTGATCAGTTCTTTGACGAGGTCGAACGCCGCATCAGGGCGACCGCACCCCCCGCCACGACCACGACGAGTGTGATCAGGCCGATCCAGAGCCAGCCCGACGAGCCGTCGTCCGAGTCCTCGGTGGACGCGGTGCCGGTCTGGGTCGGCGCCGGGGCGGCGGGCTGCGCCGCGGCGTCGGACGAACCCGTCACCGTGAACGTGTAGGTGCCCGACACCGGATGGCCGTCCGCCGACACGACGCGCCAGCCCACCGTGTACTTACCGTTCGGCAACGTCCCGCCGACCTGCTGGGTGACCTTGTTGTCGACGGCCTGGGGCGCCCCGACCTGGCGTTCCTTGCCGGAGGCGTCCGTCAGGATCACGCGGGGCAGCCGGATCGGGTCCGAGTAGGTCAGGACGACCTGCGACGGTGACGCGATCGACGAGTCCTTCTTCGGGTTCGCGTCGGTGAGGGCGGCGTGCGCGGAGGCCGGGGGCGCGAAGATCGCCAGGACCGTCCCGACCGCCAGGGCGCCCGCGGCGACGCGCCGCGCCACGCGGATCATGACCGGCTCCGGGCTCGGGTCAGGCCGTAGCCGCCGACCGCGATGCTGAGGACCCCGACGCCGATGCCGATGCCGCCGAGCAGCCGGGCCGTCCCGTCATCGGCGGACTCGGACGCCTTGGGCGTGGTCTTGGAGACAAGACCGCTGGTCGTGTTCACGCTGGTGGAGCCCTTCGGGACGAGCTTGAGCACTGGCGCCGGGTGCTCGGGTTCGGCGGCGCCCTCGGTGGTCGGTGCGTCCCACTTGACGACCTCACCGTTCGAGTATGTCTGGTCGGCCTTGAACATCAGCTGGTCGGTGTTGGTCGGCAGCGGGCCCATCGACACGTCGAACTCCTGGAAGTTACCAGGGTCGATCTTGCCGCCCGACCAGGTGATCTTGGTGACGGCCTCGGTCAGTTCGCCGCCCTCGATCTTCATCGGGGTCGCGAGCTTGGACTTGTCGACCTTCACCGTCCAACCGGGGACGGGACGGACCGACACCGACGGCAGCGGATGCTCCGCCGGAAGGTTCACCACCAGCTTGGTCGTGGACGCGTTGTCGCGCTCGTTCGGCACGCGGAACGTCGCCTTGGTGTACGACCCCTGCTCGGCGGTCTTCGGGTTGACGGTGACGTGCGCGGAAGCGGCGGTGGCGAGCCCGATCACCGACATGACGGACAGCGCGGTGACGGCGCCGAGCCTGCGGGCGGCGTGAGAAAGGGAAGGCATGACGGAACTCCGTTCGAGGTCACGAGTGAAGCCGGAAGCGCCGTCGAGTCGGCGTCCGGTGACGTGCGGCGCTCGCTCAGCGGGAGGCGAGGAGCGCCCTCGAACCCGGCGGGGGACCCCGCCGGACGACCTGATGTCGCAGGGTGCGGCCGATGGCCGTGACGACCTTCGAAACAGCCGGAACACGCGGCCGGGCCTCGGCGGGCTCGACGTCGACGACGAGCAGCAGCCGGACCGGACGGTCGGCGGCGGCCAGGGCGATCCGCCGGGCCAGCGACCAGGCGGCCCGTTCACCGCGCCGCAACCACCAGGCCGCGATGATCGCGGCGACGGTGTGCGCGAGCGTCATCGTCGGCGCGTCCGAGGCGTGCGCCACCGGCATCAGGAGGTTCGAGCACGCCGTCGCCGCGTCCGGTATGCCCGTTTGGTGGTGCGTCGGCATCGGCTGGCTCGGGGCGGTCGCGGCCGTGAAGAGCGTGTGCAGCGCGAACTGTCCGCCGAGGAGGCCGCCCAGGATCGTCGCCAGCGAACGTTCGTGACCCGCCAGGACGAGCGTCACACCGAGCACCGCGCCGAAACCCGTCAGCACCGCCCACACCGGAATCGTCGTCCCCGATGCGAGGACGTGCCCGGAGGTCGCCAGCGTGACGCACACGGTGGCGAAAACCACCGCGCGTGCGGTTCGGAAGCCCGGCTGCGGGGGACGCGGGGACATGGCGCACCCATCGTCCCACCACTCCCGCGATCCGGATAGCCGACCCCGTGAACTCCTTGGCATGCCCAACATCTAGGGGTTGTGCAAAGATCGGCGACTACATGTAGGGTTCAATCCCGTGCTGGTTCGCCCCCGCCGCCCGTCGGCGGGGGCGTCGTAAGAGGGAACCCGGTGTGATTCCGGGACTGCCCCGCAGCGGTGAGCGGGAACGACCGCCGTCATAGGCACTGGGCCATCCGGCCTGGGAAGCGACGGCCAGTAGGACGCCTCGGCCCTGTCTTCACTGACAACGAGGCGACGCCCGCGAGTCCGAAGACCTGCCCGCACGAGGTCAGGGGGTCGCCCCCCAGACCGATATGTCCAGGCCTCGCGGGTGGGTCGGGGGCGGAGCGCGACGTGCCGTCGTGTCCCGTTCGCATGCCTCCGCGAGGCGGCTGCGAGGGGAGAGCACGTGACACAGGACCTGGTCGCGCCGCCGACGGCGGTCGCGGAGATCGCCGCCGAGATCGAGGCGGCCTGCGAGGGGATACCGGACACCGGCCCGGGCCGGGTGCTGGCCGCCGTCCGAGCCGGTGATGGACTGGACGCCGCCGAGCTACGCGACCTGGCGATCGGCGAGGCGAGCACGCTGGTGCCCGCCGAACCCGGATACTCCAAGGTCGCGGCCCGGCTGCTCGGGCTCCGGATCCGGGACGAGACGGCCGCCGCCGGGGTGCTGACCTTCGCCGACTCGGTCGCCGCCGGGCTCCGGGAGGGCCTGCTCGCGGACGGCCCGGCCGCGTTCGTCGCCGCCAACGCGCCCGCGCTCGACGCCCTGATCGACGAATCGGCCGACGACCGCTTCGAGTACTTCGGCCTCCGCACGCTCTATGACCGCTACCTGCTGAAACATCCGCGTTCGCGGCTCGTCCTGGAACGTCCGCAACACTTCCTCCTGCGGGTCGCGTGCGGTCTGGCCGACACGGTCGACGAGGCCGCCGAGCTGTACGGGCTGCTCAGCACGCTGTCGTATCTGCCCAGCTCACCGACGTTGTTCAACTCCGCGGCCCGGCGGCCGCAGCTGTCGTCGTGCTTCCTGCTCGACTCGCCGCGCGACGAACTGGAGTCGATCTACGAGCGGTACGCGCAGGTGGCGCGGCTCAGCAAGTACGCGGGCGGCATCGGGATCTCCTGGACGAAGGTGCGCTCACGAGGCTCGCTGATTCGCGGCACCAACGGGCATTCCAACGGGATCGTGCCTTGGCTGCGGACGCTCGACTCGTCCGTCGCGGCCGTCAACCAGGGCGGACGCCGCAAGGGCGCTGCCTGCGTGTACCTGGAGCCGTGGCACGCCGACGTCGAGGAGTTCCTGGAACTGCGTGACAACACCGGCGAGGACGCCCGCCGCACCCACAACCTGAACCTCGCCAACTGGGTTCCGGACGAGTTCATGCGCCGCGTCGAACAGGACGAAACATGGTCGCTGTTCGACCCGAAGGAGGTCCCGGAGCTGGCCGACCTGTGGGGTGACGAGTTCGACACGGCCTACCGGGCCGCCGAGAAGGACGGCCGTTTCGTCCGGCAGCTCCCGGCCCGCAAGCTGTACGGGCAGATGATGCGGACGCTCGCCCAGACGGGCAACGGCTGGATGACGTTCAAGGACGCCGCCAACCGCGCCTGCAACCAGACCGCCGAACCGGGACAGGCCGTCCACCTGTCGAACCTGTGCACCGAGATCCTTGAGGTGACCAGCGACAACGAGGCGGCCGTGTGCAACCTCGGATCGGTGAACCTCGCGGCGCATGTCGGTCCGTCCGGCATGGACTGGGAACGGCTTCGGAGCACCGTGCGCACCGCCGTCCGATTCCTCGACCGCACCATCGACCGTGGCTTCTACCCGACGCCCGAGGCGGAGACGGCGAACAACAAATGGCGCCCGGTCGGCCTCGGCGTAATGGGCCTCGCGGACGTCTTCTTCACGCTCAGCCTCCCGTTCGACTCGGCCGAGGCCCGCTCGCTGTCAACTCGCATCTCCGAGGAAATCGCCCTGGCCGCCTACAACGCGTCGGCCGACCTGGCCGCCGCCCACGGCCCCCTACCCGCCTACGCCCAGACCCGCACCGCACGCGGCCAACTCCATCTCGACCATTTCCCGGACGCGACTCCGTCCCGTCCCGCCGAATGGGAGAAACTCCGGAAACGGATCGCCGACGTAGGGCTCCGCAACTCGCTCCTCATCGCGATCGCGCCGACCGCCACGATCGCGTCCATCGCGGGCTGCTACGAGTGCATCGAGCCGCAGGTGTCCAACCTGTTCAAGCGGGAGACGATGTCCGGCGAGTTCCTCCAGATCAACGGCTACCTGGTGAACGACCTGAAATCGCTCGGGCTGTGGACCCCGGCCGTCCGGGAGGCGATCAAGAAGGCGAACGGCTCCGTCCAGGGCCTCGTCGGTCTGCCGGACGAGATGATCGCCCTCTACCGAACGGCATGGGAACTCCCACAAAAAGCATTGATCGACCTTGCCGCCGCACGCACCCCGTATATCGACCAGTCCCATTCCCTGAACCTGTTCATGGAGACCCCGACGATCGGGAAAGTGTCCTCGATGTACGCCTACGCCTGGCGCAGCGGCCTCAAAACTACCTACTACCTACGGTCGCGCCCGGCCACCCGCATCGCGCAAACGACCGTCGCGCAATCAAACCTCTGCTCCCTGGAAAACCCCGAGACCTGCGAGGCGTGCCAGTAATGTTGCTAGACCCCGGCATGGACCTGACCCTGCGTCCGATGCGCTACCCCGACTTCTACGAGCGCTACCGCGCCGCCATCCGCAACACCTGGACGGTGGAAGAGGTGGACCTCGCGTCCGACATGGCCGACCTGGCACGCCTGACGCCCGCCGAACTACACCTGGTCAACCGCCTGGTCGCGTTCTTCGCCACCGGCGACTCCATTGTGGCGAACAACCTCGTCCTCAACCTCTACAAACACGTCAACGCGCCCGAGGCCCGCCTCTACCTGTCACGCCAGCTGTACGAAGAGGCAGTGCACGTCCAGTTCTACCTAACCCTCCTGGACACCTACCTCCCCGACCAGGAAGAGCGCGTCAAGGCGTTCGCGGCGATCGAGCACATCCCGTCCATCCGCTCCAAGGCGGAATTCTGCTTCCGCTGGATCGACTCACTTGGCTCCCTCAACGAACTCAAAACCAGAGACGACCGCCGCACGTTCCTACTCAACCTGATCTGTTTCGCCGCCTGCATCGAGGGCCTCTTCTTCTACGGCGCCTTCGCCTACGTCTACTGGCTCCGCGCACGCGGCCTCCTGAACGGCCTGGCCTCCGGAACCAACTGGGTCTTCCGCGACGAGTCGATGCACATGGAATTCGCGTTCTCCGTGGTCGACACCGTCCGCGCCGAAGAACCCGACCTGTTCGACTCCGAGCTGACGGACCAGGTCACCCGCATGTTGGAAGAGGCCGTCCAAACAGAACTGGACTTCGCCCGCGACCTGTGCGGCGACGGCCTCCCCGGCATGAGCGCCGACGACATGCGCGCCTACCTGGAATACGTCGCCGACCAACGCCTCACCCGCCTCGGCCTCCCACCCCGCTACGGCACCCAGAACCCGTTCGCCTTCATGGACCTCCAGGACGTCCAAGAACTCTCGAACTTCTTCGAACGCCGAGTCTCGGCCTACCAAATAGGCGTAGAAGGCGCCGTAACCCTAAACGACCCCTTCTGACCGCACGGGAAGCCCATCGTCCGGCATGGTCGACTCGTAGGAGCTGGCCGCCTGCGCGAATGAGCGCGCGGTCGTCACGAGTGAATTGTGGAAGACATAGAACTCGCTCACGAGTAGTTCCTAGTTTCCGATTGACGTTATCGAGACCTGACTTTTCTCTGCTGTGTCCACCGAGGTGGCGACGAGCAAAGAATTGTTTCCAGCGGCGGTCCAGAAGACATTGCCCTTCAGGTGTGGTAGCGTCTCGGTCGATGCCGCTCCTCCGGTCGCGACGCCAACAGATCCGTTCTTCTGAATCACAAATGCCGTGGTTCCGTCGAACGTCGCCGCCCGCACGTCATCCGGAAGTCTGATGGTCGATGCGCCTTCTCCAGCGACGGTCATGACGGCGAAGAAGTGCTTTCCGCTCCGCAGGAACGGAATAACCATGCTGTCGCCCGCCGTCGTCAACGGCGAAAGAGGACCCCAAATATCATAGGATTGGGCCTTGTTCAGTGCGGTCCTGACTCGGCCTGACGGATCTTGGATGATCAGCTTATGCGTGTTCTCTTCGACCCCTTGCTCGAACACTCCGTAACCGTCGTCATTGATGCCGACGAACCTGTCGCTCATGGATGAAAGCGGAGAGTCGTCCGGTGCCAGAGTGTCATGATGCCAAGCGGCTCTCCCGGATACGGAGTCAACCGCGATGACGGCGCTATCGGTGCCGGTGGAGTGAGCGCCGGTCTGGGATGGTGTGGCCGGGGCGATGGGTGGCGATGGGTGTTCTGAGGTTGCTGTTGCTGGGCGGTTCGTGTTGTGGTGTTTTGGTGAAGGGGGCGGGATGCGGGTCTTGTTGCACTACGACATGGAGCATTTGGCGGCTGGGCTGGATGTCGTGAGCTGTTCGGAGCAGGACGACGAGCGGTTCGCGGAGTTGCTGGCGGGGGCCGAGGTGATCTGGCATGTGCTTCGGCCTCTGACGGCGGCGGACATGGATCGGGCGCCGAAGCTGCGGTTGATCCAGAAGCTCGGGACCGGCGTGAACACCATTGACCTGGAGGCTGCCGCTGAGCGGGGGATCGCTGTGGCGAACATGCCGGGGCGCAACGCGCAGGCCGTCGCGGAGACGAGTCTGCTGTTGATGCTGGCGGTGCTTCGTCGCGTTGTTCCGTTTGATGCGCGGACGCGGCGTGGGGCCGGGTGGCCCGCTGATCGGGAGCTTGTCGGCGGGGAACTTGGTGGGCGGACGGTTGGGCTGCTCGGCGGGGGTGAGATCGCGGGGCTGCTGCGGCCGATGTTGGAGGCGGTTGGCGCGCGGGTTCTGTACACGTCGCGGCGGCCTCGGCCCGGTGATCCGGCCTGGCGGGAGTTGGACGAGTTGTTGCGGTCGAGTGATGTTGTGTCGGTGCATGTGCCGCTGACGGACGAGACTCACCATTTGTTGGATGCCGAGCGGCTCGCGCTGTTGCCGGTCGGTGCGGTCGTGGTGAACACCGCGCGAGGTGCGGTGATCGACGAGGCGGCGTTGGTGGCGGAGTTGGTCTCGGGAAGGTTGGGCGGGGCCGGGTTGGACGTTTTCGAGCGGGAGCCGGTGGACGCTGGTAATCCCTTGCTGGGGCTCGACAACGTCGTTGTCATGCCGCATGTGGCGTGGCTGACTCGGGAGACCTGGGATCGGTATTTCGCGGTGGCCGAGGAGAACTGCCGTCGCCTTGGACGCGGCGAGGAACTTCTCTACCGCGTGCGTTAGTCGACTGAGTAGCGGATCGGAAGGCTCTTGAGGCCGCCTACGAAGGTGGTCGCGATGCTTTCTGGTTCGCCTGCCAGTTCTATGGAGCGTAGGCGTGGGATCAGTTCCTCGAAGAACGCCCGGACCTCGATGCGGGCCAGTGCTGCTCCTAGGCAGTAGTGGACGCCGAAGCCGAATGCCAGGTGTTTGTTCGGGTCGCGGGCGACGTCGAAGCGGAACGGGTCATTGAAGACGTCCTCGTCACGGTTGGCGGACGGGTACGAGAGCATGGCGGCTTCGCCCTTGCGGATCGTGACATCGCGGAGGTCGTAGTCGCGGGTCGCGGTGCGCATGAACTCCTTGACGGGCGTGACCCAGCGGATCATCTCGTCCACGGCGAGCGGCATCAGGCCCGGTGCGTCGCGGAGTTGGGCCAGTTGCGCGGGGTGTTCGATCAGCGCGTGCAGGCCCCCGGCGATCGTGGCGCTGGTGGTGTCGTGCCCGGCCGTCGCCACTATGACGTAGTAGGAGGCGGTGTCGAAGTCGTTCAGCCGTTCGCCGTCGATGCTCGCGTTCGCGATGGCGGACGCGAGGTCGTCTGTCGGGTTCTGACGGCGGGCGTCTGTCAGGCCCTGGAAGTAGGCGAAGAAGTCGAGCAGAACTTGCAGTTTCTCCTCGTTGGACGCGCCACGCTGGAACTCGTCGTCATCACCGCCGAACAGTTCCTGGGTGAGCCGCAGCATCCGGTCGAAGTCGCTTTCGGGTAGCCCGAGCAGCGACAGGATCACATAGAGCGGGAAATGGACGGCGATCTCCCGGGCGAAGTCGCACTCGCCGCCGAGCTCGACCATCCGGTCGACGTATCGCTTGGCCAGTTCCTTGACGCGGGGTTCCAGTGCCCGCATCGCTCGCGGGCGGAACCAGTCGGCGCCGATCGCGCGGAAGACGCGGTGGTCGGGGTCGTCCATGTGGACGAGGGTGCGCAACGCGATGCCCGCCTCGGCGCGCTGCTGGTTCATCACGTCGAGTTCGGTGGTCGCGAGCAGCGGACGTGGCGCGTTCAGGAACACCTGGTGCTCGCGTTCGACCTCCAGGATGTCCTCGTGCTTGGTGACGGCCCAGAATGGCGTGTATTCGGGCGCGTCCACGCGGTGGATCGGCGCCTCGCGGCGCAGTAATGCGAGTGACTCGTGCAGGAGACGATCGTCGGCGTAGGTCTTCGGGTCGGCGAGGGCCAGCCCGGCCTCGTCCACGGTCAGCGTCATCCGTTGGCTCCCGATGGTCATTCGCGGTCGTCGTACAGACGGTCGTCGAGCAGTCGGTCGTCGAGCAGGGCGCCGTCGGCCAGGTCCGCGAAACGGTCGAGCTCCTCCGCCGGTGCGTCGATCGCGCGGAGCGGGCCGGAGTCGGCGAGATGGGTACGAGCGTAGAGGCGCGCGACGAGGGCCTTGCGGTCCTCGCAGGAGTCGGCGCGTTCCCATCCTGCCTGCTCAAGGAGCAGTGCGGCGGCGTAGACGTCCGCCATGTACTGTGCCAGCGGATAGAGCCGGGCATCAGCGACGGTCCTGTCGAGACCCCGCCACTTTTCTATGGCCTCCCGGAGATGACCGATGCGTTCGGTGACCAGGTCGGCCGTGCCGTCGTCCCCGGCGGGGGCCTGCCGGACGGCTTCGGCGAGCCGGTCGAGGAACGGTTCGTGCGCGTCGTGGCGTTCGACGGCGCGGCGGACGTCCAGGCACAGGATGTTGTCGCCGCCCTCCCAGATGGGGTTGACCTGCGCGTCCCGCAGGATCCGCGCGACGGGCCACTGCTCGATGTAGCCGTTTCCGCCGTGGATCTCGATGGCGTCGCTCGCCGCGGTGACGCCGAGCCGCGCGGCCCGCAGCTTGATCAGTGAGGGGGCCAGGCGCAGCCCGCGACGCAGGTGGCCCTCGAACACGAGCGCCTGGACGGCCTCGGTCTCGACGATCAGTTCGGCCAGCTTGCGCCGCATCAACGGCTGTTCGACGAGCGGCGCGCCGAACGCCTCCCGCGCCCGCGCGTAGCAGAGGGCTTCGACCAGGGCCCGCCGCGCGCAGCCGAGCCCCATCATCGCGATGCCGAGCCGCGCGCTGTTCGTCAGTTCCATCATCCGGGAGAGGCCGTCGCTCTCGGACGGCGCGAGGAGGAACGCCTCCGCGTCGGTGAACTCGATCTCCCCGGACGCCACCGAACGGGTGCCGAGCTTGTCCTTCAACCGCCGGATGCGGAAACCGTTGCGCGTACCGTCGCGCCGTTCCGTCAGGACGAGGAACGGCGAGATGCCCCGCACCCCGTCGACGGCCCCCTCCGGCTTGGCGAGGACGACGAACGCCGAGCCGCCCGCGTTGGACGCGAACCATTTGAAACCGTTGAGCCGCCAGGCGTCGCCGTCGCGGGACGCGGTCGACTCCAGCGCCCCGAGATCGGAGCCGCCGGAGCGTTCGGTGAGCATCTGCGCGGCGACGCCGGACATCGCGCCCTCCGCGAACAGCTCCCGTACCCGCGCCCTGACGTCTTCGGGGGCGAACTGTTCCGCGAGCGCCATGACCATGTCGCCGCCGGTGCCGAGCGCGCAGGTCATGCCGATGTCGGCCTGGTCCAGAAGGTAGCCCCAGGCGGCGCGCAGCGGCGCCGGGTCGACGCCGTTCGCGGTCGCCTCCGCGGCGAATGCGGGCCCGGCGAACGACGTGGCGACCAGGTCGGCGCGGGCGGCCTCGAACGACGGCGGCATGACGACGCGGCTGATGTCGCGTCCCCACCGGTCGTACTTCTCCAGGCGCGGCGGGTTCCGGTCGGTCTCCTCGGCGCGTTCGGCGATCGGGCCGCCCATCAGCGCGCCCATCTCGCGCAGCCTCGGCTCGGCCCATGCGAACCCGTCCCCGAGATGTCTGCGCATCAGGAATCGCAGCGTGGGATCGCAGTCGTACCAGTTGAGGCCCACGGCGCCCCGGTAACGCTCCGTCTCGTACCGGCGGGCCTTGGCCGGGTCGCCGAACGGGAGCCGGTCGAACGGCTCGATCAGGTGGTCGGATCGCTTCGACGCCATGCTCTGGACATTACGCTCCCTCATCGCATGACGGAAGGATGTAATCTGGAGAGCGTCTCCGCCCACCCGGATAAGGTCTGACCAGACATGGACAGCAGCCTGGAGATCCGCCCGCTCACCGCGCGTTCGGTCGTCCTGAGCACGCTGCTCGGCGTCCATCCGCCCAGGTTGCCGGCCCGGTATCTGGTCCGTGTCGGCGAGCTGTTCGGCATCGCCGAGGGGACGGTCCGTGTCGCCCTCTCCCGGATGGTGAACGCCGGTGACGTGGTGCAGGCGGGCGGCGCGTACGCGCTGACCGAGCATCTGCTGCGCCGCCAGGCCCGCCAGGACGAGGGCCGCCTGCCCCCGACCATCCCCTGGGACGGCACCTGGGAGATCGCCGTCATCACCGCCGAGCGCCGTCCCGCCGCCGACCGGGCAGCGCTCCGGCAGGCGATGTCCGCGCTCCGGCTCGCCGAACTTCGCGAGGGCACCTGGCTGCGTCCGGCCAACCTGACCCGGCACCGTGGCGCGGGCGAGCGGCCGGAGATCGTCGAACGGCAGTGCACGTTCCTGCGCGGGTATCCCGAGGGCGCGCCCGCCGCGCTGGCCGCAGACCTCTGGGACCTGGGCGGCTGGATGGCCAGGGCGCACGCGCTCAGAGCGGCGATGGCGGCCGCCACCGGGGTGGCCGAGCGGTTCGCGCTCGCCGCCGCCGTGCTGCGCCACCTCGTCAACGACCCGCTGCTGCCCCCGGACCTCCTGCCGTCCGGCTGGCTGGGGCAGGAGTTGCGCGACGAGTACGGGCATTTCGAGAATGAGTTCGAGCGGCTCCTCGCCGATCAGGTCCTCAGCTGAACCGGACGGTCATTCGTCGTCGGCGCGGGGGTTCAGCGTCCCCGCCCACTCCTGGTCGGACAGTTTGCGGATGGCGTCCATGACCTCGTCGGTGATGACGCGGCGGGCACGTCCGGGCGGCAGGTCGCGGTAGCGGGAGAAGTCCATCGGCTCGCCGAAACGGACGATGGGACGCACGCTCAGCCGGGGCCGCCAGGAGCCGAGCGGGATGATCTGGTCGCTTCCGCCGAGCGCGACGGGGACGACCTTCGCGCCGGAGTTGAGGGCCAGCCAGGCGACGCCCCGGCGGCCGATGTAGAGGCGTCCGTCCGGGGAACGGCTCCCCTCCGGGTAGATCGCGACGCCCCCGCCCGCGTCGAGGACGGCGACCATGCGTTCGAGGGCGCGGATCGCGGCGCGCGTCGGGCCGCGCCTGATCGGGACGTTCCCCAGCGCGAGCATGCCCCACCGCACCAGCTTCCCGCCCACGCCGGGAAGCTCGAAGTACTCCGATCGCGCCAGCCACCACAACCGGCGGGGGATGACGGGCGACAGCACGAAGCTGTCGATCATCGACAGGTGGTTGCTCGCGAGGATGAACGGCCCGTCGGCCGGAATGTTCTCCCTGCCCTCGACCCTCGGACGCAACGCCAGGCGGAGCAGGGGCCCGACCGTGTGCGACAAGACACCGTAGAACACGCAGCCTCCCGTGACTCGGCGCACCCGAGGAGAAGGTGCGCGAGCCCGAATCTAGGAAGCCTCGGGCGGGTTCGCATCCGCCATGTGACCAGCCTCATGCACGCACCCCTCTGGAAAATAATCGAACGAGTGATTATTTTATGGGCAGACATCGAGCAAGGAGGCAGTGATGCATGAGGGTCGCAAACCCATCGCCGTACTGGTCGTGGCGTCCCTGATCGGGATGATCTTCGCGGGGTCGTTCCTCGGCGCCCTGCACCATCTGGAGCCGCACGCCGTGCCCGTCGCGGTCGTCGCGCCGGACGACGCCGTCCACCAACTGGACGCGATGATGGACGAGAAGGCCGACGGCGCCTTCGAACTCACGGCGTACGGGAACGAGCGTGAGGCGAACGAGGCGCTGCTGGAACGCGACGTCGACGCGGTGTTCGTCCCCGGGACGGGCGGCGCGACGCTGACCATCGCGGGCGCGAACGGCAAGATCGAGGAGGCCGCGCTGACGGCGGCGTTCCAGGGCGCCGGCCAGGCGACCGGGCGGCCGGTCACGGTCAAGGACGCCGCGCCGCTGCCCGAGGGCGACAACAACGGCGTGTCCTCGATCTTCTTCGTGATCACGACGGTCTTCCCGGCGGTGATCCTCGCGGTTCTGCTGGCGGTCGCCGTCCCGGCGGCCGGTGCCGCGCGGCGCATCGGGCTGCTGGCGGTCGGGTCCGTCGCGGTCGGCGGCGTCAACGCCTGGGTCGCCGCCGGGCTGACCGGCGCGCTCACCGGTTCTCCGCTGCGACTGTGGGGGCTCGGCGCGCTGCTCGTCTTCGCGGTCGGTTCGTTCGTGGCGGGCGCGTGGCACATGGCTGGTCCCCCTGCCGTCGCAATGGCCGGAGTGCTGTTCATCCCGATCGGTGTCCCTGCGAGCGGTGGTCCGATCGGTCCGCGGTTCATTCCCGAGTGGTACGCGGCGGTCGGGGAGTGGCTTCCGGTTGGCGCCGCCATCGACGCCGTGCGTAACACCGTCTACTTCGATGGCAACGCGGTCGGTGGTCCGCTCCTCGTCCTGGCGCTGTGGGGTGTGGTCGGGCTCGCGCTGGTTCTCGCGCCGAAGAAGATGGCACGGACGCAGAAGGCGGCCGCCATGGAACCGGCGCCCAGCGCGTGAGGCAGGCAGTGCGCCAGCAGGTCGTGCGTCGGCAGGTAGTGCGCGGGGTCCACCGGCGTGTCCGGTGGGCCCGTGCGGCACTCTTCTCTTAGGGACCGAGGAGGTGGCGAGAGGTGTCGTTGAAGTCTGGCGGGCCGACGCGGCGACGTCCGGGACGTCCGCCCAAGACGGAGGCCGGGGACACCAAGGCCGAACTCGTCGAGGCGGCGCTGCGGCTGTTCGCGCAGAAGGGGTACACGGGGACGTCGATCCGCGCGATCGCCCGCGAGGTCGGGCTGAGCGAGAGCGTCCTGTACGCCCACTTCGCGAGCAAGCAGGACATCTTCGACGCGGCCGTCGCCAAGCTCGGGCCGCAGGGCCTGACCTATGAGTTGGAGACCCTCCACCCCGAGCTGGCCGACCGCGACCCGGCCGAGTACGTCCGCGCGCTGGTGGGACACGTTCTGGACGCCTGGGACTCGCCGGGCGGACGCCTGTTCATCAGCCTCATGGCCCGGGACGGCCTCGTGCACAGCACGGCCATGGGCTCCATGATCACGCGGTCGATGGACGAGACCGGCGGGCTGTTCCAGAAGTGGATCGACACGGGGCGCGTTCCGGCCGATCTCGGCCGTCCGATCGACCTGGCCTGGGCTCTGTTCGGGCCCATCGGCCAAGCCCGGCTACTGTGGTTGCACGCCGACGCCGCGCCCGAGGAACGGCGGCAGGCGCGGGACAGGGCGCTGCGACACACCGAAGTGTTCATCAAGGCGGTCTTCCGCGAGCGGCGGGAGGATGTGGTCAGCGATGACGGGCCTGGACGGTGAGCCCGCACGCGCGCGGGTCGACACGCGGGTGGACGCTCAGTCGGACACGCAGGCGGACATGCAAGCGGACACGGTGCCGGGAACCATTCGAATCATGCTCGCCGAGGACGTCGCGCTACTGCGCGGTGCCCTGACCGGCCTGCTCGACATGGAACCCGACCTGGAGGTCGTGGCGGAGGTCGGCAGCGGCGACGCGATCGTCCAGACGGCGTTGCGGCACCGGCCCGACGTCGCGGTGCTGGACGTCGACCTCCCCGGCACGGACGGCGTCACCGCCGCCGCCGAACTGCACGAACGGCTGCCGGAGTGCCGCGTGCTGATCCTGACCGGTCTCGGGCGTCCGGGGGTCCTGCGGCGCGCGTTGGACGCCCACGCGCACGGGTTCGTCCTGAAGGACGTGCCGCCCTCCGAACTGGCCGCAGCGATCCGACGGGTCGCGGCGGGGGAGCAGGTGGTCGATCCGCAACTCGCGCTGGTCGCGCTGCGCCAGCCGGAGAACCCGCTCACACCGCGCGAGGCGCAGGTCCTGGGGTTCGCGGCGGAGGGCGCCGATGTGGACGACATCGCGCTCGCCCTCAACCTGACGGTCGGGACGGTCCGCAACTACCTGGCGAGCTGCATCAGCAAGCTCAACGCCCGCAACCGCATCGACGCGGTGCGCATCGCCGACGAGTTCGGGTGGGTGTGAGCGAACTCCTGGTTTGAGGCCGGTATGAGAAACGCATGGTCCGACCCCGGGGCGATTCACATGCGGATCGGTGCGCACCGCACTGGTCGGGCCGACCGGCTGCTGGCACCCTCCGGAGCATGGTGGGGGAACCTCTGTACGGGCGCGCGGCCGAGACCGCCGAGATCGACCGGCTGCTCGACCGCGTCCGCTCTGGCGCGGGCGGCGGCGCGCTGCTTTTGCGAGGTGACACCGGCATCGGCAAGTCCGCGCTGCTCGACCTCGCCGAGTCGCGGGCGGACGGCTTGGACGTCCTGCGAGGGAGCGGAATCGAGGCAGAGGCCGACGTCCCCTTCGCGGCCCTGCACCTACTGCTAGGCGACCGTGCGGACGCGATTGAAAGCCTGCCCGCCCCACAGGCAGACGCGCTGCGCGCCGCGTTCGGCCTCGTCCCACTGGAAGCCGGTGACAAGCTGCACACCGGCCTGGCGCTGCTGACCCTTCTCGACAGGGCGAGCGCCGACAAGCCGCTGCTGTGCCTCATCGACGACGCCCACCGGCTAGACCGCGAGTCGGCGGACGCGCTGCTGTTCGCCGCCCGCCGGGTCGCCTCACGCGGCATCGTCTTCCTCATCGCGGTCAGAGACGGGTGGACGCGCACCGGCCTGCCCGAACTCCACCTGGACGGCCTCAGCGCCGACGACGCGCGCCAAATCCTGGACGAACGCGCGCCCGACACGACCGCCGAGCGCCGTGACCGGCTGGTCGAGCAGGCGTGCGGCAACCCGCTCGCGCTCATCGAGTTCGCCGCCGCCGGGTCGGGACGGCTCGCCCGCGTCCCGGAGGAGTTCGCGCGCGCGGTCCGATGGCTGCCGGAATCGGCGCGCCTGCTGCTCGCCGTCGCTGCCGCTGACGACGACACCGCCGAACCGGGCGTGGTCGTCCAGGCCGCACGCGACCTCGGGGTTCCGTTCGACGCGTTGGAGGCGGCGGAGGAGACGGGCCTGCTCGCCGTGACCCGCACCGCGATCGGCTTCCGGCATCCGCTGGGCCGCGCCGCCGCGTACCAGGGCGTACCGGTCACCCGGCGGATCGCCGTCCACCGCGCGCTCGCAGAGGCGCACGCGCGGGCGGGTGATGCCGACCTGCGCGTCCGACACCTGGCGGCCGCCGCCCTCGGCACGGACGAGTCCGTCGCCGAAGAACTGGAGTCGGCCGCACGCGACATCGGTGACAGATCGGGCCCGTCCGTCGCCGCCTACGCCTACGAGCGCGCCGCCCGGCTCACCGGCGACCCGGAGGTCCGCGCCCGGCGCCTCGCCGCCGCGGCCGAGGCGGAGCTGGCCGCCGGACGATTCGTCCAGGCCAGGACGCTCGCCGACGAGGCCGCCCGCGCGGGCGACGCCGAAGGCACCAGGGCGCGGGTCGACATCGTCCGGGCGGGCATCGAGCTGGAGCACGGCGTCCCGGAGGCCGCCGCCCGGCTGCTGCTGGATCGGGCCCGGAGCTACGGCGACCCAGAGACCAGGGCGCGGGTGCTCGAAGAGGCCGTGTTCCACGCGTGGTCATGCGGCGACCGGGCCACCGGCGTCCAGGCAAGGGACGGGCTCACCGACAACCCCAGCCGCATGGTTCGGGCACTCTCGGCGTTGCTCGATGACGACGTCACGTCCGCCCGCAGCATCCTCGCGGACACGGACGGGCAGGACGACCGGCTTCGCCTCCTCGCCGCAGAGGTCGCGCTGCTGGCCGGTGACGACGCGGCCGCCGCCGAGATGTCAGCGCAGTTGGTGGCGCGGTCCCGGCGCCGGGGGCTGCTCACCCTCGTGCCGCGCGCGCTGGCCGTCCAGGCATGGTCGCGGTTGTTTCGTGGCGAGCACGACGAGGCGCGTGCCCTGACGCGGGACGCGCTGGAGATCGCCGAGGAGACGGGCCAGCGCGGGCAGACCGCCGCGCTGCGGTCGATCCAGGCGCGGCAGGCGGCCGTTGAGGGCGACGAGGTCCGCTGTCGCGCGCTGTCCGGTGACGGCCGGGTCGGCGCCGCGCTCGGCCTGCTCGCCCTCGGTCTCGGCCGCCACGAGGACGCGACCGAACACCTCCGGGACGACGCCCGGCAGGCACCGGCGCCGTGCACCGCGCCGGTCGTCCTCGCGCTCGCCGACACCGTGGAGGCGCTGGTCGCGGCGGGCCGTCCCGACGGCGGCGCCGAGCCGATGGCGCGGCTGGAGACGTTCGCCCAAGGCGCCGGGCAGCCGTGGGCGGACGGCGTCGCGTCCCGGTGCCGGGCGCTGCTCGCCGCCGCGCCCGACGAGGCGGAACGGCACTTCACGGCCGCGCTCGCGTCCCACCGCGAGGGCGGGCGGCCGTTCGAGCGGGCGCGTACGGAACTGCTGTACGGGGAGTGGTTGCGCAGGTCGAGGCGACGCGCGCAGGCCAGGGCGAGGCTCCGTGCCGCGCTGGACGTCTTCGAACGCCTCGGCGCCGTCCCGTGGGCGGAGCGGGCGCGCGGCGAGCTGCGGGCCGCCGGGCAGGCCGTGGGTACCTCGGGCGCCTCGGGCGACGACATACCAGGCCGACTGACCGCTCAGGAGCTACAGGTCGTCCGGCTCGCGATGACGGGGGCAACGAACAGACAAATAGCAGCCCAACTGCGACTGAGCCACCGGACCGTCGCATACCACCTCTACAAGGCGTTTCCGAAGCTCGGCGTCGCCTCGCGGGCCGAGCTGCACCGCCACGTTCCCGCCTGACCCAGGCGCCACAAAATTAACGCCGTGAAAATATTCACGCGCTTAGTTCCCTTGATCCGGCGGCCCCGGCGTTTCATCATCCGATGGGATGGCGTTGGGGGGCCGGTGATCGAAGCGTGACCAGGGCGCGGCAGGCTGAGGCGGCGGCGCTGGGAGGGCCTGGTGGCCTTCCTGGCCGTACGCCCCTTTTCGCGCGCACGGTCACCGGCATGTATCTCGTCCTGATGTTGCAGACGCGGCTGGTCAAGCAGGCGGAGACCGGGCCGTCCCACATGCTGCTGTCCGCCACCATCGTCATCACCGGCATCTTCGCCGTGCAGTGGATCCTCGTTCTGTACGGGCCACGGTCGCAGCATCCACGCCGATGGGTCATCGTGACGCATCTGACGGTGCAGACGGTGTTGGCGCTACTGCCGCCGCTTGCGTTCGGCAACGACTGGTATCCCGTCGCGGGTGGATTCCTCGCCGGGTCGATGCTGCTTCTGCTTCGTCCCCCGGTGTCGTGGTTCATGGTGGCCTTGGTCGCGGGCGGTGAGGGCCTCCTGCGGTACTCGCAGGGCTGGTCGGCGGTCGACGTCTCCTTCTGCGTGATGGCGACGGTGAACGTCGGCGTCTCGATGTACGCCATCACGCGGCTGTCCGGGTTCGTCCGCGAACTGCACGCCACCCGGGCGCAGTTCGCGGCGGCCGCGGCGGCACGGGAACGGCTGGAGGCCGTGGGCAGCCTGCGCGCGGTCCTCGGCGCCGCGCTCACCCGCGTCGAGGAGTTGAGCCGCCGCGCCCGCGACCTGCTGCCGGTCGACGCACCGGCCGCGCGCCGCGACCTTGACGACGTCGCGCGGACGTCCCGGCAGGCGGCGACCGACGTCCGATTGATCGTCGGCGCGTTGCGAGGGCCGTCCCGCCGCCGCGAACGGCCGGGCCGCGTGACCCAGTCCCGCCTCGCCTGGACGATCATCCTCATCCTGACCGTGGACCTCGCGTTGCAGCAGGTCGTCGACGTGTACGCGGGCACCGACGGCTCCTGGCGGGCGACGCTGGCGGCCGTGGCGGTCGCGGCGGCGATCTCGGTGCTCACGCTCAGGCACGCGTCGACGGTGCTCCGCAGACGGCTCCCGCGCGGTGGCGCGTGGACGCTCAGCGCGCAGATCCTGCTCGTGTTCGTCCCGTACGCGATGTTCGGCCAGGAGTGGGCGACGATGGCGTGCCTGGCGACCGGCTCGGTTCTGCTGGTCGCGCGCGGACGCCGCGCCTGGGTTCTGTTCGCGTTGACCATCGTGGCGTGGTGCGTCCCGTCGCTGTGGGCGTCGTACGGCGCGCTGTTCTACCTCTACACGTGCGCGATCTCGGTGCAGATCGGCGTCGTCGTGTACGCGCTGTACCGGTTGCCGATGCTCGCGCGCGAGGTCGACGTCGCCCGGGAACGGCTGGCGCGGATGGCTGCGCTGCACGAACGGCTCCGCATCTCCCGCGACGTCCACGACCTACTAGGCCTCGGGCTCTCGACCATCACCGTGAAAGCGGAACTGGCAGGACGCCTCGTCACCACCGACCCCGCGCGCGCCGCCATCGAACTTGGCGAACTGGCCGACCTAGCGGAACGGTCACGCGCAGAGGCACGCGCGGTAGCCGAGGACGACGACCCGGCCCTCTCGCTACGGGACGAGGCCGTCTCGGCGCGGGCCGCGCTGGAGGCGGCGGGCGCCGACGTCCACGTGGACCTGCCCGCCGAGGCCGACCTCCCGCCGTTCTGCCCGGTGGACGGAGTGCTGGCGGCGGTACTGCGCGAGTCGGTGACCAACGTGCTGCGGCACGCCCACCCGGAGCACTGCGCAGTGACCGTCACCGTCGACGACGGCGTGGTCCGGCTCACGGTGCGCAACGACGGGGTCATCCACCCGTCGTTCACGGGCTCCGACCCCGGATCGGGGAAAGGGCTCTCGAACCTCACGGCGAGGACGGGCGTGCTCGGCGGCTCCCTCTCCGCCGGGACCGACGCGAAAGGCGGTTTCACACTCGTCGCGGAGGTGCCGCTCGCGGCGGGTGCGGGCATGCGGGAAGTGGCCCGTCAGATGACGGATTCGCCGCTCCCCTTCGGTGCTTAGCGTTCCGGGCATGACGCACGACTTCGACGAAGGCCTCGCCGGACAGACGGTCCTGATCACAGGGGGCACCGGCTTCATCGGGCAGGCGCTTCTGGAGCGCCTGCTGTCGCAGTATCCCGAGACCCGTGTCGTCACGCTGCTGCGCGAGAAGCCCGGCGTCACCGCCGAGCAGCGGCTGGACGACCTCATCGCCAAGCCCGTCTTCGGGCCGTGGCGTGAACGGGTCGGCGAGGAGGCGGCCCGCGCCATCGTGCGGGAGCGGGTGCGGGTCGTGTCGGCCGACGTCACCGAGTCCGTGCCCGAACTGCCCGACGACATCGACGCCGTCATCCACGGCGCGTCCATCGTGTCGTTCGACCCGCCGATCGACGAGGCGTTCCAGACGAACGTCGTCGGCACCATCAACCTGTACGAGGCGGTCCGCCGCGCCGGTCAACGCGGCGGCAGGAAACCGCACATCGTGCACGTCTCGACCGCGTACGTCGCGGGCTCCCGCAAGGGCATCGTCCCGGAGACGACCCTCGACCACACCATCGACTGGAAGACCGAGCTGGAATGCGCGGCCGACGCCCGCCAGACCGTGGAGCGCGGGTCGCGGCGTCCCGAGGTGCTCGGACGGCTGCGCGCCGCCGCCCTCCGCGAACAGAGCAAGGCGGGCCCGACCGCCGTGGCCGCCGACACCGAGCGCCGCCGCCGCGAGCAGGTCGACGAACGCCTCGTCGCCTACGGCCGCGAACGCGCCCGCAGCCTCGGCTGGCCCGACGTCTACACCCTCACCAAGGCCCTCGGTGAGCGCGCCGCCGAGCAGACCGCCCACGACGTGCCGCTGTCGATCGTCCGTCCGGCGATCGTGGAGAGCAGCCTCCGGCACCCGTACCCGGGCTGGATCGACGGGTTCAAGATGGCCGACCCGCTGATCCTCGCCTACGGGCAGGGCCTGCTGCGGGCCCTCGCCGGGATCGCGGACGGCGTCGTCGACATCATCCCGGTCGACCTGGTGGTGAGCGCCCTGCTCGCCGCCGCAGCCACCCCGCCCGAACCCGGCAGCCCCGCCTACTACCACGTCGGCTCCGGCGCCCGTAACCCGCTGACGCTGCAAAACCTCGTGGAGCTCGTCCAGGAGTACTTCACCGAGCACCCGCTGCCCGGGATGGACGGGCGCGGCGCCGTCCGCCCCCGCGAGCTGACGCTGCTCAGCGAGGGCCGCGCCGAGAAGATGCTCGGCACCGCCGAACGAGCCATGGACATCGCCGAACGCGCGTTGCTGATGCTGCCGAGCGGCGACCGCACCCGAAACTGGCAGCGCAACCTGTACAAGCAGGGCCGCGAGGTGCGGCTGCTGCGCCGCTACCGCGACCTGTACGGCGCGTACGGCGCGGCGGAGGTCGTCTACGCCGACTCCGCGACCCTCGCCCTGGACAGCTCCCTACCGGACGACGCGGGCTGCGATTCCGCCGTCATCGACTGGGCGTACTACCTACGCGACGTGCACTGCCCGGCCGTGACCGCCGCGTTCCACGCGGTGCCACAACCCATCAGGGAACCACGGCCCGCCCTCACCGCGGGCCCACCCCCACGCCCACCGGTCGTCTTCGAGGAGCGCTCGGACGTCGTGGCCGTGTTCGACTTCGACGGCACGATCGTCGCGTCCGACGTCGTCGAGGCGCACCTGTGGGCCCGCCTCCTGGACGCCCCCATGAAGTCCTGGCCCGGGACGCTGATGCCCGTACTGCGCAAGGTCCCCCACTACCTGCGCACCGAGCACCGCGACCGCGGCGAGTTCCTGCGCGAGTTCGTCCGCCGCTACGAGGGCGCCGACGAGGAACAGTTGCGCGCCCTCGCCCGCGACCGGCTGTCGCACGTCCTGCTGCGCCGCGCCTGGCCCCAGGCCATCCGCCGGATCCGGCGACACCGCGAGGCGGGGCACCGCACCATCCTGCTCACCGGCACCATGGACGTGTTCGTCGAGCCGCTCCGCACCCTGTTCGACGACATCCTCGCCGCCCGCCTCCGCGTCGTCGACGGCCGCTGCACCGGCCACTTCGACCAGCCACCACTGATCGGCGAGGCCCGCGCCGCCTGGCTGCGCGCCTGGGCCCACGACGAGGGCATCGACCTCGCCGGAAGCTGGGCCTACGGCGACCACTACTCTGACCGTCCGGTACTGGAACAGGTCGGCCACCCGGTCGCCGTCAACCCCGACGCCCGCCTCTACCGCCACGCCAAACGCCAACGCTGGACCATCACCGACTGGCACGGCGACCACGGCGCCGTAACAACACTCCTGGACGCAGCCTTGGAGGACGCCCGATGACCGCAGCGGAGCGAGGATCTTCGGGCGTCCTGTCCGGGGGCCTGGGGGTCGTCCCCCAGAAAGGCAGGGTCCGATGATATTGGCGCTGGAGTATCACCGGTCGCCTGCGCGGTATCTCGCCGCGTCGCGGTTGCCGGGGAGGATTCGGTCGGCGGCGGTGCCGTCGTTGGCGCCGCTGCGGTTGACGACCAGGGAGGCGCCGGGCAAGCCGGGGCCTGGCTGGGTGCGGCTGCGGCCCGTGTTGTCGGGGATCTGCGGGTCCGACCTGGCGATGGCCGCCGGGAAGGTGTCGCCCTACCTGTCGCCGCTGGTGTCGATGCCGTTCGTGCCGGGCCATGAGGTGGTCGCGGAGCTGATCGACGACGCGGGCGACGGCATGCCCGTCGGGACGCGGGTCGTCATGGACCCGGTGCTGCCGTGCCGGGCGCGCGGCACGGGCCCGTGCGGTCCGTGCGCGGAAGGCAACGAGAACCGGTGCGACCACGTCAACGCCGGGCGGATCTCGTCCGGGTTGCAGACGGGGTTCTGCGCCGACACGGGCGGCGGCTGGTCGGAGCGCCTCGTCGCGCACCGGACGCAGTTGCACCGGGTGCCGGAGTCGCTGTCGTCCGAGCGGGCCGTGCTGGCCGAGCCGCTGGCGTGCGCGGTGCGGTCCGTCCGTCGCATCGACGTGCCGCGCGGCACGTCCATCGTCGTGGTCGGAGCCGGGACGGTCGGGCTGCTGACCACCCTCGCGCTGCGCGAACTGACCCCCGCCGGGCCGATCACGGTCATCGCCCGGCACGCGGGGCAACGGCGGCGGGCGCGCGCGCTCGGCGCCACCGAGACCATCGACCCGTCGGCGGCGCTGCGCGGGTTGCGGCGCATCACCGGCGGTTCGCTCGTCCGTCCGGAACTCGGGCCCGGGTACCTGCTCGGCGGCGCCGACATCGTCGTCGAGTGCACGGGCGGCGAGGGGCTCGACACCGCGCTGCGTCTCGTCCGCGCGGGCGGGACGGTGCTGCTGTCGGGCATGCCGGGCAAAGCGGTCGACCTCACGCCCGCCTGGTACCGGGAGCTGAACATCGTCGGCTCCTACGCCAGCCGCGGCGCCGACGACTTCGGCTCCGCGATCGACCTCGCCTCGCACGACGCCCTCGCGGGCTTCGTCGACAGCGTCTACCCCCTCTCCCGTTGGCGGGACGCCCTGTCGCACGCGCTGAACGCCGGACGCTCCGGCAGCGTCAAGATCGCCTTCGATCCGCAGAACGGCGACCGACCCGCCCACGGCGAGATCGCCTCGGCCGCTGACGGCACAGACCACCTCGACCGCGAAGGAGCCGATAAGTGAGCAGACCGGGACTCGTGCTGGAGGTGGACGAGCGGACGCCGCCGCTGCTGGTGCACCAAGGAGAAGGGTTCCGGCTGGAACGGTTCCCCCTCGGCACAAGGGTGATCTACCCGCCGGACTCGCTGCCCGGCGTGCGCGACGTCAACAACAAGATCCGGGACGCGCTGCTGCACCCGCTCGGCAGCGAGCCGCTTCCCGAACTGCTGTTCGCGGGCATGCGGCTGACGATCGTGTTCGACGACCTGTCGCTGCCGCTGCCGCCGATGCGGGCGCCCGACGTCCGTGGCCGGGTCATCGAGCAGGTGCTGGAGATGGCCGCGGCGGCGGGCGTCGACGACGTCGAGCTGATCGCGGGCAACGCGCTGCACCGCCGGATGACGCCCGCCGAGATCAGGCACATCGTCGGCGAGCGCGTGTTCACCTCGTTCTGGCCTGACCGGCTCCGCAACCACGACGCCGAGGACCGCGAGAACCTCGTCTCGCTCGGGCAGACCAGGCACGGCGAGGACGTGGAGCTGAACAAGCGGGCCGCCGAGTCCGACCTGCTCGTGTACGTGAACATCAACCTGGTCGCGATGAACGGCGGCGCCAAGTCCGTCGCGGTCGGGCTCGCCTCGTACAAGAGCCTGCGGCACCACCACAACGTGCACACGCTGCGGCATTCCCGGTCGTTCAACGACCCGCCGAACTCGGCGATGCACCACTCCTACGACCGGATGCACAAGCTCCTGTCGGAGACGGTGCGCGTTTTCCACGTGGAGTGCACGCTCAACAACGACCAGTTCCCGTCGCCGTTCGAGTTCCTCAACAAGCGCGAATGGGAGTGGACGCTCAAGGACCAGGCGAAGTTCCTGGCCGCCAAGCGCGGCAACGACCTGGCCCCGGCGTCGGCGCGGCACCGGGTGTGGCAGAACATGCGCGCCCCCTACGGCGTGACGGGCGTGCACGCGGGCGCGACCGACCTCGTCCACGAGAAGACGCTCGCCGCGGTGCACCGTCAGCAGCTCACCGAGGTGCACGGGCAGTCGGACGTCCTGATGCTGGGGCTGCCGTACCTGTGCCCGTACAACGTCAACTCGGTGATGAACCCGATCCTCGTGTACAGCCTGGGGCTCGGCTACTACTTCAACATGTACAAGAACAAGCCGCTGGTCCGTGAGGGCGGCGCGCTGATCCTGTACCACCCGATGAAGTCGGAGTTCCATCCGCTGCACCACCCGAGCTACATCGACTTCTACGAGGAGGTGCTGACGCAGACGACCGACCCGGCGACCATCGAGACGAAGTTCGAGGAGCAGTACGCGACCGACCCCTGGTACATCCACCTGTACCGCAACTCGTACGCCTACCACGGCGTGCACCCGTTCTACATGTGGTACTGGGGCGCGCACGCCCTCAACCACCTGGGTGACGTCATCTGCGTGGGCGCCGACCGTCGGGTCGCGTCTCGGCTCGGGTTCCGCGCCGCCAGCACCCTCGCGGACGCGCTGGAGATGGCGGGCGAGACCGTCGGCCGCAGCCCCAGCCTCAGCTACCTGCACACGCCGCCGATGACGTTGGCGGACGTCCGATGAGCGGCGGCAAAGGCGGCCGCATGAAGCTGGTCGAGGAGATCAAGCTTCTGCGCCGCGGCCGCGACTGGCGGGGCCGCGCCCCCGCGCCGAGGTCCGCGCAGCCGTGGACGGAGGCGCCGCCGAGCCGCTCGTTCCAGACCGAGTGGGCGCGCACGCCGCTCGCCAACGCGGCCCGCAAGGTCGCGTTCGACGGCGTTCTCAGGACCCTCACCTGGAGCCAGACCCGGCCCGAGATCCACGGCGCCGACATCCTGGACGAGGTCAAGGGCCCCGTCGTGTTCGTGGCGAACCACTCCAGCCACCTGGACACGCCGATCATCCTGGGTTCGCTGCCCGCCCGGCTCCGCAGCCGGACGGCGGTCGCCGCCGCCGCCGACTACTTCTTCGACGCCCGCTGGCGCGCCGTCGCGACCGCGCTGACGTTCAACGCGTTCCCGATCGAGCGGCGCGGCTCGGGCGGCGCGCTCGACCTGGCGTCCGAGCTCCTCCAGGACGGCTGGAGCCTGCTCATCTACCCGGAGGGCACCCGCTCCACCGACGGCTGGGCACGCCGCTTCCGGATGGGCGCGTCGCTCCTGTGCCGCGAGTACGGCGTCCCCGCCGTGCCACTGGTCCTTCGCGGCACCTACCAGGCAATGCCACGCGGCGGCTTCTGGCCAAAGAAGGGTCGCCCCGTCGTCTCCGTCCGCTACGGCAAACCACTCGACCCTGGCGCCGACGAGTCAACCAGCGCGTTCAACGCCCGCCTGGAAGATGAGCTCGGCCGCCTGTGGGTCGAACACGACGAGGACTGGTGGACGTCCCTGCACGCCCCCGACCGTCGCCGCGCCCCACGCGGACCGGAGGCATCGGAGTGGCGCCGCAAGTGGGAGTCGACCCGCCCAGAGGCACCGAGGTCCCCACACCACAAGGTCTGGCGGCGCCGCTAAAGCGTCGGCACCGCTGCACACGGGCGCCCGCAGGCCAACGACGCCCTGCGGGCGCCCACCCGCCACGCGCGCCCACCCGCCACGCGCGCCCACCCGCCACGTGCGCCCACCCGCCACGCGCGCTGGCCCGTTACGTGCGCTGGCCGGTCACGCGGTCTGGCCGGTCACGCGGTCTGGCCTGTTACGCGCGCTGGCCGGTCACGTGCGCTGGCTCGTTACGCGGTCTGGCCTGTTACGTGCGCTGGCTCGTTAGGCGGTCTCGCCCAGGACTACCTGGGTCACGTTGGGGAAGTTGCCGAAGACCTTTGTTCCGGCGCCGAAGCCGTTGCCGGTGACGGTCATTGACGGCATCGGGCCGAATCCGGCGGAGAGTGTGACGAGTAGTGCCGTGCCCGTGGGGGTGGCCATTTCGGCGTCGAGGTCGAAGCCCTGGATTGGGGCGCGGGCGCGGGCCAGGAGTTCCACGACCGCGGGGCCCGGGTTGGGGATCAGGCCGTGGTGGCAGCGGATGAAGCCCCGTCCGACAGGGATCGGCGCGGCCCGCACCTCGTCCACGCCGAGGGTTTCCAGCGCGGCGCAGGTTCCGACGATGTCGACGATCGCGTCGTGCCCGCCGACCTCGTGGAAGTGCACGTCCTTCGGCGGCATTCCGTGCACGGCGCCCTCGGCCTCCGCCAGGGTCTGGAACACGTTCAGCGCACGGTCGCGGACGCGGCCGGGCAGTGGCGCGGACCGGACGAGTTCCTCGATGACGGCGTGCGTCCGCGAGACGGCGTCGTCCTTCACCTCGACGATCGCCCGGGTGGCGGCCAGCCCGCGCCGCGACACCCGTTCGACGTCCAGGGACCAGCCGGGCACTTCGAGCCCCTTCAGCATGGCGCGCACCTCGGCGAGGTCGGCGCCCGCGTCGAGCAGCGAGCCGAGCGCCATGTCACCCGCGACCCCGGCGAAACAGTTGAAATAGGCGATCTTCTTCATCCGAGCATCCTCCGCGCTAGTACCGCGGCCCCCAGGCCGTCGTCGATTCCGGTGACCACCAGGCCGGGCGACCCCGACGTCAGCAGGGCCGCCAGCGCCGCGAGCCCGCCGCTGGAGCTGCCGTAGCCGACGCTCGTCGGCACCGCCACCACGGGACGGGACGTCAGCCGGGCCGTGACCGAGGGCAGCGCGCCGTCCATCCCCGCCGCGACGATGAGCAGCCGCGCCCGGTCGAGCCGCTCCCGCACCGCCAGCAGCCGGTGCAGGCCCGCCACTCCGACGTCGGCGATCAACGTCGCGTCCAGGCCGAACGCGGCCGTGCCGACCATCGCCTCTTCCGCCACGGGCAGGTCGGCCGTCCCCGCCGAGAGGACCGTGACGGGCTCCGCCAGCGGCGCGCGGGGCCGCGTCAGCACGACGAGCCCTGACCGCGGATGGTGGACGGCGTCCGGCGCGGCCTCCCGCGCCGCCTCGAACTGTTCGGCCGACGCCCGCCGGAGGAACGCGACCTCGGCGTCCCGGGCGAGCAGCTCCTTGACGCGGTCGCGCACCTGGTCGGGGTCGAGCCCGGCGGCCTCGGCGACGGCGACGATGGGACGGCTCACGCGGCCCCCCTGTTGATCAGGTGGGCGGCGTATCCGGCGCCGTACCCGTTGTCGATGTTGACGACGACGACGCCGGGCGAGCACGAGTTCAGCGCGGACAGCAGCGCGGCCCGTCCCGGCAGCTCGCCGCCCGCCGAGGTCGGCAACGCGACGACCATCCGATCCGTCAGCCCGGACACGAGGGTGGGCAGCGCGCCGCCCGTCCCGTCCGCGACGACGAACACTCCTGGCCGGTGTTGCTGGTGGAGCCAGGTGGGCAGCACGCCGGGATTGTGGACGGGCGCGTCGTACCGTCGCACGACGCGGCTGCCCATCGTCTCCGCCACCAGCGCGGCCTCCTCGGCGGCCGGTTCGTCTTCGGGACGTGCGCAGATCACGTCGACCCGTCCCATACCGGACACCGCGACCGGCGCGAGCACGGCCAACCGGGCGCGGTCATGCACCACCGTGCCGGGAAACGCGGCGCGCAGGGCGTCGAGCGTTTCCCGCGACGCCCGCGTCGCCAGCACGTTCGTCGCACCCGACCCGATCAGGCTCTCCGCGATGGCGACGACCTCCGCGACCGTCTTGCCCTCGCAGTACACGGCTTCGGGGTGCCCGCGCCGCCGCCCGCGCCCGATGTCGACGCGGGCGAACCCCAGCTCGTCAACGGCATCGGTCATGTGGCGCTTGCCCGCAGGCGCGGAAGGCCGAGGACCGCGTTGTGACTGCCCTGCCGGTACGGCTCAAGATCCAGGGTCACGTACCGGAACCCGGCGCCCTTGAGCAACGCGACGATCTCACCCGCCCGCGTGGCGGCCCGCCCGATGTCGGCCGCCTCTACCTCGATCCGCGCCAGGTCACCGCCCTGGTCGCGCACCCGGAGCCGCCCGCCGAACCCGGCGCCGCGCAGCGCGTCCTCGGCGTCCTCGACCCGGCGCAGCGCCTCCAGCGTGACCGGCACCCCGTAGGCGAGCCGCGACGACAGGCACGCCGACGCCGGTTTGTCGGACGTCGGCAAACCCAGCTCGCGGGCCGCGTCCCGTACGTCCGCCTTGCTCAACCCCACGTCCACCATCGGGAACTTCGCCCCGAGTCTGCGCGCCGCGCTCTGCCCCGGCCGGTGATCGCCCAGGTCATCGGTGTTGACGCCCAGCAGCACGGGCCATTCGCCCGCCTCGGCCGCCACCGCCGTCAGCACGGTCAGGAGCGCCTCCTTGCAGAACCGGCAGCGGTCGGCCCTGTTGGCCGCGTACCGCTCGTCGTCCAGCTCCCGCGTGTGCACCACCCGGTGCCGCATCCCGAGCCGCTCGGCCTGGGCGCGGGCCTCGGCCAGCTCCGTCCGGGCCAGCGACGGCGAGTCGGCGGTGACCGCGAGCGCCCGTTCCCCCAGTTCCCGGTGCGCGAGGTAGGCCAGCAGCGAACTGTCCACCCCGCCCGAGTAGGCGACGACCGCCCCAGGCAACGCGGCGAGCGCCTCGCGCAACGCCGTGACCTTGGGCTGCGCCGTCACTTCCGGTGAAACGAGGCTGTGGGCCATGCGGTTCTCCTTCGGCGTACGTCCTCCGTTCGCTGAGGCTAGCCGCCCCGCCCACCCCCCCGAATCCGTCATCCGACCAGCGACCCTCAGTACCCGTGCGGCCCTGTTCACGAGCGACCAGAGCCTCTGCACGTAGTCGGGTCGCACGTCGCGGTCCTTGAGGTAGTAAGCGTGCTCCCAGGCGTCGAAAACGAGTAGCGGCGTGGTGTTCATGCCGACGTTGCCGTGATGGTCGTAGACCTGTTCAACGACAAGTCGTCCAGAACGGGCCAATATTGCAAATGACTTGCAATTACGTCTAACTCGTAACGTGGTCAGGTGGTGTCGGCGCAGAGGCGGAGCGTGCTCTCCAGGCAGAGCGTCGCGGCCTTGTGGGCGGCGAGGCGCCCGTCGGCGATCTCGGCCGCGGCGGCGTGCTGGAGCCCGATGACGGCGGCGGCCAGCCAGCCGGCGGGGAGGGATCTCTCGAAGTCGCCCGCGTCCTGACCTCGGCGGATGAGTCGTTCGAGGCGCGGCGGGACGACGTCGTGCGGGTCGTTGCTCTTGGGGCGCGGGATCCCGGTCAGGGTCGGGTTGAGCACGAGCGGATAGCGGCGGAGGAACTGCCAGCCGACGTCGAAGGACTGACGGTCTCGCGCGGAGTCAAGTGGACGCCCTGTTCATTTCATGCTTATATGTACGAGGCGTTCATTTACTTCATACGGGGGAGACATCCATGAGCACAGATCGTCGCGTCGCGCTGGTCACCGGCGGATCGGGCGGCATCGGCAGGGCCACGGCCGTCCGGCTTGCGAAGGACGGTCTGGCCGTGGCCGTCCACTACGCGGGAAACAAGGCCAGGGCCGACGAGACCGTCGCCGAGATCGAGGCGTCCGGTGGCGCCGCCATCGCCGTAGGCGGCGACGTCGCCGACGAGAACGAGATGGCTGCGGCGTTCGACGCCACCGAGGCCGCTTTCGGCGGTGTGGACGTCGTCGTCAACACGGCCGGAATCATGATTCTCGCGCCGATAGCCACCCTCGACCTGGACGACCTCGACCGCATGCACCGCACCAACATCCGCGGCACGTTCGTCGTCAGCCAGCAGGCCGCCCGCAGGGTGCGCGCAGGAGGGGCCATCGTCAATTTCTCGACGTCCGTCGTGCGCACGCAGTTTCCGATGTACGGCGCCTACGTCGCGAGCAAGGCCGCAGTGGAGGGCATGACCCTGATCCTGGCCCGCGAAATGCGCGGCAAGGACATCACGGTCAACGCCGTCGCCCCCGGCCCCACCGCCACACCACTGTTTCTGGACGGTAAGGACGAGGAAACCATCGCCGGTCTGGCCAGGGCCGTCCCGCTGGAACGCCTCGGCCAACCCGACGACATCGCCGAAACCGTCTCCTTCCTCGCCGGCCCTGCCCGCTGGGTCAACGGCCAGGTGCTCTACTCCAACGGCGGCCTGGCCTGACGCCGCCGGAGCGACCCGTGACGAAAGAGCCGAAAAGAACCACCACCGGACGCGGACGTGGCCGCCGTCCAGCAGACGAAGTCCGAGCGGACGTCCTTCGCACCGTCGGCGACCTGCTGCTCACCGAAGGAATGTCCGATCTGACCTTCGAGCGGGTGGCGAGACTGTCCGGCGTCAGCAAGACGACGCTCTACAAATGGTGGCCGTCCAAGGGCGCTCTGGCTCTGGACGGCTACTTCCATGCCGTGGAGGAGACGCTCACCTTCCCCGAGTCCGGGGACATCCGAGTGGACCTCCTCAGCCAGCTCCGCGCCTTCGTCCACCTGATGACCGAAACCCCTGGTGGCAAGGTCCTGGCGGAACTGATCGGCCAGGCCCAAACCGACAACGACCTGTCCGTCGCCCTCCGCGAGCTGTACTCCAAGGAACGACGACGCCAAGCGGTCGAACGCCTAACCCTCGCCCAGGAACAAGGACAACTCGAAACCACCGTGGACACACAGGTCGTCGTAGACCAACTCTGGGGCGCGATCTACCACCGCCTACTCCTCCGCGACGAACCCGTCACCGACGCCTTCATCGTCGCCCTGGTCGACAACCTCCTGACCGGCATAGCCCGGTCAGGGTCCGCCGTGGACAAGCGGTAGGAAAAGCTCGTCGACGATCGACCGGACCCGCGCGGGCTCCAACGGTTTGAGATCCATCAGCAGATCGTGACGCACCAGGTCGAACGGCATCGCGAGCACTGCGGACGGGACCCGCTCCAGGTCGATCTCCCTGCGATCGTGGGCGCGCTGATACATGATGCGAGCACGCGAGACCGGTTGGTCGCCCAGAATCCGGTCACGAGCCTCGGCCGGAGTGAGCCCGCTGTTGGCCAGTAGCCCGGAAAAGGCCGCAGCTGCGGTCACGGCGAAGAAGGCGGCGCGCGCTTCACCCATCCCGGTCAACGCGGCCAGAAGGTCGCCGCGCAGCGTGCCCGTATCAGGGATGTCCACCGGATGGCTGTTCCGGTAGTGCTCGAGCGCCGCGAGCACGAGTTCGTCCTTGTTGGCCCAGCGGCGGTACAGCACGGCAATGCCCGTACCGGCACGCGCGGCGACGGACTCCATGGTCAGCTTCGTGAAGCCGACCTCGATCAGCTCGTCCCAGGCCGCGTCCAGCAACGCGCCCTCGAGCTCGGGACCGCGACGGCGGGAGCGCGTGGTCATGCCTTCAGTATAAGGAAGGTTTGCATTCCTTAGCGACCCGTGCATACTCTCTAAGAGATGGATCCCACTCTTATTTGGACGAGACGATGACAGAGACCTCAGAGGCGACGCTGTCGCCGCAGGTGAAGAAGGCGCTGTTGGCGCTGGTCATCGGCGGGATCGCCGCGATCCTCGACTCGACGATGGTGACGCTGGCGATCCACACGCTGGTGGTGAAGCTGCACTCGACGACCGACACGATCCAGTGGGTCACCACGGGCTTCCTGCTGGCGATGGCCGTCGCGATCCCGGTCACCGGCTGGGCGGAACACCGCTGGGGCGGCAAACGAACCTGGACGGCCGCGCTGACGCTGTTCGTCCTTGCCTCGGTGCTCTGCGCGGCATCCTGGAACGACACCAGCCTGATCGCCTTCCGAGCGCTCCAAGGCTTCGGCGCGGGCCTGATCTTCCCCCTGATGCAGACACTCGCGGTGCGAGCCGCGGGCGGAAAGGTCAGCAGCCGACTGATGGCGGCCGTCAGCCTGCCGATCGCGCTCGGCCCCATCCTCGGCCCGGTGATCGGCGGGGTCATCCTCAACTGGCTGAGCTGGCGGTGGCTGTTCCTCATCAACGTCCCGCTGATCGCCGCCGGGCTCCTGATGGCATGGCGTTTCCTGCCCGCCGACCGTCCCGCCCCCGCAACCGAACGAACCCGACTCGACTGGACGGGCCTGGCACTGCTCGCACCGGCCCTGGCGGGAATTCTCCTGGGCCTCTCGCAACTGTCCAAGGACGGCGGACTCGTCCACACCGGAGTACTGGCACCACTGCTGGCCGGGCTGGCACTCCTGATCGCGTTCATCGCCGGAGCCACCCACCCCGGCGAGCGCCGCCCGATCGTCGACATCCGACTCCTGCACCGGCGATCACTCGGCAGCGCCTCAGCCGTCCTGTTCACCGCAGGCGCGGCGATGTACGCGGGAATGTTCCTGCTACCGCTCTACTACCAGCAACTCCGAGGCGACAGCGTGCTGGACGCCGGACTCCTGATGATCCCGCAAGGGATAGGAGCGCTCGCATCCCGATTCATGGTGGGCAAATTGGTCGACCGCTTCGGAGTCCCTCTGGTCACGATCGCCGGTTTCCTCCTCACCGCCGCCGCCACCGTCCCCTTCGCCCTGGCCGGACCGACCACAAACGTCTGGTGGCTGGGAACCGTCCTCCTGATCCGTGGCCTGGGAGTCGGGACGGTACTCATCCCACCAATGTCCGTCGCCTACCAGGACACCCGCCCGGCGGACATCCCGCACGCCACCATGAACACCCGAATAGCCCAACAGGTAGGAGCCTCATTCGGCACCGCGATAGTCGCCGTAGCCCTCCAAACCCTCCTGGACCACGGCACGACCAACGCATTCCAAGGCGCCTTCTGGTGGGCGACGGGCATCACCACCGCCGCAATCATCCCCGCCCTAGCCCTCCCACACAGCAGACAAGCCACCACCGCGCCACAAACCCACCCGGATCGCCCTCGCAATCACAGCGAACGTCGTCCAGCTAATCCTCGATCCTGATCCCCAGAGCCGACGTCAGGGCGCCAAGAAGACTCATGGCATCGCCACTGGCCACGATGGCACCGTCAAAACTCGTAATGCCCCGGACGCCCTGAAGATCACAGCCGCTGAACCGAACATTCTTCATCGAGACCTTGCTGAACTGCGTCGCGACGAGCTTGCACCGCTCAAACCGAACGTCGCGCAACTCGGCCTCCTGGAAGCTGGCCTCAGAGAGATTGCAATCACGAAAGACCACGTCCCGCATCTGGCTGAACCGAAAATTCGCCATATCAGCACGGCACCCATCAACGACCACGTCCCGCAACCCACCTTCCGGAGCCTGGAACCCGGTCATCCGACAGTTGGCCACGGCAGCGTTGAAGAGACGCGAACTGAAAAGCCGAAGATTCGCAAGGTCGCACCCCTGGAAGTGCACATCGGTCAGACTCGCTCGATGCAGCGTGACGGCGGCGAACCCGGTGCGGTCGAACCGGCACCGCTCGAACTCAACGCCCTCTGCCCCGGACCCCGTGATCGTCCCAGCCCCATAAGTCAACGACATGTACACGCCGTCGTGGACGAGGTCATGTTCGGCATCCGTCGCCGGTGAAAGCTGCTGGGGAATCTTGGGAGCCTTCGGCTCCCGAATCGACACGATGCCATTGGACATGCCCAGACCCTACAAGCCACACCCTGCCCGGACGGCCTTCAAAGGGTCCGGACGGGAGCCGGGACGCGGATGGCGCCCAGCCACCGGACGATGTGCTCGGCGGTCTCCTGAAGGTCGACGAGCGGACGCTGAAGATAGCGTCCCGGCCCACCCGTCCAACAGAAGTGCTGCGGATGCACCCACACGTTGAGCCCGGGCAACACCAGCACGGACACCCCGTTCCCGTCGACGGTCCGCAACCCGGGAAAGCCCCTCCGCGTAACGCAGTGCAGCAGGCACTGCGCGGCCGCCCCAGGGTGGACGTCAGGCGTCGGCCCCGGCCAACCACACCGAAGCGGCAGCGCGAACCACACCGCCTTGCCCACGACAACGGGATCGGCGACCCGTGACCGTGTAAGAGCACAGCCCCACTCGGCTGTGAACTCTCCGACCAGCTCAAGGCCTTTGCCGTGCTCGTCCAACACCCCCGCACCCGACGCCCGAGGCAACACCTCACGCGCACAGTCGAAGACGGACACGACGAGCTGAGGCGCCGGAACGGTCCGCGCCCAGACCCACAGTTCCGGCGCGAGACGGCCGCCGGACGCGGCATGCCGAAGCGCGTTGGTGACGACCTCGGAAGCGGCGAGCTTCCCGTCCTCGATGACGTCCCGTCCCACCCCAAGGTCGAGCATCGTCTCCTGAAGCAACCGCCGAGCCGCCGCAGGCGCCCGTTCTCCCCACGGCAACCGCCACGCACAAGCCCCACTGGGCGTCAGCCGCTGAACCCCCTGGCATGCCATCGGTTCCACCTCCCCGTGTGGGCAGCCATGGTGTCGGAGATCAAGCGCGGCGCGTACGACCTCTGAACGCAGCTGCTCTGTCCTGCCGCTGGACGCTCATTCCGCCCGTGTCACGACGGTTTGAGGTGTTCGATCGTGACTCGGTCCGCAGAGCAGTGCTGCGGCCCTCTGCTCTTCAGGGCCACGGCTTTCATGCCCGTGGACGGGTTGTTACTAGATCGCGGTCGGCTCGGTCTGCGGATAGCCTGGGGTTTGTGTGCAGGTACGCGGAGACCATCTACAAGGTTCATTACGTGTGTGTCCCGTGCCGCCAGAGTCGGAAGTTCCTCTGGGACGGCGCCGAGCATCTGTGCACTCGCTGTTTGGCGCCGATGGTCTTCGCGGGTCATGACTTCGCGGCGCCGCGTAAGAACGATGATCGTCGGTGGGCCGCGGTTGCCGCAGTTCTGCGGGCGGGTCTTCGCTACGAAGGGTTCGAGACCTGCGGCTGCGGGCGGAACCCCACGTACCGGCCACAGACCAGTGCGCAAGTCCGAGTTCGCCGTCGTGCCGGGGCCCGAGCTGGGCTGAGTGAGGCCGAGGCGCTTTCCCTGCGTGACCCCGGCGACGCGTAGCAACGCCAGGGATCGAACGCGCGGCACGCCGGATGCGGGCGCTGGCCTTGGACGACCGCAAACGCCGCCGGAACTCGTCGAAAGGCTGAGCCGTGACGAGGATTCGTGGGTGCGGTGGTGTGCCCTGCGTGATCCCCGGCTCTCGTCCCAACCGGTCGTCGAGTTGCTGGAAGACGACAACCCGAACCTGCACCGAGGTGCGGCAGCCGACCCGCGGCTGCCGCTACCGCTTCTGCTGGAGGCGTTGGAGGAGACGCGACTGGCGGCCGCGGCCGCAAAGAATCCTGCGCTTCCCTTGGACGTCATGCATGACCTGCTGGACCGCGCAGGACACGCCACCAACCCGAGTCATGAGGGGTAGAGGTGTTCGATCGTGACTCCTTTCTGCTTGGTCAGGCGGTCGGCGACCAATGAGCGGTGGCATGCCTCTGGGGCGGCCTCGACGCACAGCAATGCCGCCGTCCCGCCGCTCTCCAGCGCCGACACGATTGGCGTGAGGTCGGCCTGGTCGAGGATTTCCGTCGTGTAGCGGCGGGTGTACTCGGCCGCGAGTTCGCGGCGCGAGCGTTTGCCGACTCCTTGGTTGTCATCCTCCGCGTATTGGAGTTGGCGTAGCTCGGTGGTCGGGGCGAGTTCTGGATGGTGTTCGTAGGCGATCCCGGCCTGGGCGAGGGCCGCCTGTAGCCGGAGCGAGTTCGCCCAGGCGTACTCGGGTCCACGGACACCACGTCGCTGGCGGACGTCCAGTAGCAGGCGGACGTCCGCATCCCGCAGTCGTCGCAGAAAAGACTCGCCGTCGAAGCCGTAGACGCCGATCGTCACCATCTGTCGCATCAGGCGACGGCCGTCCCCTCAATTTCGACCATCAGCTCGGGCATCGCCAGCCGCGCGACCCCGAGCAGCGTGCTGGGCGGCGCCACACCGGCGTCGCCCAGCCGCGACGTCAGCACTCCGTGGTGCGCGAAAAGCTGATCGACGTCGGTGGTGTAGACGTTGAGCCGGACGAGGTTCGCGAGGGACATGCCGCCCTCAGCCAGCACGGCCTCCAGGTTGTCCAGGCTCAGCGCCAACTGCGCCGCCATGTTCCCGGCATGCTGGGCCTGGCCGTCGCCGTCCGTCGAGGTCTGCCCGGCGCAGTACAGGGTCCGGGTCTGCCCGGAGACGACCTCACCCTGGTTGAATCCCAACTGCGCCGACCACGCCCACGGGTTCACAGTCGTTCGTTCCATGACCACACCAGCTCCGTTCGGTTCGTAGGTTGTGCTCCCAGCCTCCCAAAACAATCACGACATCCTGTGTCACGTATTCCGGTAAAATTGTTCGTGTGCGCGCCGACCGGTTGGTCTCGCTGGTGCTGCTGCTACGGCAGCACGGTCGGCTCTCGGCGGCCCGGCTGGCTCGCGAGTTGGAGGTGTCGACCCGCACCGTCCTGCGCGACATAGAGGCGCTGTCCGCTGCTGGCGTCCCGGTCTACGCCGAACGCGGGAGGCACGGCGGGTTCGCTTTGCTGCCCGGTTTCCAAACGGAGCTGACCGGGCTGAACCATGACGAGGCGCTCGCCCTGCTGGTGGCCGGATCACGGCGCGGAGCGCAGGCGTTCGGTCTCGGCTCGGCCCTTGCCTCGGCCATGCTCAAGGTGGTCGACGCGCTACCCGAAAGCCATCGGGACACGGCCGCCGGTGCGGCGCAACGATTGCTCATCGACCCGGAGACTGACCTCCTCGCCCGTCGCGCCGAGACTGAGGAGGTGCCGGGCGCCATAGTTGCCGAGGTCAGACGTGCGGTGTTCGCAGGACACAAGCTGCGCATCCGCTACGCGGCCAAGGACCAGGCCCCGAAGTGGCGCATGGTGGACCCGATCGGCCTCGTCACCGTCCGAGACCAGGGCTACCTGCTGGCCACGAGGGCTGGCGAGGACCGCACCTACCGGCTGTCCCGAGTGCTGGACGCCGAGGAGCTCGACGAACCCGCACAGCGACCAGACCGCGTCGACCTGGACCAGGCCTGGCAGGAACGCAGCACGCGGTTCCGGACCGGTGGCGACCAGGTCGCCGTTCTCGTCCGGGTGCATCCGGCGCGACGGGACGACCTGGTCGCCACCGCGCTGGCCGTCCGCACCGAAGAAGCCGACGCGGACGGCTGGCTGCGCCTGGAGGTGACCTTCCAGGATTCCCGCCACGCCGAATGGGCCCTATGGCAACTCGCCACAAGCGCGGAGGCCCTGTCCCCGCAGTGGCTGCGCTCCTCCCTGCACACCCGCGCCACCGCGATCGCCACCCGCTACGAAGCACCGTCCTGAGAGGACACCGGGCCCCTGTTCGCGAAGTGAAGCTGCGGCCATGCCTTCTGTCCGCAGACGATGAGGGCTCCGACGTTGCTGGGGTCTGGGCTGGGCTCGACGCGGGTTTCGATCTCGGTAAAGCCGTCGAAAGGCTGTCCGTGTGCCTCGGGCCGCGTAACCCCCGCGCATATCTACTCATTGACGGTCCCAACGAACCGATGGGGGGATTTCGATGAGGATGCGCGTACTGGCCGGGGCGGTGTCAGCCGGTGTGCTGGCCTTGACGGTCAGCGTGGCCGTTGGCCCTGCGGCGCAGGCCAAGGAGCGTCCGTGTGGGCAGGGCAAGTCGACATCGGGTGTCGGCACCAAAGGCACCGCCTGGACGCTGAAGTCGAAGTACGACGACGACGGCACGCCGCCCAACCGACTGGTCGCCGGGGAGGAGTTCGAGATCAAGACCCAGGCGGCCGGTCAGCGCTGGTCGGTGGTCTTCAGCGACAACGGCACCGAGTTCTTCCGCAACGACAACGACATCTCCACGGCGACGGGGATCCGGGAGGTCCACCCGAACCCGGTCGGACGCACGTCGCCCAACCACATGGCCGCCCACGCCGAGCACCTCGACGCCTCCGGGAAGGTGATCGAGGTCATCGACGGCGCCGTCGACCTCGACCCGCCGCCGCCCGCCTGCGCCCGCTGACCCGCACCAGCCCGCTGACCCGCACCAGCCCCGCACCGACCCGGACGCCCGGCCGTCACCTTCTCACGGCCGGGCGTCCGGCACACCGGCCCCGCGTCGTGACCGCCGGGTGCCCGAACTTGTGACGCCCCGTCCACCAGGCGCCGGTTGGTGCCGATGTGCTGGGCGGACGCCCTGGCCAACGTACGCGCGGGTCTATCGGCGTTGGCGGCGGCGTTTCAGGGTGCGTTCGTAGTCCTGGAAGCGGGCCTTGGCGATCCTTGTGCGGTCGTCGTTGCGCAGGACGATGCCCTCCGCGCGAAGGCCCGCTGTTTCGTCCAGGCCCGCGCGGGATTCGGGGACGTGTTCGGTCAGGAAGGCTGACATTCCCTCCACGTCCTTCGGTAGGTCCCCGGCGCTGACGACGCTCAGGTAGGGAACTGTTGGGATGCTCAGATCTTCCGCGACGGATTGCAGGGTTTTCACGTCGAGGAACTCCTGGCCGCCGTCATCGCGCCATGAGGAGATGCGGGAGCGCTCCCAGTCCAGGGTCTCTGATTCCGCCGAGTTGACGTCGAAGAGGCGGTAGCCCACGGTGCCGTTCGCGCTGTACTGCTTGGCCTGGCCGCCGATCTTCCCGCCGTAGACCTCCAGGTAGAGCGTGACGACGGGCTGGTGGAAGTCGGTGCCGTTCATCAGGCGTTCGGCCAGCGGTTTCAGGGCGTCGACGATACCCAGGGCGGGATTTCCGACGCGGTCGCCTCGCGCGTAGAGGAGTTCCTCACGGGAGCCGATGAAGTAGTCGGCGAAACGGGGGAGGAGGACGATCCGTGACCGGCCGAGGGGGCCCGGCCGGTCACCACGGCTAGCGGCGGGGGCCGCCGCCTCGAACCTTGGTCAGGAGGCGGCGGGCCTTGGCCTGGGTGCGGGGGTCGCGGGCCAGGCGTTCTGCTCTGGCCCGTGCTTTCTGGCCTTGGGGGCTGCGGAGAAGTCTCTTGATGCGGTCAACGATGGAAGCCACTGTTCTTCCTCCTTTTCAGCTCAACGCCTGCCCGCTCTGGAAAGTTCGGAACATCCGGTCAGGCGCGTCGGGTGGTCCAGACGGCCAGGAATGTCAGGACGGCCAGGACCGCGCCGAAGGTCAGGACGGCGGTCGTGGACACCCCGTTGACCACCAACCCCCCGAAGAGCGCCCCGACCGCGATGGCGAGGTTGAAGACCACCGTGTTGAGGGCCGTGGCGGCTTCGGCGTGGTTCGGGGCGGCCTTCAGAATCCACATCTGGACGGTGACCGGCACACTGCCGAAAGCCAGCCCCCAGAGGAAGAGGAGCGCGGCACCCGACGCGGCAGACGTGCCCAGCAGAGGAAACAGGGCCAGGACGGCAGTCAGCAGCACGGTGACAGCGGCGATGGTCGCACGGACGTTGCGTCCGGCTGCGGCCCCCGCGAGGAAGGTGCCCGCGACCCCGGCGGCCCCGAAGATGAGGAGGAGAGGCCCGATGAAGTCCTCGTCGATGCCGGAAATGTCCTGAAGGACGGGGCTGACGAACGTGTACGCCGCCGTGTGACCGCTGACCAGCAGGAACGTCGCAATGGTGGCCCCCCGGACGAACGGGTTGCCGAACAACCCGACCAGAGCGCCAAGACGAATGGACCCAGTCGCGGGGATACCCGGCAGAAGGACGAACAACGCCGCGAGAGCCAGCAACCCAAGCCCCGAAAGGATCAGAAACGCGACGCGCCAGTCGGTGAGCCCACCGATGAGGGTCCCGGCAGGCACCCCCAGGACGTTCGCGGCCGTGGCACCACCGAATGCGATCGAAGTCGCGCGAGGCACATAGCTGGACGGGACGAGCCGAACCGCGATCCCAGCCGCGAGCGCCCAGAACCCGCCGATGCTGATGCCGACCAGGAAACGGGACACCAGCAACACCGGGAAGTTCGGCGAGACGGCGGTGAGGAGCCCCGCCAACGCCATCAAGCTGATCAGGCCCAGCAGGACGGTCCGGCGGTCAAGCCGTCCGATCCCCACGGGGACGAGCAGCGCACCGGCCGAAGCGACCAGCCCCGGCACGGTCACCATCAGACCCGCCGTCCCCTCGGAAACGCCCAGGTCATCACCGATGGAGGTCAGCAGGCCCACCGGCAACTGTTCGGCGGTCACCACGAGGAACGTGCCGACCGCGACCGCCACCACGGCCAGCCAGCGCTTGAGGGACATCTGTTCGGAGACCGCCTCGGCCTCTTCGACGCGGGTCATCGACACTCCCGGATTAGCTCAACGGACATCTACTCAACATGAAGTATCTGAACGTTAACATTTATTCCGTTGAGAGAGCCCCGCGCAACCGCCGCTCGCGCCGCCCGCTCGCGCCGCCCGCGCCGTCGCGACGGTTACGGAGACGCCTCGCCCCAGTCCCACAGGGCCTGGAGCACCGGGCCCAGGCGGCGTCCACGCGAAGTCAGGGTGTAGCGCGTGCGCGGTGGCCAGCCCGGGACGCGACGGCGTTCGACCACGCCCGTGCTGGTCAGGTGGGCCAGGCGGTCGGTCAGAACCTTGTCCGAAAGGCCTGGGAACGCCGCGCGCAGCTCGCTGAACGAGTGGTCGCGGCGCAGGAGTTCGCGGACGACGAGGGTCGTCCAGCGGCCGCGAAGCGCGTTCAGCGTGATCTCGACAGGGCAGGACGGGCTCGGCTCGGCGACGTCCGCCCACGGGTCTTCGGGCAGGCCAACCGTTTGGTGAGTCACGAAGGCGCCTCCTAGCGTTCGGCTCACTGTCTACCGGAAGGACGACCATGCGCCCCTTGGCCGAGCGGCCCGACGTCGTGCGGCGCGGTGACGACGGGTACTGGAGGTATGTGATCGACAACCCGTTCGGGTGTGCGCTGTCCGTATAGAGGTCTTCCCGGTCCGGAACGACGCGGCTACTCTGCTACTGGCGTCCATGCCGGTTTTGTGCCATGCGCCTGGGAGAGTCTCATTTTGAGGCTTGTGTTTGGCTCTGCACCGGCTCCTCAGGTACCCCCGTCCAGCCGAGGAGTCCCGTGAAACACCACCCCAAGCGCGTCAAGCGCGTGCCCAGACGCTGGTCCGCGGCCTACGCCGCCCTGGCCTCGGCCGGTGCGGCGCTCGTGCTGTCGGCCGGCGCGGTGGTCGCGCTGTCCGCGCCTTCGTCCGCCCAACCAACGGCTCTGGTGGCCTGTACGTTCCCGGCCTGGGGAGAGGGCGGCAACTACACGACCGGAACCAAGGTCACCTACAACGACCACGGATACCAGGCCATGGTCGCCCACACCGCCTACCCGGGGGCGAACTGGAACCCCGCGGCCACCCCGACCCTGTGGCGTGACCTGGGCGCCTGCGACGACTCGCCCACGGACCCGCCGACCACTCCCACCGACCCCCCGACGACCGACCCGCCCACGGATCCCCCGACGACGGACCCGCCGGGTGGCGAACCCACCTGTGCGGTGAAGGGCAAGCCCGCGGGCAAGGTGTTGCAGGGTTACTGGGAGAACTGGGACGGCGCGTCCAACGGCGTCCACCCGCCGTTCGGTTGGAGCCCGATCGAGAACCCCGTCTTCCAGCAGCACGGGTACAACGTCTACAACGCGGCGTTCCCCGTCATCCTCTCGGACGGCACCGTCCAGTGGGAGGACGGCATGGACGCGACCGTGAAGGTCGCCACGCCCGAGCAGATGTGCGCGGCGAAGGCCGCCGGGGCCACCATCCTGATGTCGATCGGCGGCGCGACCGCGGGCATCGACCTCGGCTCCCGCAGCGTCGCCGACAAGTTCATCGCGACGATCGTGCCGATCCTGAAGAAGTACAACTTCGACGGCATCGACATCGACATCGAGACCGGGCTCACCGGCGCGGGCAGCCCCGCCACGCTGTCCACGTCGCAGGAGAACCTCATCCACATCATCGACGGCGTGCTCGGCCAGATGCCGTCCAACTTCGGGCTCACCATGGCGCCGGAGACCGCGTACGTGACCGGCGGCAGCGTCACGTACGGCTCCATCTGGGGCGCGTACCTGCCGATCGTCAAGAAGTACGCGGACAACGGCCGCCTCTGGTGGCTGAACATGCAGTACTACAACGGCAGCATGTACGGCTGCCATGGCGACTCCTACTCCGCCGCGACCGTGGAGGGTTTCGTCAAGCAGACGCAGTGCCTGAACGACGGTCTCGTCGTCGGTGGCGTCACCATCAAGGTGCCGTTCGACAAGCAGGCCCCGGGACTGCCCGCGCAGCCGGGCGCCGGTGGCGGCTACATGACGCCGGGCCTCGTCTCGCAGGCGTGGAACAGTTTCAACGGGCAGCTGAAGGGCCTGATGACCTGGTCCATGAACTGGGACGGGTCGAAGTCCTGGTCGTTCGGCGACAACGTCCGCAGGCTCCAGGGCCGCTGACGATCAGCCGTTGACGGGCCCGGCGGGGATTACCCGCCGGGCCCGTTCGCTTGACATTGACGCCGGTGTCAAGGGTTAGCGTCGCCATGGACAGGGAGGGCCGATGCGGATCGGGGAACTCGCGGCGAGGGCGGGGGTGAGCACCCGCACCCTGCGCTACTACGAGCAGCAGGGACTGCTCCCGGCGGGCCGCGCGTCCAACGGCTACCGGGAGTACGAGGAGTCGGACGTCCGGCTCGTCGTGGAGATCCGGTCGCTGCTGGCCAACGGGTTCACGTTGGCGGACGCGCGTCCGTTCGTCGACTGCCTGCGCGCCGGGCATGAGGACGGCGCCTCGTGCCCCGAGTCGGTCGCGGTCTACCAGCGCAAGCTGGCCGAGATCGACGCGGACATCCGCACCCTGATCCGCCGCCGCGCCGACCTGGCCGACCAGCTCGTCCGGGCGTGCCCCGGTTGCGTGCTCTCGAAGGAGAAGACGGATGATCACCCTGACGGCAGAGAACTTCGACTCCACCGTGCTCCACGGCGACAAGCCGGTACTGGTCGAGTTCTGGGCGGACTGGTGCCCGCCCTGCAAGATGATCGCGCCGATCCTCGATGAGATCGACGCCGAGCACGGCGACCGGCTGACCGTCGCGAAGCTCAATGGCGACGACCACCCGGAGATCGTGTCCCGCTACGGCGTGATGGGCTTCCCCACCCTCAACCTCTACCGGGACGGCGAGGTCGTCCGGCAGATCATCGGCGCCAAGCCCAAACGCCTCCTCCTCGCCGACATCCAGGGCCACTTCTGACGGAGCGTCACCGTCCGCCGGGTCCCGTGTGGCGCACTGCCACCGCGACCATTCTCATCCGCACCTTCGCCTCGGTGATCGCCGAATGCCACGCCGGGTCACCGCCGATCTGATCACAATCGGCCGGGGCCGTTACCTGGCCGTGCGGCCTGTGTGATTTCGTGCCTGTGTGGTGCAGGACGTGGGAAGTGTCGTGGACGGCCGGTACCGGCTCGTAAGCGTGCTGGGCGAGGGCGGGATGGGCGCCGTCTGGCGCGCCCACGACGAGCGGATGCGCCGGGACGTGGCGCTCAAACAGCTCAAACTCCCCCTGACCCTGAGCGCCGGAGAACGCGAGCACCTCGTGGCCCGCATGGAGCGTGAGGCCCGGTCGATCGGGATGCTCAAGCATCCCGGGATCATCACCGTCCACGACCAGTTCCACGACGACGACGGCCTGCCCTGGATCGTCATGGAACTGGTGCGGGGACGCTCCCTCGCCGACGCCATCCGGGACGACGGCCCGCTGACCGAACCCGAGGCCGCCCGGGTCGGGGCGCAGATCGCCGAGGCGCTGGCCGTCGCGCACGAGGTGGGGATCGTGCATCGCGACATCAAGCCCGCCAACATCCTGTTGGAGGGCGAGCGGGTCGTGGTGTCCGACTTCGGGCTGGCGGCGGTTCCCGGAGAGACCACGCTGACCGCGACCGGCGCGATCCTGGGCACGCCCGCCTACCTGTCGCCCGAGCAGGTCAACGACCGCGAGGCGACGGCGGCGTCCGACGTCTGGTCGCTGGGTGCCACCCTGTACGCCGCTGTGGAAGGACGTCCCGCGTTCAGCGGAAACACCATGGCGGCGTTGCTGCTGGCCATCGCGCAGGGCCAACCGGCACCCGTCCAGCGGGCCCGTCTGCTGGCGCCGGTGCTGCGCGACCTGTTGCGCCGCGACCCTCGGCGCCGTCCCACCGCCAAGGCCGTCGCCGCGACCCTCGCCGGGCTCGCCGCCCCATCATCGCCTGCCGTGCCACCGTCACCCGCCGCCCCGGCATCGCCCGCCACCGAACCGGACTTGGTGCCTCCGGTCGCTCCGCCGTTCCCGCAGTTCTCGCGGCGCGCGTTCGCCGCCACGATGGGTGTCGCCGTCCTCGCGATGGCCGTCCCGGTGGGCTATGTGCTCACCCGCGACGACCAGCACGAGGAGCCTCGGGGGAATCGCACCCCGGCCCCCACCGGCCCGTCCTCCCTCGGGCAGCCCCTCACCGGCCACAGTGGGGGAGTCGAGACGCTGGCCTTCAGCCCCGATGGCACGACGCTGGCGACCGGAGCCGCCGACAAGACGGTGCGACTGTGGAACGTGGCATCCCGCAAGCCCGTCGGTCCTCCGCTTGCGGGCCACAGCGACCGGGTCAGCGCCCTAGCGTTCAGCCCTGACGGCAAGACCTTGGCTACAGGAAGCGACGATAAGACGGCCCGCCTCTGGGACGTGGCCACCCGCGCCCCTCTGGGCAAACCCCTCGGCGACCACTACGACCACGTATGGGCAGTGGCGTACAGCCCTGACGGCAAGACGCTGGCCACTGGGGACGGCGACGGGACCATCTGGCTGTGGAACACACGCACCCGCAAGCACCGCAAAGAGCCGTTCGTGCACTCCAACGGTATCGGGGCGATGGAGTTCAGCCCGGACGGCAAAACCTTGGCCGCTGCGAGCACCCAGGTAGTGCTGTGGGACCTCGCCCTCAGCACGCCCCTCTGGAGCCCCATGAAGGGCCACAGTTACGGTGTCGGCGCGTTGGCGTACAGCCCGGACGGAAAGATCCTGGCCACAGCGACTTACTATTCCGAGACGGCTCTGTGGAACCCGCGCACTCGCAAACCCATCGGCGAGCCCCTAATCCGGGACGGCTCCGTAGCGGCAGTGGCGTTCAGCCCTGACGGGAAGGTCCTGGCCACCGCGACCGAGGACAAGACCATACGCCTGTGGGACGTGGCGACCCGCAAGCCGCTCACCCGTCCGCTCACCGGCCACACCGACACCGTGAGCGCACTGGCTTTCAGCCCCGACGGCAAGACCCTCGCCAGTGCGAGCGGTGACCACACCGTCCGACTATGGGACACGGCGACCGTCCGCCAACAAGCACCAGCCTGACCGGACGAACGAAACCACAGACGGGGCGGGGTGTTTGATCGACCGGTTCGGGTCAGGTCCGGCGGGATGCCGTGTTTCGGCTGTGATGAATCCTGATGGCGCGCGATGCTGGGTTCATGGCCCGTGGGCGTCGCAGGTGGTTGATCTGGTGGGTGCCGCTGATCGTCGCGGGCGTGGTGGCGGCGGTGGTCCCGATGCTGCCGCAGTCGTGGCCGCTGGCGGTACGGGCCCTCCTCGGCGTGGTGGGGGCGATCGCGGCGGGAGCAGCGGGAACGTATGTCAGTGAAGTGATCGCCGCACGTCGGCAGGCCGTGGAAGCGGACCGGGCCGCCACAGCGGAGATCGGGGCGCGCCAGGACGAGCTGGCCGGTACACGTGAACTGACCTCGTCCGACGAGCAGAGCGTGACGGGGTTGCTGCGCCCGGAACGTGAGCTGGTCGATTTCGTCGGACGCGCGGACGAACTGGGACGCCTGCGGGAGTGGTGTCTCGACGAGACGGCCTTCCCAGTGCGGTTGATGACCGGGAAGGGTGGCGTGGGCAAGACCCGGCTGGCCCTGCGTCTCGCCGGTTCGCTGCCGTCCGAGAAATGGGAGTGCCAGTCGGTCAAGCCCGGTGACGAGGTCGCGGCGGTGAAGGCGGCCGGTCTGGTGGAGCAACGGGTGCTGCTACTGGTCGACTACGCCGAGACCCGTCCTGGCCTGGCGGCGATGTTGACGGAGGTGGCGGCGGCGGACGCGGGCGGGTTGCGGGTGTTGTTGCTGGCCAGGCAGGAGGGCGAGTGGTGGACGTCGCTGGACACCGAGTCGGACGCCACCCGCGAGCTGGCGGCGCGGACGCCGGTGTTGGAGCTGGCGGCGGCGCTGGACGACCGTCGCGACGACGTCCAGGTGATCGAGGCGGCGCTGCCGTTCTACGCGGCGGCGCTGGGCCGTCCCGTCCCAGAGGTGAACTTCACGGCGGCCTCGTCGGAACGGCTGCCGGTGCTGGTGTTGCACGCGGCGGCGCTGGTCGCGGTGCTCGACGACGAGCAGGGCACGTCCGGTGGACGCGCGGCTGCCGACCTGGGAGTGCTGGACCGGCTGTTGGGACATGAACGGCGGCTCTGGGACAAGGCCGCGCGACGGGCCGCGCTGACGGTGCGGTTGCCCGTCCTGGAACAGGTCGTCGCGGCGGCCGTGCTCGTGCTCGACGCGCAGAACGCCGGTGAAGAGTCTGTGCGGGCGATGATCCGGCGGGTCCCCGACCTGGCGCGGGCTGACGAGGAGCGAGTGGGCGCCGTGGCGGGGTGGCTGCGGCAGCTCTACCCAATGCAGGACGGACGGGTTGACCTGTTGCGTCCAGACCTGCTGGCGGAACGGCATGCCGTCAACCAACTCGCCGCGCACGAACTGTTGCGGCGAACCTGTTTCACCGGCCTGGAACCGGATCAAGCGGCCCAAGCCCTGACGGTCCTGACCCGCGCGTGCGCGCACCACCCGGACGCCTCCGGGCTGATCCAGCAGGCATTGCGTCAGGATCTGACGGGCCTCGCCAACGCCGCGATCACGGTCGCGGTGCAGACCGGACCCCGGCTGGGCGACCTGCTGGCCGAAGTGCTGGACGACGCCCCGGTCAGCATCGAAGAACTCCGGCGCATAGCGAAAGCCATCCCCTATCCCACGGTCGCCCTGGCCGCCGCCGACCCTGCCGTGACTCGGCGGATCCGGAACCTTCTGCCGGCAGACGCGGAACCTGCGGACGTGGCGCACTGGAGCGGGCAACTGTCGACCGCCCTCGCGCAGTTGGGGCAGCGGGAGGAGGCATTGGAGGCCGCCACCGAGGCGGTTCGGATTCGCCGCGGGCTTGTCGCGGATCGTCCTGTCGCATTCCTGCCCAATTTGGCGACCTCGTTGAACAACCAGTCGAACCGGCTGTCGGATCTGGGGCGTCGTGAGGAGGCGTTGGACGCCATCGAAGAGGCGGTTCGGATTCGCCGTCGGCTTGTCGCGGATCGCTCCAATTCCTTTCTACCCGACCTCGCGGGCTCATTGAACAACCAGTCCATTTGCCTGTCGGATCTGGGGCGGCATGAAGAGGCGCTGGAGACCATTACCGAAGCTGTCGATGCGTACCGCGACCTCGTCGAGACTCGTCCCGATGCTTTCCTGCCCCACCTGGCGATGTCGTTGAACGGTCGGTCGAATCGGCTGGCGGGCCTGGGGCGTCGCGAGGAGGCATTGGACGCGATCGTCGAGGCGGTTCGGATTCGCCGCAAGCTGGCGGAGGACCGCCCCGACGCCTTTCTTCCAGGCCTGGCCAACTCATTGAACAACCAGTCGAACCGCCTGTCGGATCTGGGACGTCATGAGGAGGCGCTGGAGGCCGTCATCGAAGCTGTCGCGGTGTACCGCAGGCTCGTTGAGGACCGTCCTGACGCCTTTCTTCCAGGGCTGGCCAACTCATTGAACAACCAGTCGAACCACCTGTCGGATATGGGACGACGAGAAGAGGCCTTGGAGGCTGTCACCGAAGCGGTTCGGATTCGCCGCAAGCTGGCGGAGGACCGTCCCGACGCCTTCCTCCCCGACCTGGCCAGCGCGTTGAACAACCAGTCCACCTGCCTGTCGGATCTGCGAAGGCGCGAGGAGGCGTTGGAGGCCGTCACCGAGGCGGTTCAGATTCGTCGCGGCCTCGCGGCAGAACGTCCCGACGCCTTCCTGCCCGCATTGGCGACCTCATTGAACAACCAGTCGAATCGGCTGGCGGGCCTGGGACATGGCGAGGAGGCGTTGGAGCCCATCGTCGAGGCGGTCCGGATTCGCCGCAAGTTGGCCGAGGACCGTCCCGACGCACTGCTACCCGACCTGGCCAGCTCGTTGAACAACCTCTCCGTCCGACTGGGAAACCTGGAAAGGAGAGAAGAAGGGCTGGCCGCCATTACCGAGGCATTGCGGATCCGTCGGCGACTGGCCGAGGCGCGCCCGAGAGTCCATCAATCCGAGGTCGACCAGTCACAACGCGTCAAAAAGTGGCTTGAGGACATGCCGAGCTGACGAGCCGCCTAAAGCCCTTTGAGAACCTCGACAACCCTACGGAAGTCCCCGTGGTTGATGGTAAGCCTGGGGCCATCGGGATTCTTGCTATCGCGGATGGCGACAACCTCAGCGAGGCTCGCGACCTCTACGCACTCGCCGCCGTTTGAAGTACTCTGGCTGGCCTTGTGCCACATAACATTGCTCAAGTTCATCTCGTCCAACATCCTGCTAGATGTTCTTGATGGAGTGAGTGAGGTGGCAGAAGTCTTTGCGCGTGATGGTGAGTTTGGGACCGTTGGGGTTCTTGCTGTCGCGGATGGCGATTGTATTCTTCAGAGAAGCGAGTTCAATGCAGTTGCCGCCGTTCTCGGTGCTCCTGCGGGCCTTGCGCCACACGGCATCGCTCAGGTCCATTTTTCCTCCACCACTTTCTTGATAAGGTCGCGAGACATGCTCGCGGGCAATGCGCTGCTCCTCAACTTATCAAGAGTTCGCGCAATCTCCGCAAGGTCGGCCGGATCGTCTGAAGTGATGCCGCGAACGGTAGTTTCCAGGTAGGCTACCTCGCTTCGTGAGTTGGGGGTCGACGATGATTACGTCGGGCGGCTCGTGGTTACGGAGCTGGTTACGAATGCGTACAAGCATGTGGGATTCGGGCGCATTGTCGTCCGGGTCTTTCCGGATGCGCGCGCCGATCTCGTCGTGATCGCGGTGCGGGACGAGGGCGTGGGGCGTCCTGTCGTCCGCGACGAGGATCACGCTGCCGTGTGCGGGCGGGGGCTGGTGCTGGTGGCGCAGCTCGCCCATGACTGGGGGGTGTGGCCGCTCAAAGGGAAGGGGAAGGTCGTGTGGGCCCTGTGCGCCCGTTGAGCGTCCGGGGCGGGGCGGCTTGTCAGGATTGCCAGGGACGGCCTGTTAGGCGTTCGTAGACGTCGATGTAGCGGGCGCGGGTGGCGTCGACGATGTCCTGGGGGATCGCGGGGCCCGGTGGGGTGCGGTCCCAGTCGAGGGTGCTGCTCCAGTCGCGGACGAACTGCTTGTCCAGGGAGTGCTGGGGGCCGCCCGGACGCCACTCGTCCGCGGGCCAGAACCGGGACGAGTCAGACGTCAGAACCTCGTCGCCCAGCGTGAGGGTGCCGTCGGCGGCGCGGCCGAATTCCAGTTTCGTGTCCGCGATGATGATGCCGCGCTCGGCCGCCAGGGACGCGCCGCGCTCGTAGACGGCGAGCGTGACGTCCTTCAGGCGGGCGGCGGTGTCGTCGCCGATCTCCCGGACGACGTCGTCATAGGTGATGAACTCGTCGTGTCCCACCGTGGCCTTGGTGGTGGGGGTGAAGATGGGTTCGGGGAGTTTCGAGCCCTCGACCAGGCCGTCCGGGAGCGGGACGCCGGAGACCGCGCCGCTCTTCTCGTACTCCTTGAGGCCCAGCCCGGCCAGGTGGCCGCGGGCGATCCACTCGACGGGGAGCATGGTGAGGCGGCGGCAGCGGACGGCGCGTCCCTCCCACTCGTCCGGCACGTTCGTGGCCGACACGATGTGGTTGGGGACGATGTCGGCGAGCTGCTCGAACCACCAGAGCGACAGCTGCGTGAGGATCTTCCCCTTGTCGGGGATCAGCGTCGGCAGGACGACGTCGTACACGCTCACCCGGTCGGACGCGACGAGGATCAGGTCGTCCCCGTCCGCGTAGACGTCTCTGACCTTGCCCGAGTGGACCAACTCCATGACGCTCCTCATCTCGTCGTGCCGGTAGGAGTCTGGCACAGGGGCGTTCGGAGATCTCCTGGCGGTCAGGACACTTCGGTCTGGGGGGTGTAGCCGTCGTCCTCGCCGCCGGGGGTGTCGTCCTCGGCGATCGGCGGGTCCGTGGGGCTCGGGGTGTGCTCGTCCGCGAAGTCGGGGTCGTCCTCCTGTGGGGCGTCCTGTTCGGCGCGGCGGTCGGCGAGCGGTTTGTCCTGGTCGTTCTTTCGTTCGCTCATCAGCGGCGCGCCCTGCCGATGGCGTCGCGGACGCGGTCGGTGACGGCGGCCATCGGGCCGAGCGCCATGTTCTTGGCGGGCGACTCGACGCCCTGGTGCGGATGGGTCGGGGCGACGGCCTCGGCGGCCCGGACGATCTTGGCCATGGACCTCAGCTGCTCGGCCGTGGCCTCCTCGCGCAGGCGCGGGAACTCGTCCTTCTCCTCGTGCGAGGCGTGCGCCTCCAGGTCCCGGTGGAAGTCGGCGAACATGTCCTCGAAGTCCGCCGAGTCGGGGTCGAGCTTCTCCAGTTGCGAGAGGGTGCCCTTCGCCTCGTGCTCCTCCTCCAGCCGGGCGTCCACGATGTCGGCGCCGTCGCGGATCGAGCGCCGCGCGAACGGGTGGACGACCTCCTCCTCGGCGGTCTCGTGCACGGCGAGCAGTTCGCGCAGCCGGTCGAAGGCGGTCCTGCGGGTCTGCCCGCTACCGTGCTCGACGGTCGACGCCAGCCGCCGGATCTCATCGTGCTGTGCGAGCAGCAGATCGACGGCGTTGTCCTTGTCGGTCATGGTCGTCCTCCTTCTGGGCTCCTGGTTGCGCGGTACCCGGCGGGAGGACTTCAACCATTGCGGGGGTTCGTGCGCGCGAAATCGACGAGTCGGGCTACGTCTTCGCCTTCCAGGACGATGCCGAAGGTGTCCGCCAGGGTCTCGGGGACTTGTTCGGGGGTCAGAGAGCTGCTTGAGACGGTCGAACCATCTGGACGGGTGGTCGTCAGGTCTGTCCCGTCCAGGACGTGGAGTGCGTCCAGGGTGAACTTCTGCGCGAACGGACGGGTCGTGAACGGTGACCGCGTACTCGTCGCCACGAAATGGTTGGCCACATCGAAGTCGATGCGGAACGTCTCGTTCATGGGGAACGTGTGGCGTTGCGCCCAGCCGTCGACGCCGCGCTGAAGCAGTTCCCAACTGACAGTGCCGGGAGACCACGGGGAGACGGTTCGGCGCTGCTGGATACGGAACCCCCAGCCTTCCTGGTCAGCCTCCGCACCGTCGCGGAACGGCAGTGGCTCCAGTGGCCCGGCGCCGAAACCCACGTCGCATAGCCAGGCGGGCTCGTCGTGTGGTTGTCCGGGCGCGCGAACGTGCAGAAGCGCGTGTGTGGCAGGCAGCAGCTTGCGCGCGCCGAGCGTCACACGGCCGGCCAGTGCGGTGACCTCGTAGCCGAGACGTTCCAGCACCGCCGCGAACAGCCGATTGTGCTCGAAGCAGTAGCCGCCCCGGGAGCGCCGGACCATCTTGTCCTGGACGGCGTCCAGCGCCAGGTCGACCCCCCGGCCGAGCATGATCTCCAGGTTCTCGAACGGGATGGACGTGGTGTGCGCGCGATGCAGGGCGCGCAACGTCTCACCAGTCGGAGCGATATCACCGTCGTGGCCGATCCGCTTCAGGTAGGCGGGCAGGTCGACCAGATCGCCCTGCCATCCGTATCCGAGATCCTCGCTCATGTTTCCTCCCGACGTCGCCCCACTTTGTGGGGGTAACACCGGAGGTGGCGTGGATCCTCCCGGTCAGCGAGGCGATTCGCCGTTCCCGGACCGGTCCTCCCGCTCGTCGGGGATCGGCAGCCGCAGGACGAACCGGGCGCCCACGGGGCTGTCGACGATGCGGAGCGTCCCGCCGTAGATCTCGGCGATCTCGCGGGCGATGGGCAGGCCGAGCCCGGTGCCCTGCGGGTCGCGGCTGCGCGACTCGGGGAGCCGCGCGAAACGTTCGAAAACCCGTTCCCGTGCTTCCGGTGGGATGCCGGAACCGTCGTCCAGCACCTCCAGGACCGCCTCGGCGCCGTCGCGTGCCACGGTCACCTCAATGCGGTCGGTGGCGTGGCGTTCGGCGTTGCTCAGCAGGTTGCCGAGCACCCGGGCCAGCCGCACCGGGTTCGCCCGGACGGGCACGCCCGGCTCCAGGTCCGTCGCGATCGGGACGCCCGCCGGGCGGCGTTCGACCTCGCGGCGGGTGAGCGCGGCCAGATCGAGCCGCTCCACCGGGACGGGCGCGCGGGAGTCGAGCCGGGACAGTTCCAGCAGGTCGACGACGATCTCGTTCAGCCGTTGCGCGTCGCGCAGCGCCGACTCGACCATGGGCCGCCACTCGTAGTCGTCCGGCTCGCCCAGCGCGGCCTCCAACCGCGTCTGGAGGCCCGCGATCGGGTTGCGCAGGTCGTGCGAGGCGTCCGAGATGAAGCGGCGTTCCCGGTCGGTCGCCTCCTCCAGCCGTTCGAGCGTGTCGTTGACGGTCTCGGCGAGGCCCTGGATCGCGCCGCCCGCTCGGGGGACGGGCACCCGGTGGCCGAGGCCCCGCGCCCTGAAGTCGACCATCTCCGCGCGGATCTCGTCGACCGGGACGAACGCCCGCCCGATGGTGTGCCACGTCCACCAGGCGATGAGCGCGAGCAGCGCCGCCATGATCAGCGAGACCCCGACCGGCAGCAGCCACACGTTGATCAGCGTCGGCATCGGCGTCGCCGAGACGACCAGCACGCCGGGGCCCCACGGCGACGTCCGCAGCCGCGTGCCGAAGATCCACACGCAGTCGTCCATGAAGTCGGGGCAGGAGCGCCGGTCGACCAGCAGCTTTCCCTTGATCGTTTCCTCGGAGACGAGCGGCGGGTCGTCCCGCAGCGCCTCGCTCGCCGCCACGACCCGCGCCTCCGGGGTGATGACCTGGACCAGGCGCGTCTCGTCGGGCTCGGTGACGAGCGCCGCGGCGCTGCGGCCGCGGACGATGTCGGCCGCGACCCGCTCGGTGGTGTGCTCGGACCTGCGCCACACCCGGTTCTCCAGCCAGTCCTGCGTGAGCAGCATGAGCAGGACGAACACCAGGACGAGGATCAGCGCCGACACCGTCACGGTGACGATCGTCGTGCGGCCCCGCACGGAGAAGAGCACCCGGCCGCGCCACCGGCGGATCGTGCCCCGCCTCGCCGTCGCCACTGCCGTCCCCCGATACCCTACGTAGCATTTAGCTACTCAGGGTAAGCGATCAGTTGGCGGCCGGCTCGGCGGGTCACGTCGTCGGGCGAGCCCTCACCTCCACTGGATGGACGAGGTCCTGTCATTCATCACGGGACCGATGTTGGCGGTGTCCTCCAGCCAGCCGGTCCGGGTTCCCTCGTAGTCGATGTGCTGGTAGTGGTTGGCCTGGCACTGCACGTAGGTCTTGAACGACGTGATCCGGTCGTTCCAGAACTCCTCGAAGTAGGGCGCCGAGACCTCGATGCCGTCATCGTCGTCGCAGCCCCCGTCGGCCTCGACGATGGTGGACGCGCCGCCGTAGTCCATGTCCTCGTACTCGATGCCGACGACGGCGTCCCGGTGGGCCTGGCCAAGGGCGTTGAGACGGCGGTCCAGGCCCGTGTCGGCCATCGCGGCGGCGACGTCGCGCGGTGCGTTGGCGACCCTCCCGCCGGTGGCGTCGGCGATGGCCTCGGTGAAGGTGCGGTAGCAGCTCATGGTGCCGCCCGCCGCAGTGTGGAGCACACAGTGCTCGGCGGACGTGACGGCGTTGGCGGGGGCGGCGCTGGCGGGGAGCGGGGCGGCGAGGCCGAGCGCGGCCGTGGCGGAGACCGTCGCCGTGAGCAGGAAGAAGGAACGCATCGGTCAACCTCCGAAAGGGAAAAGAGAATCGGGCCGAACGCGGCGTCCCCGGACGTGGCGCCGCCGGTTGGAATTCCCACGTCCCGGCCCGGGCAGGTCAGCGGGTCACCGCCATTGGATCGAGGACGACTGGTCGTTCATGGCTTCGCCGATGTTGCTGGTACTGTCGAGCCACCCCGTGCTTGCACCACCGAAGTCGATGTGCTCGAAGTGGTTGGCCTGGCAGTCCGCATAGTTGCGGAAGGAAGTAATCATGTCGTTGAAACTCCCGAGGGAGTCCACCTTCCATTCGACGTCGTCGTCGTTGTCACAGCCGGAGCCGGACGAGTAAATCCGGTACTGTCCGTCGTACTCGGCGTTGTCGTATTCGATGCCGATGACGATTCCCGGCCCCGCCTCGGGGAGGGCGTCCAGCCGCCGCCCGAGGCCGGAGTCGGCCAGCGCGGACCGGCCGTCGCGGGGGGCGTCGACGATCCTGCCCCCGGTGGCGTCCGCGATGGCCTTCGTGAAGGTGTCGAAGCAGTTCACACGGGCGTTGTCGGCCACGTGGACGACGCAGTCGTCGCCGCCGGCCGGGGCCCTTCCAGCACCGCTGGACGGGGCCGGACTGGCGCTGGCTGGAGATACGATGGCGATGCCGATCGCTGCCGCCGCGGTGAATGTGGTGGCGTACGCGGAGAGGGAGCGCATGATCAACCTCCGAGAACCGGAAAGGGATGGACGGATGGCGGGGTTATTCGTTCTTTCGTGCTCCTCAGCCTCTTTAGAAGGCCATTCCTACTCAATCCCGCCTACGTGACGGCACTTGTACAGCTGCCACCACCACCGCTGATTTCCCGCAGGTCGGACGGCATGGAGCCGCCGTGGCCGCATCGGGCCAGGCCCCTCTCGTCCTCTTGGAACGCATTACGCGTGATCGACCGCGGAGCTCACTCTGCGTAGTTCGCCCGCGGCGTTGACCATCGGCCTGACAGCGGTTAAGAGTTATTTGATGTTTCCGGCCTTGGAGGGCGGATGCTGGGTCAGATGTCCGGATCTGACGGCGTGAGGCGGCGGGTGTGAGCGCGGCGCGGTCGCGGCTGTCCAGCGCAAAACGAACCGGGCGGCGAAAGCTGGAGGTGCGCGCTCGCCGCACCCTGGACGCGCTCGAACACCTCATCGGCGGTCTCGCCACCGCCATCCTGGCGCTCTTCGCGCTGCTGGCCTTCGTCGTCGTCGCGATGGCGTGCCTCGTCGGCGTCGGTCTCCTCGTGATGCCCGTCATGCTGCGCGCGCTGCGGGTCGTCGCGAACCAGGAGCGGGCCCGGCTCGTCCGCTGGGTCCCGGAGCTCACCGACCGCGGCGCCAAGCTCCGCAAGGCCGCCGCCCGGGAGATCGTGAACGACGAGATTCTGAAACCCGCCACGGTGCCGGGCCGGGTGCGCCGCGCCGCGATGGACGGCACCATCCGGCGCGAACTCGGCTGGGCCTCGGTCCACGCCACGGTCGGGCTGGTCATCGGCCTGTTCGGGGTGACGCTGCCGTTCTACATCCTGCGCGACCTCGCCTACCCGCTGTACTGGTGGATCCTCCCCGGGGACGCCGCGGCACGGTCACCGGAACCCTGGGGCGTGCACGACTTCTCCGACGCCGTCACCATCATGCCCATGGGCCTCGTGTGGACGGTCGTGCTGATGGTCGTCGCTCCCGGCATGGCCCGGCTCCAGGCGTGGCCGGGCCGCCGCCTGCTGCTGTCGTCCGCGCCGGAGGCCGACCTGTCCCTGCGGGTCGCGCAGCTGTCGGCGACCCGCGCCGCCGCGCTGGACGCGCACGCCACCGAGCTGCGGCGCATCGAACGGTCGCTGCACGACGGCACGCAGAGCAGGCTCGTCGCCGTCAGCGTCATGCTCGGCGCGACCCGCCGCGCGCTGGCCCGCGACCCCGCCGGGGCCGACGCCATGCTCGAACGCGCCCAGGACGCCTCCGAGCAGGCGCTGGCCGAGTTGCGCACGGTCGTGCGGGGCATCCTGCCGCCCGTCCTCGCCGACCGGGGCCTCGCCACCGCCGTCGCCGGGCTCGCCGCGACCTGCGCCGTACCCTGCCGCATCGACGTGGACGTGGACGGACGCTGCGCCCTGTCCGTCGAGGCCACCGCCTACTTCGTCATCTCCGAGGCGCTCACCAACATCGCCAAGCACAGCGGGGCCCAGCACGCCGCCGTGATCGTCCGCCGCCGCGACGACCGGCTGCTGCTGCGCGTCCACGACGACGGCAAGGGCGGCGCGGAGGAGAGCCAGGGCACCGGGATCGCGGGCATCCGGCACCGGATCGAGGCGCACGACGGCACCTTCTCCATGGTCAGCCCCCGGGGCGGGCCGACGACCCTCATGGTGGAGCTCCCATGCGGATTGTGATCGCCGAGGACGATCCGCTGCTGCGCGAGGGGCTCGCGCTGCTGCTGCGCCAGGAGGACCTGGACGTCGTCGCCACCACCGACGGGCCGGAGTCCTTCCTCGCCGCCATCGACGCCCACAAGCCCGACGTCGCGATCGTCGACGTCCGGATGCCGCCGACGCACACCGACGAGGGCATCGCCGCCGCCGTCGAGGCCAGGCGCCGCAGGCCGGAGCTCGCCGTGCTGGTGCTGTCCGCCTACGTCGAGCAGGCGTTCGCCACCGAACTGCTCTCCGGCGGCGCCGCCGGGCTCGGCTACCTCCTCAAGGACAGGGTGGGCCGCGTCGCCGAGTTCCTGGACGCGCTGCACCGCGTCGCCGAGGGCGGTACGGCCGTCGACCCCGACGTCGTCACGCAGCTCCTGACCCGGACCCGCCGTCCCGACAGCACCCTGTCCCGGCTGAGCCCCCGGGAGGGGGACGTCCTCGCCGCGATGGCCGAGGGCCTCGGCAACGCGGCCATCGCCGAACGGCTGGTGGTCACGGAGGGCGCCGTCCACAAGCACATCCGCAACATCTTCGCCAAGCTCGGCCTCGCTCCCGCCGACCGCGCGGACCGGCGGGTCGCCGCCGTCCTGCGCTACCTCCAGGAGACCCGGGACTGACCGTCCCGCCACCGGGACGCGACGTCTCAAGGGTCTATCTCTATATATCGAGAACAGGTATCGTCGGTCTCACGTAGCAGCGTCCGAGCACTGATCGCGGGGGGTCCGCGGGGGTGGTGGCTCGGCACCCGTCCAATGGATAGGGGAGGAAGTCCGAGTGGGACTCAACTGGCACAACGGGGTCGTGCCGTCCACGAGCATCCCCCAGAAGGCGCCCTTCGCGGGGGCGGCGCCTTCAGCCGACACCCAGCCGGAGAGGGGTGTGTCGTGATGCGCCCCCCTCCGAAGAAGCACGGGCAGACCGGCGACGCCGACGTCCGCCCGATCACGCGCATGACCGACCAGATGCTGGCCGTGCTGTCCGTCCTCCTCAGGAGCGACGACGAGAAGGGGCAGTACGGGCAGCGCGTCGCCGCGGCGACCGCCCTCCGCACCGGCACCGTCTACCCGATCCTGGTCCGCTTCGAGCGGGCCGGCTGGGTGACGAGCCGCTGGGAGGACCGGGACGATCCGAGCGAAGTTCGCGACTCGGGCGCGCCGCGGAAGTACTACAAACTGACGTCCGAGGGCCGAGAACGGGCGCGAGCCGCTGTCAACGCACGCAGGGAGGCACTGGCCAAGGCCGGGATGCCGTTCCCCGTGGCGCTGCCTCCCAGTTCGGTCTTCGGGCGATGACCAGAAGGGGAACACCGCCCGATGAACGCCTACGGCAGCCTGGCCGACGGGAGTTACCCGCTCCTGTTCGTCCTGGGACTGGCATTCGCCGCCCTGCTGGGAGCCTCCTCCGGTGTCCGGCTCGGCCGGACGCTCCGCAAGATCGAGTCCGCGACGTCCGACCGGCCCGAGATCGGCGCGGCCATCCGCGAGCACGTGGACGACACGCCTGGACCGGTCCTGAAACGCCTGGTCGTGCGGGCCTGGTGGCATCGCGTCAAGCCGTCGCACTGCGAACGCCTCGCGGTGTTCCTCAACGCGCTCGGCGCCGCGATCGTCGGTGGCTCCCTCGGTAGGGACCTGCGCGCGCAGTGGGCGTCCGACCTGCGGGACGGCAGGCGCCTCGGCCGGTTGCCCGCCGAACTGCTGCTGGACGCCCTCGGCAACGTCATCGGGTCGTTCAAGATCCTGGGATCCGAACGGATCATGGAGTCACTCCGGCGCCGCTACGCCGTCCCCTGCCGGGTCGGCGCCGGGCTCCTGGACTTCGCGGCACGCTCCAAACCGACCGCCGTCATCCTGTTCGCCCTCCCGGCCATGAGCGCCACCACATTCCTCGGTTACCTGATAGGCGGTGAGGGTCTCGCGTACGCGCTGCTGGGCGCGTCCTTCTATACGGCTCCTGCGATGGCGATGCGGTGGCAGTCCGAACGGCTCCTCGCCATACGGACGCGACTGGCCACTCACGAGAACGACCACAGCCGACCCTGACCGCCTACAGAGGGAGGGCTCCGTAACGGAGCCCTCCCTCTGCGTGTTAATTGGCGGGTGTATCTGGGTGAACGTTCGTGTGAGACATGAACGCGGAGCGGGTCCCTGGTCGTACAACGAGGGTGACGGGCGACTTCCAGAGTGAAGGGGGCCGTCATGGAAGCATTGCGAGCCGCCGGCCGGGCCGATGCTGGACACGCGGGCCCCGCGGACGGTCATGCCTTGCCACGGGGAGGCGGTGCGGTGGGGGACGCCCGGGAGCGCGTCGTGATCGGCGAGATCACGGTGCCGGGGGTGCGGCGGTCCGTCGGGGTCGCGCGGCGCTTCGTCCGCGACGCGGCGCCCGACCTGCCCGCGGTGGACGACATGGTCCTGGTGGTCAGCGAGCTGGTCGCGAACGCCGTCACGCACACGGCGTCCGGGGACGAGGGCGGACGGGTCGAGATCGTCCTCACCGCCGAGGACGGCGGGTACCGGCTGGAGGTCGCCGACTGCGGCGGCGCGGGCGCGAACCCCCACGTCAAGGTGGATCCCGGCGCCGAGACCGGGCGGGGCATGCGGATCGTGGACGCGCTGGCGTCCCGCTGGGGATTCCGCCTGGACGGCGACAGGACCGTGGTGTGGGCGGAGTTCCCGGCCCCGGCCGGGGAGGACCGGGGCCGGGACCCGTTCAGCGACCCCGGTTGAACTGCCGCGTCGGCAGCGGCCGGGCGCCACGCCGGTTGTTCGCGAAATTCGCCGACCTCACGTCGGGGTTCTTTCGCTTGGGCTTCTTCTTCGCCTTGGCGAACGGATCGACTTCCGAATGGTGAACAGCGCGCATGAAAAGCAGACCTCCAAGCACAGATGAATTCGGCCACAGCGGGGCCGACAAAAGGAGTTCATGACGACGGCACAGGACACCGCCGAACGACATGGGTTCGGACGGTAGTGCCGAGAGATGGATGGGAGCGGACCCGCGACATCGACGGGCGGCTCAACCGGGTGAAGTAATCACAGCTCCATGCATACGATTTAGCCATAGCCGTCTGTGAGCTGTCAACCCATTAAAATGTGAGCACGTGCACATCGCCTCCCAGGGGGAGGTCGGCAGGGCCTCGGCGCCGGTCCGCGAGCAGGAGGACGACACGACGGCACCAACACGAGGTGTGTTCCGTTCGTCGCACACAGTCGCCCGTTCGGCGACGCGACGGTTTGAACTCTCGATTCGTGCGGCCGCGGCTCGCTACTTTCTACTCGTCCGCCGGTCGGCCGGTGCGAACCGCTTCGGGGGGAGCGGTGGGTCCTGTGTGCGCGTCCGGACCGACTCGGCGGCACGGGGGGAGAGGGGTCACTTCGTCGAAGTGACCCCTCCGCCCGTTCGCGGCCCCCATGGCGAGGCTTCACGGCACAGCTTCACAGCACGACTTCATGGCGAGGATTCCGCAATTATTCGTCAAGGAATTCCCGCGTCGTGCCAATGGCAAGAAGATCAGCCAATGGATCGGACGTTCCGGACGTAAGGGCGAGCGCGCCGAAAACGACCCCGTCCACGAGTAGCGTGCGGAAACTTGACCCGGCGGAAGTCGACTTCCGGGCGCGGCTGCGCAATGGTCTCCCCCATGTATTCACGAATCCGAACCGGCGGGGCGTCCGGACCCATCGGATGGCTGCTGGCCTTTCTCCGCGCGCGCGAACAGTCGCTGCGCACCCACTACGGGCTGGCGGCGGGCCCCGGGGAGTGGCTCCTGGTCTTCCTGGAGGTCGAGCGCGCCGAGCTGGAGGCGCGGCGGCGTCCCGCCGCGGTACCGGCGCCGCGCGAGAGTCCCGAGCAGTCCCCGTTCGGCCGACTGACCGCCCGCAGCGCGTAGAGGAGGGCCATGACCGTCGAGATGTTCCTCGCCGCCGTGGTCGGCGGCTCGATCGGCCTCGCCGAACTGGTCGCGCGGTACCGCGACAAGCCCGTCGCCGCGCTGCTGTCCCCGGCGGGGCTCCTGTACGTCTTCGTCAACGCCTGCGCGTCGGTCGTCGCGCTGATCGCGGTGACCGCCTCCGGGTGGACGTTCGGGCTGCCCCCGGCGACGCCGACGTCCAGCCTGCTGGTCATCCGGGTGATCGTCGCCGGGATCGGGGCCGCGGCCGTGCTGCGCATGTCGTTCGCCCCCGCCCACGGCAGGGCGATGGGCACCGGCCCGATCGTGCTGCTCAACGGCGTCCTCCGGATCGCCGACAGCGAGCTGGAACGCAAACGGGCGCTCAGCAGGCTGTCGCACAACGACCTGGCGGGGCTGTCCTTCGAACGCGACCACGCCGCCCTCGCCGAACTGTGCTGCCACCTGATGCGCGAGTTCGACCTGGCGGAAGCGCAGCGGCTCGGCGGGCTCGCCGCCGAGCTCAGCGACCGCGACGACCTCACCGACGCCGACAAGCTGGACTGCTGGGGGCTCGAACTGACCCGGCTGGTCGGTGAGCGCGCCCTCCGGCAGGCGGCCCGGCGGCTGCGCGACCGGCCGCGCGCCGAGCCGACGCCTCCCGCGCCCGAGGAACCGGCCGCCCCGGCGGTCGAACCCGAGTACGCGATGGAGACCGCCCCGGTGCGTCCGCCCATCGCGAAGGCGTCCCGCCTGGCCGCGAGCACGAACGGCAGGTCGGAGCGCAAACCCTTCGGCGATGTCTGAGACCCGGTGAGATACCGGTGCGCCCGGCCGGGCGCACCGGTATTTCGCTGTCCCCGGACGGGTCGGCGATCGGTTCCGGACGTGCCGGTTCGCGGCGGACGGCCAGCGCGGGGCAGTCAGCGCGGGGCAGTCAGCGCAGGGCGGCAGCGCGGGACGGTCAGCGCAGGGCGGTCTCGGCGTCGTCCCGTTCCTCCAGGAGGGACGCGACGCGGTGCAGCGCCTCGGCCAGCGAGATCAGCGCCTGTACCTGGGCGGCCGCCATCAGATTCCCCGGCGAGGGATCGGCGGCCTGCGCCTCCGCGGCGGCGTCACAGGCCTGCTGGCTCCACCAATGCACGCCGCGATCCTATTCGAGACGGCGAACGGGCCCCCGGCCGCCACGCCGCACGTCCCGGAAACGCCACACGGTCCAGAAACGCCACACGGTCCAGAAACGCCGCACAGTCCAGAAACGCCGCACAGTCCAGAAACGCCGCACAGTCCAGAAACGCCGCACGGTCCGGAAACCGAGAAGGGAAGGGGTGTGACCCATGACTACCGAACCGCGAGCCGCGCCGGGCGCGGGCGCCGGACGTCCGGGCCCCGCGCTCCCGGGCTGGGCGGCGAAGCCGGTGCGCCGGCTGACCGCCGGGGAACTCGCCGAGGCGCTGCACTACCTCGAACGGCACCGTCCGGACGACGACGTCCTCGGCCGCGCCCTCGCCGGGGAGTTCGCCCGCCGCACGGCCGCCACCGAGTTCGCCGACCGCACCGCGCCGCGGCTCAGACCGCGGCGGGGGCCGGACGACGGATGAGCAGGGGCACACAGAGAAAGATGGCCGTCGCCATGACGACGAAGTACGGCATGGTCCCGGCGTCCAGCAGGAAGCCTCCGGCGAAGGGCCCGAGGAAGAACCCGAGCTGCCGCACCTCCGACAGCCCGAAGTAGGCGCCCCTGTTCGCGTCGTCCGCGATCTCGTGGACGACCATGTCGGGCATCGGCAGCAGGATGCCCTCGCCGATCGTCCAGAACACGATCCCGACGTACAGCCAGCCCAGGCCGGACGGGCTCGCCCAGAAACACCCGAACGCCACAGTGAAGTTCGCGGCGCCGACGACGGTCATGACGTTGCGGCCGAGCCTGCCGGACACCCGGTCGATGGGCAGTTGGAAGGCCAGCGCGAGGACCGCGTTGGTGATGAACAGCGCGGCGAAGTACTCCTCTGTGCGATCGCCGTACCGGCCCTTCATATAGAGCGGGATCATGGACTCCATCTGGGAGAAGACGAAGAAGACCACGATCCCGCCGGTGACGACGGTGAGCAGCCGCCGGTCGCGTAACGTCGCCGCGACCGAGCCACGGGACGAGACGTCGTCCTGCCCGGAGAACGTTCCGAGGGCGACCAGGTCGGCGTCGCGCCACACGACCAGTACCAAATAGGCCGCGTAGAAGGCGGCGGGCACCGCGAAGAACGCCACCGCGCCGACGTGGTAGAGCACCCCGCCGATCGCGGGCCCGGCGATCGCCCCCGCGCACAACGTCATATAGCGCACGCGGAACACGCGGCCCTCGTCGTCGGCCACCTGGGACAGCAGCTTCTTCGCGCCCGGCTCCACCAGCAGCCGTGCCACGCCCAGCAGCAGGAACAGGACGACGATCGCGGCGGCGGCGCCGGTCGTGGCCAGCAGCGCGTACACGACGACATGGAGCACCAGCCCCACCCGCATGAGCGGGACGGCGCCCAGCCGGTCGACGATCATGCCGCCGAGCAGGCCGCCGAACGCGGCGGTGAGCGCGACGCCGCCGACGACCGCGCCGACGGCGGGCTTGCCGAGGCCGGTGCGCTCGCTCAGGTACAGGGGCGCGAACGGCATGGCCGCGAAGAAGGCGAGCGAGTTCAGCAACGCGCCGCCTTCGAGCAGGCGCTGCGCCGGGCTCAGCCGCCACAGCGGAGCCCGTCCCTTCTCCGTGGCCGACACAGGTCGGACCGTAGCGGGCGCCACCGACGTTCCAGGCCGTCTGGTCGGGTATAGAAGGGACATGGAGGTAAGGCTGCGCAGAGTGTACGAGCCGGTGACGTCCGGTGACGGTAAGCGGATCCTGGTCGACCGCGTGTGGCCGAGGGGCCTGTCCAAGGAGAAGGCCCGCCTGGACGAGTGGGAGAAGGACGTCGCCCCGTCCACCGAACTCCGCAAGTGGTACGGGCACAGCCCCGAGCGGTTCGACGAGTTCACCAGGCGGTACGAGGCCGAACTCGACGAGCCCGACCGCGCGGCGGCCCTGCGGCATCTGCGGGACCTGGCCGGGGAGGGGACGGTCACCCTGCTCACGGCCACCATGGACATCGACATCAGCCAGGCGGCGGTCCTCGCGTCCCTGCTGCGGGACGGCGGCTAGCCTCCGACAACGCGGCGTGTGGAACGGTGCCGCCGCGTGAAAGGTGTGGGCGCCTGGAACGATGCGGGCGCCCGTCCAAGGCGTGTCCGACGGGGTCACAGGCCGGTTTCTATCTCATCTGAATGGCTCCTTTATTTCTGTTTGAAGTCTTGATGGAACGGTCCTTTCGGTACGCGGGCCGTTGGACAATCCATTCTTGCTGATCAAGCTGGGGGTGCCGAGGTCAAACCCATCTTTTCGCGTGTTGAAAGTTGGTGATTGACCGCTCTGATCAGCGGGCTTTACGCTCCCTTTGCGCAGGCTCCAGCAAGGAGGAATCGCATGCGTAAAGGGATCGTTTTTTCCGCAGCGGCAGCAATGGCGCTGGCCGCGGCAACGGCGACACCGGCCATCGCGGCCCCCGGTTCGTACCTCGTCCCCGGCCCGGACGGCGTGACAATCGAAATCGCCACCATCAACGGCTCCGGCTGCCCGAAGGACACGGCCGCGGTGGCCGTCTCCGAGGACAAGGAGGCGTTCACGGTCACCTACAGTGACTACCTCGTGCAGACCGGCGGCGACTCGACGCCGACCGACCTCCGCAAGAACTGCCAGATCAGCATGAAGGTGCATGTCCCCCAGGGCTTCACCTACGCGATCTCGTCCACCGACTACCGAGGGTTCGCCTACCTCCAGCCCGGCGTCACCGGTGTGCAGAAGGCCAGCTACTACTTCCAGGGCCAGTCGCAGACCGCGGCCAAGCAGCACACCATCAAGGGCGAGTACGTCGACAACTTCCAGTTCACCGACACCAACGACGTCGGGCAGCTCGTCTGGAAGCCCTGTGGCGAGGAGCGCAACTTCAACGTCAACACCGAGCTGCGCGTGATGGGTAAGGGGAAGGACCCGTCGCAAACGAGCTTCATGTCGATGGACTCCACCGACGGAAGCATCAAGACCATCTACCACTTCGAGTGGATGGAATGCCCCCCGTGGTAAAAGGAGAAGGAACGATGCGCAAAGGACTGACCGCAGCAGCGGCCGTTCTCCCCGCCCTTGCGCTGGCGCTCTCCGCGCCGGTCGCATCAGCCGAGGCCAGCGACCCGCCCCCGGACGACCACGTCCTCGTCGACGTCCTCACCGTCAACGGCTCCGGCTGCAAGCCGGGCACGGCGGCGGTCGCGACGGCGAGTGACAACACCGCCTTCACCGTGACCTACAGTGACTACCTCGCGCAGGCCGGCGGCAAGTCCAGCCCCGTCGACTTCCGCAAGAACTGCCAGCTGGCGCTCCGTGTGCACGTGCCCCAGGGCTTCACGTACGCGATCGCCGGTGCCGACTACCGCGGCTTCGCGTACCTGGCCGACGGCGCCTCCGGACTGGAGCGGGCGAGCTACTACCACCAGGGCCAGGCTCAGACCACCCCGGTGAGCCACACGGTGGACGGCTCGTACTCCGACAACTGGCAGTTCTCCGACCGCACGGAGATGACCGAACTGGTCTGGAAGCCGTGCGGCGAGGACCGCAACTTCAACATCAACACCGAGCTCCGTGTCTACAAGGGCAGCTCGAAGGACACGAGCTTCATGGCCTTCGACTCCACCGACGGTGGCGTCCAGACGACCTACCACTTCGCGTGGAAGAAGTGCTCCGAAGTCTGACGTCCCCACCTCGCCGGACCGCCCCTTCACCCAGGGAGGGGGCGGTCCGGTCCCCTTTTGCAGATCTTGGCTCGCCACCGTACCCGGGCCGGTCAAAGGCGGTCAGGAAGACGTTTTAGAGTGGAGGGGTCTTCGAGGAAGGGATCTTCACCATGCCGTTGGCCCCCCGCCTACCGGCCCCGCCCGAGATTCTGGCCGTCCTGGAAGAGTCCTACGAGCGGGTCCTGCGGCGAGACCCCGGCGAGGCCGAGTTCCACCAGGCCGTCCACGAGGTACTGGAGTCCCTCGGCCCGGTGCTGGCCGCGCGACCCGGCCTCGCCTCGGCCCGGCTGGTCGAGCGGCTGATCGAGCCCGAGCGGCAGATCATGTTCCGGGTGCCGTGGCAGGACGACGAGGGACGGGTCCACGTCAACCGCGGGTTCCGCGTCGAGTTCAACGGCGCGCTCGGCCCGTACAAGGGCGGCCTGCGTTTCCATCCCAGCGTCAACCTCGGCATCGTGAAGTTCCTGGGCTTCGAGCAGATCTTCAAGAACGCGCTGACGGGCCTCGGCATCGGCGGCGGCAAGGGCGGCAGCGACTTCGACCCGCACGGCCGCTCCGACGAGGAGGTCATGCGGTTCTGCCAGTCGTTCATGACGGAGCTGTACCGGCACGTCGGCGAGCACACCGACGTCCCGGCCGGTGACATCGGCGTCGGCGCCCGCGAGATCGGCTACCTGTTCGGCCAGTACCGGCGCGTCACCAACCGGTGGGAGGCGGGCGTCCTCACCGGCAAGGGCCAGCTGTGGGGCGGCTCCGCGGGCCGGACGGAGGCCACCGGCTACGGGAACGTGCTGTTCACCGCCGAGATGCTCCGGCGCCGCGGCGAGGACCTGGACGGCCAGCAGATCGTCGTGTCCGGCTCCGGCAACGTCGCGATCTACACGATCGAGAAGGCGCAGCAGCTCGGCGCGAACGTGATCACCGTGTCCGACTCGGGCGGCTATGTCGTGGACGAGAAGGGCATCGACCTCGATCTCCTCAAGCACGTCAAGGAGGTCGACCGGGGCCGGGTGTCCGACTACGCCCACCTGCGCGGCGCCTCGGCCAGGTTCGTCCCCGGTGGGCGCGTCTGGGACGTTCCCGCCGACATCGCGCTGCCGTCCGCGACGCAGAACGAGTTGGACGCCGACGCGGCGGCGCTCCTCATCCGCAACGGCGTCAAGGCCGTCTCGGAGGGCGCGAACATGCCCGCGACGCCCGACGCCGTCCACCTGTTCCAGCAGGCGGGTGTCGCGTTCGGCCCCGGCAAGGCCGCCAACGCGGGCGGCGTCGCGGTCAGCGCGCTGGAGATGCGGCAGAACGCGGGCCGCGCGTCCTGGACGTTCGCCCGCGTCGAGGAGGAGCTCGCCGCGATCATGTCGAACATCCACGACACCTGCTACGAGACCGCCGAACGCCGCGGCGCCCCGGGCGACTACGTGGTCGGCGCCAACATCGCCGGTTTCGAGCGGGTCGCCGACGCCATGATGGCCCAGGGCCTGATCTGACACACCACCCCCGCCCGGCGGGTGGCAGACGGGGCGAGCGGGCCAGCGCCGGGTGGCTGTCGGGCTGGCTGCCGACTGAGGGGCGGGTCGGTGGGCATGACCGGGGCGTGGACACCCGCCCGCGTCCGGTGCGCCGGAGGCATGCGCTCTGGATCACCGCGCGCACGGCCCTGACCTCGGCGTGCATGCTGGCCGCGTACTTCGCGGCACCGCTGAACAGGTCGTTCACCACTACGTCCGCCCTGACCCTGGTCGCGGCCCTGGCGGCGCTGGGCGTGTTCGTCGGATGGCAGGCCCGCGCGATCAGTCGGTCGCCGCTCCCGATGCTGCGCACCATCGAGGCGCTGGCGACGGCCGTCCCGTTCTTCCTGCTGCTGTTCGCGACGGCCTACTGCCTGCTCGCCAACGACTCCCCGGGCGGGTTCTCCGAGCCGTTGACGCATGTCGACGCCCTGTACTTCACCGTGACGGTCTTCGCGTCGGTCGGCTTCGGCGACATCGTCCCGCTGTCCCAGCCCGCCCGGGTCCTGACGACGACGCAGATGATCGCCGACCTGCTCGTCCTGGGCCTCGTCGTGAAGGTGTTGGTGGGGGCCATGCGCCGCGGCGTCGAGCATCGGCCCCGCGGCGGCGACCAGAACCCCTGAGCTCTGAGGTGGGGCGGCGCCGGGTTTTCCCAGTCGTCCCACGGGCACGTCCCAGACCATTGCCATCACGGTGTCTTCAACGGGGGCAGGAGGATCGAAGATGACCTCGGATTGGCACGGATCCGGCGGCATGGACCCGTTCGAAGAGATGCTCGCCCGGTTCTTCGGGGCGCGGGCGCAGCGTCGTCCGGTGGAGCGGATCAGCATCGCGCGGCTGATGAGCGAGCCCGCGCGGGAGCTGGTGCGGGACGCCGCCGCGCAGGCCGCGCAGTGGGGCAGCGTCGACCTGGACACCGACCATCTGCTGTGGGCGGCGACGCGGCAGCAGGGGACGCGCCAGTGGATGGCCCGCGCGGGCGCCGACCCCGACAAGATCAGGGGTGAGATCGAGGAGCACGCGCACCGGGGCGATCCGCGGGACACCCCGCCGGAGCTGACGCCGTCGGCGAAGCGGGCGCTGCTCGACTCGCACCAGGTGTCGCGCGCGCTCGGATCGTCCTATATCGGGCCCGAGCATCTGCTGTTCGCGCTGGCGCTGGACCGCGAGTCCATCGCGGGCCGGATCCTCGACCACGAGCACGTCACGCCGGACTCGTTGCAGCAGGCGGCGGGCGGTGGCGGGCAGCAGCCGCCCGGCGGTGGTCCGGGTGGCGGGCAGCCGTCCGGGACGCCGACGCTGGACGAGTTCGGCCGCGACCTGACCGCCCTCGCCAGGGAGGGCCGGATCGACCCGGTCATCGGCCGCGAGGACGTCATCGAGGAGACCATCGAGGTGCTGTCGCGGCGCACCAAGAACAATCCGGTGCTGATCGGCGACCCGGGGGTCGGGAAGACCGCGATCGCCGAGGGGCTCGCGCAGCGGATCGTGGACGACGACGTGCCGGAGACGCTGCGCGGGAAACGGATCGTCCAGCTCGACCTCGGCGGTGTCGTCGCCGGAACGCGCTACCGGGGCGACTTCGAGGAACGGATGAAGAAGGTCGTCGACGAGATCCGCGAGCACAGCGACGAGCTGGTGGTGTTCATCGACGAGATCCACACGATCGTCGGCGCGGGCGGCGCGGAAGGCTCGGTGACGGCGGGAAACATGCTGAAACCGCCGCTGTCACGCGGGGAACTGCACGTCGTCGGCGCGACGACCATCGACGAGTACCGCCGCAACATCGAGAAGGACGCCGCGCTGGAACGCCGTTTCCAGCCGATCCTGGTGCCGGAGCCGAGCACGGACGACAGCATCGAGATCCTGCGCGGCCTGCGGGACCGCTACGAGGCGCACCACCAGGTGCGGTTCACCGACGAGGCGCTGATCGCGGCCGTGGACCTGTCGAGCCGCTACCTGACCGACCGGTTCCTGCCCGACAAGGCGATCGACCTGATCGACCAGGCGGGCGCGCGGGTCAGGCTCCGCTTCGGGACGCGCGACGGCGGCCGCCGTGAGTTGGAGCGTCGGCTCGACCGGCGGCACAGGGAGAAGGACCAGGCCGTCGCGGACGAGGACTACGAGAAGGCGTCCCGGCTGCGCGACGAGATCGGCGGCCTGGAACGGGATCTCGCGGAGACCCGCGAGGACGACGGCCCGACCACGGTTCCCGAGGTCACCACGGAGGACATCGCGGAGGTCGTCTCGCGGATCTCCGGCGTCCCCGTCACGCAGCTCACGCAAGCCGAACGGGAACGGCTGACCCGTCTCGAAGAGCAGTTGCACGGGCGCGTGATCGGGCAGGAGGACGCGGTGGCGGCGGTGGCGCGGGCCGTCCGGCGATCCCGCGCGGGGCTCGGCGACCCGGACCGTCCGATCGGCGGGTTCCTGTTCCTCGGCCCGACCGGCGTCGGGAAGACCGAGCTGGCCAAGGCGCTCGCGGAGGCGCTGTTCGGCAGCCGCGACCGGCTGATCAGGTTCGACATGAGCGAGTTCCAGGAGCGGCACACGGTGAGCCGGCTGATGGGCGCGCCGCCCGGATACGTCGGATACGAGGAGGCGGGGCAACTCACCGACGCGGTCCGGCGCCGTCCGTACTCGGTGATCCTGCTGGACGAGATCGAGAAGGCGCACCAGGACGTCTTCAACGTCCTGCTCCAGCTCCTGGACGACGGACGCCTCACCGACGCGCAGGGCCGCACCGTCGACTTCCGCAACACCGTCGTGATCATGACGAGCAACCTCGGCTCCGAGCTGATCACCGGCCGGACCGAGGTCGGTTTCGGGACGCCGGGGGAGGGCGAGAACTCCGCGCTCAGCGACCGGATCATGCGGCGGCTGCGCGAGTCGTTCCGGCCCGAGTTCCTCAACCGGATCGACGAGATCATCGTGTTCCAGCGGCTGGCGGCGGATCAGCTCCGCCAGATCACCGACCTGCTGCTGGACGAGACGCGCCGCCGCCTGCACGCGCAGGACGTGGACGTCACCTTCACCACCGAGGCGGTCGACTGGATCGCCGAGCGCGGCTACCAGCCCGAGTTCGGGGCGCGGCCGCTGCGCCGCACGATCCAGCGGGAGGTGGACGACCCGCTCTCCGACCTGCTGCTGTCCGGCGAACTGCGGCACGGTAGCCGCGTGGAGGTGTCCGCGCTGAACGGCGGCCTCGAGTTTCGTCCCAGCACACCCGAGTTCGCGTGATCCCGCTCGGAAACAGGACAGGCGCCACGGCTCGCGGGGTACCGGATCACGTGCTCGGGTCACACACCTGCCGTGATCGCACGGAGTTCCCGAGCGGCCGGTAGCGCCCTCGCCTCGCCTGGCAGCGTCCGCAGTATCCGACCGGCCAGTGACGATCGGAACGTGGTCGCGGGTGAAGCGTGGAACGCCGTGATCGCCTGCTCCAAGCCCACGTTGACCTCGCGTTGCTCTACTAGCACGGATGCCTGCATGAGCTTCAGGTTCCCCACCGCGCCGCGCGACTGAGACGGGTACAGCGCGAGCGCCCGGCCAACCGCGGTAGCCGCTCGGACATCTTGGGTGCAGGTGCGGACGTACGATTCGGCCCAGCGTAGTTGCGGCTCACGGAATCCCAGCACCGAGCGCCCAACGGCCGAAGGCAACCCCTCGCACAGCGCCTCCAACTCGGAGAGAGCATCGTCCGCCGTGGCGGTGTCGCCCTGATCCGCGGCCGCATAGGCGCGTGCGGCCAAGGCGCATGCGGCGCCCGGGAACAGCGCGCCACCGTTGATCGCGAGAGCCTCGCCTGCGAGGTCGTCGGTGACGGATACCGGACGTCCGGCCCAGAAGGCGTCCTGAGCGGCGCGACCTCGGACCCACACGCGCAGGGCTTGGTCGCCAGAACCATCGGCGGCGCGGCGCGCGGTGGCCCACGTGATGCGGGCGGCACGCCAGTCTCCGGTGTCTCCCAGGTCGATCGCCAGGAGGCCGGACAGTCCGGCCGCGACACGGAGCAGCCCAGCCCGATCACTGTCGGGAAGGCGCCGGTTCAGCAGGTCCCCGACGGCCACGATGTCGGCGGTCAGGGCTGCGGTGAAGGTCCCTGGTGGAGTGGTACCGAACCGTTGCCCGTACTCGTGGACGGTGCGGTCCCATTCATCGAGGTCGAGAGGGTTGCCGAGTGCGGCGTCGATGCCGGAAAGCGCGTGCTCCAGGCTGCCAGGTGGGATCGCGGCCCCCGCTGTGAGGGCGGTGATGAGTTGCAGTGCCGCGCGTCGTTTCACCTCATCATCTCCGAAGTTGGAAGTGGCTTCGCCTTCCACGATACCCACATTGTCGACATTTGCCCCGATCGTGTGGAACAGTTCGGCCGGAGACTTCCCGAACGCCTCCGCATACGCATCTGCCCAGTCACGCGGGAAATGGCCGCCCTTTTCGTACGAGCGGATCTGGCGCGCTAGGGAACACACCTGCGTCTTACTGGGTAACGCACCCCAGAGGCTTCCCATAAGGCGTGGGCCGTCCTCGGTTTGGACCATCCACGGGACTCTCGTTCACGTTTCAGTCGGATCGCCCAGATGGGACGGTCCTCTTCGTCGATCACGGTGCACCCCATCCGCTCGGCCAGAGATCGAAGGCTCCGGCTTCATTCCGCAGTATCCGCCTACAAGCGTCCGCTCACACGGGACTTGACTGACCGTGACCTAAACGCCACGAGCAAGGGAGCCCACGATGCACGCTCCTACCCGGATGGAGACCTACCTCGACGCCGAGGCGGCCACCGGCCTCCGCGAGAAAGGTGGGAGGTGCGCACAGTGAGCCCGGCGGATGCCTGCCACAGCGCCGGCCAGCAGTCCGCCGGGCGAGAACTGGAGCGGCTCTCCGGCTCGCAGGAGATCAAGGCCGCCCTGCGCGACGAATTCCCCGGCTGGTCGTTCATCCATACTGACAAGCGCCGCTGGTGGGCGATGCGGGACGTCCAACGCGACGACTTCGGACGGCGTTTCAAGCCGGTGCCGAGCGACTTCGACGCCGACACCCCTGACCAGTTGCGCGCTGCGCTTCGCGAGGCGGGCGAAGGCGACCAATGACCAAACGTGGGCATGGCGCTGTTTCTGGCAGGTCCGCCACGTCCACCCCTGAGCGTATGACCGGCAGCGACCGATGTCGCACGGCTGTACGCAGGCGCGGCGGGTGGGTGCCCCCAATAGATCAACTCCCGCCCGTCGCGCCACCTCGCCCATTCCGGCTAGACCCAGTGGCCCGCCGGGTATGTCGACGACGGACACAACTCCACCATCCCCCCGCTCCGGAGGAAACCCCTCTCTGAATCGGCACTGAGACTCCGCAGCCTGGGTTGACGGCGCGCGCCCAAGCTGCGGCGCCCCCCTCTGCGCGCCAGGAGGTACAGATGACCGTCACGACCGATCGGACGGCGCCACCCGTCCCCGCGTTGCGAGAACTGATCTCGCCCGAACTGTTCGACCGCGTTGCCTCCCGCGCCGCCGTCGAACACTCCATGCCTGCCGAAATGGCGGAGCGGTCCCTGACACAGTCCCTCACGATGCTCCACGCGATCGCGACTCACCGGGGAACGACGATCTACCCACCCAGGGTGATCGATGTGACATGGCACATGCTGATCCTGCACACCGCCGACTACATCGCGCTGTGCGACCGGCTCGCCGGGCACTACCTTCACCACACCCCTGCCGACGGTGCCACCGATGGTGGCGCGAACGTCCGCGCGTCGGCCGCCGCACTCCGCGACCTCGGGTACGAGATCGACGAAGAACTGTGGGCGATGATCGAGGCCACCAACTGCGAGAACGCTTGCGGTGGGTGCGACAACAAGGTCCCATCCTGATCCGGATCTGTGGGCCCCGTCCGGCTTCGGACGGGGCCCATCCCGTGGAAAGATGCGCGCATGACCGTCACCGTGCCTCCCTTCGACTATGAAGCCATGTACGCCAAAGAGCCGACCGTGTGGAGGGAGAAGGGCCTGCACTGGCACTGCTACTCCTGGCGCGGTAACGGCAAGGATTGGGGAGACGACAAGCTTCGTCACGACGACCAAGCCGACATCACCCCGTCGATGGTGCGGGGGTGGCTGCGGAAGAACCCGCGGCTGATCCGCCTGACCTGTTCGACCCCAGAGGAGGCGGCGGCCTGGTCCATGCAGGAGTGGACGCGGGCCCGAGCAGAGGCACTCACACCCGTCCCGGACTGGATCACCGACGAGAGCCAGGAACGCATGGCGCTCCACGACCTGCGGAGCGGCAACGACCTGGCGAAGGGCCTGTGGGTCAAAGGCCCGTCTATGGTGTCGTGGGGCATCATAGGGACGTCCGAGCACTGCCACTGAGCACGCCGGAAAATCTGCCCACCTGGCCAACCACCGAGCCCGACGCCGGGAGGCGACGCGATGACGGTCATGCTCACCGGCGCGATCGAGCTACCGGACGGCACCTCGGTCCGGGGGCGGGGGCTGCGCCGTCCGACGCCGGAGGGGGCCGCCCCCGACTTCGGCCTCTACCTGGGATCAGGCCGCCTTCGCCGCCGTCACGAACCTGTGCTGAGCTGGGACTTCGCCTGGATCGACTGGCCCGACTTCCTGCTGCCCCGCGACCGGGACGAGGCCGTCCACCTCATCCGCGACCTGCATTCCCGCGCCCGTTCCGGCGCCGCCGTCGAGGTCGCCTGCGGCGGCGGGGTTGGCCGCACCGGAACCGTCATCGCGTGTCTGGCCGTGCTGTCCGGGGTGGATCCGTCCGACGCCGTCGCGTGGACGCGCGAGCACCACCACCCCCGGGCCGTGGAAACACCGTGGCAACGCCGCTGGGTAACCGCCTTCCCCCGCTGAACGGCCTTCGCTGAAACGGCCGTCGCGGTACCGCACCGGCGCGTGGGCCAGGGGTCACGGCCGGTGCGGCACCGGAGGGGTCCGGCGGTCCTCCCCGCCGAGAGTCGCCGGACCGCGCCCCCGTCCGGGACCCACGGGAGGAGAGCCGTCCCGGACGGAGGACGATCGCGACTCAGACCCGCGCGGTGCCCGGGTCGTTGTCGATCAGGCCGGAGATCTCCTTGTAGACGAGGCTGATCCGGGTTCCCCAGTTGGGGCAGCCGCCGAGATGGTGCAGGGCGATGACCTTGTGTGAGGACGCGGCCAGCACCGGCGACCCCGAGCTTCCTCCGGACGTGTCGCACAGATATCCGGTGTTCACCCCGGACGACGCCACACTGATCTTGCAGTAGGTGTCGCCCTCCTCGTAGAGGGAGAGGCGCTTCGGCTGGGCGTCGCCGTGTCCGGGGATGTAGATGCGCTCGTTGGCGGTGGGTTCGCGGGTCTCCAGGTAGAGCGTCCCGTACTGCTGGATGCTCTCGAAGTTGTTCACCGAGACCAGCGCGTAGTCCAGATCGGCCAGCGGGCTCAACTTGAGCAGCTCGGCCCCACTGACCTTCGTACCCGGCCTCGGGTTGTTGCCTCCGCAGGTAGCGCACTCATAGTCGAACTGGAACTCGCTACCGCGCAGGTCGGTCGCGTTCTCCACGCAGTGCTGGTTGGTGAGCATGCGGTTGGTGTCGCCGACCCGCCAGGCGGTGCAGTGCCCGAGACCGTTCAGAAGCTGCCGGGCGACCGCGCGGGACTTGGCGTACTCAGTCGGATGGCTTTCCTTGTAGCAGGTGACGTCACGTCGAGCGTCGGTTCCGCACACGCTGAACGCGCGCGGATTGGCGGCCGCGTACTCGGCCTTACTGAAACCACGGAAGTAGTAGTCGATCCGAGCCCCATAACCCTGCCGGGTAAGGGCGGCGGCATCGCTTCGCTTCGCGGACGAGTGCAGCGTGACGACGGCGGTGTCTCCGTCGATCGACATGGAGGCGAAACCCGTCCCGCCATGGACGGTGTAAAGAGAGTCGCCGGAATGCTTGGCGACCGTGGGATCGCCGTAGTAGGTGTGCACTTCGCGTCCGGAAGGACTGGCGACCGTGACGCGGTCGCTGGGGAGCAGCCTCACGGACGCGAAGTGCACCTTGATGTAGCTGGAACCGGGCTCGCTGATCGTCAGCCGGGAGGTTCGGCTGTCAGCGGCGTACCGGAGCGCGGCGTTCTCGGCCTGGCGCTCACCAGCCACATCGGGCTTAGGACGGGAATCAGCATCGGGACGGGCCTGCGCCTGGGCCTTGGCCTGCGTTTCGGCCTGTGCCTTGGCGTGGGTCCGCGGCTCGGGCCGTGCCGGAGCCGCCGACGCCGTCGCGGCGGGCAGGATCAGGGCGACGGCCAGCGGGATAGCCGCCGACAGGATGCGTGACCGTCTGGACATTGCGCACCACCTCTGGGGGGTTGAGCTGCGCTTGCAATGGGCGGGGGGACGGAAATGGCGGGGGAGCTGGGGGAGCGGGGAGCGGAAGTCGGGAAAAGGCGGGGGCGGGGACGAACGGGGTGCGTCCGGCCCGACCCCCTGGGAGCGGGGCCGGGCCGGGCACGTCAGAGTGACCGGTTAGAGAGTGATGCTCCATCCGTTGAGGGTCCCGATGTCACCGGGGCCGTAGTCGTACATGTACAGCGACCAGTTGCCTGCCGCCGAGGAGTAGACACCCGGGACCTGGAACGTCCGCGGGCCGTTCCACGGCGTGCACTGGTACTGGCCGACTCCCTTCGGCTTGATGACGAACTGCTGCCCGGACGGTGCGACGAGCCAGACCTGCACGTCCTCCGAGCAGGTGTGCTGCGCGTCGACCGACACCGAGACGGAGCTGGCCGCCTGACCCTCGATGGAGACCTGGATCGGGCTGACCGTCCAGGTGTAGTCGCGGATCGGGTAGGGGGTGTCGCTGCTGGCCGTGTGGCCGTCGTCGGTCTTGGTGACCGACAGGGTGTAGGTCGCCGTCCGGCTGACCGAGCCCTTGCCGGTGACCGTCACCGTGTAGCTGCCCTCGGGCGTGCTGCCGGTGGTGGCCAGCGTCAGGGTGGCCGAGCCGCCCGTCTTCACCTCACCCGGGTTGATGGTGGCGGTCACGCCACCCGGTGACACCGTCGCCGACAGGGCCACCTGCTGCGCCGTCCCCTGGGTGAGGGCGGTGCGGACGGTGGCCTGCGCCGACTTGCCGGCCTCGACGGTCCCGTTGTTCGGGTCCACCGACACCGAGAAGTCGTCGGTACCGGAGCCTTGCACCCGCAGAACGTAGTTCGCGGTGTGCGTGGCGGACTTCCCGGAACCGGTGACCGTCACGGCGTAGTCGCCGGGCGCGGTGTCGGCCGTCGTGGCGACCGTCATCGTGGACGTGCTCCCGGCCTGGACGGACGCGGGAGAGAAGGTGACCTTCGGCCCACCAGGCGTCACCGTCGCCGTCAGGTCGACGGACTGGGCGGCGCCCGCGGTCACATTCGTCCCGATGGTCGCCGTGGCCGACTGCCCGGGTTGGACGCTCCCGTTCGCCGGGTTGGCGGTGATGGAGAAGTCGTCCGTGGGCGTCGACTGCCCGACGGAGGTCTTCCACAGCGCGTACGCGATGGCGTCCGTGCTGCGGTCCAGGGCCGTCGTGTTGATGTTGCTCGGGTAGCTGTCGCAGGACGAGTGGTAGCAGCGGTCGTAGGCCACTCCGGCCTGGCCGCCCCACTTCTGCGCCTGCGTCGACGTCATGATCGCCGAGGCGCCGGTGGACAGGAACGACGTGCTGATCCCGGCGTTCCGGAACGGACCGTCGTCGCTACAGCACTCGCTCATCTCGTCCGGCGCGATGCCGATGGAGTCGAAGTATCCCTTCAGGTTGGTCGACAGCTGCGAGTTGACGCCGTCGATGAAGTAGCCCGCGTTCGGCGAGCCGACCATGTCGAAGTTGAAGTAGCCCTTGATCTTCGACCGCTCGGTCTGGGACAGGTTGTTGACGTAGAACTGGGAGCCGTGCAGGCCCGCCTCTTCGTCCGTCCACCACCCGAACCGGACGTGGTTCGTCATCGTGGGCTTCTTCTGCGCGAGCGTGAGCGCGGTCTCCAGCAGCGCGGCCGAGCCGCTGCCGTTGTCGTTGATGCCGGGCCCGGCCCGGACGCTGTCGAGGTGGGCGCCGAACATGTAGACGCTGCCCGCGTCACCGCCCGGCCAGTCGGCGATCAGGTTGGGACCCGAACCCGCCGTGCAGCCCGACGTGCACGCCTGCCGGGTCACGGTGAACCCGGCGTCCTTCAGCTTCTGCTCCAAGTAGGAGACCGACGCGGTGTAACCGCCACCCGTGGCGTAACGGGTACCGCCGTTCTGCTGCGCGATGCTCTGAAGCTGCTGGAGGTGCGCCTTGACGTTCTCGACGTTGACGTCTGGTGGTTCGTTACCACCGGGGTTGCCGTTGCCATCGACGTTGACCGTGTAGGTCGCGGTGTGGGTCTTCGTCGCGCCCTTCCCGGTCACAGTCACCGTGAACGCCCCGGTCTTCGCCGTGTCGTTCGCCGTGACCGTGAGGGTCGAGGTGTTGCCCGACTGGACCCGCGCCGGGTTGAAGCTGGCGCTCAGCCCACTGTTGGACGGGGACACCGACGCGGACAGGTCGACCGGCTCCGAGGAACCACCCGAAACGGTCGTCGAGACCGTCGCCTGCACCGAAGCGCCCGCCTTCACCGAACCCGTCGACGGCGACACCGACATGGAGAAGTCGTTGCCGGTCGGTGTGCAGGTCGGCTCACCGGACTGCGCCGGCATCGACACCGCGCTCCAGGCGTCCTTCACCGTCTTGTACCAGTTGCATGACGGGTCCAGGTTCTTCGCGGACTGGAGCGTCAGCACCCGGTACCGGGCGTAGCTGGTGCTGGACGTCTTCAGCATCATCGCGTTGTAGAAGATCTTCGCCGCGTTCATGACGCCGATCCCCGTCACCGAGGAGGGACCGCCCGAGCAGATCGGGCTGGACGGCTTGCCGCCGCCCGGGTTGCTGCCCTCGGCGAGCAGGTAGAACCAGTGGTTCCCCGGCCCGGCCGCCGCGTGCACCTCCATGTTCGGCACCGACGACGAGTAGCAGTTCGGGTGACCCGACACGTTCGACGGCTGGTACATGGAGCGGATCGGCCCGGAGCCGGTCAGGTTGATCTCCTCACCGACGGTGTAGTCGGGGGTGTCCGCCGGATTGTTGAGGAACGCCTCGGTCGAGGCCCCCCACACGTCGCCGACGAACTCCTGCGTCCCGCCGCCGGACATTCCACCGGGGGTGAAGTTGTCCAGTGCGTGGCCGAACTCGTGCGCCACGACGTCGGTCGCGGTGATCCACTGGTTGCGGGTGTTGTACCCGAACTGCGTCTCGCCGTTGATCCAGTAGGCGTTGACGTCGTTCAGCCCGACGTACGCCGAGACCCACCTGCCGTTGCTCAGACCGGTGCGTCCGAACGACTTCAGCAGATCCCACTCGCCCGCGGCGGCGTACATGACGTCGACGCAGCCAGCTTCCCGGTCTGTCGCGGACGTGCTGCCCCACACGTCGTCCGGCCCGGAGTAGACCTGCCTGCCGCTGTAGTTGGCGCACTGGATGCCGGGCCGCTGCGGGTCCTGCATCGTGTACTGGCCACCGGATTGGGTCGTTCCGATCTGAAGGTTGGACCCTTCCCAGATACCGTTGCCGGTGCCCGCGAGGACGAGTTCCTTCTCGTCGAACCGCTTGCCGGTCAACGCATCGACATAGACCTTCTTCAGGCTCGGCTGCTTGCCGTCACGCCCCGAAACGGTCGTCTCCCAAGCCAGTCGCGGCTTGGGCAGCGCGTGCACCACCAGACGGGGCTTCAGCTTCTTGCCGTCCGGCTTTGTCAGCGCCTTGCGCGAGGCCTTCGCGGCAGCGGCCGCACTGACCTTCGGCGTGACGCCGACCTTGATGGCCTGCTTCTGCGCCACCGACAGCGTGCGCACGTGACCCTGGTCGTCCGTGGCGACCACGAAGTCTCCACCGACGACCGGCAGGTCACGGTACGTCCGCTCGTAGGCGACGTAGTTCAGGTTGAACGGTGTGCCCACGACCTGGGTCCGGACGTACTTGTCGCCCTTGCTGGGGTACAGCTCGGAGACCCGTCCGGCTACCAGCCTTTCCGCCGAGACCACAGCGGCGGTCTTCGGATCCGGACTGGACCCGCGCGCGCTGGGCGCCGCTCTGAGAACGAGCGGTACAAGACCGCTCGCCACGAGCGCGGTGACCAAAAGGGTCACCAAGAGGGGTTTGCGTTTCACTTCCGCATGCCTCCACTGAGGGGGGTGGAACCGCCCCGCGGGGGGACGGGGCGGCCGCAGGGCACGACGATGTACACCGCGGCGGGGGCACGCCTGCTTGGGGCAGCCCGACACTCAGTAGGGGGCAGGGAGCGAACGGGCAGGGGGGCAGGAGATTTCAGGGGGCGGGGCGCTGGGCGGATGGACGGTTTGTCGTGCCTTGCGAAAATGAGGGTGACATCTGCGATTCGCTTGCGGGCCCTGCCACTTGGGCATAGCTTCACGGCTATGCAGGTGGAACTGCGGCATTTACGAGTGTTGTGCCAGCTGGCCGAGACCGGCAGCATCACGCGCGCCGCCGCCAGCCTGGGAGTTTCCCAGCCCACGCTCAGCAACCAGCTCCGCCGCATCGAGAAGGCGTTCGGCGGACCCCTCTTCGTCCGCGGCCCGCAGGGCATAACACCGACGTCGCTCGGACGCTATGTCCTGGCCCGCGCCCGCGGCGTCCTCGCCGACATGGACGACCTGCTCGCCACCGTCCCCGGAAACGGAACCACCAGCGGCATCCGCCTAGGCACGCACCCGCACATCCTCCTGGGCGAATGGCTCCGCAGCCTGGAAACCGCCCTCCCACACCGAACCGTCAGCACCAGCCTCGACTACTCCGGCGCCGTCCTAACGCACCTCCTGGCAAACGACCACGTAGACGTAGTCTTCATGGGCCGAGTAGCTGACCACCACGCCCCGCCCTGCCCGCCCGGCACCACCGAACGCATAATCACGATCGAACCCTGCGGCATAGCCCTGGCTTCAGCCCACCCCCTGGCCTCCCGAAGCCGCATAAGCCTCACAGACCTGGCAGGCGAAACCTGGATCCCCCCACAGGGCGGCGACGACGGCGGCACGGCCATGCTCCGCACCGCCTGCGAATCCGCCGGTTTCACCCCCCGCTTCCGCTACGCGGAGGTCGACTTCAACAGCATGGTCGGCTTCGTGGCCGCGGGCTTCGCCATAGCCCTGGCCTCCCCGACCTGGGTCCCGTCCGAGGGCATAACCGTCGTAGCCCTAAGCGGCCGCGACACCGACTCCTACCGCGTCCTCCGCTGGCGCACCACCACCATGCCCACCAGCGAAATAGACACCCTCCACCGCACCTACCACGACCTCTACAAACCCATAGTCGACCGCAACACCACAATCCTCCCCTGGCTCTCCGAAAACCCCGACGCCCGCCCCCAAACCCTAGACATTCCCACCACCTGAAACCCGTCCGGCCGGACCCCTCGGGCCCGGCCGGACGTCACGGATCAGACGGCCCACTGGATCAGATCGACGGTGTCGTTGCTCGCCGCTGGCTCCTCCAACGACACATGAGCCCCGAGCCCCCGAGCCTGCGCGGCCTGCTCATCAACGAGCACGGCCATGGAGTTGGTGTTGTTCACCCACGAGGACACGTTGTTGGCGGCGGTCCCCGCCCCCACCGGCAGATCCTTGAGCGAGACGGAGTACCCGGCCCCAACCGCGTAGGCGGGCCCCCGCCGCCCGTAGTCCCGATAGAGGCACAGCGAATTCATCGGACACACCTCCGAATCACGAAGCTGCACAACCCCAGGCGGCAACGCCACGGCCTGCGCGGACACCCCCGGCCCCACCACAGCGCCCCCCACGGCCAGAACCCCCGCAACAAGCAGACGAGACTTCGCCACAACCATCGCTCTCCATTCCTCAACGCCACCATGACGTTGAGCAATCATCCTTACACGGAGAGTAGCGTCGGCGAGTCAAGGCGCTACCCGGCCCCGGGCGCGCTTCCCCAACGCCAAGAAACAAGACCCTGGCCTGCCCGTACGGCCGAAGCAGGGCGGCTCGTCCGACACGGAGAGGCGTTCGCTATGCAGCATGAAGCGACCCACGAGGCACGGCGCCAGCGGACCACCCCCACGGGCGTGGGGAGCACGCGGCGGGAATGACCGTCGTGGCCGTGCTCGGCGGACCACCCCCACGGGCGTGGGGAGCACACTTTGTGACCTGCTGGTTCACAAGTGCGCATGGAGTTTTTGCTTGGCGTCGTAGAGTTCCGTCGCCGACTGCCGTCGCATGGGTTGAGCCTACTCTCGGGTGGTCGTGCCAGATTGTCAGTCCTCGTCGTTACGGTCGGTTCATCGTGGGTCACGGACTACCTGGGGAACGAGATCATGACGGGGAATTCGTCCGAGGGGCCTGGTGTCGATCTGGCGCTGTGGGGCAAGCATCGTGGTCTGCCTGGGCCCTATCCGGTGGTGTGTCATCTTCTGGACGCGGCTGCGGCTATGGGTGTGTTGTGGGACCTCTACGTCAGTCCCGGCGGACGACGACACATCGCTGCTGGGCTCGGTGTCGGTGACGAGCAGGCCCGGCGGATTTTGATGTTCTGGGCGGCGCTTCACGACGTCGGCAAGGTCACCTTCACGTTCCAGTCTCAGGCGGATGACGCCTTCTCCGGGTTAACGGGGTACATGGACGTTCCCGGGGAGCGGATCAGTCACGACCAAGCGGTGCATCTGTGGCTCGGGCTGGCTTTGCGGGAGGTCGGCTATCTTGCGCGGGGCGTGCGTGACGAGGCGTTCATGGTCGCTCAGCTTCTGGGTGGGCATCACGGCCGGTTCTTCCAGTTGAAGCAGGACGTGTGTGATCCGCTGGTGTACGTCCCGTCGCTGGGACGTGGTAAGTGGGAGCAGCAGCGCCGCGCTATCTTCGGTGCGCTCCATTCTGTTCTCGGTAAGCCGGGGCCACCTGCGAAGCGTATGAGCGCTGACGTTGCCGGGTTGGTGTGCGGGCTGGTGGTCCTAGCGGACTGGCTTGTCAGCCAGGACTTCTTCGTCAAGGGGCGGCTCAAGGATCGGCCGAAGGTCGGCGACGCGGCTTCCCTGAAGGCGCATCTGGTGGTGAGCACCCGCCAGGTGCCGGGGTTGCTGACAGAGGCTGGGCTGGGGCGGCTCAGGCTCCAACCTGGCTCGTTCGGGGACGAGTTTCCGTTTGAACCGAACTATCTCCAGCGGTCACTGGCCGATGCACTTCCCGCGCTGGTCGGGGAGCGCCCCGGTCTGCTGCTGATCACGGCGCCCATGGGGGACGGCAAGACGGAGATCGCGCTGCACTCGGCCCGGGTCATGGGCGAGGCCTGCGGTGTGCCGGGGATCTTCGTGGGGCTCCCGACGATGGCGACGGCCGATCAGATCTACGAGCGCGTGATGGATTACGGGATGCGCCGTGCGATCGACCCGGCGCCGTTGACCTTGTTGCACAGTATGGCGTGGCTCAATCCGGTGTACTCGCGGGACGTTTCGCCGAGCGGCGAGCCCGATCCTGAGATCTTGACCGGGGAAGACGCGCGCGGTGCGTGGACCGCCGCCACTGACTGGCTCCAGGCGCGGAACCGCGGTGTCCTGGCCCCCTTTTCTGTTGGCACGATCGACCAGGCGCTGCTCGCCGCGCTGTGCGGCAAGCACAACATGCTGCGGCTGATGGGTTTGTCGGGCAAGGTCATCGTCATCGACGAGGTCCACGCCTACGACGCCTACATGCAAGGGCTCCTGCGTCGTCTGCTGACCTGGCTCGGGCGGATGGGCGTGCCGGTCGTTTTGTTGTCGGCCACGCTCCCACGGCAGATCGGTCGCCGCTTGGCCGAGGCGTACCTTCTCGGCGCGGGGCACCGCTCGCCGATCGAGGTGACGGCGGGCTATCCGGGTTGGCTGTACGCGGACGCCGGGGGTGGACGAGTCACGGCCAAGGCTTTGACCACCGAGCCGCGGTCGCTGGACGTGGAAGTTCATGAGGTTCCGATCGGGAAGGACCGCCGAGCCGATCGGAGCGTCGCCCTTCAAGAGCTCCTGAAGCCGTTGGTCGAGACCAACTCGGGGTGCGTGGGAATCATCTGCAACACCGTGGCGGAGGCGCAGCAGACTTTCGAGAGCCTTCAAGAATGGCTGGGGAAGATCTTTGCGGGCAGCTCACAGCGGCCGCAGCTTCAGATACTGCACTCACGCTTCCCTGCCGAAGACCGGGCCGAGATCACCCGTGCGGTCGTCGATCGTTTCGGTAAGGAAGGGAAGGAGAGCGGCAAACGTCCGACGACTGGTGCGATTCTTGTTGCGACTCAGGTCGTGGAACAGTCGATCGACCTGGATTTCGACTTTCTCATCAGCGACCTCGCGCCGATCGCGTTGCTTCTGCAACGTGCCGGCCGATGTTGGCGACATCTGCACAATCCCCGTCCGACTTGGGCGTCACGTGCCCGGCTGGCCGTTTTGTCGCCGGTCTCGGCGGACGGGCGTCCTGCCGTCCCGGATTCGTGGCCATTCGTCTATCCGGCCGCGCTTCTGCGCCGCACCAGGGAGGAGTTAACGAAGCGTGGTGCTCGGTCGATCCAGATCCCCGACGAGATTCAGCCGCTCGTCGACACCGTCTACGATGAGGACTTCCTCGATCCAGACCGCGGTATGGCCGATGACGATGTCGAGCGCATCGCCGACGAGCAGGTCAAGACCTTCATATCGCAGCAGGTCGCCATTCCGGAGCCCGCCGATGTCAAGAGTCTTCATGCGCTGACGAGCGCGGATATCGACGAGCAGGTTATCCGGACCAGACTCGGCGCCGATTCGGCGCGGGTGATCTGCTGCTATCAGGCCCACTCAGGGGAAATGTTCCTCGATCCGTCGCTGACGGCCGAACTCCCTGGACGGGGGAGCTTGGACAAAGGACGGTTCACCAAGATCGAAGTGAGAACGCTTCTCGCGCGGGTCATCCCCGTCCCTGCCGCGTGGGTGCGAGGGCCGGACGACAAGGACCTGCCCCCGGTCGCATGGCGCGAGAACGCCCATCTACGTGACGTCCTCTTGCTGAGACATCCCGTTGGCGTTGATGGCCGAGTGCGGCCAGCTGAACTCGGGACCAATTCCTTCGTTCTGTCGCCAGAGTTGGGGCTCGTGCGTCTAACCTGCTGATGCAGGAATTGCCATTCCACTGCAACCTGGGTGTCTAAGGTTGCAGTGCATTCGATGCTTTTTCTGTGACCTCACCGTGGCGGGGAACGCAACCAGATCGCTCCGCCTTGTCGTGGCGAGCTTCGCCGCACCGTTATGTCCGCCACTTTCAGAAGGACGTCATGGTTTCCACCGGGTCCGACCTGGCCACTGACGAACTGATCCCGGTCTACCCGTCTGATGGCGTCGGCCTGCGCGAACTGATGGATCGCGCACATGAGCTGCTCGATATCGACATACCGGTACCGCCCGCAGCGGCTGGCTTCCGGCGCATCCTGACCGTACTCGCGGCGCGCATCACCGGGCTGGACGTGCAGGACGGCGGCGCCGACGAGTGGTTCGACCGGCGAGACGACGTGCTCGAGCGGGGTGCCTTCGATCCCGGCGCGGTGGCAGCGTACTTCGACCGCTACCGCGCCCGTTTCGACCTGTTCCATCCAGAGCGGCCGTGGCTTCAGGACCCCCGGTTGACGGCCGAGTGCGACAGCCGGTCGGGTATCAACAAGCTGACGCTGGAGCGCCCGGCCGGGAACAACCAGGTCTGGCTCGACCACCATCACGACGGCGAAGCCAGCCCGCTGGACCTGACGACGGCCATGTTCCACCTCGTGGCGCAGCTCTTCTACGGGCCCTCGGGACGGTGTACTGCTCGAACCGTCAACGGCAAGAAGTACGCGAACACGACCGCTGGACCGTTGCGTCGGGTGATCTCCTTCCATCCGCTGGGCCGGAACCTGTTCGAGTCGCTGGTCATCGGAATCCCTTTCCTCGGGCGGACGAATGGCGACGACCGCGCGCCCTGGGAGCATGACGAACTACCGAAAGACCCTCTCGGCGTGCCACCGGAGCCTGTCGGGGTCGGCGGCGTCCTGACCGGGTTGTTCCGGCACGCTCTGCTCCTGGAACCAGACCCCGACCGGAAGAAGGTCGTCGACGCCTACTTCACGTGGGGCTGGCGCCAACCGCACCCAGAGGTCAACGATCCGTATCTCGTCTACCAGGCGAACAAGGAGGGCGAGTTCTACGCGCGCCGCGCCGACTCGGCGCGCGATCTGTGGCGCGACCTGGACGCACTTCTCCTCAACGACGTCGGTGTCCGCGGCGGCGGGAGCAGACGGCCCGCCGTCTTCGGGTACGCGGCCGAGTGCCTGCCGTTCGACATCCGCGACGGGCTCCGTGTCCGCGCCTACGGGTTCCACCAGGACGGTCAGACACGCGATCAGCAATGGTTCACCTCGACGACCCCGGCGGTGCTCGGCACCCTGTTCGGCGACCACGAGACCGCCGGTGCGCTGAGCCGAGCCCGGGACGCTGCCGAACGCGCCGAATGGCACCTCCAACGGGCCTTGCGTAACGCCTGGGTAGCGATCAACGACCCGTCCAACGGCGACGGCCGCCCGGTCCGCCGGGAGAGCGATATCGGGCAGGGCCCTTGGCCCTCGGCCGCCGCCGGACGGTACTGGCCGCGGGCCGAGGCCGTGTTCTGGCGCCGTCTCCGCCACCGCGACTTCGACGACGCGGCACGCGGTTTCGTCAATACCGCGACCGCCGTGTTCGACGAGGTCACCGAGCCCGCCGGGCACCGTCCGCGAGCGAAGCGCTCCATCGAGCGCGCCCGCGGCTTCATCTACCGAGCGCTCAACGAGTCCACCCCGAGGGACGAATCATGAAACCGGATGAAAGAAGGCGAGTCGCCGTGGCGGCGGACAAGCTCGTCGAGAGCGTCAGCGCCCAGGTCGCCAAGAGTCCCGGAAACCGGGCGGCTCTGCGCCGTTCCGTCGGCCGGACCCCCGAGCACCCGCAGTCTCGCCACGCCATCGCGCTCGTCTCCCGCCACATTCCACCGGGAGGCGACGAGGCCGTCGAGCGCGCCTTCTACGCGGTGGCGGCGCTGATCGCGGCGCAGCCCCGCCAGTCCCAGGACGAAGACTCGGACGACGACGTCCCAGACGGCGAAACGGAGCCGGACGCTGCGACCGGCGTCGAAGAACCGGAGTCACAGAGCCTCGGCGCGACGCTCGGACGAGCCGTTGCGCTACCCGGTTCGCCGCTGAAGTTCGACACGGTCGAGGCCCGCCTGCACCTGCTCTGCCGCCAGCGGGTCGACGGGCTCCACCGCCAGTTGCCGCGGATCGTCTCCCAACTGAAGACGATCCGTGTCCCAGTCGATTGGTCGCGGCTCACCTTCGACCTGTCTCGTTGGGGCACCGACGCGGACTACGTCGCCAAAGAATGGCTCCAGGACTACTACCGCACGTACTTCCGGCTGAAGCCGACCGACGAGAATTCCCCACCGATCGACAAGAGCGAGGGCCAATGATGACCCCCAAGTACATAGACGTCCACGTCCTCCAGACGCTTCCCTACAACAACGTCAACCGGGATGATCTCGGTTCGCCGAAGACCCTGGTCTACGGGGGGACGCCGCGTACGCGCGTGTCCAGCCAGGCGTGGAAGCGTCCGGTGCGGCTGATGGTCGAAGACCAGCTCGGCGAGCCCGCCGCGCGGACCCGGCGGGTGCCCGGCCATGTCAGCGAGCGCCTCCAGAAACGCGGCTGGCCGAAGGAACTCGCGGACGCCGCAGGCAGGCAGATCCTTCGCTCGGCAGGTGAGAAGGAGACAGGTCTCAAGGGCGAGAAGGACGGCAGCAGCGCCGCCCTGTTCTACCTGCCGATCAGCGCCTTGGACGATCTCGCCGACCTCGCCGCGGAGCACCGGGACGCGATCGCCGCCGAGGCCGGGAAGAAGAAGCCCGACGCCGTCCTGCCCAAGGACCGGCTCAACGAGCTCATCACCGAGCGGAACGCCAGCATCACCCTGTTCGGCCGCATGCTCGCCGAGATCCCTGGCGCGGGCGTCGACGGCAACGTCCAGTTCGCCCACGCCTTCACGACCCACGGCACCGACCCCGAGATCGACTTCTTCACCGCCGTCGACGACCTCAACAAGGCCGACCAGCACGGCAGCGGTCACATGAACAGCGCCGAATTCAGCGCGGGCGTCTTCTACCGTTACGCCTGCCTCGACATCGCCGGGCTAACGCGCGGCCTGGCAGGTGACAAGGTGTCCGGCCCGTCGGCGGACGACCTGGAGTATGCCGCCCGGCTCACCGGCTCGTTCCTGGCCGCGTTCCTGTCCGCACTTCCCAGCGGCAAGCAGAACTCCACCGCCGCGAACAGCCTGCCCGACCTGGTGTATCTGGCCGTACGGTCCGACCGTCCGATCTCGCTGGCCCCGGCGTTCGAGAGCCCGGTCCGCGCCGAGGCCGAGGGCTGGGCGGTCCCGTCCTTCCGTCGGCTCGCCGACCACAGCACCAAGATTCGCCGACTGTGGGGGACCGGCGGAATCGTCTTCGACGGCTATGCGGGCGTGGAGGAAAAACCGCTCACCGGGCTCGGCACCGCGACCGACTCCTACCCGGAACTGATCTCGTCGGCGGTTCGGGCCGCCTTCCCCGAAGTGCGGGCGTGATGGGACTGCTCCTACGCCTGGCCGGTCCGCTGCAATCCTGGGGTGAACACAGCGTGTTCGGGCACCGGGACACACTCCGGTTCCCGACCCGATCCGGATTGATCGGGATGTTCGCCGCCGCAGAGGGACGCCCGCGCGGCGCGCCGTTGCACGACTACGACCCTTTGCGGCTTACCGTCCGGATCGACCGGCCTGGCGTCGTCATGCGGGATTACCACACCATTGGCGGCGGATACCCACGGGAACTGACCGTGCCCACCGCGGAGGGCAAGCGGCGGCAGCCCGGCTCCGAAACGATCCTCACCAACCGCTACTACCGGTCGGACGCGGTCTTCGTCGTCGCCGTCGAGGGCCCGGAAGAACGCACCGGCGCCGTCGCACAGGCCCTGGAGTCACCGTACTGGCCCGTGTACCTCGGTCGCCGTTCGTGCCCGCCTGACCAGCCGATTCTTCTGCGCGCCGAGGTCGACGACCCCGTCGAGCACCTGCTGGACCGTGTGCCCGTGGCGTCCCGTCCACCCAGGCCGGACGCCCCCCACGAACTCGACTTCGTCACCGAGGGGACCCGCGACGACGCCGAATCGGTCGCCCAGCTCACCGACGTGCCGCAGACGTTCTCCCGCCTTGACCGCCGGTTCAGAACCCGAACGGTCTCGGTCGCCCCACGTCCCGTCCCCACGGAACTCTGGGCGAAGAGCACCAACGCCTACTACGACGCACTGATCGACTACATCCAGGAGGCCCGGTGACCGTCTGGCTGACCCAGATTTCGCTCGACCTCCGCCACCATGCCGTACGCCGCGACATCGGCGACGCTGCCAGCGCGCACCGCCGGGTGATGTTGCTCGTCCCGGACGGGCTCGGCGCGCAGGCCCGCCGCGAGGCAGGCGTGCTCTACCGGGTCGAGCAGACGCAGGGCGGGGCGCGGCTTCTCGTCCAGACGGCCCACCGACCCGCCGAGGACAAGCTGCCCGCCGGTTACGGCACCGTTGCCGTGACCAGCCTCGACCCACTGTTGGAGCTCTTGGACAAGGGACTGGTCGTCCGGTACAGGCTGGTCGCCAACCCGACCAAGCGACACGGCCGGACGTCTCCACATCAGGGCAAGCTCGCCGCGCTGACCGGCCCGGCGGCGGACCAATGGTGGATCGACCGTGCCGCACGAGCCGGACTCGTCCTGCGGACCGCCACGGCGACCTCCCTCCCCGATCTCGTCGGACGCAAAGGCGGTCACCCGATCCTGCACGCGGCCCGACGTTTTGACGGCATCGCGGTCGTCACCGCCCCCGACGCACTGCGCACGGCCGTCCTGGAGGGCATCGGACGAGGCAAGTCCCACGGCTGCGGGATGCTCAGCCTCGCCCCGGCGGGCCCAGCATGAGCACCCGCGCTCGCCGCGACCTCGGCACGCCGACACTCGCGATGCTGCCCCGCATCGCCGACTCACTGTCGTTCCTCTACCTGGAGACGGTCCGGATCGTCCAGGACGACCTCGGAATCTGCGCCCAGGTCGAATCGCCACGCGGCACAGAACGGGTCTACCTGCCCGCCGCTGCCTTGAGCTGCGTCCTGCTCGGCCCGGGAACCTCGATCACTCAACCCGCGCTCACGAGTTTCGCGCGGAACGGCACGAGCCTTGTGGCCGTCGGCGCGGGAGGCGTTCGCAGCTATGCGGGCATCCTGCCACCGTCCCTCACCACCACGTGGCTGGAACGTCAGGCACGAGCGTGGGCGGACGACGAGCAGCGCCTCGCCGCCGTCCTCGTCCACCCGGCAACGACCGAACAAGGCTTCACCGTCAAGACCGCCGGAGAACGCCGCCGCCGCATCGCCGACTTCGACGGCCTCCAACTCGTCCGCTTCCTCCCCCAAAACACCGAAGACCCAACAGCCGACCCAGCCCGACCCAACCAATCACCAGAACCTCATGTTCCTTCGTGAAGCCGCAGGTCGCGAAGGGTGCTCCCCACGCCCGTGGGGGTGGACCGGCGAAGAAGTCCCCGGGTTGGCTGGGCCAGCCGTGCTCCCCACGCCCGTGGGGGTGGACCGGGGTGCTTGCGGCGGGCCCGTAGGTAGCGGTCGTGCTCCCCACGCCCGTGGGGGTGGACCGGCGTACCACGCCAACGGCGAGGAGCTGCGTGCGTGCTCCCCACGCCAGTGGGGGTGGGCCGGTGCTCGCAGCGGCGCCCGACGCCAGGCAGGTGTGCTCCCCACGCCCGTGGGGGTGGACCGAACGCCGGATTTCCCATCGGGCCGTCCGGGTAAGGGGATCGCCGCGCGGGAGGGGCGGCCCGTGTGAAGGGCGCTGGACGGCGGACCCTGCCCCAGAAGTCCGCCTCGCGTCCTGTGTCCCGCCCACCGCCCAACCGGCGGCGGGCGGGACATGAAGAAAAGGTCAGGCCCTCATCTGGCCGTCGGCGAAGATCAAGCGCGGTTTTCGATCTCTTCGAAGATATCGATGTCGGTCTGCTGTTGCCACTCTGGAAGCGCGTCCCAATCCGCGACGTAGGCCGGTTTGGGCTCGGGGATGTGATAGTGAATTTGGGCTATCCAGCACAGTGCGACAAAGCGGCCCTTCTGCTCGCGAGTGAGCTTGGCTGTTGCTCCGCCGGAAACCGTGACGAAATCAGCCACTTGTCGGTAGACCGCGCTTGCGGCTTGGCGTTCCCACCTGGGGGTCTCGTCCCATGGGACGATATATCCGGGTTTGGGGTCGCCCGGGTAGTGCTTGCGCACTCCCGCGATCCACGCTTCCCGGAAGATGCGGCCGTGTTCGCTCTGCTGGGCGTCCGACTGCGCCTGCATATCGTCTCCTTAGAGTTGGGCGATTCGGTCGCTGAGTTGGGCCGCCCGATTATCGGACGACAAAGGGGTGAGTTGGGTACGCAATCCTTGGAGCTTGCGCCCGATGTATCCTGACGATCGGGTCCGTTCCGCCAGTTCGACCGCTTGGCCCCCGCAATCAAGGACCCGATCAAGGTCCCTGGTCTGTACACCCAGGGCGGCAAGATCGGTCAAGATGCTTCCGCGTCGGCGTGGCGAGGTAGCCGTGTTGAGTGCCTCGGTCAGCGCTTCGGAGGCCAAGTCGGCCCGTCCCAAAGCGGAGTAACAGGTACCGCGTTCTTCGGCCAATCGCGAGCCGTCAAAGCGGAGCCAACCGCCCGGCATCACAGGCCAGGTCAGCGCTCTCACCAGCTCTGCTTTGTCGAGGGCGCGTTCGCATGCTTCAAGATCCCTCCGACCGGCGTGCGCCTCCGCCTGAACCGCGGCGACCCAATGCCGAGTGGCCAGTTGACCGTCACCATGCCGGGCGACGCGAGCGGCCCCCTCCAAGATCGGCGTCACGTCGTCGAACCGGCGTTCGTACATGCTGAGGTAGGCGAGTCGAGTCAAGGCGCATGCCCACAGGTCGAAAGCCTCGCCCTCTTTGCTGGCGTCGGCCGCGAGCTTGTAGCAATGTGTGGCATCGGTATACCGGTTGGCGTCAAAGAAAATTTCTCCGGTGAGTTGAAGTAGATCACTGGTTGCGGCACAGATTCGCTTGTGTGTGGCGGAGGAATGCGAACGATCGAGGCGTCGGGTCAGCAAGTCGAGTTGTTGCCTGACGACGGGATAAACGGTCCGCTTGGACTCCGACAGGGCATAAACCTGCCACAGGTGGGAGTTCAGTTGCTCGTACTGGCTGATCTGTTCTAAGTCGTCGGCATGCCCATCGACGACGATGTCAGGTACCGCAATCAGCGTTCCCGCGGTGCTCAGCAGGCGAAGCAACTCCCGACGGTTCATGTCCTCCAGTTCATCAGAGCCGACGTCGGGAGTGACCACCGTGGGAGCGATGACGCGGCCGTGGAGTACCCGTCTCTGAGTAGCCGCCCCCTGGACCTGTGTCCCTGTCGCGTCGATCGTCAATAGTTCGTCCAGCTCGTCCGGACTGGTCTGAAGGAGCCCGCAGAGCTTTGACCGGTGGTGGGGCTGGGGGTCACATTGTCCGCGTTCCCATCGGGCAACCGTGGACCGGTCAGCCCCGAGGGCGGTGGCGAGCGCTTCTTGACTGAACCCGCGCATGCTCCGGCGCTTGGCCAGCCGGGGCCGTCGTCCTGCCGTCATCGAAGGTCCTCCGTGCGATGAAGCCCGACTCGTCGTCATTGGGTTCGCCGATGTCAGCGTAAGGCGTGAATCGGCGGTGCAGCGCCAATGCACCAGAGATGCCTCCCGACTGCACCAGCACCGCGCCACGGATGCTCTGGGGCGAAGGCGTCCGTCCAGCTTCTCTAGAAGAGAACCGTTCGTCAGAACCCCAGGAAGGACACCTCCGTCATGCACACCGCTCGTTTCGCCCCTGTGGCAGGCACGCCCCGACCGGCTGGCCCGCGCCGCAGGCGTCTTGAACGGCTCGGCGAAGCCATTGAAGCCGGGACGAATCTCCGTGCGCAGGTGAGGGAGGCGACGCGATTCGGCCCGGCTGTTCTGCGCATCGTCAATCCCACCGCGCCGGACCTTAAGGAAGACGTCGGGTGCGACCTGCTCGACGAGCGATGGTCGCTGATGTGGTCATGGGGCGACGTGCTCGGCCCGGCCGACGACATCGAGGGCGCCGTGACCGCGATCGAACGCGTCCTCACGGCGCGGTCATGACCGGTATCGCCGCCCAGGAAGTGCCGCATCAAGTTATCGAAGTCAGTGGGGCACGCTCGTGACCAGCTCGGTCCCGACCATGGCCGATCCCCGTGAGCGGCTGAGATTCGCGGTCGAGTACGCCACGGGCGCGAAGGTCGATCTCGGCGCGGCGTGCCTGACCGACCCTGGCGCGCTGACCGAGGCCCTACAGCGATGGGTCGGCGTTAGTGCGGTCGTCACCGGAACCTTGGAACGCCGCCTCGTATTCGTCGAGAACGCTGGACACACCGGATGGACGGTGGCTGACCTGTCCGGGGCGCCTCACAAGACCCGAGAGTGGCCGACCTGGGCCGAGGCCGCCTTGACGCCGGATCAGCCGACCTCGTGGATCTCGAGTATGCGCATCACCCCGGCGGGGCTGCATCGGCTCATGCGGCCTCGGCTGCTCCTGGCCGCGCTGTACCACCCCGAGTACTTCCCGCTGCCCCGCTTCCCGCTGGGAATCTCCGATCTCGCCCGCGCCGCACGGGCGACGTTGCTCGGGCGTGTCGAGTTAATGGACATGCAACTCGGCGTCGGTCTTCGCGACATCATCGAGCGGATCACGACCGATAGGCCGGACATCGTGGGGATCTCGGCGACCTTCGGCCAGCACGACCTGATGATGTCGGTTCTCGATGAGATCACCTCCGACGTGGATGGTCCGCTGGTCGTGGTCGGAGGAAGCCTGACCGTACGGAACGAACGGCTACTTCTGGACCGCTACCCTGATCTACTCGTAGCGCGCGGCGCGGGCGAGACGACCATCGCGGACGTACTCGCGCACTGGCACGGAGACCTTGTTCGTGACCATATTCGCGGCATCGGCTACCGAGGCGTGGAACGCGGTGAGGGAACTCTGACCATCGGGAGCGCGCGCCGCACCGCAACGGTCGCCAACCGCACGCGTCCCGACATTTGGCCCGAATTGGATCTCCTCCCCCGTACGTTCGATTATCGGGGGGTCGCCCAGCTTGAGACCTCACGAGGCTGTACGAACTTCTGCTCCTTCTGCCCACGTGGACATAAGGGCACTTGGGCTGGCTCCGCTCCCGAGGCGCTCGGCTGGGTCCTGGACGCGTTCGCGGAGGTCTTCGACGAACGCCCCGACATTTCGCGGACGCTGTACCTGGTCGATGAGGAGTTCGTTGGCCGAGACGAGGGTGCCGTCCCGCGTGCCCTGGCCGTCGCCGACATGCTTCACTCGCGCGGCTTCGGATGGGAGACCTCGTGCCGTGTGGATCAGGCCGTACGGCTCGACCGTGACCGGGAGTGGCATCTCGAGCGAGGGCGGATGTGGCGGGGACTGACCGAGCGCGGGTTACGTCGCTGCCTGTTCGGCGTCGAGTCCGGCGTTACCTCGATCCTCGATCGCTTCAACAAGGGGACCACCGGAGAACAGAACGTCCTAGCCCTGAGAACCCTGTCGGCTTTGGGTGTGCCGACTCGCTTCACCTACATCACTTTCGATCATCTGATGAACGCCGAGGAACTGCACGCGACCTACGCGTTCCAGGGCCGCATGGACTTGATCCTCCGTCCCCTCTCACACCTGAGCGTCGCCGAGATCATCGACGGCGTGCACGACGAAGGATTCGTGGCCGAGCATGCTGCTGGCCAGCCCTTCCACGAGGCAGTCAGCTACACGCTGGTATCGATGGAATGTCTCATCGGTGCGGCCTACACTCGCGCCGCCGAGGCGGCTGGGTTGACCGATGCCGTACGTCCGTCTATGGGGCGCGTCGATGCTCGGTTCGCTGACTGGCGCATTGGTGTCCTCTCACGACGGGCGCAACTGTGGGTCGATCGCAATTTCGCACTCGACTACACGCTTAAGTCGTTGGAGAAGCTGGCAGATGGAGATAGGCGCAGCGCAATCCGGGACATGCGCGTGACTTTCAAGCGCGCGGGTTACGACCTATTCGGCGGGATGCTCGCCCTTCTGGACCGCACCGATGCCGACCCCGGCCACCATGAGGGGCTGGACGAAGCGTGCGCGGAGCTCGCCGACATCCTCATCAGACGGCTCCGTACCCCGTGGACGACGCTGTGACCGACCTCGCTCACGCCCTCCCCCCGGTCGAGGCCGGGGTCCTGTTGGCCGAACACGCCCGCTGGAGCAGCACCGATACATGGCGTCTGATCAACGCTGCCGACTCCTGCGGAACCTGACCGACGAGGCGTCCCATGTGCACGAACTTGGAAACCCGTCACCTGCGCGGCCTCGGCCGCTCCGTCTCTGCCCTCGGCGCAGGCTGCTGGACGATTGGAGGGCCGGCCACAAACCGCGGTGTACCGATCGGTTGGGACCACGTAGACAGCGGTCGCGCTTTCGCTGGGCTGCTACATGCTCACGACTTGGGCGTGACCCTTTACGACACCGCCGATGTGTACGGCCTCGGCCGCTCAGAGCGGCTCCTTGGCCGTCTACTCTCTCTCGTCCGCCGCAGTGACCTCGTGATCTCAAGCAAGGTCGGCTACCTCGCCTCGGCCGCCCATCCCTACGCGGACGGACAGATGAGGCGCCAGCTCGAATGCACGCTCGCCAACCTTGGAACTAACTACCTGGACGTCTATTTCTTCCATTCCACCGACTTTGGTGAGGGCGACCAGTACCTACCCGGAGCTATCAAGCAGATGCGTGCGTTGGTCGAACATGGCCTCGTACGCGCTGTCGGGATGCGGGCCCCGCACACATTCGCGCTCGAATGGGCAACCGGCCCGAGCCATGAGCGCTGCACACACGAGGCCGCACGGTTTCTGCACTTGTACGAGGAGATCCGGCCCGACGTCCTGACCGTCCGGCACAACTTGCTATCCCCCCTCTACACGCCTGACGAGACCGATGTGTTTGACCTCGCCGAGTCACAAGGCGTCGGCGTCATCATCAAACAGGCCCTCGGACAAGGCGTCCTGCTCGGTACCCACTGCCCGGACCGTATGCGCGCGTTCCGTCAAGGCGACCACCGTCGCCAAGACCCAATGTTCACTCCCGAGGCGCTCCACGAGGTGCACCACGGCCTCGCGTCCGTCCGGGAACATTTCGGCGAAGCCGTGTCGGATCTGGCACGTGTCGCCCTGCGTTACGCCCTCGCCCGTGACCCTGCCGCTCCCGTCTTGGTCGGCTTCCGAGACGCCGAGCAGATCAACACTACGATCACGAGTCTCGGCGAAGCGCTGACCACCGCCGAAATCACCTGGTTGCACCAATTGCTCGCCCCACTCCGTGACGCGTTCACCGCCCGGATGGCGAAAAGCCACGCACCATGCCCCAGCGTCCGTAGGCTGCCCTCTGGGATGGGTGCACCCACCATCAAGGAGTGATCGACAGTGAAATACATCGAGGTCGAGCAGAAGTTCGCGCTTAACGAGCCGGACGAGCTCAAGCGGGAGCTTGAGGCACGCGGCGGCAAGCGCGGATCGGCCGTCCGGCAGGTGGACACCTACTACAACACTCCACACCGGGACTTTCTCGCCCCCGCCGTGATCTCCGAGTGGCTGCGTCTGCGCGAGACCGACACCGGAGCATCGATCAACTACAAGCGGTGGCTTCCCGAGGACACCGAAATCAAGACGCATTGCGACGAGTACGAGACGCCCGTCGAGGACATCGAGGCGCTGCGCCGGACGCTGCTCGCCCTCGACTTCGCAAAGCTCGTCATCGTGGACAAGACCCGCGAGGAATGGACCGTCCCGGGCGAGGCCGTCATCGCGTTCGACACCGTGGCCGACGCGGGGCATTTCGTCGAATTCGAGTTCAAGGGCGACGCCGAGAGCGCCGAGGAGGCCATCGCACGTCTCCAAGAGTTCATCGACGGACTTGACATACGCCTCGGCGACCGAATCTACCGGGGTTACCCTCACATGTTGCTCGGCCGGGAGTGTTGATAAGAGAGGGCGCCGCAGTCCTCGTCCACCCGGCAACGACCGAACAAGGCTTCACCGTCAAGACCGCCGGAGAACGCCGCCGCCGCATCGCAGACTTCGACGGCCTCCAACTCGTCCGCTTCCTCCCCCAGAACACCGAAGACCCCACAGCGGACCCAGACCGACCCAGCCAATCACCAGAACCCCATGCGCCTTTGTGAACCCGCAGGTCGCAAAGTGTGCTCCCCACGCCCGTGGGGGTGAACCCGGAGCTTCATCAACGCCCCTGTTACGTGGCTGGTGCTCCCCACGCCCGTGGGGGTGAACCGGGAACGTACAACGTCAGTTCTGGTGATCAGAGGTGCTCCCCACGCCCGTGGGGGTGAACCGAGGACTCCGATTACGACGGGGAAGGGTGGGGGGTGCTCCCCACGCCCGTGGGGGTGAACCGGTCGGCCTCATCCACCACGAGCAGGACGGAGAGTGCTCCCCACGCCCGTGGGGGTGAACCGGTGGCGTGCGGGCCGTTGGCGTCGCAGAACATGTGCTCCCCACGCCCGTGGGGGTGAACCTTTCCTTTTCTCTGGCACGGTCACCGCGAATCCGTGCTCCCCACGCCCGTGGGGGTGAACCGACTCCTCCCCTGTTGGTGACTGTGTCATCACAGTGCTCCCCACGCCCGTGGGGGTGAACCGGTAGTCGGCCGTCTCCTGGAGAGTCATGTACTGTGCTCCCCACGCCCGTGGGGGTGAACCGATGCGAACCTGGTCGTGGATGTTGCGGAGGACGTGCTCCCCACGCCCGTGGGGGTGAACCGGCCCCGTGGGTGAGCAACACGGCCGAGTCGTCGTGCTCCCCACGCCCGTGGGGGTGAACCGATCAGCGGGCACGTGAAATCCGGCGTTCTGAAGTGCTCCCCACGCCCGTGGGGGTGAACCGCACACCGCGCCCAGCATCCCGCTCGCCCACAGGTGCTCCCCACGCCCGTGGGGGTGAACCGGATCTGCATCTGCCGAGCGGCCACCAGAGGATGTGCTCCCCACGCCCGTGGGGGTGAACCGCTCGCGGCCGGGTCGATCGTCCAGGCCTGTTGGTGCTCCCCACGCCCATGGGGGTGAACCGGACGTGTGATCAGCGGATTCGCCAATTCGGTCGTGCTCCCCACGCCCGTGGGGGTGAACCGGAGTCCGGCGCGGTGCGCAGTTCTCCGTCCCGTGCTCCCCACGCCCGTGGGGGTGAACCGGTGTGCCAGGGCGCGGCCGCCATGACGGCGAAGTGCTCCCCACGCCCATGGGGGTGAACCAACGGCACCCTCGGCCAAACACCACTCGCCGCCGTGCTCCCCACGCCCGTGGGGGTGAACCGCCGTCCAGGCCGCCCTTGCACAGGTTGTAGGTGTGCTCCCCACGCCCGTGGGGGTGAACCGGAATACGTCCTCGCCAATCTGCCCCTGTTGATGTGCTCCCCACGCCCGTGGGGGTGGACCGTGGGACGGCGACGGGGCTCCGGCCGCGATCGTGTGCTCCCCACGCCTGTTGGGGGTGGACCGAGTCCGCCCGTGCGGCGGGGCGACGCCAAGTGGTGCTTCCCACGCCGGTGGAGGTGGACCGCTGCCACTGTGATCTAGTTGTCCATCTAGCCAGCTCTGGGCCCAATCTGCGCAGCGACCCCGCCCCGGGATGGTTCCCGGGGCGGGCCGTCGCGTGCGGTTACGCCCGGTCCAGGTCTCCGCGCTTGATCGTGGTGAGTAGGTCGCGGAAGCTCGCGGCGGGGAGTGCCAGCGCGGGGGCGTTCGGGTTCTTGCTGTCTCGGATACCGACCGTGCCGGGGAGGGCCGCCAGTTCCACGCAGTCGGACTGCGATCCCGTGCCGCTGTGGGACGACTTGCGCCATTCGGTCATCGGTACGCCTCCATGCTCTCGCCGAGGATGGTTCGCGACGTGCCGACGGGTGCCGCTAGGTCGGCCAGTCGGTCGTAGCGTACTGCGTACTTCATCACGTCCGAAGGGGTTGTCACGAGTCGTCCTCGTTCGGGTGCGTCTGTGAACGCGACTTCTCGGTCTCCGACAGTCAGGAGCCGGAAAGACCCGTCTAATCCGTTGTGTGCTCCGCTGGCCGCCTCCATGACCCGGATGGAGATGTGCGGTTCTTCCGCCAATTCCATCAGGTGCGAGATCTGCGCGCGCATCACCTCTACGCTGCCCACGGGCTGTGAGAGGACGGTCCAACTGAGGATGACGCTCACCAGTGGCGGTTTGGGACTGTTCCACACCGTTGCCTGCCGAGCGAGACGCTGCTCGAGATCGGCATCCATATCCCGGTCCACCCCTACGTGGAGTAGTGCCCTCACGTAGTCCGGGGTCTGGAGGAGGCCAGGGACCAGCAGGGCGGACCACATGCGGTGTCGGGTGGCGCGGGCCTCGTGATCTGTGAGGCCGGTGAACCAGTCGCCGTCGTCGCTTGCCTGCGCCAATCGGACGAGCCGGACAAATGTGGTTTCCCACAGGCGGTCCAGCTCCCTGGCATAGCGCAGGGACAGGGGCATGCGTCCGTTTTCCACGCGCGAAACGTATGAGCGGTCGCATCCGAGTTGTTGGGCGAGTTTGTTGCCGGACAGGCCGCGAGCCTCGCGCATCCGGCGCAGCTCAACGGCTATGTAGTCCCATAATGATCTATCTGGGGCGAGCGCTTGAGGGTCTTCCATATTCTACTCCTTACGTTTCGGTAGTTGCGCGAACGTAGAAACGATAGCCCGTCCCGGCGCACACTTGCAGTGTTAAACAGAAATCTGTCCTGCGAGGTGATGACGGCAATGTGCGCCAAAAACGAAAAAAGCCCCAAATCAAGGATTCATCCGGAGGTGCGGACGGAGAATGTCGTCAAGCTCGCGGCCGCCGCGAACGACACCGACGATCTCAAGGCGTTCCTTGTCTTTCCGGACGGGGAGACGTCCGCGAGGATCAGTCACGTTCGGTTGGGGTACGCGACCGACGTGACGGTCGTCCTCGACCTCGGGCTTCCGCGCTTCGCGTGGACGATGGACCACGGCACGATCGCGGCGGTCGAGGACATCGAGGAGACGCTCGGTGCGGTCCGGCACCGGCTCGTGATGCGGGACGCGGCATGCCGTCCGTGATCGCCACCGGCATGTACACGACGTCGGGTGACGTGATCCGGATGGCGGGCGCGTTCGGGATCGTCGCCGTCGCGTTCCTTCTGTTCGGGCTTCTGCTCGGTGCGCTGTGGGGGACGCGCCGGAGAAGTCGGCCGGGTAGGCACGTCGCCGGGCCATCGTCCACGCGCGGCGGCCGGGCGGGTTCGCGTCGCGACGTGATTCACGGCGTTCCGGGTCACGCGCACCGCTGGTTCGGCCCCGGTCAGAGGTGAGATTCCTCTCGGAGCCGTCCGGGAGGGGGCGGACCGCGCGGGAGGGGTGGCCCGTGCGAAGGGGGCGTTGGACGGCGGGCTCTGCCCCCGGGCGTCCGTCTCGCGTCCCGTGTCCCGCCCGCCGCCGAACCAGCGGCGGGTGGGACACAAAGCCTGTTCTTTTGGAATTTGTGGGGGTGGGGTCATCCATGGGGGTGGCTTGGGCGAATGGGGGGTGAGCAACTGTTCGCCCACCCCCTCAAGGAGGACCTGTGAAGTTCTTCTCGCGTAAGGCCGCTGTGGCTTCGGCTGTGGCGCTCGGCGCGCTGACGGCCGTGCCCGTGATGGCGGGGCCTGCTTCGGCCAGCCCGACGCAGTGCAGCGTGTCCTTCAACTTCAGCACCGCGTCCAGCACCTGCCTCGGCGGGACCGGAGAGCACCGGATCGTCTGCTTCTACACCCACCACATCCCTGGCGTGGGGACCATCATGGGGTACGGACCGTGGGCGCCGGTCGGCGGCACATCCTCCACCTACTGCCCGCCGGACAGGGTCACCAACACCTTCGTCGAACTCCGCTGACCAGCCGGAACGTGCACGAGCACGGCGGGCCGCTCTTGTTTTGCTCAGATCTGTTCGCCGTGCTCGATGCGGCACGGACTATTTCCCGGCGGGCAGAGAATTCCCGGATCGCCGCCGGTCCTGATCGTCGAGGACGGCCACTATGTGGAACACCACCAGAAAAGCCATTCCGATGGCGGCAAAGAGCAGGTAGGGGATCCGGTGGCGGACGGTCATGGAGGGTAGCGGTCCGTTCGGGTCGTAAGCCACCTGCGTCCGGCTCCCTTTGTACCTGTCGGTGATGTCGGTGATGTCGTCCATCTGCGGAGCCGGTTTCATTCCCAACATGTCGGTGCGCCCGTCGTCGCAGACAAATTGGCGATATTCGTGGTTCTCCTGCCCGCCGCCGGGTGTGACCCGGGACCACGTACCTGCCTCGACCACGGTGCACGTGTGCCGTGGAGCAATCCAGCCGATCGTCAGCACATAACCGGTGAAGACGGCAACGACCAGGACGGCACCCGTCCCGATCACCCAGATGGCCGAACCCTCATCTTCGTAGAGGCGGTCGACGTGCCAGACGACCATCAGTGCCAGCGCGACGCAGGCCAGGCTGAGCAGAAGGTACAGCGAGTGGACGCGTACGGTCAGGTAGCCGACACCGGTGAACGCGACCGCGACCAATGGCACCGCGCACAGCGCGATCAGCAGCCGTAGAGCGAACATTCTGGGGCTCCGACAGGCCTGGCCGACGGGTCATCGGTGGCCCGGTGAGACGGACGCTCGCTGGTCCGATGGGTGCTCATGACGCCTCCGAATGGCGGAAAACCAGGTTCCGAACGACGGCCGGGGGGACGACGGCTCGCTAGCCTCCTGGGTAGTACAGGTCCCAGCGGGTCCATTCGTCCTTGGCTGGGCACTTCACCTCCTGGTACGTCGAGGTTCCCGCCTCTGGCCGCAGCAACGTGTAGTCGAAGCAGAGCTCCAGGTGCGTGATTCGTGCGCCGGTGGTGTCCGCGTACTCATGGACCTTGATCGTCAGCTTGGTCCGCCCGGACCGGGAGTCGAAGTTGAGGAGTTGGACGGCACGTCCGGCGATCGTGTCTCGGAAGGTGGCCTCTGACGCGGACGGTGGCAGGGCCGCGAACGCGCCGAACATGTCCCGGCTGGTCTGCCGAGCCCTCTTTTCGGCCCTATGCATGTTGTCCAGCGCCAGCTTGTTGCCGTTGGACACCATCCAGTAGAAGCTGGCCGCCAGTACGCAGATGGCGGTGCCGACAACGATCAGTGCTACGAAGTCCGCGAACTTGGACGATGACGGCTCCATGGCCATACCTTCGGTCGGCAGCCCGCCCAGGATATCCCCGATAATGCATTTTGCCAAGCAATTTAATGCATATCGCTAGTGTTGCATGACGGTGGCCAAATCTAATCCTTATATGTGCATCGCCGGAATTCATGTGGACGTCGACCTCGATCCAGTGCTCATTCGGCAGCTCGTATCGTGGCCGGGGTGTGGGCGAAAGTGACATCGCTGTGCGGCGTGCGCTTCAACGTCCAGCCCGGTCGTGGCGGGGACCACAGGGCGTGACCAGGGGGCGATAGGGTCTGGCGGGTGGACGGGACGGCGGGGCTTCCGGTTGTTGATGGCATGGACCCTCGGCGCGTTCACACCGCGTTGAGTCTGCTGGTGGACGGGCAGTGGTGGACGCTCGCCGACCTTGTTCGGGAGAGCGCGGCCCCTCGGCGGTCTGTGGAGATGCTGCTGGGTGGGCTGGAGTTGGAGCGTGGTGGTGAACGGTTCCGGCTGACTGGTGAGCAGGCGCGGCGGGCCGGGGAGCTGTTGGAGGGGGCATGGCGGCCGTTTGTTCCGGCCGATCCCGTTGGGCATTTGCTGTCGGAGCACGCGGCAGTTGTTGAGCGGCTGGCAGAGTTCATCGCTCGGGCGCCGCGTGGGCGGCATGTGCTAGATCATGTGGCCGCTACGGCGGAAACGGTGGTGCGGCGGGCGTTGCTTCTGGGGGCTCGGTTCTGGCTTGAGGACGCGCGGTTGTTGTGTGTAGGCGACCATGACCTGACGTCGCTTGCTGTCGCGATGATTCATCCGCAGGTCGAGACGATGGTGGTCGACGTGGATGAACGGATTCTCGCTTATATAGATGAGCGGGCCGCCGAGCTTGGGGTTCCAGTGCGGACGCGGTGGGCTGATCTGCGGCTGGGGTTGCCGTCGTCGGCGGAGAGTTTCGCCGATGTGGTCGTCACCGATCCGCCCTATACGCCGGACGGGGTCGGGTTGTTCGTGGCTCGCGGCGTTCAGGGGTTGCGTGAGCAGGGGAGTGGGCGGGTGCTGCTCGCCTATGGCGCCAGCGATCGGACGCCGATGCTGGCCTTGAAAGTGCAGAAGGCACTGCTCGATTTGAATCTGGTGTCCGAAGCCGTCTATCCGGACTTCAACCGGTATCACGGCGCTGAGGCCATCGGGTCCGCTGCTGATTTGTATGTGCTGCGTCCTACGTCCAAGAGCCTCCCGGCGGCTGGGGCGCGGGCCGAGCGGTTCAGTGCCGCCATTTATACGCAGGGGCCGCAGGCGGTGGAGGCCGCAGGGCAGGTTCCTGTTTCGGCTGAGGACTTGGGAGACCTGCGGGCGGACGTTCTGGTCGGGACGTGGCCGAACGATGTGCTGCCCGGGGTGCCTCGGGTTCGGTTGAGTACCTGGTTGGCCAAGCCGTACGCGGCCAAGGTGCGGCAGGTCGGGGTTGCCCTGCCCAAGGGAATGGACGCGGCTCTGGCGCGTGTACTGCTGGCGACTCGGGCCGAGCGAGTGCGGGTCATTACCGATGATCCCGTTGACGTGCGCGAACTCGCGACGGTGCTCGATCCCGTTTATGAACTGCACGCGGACGGACGGGCGGTCGAGGCCGTCCGCAAGTCGTTCGGTGGGGGCGATCTGGTTTCCCTGGTTCTGCGAGCGGTGATGGACCGGGCGCACGGCAAGGTGGTGAACGTTTGGCGGGACGCGCTGATCGGCGTCCAGCCTGACCTGACCAAACGGCAGGCGCGCGCCTTGATCGCTGAGTCCGCGCCGTGGGCCCTGGACGTCAGCCTTCTGGAACTGCCCATGCATCGGTTGAGGGAACTGCCGGGGGCTGTTCGGGAGTGCCTAGCCGGAGCGGCGGTCTAGTTCCTCTTGGAGGAGGGGGACGCCTAGTTCCAGGGTCTGGATGCCGATTGTGCTGGCGATTTCCAGGACGGTGACGATCTCGTCCGGGGTTGCTCCGTGGTTGGTGGCGTTCTGGATGTGGACTTTCAGGCCGTCCACGAACATGTGCGTCGCGGATGCGTCGATCGCTATGTAGATCAGTTCCTTGACCTTGGGTTCCAGGACGTTTCTGGCCCAGGGGATCGCGGAGAAGTTCAGGTAGGCCGCGAAAAAGGCGGGGGCTCGCTGGAGGACGTCCTCCCAGGAGGCGTCCCAGTAGCCGCGTCGTTGGATGAACTCTGCCTTGATGGCCTCGCGGTCCGGATCGGTGTCCGTCTTGGGGGACGGGGGCAGGTCGCATAGGAGGGGGAAGCCGGTGCTGGCGGCGTGGATGCCCAGGACGGCTACCAGCTGGAAGGTCTCCAGGATTTCTTCGCGGGTCGCGCCTTCGTCCAGGGCTGCTCGGATGTGGCGGCGGACGGCGGGTTCGTGCAGGTGGGTGACGGCGGAGTTGACTGCCAGGGCCACCAGTTCGCGGGTCTTGGCGTCGAGTGTGGAGTGGCGGGGGGCGTTCACCAGCTCGACGCAGGCGGCGAAGAATTCCGGGTCGGCGGCTTTGAGCGCCTCAAGGCCGTGCGTCTTCATCGGACTTCTATGAAGCCGACGTAGGGGAGGGTTTTCGTCGCCACATAGTACTCGCCGTGGGGTTTCGGCCATTGGGTGACGTTGCGGCCCGACTCGGAGTGGTAGTAGTTCGTGCAGTTCGCCTCCATCACGGAGGTGTGCTTGGCGATCTGCTCGTCGACCCACCGCACCCAGCGGTCGGCAGCCGAAGGACGGGTGTCGATGGCGCGGAGGCGTTTGCGGCGCATGCGGGCGACCATCCGGGCCGCAACCTCGGCCTGGCGTTCCAACTGGGCGATGACCGAGAAGCCGCCGTTGGTGTTGGGGCCGTAGAGCATGAAGAAATTCGGGTATCCGGGGACGGTGATGCCCAGGAAAGCTCTCGGATCGTTCTTCCATGTGTCGTGAATAGAGACGCCGCCGGTGCCGCGTACGTCAAGTGATGCCAGGAACTTCGTCGCGTGGAAGCCCGTGGCCATGACTAGGACGTCGATCTCGTGCTCGGTGCCCGTGTCGTCCACGATGCCCTTCGGGGTGACCCGGGTGACCGCGTGCGGGACGAGTTCCACATTGGGCCGGTTCAATGCCGGGTAGAAGCCCGTTGCCAGAACCGGGCGCTTGCAACCGTAGGGGTAGTCGGGGGTTAGTTGCTCGCGTAGCTTCGGGTCCTTGATTGTTTCCCGAATGTAGTCGCGGCATTTCTGAAGGTTCTGCTGCTGCTGTTTGCCATGGATGTCGTACGCCTTGTACAAGACCCGAAACTGGTAGAACAGGCGCAGCCGACGGAGCTTCTGGGTGAACGGCAGCCGACGGAAAATGGCGCGCTCGCGCGCGGTGTAGTCGCGTTCGCCCTTGGGCAGGATCCAGCCCGGTTGCCGCTGGAAGACGTGGAGCTTCTCGACCGTGTCGGCGATGGCCGGGACGATCTGGGTGGCGGTGGAACCCGTCCCGACGACGGCGACGCGCTTTCCGGTCAGGTCGTGTTCGGACTCCCAGCGGGCCGTGTGGAACTTCGGGCCCTCGAAGTCGTCTAGGCCCGGCCAGTCGGGGTATCGCGGCTGGTTGAGCAGGCCCAGGCAGCTGATCACCACGTCGAACGGTTCCAGTTCGCCGGACCCTAGGCGCAGTTCGTAGCGGGCCTTCTCCTCGTCCCAGGTCGCCGATTCGACGCGGACGCCGAAGCGGCAGTGGCGGCGCACGTCGAAACGGTCGATGACGTGTTCGGCATAACGTTGGAGTTCGTCCTGACCGGCGTGGGTGCGCGTCCAGTCGTAGGTCAGGAAGGAGAAGGAATAGGCATGGGACGCGATGTCGACCTCACACCCGGGATACCGGTTGTCCCACCAGGTGCCGCCGGGGCCGTCCGACTGCTCGAAGACGGTGAAGTTGGTGAGGCCCTTCTTCTTCAGCTTCACGGCGGTGGCGATGCCGCCGAATCCGCAGCCGATGATCGCTACCCTGGGCCCTCGCGTTCGACTCATAGGGATATCAGTCTCTCCATCGCTCGCACGCCGAACTTGAGGGCGTCCACCGGGACGCGCTCGTCGACGCCGTGGAACATCGCCGGATAGTCGTAGTCCGGCGGCAACAGCATCGGCGTGAATCCGTACGTTTCCATGCCGAGGGTGCGGAACCATTTGTTGTCGGTGCCGCCGCTGAACACGAATGGCGCGACGGCGCAGTCGGGGCTCTCCTGCCGGAGTGCCTCGGTGAGCCGACCGAACCATTCGCTTTCGTGGTCGGACAACACGGCCTGGCTGCGGCGCAGCAGCGTCACCTCCGTCCCCTCGGCGAGGCTGGAGGTGATGTGCTCTTCGAGTTCGTCTTCGTGCCCGGGGAGGTAGCGGCAGTCGAACCGCGCCCACGCCTCGCCGGGGATGACGTTTTCCTTGTATCCGGCGCCGACCCTCGTCACGTTGACGGTGGTGCGGATACCGGCGGCGAACATCCGGCCGAACGGGCCCGTCTGGGTGGTGAGCACGTCCGCGACGTCGTCGGGGTCGGTGACCTCACGTCCAGCGATACGGGACGCCAGCACCCGCATCGGCTCGATGACCGTGTAGCCGCGCTCGGGCGACGCCAGACGCAGCGTTGTTTCCGCCAGGCGGGGGATCGGGTTGTCGCGGGGGATCATGCTGCCGTGTCCCGCGACGCCCCGCTCCAGCACCTCGTACCAGCGCAGACCCTTGTCGGCGACCGAGACGGCGAACAGCGGCGCGCCGGACACGGGCACGTTGAAGCCGCCGACCTCGCCGACCGCCGCGCCGCATCCCTCGAACAGGTCGGGGTGCTCGGTCACCAGGTGCCCGGCGCCGAGTTTCCCGCCCGTTTCCTCGTCGGCGAGAAACGCCAGCACGATGTCGCGGCGCGGACGACGCCCCGCGGCCAGGGCGCCCTCGACGGCCGCGAGGGTCATCGCGACCGCGTTCTTCATGTCGACGGCGCCCCGGCCCCAGACGTGGCCGTCCGCGATGTCGCCGCTCAAAGGGTGCCGCGACCAGGCGGAGGCGTCGGCGGGGACGGTGTCGAGATGGCCTTGGACGAGCAGTGCGGGCAGGGTCGAATCGGTTCCCGCGATACGGGCCACGAGGTTCGTGCGGCCCGGTTCCGCCTCGATGATCGTTGGTTCCAGGCCCATGCCTGAGAGGAGCGCGGCGACGTATTCGGCCGCCTTGCGCTCGGTGCCGCCGGGGTTGGTCGTGTCGAACCTGATGAGGTCCGAGCAGATCTCCGCGACGTCAGGCATCCGCGCCGCCCAACGTCAGGGCCGCGACGGCGTAGGTGCGGACGGCGGCGAGGTAGTCCTCGACCGCGACCCACTCGTCGTCCCAGTAGCAGTCCATCGAGCCGGGGCCGTAGGTGACGGCCTTGATGCCCGACTCCCAGAAGATCGGGGTGTCGGGCCACGCCGGGTGGACGTCGTGCGCGGCGGCCTGCCCGGTGCTGCGGTGGTGCGCGGCGGCGACGTCGGTGAGGAGGCGTTCGCCGGACGGCACCTGGAGCGAGCTGCGCGGGTTCTTCAGGCAGGTCGCCTCCAGCTCGACGTCCACAGGGAACTCGGTGAGACGGTCGATGGCGCGTTCCACGGCGGCGCGGACGTCCCGCAGCACGTCGTCCTGTGTCTGGGCCGCCGGGAACCGGAAGTCGAACGTGATCTCGCACTTCTCCGGGACGAGGTTGTGCGCCACGCCGCCCGATATCTGCGCGGCGTTGCAGATTTTCACGTCGTCCAGGGGCGTGCCGTCCGCGCGGGTGATCGGCATCGCCAGCACCTCGCGGATGACCTCGGCGGCCCGCGCGACGGCGTTCACGCCGATGTCCAGCGCGGTTGTGTGCGACGCCCGGCCGCGCACGGTCACCGTGACGTAGGCGATGCCGCGCTGGCCCGTCAGCACCATCAGGTCGCTGGGCTCACAGTTGATCGCGTACGCGCCGCGCAGCCCGTCCCGCAGCGCCTGCCGGGTGCCCTCGCCGCCCTCGAAGTGGTTCGGGACGGCCAGCACCACGACGTCGCGGGGCAGCGGCACCCCGGCCTTGGCCAGCATCGCCGTCGCCATCGTCATCGCGGCGGTCCCGGCCTTCATGTCGGCGACGCCGACACCGTAGATACAGCCGTTGTCGATCTCCCCGCCGAACGGGTCGCGCTGCCACGACTCGGACGGCGGATACACCTCCATGTGGCCGTTGAAGATGAGCGCTTCGTCTGGATTGTGGCCGCTGGACGCGCGGGCCAGGACGTTCGGCATCCCGTCGGTGCCCGAGCCGGGCAGCTCCACCGCGACGCCCGCGTCGGCGAGCGCCATCGCGAGGTGTTCGGCGGCGGCGGTCAGGTTCGGGCCGTCGCCCCACACGCTCGGGATGCGCAGGAAATCGCGTAGGAACGCGACGATCTCCGGCTCGTGCTCGTCGATGAGGCTGATCACGCGGGACGTGTGCTGGTCGTGTGTCGATACGGTCGTCATCGTGCTCGCCCTTCGTTCTTAGCGCCGCCCAGTTCCGGCCAGATGCCGGACGGGCCGAACACGTGCGCGTGGAAGCGTTCACCGATGCGGCGGTATCCGGCCGCGTTCGGATGGAGGCCGTCGTAGAGGTCGGTCGCGTCGTCGGGGCCGAACAGTTCGCGGCCGTCGAGGTAGCGCAGGTGCGCGTCGCCGTGGTGGATGCGCACCGTGACGATCTCGTCGATCAGCGCGCGGATCCGGCGGAGGGTGAGGCCGGACGGGTCGCCCGTCGCGTTGTATCGGCCTGTTTCGTCCTGGACGGTGGGCCCGGCCCGGTCCTCGGACGTCGGGCAGATGATCGGCGACACCACCAGGAGAGGGGTGCTCGGATGGCCGTCGCGGATCGTGTCGAGAAACCCGTGCAACGCCGGGACGAACGTGCGTTCCTTGAGCGAGTCGAGGTTCTGCACGTTGATGCCGACCTTGAGGGTGATGACGTCGGCGGGCTCGTCGCGGATCGTGCGGGCGGCGAACGGGTCGAGATGGCAGTTCCCGGCGAACGCCAGCGAGGTCAGGTCGAGCCCGGCGCGGCGCGCCACCCAGGTCGGCCAGGCGTCGGTCGCGGTGCCCGCCTCGGCGCAGTGGCTGATCGAGCTGCCGTAGTGAATCCAACGGCGTCCGGGGAGGCGTCCGGGGGCGACGGTTCCGTCCGCGCGCATTTCCCGTAGTTCCACGATGGCCGCCTGGGGCAGCCAGATCTGGACGTCCTTCCACTGTTCGCCGAGCCCGTCGAAGCGGAGGGTCTCGGCCTCGCCGTGTTCGGTCTCGACGACCTGACCTGCGCGGACGACGGCGATGTCGCCGCCGCGCACCTCGCGGGAGACGACGCGGCACCAGCTGGCGACCGCGTCGAACGCGACGGGAAACAGCGGATGGTAGGCGTTGCGGAAGCGGGTCACGAAGACGTCCAGCTCGACGCTGTCGGCGTCGGTGCGGAACACCAGGCGCACACCGGCGGGGCGCGGCACCATCAGCTTCATGTAGGAGTCGGTGATCTGCGGGCGCGTCCAGGCGGGCAGCCGCCTCGGGATCAGCCCGGTGTCGGTGTGCTCCACGTCCAGGGCGCCTGCGATGGTGACGGGTCCGTCGACGAGGTCGACCTTCTGCACGGTGCCTACTCCCTTCGCTCCGGACGGGACGTGCCACGCGGCTCCTCGGCGAGCCAGCGCGCCACCAGTGCGTCGTGTTCGCCCTGCCCGGGTGCCGGGCGGAACTCGTCAACGGTTCCCGTGGTTCGGAAGCCGCCCGCGAGGGTGCGGAAACCGTCCGGCTCGTCGCGCACCAGGTCGCGGGCCAGCGCGTGCGGATGCGACAGCGCCTCCCGGACGGACAGCACCGGTCCGCACGGCACCCCCGCCCCGCCCAGCAGATCGAGGGCTTCTTCCCGGGTCAGGTGCGCGAGCGCCTCCTCAACGTCGACGCACAGCTCTTCGCGGTTGTGGCCGCGGTCGGCGTCGGTCGTGTACCGCTCGTCGGTGAGCCAGCCGGGACGGTCGAGCACGCCCGCCAGCCGCGCGAACAGGGTGTCGCTCGCGACGGCGATGGCGACCGGGCCGTCCTTTGTTTCAAACGTTCCATACGGCGCGCTGATCGCGTGGTGGCCGCCCGTGGGGCCGACGTCCTCGGTGGTATGCAGCGCCCGCATCGCCACCGATTCCAGGATCGACACGAGCCCGTCGAACATGGAGACGTCGATGTGCTGCCCGCGTCCCGTCCGCTCGCGCTGGTACAGGGCGGACAGCACTGCCGACGTCGCGTACAGGGCGGGCACGATGTCGCCGATGCTGACCCCGACGCGGACACCCGGGCCGCCGTCGGGCCCGGTCACCGACATCAGGCCGGACATCGCCTGCACGATCAGGTCGTAGGCCGGACGGTCGGCCAGCGGCCCGGACTGGCCGAAACCGCTGATGCTGACCGCGACCAGGCCCGGGTTGAGGCGCAGCAGCTCGTCCGGCGGGAACCCGAGACGGGCGAGGACGCCGGGCCGGAAGTTCTCGATCAGCACGTCGGAGCGCTCGACGAGACGGGCGAACCGCTCCTGGTCGGCCGGGTTCTTCAGGTCGAGGGTGATGCCGACCTTGTTGCGGTTCAGGTGGCGGTAGAAGCTGCTGTCGCCGTCCACGAACGGGCCGAAGTGGCGGCCGTCGTCGCCCGCGGGCGACTCGATCTTGATGACCTCCGCGCCGAGGTCGGCGAGGCTACGCGCGCACAGCGGGCCGGACAGGACGCGGCTCAGGTCCAGGACGCGAATGCCCTCCAAAGCACCGGCGGTCATCCGAACCACCGAAGGCCGCTCGACCGGACGGCGTCGGCCGCCGTCTCGTATCCCGCGTCCGCGTACCGCATGATCCCGATGCCGGTGTCGGCGGTCAGGGCCGAGGTGATCCGCTCGTCGGCGGCCGCGGTGCCGTCCGCGACCAAAGTGACCCCGGCGCTCTGCATGTATCCCGCGTATCCGCCGCCGCCCGCGTGGATCGCCACGAGGTCGGCGCCGGAACCGGAGTTGAGCAGCGCGTTCAGCAGCGGCCAGTCGGATACGGCGTCCGAGCCGTCCGGCATGTTCTCTGTTTCGCGCAACGGCTGGGAGACGCCGCCCGCGTCGAGGTGGTCGCGGGTGAACGCGACCGGACCGCGCAGCGCGCCTTGCCGAACTGCCTCGTTCACCAGCAGCGCGAGTTTCGTCCGTTCCCCGTGCGCGAGCCACGAGATGCGGGACGGCAACCCGGCCTGCCGCACGTACTTCTGCGCGATCGGAATCCACCGCTGGACGAGCTGGTTGTCAGGGAACTCGCGAACCACGATCTCGTCGATCGCGTCGATGTCCTCCTGCTCGCCGGACGACGCCACCCACCGGAACGGGCCGATGCCCTGGCAGAACAGCGGCCGGATGTACTTCTCGATGAAGATCGGGATGCGGAAGGCGTCGACGCCGTTCTCCGCCGCCTGCGCCCGCAGGTTGTTGCCGTACTCGAACACGATCGAGCCCGCGTCCTGCCAGGCCAGCATGCACTCGACATGCGTCGCGATCGAGGCGCGGGCGCGGCGGGTCAGCTCGTCGGGGTCGCTCTCGCGCAGCGCGACGGCCTCGGCGGGCGTCATCCCGGACGGGACGTACCCGTACATCAGGTCGTGCGCCGCCGTCTGGTCGGTCACGACGTCGGGCGCCAGGCCGCGTTCGCGCAACGCCGGAAGCACGTCGGCGGCATTGCCGAGCAGCCCGATCGACGCCGCCGTCCCGGACGCGGTCGCCTCCCGCGCCCACGTGATCGCCTCGTCGATCGACTCGGTGCCGCGTTCGAGGTAGCCGCTGTCGATTCGGCGCGCGATCCGGTCGGCGTCCACCTCCACGCACAGCGCGACACCGCCCGCCATCACGGTCGCGAGCGGCTGCGCGCCGCCCATGCCGCCGAGCCCGGCCGTGACGACGAGCCGTCCGGCCAGGTCGCCGCCGAAGTGCGCGTCGGCGACGGCCGTGAGGGTCTGGTAGGTGCCCTGCACGATGCCCTGCGACCCGATGTACTGCCAGTCGCCCGCGGTGTATCCGCCCCACGCGATCAGGCCCTTGCGTTCCAGCTCGTAGAAGTGCTCGCTGGTCGCCCACCGTCCGACCAGGTTGCTGTTGGCCATGAGGACGAGCGGCGCCCGCGTCCCGGTCGGAAACACCCCGACCGGCTTGCCGGACTGGACGACGAGTGTTTCGTGCTCCTCCAGCGTCAGCAGCGCCTCGGTCATGAGCTTCAGCGCCGTGTGGTCGCGGGCGGCCTTCGCCAGACCCGCGTACACGATGAGTTCGTCGGGACGCTCCGCGTGCGTGAGGGTGTTCTCCAGCATCCGCAGGAGCGTCTCCTGACGCGGGCCGCGGCAGCGCAGCTCCCGGAGGGCGTTGTCGGACATCACCATGAAGATCCCCTTCCCGCCCGCCTGGGGCGCCGTGACCTGCTCAGCCCGGGTGACGCCCCTCGTTGCCACCCAGAAACTCGGTGTTGCCAGCCAGAAACTCGGCGTCGCCACCGAGAAACCCGGTTCGGCCCAGCGCACCGCGCACGCCCGTCTCGCGGACGTCGCGCCAGAACGACAGGCACGCCTCTTCGATGCGGACGCCGAGGACGAGCGGCGCCACCCGCTTCTCCAGGACGGGGACGTCCACCAGGCGTTCCAGCATCTTCTGGAACTCCTCCAGGCGGCCCTGGTGGTAGCGGACCTGCGCATCGGCGAGCCGCTCCACCGTCCCCTCGTCGCCCAGCTCGCTGAAGAACAGCTTCAGCTCGGCCTCGTTGCGCACCTGGAAGACCTCGGTGTCGGGGTCGCCGAGCCAGGCCCGCAGCGCCTCGCGCCCCTGCGGGGTCAGCGAGTACGTGCGGCGGCGGCGTCCCTCGTTCTCGGTCGACTCGGCCAGGAGCCCGGCCTCCGCGAGCCGCTTGGGCTCCACGTAGAGCTGGCTGTGCGGGAACGGCCAGAAGTAGCCGATCGACCGCTCCACGGCACGCTTGAGCTGGTACGACGAGCTCGGTCCACGCAGGCCGATCAGCCCCAGCACGAGGTAGGAGCTCGCCGACAGGTTGATCGCCATGTTGTGAACTGTACCATCCATTCTGGACTATCACTGGGCACGCTCCTCTCCCCGGTCGGACGGACGGTCGTGTTTTCAGCCCAGCAGTTGCTGGCGTCCCACGCGGCGCTTCATCGGAGCAAGCGCCGTCAGGTCGATCTCGATCAGATACGGCCCGGACTCCCGTTCGACCGAACGGGCGAACGCCCGGTCGAACCCGGCGGCGTCGGACACCTTCTCGCCGGGCACGCCCATCGCCGCCGCCAGCGCGACGAAGTCGGGGGTGTGCAGGTCGACGTCGTTGCGGGCGCCGTCGAACGTGGCGCGCTGGACGTCGCGCAGCACGCCGTATCCACGGTCGTTGAAAACACAGACCGTGACGGGCGCGCCCGCCTGCGCGAGCGTGGACAGCTCGCCGATCGACAGCATGATCCCGCCGTCGCCGTGGATCACCACGGCCCGCTCCCCGCCGCCGATCGCGGCGCCGAGGGCCAGCGGCAGGCCGGGGCCGATGGCGGCGGACGCCGGGTTCAGCGACGTGCGCGGCTCCAGGATCGGCAGCAGCCGGTCGCCCCACGCGTAGGCCGGGACGGTCGAGTCGCGCACGACGGCCCCGCCGCGCGGCAGCGAACGGCGGATCGCCGCGACGATCGCCCGATGGTCCGGGCCGAGAGCCTCAAGGGAGTTCTCCCGGGCCTCGGCCGCGGCCTTGCGGGTGGTCGCGATCCAGTCGTCCTCGGCGTTGGTCGTGGCGACGTGAGCGTCCAGGGCGCGCAGTGTTTCGCGGGCGTCGCCCAACAGCGCCACGGCGGGCGGATACGTCCGGCCGAACACGCTCGCGTCGGCGTTGGCGTGGATCAGCTTGTCGGTGAGCCGCAGCCGCCACGCGTCGGTCGTGTACATCTGGAAACGGGCGCCCACGGCCAGGACGACGTCGGCGTTCTCGACGACCGCGCGCAGCGGCGGGACGGTCGCCAACGCCCCGAGGCACAGCGGATGGTCCTCCGGCAGCGCGCCCCGCCCCTGCACCGAGGTGACGACGGGGATCTCCAGCCGCTCGACCAGATGGCGCAGCTCGGGCCACGCGTCCGCGCTGAGCACGCCGCCGCCCGCCCAGATGAGCGGGCGCCGCGCGTCCGCGAGCAGGTCGGCCGCCTCGCGCACCCGCTCGACGGGCGCCGCCGTGCGCGGCTCCGGAGCGGGCTCGGGGACGGTCAGTTCCGCCGGGACGGTCGCGTACTGAAGATCCACCGGGATCTCCACGGCGGTCGGACGCGGCCAACCCCGGGACGTGGCGCGTCCAGCCTCGACGACCGCCTCGGCGATGTCCTCGGCACGTCGCACCGACCACGCCTCGCGGGTCAGGGTGCGCAGCATGGCGAGCTGCTGTTCCGCCTCGTGCAGGTAACCCTTGTTGCTCCCCAGGAACCGGCTCTCGATCTGGCCCGTGATGACCAGCACGCGGGAACCGGCGAACTGGGCCTCGAAAAGCCCGCCCATGGTGTTCGCCGTGCCGGGGCCGGTGGACGCTAGTGCGACGCCGAGCCGTCCGGTCACCCGGGCGTAGCCGTCGGCCGCGTGCACCGCCGCCTGCTCGTGCCGGACGTTGACGGCCTCGATGCCGTCGTGCCGCCTGACCGCGTCCAGGATGGGCAGGTTGTGGACGCTCGCGACCCCGAACAGGACCTCGACCCCAAGGGCCTGGAGCGCCTCAACGACCAGGTCCCCACCAGTGCGCTCGCTCACCGCGCGCCCGCTCAACGCGTGCCCGCCTTGTGCCGCTGGATCGCCTTGAGTTCGGTGAACTGGATGATCCCGGAGGCGCCCAGCTCGCGGCCGTAGCCGGACTGCTTGTAGCCGCCGAACGGTGCGAGCCCGTTGAACGGGGCGCCGTTGATCTCGATGCTGCCCGCCTCCATCCCCTCCGCGAACCGGAGGGCGTGCTCCTCGTCCTCGGACCAGACCGCGCCCGCCAACCCGTACGGGGTGCCGTTGGCGATCGACAGCGCCTCGTCCTCCTCCACGTACGGGATCACCGCGAGCACGGGGCCGAAGACCTCCTGCTGGGCGAGCGCGATGCGCGGGTCGCTGACCGCGAACGCGGTGGGGGCGAAGAAGAACCCGTCCTTCGGCAGCTCCGCGTCGGGATGCGACCAGATCGTCCGGGCGCCGTCGAGCAGGGCGCGCTCCACGTGCTCGGTCACCCGGTGCTTCTGGTTCCAGCTCGCGAGCGGGCCGAGGTCGGCGTCCGGGTCCACGGACGGGCCGACCCGGTAGGACGCCATCGCCGCCGCGACCAGCTCCTCCACCTCCGGCAGCGACTGGAACGGCACGAGCAGCCGCGACAGCGCGGTGCACGTCTGCCCGGTGTTGATGAGGACCGTCCGGACGACCCGCTCGACCGCACCGGCGAGGTCGCCGTCCGGGAGCACGACCGCCGCCGACTTGCCGCCCAGCTCAAGAGTCACCCGCTTGACCGACCCGGCGGCGACCTCCGCGACGCGGCGTCCCGCCCGGGTCGAGCCGGTCAGCGAGACCATCGAGACTCCGGGGTGGCGGGCCAGGTACTCGCCGACGTGCAAGCCGTTGCCGAACAGCACATTGAACGAACCGGGAGGCGCGCCCGCCGCGTCGAAAGCGTCGGCCAGCAGGAAGGCGTCCATCGGCGCGACCTCGCTGGGCTTCAACACCACCGGGCAACCCGCGGCCAGCGCCGGGCCGATCTTCGCGGCGGTCTGCAACACCGGGAAGTTCCACGGTGTCATCGCGGCCACCACGCCGACCGGCTCGCGCAACACCGTCGAGCGTCCGTTCGGCGCGGACCCGCGCAGCGGCGCGACGAAGTCCACGTCGGCGATGGCGTTCGCGGTGTTCCGGAACGTTCCGATCGCCGTGCGGACCTGGTAGTTCGCGCAGTGCTTGACCGGCATGCCCATCTCGCTGGAGATCAGCTCGGCCAGCTCGGGCAGCCGCGCCTCCACCTCGTCGGCGACGCGCTCCAGCAGCGCGGCGCGTTCCTCCGGCGGCATCTCGCGCAGCACGGGACGGGCACGGTTCGCGGCCTCGACGGCCCGGTCCATGTCCTCGGTCGCCGACTCGCGGACCGTGGCGACGCACTGCCCGGTCGAGGGGTCGATGACGGCGATGACGTCCTCGCCGTTGTTCTCGACCCACTTCCCGTCGATGTAGGTGTCCGCACGATGGTCCATGTCGCTCCGCTCACAAGTGTTCGGTGAAACGAAGCCTAGAATCCATCGCCGGAAACCGGTTGAGGCTGAGCCACCAAAGAAATCCGGCGGTCATTATGAGCGCGGCACATGGCGGTCGCAGGTCACGCGAACAAGCGCGCGCGGAGATCGGTCCTGGCCTCTTCCCGGTCGCGCCGCATCTGGATCGCGTCGTAGGCCATCAGCGCTACATTGAGATCACCGATGTCGGTGATGCGGCGCATATCCCGTCCGGTCAGCGTGGCGATCTGCCGCAATCGGTAGGCCACGGTGTTCGGATGGACGAGGAGTTCCTCCGCCGTCCGCTGCAACGCCATATCGCAGTTGATGTACACCCGGAGGGTGTCGAGCAGATGCGGTTTCTCCACGAGCTGCCCGATGCGGGTCTCGATGAGCCGTTGCGACACCCACCGGTTGTGGGCGAGCAGCACTTCGAGGATCACGTCCGTGCACTGGGTGACCTGGCCGCGCTGGTCGCGGTAGATGCTGATCTCCAGCGCGGACAGCGCCTGGCGGCAGCTGTGCCCCGCCGCCGCCAGCGACGCGCCCGGCTCGCCCGCCGACACGAACACCGACCGGCCGGGCTCGCCGTCCAGCATCTCGCTGAGCAGCGGGACGAGCCCCGGCCCGCCCCGGTCGACCGGGACCAGCGCGAGCAGTACGCCGCGCCGCTCCCGCAGGAGGATCTCGCGGCGCGGGTCGTGCCGCCACAGCACCTCCATGATCCGGCGGCGGACCCGCGCCCACTGCTGCGCCGTCGGCGCCGGATCGTGGTAGACGGCGACCGCCCGGAACGGCTGGTGCGGGTTGATGTTCAGCGTCCTGGCCTGGTCGTTCACCGTGCTGGCGTCGACCGCGGCCCCGGAGATCAGGCAGCTCAGCAGGTCGGTGCTGACCCGCGTCTGCCAGCCCGCCAGCTCGTTGTAGGTGGTCGTGTAGTCCTCCAGCTCGCGCGTGCAGAGGACGTCGAACAGCTCGGCCAGGCGCCCGAGGACGGTGCGGACGTCGTCCATGCCGATGCCGTGTTCCTGACCGTCCGCTCCCTCGCCCGCGTGCGCCAGCACATGATCGGTGACGACCCGTTCCAGCAGACGCAGCCATTCGACCGCCTCCACCACGGACCGCCCCTGAAGCGCGACGCGCGAGCCGCGCCCGGACGGCAGCTCGCCGACCGGCCCGTCGCCCCCGATACCGGACGCGCACAGCCCGATCACGTTCACGGCCATCTCGAACGCCTCGACCGGCGCCTGCCGGTCGACGGTGCCGGTCTCGGCCGCCGATACGTACTGCCGGACGAACTCGTTCGCCAGCGTCGTGGACGCGGATCGCAGATTTCGGCCCACGACGGCCAACGGTTCGGCCACGGCGGTTGACGTGTCGGATGGTGCCATGGTCACCTCCCCAGCCCCGGGGCCAGGGAGAACTTCACCACCCGGCCCGCCCAGGTTGTCGACATGTAACACGCTATTTCATCCCACGTCAACGGCATGATGCCCGCCCCGAGGGCCTCCCCGAGGGTGGTGGACTGTGTCCTCGACACAGGCCCCCACACCGAGTTTTGTGACCCTGGCCTCATGACATATGGCAGCCCGTAAACGTTGACTGTTCCAACATGCGGCAACGGAGGGACGGTGAATCGTGACGGCAAGTACGTCCGTGACGAGCCTGCCACCGGCCGGTGAGACACCGGCCAGGCCCACGCCCAGACGGCGTGGACGGCGGCCCGACTTCGTCACGATGGCGCTCGGGATACCGGTCGCCTTCATGGCGATCGTCTACGCCTACCCCGTGGGAGCGATGCTCCTGAAGAGCTTCACCGAGCCCAAGCCCGGGTTCGGGAACTTCCGGCGGGCGTTCACCGACGACGCGATCTGGGACGTCCTTGTGATCACCGTCCGGATGTCCGCCGAAGTGGCCGTCCTCACCGTTGTTCTAGGCTTTCCCGTGGCCTATTTCCTGGCCCGAACATCGAAACGCAAGGCGCGTTTCCTGGTGCTTCTCGTCATCATTCCGTTCTGGACCAGCATCCTGGTACGGTCTTTCGCCTGGATCGTCCTTCTCGGTGACAACGGGTTGGTGACGAAAATCCTCGAACCGTTGACCGGGGACGCGCAGGGAATGCTGTACAGCGAGAGCGCAGTGATCATCGCGATGACGCATATCCTGCTGCCCTTCCCGATTCTCATCATCAAGGGAACGCTGGACCAGCTCGACGCCACGCTGCCGCCCGCCGCCCGTTCGCTCGGCGCCGGACCGGTGCGCGCGTTCGTCCACGTGTACCTGCCGCTCGCGGTGCCCGCCATCGTCAGCAGCGGAATGCTCGTGTTCGTCATCGCCCTCGGCTTCTACGTGACGCCCGCCCTCGTCGGCGGTCCGAAACAGAGCACGATCGCCGTGGTGATCGCGCAGGCCGTCCAGGTGAACTTCGACTGGGGCATGGCCGCGACGCTCGCGACGATGCTGCTGGTGATCGCCACCGCGCTCACGATGATCGTCCGGCGGCTCACCAAGGTGAAGGGCATGGTGGCGCTGTGAGCACGGTGGACATGGCGGCGCCCGCCGCGCCCGGCGCCGAGACGAGACCGGCCCGGCCGCCGGGACGGCGCCGCGACCGGCGCTCGCCCACGACGCCCCTGGAACGGGCGCTGCACTGGGGCCTGCGCGGCGTCGTGACGCTGGTGCTCGGCTTCCTCGTGACGCCGATCGTCATCGTCATCCTGGAGTCGTTCAACAGCGTCGACTACCTGTCCTTCCCGCTGGAAGGCTGGTCGCTGCGGCACTACCGGCAGTTCTTCGCCGACTCCGCGTGGGTCGACGCGACGCTGCTCAGCGCGCGGATCGCCGTGGTGTCCGCGCTGATCGCCACGGTGGTCGGCACCGTCGCCGCCTGGGGGCTCGCGCGCAGCAAGTCGCGCGGCAAGGGCCTGGTGTTCGCGCTTCTCTACTCGCCGCTGCTGATCCCGATCATCGTCCTCGCGATGAGCTACTACTTCACGTTCGCCGACTACAAGGTGATCGGGCAGTGGCAGTTCATCTCCGTGGCGTATTCGGTGATGGGCATCCCGTACGTCCTCGTGGCGGTGTCGAACGCGCTGCAACAGTTCGACCCCGAACTCGAGAACGCGGCCAGGACGCTCGGCGCCGGCATGACCCGGACCCTGCTGCGGATCACGCTTCCCTCGCTGACCTCGGCGATCTCGGCGGGCGCGCTGTTCGCGTTCGTGATCGCCTTCGACGAGGCCGTGATCATCCTGTTCGTGTCCGGCAGCGGCTCGGTCACGCTCCCGCGCAAGCTGTGGGACGCCGTCCGCTACGACCTGACGCCCACGCTCGCCGTCGCCGGCACGATCCTCATCGCCGTCTGCGTCGGGCTGTTCCTCCTCTCCGAGCTGATGAAGATCCTCCGTGAACGGCGGGAGCGCCGATGACCGACCAGACGAAGACCGACGAGCGGCCCGCCGGGCCGGACGGCGGGACGACGACCGCCGACCAGGTGGTCTTCGACGGCATCCACAAGTGGTACGGCGACTCGCCCGCCGTCCACGACTTCAACCTCGCCGTCGCGAAGGGCGAGTTCGTCACGCTGCTCGGGCCGAGCGGCTCCGGCAAGACGACCAACCTGCGCATCCTCGCGGGCCTGGAGTCGGCGACCGCGGGCGAGGTCTACCTCGCCGGACGCGCCGTCACCGACGACGTCCCGGAGAAGCGCAACATCGGCCTGGTGTTCCAGAACTACGCGCTGTTCCCGCACATGACCGTCGCGCAGAACATCGCGTTCCCGCTGCGGATGCGGCGGATGAAGAAGCCCGAGGCGCAGCGCGAGATCGACCGGGTGCTGACGATGACGCAGCTCACCGAGTACAAGGACCGCTATCCTCGGCAGCTTTCGGGCGGCCAGCAGCAGCGCGTCGCGCTCGCCCGCGCGTTCGTGTTCGACCCGAGCGTCCTGCTGATGGACGAGCCGCTCGGCGCGCTCGACCGCAACCTGCGCGACCACATGCGGCTTGAGCTGAAGAACCTTCAGCAGCGGATCGGCGCGACCGTCCTGTACGTCACGCACGACCAGGACGAGGCGCTCGCGCTGTCCGACCGGATCGGCGTCATGCACCGGGGCGTCCTCCAGCAGACCGCGCCGCCGGACGAGCTGTACGAGAAGCCCGTCAACTCGTTCGTCGCGAAGTTCCTCGGCCAGTCGATCTGCCTGCCCGCGACCCGGGTGGACGCCGACGGCCGCCATGTCACCGTGGAGGTGGAGGGGCTGGCCGGGCGCGTCCTGGTCGACAAGGACAACTGCTCGGCGGACACCACCGGCGAGTTCATGATCCGTCCGGAACGGATCCGGATCGCCGCCGACAAGCCGGACGCCGCCGAACGCAACGCCGTGGCCTGCACCGTCGCCGCGCACGTCTACCTCGGCCCACAGATCGAGGTGCACCTGCGGACGGCCGAGGGCGCCGAGATGCAGGTGGTGGTCCCGGCGGAGGCGCGCGCCCAGTACGGCACCGGGTCGTCGCACTGGCTGAGCTGGACGCCGGGCGACTGCCGGTTCCTGGCCCGGGTGGTCTGACCGCACACATCGCACAGGACCTAATACATCGCACAGGACATTTCGCCTCCCGCCACGACCTCAGGTCGTCATGTCGTCGATTCGTACGAAAGGGACGCAATGGATCTGCCGGGACTCAAGTGCTGCACATGGCACATGGACGGCGACGTCGGGGTGCTCACCCTGAACCGGCCCGAGCGGCTCAACGCGATCGCCAACACCGACATCGACGAGCTCGACCGCGTCATCATGCGGGCGGGCAAGGAGCCGTCCGTGCGCGCCCTGGTGATCACCGGCGCGGGGCGCGGCTTCTGCTCCGGCGCGGACGTCAAGGAGTGGGCGGCGAGGGCCGACGCGGACGAGGAGTCCTGGCCCGCGAAGATGCACCGCACGATCGCGCGTCTGTACTGGCTCCCGAAGCCGGTCATCGCGGCCGTGAACGGCGTCGCGGCCGGGTCGGGGTTCGACATCGCGCTCACCGCCGACATGCGGTTCGGGTCGACGGCCGCCCGGTTCGGCCAGGTCTACGCGCAGCGCGGCATCTGTCCGGACGCGGGAGGCTCCTATCTGCTTCCCCGGATCGTCGGGGAGACCCGGGCCGCCGAGCTGATCTACACAGGGCGGATCATCGACGCGGACGAGGCGCTGCGCATCGGCGTCGTCAGCGACGTCGTCCCGCCGGAACAGCTGATGGAGCGGGCGCTGGAGCAGGCGCGGATCTTCGCCGCCGGTCCGACCGTGGCGATCGGGGAGGCGAAGCGCAACATCCGGGCGGGGCACACGCTGTCCATCGAGGAGGCGCTGCGGAACGAGCAGCGCGGCGCGCTGATCTGCGTCAACACCGAGGACAAGGTCGAGGGCCTCGCGGCCGCGATCGAGAAGCGCCGTCCCGTGTTCGTGGGGCGATGATGGCCGCGCATCGGCTCGACCGGCTGTTTCGTCCCGCGAGCGTCGCCGTCGTCGGGGCTTCGCCCAAGGGCGGGTATGGCCTGCGCACACTGCGGAACCTGGAGGGCGTCGGGTTCGGCGGACGGGTGTACGCCGTCCACCCGTCCCGGACGGAGGTCGGCGGCGTGCGGGCGTACCCGTCGCTGAGCGACCTGCCCGAGGTGCCGGACGCGGTGGCCGCCGCGATCCCGGCGCCCGGCGTTCCGGCGCTGGCGGCGGAGGCGGCCCGGCTCGGCGCGGGCGGCATGGTCGTCTACGGCGCCGGGTTCGCCGAACGCGACGAGGAGGGCCGCCGTCGCCAGGCCGACCTGATCGCCGCCGCCGACGGGCGGCTGCCGCTGATCGGCCCGAACTGCCTGGGCCTCGCCAGCTACCGGGGACGCGCCGCGCTGTGGGGCATCGAGATGCCGTACGTGCACGCGGGCGGCGACGGTGTGGTGGCGTTGGCCGCGCAGAGCGGGAACATGGCTCTGACGACGATGCTGTCGGGACGGCTTCCTTCGGTCGCGTACGGGGTTTCGGCCGGTAACCAGGCCGATCTCAACCTGACCGACTGCCTGGACTACTTCCTCAGCGACCCTGCCGTGAAGGTCGTCTGCCTCGTCATGGAGGGCCTGTCCGACCTGCCGCGCTTCCGGATTCTGGCGGAGCGGGCGGCGGCCCAGGACGTCTCCGTCATCGCGCTGAAGATGGGCCGGTCGGCGGTCGGCGAGGCCGCGACCATCGCGCACACCGGCACCCTCGCCGGACGCGACGCCGCCTACGACGCGCTGTTTCGGCAGACCGGGGTGCACCGCGTCCACGACCTGGACGAGATGATCGCCCTCTGCGCGCTGCTCGCCGCGCCGCGCCGTCCGCGCGGCGCCAGGACCGGCGTGTTCGCCAGCTCCGGCGGCGAATGCGGGCTGATCGCCGACCTCGCCGACGACACCGGCGTCCCGCTGGCCGCGTTCGACGAGGCCGCCGAGACCGCGCTCGCCTCCGTCCTGCCCCCGTTCATGGGGGTGCACAACCCGCTCGACCTGGGCGCTGCTGCCTGGGGCGACCAGGACGTCTACCGCGCCGCCGCCCGCGCGATGGGCGAGTCCCCGAACGTCGACGTCGTCGTCTTCGCGGGCGACGCCCCCGCGCACGCCGACCCGCTCGACGAGGTCGGCTGGACGGAGATGATCGGCGGCACGGGCGAGGCGGCCGTGAAACTGGACGTCCCGGTCGTGATGATGACGACGACCACCGACCTCGTCCCCGGCCTGACCGACCTGGCCAGGCAGAACGGCGTCGTGCTCCTCGCCGGGACGCGCCCTGCCCTACGCGCCATCGCACTCGCGGGTGCGCCGCGTCCACCCTCAAGCGAGCACGACGAGCCCACCACAGACCCCGCGACCCTGACCCAGGCCACCGAGATCCTCGACGGCCCGATGTCCGAGGCCGAGTCGAAGCGCCTGCTGTCGCTATACGGCGTGGCGTCGCCTCCCGGTGAGGTGGCGGCGGACGCCAACGCGGCCGCGGAGATCGCCGCCCGGATCGGCTACCCGGTGGTGTGCAAGGTCCACGCCCCGGAGATCGCTCACAAGTCCGACATAGGCGGCGTGGAAGTCGGCCTGACCGACGAGAAGGCGCTGCGCGACGCCGTGGCCCGCATCAAGCACCGCACCGGCGACCACGACGTGCTCGTGGAGGCGATGGCCGGGCCGGGCGTCGAGCTGATCATCGGCGGCCGCAACGACGTCGCCGGATCCCTCGTGGTGATCGGCGCGGGCGGTGTCCTCACCGAACTGCTCGGCGACGCGGCCGCGCTGCTCTGGCCGTTCGGTCCGGACGACGTCCGGGCCGCGCTCGACGGGCTCAAGATCAGTACGCTGCTCGGCGGCGTGCGCGGCCGTCCACCCGCCGACGTGGACGCGCTCGCCGACGCCGCGATCCGGGTCGGACGGCTGCTCGCCGACTTCCCGCGCATCACCGAGATCGACGTCAACCCGCTGCTGTGCCGACCGGAAGGCGAGGGCTGCATCGCGCTCGACGCCCTGATCGTCCAGGAAAGGACTGCCTGATGGACTTCGCGATTCCCGACCACCTCGTGGAGTTCCGCGCGACGGTCCGCAAGTTCGCCGAGACCGAGCTGATCCCGCACGAGGACTACGTGGAGGAGCACGACGGCCTCCCCGAGGACGTTGAGCGGCGCATCCGCGAACGGGCCATCGCCACCGGGCTGAACTCGATGGGCATGCCCGAGGACGTCGGCGGCGCGGGCATGGACGTGCTCAGCCAGGTCCTCGTCACCGAGGAGCTGTTCCGCGCGCTCGGCGGCCTCGCCGAGGTCGTGCCGACGACGCCGAGCGTCCTGCTGGCGTGCAACGACGAGCAGCGCGAACGGTTCCTGATCCCGTGCGTGCGCGGCGCCCTCCAATGGTGTTTCGCGCTCACCGAACCCGACACCGGTTCAGACGCCGCGGGCATCCGCACCCGCGCGGAACTCCGCGACGGCTCGTGGGTCATCAACGGCCGGAAACGGTTCATCAGCCACGGTGACACCGCCGACTTCGCCATCGTCTTCGCGCTCACCCACCCCGACCGCGAACAGGACCGCATCACCGCGTTCCTCGTGGAGAAGGGCACGCCCGGCTTCTCCGTCGGGCAACTCCACAAGACCATGGGACACCGCGGCTACCGCCAGGCGGAACTGGTCTTCGACGACTGCGCCGTCCCGGAGGCCAACGTCCTCGGGGAACCGGGCCGCGGCTTCAACCTGGGCCACGGCGCCCTCAGCGCCGGACGGATCATGACCGCCGCCCGCTGCCTCGGCCCCATGGCCCGGCTCATCGACGACGGGATCGACTGGTCGAAACAGCGTGTCCAGTTCGGCCGTCCGATCGCCGACTACCAGGCCATCCAGTTCATGCTCGCCGACTGCGCCACCGACCTGCACGCCTCCAGGCTCATGACGTACGAGGCGGCGTGGGCGGCCGACCAGGGCGAGGCACCCAAGATCGTTCACGCGAAGGCGTCGGCGGCCAAGCTGTTCGCCAGTGAGGCGCTCGGCCGGGTCGCCGACCGCGTCCTCCAGATCTTCGGCGGCACCGGCTACATGAACGAGACGTACGTCGAACGCGCCTACCGGAACGCCCGTATCGAGCGCATCTGGGAAGGCACGTCCGAGATCCAGCGCATCATCATCGCCCGCAACCTGCTCAAGCGAGGAATGTTCCGCTGATCCGAGCATCGACCAGGTCACCACTTCGATTACCGCGCCCACCCTCACAAAAGGACGATTCCATGAAAATCCCCGGAAGATCACAGAGTTTCTCGCCGTCGCGCCGCGACATCCTGCGCGGCGGCGTCCTGCTCGCGGGCGGGGTCGCGGCGGCCCCGCTGCTCACTGCCTGCGGCGACTCCGGCAGCGGGGGCGGCGACAGCAAGAAGGTCGTCGTCGCTGACTGGGGCGGCGCGCTCGTCGAGGCCGAGAAGAAGTACATCTTCGAGCCGTTCAGCAAGGAGACCGGGATCGAGGTCGTCGTCGCCGGACCCCCGACCCCCGCGAAGATCAAGGCGATGGTCGAGACCGGCAACATCGAATGGGACCTGATCGCCGGAGGCCCCAGCACGGTCCTGCCGATCGGCCGCAAGTACTTCGAGGAACTGCCGGACAAGCTGCTCAACATTCCCGGCATCGACCCGTCCTACGTGGACAAGAACTGGCTCACCTACTACTTGTTCTCGATCGTCGCGGCCTGGAACACCTCGGTCGTCGGCTCCGGGAAGAAGTTGACGGGCTGGAAGGACTTCTGGGACACCGAGAAGTTCCCCGGACGCAGGTCGCTGCGCGGCGCCGACAACGGCGTTCCGCCGGACATGGAGTTCGCCGTCCTCGCCGACGGCGTCGACATGAAGTCGATCTACCCGATCGACGTCGACCGCGCGTTCCGCAGCTTCGACAAGCTCAAGTCGCACGTGCCGCAGTGGTGGACGTCCGGCGCCCAGCCCGGCCAGATGCTCGTCAGCAAGCAGGTCGGGGCGTCCAGCATCTTCTCCGGCCGTATCGGCGAACTGAAGAAGAAGGGCGCGCCGCTCGACTTCACCTGGAACGGCGGCATGTTCCAGCTCGCCGCCTGGTCGGTCGTGAAGGGCGCGCCGAACAAGGAGAACGCCTTCAAGCTGATGGAGTTCTCCGTCCGGCCCGACATCCAGGCGAGCGTCTGGAGCAAGTACCCGAACGGCCCGTCGAACTCCAAGGCCCTCGAACTGATGGACAAGGAGTTCGCGAAGACCCTGCCCTCCCACCCGCAGAACGTGGAGGTGCAGTTCCTCCAGGACAGCGAATGGTGGGGCAAGAACCGTGACGCCGTCCTGAAGCGTTTCCAGGAATTCGCGAAGTCCTGAGCTAGACCGACGCACCGAGGAGAACGCAGTGGAATCACTGGCAGACCGCGCCTACCTGGTCACCGGAGGCGGCACCGGAATAGGCGCGGCCACCGCACTCCACCTAGCCCGACTCGGTGCGTCGGTGACCGTTGTGGGACGCCGCAAGGACCCCTTGGACGCGGTGGTCGCCGAGGTGGAGCGCCAGGGCGGCAAAGCCCTGGCGCACCCCACCGACGTCCGCGACCCAGAGGCAGTAGAAGCCGCAGTAGACGCAACAATAGAAAAATTCGGCCGCATAGACGGCCTGGTGAACAACGCCGCAGGCAACTTCGTAACCCCAGCCGAAAAACTATCCCCAAACGGCTGGCGCGCAGTGGTGGACATCGTCCTCAACGGCACCTGGAACTGCACATCCGCAGTGGCCCGCCGCCTAATAGACGCAGACCGCCCCGGCGCAATAGTAAGCGTAATAGCCACCTACGCCTGGACAGGCCACCCCGGCACCGTCCACAGCGCCGCCGCCAAAGCAGGCGTAGTAGCAATGACCAGAACCCTAGCCGTAGAATGGGCCAAATACGGCATCCGCCTAAACTGCATAGCCCCCGGCCCAACCGAAACAGACGGCGCAGGCGGCGCCCTCTGGGCCTCACCAGAAGACCGAGACCGAGTCCTCTCCTCAGTCCCCCTGAACCGCTTCGCAGCACCCCCAGAAATCGGTGACCTGGTGGGCCTCCTCCTAAGCGACCGCACCGCCTACGTAACCGGCGAAGTCCTAACAGCCGACGGCGGCCAATGGCTAGGCCGCCAAATCTACGGCCCACCCCTCCCAACCCACTGACCGGGCCGGGTTCCGTCAATACGGAATCCCCCCGATCAGGTCACGGGCGCCCTTACGCAGCGGCTTGATGGAAGATCGAACATCGTTCGGCAGGCGTCGAGGCCCTGGACGCTAATGCCTGGTTGCACCTGGGCCGCCGACTGGTCGCGGGTGATGACGAACTCGTGCACGTGGATGAGCTGACCGTCGACGGCGATCCGCCGGATGCCGTTAGGGACGGACCCGAACTTGGCGGAGATCGCGCGGGACGGTCCGTTGTGGGCGAAGGCTGTGGAGATGACGCGTTCGGCGCCCAGGGCGAAGGCGAGGTGCAGGGCGGCGGCGCGCATCTGGGTTCCGTAGCCGCGGTTGTGGTGGCGTCGACCGACCCAGAAACCGGTACGGGCTTCACGGGTGGTGGCGAAGTCGCGGGCCGACAGATTCTGCTGCCCGACCACGTGACCGTCGCGATTCACGGCGGTGAGGTGGAGTCGCCAGTTGTCGCCGCGCCAGTCGGCCCGTGCCCACCAATGGTTGCGGAGCACGTTGCGGGCGACCTCTTCCGGGGTGCCCGTGGTCCACGGCTGGGCGAAAACAGTCATCTCGGGCGGATGAACGCCTTGTCCGGCGAGGTGGGCGAGCTTGTCCAGGAGCTGATCGTCGGGGACGCGGAGGACCAGGTCGGGTGTGGTGATGGTCAGCTGGGTGAGGGGCCAGTGCCGCACTGTCGCCTCCGTACAGGGGTTAGGGGCCGTCAAGTCCGATGATGTTGCCGAACGGGTCCACGATCTGAGCGATGCGATGTCCAGTGCCGTCGGCCGGGGTATAGGGACCGCGATGGCGGGTGCAGCCGACGGCCAACAGTTCGCTCAACGCGGCGTCGAGGTCGCCGACGGCGAAGTAGGGGACCAAACCACCGCCGCGCGGGTTGTTCCTCTCGTCCAGCATGTGGAAGCCCACTTCGAAGCCGCCAATGGTGAACCAGGCGAATACCGAGGTGCCCTTGACGTTCAGGTGCACCGACGCGTCCAGGATGTCGCCCCACCAGTTTGCGGACTTCTCGGGATCCTTGGAGAAGATCATGATTCGGGTGCAGGCGGTGAACATCGCGCTCTCCTTGGTTGGTGTCTCACCATCCTTTCTCACGCGCGTCGCGTGCGGCGGGGTGTATCCGGGAGTATTCAGTCGGTAAGACCGTGCAGGGAATGCAGGCCGGTGGCCTTGGCCCACAGGGTCAGGGCGCGGGTCAGGGTCGCATCAGTCCACCGGGCGCCGTGGTCGCGGGCGTGCCGCAGGTAGGTGCGGCGGATCTGCCGAGGGGTGAGCAGTGATGCTACTTCGGCGGCGACGTAGGCCAGGGTGATCACGTCGGGCAGGCCGGTCCAGTCCAGGCGCATGGTCTCGCCGTCGATGATCGTCATCGTGCCTGCGGCGTCGCGGCGGGTATGACGAGGTGCCAGGTCGAACCCACCGAGCGGGACGTGGCCGGGGCCGTGGGCGCCCGCCGTCAGCTCCAAGACCGCCCGCCACGCCGTGGCGTCGGCGATCCACTCGGGGGCGGGCCCGGCCAACGCCGCCTGAAGGGTGTAGGGCTGCATGATGGCGGCGATCTGGGGCGGCCAGGTGACCGGGACCGTGTGGGCGCGGGCGACCAAGTCCAGCAACTCGTTGAAGACGGCCGGGGCCGCCAGGTTCGCTTGACGGGGTAGGTAGGTGGTCACCAGCGTCCGGCCGCCGTCGCAGACGTCGAGTAGCTCGGGCAGAACGGCCCGTCCCGCCAGCAGTTGGTAGGCGACCACCTCGGCGTTGTAGGCGTCGAGGTCGGCATGCCGTTTGAGGATCTGGGCCGGCGGGTCGCCGACCGCGAACACCGCCGTGCGGTAGCGGGCGTTGAGGCACCGCAGGGGCCCGGCGATACCGGTGTGGTGGGCGGTCAGGAGGAGGTGCGCCTGGCGGGTGGCCTCGGCGGGGTCGGTGGTCAGCGGGTCGGGCAGCCATCCAGCGGGCCGTGGGGTGCACGCGCCGCTCAACGGCCCACCGGACAGCCCAGCAGGTTGGATGGTCATGCCGAACAGGGTGTGCTGGTCACGCCGAGCTCGACGAGACTGCGGGCATAGCAGGCCGCCGCCAGGTCGGGTCGCTGATGCTCACCATAGGCGCCGAGGAACGCATACACCGGCGAATCCAGGGGGTCGCCGACGTGCCAGCCCTGGGAGGAGCCGCCCATGATGTCCCAGATCTGGGCGCGACCCTCAAGTAGGGCGATCATGTCCTGGTGGAAGAGCTCCAGACCGAATGGGACGCGGGCCATGTCCTGCTCGCGGTTGGTCGGTTCGTTCTGCCGGGTGAAGGTGGGGCCGGTGATGTCCCACATCCACACCTCGGCCTCGCCGGGGCGACCGGGCGGGTCCAGTAGCCGCAGCGCCAGGCGCTCTCTGCCCAGCGGCTCCCCGGCCAGGTAGTCGTTCATCCCCACCGCCAGGGTCCCGGTGCGGGTGGTGAGCAGGGCCCGGGCCAAACGCGGCAGTTCGTCGGCCAGCAGTTGGTCGACCTGGTCCCAGGTGTCCCGGCCCAGGGCGGCGGTGGTGGCGACCGGGGCGACCTGCTGCGAGCCCTCGGCCAGGAACACAGCCAGCTTTTCCCGCAGGACGGCTTCGGCTTCCAGATCGGCGGTGATCCATGGGGCAGTCGAGTGGGCCACCGTCCCGTCGGCGGCCAGCGTCAGCATGACACCGGGCCTGGGACCGTGCACGGTGAACACGTGCTGCAGGGCGTTGGCGTGCCCGGCCAGGGCGGGGTGGTCGCCGTAAAGGAACGGGCCGTGCGGCGCGAGCGGCGCGGTGAACCCGTTCCCGCACAACGCCACGTGCGGCACGCCGGTCAGCGGGGCCAAGTAGACCTCCAGCAGGCTGTGCAGGACGTGCAACCCAGTGGCCCGCTGATGCGGGCCGTCCAGGCCGGGCAACAGGTTGGAGTCGGTGCTGGGCGCCCCATAGGGGACCGACTGGGAGTTGTTCGACACGATCGCCATGTCCGGCAGGGGCACGGTGCCGTGCTCCAGGTGCGTCAGGTAGGTGTCCGACAGGTCGGCGTCCACGCCAATGAAGACCCCGCCGCTGCTGGATCCGGCGAGCCGGACTAGGGGCTGAACGACGCGGCTCTCCCAGAACATGGTGGTGGCGCCGGCCGGGTAGAGCGTGATCTCCAGGTCGCCGATCAGCAGTGGCTCGGTGAAGTCGCGGCGATGGGTGACGAAGCCAAGGGCTTCGATCGCCTCGGTCACGGCTGCCGGGGCGGTCATGCCGGTGTACAGGGGGATATCGCGGTCCAGGCGGGCCAGCGAGGGCAGGTGGAAGTGGTCCAGGTGCTCGTGAGAAAGGATCAGCGCGGTTGGGGTCGGCATCGCGGTGGTGTCGACGTCGCGGGGCGGCCAGATCTCGAATGGCACGCCGGTTGGCCCGAACGCCCGGCACACGACCGGGTCGAGTAGGACGACGTTGTGCCCGTCGCTGATGTGCCAGGTCTGGTGACCGACGAACGTCAGGTGCATTGCTTTGGTGCTCACAGACGGTTCCTTCCAGGCGAGAAGAGGAGGCCGGGCGGGCCGCCTGAGGCGAGCCCGCCCGCAGGGAAATTCTCAGTAGTGGTAGGTCGTCGGGGTCTTGGCGGTCGTCCCGCTCCCCTTGGGCAGGCGCTTCTGGAGCGCCGCCACGTTGGCTGTGGTCAAGACCTTCGCCACGGCTGCGCTCTTGCACTTGGGCTGGGTCATGGTGCTGCTCCCTCGGGTTTGGGTGTCTGTCCCACCCACCATCGCCTCGCCCGCCTGCCCGAGAGGAGCCCGTTTGTAGGGGCTGTAAACGGTTTACAAGTCATGCAAACGGGCGAAGCTGCTTGACGCCGGGGAGCTACAATTGGTCCTCCCGCCTGCTCGGAGCCATCCGATGAATGCTGGTCAGATCGTGCGAGCGGCTCGCCAAGCCCGGCAGATGCGGCTGGTGGACCTCGGGGAACTGTGCGGCTACTCCGCAGCCCAGATCAGTCGTCTGGAACGCGGGAAGACCCCGCTTACCGACATCACCCTGCTCCGCGCCCTTGCCGATATTCTGGACATTCCTCCCGCCCGGCTCGGCCTCGCCTCCGACCAGTCAGGCTCCTCGGCGACGCCACGGCATTTGGTTCGTCCCGAAGGGATGCCCCAGACGGTTCGTGCTCGTAGTGTGAGAGAAGGTGCAGGCGGTGAAGGCGGAGAGGATGATCCAGTGCGGCGACGCGAATTCTTGGGAGTCGCGGGTGCCGTTTTCCCCGCGACCGCGTTCACCCGAATCGATGATGCGCTCGCGTTGATGCCGCCCGCACAGGCCCCGCCTTCGACCGTCGCCACCACGTTGGCGCGCTCCCAGCAGCAGTTCTCCGCCGGGCAACTCGGGCCGATACTCAAAGGGCTGCCCCACCTACTGTCCACGGCGCATGAGGCGTTCGCCGCGCGTCCCGACGACCCGCGCAACGCCGTCACGCTCGCCGCGGCCTACGATCTTGGGTCAGAGGTGTTGCACAAGGTGGGACAGCACGCCAGCAGCCGGATCACCGCCGACCGTGCCACCACCTACGCCAAACTGTCGCAGGATCCCGCCGCGATGGCCATGGCAGCCCGGTCGCTGGGCATCGTGTTGCGCCACGAAGGCCGCAAGACGCTTGCCGAGCAGATCACGATGAAAGCCGCGCTCCACCTCGATGGCAGCGGCGCTTCCGCCCCCGACGCCGCTAACGCCTTGGCGCAGATCTACTGCACCAGCGCCTACAGCGCCGCCCAGGCAGGTGACGCTGACACCGCCCTTGCCCTGATCAAGGAAGCCGAACGCGCCGCCCGGCGCGTCGCCCCGCGTGCCCTGGCCCGTCCCAACCGCTTCCCCGTCAGCCCCGCTCAGGTCCGGCTTTATGAACTCGGCGTTCGCTGGGCGCTCGACGACCTCGGCGAGGCAATGCGGGTCGGTAGGACTCTGCGCGCAACCCAGTTCGACACACGGGAACGCCGGGCACGGCTCTATACCGACCTCAGCCGGGTTTGGTGGCAGGCAGGCAAACCAGACCAGACCGCAGCCGCGCTATTGGCTGCCCACCAGCATTCCGCCGCCGAGATCCGTCGCCCGAGCATCCACGCTCTGGCGCAACAGGTCGTGCACCAACATCCGCGAACGCGTGGAGCCGATCGGCTCGCGCTGATCATCACCGTCTGAGGTGCCAGCAGAGCTCGGTCGATCTCGCGCATGAACGCGCCCTTGTGTAGGAGATCACCCGGCGCGTACGCGCCGAGATCCTCTCCCCTGTCCGGGGCGGGTTCCGTCAATGCGGAATCTCCCCGATCAGGTCGCGGGCGCCCTTGCGCAGCAGATCATCGGCCACGTACGCGCCGAGATCCTCGCCCCGCTCCGGCGGCGCCCACTCCTGTGAGTGGACGAACTGCGAACCGTCCCGAGTGAACACCATCCCCCGCAGGCTCAGCTGCCCATCGCGCTCGATCCGGGCGTGCCCGGCGATCGGACTGTTGCAGTGCCCTTGAAGCCCATGCAACATCATCCGTTCCGCGCTCACGCACTGCCGGGTCTGTTTGTGGTCCAGCGACCGCACCAGTTCAACGACATCGGAGTCAGCGCGGCGGCAGTCCACTGCCAGCACCCCCGAACCCACAGCCGGGACGATGTCGAGAGTTTCGCCTAGTCGCTCGACCCCGAGTCGCTCCAGGCCGGCCCGAGCCAGGACGATCGCGTCGAACTCCTCGCCCGCGTCCAATCTGCCCAGCCGCGAGTTCACGTTCCCGCGCAGGTACTCCACCCGCAGATCGGGACGAATCTGAGTCACACCAGGTACGCGGGTGAACCGCTGCCGATCCCTGTGCATATCACCTCGGGGTCGCCCCAGGAATGGTGTTCTGATGAGGTGCGACTCCAACTCCGCGTACCGGTCACTCGTGGTGTGTGGGAAGACCCGCCACTCTTCGCCGGTCCCAGGCTCGCCGAAAGCCAGAAGGCCGACCTGGCGGGGCTCCGATCTGGAGTGACGGCGAGGTCTGGTTCGTTGGGTTTCCGCGCCGCTGGCTCATAGGTGACAGATACCTGGCGAGTCCTGCCAGGTACGGCCCCATGTCGAGACTTTGTGTAGTCGCTTGACTACGTTTGATGTGTGGCTGGGCGAGGACCACGAGTCCGTGGCCGGCCAACGGTTACCGCGCCCCCAGGTGTCAGCGTGCCGTCGCTTGATGGCACTGCACCAGACCAAAGGAGAGCACGATGTCCGTCTTCCAGAACGGCAAGGTCCCCCACGGGTTCGCCTTCAACGAGTCGGGCGGTCTCATCCACTACAAGCACGCCATCGTCCTAGCCATCCCGAACCCCAACCAGGGCAACGGTACCGTCTGGGGCGACGGCTACCTCAGCTTCGGCTCCGACTGGGCCGACGTGCGCCTGCGGGTGGCCCTGCACAATGGCACCACCTGGTCCGTCGTCAAGAACTGGGACATCATCGCAGGCGACGGCCGGCTCGCCGAGAAGCTCCCCGCGGGAATCCAGAAGGTCAGCATCGGGCGGGTGAAGAAGAACGGCGGAGACATAGTCGACAACGCCCCAGTCGGCTGGCTGCTCGAATACCTGTAAGACGACCGCCGGGTTCAGGCCCGGTTCATCGACGTGACACCAACCGCCGAGACCGCATGAGAGGACTGCACTTACGGGATGCCTCGTTGTTCCTGCCTTGCCGGACTCTAGACAAGCCGTCATCGCAGGCCACGGGGCATCCCTTTTGCACTTCCGGGACCTGCGTGATCAATCATTCGTGGATCGAGGCTTAAGGCGGCTCGGAGCCCGTCGTCGCTGTTTCGCGTACTCGATCCCACCCGAATGCAATGACCAGAGCGGCCGAGACTGGCGCTCCCTGGTGGACTGGAGTGAGTTCGTCCCCCAGGGCACACCGATCAGCATCCGCATCTGACGTCGAGAGAGGCGCGAGTGCGTACCGACTGGACCGACCTGCCTGAGGGACTGCGAAGCGGGATCGAGGCCAAAACAGGTCAGATCGAGCGCATCGAACCGGCCCCCAAGGGCAACCACGCGGACGTCGCGTCCACCCTCCACGCCGCGAACGGCCGAGTCTTCGTCAAGGCCGCCCGCAAGCTGGAGGACAGGGACGGGCCCGAGGTCATGTCGCTGCGCCGCGAAGCCTCCGTCAACCCCGTCGTGTCCGAATTTGCTCCCCGGCTTCAGTGGCAAGCCGAGGCCGGGGAGTGGCTCGCACTCGGATTCGACCACGTGGAAGGCCGCCCCGCCGACTTCTCTCCGGCATCACCCGACCTTGACGTGCTGGCCAAGACCATCCACTCGATTCAGAACGCCTCATGTCCCGACGCGGTACGGCTGCTGGTCGAACGACGTTGGCAGCGATACACCGACGACATCTCCGGGCTCTCGGGCAACGCGCTGCTCCATACCGACCTGAACGAGGACAACTTCATCATCACCCCGGACGGTCGCGCCTACGTGGTGGACTGGGCGTTCGTGTCACGGGGCGTCGCATGGCTGGAACTGGGCCTGCTGATTCCGTGGCTGCTCAAGGCGGGGCACGCGCCGCAGGCCGCAGACGAGTGGATCTCTCAGTTCCCCTCGTGGGCCGAGGCACCCGCAACCGAAATCGACATGTTCACCGCAGCGTTCGCCAATCAGTGGCGAACGGCCAGCGACAAGCGTGAAGACTCCTGGGTCCGGCTGCACGCTGACCTGACCGCGCGCTGGGCGGCGTACCGGCTGAGGCGGTAGCTCTCATGACGGACTGGACGCAACACCACCCACACAAACGCTCACGACCCCGGACGGACGAGTGGCCAACATCGACCTTGAGATGGTTCCCCTCGTCCAAGAGCTGTGGCGGCTCGGATTCCAGACCAAGGTCGCGTGCCAGGACGTCGGGGAAGCCGTCCGGGAAGGTGGAACCCGGACCGCCAAGGCCGACTGCCCACGAGCTTCGGCTCGGCTGATGGGGCGGGCTTGGCTCATCGTCAGACGAGAGGACGGCCCAGGTTTCTCGACCTCTGTGGGTCTCTGGGAGATCCGGATGACTGGAGACTGCTACCGGTCGTCAAGGACAGTGACCCCGAGCGCTGGATCTCGATTACCTTCCCCAGGGAGCACATCGGCAAGGCCGCTGCACACCTAGCGGACATGTAAGAAACTAGCCCAAGACGCGAGACAAGCCCCGGCCGAGGACGAGGCCGGGGGCTGGGTTGTTGCGGGGGATCAGGCCGCCTGCGATATCCCCATAGTGGGGCGATACGAAGGGGCGTTCGTTGTACTGGTCGCTGGTCGCTGGTCGCTGGTCGCTGGTCGTTGGTCGCTGGTCGCTGGTCGCTGGTCGTGGGGAGGGGGGCCTAGCGGTCTTTGTTGGTCCTGGTGGGGAAGGTGGGGAGGTCGGGTTCTGGGTTTACGCGGACGGTGTTGAGCATGGCGGCTACGGTCCAGTAGCGGCCTACTACGGCGATGAGGTCTAGGAGTTGGGCCTTGTTGTACTCGGTGGCTAGGGCTGACCAGGTTTCGTTGGTCAGGTGGCCGGTGTCGTAGAGCTCGTCTACGGCTTGTAGGACGGTTGACTGGAAGGGCGTCCAGGCGTCGGCGGTGGGGCCCTGGGGGACGCGGTTGATCTCGTCGGAGGTGAGGCCCGCGGCGGCGCCCATGCGGACGTGTTGGCCGAAGGCGTATTCGCAGTGGCCGCGCCAGGCGACGCGGAGGATGGCCAGTTCGCGGTCGCGTGGGGGGAGTGGGGACTCGCCCAGCAGGTAGTTCTGGAGGGGGCGTTGTGCCTTGGTCAGGCCGGGGCTGTTCGCCCAGGTGCGGGAGACGTGCCAGTCGCCGGTCAGGGCCTCGGGGCCGAACAGGTCGCGTTCCAGCTGGTGGTAGGCGTCGACGTCGAGGGGGGCGATGCGGGGCTCGGTCATGACGCGCTTTCCTTGGTGCTCGTTCGGACCTCGCGGTCTACTTCCAGGGTGTCGGCCAGGAGGCCTTGGGTGTAGGGGTGTTGGGGTGTGGTGAGGACTTCTTCGACGGCGCCTGATTCGACTACGTGGCCCTGGCTCAGGACGATGACGCGGTCGCCGATGCTGCGGACGACGGCCAGGTCGTGGGTGATGAAGACCATGCTCAGGCCCTCGTCCTGGAGTGTGCGGAGGAGTTCGACCACGGAGGCCTGGACGGAGACGTCCAGGCCCGAGGTGACCTCGTCGCAGATCAGGAGGGACGGGTCGCAGGCGAGGGCGCGGGCGATGGCTACGCGTTGGCGTTGGCCGCCTGAGAGTTCGGCTGGGTAGCGGTCGGCTAGGCGCCAGGGAATTTCTACGCGTTCTAGGGCTTCTTTCGCCTTTTCGCGGGCGGCTTTGCCTCTCAGGCCGTAGAAGTGCTTCAGCGGGACTGTCACCGCGGTTGAGATCGTGTCGCGGGGGTTCAGTGAGCCGTACGGGTTTTGGAAGACGTACTGCATCTGTTGCTTGACCGGCTTGGAGCGGTCCCGTAGTTGTGGGGGGAGTGGTTTTCCATCCAGTTCGTAATTGCCGGTTTGGTTTTCGTGGAGGCCGATCAGGCAGCGGGACATGGTTGTTTTGCCGCTGCCTGATTCGCCTACGACCGCCAGGCACTCGCCCGGTGCGACGTCGAAGGAGAGGTCGAACAGGACCTGGGTTTGGTCGTAGGAGGCGTCCAGGTTTTGCACGCTGAGGACGGGCTTGGTGTCTGCCGCTCTGTTTTCGGCGTGGTGCAGGGGTTCCTTGACCAGGCATGTCTGGTTCTGGCGGACGTGGTCGACGCGGACGCAGCGTGCCGTGCTGCCCGTGGGCGTGGTGACCAGCGGGGGCGCTGATTCGCGGCAAGCGTCCTCGACGAACGCGCAGCGGTCCGCGAAGACGCAGCCGTCGAACTTGGCTCCGGGGGCTGGTGTCCGGCCGGGAATGGAGACCAGGGGTAGCCGTTGGCGGGTTGACGGTACCGATTCGAGTAGTGCGATCGAGTAGGGGTGTGCGGCGGAGAGCAACACTTCTTCGCGGGTGCCGGTTTCCAGGATTTGGCCCGCGTACATCACGGTCACCAGGTCGCCGACGGCGCCGACTACCGCCAGGTCGTGGGAGACGAAGACGGCGGCCATGCCGTTGTCCGCGCAGAGGCGGGCGACCATTTCCAGGACCCTCGCCTGGGTGGAGACGTCCAAGCCGGTGGTGGGCTCGTCGAAGACGATCAGCTTCGGTCCCTTGGCGACCGCCATGGCGATCGCCACTCGTTGTTGCTGGCCGCCCGAGAGTTCCTGGGGGTGGCGTCGAAGGAAGGCGTCGTCTGAGGGCAGGCCTACGGCTTCGAGGACTTCGCGGATTCTCGGCAGGTTCTTCTTGGTGGCGCCGAGCAGCCCCTCGGCCATCTGGGTGCCGATCCGCATCGCCGGGTTCAGCGCCGTCGCCGGGTCCTGGGGCACGAAGCCGATGAGCTTCTTGCGCGCCTCGCGCAGGTCGTTCGGGGCGAGCGCGAGCAGGTCGACGCCGCCCACCACGACCTTGCCGCCGGTGATGTTGGCGCCCTTCTTGGCGAAGCCGAGCAGCGCGAGCGCGACCGTGCTCTTACCCGAGCCCGACTCGCCGACGAGGCCCATGACCTGGCCGCTCTCCAGGCTGAACGACACGCCGTCGGCGATCACGCTGCCGTCGTCGAGCGCGACGGTGAGCCCGGTGACTTCGACCGCCTTCATTTGCGGGTCCCTTCGGTGCGGGCGATGACGCGGGCGGCGCCCTCGGCGAAGAGGTTGCCGCCGATCGTGAAGAGGGCGACGCAGGCGGCGGGGATGAGGACGGCGAGCGGCTGGATGGCGAGGCCGTCCTTGTTCTCGCTGACCATGAGGCCCCAGTCGGAGGCGGGCGGCTGGACGCCGAAGCCGAGGAAGCTCAGCGAGGCGAGGCCGACGACCGACCACATGAGTCGCAGGCCGATCTCCACCATGAGCGGGGACGTCACGCTCGGCAACACTTCGCGCATGAGGATGTGGCGGGACGGCAGCCCGATCGTCCGCGCCCACATGACGTGCTCGCGTCGCATCACGGGACGTGCCGCGCCGCGCATCACGCGCGCCATTCCGGGGGTGAGGCCGATGGCCACGAGGATGACCAGGATCGGCCGGCTCGGGCCGACCATGGAGATGAACAGGATCGCCATGATGATCGTGGGGAACGTCAGGAGGACGTCCACGACCCGCATCAGGAGCGTCTCGACGATCCCGCCCGCGAAGGCCGCGACCAGGCCGATGGTGGTGCCGAGCGTCACGCCGAGCGCCGTGGCGGCGAGGCCCATCCAGGTGAGGTTGATCCCGCCGCTGAGGATGCGCGAGACGATGTCCCTGCCCAGCGAGTCGGCGCCGAGCAGCAGGCCGTCGCCCGGCGACGCGTAGGGCTTCGCGATGATCGCGGTCGGCGAGTGCGGCGTGAGGAACGGGCCGATGACCGCGAACAGGATCATCGCCATCAGCATGATCAGTCCGAGCCGGGTCTGCCGGGACGTCAGCACGCGGCGGGTGAGGTTACTGGGTGGAGCCTGGTCCCCCTGCTCCGTGGGGCGCGTTCGGATCACGGCCGCACGCTCCTTTGTTTGTCAGCGGGACTTGTTCAGGGTTCCGAGAACGTCGGCGAGTTGGTTGAAGCAGAAGAACGCGGCCGCCATGAGCATGATGATCGCCTGGATCATCGGCAGGTCGTGGCCGGCGACGGCGTCCACGAGCGCCGACCCGATGCCCGGATACGCGAACAGGTACTCGATCACGACCGAGCCCGCGATGGTGTAGGCGGCCATGATGCTCGCCGCCGGGATGCTGGGCGCGAGCGCGTTCGGCAGCGCGTGCCGGAACAGTATCCGGCGCATCGACAGGCCCTTGATGATCGCGAGCTGGACGTACTCGCTCTCCAGCACGTCGATGAAGGAGACCCGCACGAGGCGCGAGAGGTAGGTGACGCCGACGAGCGTCATGACCGCGAGCGGCATCACGAGCTGCCGCGGATGCTGCCAGGGCTCGTCCCCCGGCGGAAGCAGCGAGACGGGCGGAAGGACCTTGAAGACGACGGTGCCGAACAGGGCGATCACGAGGCTGCCGAGGACGAAGTCCGGCGTCGCCGTCACGATGAGCGAGGTGCCCAGGTAGGTCCGGTCCAGGAACCGGTCGCGGAAGACGGCCGCGAGCAGGCCGACCAGGAGTGACAGCGGGAGGATCAGCACCATCGCCATCACGGTCAGCGTCGCGGAGTTGAAGATGCGTTCGGACAGGAGTTCGGACACGGGTTGACCGCTGACCAGCGAGTTGCCCATGTCCCCGGTGAGGACGCTGGTCAGCCAGTCCCAGTACTGGCTGACCAGCGGTTGGTCGAGACCGAGGTTCTTGTTCAGCTGGGCCACCTGGTCGGCGGTCCCCCCGGGCCCGAGGATGATGTGCGCGACGTCGCCGGGCATCGCCTGTGTCGCCACGAAGACGATGACGGAGATGCACCACAGGGTCACCAGGCCCGTCAGCGCGCGCCGCGCGATGGGCCACGCGAGGGTGGCCCGCCGGGACGGTTTCGGTGTCGGGGCGGCCTTGACCGCGTTGTCGGTAGTCGTCTCAATAGCCATCGCAACAATCCCGTTCAACGTGGCCGGTCGTCCTCGGGTGACACCGCCCTATCCGTTCCTCAGCTGATGGTGACCTTGGTGAAGTCGTACAGGTTCCCCGAGGGGAACTCCGGGACGAGCCCGTGCACCTTCGAGGAGTACACGCTCACCGTGGGGTTCGTCGCCGTGAGGATGCTGGCGCCGCGCTCGTACTCGATCGCCTTCATCTTCTTCTCGGTCTCGCACTGCTCCTGCTTGTCGGACGTGGCGTAGAGCTTCTTGGCCAGCGCCTCGAACTCCGGGTCGTGCCAGTGCGTGTGGTTGAGCACGTCGTCCTTGCTGATGATCTCCGGGACGCCCTCCAGGTAGGGGCGCGTGTCATAGCCGGTGTAGAACGTCCGCTTGCCCCACTTCTCCAGGTAGGCGCCCAGCTCCATCTTCTTGACGTTGATGGTCACGCCGATCTTCTTGGCGTCCTCGGACAGGATCTGGACGAGCTGGAGCATGCCGGGCTTGTTCGCGGCGGTCTCCAGGTCGATGTTGAGGTTCGACTTCCCGGCCGCCGCGAGCAGCTTCTTGGCCTCGGGGAGGTTCTGCTCCCGCTGGGGGACGGCCGGAAGGCACTGGTCGAAGCCCGAGTGGTCGTTGGCCACCTCGCCCAGGCCGTCGAAGGCGTTGGTGAGCGCGAGCTTGCGGTTGACGATCAGCCGCATCGCCTGGCGGACGCGCACGTCGGTGAACGGCGCGACGTCGGCGCGCATGCCGATGGAGACCTTCAGGTTCACATCGCTCTTCATGACCTTCAGGCCCGGCGTCTTCTCGATCGTCGGCAGCGAGGTCTGGAGGATGTTGGAGCTCGCGTCGATCTGGCCGCCGATCAGCGCGTTGGTGGACGCCTCCGCGGTCTTGAAGCTGATGATCCTGACCTTGTCGACCTTGGGCTTCGGTCCCCAGTAGTTGTCGAACCTCTTGACGACCGTCTCCCGTCCAGCGGTGAAGGAGACGAGGCTGAACGGGCCCGTCCCCATCGCCTGCTCGGGCGTGGAGCCCTTCTTGTAGAAGATGATGTTGCTGTTGGTGACGGCGAACTCGAACGGCCCGTACGGCTTGGGCAGCTTGAACTTCACCGTCAGGTCATCGACCTTCTCGATGCCCTTCGGGTCCATGAAGTCGATGTAGTTGCGCTCGATGAGCGCGTTCTTCTTGTCCAGGACCCGCTGGAAGACGGCGATGACGTCGTCCGCGCCGAACGCGCTCCCGTCGTGGAACTTGACGTTCGGACGGAGCTTGACCGTCCACTCGGTGTTGTCCTTGTTGTGCGTGATGCCGGTGGCGAGTGCCCACTGGAAGCCGCCGTCCTTCGTCCTGTGGGCGAGCGGCTCGAACATCGTGGCGTTGCGGACGTAGAAGTCCTGCGATCTCAGGTTCGAGTAGGCGTCGAGGGTGGAGATGGTGCTGGCCACCACGCCGACGCGAAGCATGCTGCCGGACGAGCCTCCGTCCGAAGAGTTCGATGAGCATGCGGCCGCGAGGCTGAGTGCCATGGCGGAGACCACCACGGGCGCGAGCATCCGAGGACGTCTCCGCTGTCGCGTGCCGACTGATCGACTCAACATCCTTCCTCCTTAGAAAGACGCTGGTTGCGATGGGAGCTCTTGCTGGAACGAGGCGGGTGCGTGCCCTGTGGTGCGTGCCCTGTGATGCCGTGCTCCGTGACGTGCGAACAGATGAAGTGAACAGATGAGGTGCAACGGGTGAGATGCGAACAGATGACGTGCGGACAGAAGGTCGTCCTGTCCGACCAAGTTCGGCTGGTTTGTATGACGTACGAAAGCAGACGTACTATGCCGCGTCAATATCGGAACCACATCAGGTCTGCGAAAAGAGTGCCGTCGCCGCTTCTGACCTGCAAATAATGCGCACAGCTACCGGGTCGGTACGCTCCGATGGACGGTTGACCTTGGTGTTGGCGTATGACTATCTTACGTCATACAAACTTGGAGGAGACGGCATGTCAGAGCCCCCGGACCTGCGGATCGACCGCCCCGCGGAGACCGTTCCGCAGCTTGTGGTGCGCAGGGTTCGGCAGGCCATCCTCGAAGGCACGCTGGCACCGGGCCGCCGGCTCACCGAGCGCGAGCTCATGGAGCTCACCGGCGTGAGCCGGACCTCGATCCGGGAGGCGGTCCTGCACCTCCAGGCGCTGGGGCTCGTCGAGACGTCGGGCCGCAAGGGCGTGCGGGTGGCGGTGCTCAGCAGCGACGACGTCCGGCAGCTGTACGAGGTGCGCGCCGCGCTGGAGTCCGAGGCCGCGTCGCTCTTCGTCCAGCGGGCCACCGACGCCGAGGTCCTGGAACTGGTCAAGCTCACCCGACCGGGAAAGAGCGACGAGGAGCAGCTCTCCGCGGTCTACCAGATCGACGAACTGTTGCTGGCGGGGGCGCGCAACGCCCTGCTGCGGTCCACCCTCGCACCGCTGCACGCCCGCATCCACGCCCTGCGCCGGCTGTCCCTCAGCATTCCCGGACGCCGGATGAAGTCCGCGGAGGAGTACCGCGACCTCGTCGCGGCCATCACCGACCGGGACGCCCCCCGCGCCGCCCAACTCGCCCGGCACCACGTGGAGACCGCCAAGGAGGCGGCGCTGACCGCCGTCGCGAAGCTGGAAGAAGAACAAACCTCGGGAGCATGACCGCCCCCGGCGGGTGTCGGTACGCCGCGTTCCAGGCCTGGCCTGGGCCGCGGCGTGCCCCGGGAGGTCGTGCCCGACTCGGACAGGCAAGCGATGGCCAACCGATCGGAGAGACGCATGCAGCATGAGCCAGCCGAGATCGCGATCGTCGGGGTGGGGCAGTCGGACTTCCGCGCGCTCTACGCCAAGACGGACCGGCCGCGGGACGCCTACGCCCTCGCGGCCGGTGCCCTGCGGGACGCGATCGAAGACTGCGGGATCGACAAGGACGAGATCGACGGACTTCTCTGCTGCCGCGTGAAGTACGACCGGCTGGGCACCGTGGTCGGCCTGAAACACCCGCGCTTCGTCCACGACCTGGAGGGGACGGGACGGATGAGCGGCCTCGCCCTCCAGGAGGCCGTCGCGCTGATCGCGAGCGGCACGGCCGACGTGGTCGCGTGCGTCTACGGCAACAACGGACGGTCGGCGAAGGTGCGGTACGGCGGCGAGGGCGGCGGGCCCACCGTCGCCTACGACGAGATGTACGGCATGACCTCGCCGGGCGCCTACGTCGGACTGATGTACCAGCGCTATCGGGGCATGTACGGGGCGGGTGACGACGCGCTGGCACCACTTGCGATCAACAACCGTCGGCACGCCGCACTCAACCCGGTCGCCGTCTTCCAGGACGAGTTCACCCGCGACGACTACCTGAACTCCCGCTACATCGCCGAGCCGCTGCGGCTGCTCGACTACTGCCTCATCAACGACGGTGCCGTCGCCTTCATCGTCACCTCGATGGAGCGGGCCAGATCGCTCCGCAAGCCGCCGGTGCGCGTCGCCGCGACGGCGGGCATGGCGCACCTCACCAACCACTACACGGCGGAGGACTTCTTCTACTCCGCCTGCCAGGACGTGGCGGGCCGGCTCTACCGGCAGGCCGGCATCGCGCCGGAGGAGGTCGACTGCTTGCAGATCTACGACAACTTCACGCCCACCATCCTGTTCACCCTCGAAGGCTTCGACCACGCGCCGCGCGGCGAGGCGTGGAGCTGGGTGGACGAGAAGAAGATCCATTACGACGGCTCGCGTCCGCTGAACACGGCGGGCGGGCACACCAGCGAGAGCTACATGCAGGGTTGGGCGCACCACGTCGAGTCGGTGCGCCAGTTGCGCGGCGAGGCGGGCGCCAGGCAGGTGCCCGGATGCGCGACGGTGCAGTACATGTGCGCGTCGCCGATCGTCACCTCGCACATCCTCACCAATGACGAGGTGGCCACGCGATGAGCATCGAGAGCACCGAGAGCACGGCCGAGCGGTACGAACGGTTGCTGCCGGAGATCACCCCGGAGAACAAGCCGTACTGGGACGGTCTGGCCCAGAACGAGTTGCGTTTGCAGTGCTGCGACGAATGCGGAGAGTACCGCTTTCCCGAAAGCGAAGTGTGCCCGCGCTGCCTTTCCGCTTCCTTCAGCTGGCGTGCGGTCAGCGGGAAGGGTCGGCTGTGGTCCTGGATCAGGATGCACCAGCGGTACCTCAGCGCCTTCGACGAGGTCAGCCCGTATCTGGTGGCCTACGTCAAGCTCGACGAGGGCCCGCCCGTCATCAGCACGCTCGTGGACGAGCCGGACGAACTCGCCTTCGACGTGCCCGTCCGGGCCGTGTTCCAGCCCGGCTTCAGCGAACGTCCGATCCTCAAGTTCGCCGTCGAGCACCCGGACCCGGCGGCATGAGCGCGCACTTGCCGTTCTCCAGCAGGTTCCTGTACTGGATCTCTCTCGACTTCGGCAGTTCGGACCCGGCCGACCTCGCGCGGTTCAACCGGTTCTACGACGAGGTCCACCTTCCCGAGGTCCTCGACAGGTATCCGGGTTTCGCGGCCGCGCACCGCTACACACTCGCGCTGCCCGACGAGCGGGGCGACTTCGGCGGCGGGAACCTGGCGGCCTACGAGGTGGAGGACGAAGAGGGCCTCGCCCAGTACATCGCCGGGACGACCGCCCCCGGCGGCACCCTTCCCCCCTACTCCAACGACCCGCCGCTCTGGCCGGACCTGCTCACCCACCGGTGGCGCGTCGTTTACGAGAAGGTCGCGGAGACCGCGCCGTCGACGCAGGTCCCGGGCGCGATCTACATCATCGGGATCGAGCCGCCCGCCGACATCGGCGACGACGAGCTTGCCGAGTTCGAACAGTTCTACACCGACTTCCACCTGCCCGAGGCGACGACCATCGGCGACTACAGCCGAGGGACCAGGTACGTGTTGCGGCGCACGCTCGAGTATCCGGAACCACCCGGCTGCCCGCGCTTCCTCGCCGTCTACGAGCAGGCGGACGGCTCCGACGAGCAGATCAGCGCGACGATGCGCACGTTGATCGCGTCGAACGGCTGGACCCCGGGCCCCGCCGCCTGGCCGAGGAAGACGACGCCGTGGCGGCTCTGGTACCGGAACGTCTCGTTCATCCCACGCAAGCGTGATTGAGGGGCAGGCATGTTCATCCTTGACACCCAGATCCATATGTTCCTCCCCAACACCCCGGAGCGGCCCTGGCCGGACATCGGCGAGTCCTACAACGGGAAACCGGAGTCCACGCCGGAGCAGATCGTGCCGAGGATGGACGAGCTGGGCATCGACGCCGTGGCGATCGTCCCGGCGATCTGGGCGGGCGACGACAACACGCCAGCGCTCGGCTGGGCGGCGGAGCACCCGGGCCGGTTCGGTGTGATGGGCCGGTTCAACCTGTGGGACCCGGACCGGGAGCGCATCGAGCGCTGGTTCGACAACCCGTGGATGCGCGGCATCCGGATGAGCTACCCGGACTACCGCGGCCGCGAGTGGATCGACGTCGACACGTTCCCGTGGTTCTGGGAGGCCGCGGAACGGCTCGGCATCCCGCTGATGCTGCTGATCTACGGCCCCGAGGTGCGGAAGGTCGCGGCGATCGCGGAGCGGCACCCCGACCTCAAGCTGATCGTCGACCATATGGGCCTGATCATCGGTGACCCGGACACCCAGGACCTCTGGGCGCACATCGACGACATCTTTCCGCTTGTGAAGTACCCGAACGTGTACATGAAGTACTCGGCGATCCCCGACTACACGTCCGAGCCGTATCCCTATCCGTCGCTGACCCCGACGCTGCGCCGTGTTTATGACGCGTACGGCCCGCAGCGGCTCATGTGGGCCTCGGACACCACGCGGGTGCGCGGCGCGACGTGGCGGGAGAACCTCGACCACGTGCGGTACACGCTCGACTTCCTCAGCGAGGAGGACAAGGTCTGGATGCTCGGCCGGACGGCGGCCACGGTGCTGAAGTGGCCCCGTCCCGAAGGCGGCTGGGAGTGGGAACGGGACGGTCGATGACCACAGCGGACGAGGGGCGGGACGGCGACCGGCGGCCCGCCCCTGATACGGCGCTGCGGGTGGTGGAACTGTCCGGCGGCGTGGCCGTGAAGATCTGCGGCAGGCTCCTGGCGGGGCTGGGACACGACGTCGTCCTGTGCGAACCACCCGGCGGGGACGCGCTGCGAACGCGGGAACCCCTGGACGAGCACGGCGTCGGCCTCGCCTTCTCCAGCCTCGACGCGGACAAGCGCGGCGTGGTCGTCGACCTGGACACGGCGGACGGCCGGTCCGTCCTGGGCGAATTGTTGGACCGTGCCGATCTGCTGCTCACCGACCTCGGCCCCACCCGGGCGCGGGCCCTCGGCCTGACCGCGCCGGAGATCCGCGCCGCCTGGCCGGACCTCGTCGCCGTGAGCATGACGGCGGCGGGCCTCGACGACCCGCGCTCGGACCATCCCGGCGACAGCCTGCTCGCCGAGTGCCAGGGCGGCCTCGCCTCGATGATCGGTGAGCCGGACCGTTCCCCGCTGAGCCTCGGCGGGGAGCAGACGGCGCACGCCGCCGCCTTCGCGGGCCTCTTCGGCGCCATGCTCGCGCTGCGCCGTCGCACGCGGGGCGCGCGGGGTGACGTCGTCGATATCGCTTTGTGCGATGTCGCGGCGTACATCGACTGGAAGAGCGACATCGAGACCGCCTTCGCCGGGACGGCGCCGACGCGCACGGGGGCGACGGCCGGGCAGTGGCGGATCGTCCGCGCGGCGGACGGCTGGGTCGGCGTCATCTTCGCCCCCGAGCAGTGGGACGTGCTGGTCCGGCTCGTCAGCGAACCGGCACCGGCACCGGCGCCGCGCTCCGATCCGGAGCAGTGCTGGAAGCTCATCGAGAGGTGGGCGGCACGTCTGCCCAAGCGGACGGTCTACGAGCGCGCGCAGGCGCTCGGACTCGCCGTCGGTTTCAGCGCCGACCTCGGCGACCTGCTCGGCGACCGGCAGTACGAGGCGCGCGGCTTCTTCCGCGGGCCTCGGCGGAACGGGCGAACGATCGCGCCCGTCGGGCCTCCGGCCCACGGCGCGGGTCTGCCGTGGCGTTCGGGGCCGCCGCCGACCCTCGGCGGCGACTCGGTCGTCGCGCGGTCGTGGTCGCCTATTGGACGGGAGGAGTCGACGCCGTCCCGCGAGGGGGCGCCGCTCGCGGGCGTGACCGTGCTCGACCTCGGCACGATCACGGCGGGCGCGGCCACCGGACGGCTGCTCGCCGACTACGGCGCCACGGTGATCAAGGTCGAGTCGGCGAGCCATCCGGACCCGTTCCGGCAGTGGCCGGTGGCGGGGCGGCCCCCGGCCAGGGACGGCCTCTCGCCCATGTTCGAGTCCAACAACGCGGGCAAGCAGGGCGTGGTGCTCGACCTCAAGACCGAGGCCGGTCGCGAGACCCTGCACCGGCTGGCCGCCCAGGCGGACGTGGTGATCGAGAACTTCACCGTGGGCGTGACCAGGCGGCTCGGGGCCGACTTCGAGACGCTGCGCGCGGTGAACCCGCGGCTCCTCTACCTGTCCCTGTCCAGCCAGGGGCAGGACGGTCCCGAGGCCGGACGCAGGTCGTACGGGTCGACGCTCGACCTGCTGTCGGGGCTGGCCTCCGTGACGGGATACCGGGACGGCGGGCCGATGTGGTCGTCCGGTGAGGTCAACTATCCCGACCAGGCGGCCTCCCTCTTCGGTGCCGCCCTGGTCGCCTACTGTCTGGACCGAGGCGTTCGGGGCGTCCACCTGGACGTCTCGCAGCGCGAACTCATCAGCTGGACCCTCGCCGACCGCATCGCCGAGCACAGGGCGACGGGTGTGGTTCCCGCGCCCACCGGCAACCGGCGTCCCGGCGCCACCCCGCACGACGTCTACCCCTGCTCGGGGAAAGGCCAGTGGGTCGCCATCGCGTGCCGCCGTCAGGACGAACGGGATGCGCTTGCCCGCCTCGTCGCGCCAGCGGAACTGGCGGGGAAACCCGAGGCGTGGTGGTGGGAGCACGAAGAACTGGTGGACGAGCTGATCGGGGCATGGACCCGCGCTCGTTCGCGGACGGAGTGCGTCGACGCCCTGACCGAGGTGGGTGTGGCCGTCGCGCCGGTGCTGACGGCGGCCGAACGCAAGCACGAACCACGGTTCCGTGAGCGTCGGGTCTACCTGGGTGAGGGGGAGTCCCGCCGGAAGGGGTTCCCGTTCACCATGCGTGGCTACGCCCCACCGGAACCGACTCCGGCGCCCGCCCTCGGGCAGGACCAGGAGGCGGTGCTCGCGGTCCTGCCCGTCGAACACGTCACCGGATGTCGATCGCGAGGGTCTTGACCTGGCTGAACTCGTCGATGACCCAGCGGCCGCCGAGCCGGCCCCGGCCGGACCGGCGGCCCGCCGCCCCACCGAACGGCAGGCTGTACTCCCAGTAGTTGGAGGTGTCGTTGACCACCACGAGCCCGCAGTCGATGCGCTCGCCGATCTGGAACGCCTTGGAGACACTGGCCGTGAACAGCGAGCCGACGAGCCCGAAGTCGCCCTCGTTCGCGGCCGTGACCAGGTCGTCCTCGTCATCGAAGACCGACAGCGAGGCGATCGGGCCGAACGTCTCCTCGGAGAAGAGGGCGGCGCCGCGGCCGACGGAGGTGATGACGGTGGGAGGGAAGAAGAAGCCGTCCCGGTCCTGGAGCCGCTCACCACCGGTCACGACGTTCGCGCCGTGCTCCCGGGCGTCCGCGATCAACCGGTCGTACCGGGCGATGCCGGACTCCAGATGGACCGGGCCCATCGTGACCTCGGGATCCAGCGGGGACCCGACGACCGTGTCCTCGGCCCGTTTCGCGAGCAGCCCGGCCAGCTCGTCCGCGCATGACGCGGCCACCAGAACCTTGCCCGCGGCACTGCACACCTGACCGGCGTTCCAGAACGCGGCATTGGAAATAGCGGCCGCCGCGATGTCGAGGTCGGCGTCGCCGAGGACGACGATCGGAGAGTTGCCGCCGAGTTCGAGAAGGAGCTTCTTGTCCCAGGCGGATTTGGCGATCGACTGACCGGTTCCACTGCCGCCGGTAAAGCCGACGGCGACAATTCCGGGGTGCGTCACGAGATGGCTGGCGACCGCCACCTCGTTGGTGATCACCAATTGCAGCAATTCCTGCGGGAAATCCGCCGCGAGGAGGATCTCGCGGAATTTCGCCGCGACGACGGCGGTGGTCGGTGCGGGCTTCCACACGACGGCGTTGCCGGACGCGAGGGCCGGTCCGATGTACTCGACCGGAATGTTCACCGGGAAGTTCCACGGGGTGATGACCGCCCACACGCCGAGGCCCTCCCGGCGGACGATCGCGCGCTTGTTCTCGTCCCCGACCTGCGGAGTCTCACCGCCCAGCGCGAGGACGGACTCCGCCGCCATCTCCAGCCCGCGGACGGCGAAGAGGATCTCGCCCCGGGCCTCGGCGACCGGTTTGCCATGTTCGGTGGACAGGACGTCGGCGAGTTCTTCGTGCTTGGCGAGCAGCGCGGCGGCGGCTGAACGACACCATTCGGCGCGCGTGGTGGGACGTGCGCCACGGGTCTTACGGAAGGCCGCCCCGGCGCTGGCGACGGCGGCGTCCACATCGTCCGTGGACGCCGCCGCGAGATTGCCGAATGGTCGACCGGCGGTGGGGTTGATCGCGGGGTAATGCGTGTCGCTCGCACGCCACGACCCGTCGATCCAGGAGGCGAGGAAGTCGGCGCCTGAAGGCGTGGAAAAGGCCATGATGATCCTTTCTACGGGCCTTTAGGCTACCAATTGCATCGCCAACTTAATAGGGGTGCGGAGAATATGCTTGAACGGACGCCGCCTCCGGTCCTATCCGGTGGCGGCGCCCGTGACGGCGCCCGTGCGGCGGCTACGCGGTGGCGGTTACGCGGTCGTCGGGAAGGTCGGGAGGCCGGGTTCCGGTTGGACGTTGACGGTGTTGAGCATCGCGGCGACCGTCCAGTAGCGACCGATGACGGCGACGAGGTCCAGGAGTTGGGCCTCGTCGTAGGTCTCGGCCAGGGCCGTCCAGGTCGGGTCGGTCAGGCGGCCGTTGGCGTGCAGCTCGTCGACCGCGCGCAGGAGGATCGACTGGAACTCCGTCCAGCCGTCGGCGGTCGGGCCCTGCGGAACGCGCTCGATCTCCTCGGGCGTCAGCCCGGCGGCGCCGCCCATCCGGACGTGCTGGCCGAAGGCGTACTCGCAGCGGCCCAGCCAGGCGACGCGGAGGATGGCCAGCTCGCGGTCGCGGGCGGGGAGCGGCGACTGGCCGAGCAGGTACTTCTGGAGCGGTCGCTGCGCCTTCATCAGGCCGGGGCTGTTCGCCCAGGTGCGGGACACGTGGGCGGTGCCCGTCAGGGCGTCCTCGCCGAACAGCTCGCGTTCGAGTCGGTGGTAGGCGTCCACGTCGACGGGGTCGATGCGAGGGTCCGTTTCGGTCATTTCGCGTCCTCCACGTCGTGGCTGGCGGTGCTCCGCACGCGGCCGTCCGAGGTCCGGTCCACGGTGACGACGGTGGGCAGCGGGAAGTGCGGGGCGAGGATCTTCGCGTGGCGGTCGGCGGCGAGCGCGGCGATCAGTCTGCGGCTGCGTACCGATTCGTCGGGTTCGTAGTCGACGGACGGCAGCCAGCACGGGTTGTCCACATGCGCGGGGTGGTGGAAGGCGTCGCCCGCAAGGATCGTGGCCTCGTCGCCGTCCGCGACCAGTACCGAGACGTGGCCGGGGGTGTGGCCGGGCGTCGGCAGGACGGTCATCGCGTCGGACAGGCGCAGCTCGCCCGTGAAGGTGTGCAGGCGCTCGCCGTCCTTGACGGCGCGGACCCGCGTACGGACGTCGCCGGAAACGCCGCGGTTGAACTCGATGGCGTCGACCTCGTCGCTCGTCCAGTAGGCGACCTCGCGTTCGTCGACGAAGACCGTCGCGTTCGGGAACGTGAGGGTGCCCGCGTCGTCCTTGGTCAGCCAGCCGCAGTGGTCGTTGTGCAGGTGGGTCACGACGACCTGGTCCACGTCGGCCGGTTCGACTCCGAGCGCGGACAGCGCGGCGGGCAGGCCGCCCCCGCCGTCCAGACTGGGCATCTCATGGGCGCGGTGGCCGTAGCCCGCGTCGACCACGGTGACGTGTCCGTCGCCCGTGACGAGGAAGCCGCCGAACGTCACGGTGAAGTGGGCGTCGGGCTCGGTGACGCCCACGGCGGGCATCCATTCCGCGGGTTCCGCGCCGGTGAACCAGTAGCGTCGCGGGCCGTGCGCGATCCCGTCGCTGACGTGCGACACCTGTGTGCGGCCCGTCTTGGTCGTCGCCGAGGTCATGCGTCCCCTCCCGGGAAGTTGGTTCAGGTGACTCGCCGGTACTTCACCCGCCACCTGACCTGGCGCTCCTCGAACGCCCGCGGCCCGGGGGTGAGCGGGGGCACGTGCGGTGGCCTGGGGTTCGGGTCCTCCGCCTCGTAGACCGCGTTGTAGCGCGGGCAGCCGGGGTCGGGGTGCTTGAACTCGTGCCAGAGCAGGAAGCGGGTGCCCCGGTCGTAGCCGAGTCCCGAGACGATCTCGGGGAGGTGCGTGCCCGTGTAGAACTCGTCGAACTCCGCGATCTCGGCCTCGGTGGCGTCGGCCGCGGGATCCATCCCGATCATGGCCATCTTGCCGGGTAGGAGGTCGGACACCCCGGTCGAGCCCGCGCTCCGCCAGACCATTCGCCACACCACGGGGGCGTTGTAGAACAACGACGGGCCGTTGGCGTACACGGGGCGTTTGTCACCCTGACGGTCGAGGAAACGGTGAGCCGCGTCCTCGCTCTCGATGCCGTAGACGGCCAGCCAGGAGGGGACCGTCTCGTCGTCGAGCGGGTCGGTCAGCTCGTAGCGCGAGGCGCTGACGAAACCCTCGTTGAGGCGGACGACCTCCGCGAGGTGGATCGTGTCGTAGTAGTCGGCCAGTGCGCGCAGTTCGGCCTCGGGCTCGTCCGGACCGGGCCGCAGCCCCACCGCGAAGAAGAACGGACAGCTCAGCGGTTGCCGCCCCATGGACCACCCTCCCGTTCCGAACAGTTCACTGCAAACCATACATTTCGGACGGTCCGCCGTGCGCGGGGACCCCCTCCGACCGCCGTCCGCCCCGCGAGCCTGGCAGGTCACAGGGCAGGTCGAACGACCCGCTTGGCATGTTTCGCCCAATCGCCCGTACCGGCGTCGGGGGATGGTGACGATTTCATTGGAGCGTTCAAGGTGGTTCAGTTCTCGGCCTGCGCTGGTCGTGCATACGTGAAACGACGATTGTGGCCTAACCCTTGCCCGCAATCGGACGGAGCGTTAACGTGCAGCTACTCGATAGGAAAGTTTCCTATCAGATGGAGTACGCATGCCCCGCTCTCCTCCATCACCGACGAATGGGCCGAGCCGCCCGAAACGCGCGGCGACCTCCCCGGCCCTCCTGGAATCCGTCGGGCATGAGAAACGACCACCCCAAAGGCAAGGACCCCCCGCATGAAGAAGTCAAAGCGCAAGCTCGCCGCGATCGCGGCGGGTACCGTGGCCGCCCCTCTCGTCGCCATCATTCCGGCGACCTCGGCTTGGGCGCACGGGTACGTGTCGGCGCCGATGAGCCGCCAGGCGCAGTGCGCCGCCGGAGTCGTCCAGTGCGGCGGCGTGAAGTACGAGCCGCAGAGCGTCGAGGGTCCGAAGGGCCAGCGCACCTGTAGCGGCGGATCGCGCTTCACCGAGCTGAACGACGACAGCAAGGGCTGGAAGGTCACCGACGTCGGCCAGACGATGACCGTCACCTGGACGTTCACCGCCCGGCACCGCACGACGAACTACGAGTACTACGTCGGCGGACGGAAGATCGCGGACATCAGCGGCAACAACCAGCAGCCGCCGCAGACCATCTCCCACCAGGTCAACTTCGGCGGTCTCAGCGGCCACCAGAAGGTGCTCGCCATCTGGAACATCGCCGACACCGGCAACGCGTTCTACGCCTGCATCGACGTGAACGTGAAGTGACGTCCGGTAACGGCATGCGACGCGAACTGACGCTGTTCGGCGCCGCGCTGCTCGCGGCGGGAGCCCTGTCGGCCATTCTGCCGACGGCGTCGGCCAACGCCGCCGAATGCGCCACGGAATGGAACGCCTCCGGCGTCTATACCGGTGGCGCGGTAGTGTCCCACGACGGGCACAACTGGTCGGCGAAATGGTGGACGCAGAACGAGTCTCCGGGAAGCGCCGTCGTCTGGGTCGACAAGGGAGGCTGCGGTGATCCCGGCAGCCCCACGGACCCGCCCGGCAGCAGTGCCTTCGTGGTGTCGGAAGCGCAGTTCGAGCAGATGTTCCCGAGCCGCAATTCCTTCTACACCTACAGTGGCCTGACCGCCGCCATGGCGGCCTACCCGGCGTTCGCCAACACCGGCGGCGACACCATCATGAAGCAGGAGGCGGCCGCCTTCCTGGCGAACGTCAGCCATGAGACCGGCGGGCTCGTCTACATCGTCGAGCAGAACCAGAGCAACTACCCGCACTACTGCGACAAGAGCCAGCCCTACGGATGTCCCGCCGGGCAGGCCGCCTACTACGGACGCGGACCCATCCAGCTGAGCTGGAACTTCAACTACAAGGCGGCGGGTGACGCCCTCGGCATCGACCTGCTGAACAACCCGTACCTTGTGGAGCGGGACGCGGCCGTGTCCTGGAAGACCGCGCTGTGGTACTGGATGACCCAGAACGGCCCGGGCACGATGACCGCGCACGACGCGATGGTCAACAGCCGGGGGTTCGGTGAGACCATCCGCAGCATCAACGGCTCCCTGGAATGCAACGGAGGAAATCCGGGCCAGGTTCAGAGCAGGGTGAACAACTACAAGAAGTTCACCCAGATCCTCGGCGTCCCCACCGGCGACAATCTGACCTGCTGACGCCCTCTACCAGAAGGGCGTGACCGAGCCGATCGGACGCGATCGGCCCGCACCCCGGCAATCACCGCGTGCGGGCCGATCGCGTTCCTATTTCTCGTCGCGGGGGACGTACAGGCGGATGTCGTCGACGTACGCCGAACCCTCGTAGTAGTTCAGGTGCGGGTCGCCGATGATGAACGAGTCGGGGTAGGCCGACCCCTTCGGCCATGTGTGCCGGGTCCAGTACGTCCCGGCCGGGCCCACGTGCTTCAGGCTGCGGTCGAAACGGCCGTCGTACTCGCCCGGCGTCTGGTTGTAGTGCCAGATCGGACGGCCGTCCTCCACGAAGTCGTGGTGGACGCGCAGCGTCGTCTGCCCGGTGTGCAGGAACGGGCCGCTCATTTCGAGCGTGTAGCCCGTCGCGTCGCGCTCGATCGCGAACCGGTACTCCTTCTCAGGCAGCAGCTCCGGCCTGATCTCGGCGCTGGTGAGGTGCTGCTTGAACTGGCCGTTCGGCCCGTACGGCTTGTCCATCGACACGTTCCCGCAGGCCGTCTTGATGTAGTACTCCTGGCTGATGTTGTTGTTCGACTTCTCGCGGAACTTGTCACCGCGCACGAACAGCGCGTTGACCCCGTTGAAGGTGCCGTCGAACGTCCGGTAGATCTTGTGGGTCTTCGGGTTGCAGGTCCCGGCGTTCTTCCACCGGTCGTCGTCGGCGTAGTAGCCGTCCATGATGACCTTGCGCCGGTAGTGAATGCCCGGATTGCCGTGCGGCGCCGGGTTCGCGTAGTCGAGGATCGTCATGTAATAGAACCCGTTCTCACGGGTCACATCCGGATACTCGCAGCGCGTCCTGCCGGGGATCGCGCCCTCGAACGTCCACGGGTACCGGGTCTTGCACGCCCCCGGGGCATAGCCGTTGTGCTTGCCGTTGTAGTTGAAGGTGCCGTTCCGCTTGCCGCCGAAGTCGATGCCGCGCAGGGTCATCTCCACGCGGTAGTGCGGCGGCAGCGGGCGCGTCGGCCGGATGAGGACCCCGGCGTCCCAGCTCGGCTCGGAGATCCGCGCGGCGCGCTGGCCGCCCGGCAGGGACGCGGTCGACAGTCCGGGCCGCGAGTCGGGACGCCCGTCGTGGTCCTTGTCGACGGCGGCGACCTCGGCGGTCAGCCAACCGTCACGGCCGAACGCGACGCGCTTGCGGAAGACGTTCAGGGTGGCGAGCTGTTCCGCGAACAGCGGGCCGCTGATCTTCGTCCAGGCCTCGCCGTCGTCGTCGAACGGCCCGACGTTCCACGGGCTGTGCGGCCCCTGCGGGTCCAGCCGCCACGGCGCGCCGTCGACCTTCAGCGGACGATCGAAGCCCTCGTGGTCCACCAGCACCCAGCCGCCGCGCCCCACCGTTCCGGACGCGGCGCCCGCACCGCCCGTCACGGCGATCGCCGTCGCGCTCGCCCCCGCCGCCACCAGGGCGACCTTCCACCGTCTCCTCATGATCATGAGCACCCCTTCCGCGCGGGACCCTACGACCGCCGGGCCGCGTCTCCGCCGCTCGGCGCGGGGGCTTGCCAAGCCTTGGGACGCCCATTGCGCCGACCTTGGGGCCCGCGCCCGGAAACCTCGAATCGGGCGGCGCGGTCGCGCGGGGTCAGCCGGGGGCCGGATGCGGCTCGGGACCGTGACGGCGCGGCGCGCTGACGGCCAGATACAGCAGCACCATGCCCGCGATCTGCGCCAGGTGGTAGACGGACGTCGGGTCGAGCCCCACGCGGCCGGTCACGCTCGGGTCGATCGCCTTGGTCGCGGCGGCGGCGCCGCTGGCCGCCAACGCGACGATCATCGGGCCCGCCATCGGATGGCGGCGATGGGCCGCCCACCCCCACAGTACCAGGATGCTGACCATCGTGAGGCTCTCGCACGCCAGCAGCGCGGCGACGCCCGCGTGCCCGGTGACGGCGAGGACGGCGTAGGCGCCGAGCCCGATCGAGCGGAGCAGCCAGAACGTCCGGTGGTGGCGGGGGCCGAGCACGTCGGCGACGGTGGCCGCCAGCAGGTAGGACACCGCGATCACGACCATGGCGCTGATGATCGCCCAGCTCGGCCCGTCCCACCGGTCGGAGTACTTCACGAACCCGTGGTGGACGAATCCGGCCAGCGCCGCCACGCCCGCCCACCAGAAGGACGTGCGCCAGTGGCGGCTGGCCTTCGAGGCGTGCCCCAGCCGGACTGCCAGGGCCATCACGATCAGGCCCAGCAGGAGATCGCTCAGCGCGGGAGCTGGTTCCGCGAGCATACCTGCACGGTACAAGGCAAATCGCTCACTCTACGCAGCCGTTCGACGTATATCATGAACGGTGACTTTGTCAGGGGCGCACCGTGACGGGGCGGGGCGCCCACGCCCCCCACGCCCGCGTCGTGGAGTTTCCGTTGACCTCTGTCTCCCATTCGCACAGGAGGGTTCACCGGGCGATCATCTGCGTCGACATCGAGAGCTTCTGCCGCCCCGGCCTGAACGACTCGCAACGCGCCGACATGCGCGGGGGCCTCTACGACGCGCTGGAGCGGTCCTTCGCCCGCGCCGGGATCCCGCCGGACGACCGCTACCACGAGGACCGGGGCGACGGGGCGTTCTTCCTCGTCCAGACCGAGGGCCCGCAGTCGCGGCTGGTCGAGCCGCTGCCCTTCCATCTGTCCGCCGAGCTCGAACGGCACAACCAGTCCGTCGGCGCCGAGACCCGCATCAGGCTCCGCGTCGCGCTGCACGCGGGCTACGTCCACCACGATCCGAAGGGCGTCGTCGGGACGGCGCTGAACGAGGCGTTCCGCCTGCTCGACGCCCCTGACCTGCGGCAGGCGTTGCAGGACGCGCCCGGCGACCTGGCGTTCATCGCGTCGGCCCAGTTCCACCAGGACGTCATCCGGTCGCGCCGCGTGTTCGACCCGTCCGCCGACCGCAAGGTGCTGATCGCGGTCAAGGAGTCCGAGGTCGAGGCGTGGCTGTGCGCGTTCGCCGACCAGGTCAGGGCGGGCCGCGAGTACAGCGACGCGCTCAGCCGGGTCCGGACGGTGCTCGGGTCCGTCGAGGCGACGCTGCGCAAGGCGCGGGAGGTCAGGGACGCGACGGTCCGGAAGATCTCCTCCCCGGTCCCGGAGGTGCCGGACGCCGCCGGGCTGCTCGAACGCCTCGCCGACCTGGACGAACCCCGCGAGCGCCACCGTTGGGCCCGGCTCCTCGCCGGGGCGTCGGAGCTGGAACGGGCCGCCGCGTCCGCGCTGGAACGGGCGGACGCCGCTCTCACCCTCGTCCAGGAGCCGCTCGACATGCGGGAGGAGCTTCGCGGCGGCCTGGCGTCGTTGCAGGTCATGGCGCGCAACCTGGGCCGCGCCGAAGACCCTCGCCTGGACGGCCTGTACCAGGCCGCGCACGACGTGCTGTGGACTGCTCCGTGCGATCTCGACGACGCCGAGTCGGCCGTGATGCGCTACATGCGGGAGCTTCAGGATGGCTAGCGGCGAGGACGACTGCGTCCTGTGCCGCAAGGGGACCGTCCGGGACGGGTTCTGCGACTACTGCGGGATGGCTCCGCAGCCCGCCCCGGCGGCGCCGATCCCGCCCACCAGCCCGTGGCCCGGCCCGAGGGCCCCGGGGCCTCGGCCCGACGGGCGGCCCACGTCCAGGCGTCTCGCGCCCTACGGGTTGCTCGACATGGCGGGTGTGCCGCCCGTCCCGTACCACGACCCCGAGCGGGCAGTGCTGCCGGTGCCGCCGGGCGACGAGTCGATCCCGCCGCTCCGCCCCGGCGAGATGGTCGGCGGCCAGTACGAGGTGCAGGGCTGCCTGGCGCACGGCGGCCAGGGCCGGATCTACCTCGCGCACGACAACAACGTCGGCCACTGGGTGGTGCTGAAGGGCCTGCTGGACGCCGGTGCCGACATCGCCGACGTGCCCGAGTCCGAACGGGCCGCGCTCGCCGCCGTGAGCCACCCCAACGTCGTCAAGATCCACAATTTCGTCCGGCACCCGACCGGGTCGCCCGCCGCGCAGCGGTACATCGTGATGGAGTACGTCGGCGGCCGGTCCCTCCAGGAGTTACTGGAGGCCCAGCGCGGCGACGAGGGCCCCGACGCCGTGCTCCCCGTCGACCACGTCATCGCCTACGGCATCGAGATGCTCTGGGCGCTGGACTACCTGCACGCGCGCCGCATCCTCTACTGCGACCTCAAGCCCGCCAACGTCATGCAGTGCGAGCAGCGGATCACGCTCATCGACCTCGGCGCCGCCTGGCGGATGGACGGCGAACGCCCCGACGCGCCGATCTACGGCACGCGCGGCTTCGGAGCGCCCGAACTGCCCGCCCAGAACCCGTCGATCAGCTCCGACCTGTACACCGTGGGCCGCACGATGGCGGTGCTCAGCTTCGACTTCGACTACACGGGCGAGTTCGAGTCGTGCCTGCCCACGCGCGACGAGGTGCCGGTGCTGAAGCGGTTCGACTCCTACGACCGGTTGCTGCGCCGCGCCACCCACCGCGATCCGGCGCGGCGGTTCAGCGGTGCGGCGGAGATGGCCGAGCAGCTGTTCGGCGTGCTGCGGGAGGTCATGTCCGCGCCCCGCAACGCCGACCCGTGGCCGGTGCCGTCCACCCTGTTCGGCCGGGAGCGGATCGCCGCGGGCACCGAGATCACCGCGTCCCACCGGGCGGGCCCGCCGCTCGGCTCGCTCGCCCCGCGCACGGCCGCGGCGGCGCTGCCCGTCCCCGTGGCGGACGGCCGCGCGACCGAGCCCGACGAGCCCGCCGAGCGGCTCGTCGAGATCCAGGCGGAGCTGGACGGCGGCCGTCGCGACGAGGCCGACGCGCTGCTCGGCGACCTCGCCCGAGCGACGCCCGCCGACCACGAGCCCGACTGGCGGATCCGCTGGTACGAGGGGGTCAGCGCCCTGGTCGCGGGCGAGTACGGCGCGGCGGAGGGCCTGTTCGACGGCCTCTACGACCGGATGCCCGGCGAGGCGGCGCCCAAGCTGGCGCTGGCGTTCTGCTGCGAGGGCGCTGGCGACATGACCGGCGCCGCCCGCCGGTACGAGAGCGTCTGGCGAACCGACCGCGGCTACCTCAGCGCGGCGTTCGGGCTGGCCCGCGCCCGCCTCGCGCTGTCGGATCGGGGCGGCGCGGTCGACGCGCTCGACGACGTGCCGTCGCTGTCCAGGCACTATGGTGCCGCGCAGATGGCGGCGATGGCGGCGACGCTGCGGGGGCGGCCACCCGAACGGCTGTGCCTGGCCGACCTGCTGGACGCCGCGAAACGGCTCGACCACGCGCGGGTCGACGGCGAGCGCCGCCGCCGGCTCGTCGCCGAACTGCTGGAGGCCGCGCTGACCTGGGTGGAGGCCAGGAGGGAGGAGCATCCCGACACGCTGCTGATCAACGCGCCCCTGACCCGGACCGGGCTGCGCCGCGAGCTGGAACGGACCTACCGTGCGCTGGCCAAGGTCGCCGAGGACAAGGACGCCAGGCACGCGCTGGTGAACAGGGCCAACGCCGTGCGCCCGAGGACGCTGCTCGGCCCCTGACCGGCCCGCCCCCACCCCCAGGGCCCCCGCCCCCGGCTCCCTGTCTCCGGCCCCCAGGAAGGTGACCTATGAGCGACCGCCCCGACTTCGCCGTCCAGATCCACCAGAACCCCTACCTCCCCGCGAACGGTACGCAGGTCCATGCCATCGTCCGGGTCGAGGCGCGCGGCGATCCGGTGGGCACCGGGCCGCCGAGGGCGGAGCGGTCGGCGTCGGCGGCGGAGGTCATCATCGTCGACACCTCGGCGTCCATGGCGGGCGAACGGCTGGAGGCCGCCCGGCAGGCCGCCAAGGCGGCGGTGGACGCGCTGCGCGAGGACGTCGACTTCGCCATCGTGGCAGGGTCGCGTGACGCAGCGATGGTGTACCCGCGGGACGTGCTCCTCGCCCGCGCCACCGACCGGGGGAAGGCCGCCGCGAAGGAGGCGATCTCCGGGCTGTCGGCGGCGGGCGGCACCCGGATCGGCCGGTGGCTGGCGCTGGCCGGGGAGCTGCTCGCCGACTCCGGGCACGGGATCCGGCACGCCGTGCTGCTCACCGACGGCCGCAACGAGCACGAGAGCCGGGCCGAGTTGGACGCCGCGCTGGCGGGCTGCGCCGGACGCTTCGTCTGCGACTGCCGGGGCGTCGGCGCCGACTGGGAGCCCGCCGAGTTGCGGGCGGTCGCGTCCCGGCTGCTCGGCGGCTTCGGGCTGGTGGCCGATCCGCGCGACCTCGTGGCCGACTTCACCGAGATGATCGGACGGGCCATGGGCAAGGCGGTCGCCGACGTGTCGCTGCGGGTGTGGACGCCCGACCGGGCGTCGCTGCGGTTCCTGAAACAGGTGTATCCAGTACGGCGCGACCTGACCGACAAACGAATGGAGAAGGACCCAAAGGTGGACGACGGTGGGGACGGCGGGGGCGGGCCCGCGACGGGCGACTACGCCACGGGCATCTGGGGCACGGAGAAGCGCGACTACCACCTGTGCGTCACGGTGCCCGTCGGCAGGCCGCACCAGCGGATGCAGGCGGCGCGGGTGTCGATGGTGCTGCCGGGTTCGGGCGGCGCGCCGGACGAGCCGCTGGCCGAGGGCATGGTCCTCGTCGAGTGGACCGACGACAAGGCGCGGCCGACCGGCCGCCACCCGTCGGTCGAGCACTACTCCCGGCGGGAGGAGCTGGCCGACTCCGTCAGCCAGGGCCTCGCCGCGTACCGGAGCGGCGACGACGCGGCGGCGGGCCGCGAGCTGAGGCGGGCGCTCGACCTGGCGGAACGGTCCGGCGCGACGGGGACGTCCCGACGGCTCGACCGGGTCGTCGTCCAGGAGACCGGTGAGATCCGGCCCCGCGAGGACGTCGACGACGCCGACATCATCGCCCTGGACACCGACTCCAGCGAGTCGGCCCGGCGGCCGCCCGTGACCGGCGAGGGCGAGGACGGCGAGTGAGCGTCCTCCGTCGACGTTTCCACCGGCCGTTCCACCGGCCGTTCCGGCTGCGCACCGTGCCGCGCCGCGTCCAGGCCCTGACGGCCGTCGCGCTGGTGGCGGTCATCGTGCTGTTCACCGTCACCGGCGCCATGGTGCGCGACGCGCGGTCCGCGCTGCGCGCCATCGGCCATGACGAGGGCCCGATGGTGGTCGCCACCAACGACGTCTACCTCGCGCTCAGCGACATGGACGCCCAGGTCACCAACGTGCTGCTGACCGGCGGCGAGAAGCAGTGGCTGTGCGACGTCGAACGCTCCGAGCAGGTGGCGGGCTCGTCCTGCAACCGGAGCCTGCCGCGCTACTTCTACGACATCCGCCGTGAGGACGCGCAGCGCGCCGTGCTCCAGGCCGCGCGGCTCGCCCAGGACGACCCGTTGCAGCTCCAGACCGTCCGGTCCGTGCTGGACGGGCTGTCCCAGTACGACCAGCGCGTGCAGGCGGCGATGGAGCGCGGCGGCGAGGTCGCGCACCCGTTCGGGGCCCTCCCGGACGACGCGGTGCAGGAGTACCGCGCGGCGACCAAGATCATGAACGAGGATCTGCTGCCCAAGGCCAACAACCTCACGCTCGCCGGTGCCGCCGCCGTGGAGCACTCCTACGGTGAGCCGCTGTCGCACGTCCGGGCCGGGCGGGCCTGGGTGCTGGGCCTCGGCCTGGTCGCGCTCGCCGCGCTGGTGGGCCTCCAGGTCTATCTGGCCCGCCGGTTCCGGCGGGTGATCAGCCTGTGCCTGGTCGCCGCCGCGCTCGGCACGGTCGCGGTGACCGCGGCGGCGGCGTCGCTGCTGGCCACCGAGGCCGACTACCTGCGGATGGCGAAGGACGACGGGTTCGACCCCGTCCTGCGGCTGTCGCGGGCGCGGGCGATCGGCAAGAGCCTGGACTCGGACCGCACCCGCTCCCTGCTCGACCCGGAGGCCGCCGACCGCTACGACCAGACCTACTTCGAGAAGTCGCAGGCGATGCTGTTCATCGCGAAGGCGAACAACCTGCGGACCTACTACGCGATGCTGAACGACAAGATCAGGCGCTACGAGAGGGCCCCGCACGAGACGGACTTCGGGGGCCTGTACGGCGTCGCGGCGTCCGAGGGCGCCGCGCGCGGGCAGCGGAACGTCGCCGACACGCTGCTGGACCGCTTCCGCGCCTACCAGGAGCGGGACCGTCTCGTCCGCATCCTCGCCAGGGCGAACCAGGGGCAGGCCGCCGCCCAGGCCCACATGGACCCCCAGTGGCAGTACCTGTCCCATCCGAGTTTCCGGGAGAACGACGCGGGCCTGGACGCCCTCGTCGGCCGCCGCCAGGTCGTGGTGACCCGCATGGTGCGGGGCGGGGAGCGGGCGGTGCGGCCGTGGCCGTGGCTGCTGCCGATCGCGGGCGTCGCCATCGCCGCGCTGGTCGTGGGCGGCGTGTGGCCCCGGCTGGCCGAGTACCGCTGACGTGCGAGTACCGCTGAACGTGAAGGGAGGAGCCGCCCGTGCGTGGACTCCGTAACGCCGTCATCGTGATCGTCGCCGTCGTGGTCGTCGGCGCGGCCCTGGCCGTGTACCGGGCCACCGGCGGCGACGCGGCCACGACCACGATCGTCGGCGCGGACCGCCTGACGATCGGGGTCAAGACCGACCAGCCGCACGTGGGCCTGCTCAAGCCGAACGGCAGGTTCGAGGGCTTCGACGTCGACGTCGCCACCTACATCGCGGGACGGCTCGGCGTCGACGCCGAGCACGTCAGGTTCGTCCCGGTCACCTCGGAGAACCGGGAGAAGGCGCTGCGGAACGGCGACGTCGACCTGGTGGTGGCCAGCTACTCGATCACCCCGCAGCGCAAGCAGGACGTCACCTTCGGCGGCCCGTACTACGTGGCCCACCAGGACATCCTCGTCCGCACGGGCGACAGCTCGATCAAGAACGTGAGCGATCTGGCGGGAAAGAAGCTCTGCCGGGTGACCGGGTCCAACTCCTGGAAGCGGGTGACCGTGGAGCGCGAGGTCGCGGCGGAGCTGGTGCCGGCGGAATCCTACGGGGACTGCGTCGCCAAGCTGCGGGGGCCGGGGCACCAGTTGGACGCGGTCTCCACCGACGACCTGATCCTCGCGGGCTACGCCATCGACGGCGGCCCCGGCACCACGATGGTCAACGCGCCGTTCACCAACGAGAAGTACGGGGTCGGGATCCGCAAGGGCGACGTGGAGGGCTGCCTGGCGGTCAACCGGGCGCTGACGGAGATGTACCAGCGCGGCATCGCCAAGACCATGCTCACCGACTGGTTCGGGGCGGTCGACTTCGCCGTCGCGATCACCGTCCCGGCGTTCGAGGGCTGCACCTGACCTGTCGCCCTCAGGGAGAGGAATCATTCCTTATCTTGACTGATTCCAGAAAATGCACGAGCCTGGGGCCATGGCGACGGCCTCGGACTTCCGGCAGCGGTTGCGCGGAGCCGCCCTGCGCGTGACCCGGCCACGGGTCGCGGTGCTGGAGGCGGTGCACGCGCATCCGCACGCCGACACCGACACCATCATCGGCGCGGTGCGCGGGGAGCTGCCGAAGGTCTCCCACCAGGCCGTCTACAACTCGTTGCGCGCGCTGACCGACGCGGGCCTGGTACGGCGGATCCAGCCCGCCGGGTTCGTGGCGCGCTACGAGTCGCGGGTCGGGGACAACCATCACCACGTCGTCTGCCGGGCGTGCGGGTCCATCGCCGACGCCGACTGCGCGGTGGGCGAGGCCCCCTGCCTGACCGCCTCCGACGACCGGGGCTTCACGATCGACGAGGCCGAGGTCGTCTACTGGGGCCTGTGCCCCGCCTGCTCCGCGCCCGAGAGCGCCTGATCCACCACGCACAGCCATGGGAGGAACCAGATGACCGAGAACAAGGACATAGCGGCCCCCGACACCGGGTCGGTCGGCGAGGGCGGGTGCCCGGTCGTTCACACGCGCGCCCCCCATCCCACGCAGGGCGGCGGCAACCGCGGCTGGTGGCCGAACCGGCTCGACCTGAAGATCCTCTCCAAGAACCCCGCCGTGGCGAACCCCCTCGGCGAGGACTTCGACTACGCGGCGGCGTTCGGCGGGCTCGACCTCGCCGCCGTCAAGGCCGACATCGCCGAGGTCCTGACGACCTCGCGCGACTTCTGGCCCGCCGACTTCGGCAACTACGGCCCGTTCATGATCCGGATGGCGTGGCACAGCGCCGGGACGTACCGCATCCATGACGGCCGCGGCGGCGCCGGGTCCGGCCAGCAGCGTTTCGCGCCGCTGAACAGCTGGCCCGACAACGCGAGCCTCGACAAGGCCCGCCGCCTGCTCTGGCCGGTCAAGAAGAAGTACGGCAAGGCCATCTCCTGGGCCGACCTGCTGGTCCTCACCGGCAACGTCGCGCTGGAGACGATGGGCTTCACGACCTTCGGCTACGCGGGTGGACGCGAGGACGCCTGGCAGGCCGACGAGGACGTCTACTGGGGCCCGGAGACCACCTGGCTCGGCGACGAGCGCTACACCGGCGACCGCGACCTCGAAAGCCCGCTCGGCGCCGTCCAGATGGGCCTGATCTACGTCAACCCGGAGGGCCCGAACGGCACCCCGGACCCGATCGCCGCCGCCCGGGACATCCGCGAGACGTTCCGCCGCATGGCGATGAACGACGAGGAGACCGTCGCGCTGATCGCGGGCGGCCACACGTTCGGCAAGACGCACGGCGCGGGCACCGCCGACCATGTCGGTCCCGAGCCGGAGTCCGCCCCGCTGGAGCAGCAGGGCCTCGGCTGGAAGAGCACGCACGGCACCGGCGTGGGCGCCGACGCGATCACCAGCGGGCTGGAGGGCATCTGGACGCCCACCCCCACGACCTGGGACAACAGCTTCTTCGAGACGCTGTTCGGCTACGAGTGGGAGCTGTTCAAGAGCCCCGCCGGCGCGTTCCAGTGGCGGCCGAAGGACGGCGCCGGCGCGGACGCGGTGCCGGACGCGCACGACCCGTCCAAGCGCACCCACCCGACCATGCTGACGACGGACCTGTCGCTGCGGCTCGACCCGATCTACGAGCCGATCTCGCGCCGGTTCCTGGAGAACCCCGACGTGTTCGCGGACGCCTTCGCCCGCGCGTGGTTCAAGCTGACGCACCGTGACATGGGCCCGGTCGAGCGCTACCTCGGCTCCGAGGTCCCGGCGGAGACGATGGTCTGGCAGGACCCGGTTCCGGCCGTCGACCACGAGCTGGTCGGGCCCGCGGACGTCGCCGCGCTGAAGGCGCGGATCCTCGCGTCCGGGCTGTCGGTGTCCCAGCTGGTCGCCACGGCGTGGGCGTCGGCCTCGACGTTCCGCGGCGGTGACAAGCGGGGCGGCGCCAACGGCGCGCGCGTCCGGCTCCAGCCGCAGAGCGGCTGGGAGGTCAACGACCCCGACGAGCTGGCGTCGGTGCTGCGCGTCCTGGAGGGCGTGCAGGTGGCGTTCAACGCCGAGCAGAGCGGGAACACGCGGGTCTCCCTCGCCGACGTGATCGTGCTCGCCGGTGTCGCCGCCGTCGAGCGGGCCGCCCAGGCGGCGGGTCGCACCGTCGAGGTGCCGTTCACCCCGGGACGCACGGACGCGACGCAGGAGCAGACCGACGTCGAGTCCTTCGACGCGATGGAGCCCCGTTCCGACGGGTTCCGCAACTACCTCGGGAAGAGCGCGCAGCTGCCCGCCGAGTACCTGCTGCTCGACCGGGCGAACCTGCTCACGCTCAGCGCGCCCGAGATGACGGCGCTCGTCGGCGGCCTGCGGGTCCTCGGCGCGAACCACAAGGGGTCGCGGCACGGCGTGTTCACCGACGCGCCCGGGACGCTCACCAACGACTTCTTCGTGAACCTCCTCGACCTGGACACGACCTGGCGGCCGACGTCCGAGGACGCGGAGGCGTTCGAGGGAGTCGACGCCTCGGGCAAGGTCAGGTGGACGGGCAGCCGCGTCGACCTCGTCTTCGGTTCGCACGCGGAGCTGCGGGCGCTCGCCGAGGTCTACGCCAGCGACGACGGCGCGGACAAGTTCGTGACCGACTTCGTGGCCGCGTGGGACAAGGTGATGAACCTGGACAGGTTCGACCTGTCCTGATCGGTTCCTGATCAGCGCGTTCGGCGGCTGGCCGGTCGGCCCTTCGGGGTCGGCCGGTCAGTCCGTTTTCGGGCGGCAGTCCGGGCACAGACCCCAGAAGGTGACGTCGGCCTCGTCGATCAGGTAACCGGCGTCGTCCACCGCCTCCAGGCACGGCGCGTGCCCGACGACGCAGTCGACGTCCTTGACGGCGCCGCAGTCACGGCACACCAGGTGGTGGTGGTTGTCGCCGACGCGTCCCTCGAAGCGGGCCGGGCTTCCGGCCGGTTCGATGCGGCGGACGAGGCCCACGGCCGTGAGCGCGTGCAGCGCCTCGTACACGGCCTGGAGCGAGACGTGGCCGACGCGGTCGCGCACCCCGGCGGCGAGCGCCTCGACCCCGAGGTGGTCGCCGTCCCGGACGGTCTCCAGCAGCGCGACCCGGGCCGCCGTGACCCGCAGGCCGACCCCTCGCAGTTCCTCGGCGGTCGTCGGGGTCCCGGATGCGGTCATGGCGCCGAACCTACCCTCGTAGACGCAAACGACTTAACACAGCGAATGACACAAGTCTAATCAATCCGTCCAGAGTTCATCCTTCAACGGTCATACAGGACAAAAGGGATGGCCGGTCGGCGGCCGGGGAGGGCCGCCGACCGGCCGGGGAGGGGAGGATGGTCTCGGTGGACGGGGGAGCGGACGGGACGGTGGACGCGGGTCAGCGGACGCGGATCAGGCCCCACAGCCCCTCGGTCAGGGCCCAGCGCGTCACGCCTGTCCGGTAGGCGTGGTCACCGGCCAGTCCGGCCCTGAACGTGAGGGTGCGCAGGCCGCCGTTGGCGAGGCCGCCGATCGCGCCCACGCGCGGGCCCTCGATGTGCTCCTCCATGGGCCAGGTCTGGCCGTGGATCTGGAAGGTGTGGTTGCGCGGCCGGTCCGTCGCCACCGCCAGGTGGATCCGGACGAGTTCGCGCGGACGGCAGTGCAGGATCGGCGTCCCCGGGTCGGTGACCGCCATCGACGGGCGGTGCGGGTACAGGTGGGCGCTGCGGTAGTTGAACGCCTTCTGGCCCGAGTCCTCCGGCTCGTCCTCCAGGTCGGTCACCGGCTGGGTGGTGTCGCCGTGGTGGTACTGGCGGACGCCGTCCTGGAGGAGCAGGACCAGCTCGTGGACGTCCTCGGCGCCGGGCCGCCGGATGACGGCCTGCGCGCCCGTCCAGGCGCCGCCCTTCGGGGTCGCGTCCGCGGGCTCCACCACCAGGGCGCCCACCAGGCCGCGGTGCCGGTGGGTGCGCAGGTCGGCGCGGTCCTCCAGGAGGACGACGCCCGGGGTGTCGGCGTACCAGCGGTAGGTGACGGCGGCGCCCGGCTTGACGGTCCCGTCGACGTTGCGGCCGACGTTCGCGCCGTCGCTGTCGTGGACGTCGAACAGCAGCGGCCCCACCGGGTGCAGCGACACCCGCGCCGACACCTCGCGGTCGGCCGGTTCGTCCAGGGCCGGGAGGCGGGGGTCGTACGGCGTCGGCTCCGGCGGGACGTCCACCTCGTTCGCGAGCGTCACCTCCACCCATTCGCCCGCGCGGCAGCGCAGCACGAGCGGCTCGTCCTCCGGCGCCCCGTCGACGGTGTAGACGAGGCCGAACGGGTCGCTGCGCCGGTCGCTGTAGTGGATCTCCCGGGCGACGGCCCGCACGTGGTAGCGGCGGGCGGTCGCCGGGTCGAACGGCGGCGGCCCGACCTCCGCGAACGCGCCGGGCAGCGGCGGGAGGTCGTGCTGCCGCACGTCGTGCAGGCGGAACAAGCCCCAGCAGCCGAGCCACGTGTCGTCGATGGCCGAGAAGGTCCACAGGTGGTCGCCGGGGCTCTGCGTGCCGTCGATGTGCAGGCTGAACGCCTCGGAGATGCCGATGGTCTGCTGCGTGCGCAGCGGCGAGCGCGGGTCGTCCCGCCAGGCGTGCCAGCGCATGCCGTGCATGGTGAATCCGTGCTGTTCCTCATGCGACCCCTGGTAGAGGCGGACGCGCAGCCGTTCGCCCGGGTAGCCGCGCAGCATCGGGGTGCGCGGGTCGCCGTGCACGGCGCTGGAGAACCAGTCGGCGGGGTCGCCGGGACGCTCGTGCAGCGGCTCGCACCGGTAGCCGACGGCCATCGCGCCCTGGTCGTCCAGCGACCCCGGGAAGGACGGCGGGTTGATCGGCTCGCTCTCCTCCCCGGCGCCGTGCCTGACCAGCGGGACGAAGTCGGCGACCGGGACGACCCGCTCGCGGAACGCGCTGCCGTCCGGCAGCCGCACCACGGCCGTCCCGGCGTTGCGGACCTCCCGGCCATGGTCGAACGGATCGACCCAGACGGCGCCCTCCGGCTCAGCGATCATGCAGCCGAACAGGCCGTGCCGCTGCCGCTCGTTGGCGAGGAGATGGTCGTGGAAGAAGACGACGCCGAACTCCTCGTCGCAGTACCACCGGTACATCCACGACCTGTACCGCTCGTGGTCCTCGCCCGCGTCTGGCGTGGTCGCTCCGGACAGGTAGTTCCAGCCGACGCTGGCGCCGTCGGACACCAGCGGGTCGAACTTCACCAGGTGGACGTGCAGCCCGCACTCCGGCTGGAACGGCAGCACGGCGTCGAACGGCGTCTCCGCCTGGCAGCCGGGCGGCAGCGCGTTGGTCAGGGTGAACTCGATGACCTCGCCCTTGCGCCCACGGATCGCGATGGGCTCGATCTTCCGCCTGCCCTCGGCCAGTTCACGCCGGAAGTTCTCGATCCCGCCCGCGTCGTCGATCTCCTCCTGGAGGACGAAGAACGTGCCGCGATGGTCATGCCACGTCTCCTTGTGCCCGCCTTCGCCGTGGCTTTCCCTCCGACCTTCTCTCCGGCTTTCGAAGTAGTGCAGCGTGCCCTGCATGACGACGAGGTGGTAGCGACGCACCGGGGCGTCCGGGTCGAGCGTGACCTTGGTGAACGCCTCGCCCGGCTGCGGGTCGGGGGCGAACGCGGCCCGCTCCAGTTCGGTGGGCTCCCGTCCCATCCCTTCCGGCATCAGCGGGGTGCGCGGCGGGCGGGGGGACTTCTGCGGGTACGTCCCGTCCAGGAACGCCGGGAACCCGGGCCGCTCCGGCGTCGGCGCGGGCGGGACGGGGCCGCCGGGCAGCGGACGCAGTGGCGCGATGGACGTGCCGTCCGGATAGCGGCCCGTGCCGTCCTGGAGGACGTCGAAGACCCGCCACATCCCCCACATCCCGGAGTGGAAGTGGGGATAGAGGTGGCAGTGGAAGATGACGTCGCCGGTCGCCTCCTGCACCGAGCCCGCGCCCGCGATCGGTTCGATCGTGAACGCCTGCTGCGGGCCGAGGGTGATGGAGTCGATGATCGGCGAGTCGTCGTTGCCGGGGACGGCCCGCCACTGGTGCAGGTGCAGGTGGAAGACGTGGGTCTCCTTCACCCCCGCGTGCACCAGCCTGATCTTGGCGTGGTCGCCGCTGTAGGCGCGGAAGATCGGCGTGGCCGGGTCGCCGAACAGCCAGGAGCTGTGGTGCTGCTCCTCGCCGACGACCGCGTCGCGCACCGGGTCGATCGCGCCCTCGGCGAGCAGCCGCTCGTAGGCGACCGAGCGCCAGCCCATCGGCTCGGTGCGGTAGCTCATCAGCATCATCGAGGCGGCGTGCTCGTCCCGCGCGCCCCCGTGCTCCTCACCGTGTCCACCACCGTGACCACCACTGTGTCCACCACCCGGACCATTGCCAGCGCCGCCGCCGTGCTCGTCGTGGTCGGGGAACAGGACGGGCGCCAGCCGCTCCCCGCCCGCCGCCGGGGAGTGCGTGTGCGGCCGGGGCAGGTCGCACTCGTAGGTCGGGTGCGGCGGGAGGACGGGGTTGTCGTTGGGCGACTCGTCCTGCATGAACAGCGCGTACTCGCGGAAGCTCGGCTGGCCGGGGACGTGCACGTCGGCGTACAGGCCGTCGAGCAGCGGCTCGCCCGTCACCGGGTCGGTCCAGGTGGCGTTCGCGGGTTCGACGATCAGCGCGCCGAACAGGCCGTGCGCCTGCGAGCCGTCCTCGCCGCCGCGCAGGTCGGCGAGGTCGCCGAGGAAGAACACGCCCTCGTCGGCGGCGTCCCATTCGTAGGTGGCGGCGCCACCTGGCTTGACGGTGGAGTCCGGGTTCTGGCCGACCGCGGCGCCGTCGCCGGTCTTCACCCGGTAGCCGACGCCCTGGGCGTGGATTCCGGCCCGCCGCCGCAGCCGGTTGCGGAACCGGATGATGATCCGCTCCCCGGCGCGGGCGCGCAGCACGAGCGGGCGGACCAGCGGATGCGGGTCCGGGAGCAGCTCGGGATGTCGCACCGGATCGGGGAACGGGGTGGGAAAGGTCTCCGCGACCGTGTTCAGCGCCGTCTCGTGCTCGGCGAGAGTGAAGATCATTCCATTGCCGTCGTGGTCCCCGTGCGCGTCGTAGACGATGGGAACGTGCAGCGCCACGACGTCGTACACCCTGGTCACGGGCATCTCTGAATTCCCCCTGGAACTCCCGTTGTGCCGGAGACCGCCGGTCCGATGGCGGCGGCCCTGGACGTGCGCGGGGTGTGCGCGGTACGTCTGCGGGGTTCGCGGGGCGCGCGTCGTATCCGTCTTGCGCGGGGTGTTGACTCTATGACGACTCAGGGAGTCAGGAGGTTCCCGGCCAGGTGTGGCCATCTCCGCCGTTCACCGTCGGACGCCCCCGTCCGCGCCCCGGATCCCATGTCCCAAATCACTCTCCGTGCGTCCTTAAAGAGAGATTCAAAAGCGCAGTTAATTGTGAATAAGGGGCAATACCAGGGTGTTGACGGCCCGCTTGGCGCGGGAATAACCTCTCCGCAGATTCTCCGGTCCGAGAGGATCACCATTCAGCCCCGGCCGACAAAGTCTCCCCGAAACCGCCCGGAACGGCCGGCGAGAGCATGTGCGACGACGAAGTCGCCGGGGCAACTACCCCCCTGAGAGACCCCCCCATGATGAACGCCAAACGATTGGGAATCGCGCTTGGTGCGGCGGTGCTCGTCCCCGCCGTGGCGACGGTTGCCTATGTCGGCACCAACGGCGCCGACGCAGTGACGGCGGGCCCCGTGGCCGCCGCCGAACCCGCTCCCGACGCGCCCGAGTTCGAGCCCGTGCCCGACGCCGCGCCGGCGCCCAGGGACGTCACGATCCAGGTGGAGACCATCCTCGGTTCGGGCTGCCCCGCCGGTACCACGAAGGTCGTGCCCACGCACAACAACGCCGCCTTCACGGTCATCTACCAGAAGTACATGGCCTGGGCCGGCGGCGAGGCCCCGCCCACCGAGTTCCGGCGCAACTGCCAGATCAACGTCAAGGTCAACGCCCCTGAGGGCTACACATACGCGGTCGTCGGAGTCGTGTCCCGCGGCGCCGCCCACGTGGAGAAGGGCGCCACCGCCCTGCGCAGCACGAACTACTACTTCCAGGGCAGCTCCGAGAACGTCTCGGTCAACCACGAGATCAACGGCCCGTACGACGGCGCCTGGCGGTTCCGCGACCGCACCGACCCGGCCAAGCGGGTCTACGCCCCGTGCGGCAAGGAACGCAACCTGAACATCAACACGCAACTTCGGATCGACAAGGGCGACTCCGACGCGAAGAAGCCCAGTTTCATCGCAATGGAATCGACAAACGCGGACGCGGTCTACCACCTGACCTGGAAACGTTGCTAGTCGATCGCCAGATCCAGCCACAAATCGAATCCTGAACCAGTTTGACTTGGGGTTCGCGTTCATGGGCGCCGTCCGGGCGCCCATGAACGCGTTTCCATTCTTTTTGTCGCCACCTGATCACGGAGTGCGCCCGGTTTCGGACGGGACGACGCCGTGATCAGGTGGCGTCCCGCGTTACAGGTTCTTCGGCCGGTACGCCTTGTACTCGCTGCCCGACGACAGACCGTAGTCGCGCGTCCGGTGGTCGGTGCCGTAGCGGCCGCGCTGCTCGAACGCCCAGTAGGACGTGTGCTTGCCGTTGGCCCACTTCTCGAAGATGACGACGTGCCGGGTGGTGTTGGTGCCCTCGGCGTCCATGACGAGGTCGCCCTTCTTCAGCTCGTCCATCGAGATGCGCTCGGTGTACCGCGACGAGGTGAAGCCGACGGTGTTCGGGCCAGGTCCGGGCAGCCCCAGCGCCATCGCCACGAAGCCGGAGCAGTCGGTGCGGTAACCCTCGTGGGTCCTGGTCTGGCTGTAGGGCACGCGGTCGGAGGTGTGCGGGTTCCAACTCCTGGCCCGCTCGATCACCTTGGTACGCGCGCTCTTCGCGCTGTTGGACGACCTCTCGCCGTCCTTCCGGTCGCTCGTGTCGTCCGACTTCTCGCTGGAGGCGTCGGCGTGGCCGTCGCTCTTCTCGGGGGTGAGGAACTCGGCCGCCGTGACCGGGGCGCCGGAACGGGCGCCGGAGTCCCCGTCGGACGACAGGGTGACCTGCGCGGTGGCCGCGACCACGCCGCAGAAGGCGAGGCCGAGCACGGCGCCGGTGGTCCGGGGGCCGAAGGGGAAGCGGTTCTTGTCGTGCTTGTCGTGCTTGCCTTTCAAGGGCACTCCTAGCTTCCAAGCCGCCTACCGGGTTAGCTGACGGGTTCGGACGTGGAAGTCGCCCTACGGCCTGGAACAGGCCGATTCACCCCAGATGCGACGGGTGGGTCCCCGGCTCCGCGCGCGGCGCGGACTCGGCGTTGCCGCTGCGATCCTGTGGGCACGACGGCCCGTCACGGGACCCTGTGTCCCGTGCGCGAAAGAGCGGCGCGGATGGTCTTGGCACGCCCCCGTCGGGGGCCGTGCTTGTGTGTTCGGGTCCTGGCGTCCGTCAGCGCCGCACGCTCATCGCGTGCGCATGGGCGGGCTGAGAGGGGCCTCGGGGAGACCCTGCGCGGCAGGACCGGACGACACGTGGCTCGCGCCGTCACCCCACCCGACGGGGCCGGGTGGAGCGGGCGTGTCCACGGGGGGACACGGGGGGGAAGGCGCCTGGCGGGCGCTTCGGTGAGCGACAAGCTACTCCGAACGCCAAAGGATGGCAAACCCCGACAAAATCATGATCGTCGCAGGTCAGCGACCCAGGCTCGGACGATCTTCGCGACGGCGGGCCGGGGCGCCCCGTCCGGGGGCCGTGCCGGGTCCTCGCCGTTAGCGTCCCAGGTGGAGGGGCATGTGCGGGAAAGGCGGCGGCCCTTTTCGCCGACGATCTTGATCATCGCGTCCGCTCCGGAAGGGGACAAGATCTGCCATTGACCCGGCCGTCCTTGATCAACGAGGCCGACCTTGATCACGGTTCTGTTGCGGACCTTCTGACCATTCTTGTCCGACTTGTCGCGATTTCATAGATTCACCGGCAACGGGGCCCCGTCCCCCAGCTCCCGAGGAGATGCCAATGTCCGAGGTCAACCGCCGTGACCTGCTCGCCGGGGTCGCGGCCTTCACCGGATTCGCGACCGTGGGCCTGCTGCCCGGCACCGCCGCCGCCGCGACCCGGCAGCGCCCCGGCGCCGTCCGCCCGCCCACCCTCACCACCGGCGACAGGGCCGTCGTCGGCCGCATCGACATCCGCCGGGCGATGCGGCACCTGAAGGTGCTCAGCGACGAGATCGGCTTTCGCATCGCCGGAACCGAGTCCGAGCACCGCGCCGCCCGCTACATCGCCGGGCAGCTGCGCCGCCTCGGCTACGACGTCGAGCTTCAGCCCTTCCCCGTCCCCGACAAGGCCCTCGCGGAGATCCGCGCCAAGGGCGAACGGCTCTGGCAGACCGCCGCCTCCGCGCAGGGCGCCACCGGCCTCGCGGACGGCGCCGTGCTCGACGTCGGCAAGGTCGTCGAGGTCCCGGGCGGTGCGCGCGGCAAGCTCGTGCTGTTCGACCGCGTCGCCGGGAAGGAGACCGACCAGGCCAAGGCCGCCGAGGCCGCGGGCGCCAAGGCGGCGCTCATCGCCAACGTGCGCACCGACACCTACCCCGAACGCAAGGCCGCCACGTTCACCCCGAACCTCGCCGGGACGGTCGCGATCCCGGTGCTGGGCCTCGCCGAATACCACGGCGAACGGATCCGGGCGGGTGCCAAGCGCCTGTCCGTCGAGGTCACTCTGCACTCGAAGCTGACGTCCTACAACGTCCTGGCCGAGCGGAAGGCGTCGCTGGGCAATGACGGGAACAATGACGGGGACAGCGACGCGAACAAGGCCGTCATCGTCAGCGCCCACTACGACACCGTCCCGGGCTCGCCCGGCGCCAACGACGACGGCAGCGGCGCCGTGCTGTGCCTGGAGCTGGCGCGCGTCCTCCGCAACCTGCCGACCCGGCAGGCGATTCGCATCTGCCTGTGGGGTTCGGAGGAGCTTGGGCTGGTCGGGTCCAGGCACTACGTGAAGCAGCTCGACGACGAGGGCGTCAAGCAGATCACCGGTGTCTTCCAGAACGACATGGTCGGCACCAGCCATCCGGCCGCGGAGACCTACTGGCTGCTGTCCCTGGACGGCTCCGACAACACCACCACCGTCGCGGTGAAGGACGCCGCGCGCCGCCTCGGCCACCTCGACCAGGTGCGGGGGCCGACGGCCCGCGGCTCCAGCGACCACGAGTCCTTCTCCGAGCGCGGCATCGCCGCGGGCAACTACAGCTGGCGCGGCAACGACGCGCCCAGCCAGCTCGAACCCGTCTACCACACGCCCGAGGACAGGATCGTCCAGAACGTCAGCGTGGAACGGCTCCGCGCGTCCATCGAACTGATCGGCTGCGCCGCCTACGACGTGGCGCGTCGCACATAACCGAGAAGCGGTGTCCAACGGGGCGGCGCGCGGACGGACCGTGCGCCGGATGATAGGACCGTGAGAGGCCGGGCCGTTGCCCCGTGCGGCCCGGCGACCGCTTGCGTGTCGGCGCGGACACCGATGGTGAAGACACCCTGCTTCCACGGCGAATCGGCACTAGTGTTGACATCACAGAATGCAGCCGATTCGTGCCGCACAGTGGCGCGTGGGAGCCGACGTGGACGCGCTTCAACCCGACGAAGTCCCCGAGGCGGGGCGCCGTGTGCGCGGCCCCGCCGACAGCGGCCCCACGGTGCTGCGCATCCTGCTCGGCGGCCAGCTGCGGCGGCTGCGCGAGGCGAGGGGCATCCCGCCCAAGGACGCGGGGGACGCCATCCGCGCCTCCGCCTCCAAGATCAGCCGCCTGGAGCTCGGCCGCGTCGGGTTCAAGAAACGCGACGTCGCCGACCTGCTCACCCTGTACGGCGTCGTCGCGGACGAGGAGCGCGAGCCGCTGCTGAGCCTGGCCGAGGGCGCCAACAAACCCGGCTGGTGGCAGCGCTACAACGACATCCTGCCGCCCTGGTTCGAGGTCTACATCGGGCTGGAGGAGGCGGCGTCCGGGCTGCGCGTCCACGAGACGCGGTTCGTCCCCGACCTGCTCCAGACCGAGGACTACGCGCGTGCCGTGCTGCGGCTCGGCCATCCCACGGCGACCGCCGCCGAGATCGAGCGCCGGGTGAACGTGCTGATGCGGCGGCAGGGGATCCTGCGCCGCGAGGCGCCGCCCCGGCTGTGGGCGCTGGTGGACGAGGCGGCGCTGCGCCGTCCCGTCGCCGATGTGGAGGTCATGCGCGCCCAGTACGACGTCCTGCTCGACGCGATCGGCACCGAGTCCGTCAGCCTCCAGATCGTGCCGCCGTCCCGGGGCGCGCTGGTGGCGATGGCAGGGCCGTTCTCGCTGCTGCGGTTCGCGGAGCGGAGCCTGCCGGACGTCGTCTACATCGAGCAGTTGACCAGCGCGCTCTACCTGGACAAGGACGCCGACCTCGCGGTCTACAAACGGCATCTGGACCGGATGTCGGTCAACGCGGCCCCGCCGGCCGCGACCGGGGAACTGTTGGTCTCGCTGCTCGACGGGCTCCGCTGAGCGGCCGGAACCAGCTTCGTCAATTTTCTCCGTCGCTGTTGACGTCATTGCAGTTTTTCGACGAAACGGCCAGAATTGATGGTCTGCACACCTTCATTCCATGTGGAAACGTGGACCCTCGATACTCGCGGGAGGCGAAGCCGTGACCGGCGACGCGCACGTCCAGGGCCAGGAGCCGGAGATCCCGATCGACACCAGCGTCGCGCATCCGGCGCGGGTGTGGGACTACTGGCTCGGCGGCAAGGATCACTACCCCGCGGACATCGAGGTGGGCGACCAGCTGGAGGAGACCATCCCCGAGGTGGTGCTGTGGGCGCGCGCCGACCGCGAGTTCCTCGGACGGCTGGTCCGGCACGTGATCGTCGAGGCGGGTGTGCGGCAGTTTCTCGACATCGGCACCGGCATCCCGACCAGGGACAACACGCACCAGGTCGCGCAGCGCATCGCCCCTGAGAGCCGGGTCGTGTACGTCGACAACGACCCCGTCGTCCTGGCGCACGCGCGGGCGCTGCTGGCCAGCTCGCCGGAGGGCGTCACCGACTTCATCGACGCCAACCTGCACGACCCGAAGACGATCCTGGCCGAGGCGGCCCGCACGCTCGACTTCTCCAAGCCGATCCTGGTCACGTTGCTGGGCATCCTGGAGTTCAGCGTCACCGACGAGGCGTACACGATCGTGAACCAGATCCTGGACGCGTTCCCGTCCGGCAGTCACCTCGCGATCGCCTGCCCCAGCAACGAGAGCAATACCGCGGCGATGGACGAGGTCGCCCGGAAATGGAACGACAGCGGCGCCACCCCGATCCTCATGCGCAGCGCCGAGGGGCTGAAGCGTTTCTTCGAGCACTTGGAACTGCTGGAGCCCGGCCTGGTGCCGCTGCCCAAATGGCGTCCCGACACCGGCACCCTCTACGCCGACCGCGACATGGACTTCTACTGCGCCGTGGGCCGCAAACCCTGACCGTTGGGGGCCGCGCCGGGCTGGGCTGGGTTGGACCGGGCTGGGCCGGGGCCGGGTCAGCCGCGTGGGGCGTACATGATGAGCGCGACCCCGGCCAGGCAGACGAGGGCCCCGGCGACGTCCCACCGGTCCGGGCGGAAACCGTCGGCGACCATGCCCCAGATCAGCGAACCGGCGACGAACACCCCGCCGTACGCGGCCAGGATGCGGCCGAAGTGAGCGTCCGGTTGCAGGGTGGCCACGAACCCGTAGAGGCCGAGCGCGATCACGCCGCCGCCGATCCAGGCGAGGCCGCGGTGTTCGCGGACGCCCTGCCAGACCAGCCAGGCCCCGCCGATCTCCGCGACCGCCGCCAGCAGGAACAGGGCGATCGAGCGCAGTACGGTCATGCCGCCCACCCTAGGAAAGCGGCATGACCCCGCGATCGGCGAGCCGACCCCGGCGGGACGCGCGCGCCCGGCTCAGCGGGCCGCGGCGGGGCTGGGGGTGAAGCGGCGGTCGAGTCCGGTGACGCGCAGGATCCTCGCCATGTGGGGGCGGACGCCGGTCAGCGTGATGGTGCCGCCGCGGCTCCGGGCCAACCTGTCGGCGGCGACCAGCGCCGCGAGGCCCCGCGCGTCGCAGAAGGTCAGGAAGGAGAGGTCGAGCACGACGGACGGGCCCCGGTCGCGGATCAGCTCAGCCAGATCGACGCCGAACACGACCACCGACGCGAGATCGAGCTCACCGGCGACCATCATGCGCGGTGGACCGCCGTCGTCGTCCATGACCGACGTGACGAGCCGCGCGAACGCATCCTGCCGGACGGCAAACGTGCCCATGACGGCTCCTCTTGTCGGGTTCGGACCCTTGCCTTACCAACGTTCGCGGGCCCACATGTGTCACCGCCCCAGGTCGGAGGCACCGTCGGGGCTAGGTGAAGCGGGCGATTATGGTCCGCGCGGTCGTCGGCGACCGGGCGATGAGGTGAACGTCCAAGGACGGGTCCGCGTCGAGTTCGCGTTCGACCGCCGCCCACAGCCAACTGAGGCTCTCCGCCGCGTCCAGGCCGCCGCGTCCGGCGCCGAACAGGGGCAGCGCGATGGAGCGGACCGGAGGACGTTCGCGTCCCGCCAGCCGGACGACGCCCCGCACCGCGCGCGCCACGGCCTCCGGGGACAGGTCGTACTCGTTGCCGTCGCCCACGGGGACGGCCACCGCCGCGTGGTAGATCCGGCGGACGCCCGACGCGGCCAGGCGGCCGGGGCCGGTCGTGGCGACGGTGCCGGGCGCCACCGGAAGCCCGGGACGGCCGTGCCGGCGCATCCAGTCGGCGAGGCCGCGCTGGACGACGTCGTCCACGATCTCGCCCGTGCCGGTGGTCTCGGCGCAGGCCCGGCGCAGCGCCGCCGACAGCGAGTTCCGGAAGATCTTCGACGCCTCCAGATAGACGTTCTCGGAGGAGACGATCGCGTCCACGCCAGTGATCATCTCGACCGGCATGTAGTCGAGCGTGATCGGGCCGAGGTGGATGACGGCGGGCCCGGGCGGGACGTCGGCGGTCTGCGGGGAAGGCGGCGGGCTCACCGGGCGGGGCGACACCGGCGGCATGCACAGCCGCAGCACCGCCTCGGCGGTCTGGTCCACGATGAGCTGTTCGTGGTGCTTGCGGAAACGTTCGGTGCTGACCCCGTAGATCGAGGCGGCCTCGCGGCGGCGTTCGCCGACCGTCCAGTCCCGCGCCCCGGCGGCCAGGCCGAACGTGAACCCGGCGGCCGTCGACAGCTTGCCGCCGCCCAGTTCGATGACCGCCTGCCGCAGCAGTTCCTCCACGGCGGCGGGACGGTACGCCTCGTCCGGGGGACGGGCCCGTGGCGCGCGGCCGTCGTGCCGGTAGAGCGCGACCGCCGACTCCAGCGCGTCCAGCCGAATGTCGCGCAGGCGGGTGAGTCCCCGTTCGCGAAGAGTTCTCAGATCGGCGACGAGCTGATCATGGGTCGGTGTCGGCATGGCGTCCAGGGAGGGCGAAAAGTGGTCGACATCCGGGCGGATCCAGGGGCGATCATAGTAAACCCGGTAAGTCAATGTCGGAGCTGGTGTTGACTATGGAATTCGGTCGGGACCCGCCTGTAACGGGCGCGGTCGCGGCGCGGTTACCAGGTGTACGCGACGACGACGTGTGCGCACGACCAGGTTTATGCGACTCGGGGAGCGACTCAGGGTGGAGGAACCCATGGCCGCCGACGAGCTGGACGAATTAGACCCCGTCGAGGCGGAGGCCCCGCACGAGCCGCCTCCGGAGGTGGAGCCGGAGCCGGACGCCGCGCCGGGGCCGGGGCCGGACGAGCGGCTCGCCGCGATCGAGGCGGCGGTCGCGGAGTTCAACCGCAGGTCGGCGCACCGCGAGTCGGTCATCGACCGGCTGCACGAGGAGAACCAGCGGCTGCGGGACGGTGTCCAGCGCGCCATTCTCGAACCGGTCGTCGCCGATCTGCTCCGCCTGTACGACTCGCTGCTGCGCGAGGCCGCCAGACTGGCCGCCGAGGAGACCGACCCGGCGCAGAGCAGGCTGCTGGCGAGCTTCGCCGACGACACGCTGCTGACGCTGGAGCGCTGCGGCCTCGACGAGTTCACCGCGCTCCCCGGCGAGCCGTTCGACGCGGGCCGCCACGCCGTGACGTCGGTCGTTCCGGTGGACGACGAGGCCCTCGACAACACGGTGGCCGAGGTCATCGCGACCGGCTTCGTGGAACGGGAGACGGGCCGCGTCCGCCGCCCCCTCCGGGCCCACTTCCACCGATACCAACCCCCCGCCCCCACCAACACCCCCGCCGATTCGGACCCGGACGACGAACCGGCCGAACCGTCCGCACCCATCGACTGACCGCTCCACGACCGTGACCCCGGCCCGACGACCTGACGAGGGGACGACCGTCCATGGCTACTTACGGTATCGATCTCGGTACCACCTACTCGTGCATCGCCTATGTGGACGACACGGGGCGGCCGGTCATAGCCAAGAACGCCATCGGCCAGGAGACGACGCCGTCGGCGGTCTACTTCGAGACGCCCGACAACGTCGTGGTCGGGCAGGACGCCAAGGGCTCGGCCAAGCTGTTCCCCGACCAGGTCGTCTCGCTGATCAAACGGCAGATGGGGCAGCAGTTCGAGCTGGACTTCCACGGCGCGTCCCACACCCCCGAGTCGATCTCCGCGCTGATCCTGAAGGAGCTGGCGCGGTCGGCGGCCGAGCAGACGCACGAGGAGGTCCGCGACGTCGTCATCACCGTCCCGGCCTACTTCGGCGTCGCGGAGCGGGAGGCGACCCGCAACGCGGGTGAGATCGCGGGTCTCAACGTCCTCAACCTGATCCCCGAGCCGGTCGCGGCCGCGTTGCACTACGAGACGCTGTCCGCCCAGGAGTCGGCGACGATCCTGGTGTACGACCTGGGCGGCGGCACGTTCGACACCACGGTCATCCGGCTGGAGGGCGACGACGTGCGGGTCGTGTGCACCGACGGCGACCACCGGCTGGGCGGCGCCGACTGGGACGACCGGATCGCCGACCATCTGCTGGAGTCGTTCCTGGGCGAGAACCCGGGCTCGTCCGCCGCCGAGAGCGAGGATTTCCTCCAGGAGCTGGCGATCGCCGCCGAGGACCTGAAGAAGGGCCTCAGCTCGGCGGTGTCGCGCCGGTACAACATGCGCTTCGACGGCGGCACCGCCCGGGTCGAGCTGACCCGCGAGGCGTTCGAGGACATGACCGAGGACCTGCTCGGCCGCACGTTCGAGATCACTCGTCGCACCATCGACGCCGCCGCCGAACGGGACGTGCACGCGTTCGACGACGTGCTGCTGGTCGGCGGCTCGTCCCGGATGCCCGCCGTGGCCGCCGGGCTGCGCGAACGTTTCGGGTTCGAGCCGAAACTGCACGACCCGGACCTCGCCGTCGCGAAGGGCGCCGCCAGGTTCGCGCTCATCGAGGCGGTCAAGGTGCGGCTGCCCGGCGAGGGCGACGGGGCGGAGGACGTGTCGCCCGCCGAGGCCGAACAGGCCGTCCAGGACGCCGCCGACCAACTCGGCCTGGACGCCGACAAGGTCCGCATGTTGGCGGGACGCCGCGTCAGCACGGTGGTGCCGCGCGCGTTCGGCGTCAAGACGGTGTCGTTCACCGACGACGGCAGCGAGATCTTCTCGGTGAGCCATGTGCTGAAGGCGAACACGGTGCTGCCCGCCGCGCCGGACGCGGAGCGGTTCGCCACCGCCTACGAGGAGCAGACCGAGATCGAGGTGGAGATCTGGGAGCAGGCGGGGGCGGTGGAATCCGCCGACCCGGCCGACAACGCCAAGATCGGCGAGGGGATCATCACCGGCCTGCCGGGGCTGCGCAAGGGCTCGCCCATCGACATCAGCTTCGCCATGGACGAACTCGGCACGCTGCGGGTCTACGCCCTCGAACTCCAGACGAAGAAGGACCTGCACATCGAGGTCCGCATCCAGGGGTTGGACAAGGCGCAGGTAGACCTCGCGAAACGAGCGGTGGCACGGTACGCGGTCTCGGAATGAACGCGGTCTCGAAATGAGCGCGGTCTCAAATGAACGCGGTCTCGGAATGACCCGACCCTGACAACAAGGAAGGCCCGTGCTCGACAAGGACGCCTACCGCCGGGACGTGCTCGACACGGCCCGGGCTGGCGGCAACGCGCCGCCCGCCGACCTGCTCGTCCGCTACGCGCTGGACGGGTCGGTGCGGGACGACGCGCAGGTCGCCGCGCGCATAGGCGAGGTCGTCGCGTACTGGCGGACGGTCAGGCAACAGAAGAAGACATACGCGAAACTCATCGACGCCCTCCTGATCGAGCACGTGGCCTTGGAGCGGAGCGGCCTGCTCACCCGGGACGACCTGGCGGCCGAGACGCGCCGCCGCGCGGGAGAGGCCACGGCGTGGCTGACCCGGCAGGCGGGCGCGCTCGCCGAGACGACGACGGGCATCAGCCGCGCCGCCTTCGAGGTCCTGCTGGCCGGGGCGGGCGGCGCCTGCTCCGACGTCCAGGTGCGCAAGGCGTTGGCGGATCGCGGTGTCCGCGTGGTCGACCACACCTGGGAGCTGCCGGACAAGGCGCCCGCCACGTACCGGACGCTGAGCGCCGGTCTGCGCCGCCTGCGGTTACGCCTGTCGGCGGAGGCGGTGGTGGGCACGGACGCCGTCCGCCGAGGCTTCCGGTTACGCGACGGGTTCGTGCTGGTCACCGCGTCGTCCGCCGGGCCCGCCGGTCCGTTGACGCCGCCGATGGTCGCCACCGCGATCGAGCGGTCGGCGGGCCGGGCCAGGGACGAGGGCAAGGTGGCGCTCGACGGCGTGCTGGCGGCCCTCGCCGAGGCGGCGCGCGAACCGGGACGGCTCGACGAGCTGCTGCTCTGGGAGGTCATGGAGGTCCTGCGGCCGGGTGCGGCGGCGGGCCTGGCGGTGAAGGTGCTGGCGGGCCAGGCCGCCGAACTCGGACTCGTGCGGGACGAGGCCGAGGAGCTGGCGATGGCGATGGTGTCCGCCGACGTCCGCCCGGCGGGGGTGGCGGACCGGGTGGAGGAGGCGCTCGGCGACGGGCGGCTGCGGGAGGCGGAGCGGCTGCTGCCGAGCCTGCCCGCCGACGCGCCGCCGGAGCTGCGCGCCGAGGTGGCGGCGGCGTCCCGGCGGGTGGCGGGCTGGCTGACGGAGGCCGCCAGGGAACGGGCCGCCGGACGCACCGAGTCCGCCGCCGAACTGCTCGACCGCGCCGCCCGGGTCGCGGCGGACGACGACTCGATCGGCGAACGGCTCCGCGCGCTGCCCCCGCCGCCTCCGGGTGACGTCCGCGTCGGCGCGGAACACGGCCGCGTCACGGTCGCCTGGACGCCCGGCCCGACGCGGGTCGGCCCGGTGCGGTATCGGGTGGTGCGGTCGGCGGGCGCGCCAGCGAGCGGCGCGGCGGCGGGCACGACGATCGGCGAGACCGACGCCAACGAGCTGCTCGACCCGGACCCGCCCGCCGCCGTCGAGCTGCACTACGCGGTGTTCGCGGGACGTGCCGAGGGCATCTGGTCGGCGCCCGCGCCGGGCCGTCCGGTCACGCTCCTGCCAGAGGTCGAAGAACTCGCCGTCGTGGCGGGCCCCGGCGAGGTGAGCGTGACGTGGCGTCTCCCCAAGGGGGCGGACGCGGCGACGGTCACCCGCCTCTCCGAAACAGGCTCCGACCGGCGCATCTCCAAGGTCGATAGAACAGGTTTCGTCGACACCGACGTCCGGCCGGGCCGCCCGCACCGATACAGAGTGCAGGCGTCCTACGAACGTTCGGACGGCACACGCGCGCTCTCGCGGGGCGTGGCCGTCACTGGCCTGCCGGAGCCGCCGCCGGTCGCCGTCCCCGACCTCTCAGTCGACCTGCCCGCCGCCGGTGGCCCGCCGGTCGCCCTGATCAGCTGGACGGCCTCGTCCGGCGGCCGGGTCATGATCCGCACGTCGGACGGTCCGCCGCCGTGGCCGCCCGGCACGCTGCTCGCGGCGGGCGACGTCGAGCGCTACGGACGGGAGGTGCCGGGCGCGGCCGTGCTCACCGCGTCCGGGCGGATGATGCTGCGCACCCCGGTCGGCGGCGTCACCCGCGCCCATTTCGTCGCCGTGGCCCTCGGCGCGGGCCAAGCGCTGGTGGGCCCCTCGACCGCGCTCGTCTTGGTCGAGCCGGTGCGCGACCTGGACGTCCGCCGCGTCGGCGACACCGCCGTGCTGAGCTGGATCTGGCCCGACGGCGCCCGGCTCGCGGAGGTGGTCTGGGCTCCCGCCGAGCACGCGGGGACGGCCCCCGGCGACCCCGACGGCTGGACGGCGGCACGCGTCGTCGAGTGCCGCCGCCGCGCATACGAGGACGACGGCTGCCGCCTCGACATCGGGCCGGACGCGGCGCTGGTGGGCGTCCGGACGGTGGCACGCGAGGGCGACGACAGCACGGGCGGTGTGCGGTCTCGTCCGGTGGTGGCGGCCGTCCCGGCGCGGGAGCCGGAGGTCCGCTACCGATTCCGGGCGGGGAGGCGGGGCTCGCGCTGGGCCGTCCTGGAACTGACCGCCGACCGCCGCACCCGCATGCCGCCGCTCGTCGTCGTGCACCGCGCGGGCGGGGTGCTGCCGCTGCGTCCCGAACAGGGCGAGGTGATCCATGAGATCCCCGCCCGCGAGCTGGAGGCGGGGACACCGCTGACGTTCCGGTTCAAGGCCCCCGCCGGGTCCGACCCGCTCCGGCTGGCCTGCTTCGCCGTGCCCGGCGCCGTCGACGGCGGCGCGGACGCGGTGGCCCTCAAACGCGACCCCCGAAGGTGGTGAAGGCCGTTGCTGTCGATCCTGCCGAGCTTGGTCTGCCCATACTGCTACCAGTCGTTCCAGCCCCGGAAGATGATGTGGCGCTGCACCGGCCTGCTCGGACCCGAGGGCAAGAAGTGCGCGCCCGAGCGCGACCGGGCGCTGTCGCGCCGCTTCGGCATGAACGAGGCGCTGCCGCCCGTGTTCGCCGGGGGACGGCTCGCGGCGCTCAACGGATGGCAGACGAGGTCACGCTGCCCCCGCTGCGGCGACACGTCCACGCAGCGGCTCTGCCCGCACTGCCACAGCCTGCTGCCGGTGCACTTCGACAAGATCGACAGCAGGCTGATCGCGTTGATCGGCGCGAAGGGCTCCGGCAAGACCGTCTACATGACGGTGCTGCTGCACGAGCTGATGCACTCGGTGGGACGCCGTTTCGACGCCGCCGTGGTCGGCTCCGACGACCACACCCGCAACGAGTTCGCCAGACGGTACGAGGAGACGCTGTACCGGCAGAAGGTGCTGCCGGGGACGACCCGTCCGGGCCAGGCGGAGCTGCGCCGTCCCCTCGTCTTCAAGGTCACCCTGGACGGTCGCGGCCTGCTGCGCTCCCGCGACCGGCACACGATCACCTCGTTCTTCGACACCGCCGGTGAGGACCTGATCTCCAAGGAGAGCGTCGACCTCAACGTCCGGTACCTGCGCGGCGCGGACGGCGTCATCCTGCTGCTCGACCCGTTGCAGATGCGCGGGGCGCGGGAGAGCGCCAAGCCCGGGACGCGGCTGCCCCAGTCCGACGCCAAGACCGACAACCCGGTCAACGTGCTGACCCGGGTGACGGACGTGCTCTACGAGGCGCACGGGCGCGGCCCCAACCGGCGGATCGACGTGCCCGTCGCGGTTGCCTTCTCCAAGATCGACGCGCTGTGGCACGGGTTCCCCGAGGGCAGCCCGCTGCTCGGCGGGCCGCCCGACGACAAGCCGGTCTTCGACCAGGCCGACAGCCTCGCCGTGCACGACTACGTGAGGGCGCTGCTGCACGAGTGGGACGGCACGCAGATCGACCAGATCATGCGGAAGAACTTCGCGGACTACCGCTACTTCGGGCTGTCGTCGCTGGGCGGGAACCCCACGTCCGACAACCGGGTCGACCCGCGCGGCATCCATCCGCACCGGGTCGCCGACCCCTTCCTGTGGCTGCTCAGCAGGTTCGACGCCCTCCCGTCCACGAAGGGGTGACATGGACTTCCACCAGCTCTACTACACGTCGTGCCGGACGGGCCTGTCCGGCTACGCCGGGTACCAGTTCAACGCGGTGACGCCGGGCGTCTCCCCGGAGGTCATGCACGAGGTGGAGGCGGTCGGGTCCTACGAGCCGCCCGGGACGCTGGGGCACGAGCCGACCGCCGAGCAGATCGAGGCGTGCCCGATCAACCTGTGCTTCGTGCCGGGTCCTGAGCCGATCGTCGCGAACGTCGTCTTCACCGGGACCGACTACTCCGGACGCTTCGGCAACTACTTCGCGCACGCGCTCGTCCCGTCCGGCGGGCGCACCTGGCCGAGGGCGTGGGGCGCGCTGCCCATCGAGCTGTGGCGGGCGCCGCTGTGGACGCGGGACGCGGTGCCCAATCCCGACCTGCCGCCGCTGCCAGGCCCGCTGCCCACCGGCCCGCTGAACCGCGCCGCCGTCGACCGGTTCCTGGACGCCACCCCGCGACGGCCGTTACTGCCCCCGCTGCTCGCCGCCGCCGAACGCGCCGTCCTGGACGAGGAACGCTCGGTCGTGATTCTCGCACCCACCGACGACGAGGTCGCGTACTGGATCGCCGCCGTCTGCTACCTGCTGCCGCCGCCGCTGGTCGCCCGGCTGTCGTTCGCCACCTACCAGTTCAGGCCGTCCTACAGCCGCCACCATGTGCTCGGGACCGTTCCGGGCGCCGAGATCGTCGCCGACGAGCGGGCGTTCGCGGGCTTCTTCCTGTTCGACGTCACGACCGGCGCGTCGTCGGACGTCGACGCGGGCCCGCTGGCGCTGCTGCTCGCCGGGGCCGGGCCGGTCGCGGCCGAGCCGCTCTGGCGCCGCGCGACCACGCTGGCCACCGGCGGGGAGCTGCGGCTGGCCGACTGGCATCCCGTCGTCGCGGCGGCGGCGCTGCTGGACGGCCCGGTCGGCGTCGGCCCGGACGATCTCGACGCGGCCTGCGCCTGGCTGGGGGAGAACGCGAGCCGTCTCGACCGCGACACGGTCAGCGGTGTCGGCGCGGCGGCGCTCGGCCACGACGCGGCGTCCCCGGCGCATATGACCGGGCTTGCCGACGCGGCGGCGGCCGCCGGGCTCGACGACCTGCTGGCCATGGCGGAGGAACGCCTCGTCACGGGCCATCTCGCGGCGGCGTCCACCCATGGGGGCCCCGCCCCGGACGCCGCGCGCCTGCGGTCGGCGCGGGCACGCGCGCAGGCCAGACGCGGTTACGCGCAACACCTGGCGGGCGCGGACACGGCGACGGTGGTGCGCGTGCTCGACCTCGCGAACGCGCACGGCGTCCAACCCGACCCGCACACGCTCCGCACCTGCGGAGCGAAGGTCGTCGGCCCGTACCTGCTCCGCCGTCCCGACGAGCAGGAGTTGCACGAGGCCGTGCGCCGCTGGCCCGACCTGCGCGCGGGAACGCTGCTGTACGTCGACCAGGTCTCGGCCGCCGATCCGGCGCGGGTGCACGCCCTGTTCGACGCCGGTCTCGACGCGGTGGTGCCCGCCGACGAGCTGGCCGAGCTGCCCGCCCTGCACGAGGCGGCGCTGGTCGCCCGTGGCCGCAGGAACCGGGAACCGCCGGTCGACACGGCGCTGGCTGTGCTGTCCGCCCGCGGCCCCGCCGGGCGGCTGGACCGGGCGCTGCTGGACGCCCTGTGGCCCGGCGGCTGGACCCCGGAGGAGGCGCGGGCCCTCCTCGCGGGCCTGCCGGACGGCGCGCGCGGCGACCCGGTGCTCGTCCCCTGGGTCAAGCCGCTGCTGTCGGAGCGCCGGACCCTGGACGGCCCCGCCCGCCAGGAGTCCTACGGCGAGCTGTGCGACCTGGTCGACGGGCTGCCGCTCGCGGGCCTGCTGCCCGCCGGGCTGCGCGACCGCGTCGAGGCGGTGGCCTGGATCCGCCGGGTGGAGAAGCCGTTGCGCGGCAAACGGAACGAGAAGGAACGGCTGGAGGCGGGCCGGGCCCTGGTCGGGGCGCACGGCACGACCGCCATCGCCCCCGCCGAGGACTATCTGCTCCTGCGGCTCGGCGTCCTGCTGCCGACCCTGCCACACGACGCGCTCGCCGAGGTGCTCGCCGCCGCGTCCACCGAGGTCGTCGACGCCTACCTCGGCTGGCTCGCCCGGACCATCGACGGGGAGCGCGGCGCGGCCGTGCCCGCCGCCGGGGCCGCGTTCGCCACGCTGTGGACGGCGGAGGACCACAAGGCGACGCAGGTCGCCCGCGCCATCCACGACGTGCTGCTGCGGAGCATGCCCGACTGGCGCAACCGCGACCTCAACGCGGTCGAGCGGGACGTGCGCCGCCGCACGGGCCGCATGACCGCCCTCCAGGACTACCAGCGCTGGCGGGACAAGCACTGCCGCCGTCGCCGCTGGCTGCCCGGACGACCGGCACGGTGAGGGGCGTTCACGATGTCGACCTACGGCGGCGGATACCAGCCGCCACCCCCGTACCGAGGACCGATCAGCAGCGAACTCCCGGTCGGCTGCGGATGCCTGGTCATCGTCATCGCGCTCTGCCTCGGCTGGTTCGTCTTCATCCCCGTCCTGTTCGTGGCGGTGGCCTTCTTCGGGGTGCTCAGCCTGTACCGGTACGTCATGGAGCTGGCGTCGGTCATGGGCCTCGGGAAGACCCCGGCCCCGGCGCCCATCCCGCCGCCCCCGGACAAGGCCGCCGACGGTGTCGAACCGGCGTTCACCCACTACCTGTTCGGGCCCGCGCTGATCGACCTGCGGCACTCGGTCCGGGTGGCGCTGCCCGCGCCGATCCAGGTGGCCCGGGAGTACGAGGCGAAGATCCGGGCCACCTTCCACTACCGGGAGCCGTCCTGGCTGATGGTGCCGGTCAGCATCGGGCTGCGGTGCTGCATGGGCGTCGGCGTCATCATCGGGCTGGTCGCCGTGGCGTTGCTGTGGCTGCTGCAACTCGCGGTGGTGGCGACCCTGGTGCTCGGCCTGATCGCGGCGGCGCTGGCGCTGCGCGGCGCCGACTCGGCGATGCGGAAGGTCAAGGGCATCCGGACCAGTTGCCCGTCCTGCCATCTGCGCGTGAGCTACCCGTCCTACGAATGCGCCGCCCTGGGGTGCGGACGCCGTCACCGGGACGTCCGCCCGGGACGGTACGGCGTGCTGAAACGCCGGTGCGCCTGCGGGTCGCTGCTGCCGACGCTGGTGCTCACCGGGAGCGGCGACGGCCGTATGCAGGCGCACTGCCCGCACTGCAAGGAGCCGATGTCCAGGGGCTCCGGGGCCGTCCCCGAGATCGTGATCCCGGTGCTCGGCGCCACCGCGACGGGCAAGACCAGGCTGATGACGGCCCTGGTGATGGGCCTGCTTGAGGGCACCGGCGGGCATGGCGCGGAGGCGGAGTTCGCCGACACGCAGTCGGAGACCGCCTACCGCGACCTCGCGGGCAAGCTGCGCGCGGGCATGCACACCTGGAAGACCGTCAAGGCCAAGGACGCGCCGCTGCGCGCGTACTCGCTGCACATCAGCCCGCCCACCGGCGGCGACCGCCTCTTCCACGTCTTCGACGCACCAGGCGAGCTGGTCGCCAAGTCGGAGTCGATGCGGGAACTGCGCTACATCAGGTCGGCCCGCACCTTCCTGTTCACTCTCGACCTGCTGTCGGTGGACGTGGTCTGGGAATCGCTGGAATCCGGCGTCCGCGCCAAACACAGAAAGCTCCGGTCGGACGACGCGCCCGACTCCTTCTTCGCCCACGTCGTGCAGAACATCGAGGCGCACGGAATCCAGATGCGCCGGGCCCGGCTGGCGGTGGCGCTGACGAAGGACGACCTGGTGCGCGGGTGCGGGGCGCTGGCGGGCGTCGGCGAGGACAGCGACGACATCCGCCGCTGGCTGGAGGACGGCGCCGGGCTCGACGGCATGGTCCGCGCGATGCGGCGGTCGTTCGCCGAGGTCCGGTTCTTCCGGACGTCGTCCTGGCTGGACGGGGGCGAGGTCGACGACGGCGTCCTCGACCTCACCGGTTGGCTCCTGGTCAGCGAGGGCCTCCGCGTCCACCACTCCACCTGACCCCGAAAGGAGGACCATGCCGCCGGACCCGTACCGCCCATGGCGGCTCGCCATCTTCGTGGTGGTTCTCTGCGTCACCGCCGTCTACGTGGTGTTCGTGGCCCTGTCGTTCCTGGCGTCCCTGATGTCGGTGTGACGATGACCGACGAGCGCGCCGACCTCGACGACCGGATCGCCGAGCTGCGCGCGATCCTGGCCGGGCCGCTCCCGCCGGACGTCGAGCCGGAGTGGCTCCGGCTCGCCCTGGCCGAGCTGCTGACCGCGCGGGGCGAGAGCGCCGTGGACGTCGGCGATCTCGGCGAGGCGATCGACGGCGTCCGCGCCGTCCTGGCGGACCCCGATGTCACGCTGGACGAGCTGGCCATGTCCGTGGCGTTCCAGATCCTCGGCACCGCGCACGCGCTGCGGGCACGGTGCGCGCCGGACGGCATGGACGACGACCTCGCCGAGGCCGCCGCCGCGTTCCGCCGTTCGATCGACCTGATGCCCGCCTCGCATCCGGACCCCGGCGGGGTGACCGCGCGATACGGCGTCGTGCTCGGCATGATCGTCCAGAACCGCGTCGGGGGGCTCGATCTGTTCGGCGACGAGCCCGCCCGCGAGGTGAAGGAGTTCGCCGAGCAGGTCACCACCGCCGTCCAGACCCTGGACGCGGGCTGGCGGGACCTGCTGCCCGACGACTCGTACCGCACCTTCGTCATGCTCTGGCGGGCCCTGACGCACGCGACCCGCTTCGTGTACTTCGGCGGCGACTCCGCCGACCGCGACGAGGCCATGGCCGGGTTGCGGGCCGTCCTCGACGTCCCCGAGTCCGAAGGCGCCATCGCCGATCTCTGCCACGGCTACCTCGCCCTTCTGCACCTGTTCGGCGCGGTGCCCCCCGGGCTGCGGAGCCGCAAACCGTCCCTGCGCTCCCTGGCCCGTATCTTCGTCGGCGAGAACCTCGCCGACGCGGACGCCGCGCGGGTCGCGCGCGACCATCTGGACCGCATGACCGGTTCGACCCCGGCGGCCGTCGCGATGGCCGCGGGACTGCGGGCGGTCGTCGTCATCGCGGTCGACGGCGGGAACGCCACCGACGAGAGCCTCACCGAGGCCATGGCGAACTTCTCCGAAGCCGCCGACGCCGACCCCGATGACGACGACCTGGGCCGACTCCGAAGCCTGATGGAAATCGTGCGGACGGCACGGCGAAGCGGGTTCGACGAGGTCGAGCGGATCGCCGACACCCTCAGCGGGATCGCCGAGGAGTACGGCGACGAGAACCCGTTCGGACAGGTGATGCGGGCCATGCTCGGCCAGCTTCTCGATCTGCGTCCTGACGCGCCGCCCGGCGGCAGGTCCGCCACCCCGGAGGAACGGGATGCCGCGTTGGAGGTCCTGGAGCACGTCTTGACGCAGCTCCCGGACGACCATCCCGACCGCGCCATGATTCTGAACCGGCTCGCCCTGGTCCTGACCCGCAGCGTGGAGCACGGTCACTCGTCCGAACGGCTGGACCCGGTGCGCGACATCCTGCTCGAAGCGGTCGAGCGTCCCGCCGCCGACGACGTCAACGAGGCGCTCAACCACTTCCTGCTCGCGGTCGTCGACAGGCTCCGCAGCCTGACCGGCCAGCACGTCCAGTCGCCGGACGACGCGGTCGAGAGGCTCACGCGGGTCGCCGCGCTGCTTCCGAAGGAGCATCCGGTCCAGCGGACGATTCCGGTGTTCCTCGCGTCCGTCCTGTTGGGGTGGCACATGCGGGGTGGTGCGCTGGAGCACGTGGACGCCGCCGACCACTACGCCCGCCTGATGACCGAGGGGGCCCCGCCCGACGGCGGGACGCGGGAGGACGTGCGCACGCTCATGGAGTGGGTCCGGGTCGTCGCCCCGATGGCGAGGGGCCAGGGCATGCTGGACGCCGACACGTTGGACGAGACGATCCGGGCGCACCGGTCCCTGGCCGAGCGCGTGCCCGAGGAGCATTCGTTCCGCTTCATGATCGAGAGCAGCGGACGGACGCTCGAAGCCGCCCGGCGCCAACTGGACGCGCTCGGACCGAATCCCAGGATCAGCCTCGACGACCTTGACGGCGTGGAGGACTCCGAGGTGGCGGCGGCCAGGGCCCTCGGCAGGAACAATCCGATCTTTCCCACCGAACTGGGCGTTCTCGGGTTCCGCATGGCCAACCGTGGCTTCTTTCGTCGTGATCTCGCCCTGCTCGACAAGGGCGTGGCGCTGCTGGCCGAGGCGCATGAGGCCACCGACCCGCTGTCCCCCATCCGGCCGTGGCTGCTGGGCGTGTTCGGGTGGACGTTCCTGCTGCGGTACCAGGTCGGCCATGACCGCGCGGACCTGAACAACGCCATCGACCGGCTGGAGGAGGCGGCGCGGACCGGTGAGACCGGCTCGCTCGGCGGGATGTCGGCGCTGAGCCTCGGCGTCCTGGCGTCCGCGTACCACCTGCGGGGCGACGAGAGCCTGCACGACCGGCGCCGCGCGGGGGAGACGGGCCTGGCCGCGCTCCGGGCGAGGGCGTGGACCGTGATGCTCCAGAGCAGCACCGAGCGGGCGTTCACGGCCGCGCTCGCCGCGGCCGGGGAGGGCGCGGCCGTGGCCCGGCAGTGCGCGGCGACCGGGTTCACCGACCTGGCGGTGGAGGCCCTGGAGTGGGGCCGCGCGATGGTCCTGCACGCGGCGACGACGGACGCGGCCCTTCCCGCGCTCCTGCGCGAAGGCGGCCACGACGACCTCGCCGCCGAGTGGGAGCGGACGACCGTGGAGAGCGTCCCCGCGCCCTGGGACGAGCCGGGCGGCCCCGCCGAGTTCGAGTCCGCGCTCGCGGAGCTGCGCGTGCCCAGCGACCTGCGGGAACGGGTGATGGACGCGATCGAGGGCAGCGCGGTCGAGCGGCGGCTGTTCAACCCGGCCGTCCCCGCCGAGATCGCCGGGGCGCTGCGCGAGGCGGACGCGGCGGCGCTGGTCTATCTCGTCCCCCACGAGGACGGACGCGGCGGGCTGGCCCTGATCGTCGACGACACCGGGCAGGTGAGGCCGCTCCGGCTGCCCCGCCTGGCGACCGGCCCGCGCAGCCGGGTGGAGGCGTTCGTCGAAGCGCAGCGCGACCGGGCCGCGCCGGGCACCGGCGAGGCGAACCGGATCCACCGGCGCTGGCGATACGCGCTCGGCGACCTGTGCGACTGGGCGTGGACGGCCGTCATGGAACCCGTCCTGGACGCCGTCGCGTCCGTCCCCGGCAACCGGACGCGGGTGGTGCTGGTCCCCGTCGGCGAGCTGGGCGCCGTCCCCTGGCACGCCGCCCGCCGGACGGTCGGCGACGGCGCCCGCCGCCACGCCTGCCAGGACGCGGTGATCTCCTACGCGGCGTCGGCCCGCCAGTTCGTCGAGGCCGGACGGCACGGCCACCGCCCGTGGCCGAGCGCGGCGGCGCTGGTCCGGGTGGGCGGCAGCGGCCTGTACTGGGCCCACAAGGAGATCGAGCAGCTCCACCGGCGGCACTACCCGGACGGAGATCTGCTCGGCGGTCGCCGCCGGCCGGGACGGCCCCGCCCCCCGAACGCCACGGCGGACAATGTGCGGCGCCTGCTCCCCGGCCCCCGGTCGGGCGGCGCGTCGCTCCTCCACCTCGGCTGCCACGCCCACCCGGCGCCACGTCCCGTCGACTCCCACCTCGGGCTGGCGAACGGCGAGGCCCTCGGCATGACCGACATCCTGCGGCGCGCGCGGGAACGGCCGTCCGGCGAGCCGGGCGGGCTCGTCGTGCTGGCCGCCTGCGGCAGCGACCTGACGAGCCGCGACCACGACGAGGCGCTGACGCTGTCGACGGCGTTCCTCGCCGCCGGGGCGGTGGGCGTGGTCGGCGCCCGCTGGCCCGTGGACGACCTCCCGACCACCCTGTTCATGACGATGTTCCATCACTATCTGAACGCCGGTTACGACGACCCGGCCGTCGCGCTCCGCGCGGCCCAGCTGTGGATGCTGGACCCGGGACGGCGCGTCCCCCCGGACCTGTCCGGCGAGCTGGCCGACCTGCTGGACACGACGCCGCTGGACGAGCCCGAGTCCTGGGCCGCGTTCACCTACCAAGGCCGATGAGGGGACCCGTGATGACCGCGTTCGGCATTGACCTCGGAACGACCAACTCCTGCATCGCCCACATCGACGAATCGGGCCGTCCGGTGGTGATCCGCAACTCCGTCGGGGAGCAGACCACGCCGTCCGTCGTCTACTTCGAGCGGCGCGACTCGGTCATGATCGGCAACGCCGCCGCCAACGCCGCGCTGCTGGCCCCGCAGCTCGCGGTCCGGCACGTCAAACGGCGGATGGGGCGCAAGGACGTCGGCTTCGACTTCCACGGCACCCGGTTCACGCCCGAGTCGGTGTCCGCGCTGATCCTCAAGGAGCTGGCGTCCGCCGCCGAGCGGCAGCTGGGCCGCCCCGTCCGGGACGTGGTGATCACGGTCCCCGCGTACTTCGGGGTGGCCGAGCGGGAGGCGACCCGGCGGGCGGGCGAGATCGCGGGCCTGGACGTCCTGGACGTGCTCGCCGAACCCGTCGCCGCCGCCCTGTCGCACCGCCAGGCGCAGCCCACCGCCGACGGCCCGCGCCACCTGCTGGTCTACGACCTGGGCGGCGGCACGTTCGACACGACGGTGATCCGGGTGGACGGCGACGACGTCAACGTCGTCTGCACCGGCGGCGACCGCGATCTGGGCGGCGCCGACTGGGACGCCAGGATCAGGACGTTCCTCGTGGAGCAGTTCACCGCCCAGCACCCCGACCTGGACCCCACCGCCGACGAGCAGTTCACGCAGGAACTGTGGATCATGGCGGAGCGGCTGAAGAAGGAGCTGAGCAGCACCCGGACCCGGCGCGGGAACCTGCGCTTCGCGGGCGCGACCGTCCGGGTCGAGCTGACCAGGGAACGGCTGGAGGAGCTGACCGACGACCTGCTGCACCGCACCATCACGATCACTGAGGAGACGATCGAGACCGCGCGGCGCAAGGGCGTGCCCGCCTTCGACGAGGTGATCCTGGTCGGCGGCATGACCCGAATGCCGGTGATCACGGCTCGCCTGGCGGACTCGCTGGCCGGGGACGGGGCGCCGAAACGGCACGAACCCGATCTCGCCGTCGCCCAGGGAGCGGCGCTGTTCGCCCTGCTCAAACAGGTCCAGCGCGAAGGCGCTGAACAGTACGAGTGCGTCGCCGACCGGCTCGGCATCAGCGCCGCCCAGGCCGAGTCGATGGGCTCCCAGAAGGTGACGACGGTCGTCCCGCGCGGCTTCGGCGTCAAGGTCCTGGACGCGCACGACCCGCTCGCCGAGACCGACCCCCTGCACGCCCGGTTCTTCGTCGCGCACCTGCTGCCCGCCGACACCCCGCTGCCCGCCGACACCGGCCCGGTCGGGTTCGCGACGGCCGTCGACAACCAGCCGATGATGGAGGTGGAGGTGTGGGAGCAGAACCACAAGGACGGCACGGAGGAACTCGCCGACAACACGCTGGTGGGCCGGGGCATGCTGCGCGGCCTCCCGCCCCGCCTGCCGCGCGGCACCCCGATCGAGATCACCTTCCACATGAGCGAGACCGGGCTGCTCACGGTGCACGCGGTGGAGCGTAGGTCCGGCCGGGAGGTCCGCTTCGACCTCCAGATCGGCGGCATGGACAGGGCCGCCGTCGACCACGCCAAGGCCGCGGTCGCGCGGCACGAGACCAGCTCCTGACCGGCTGAAGGAGGACCATGGGACTGAGCCACGCGCTGGCGGCGCTGGCCGAGCACTGGGACGACGTCCGCGCCCGCCTGTCGCCCGCCGAGTTCGACGAGGTGCGGGCGCTGGTCGAGGCGTTCTCCCGGGAGGGCGACCGGGTGGCGTCGGAGGAGCTCGCCGAGGACATCGCCGATCTGCTGCGCGCCCGGCTGCCCCGCGACCACCCGTTCCCCGCGGCACTGCGCGCGCGGGAGGAACGCCTCGCGCCCGACCCGGCCCAACGGGCCGCCGAGCTCGGCCGCTGGTTCGGCCTGACCGGCCCGCTGCGGGTGCGCCTCGGTGGCCCCCCGGAACCGACCGCCGACGAGGTCGAACGGGAGGCCGAGGCCCGGCTGCTGGACGTCCCCGCCCTGGACGCCGACGAACTGCGCGCCCACGGCCTCGATCCCGGCGACCCCGATCTGATCCGGTTGGACCGCGCGGACGGCCCCGCCCGCTGGCCCGCCTTCCAGTTCACCCCCGACGGCGGCGCCCCGGACGTGGTCCGGGAGGTCAACCGGATCCTGGCGGCGTCCGACGACCCGTTCGGCGCGGCCGACTGGTGGCTGGGCGGCAACGGACGCCTCGGCGACGCCCCCGCCCGGCTGATCGGCACCCTGCCGGACGCCGACCTGATCGCCGCCGCCCGCGCCGAGACGGGGGGCGCGTGACATGCCGTACGCCGAACCCCCGCGGCAGTTCCGTCCCGTCCCGCACATGCGCCTGCTGAAAGCCGGTGAACGGCTGTGGCGGGTGCACGACCGCAAGTACGACGCCGCGTCCGTGAACCCGAACCCGTCCGACGACAACTTCGGCGGCGGGCGCTTCGACGGCACTGACCGCGACCCGTTCCCCGCGTACTACGCGGGCCTGGAGGCCGGAACGGCGCTGGCCGAGACGCTGCTGCGGGACGTCCCGTTCAACGACAGGGGTTTCCGGACCGTCCGTCGCGCCCGCGTGCACGGCCGCCGGGCCAGCGTCGTCGAGACGACCGACGCACTCCGCCTGGTGGACCTGTGCTCGGGCGAGGCACTGGCGGCGGTGGCCCAGGACACCTGGCTCGTCCAGGCCGAGTCCGCCGAATACCACGCGACCCGCCGCTACGCGAGCTGGATCCGCGAGCACGTCCCGGACGCGCAGGGCCTGATCTGGCCGTCGAAACGCGAGGGCGGCAGACCCGCCCTGGTCCTGTTCCGCGACCGCTGCCCGGACGGCACCCTCGTCACCGACCCGGACGCGGGCCAGAATCTCGACGACCTCGAAGGCGCCGCCTGGATCAACCAGCAACTGGCCCCCTACCGCGCCCGCGTCACCATCCCCCGCAATGCCCGCCACCCCTGACCCCTTCGAGGCGTCCGACCTGGGCCGGTGACCCATGGTCGGCGGCTTGCGGGGATCTTCAACATGCGTGCGGTGATACACAAGGGCGGGTGAGAGACGGCCGATACGGTGATCGGCGCGGCGCCCGGCGGTACGGGGGCCGTCCTCCAGGAAAGGACCTCGGATTGTGACGAGCCTGCCCAACGGCGCCGGACGGGTCATGACCGTCGCCGGGCCGACCGACCCGGAGGCCCTGGGGCACACCGTCACCTCCGTGCACCTGGTCAACGCCGTGCACCTGGTCAACGACCTGAACGGAGCCCCGGCCCCGCTGACCATGGACCGGCTCGGCGCGCTGGCCCTGGACTCCCCGGACGAGGCCGACCTGCGGCTCTCCGCGGAGGATGTCCGCGCCGATCTCGCCGACTTCGCGGAGCGGGGCGGCGGCGCCGTCGTCGAGGTGACCGGCACCGACCTCGGCCGCCGCGCGCCCGAGCTGGCCCGCCTCTCGCGGGAGACCGGCGTCGCCGTGGTCATGGGTTCGGCCAGTGGCACCGCCGAGGAGCTCGTCCGCGATCTCACCGAAGGGGTGGACGGCGTCCGCGCGGGTCTGATCGGGAAGATCGGGCCGCTCGACCTCGACCAGGCCGCCGACCGCGCTGTGGCGCTCGCCGTGGCGGACGCCGCCAGGCGCACGGGCGCCCCGGTGCTCGTCGAGCGCGCCGCGACGGCCGCCGCCACGCACACGCTGATCGACCTGCTGACCGAGGGCGGCGCCGACCCCGGCCGGATCGCCGTCGGGCACTGCGACGGCCTCGCCGCCGACGTCGACGCCCTGGCCGAACTCGCCGGACGCGGCGTGTTCGTGCAGTTCGACGAGCTGGGCCGCCTGCCGACCGTGTACCGCGAGGTGGACGACCAGGACGTCGCCGCCGCCGTCCTCGCCCTCGCCGGACGCGGGCACGCCGAGCGGATCCTGCTGTCCCCCCGCGTCTCCCAGAAGATCGGCCTGAAGGGCTACGGCGGCGTCGGGTACGGCTTCGTCGCCCAGCAGTTCGTCCCCTTCCTCCAGTTCCAGGGCACGGACGACGCCCTGCTCCGCACCCTTACCGCGGCGAACCCGAGCCGCTGGCTGACCTTCACGGAGGCCCGCGGATGACCGCGCCGCAGACCATTCCCGACCTCAACGGCCAGGTGCTGACGGTCACCGGGCCGGTCGACCCGTCGACCCTCGGGGCGACGACCATGCACGAGCACCTGTTCCTCGACCTGCGCCGTCCGCCGCAGTCGCTGCGTCCCGGCGAGAACGAACCGCAGGCGCGGGAACCGCTCACGATGGCGAACCTGGCCCGCACCCGGCACGGCGCCGTCAACGCCGACAACGACGTGTTCGACGACTTCGGCATGATGCTCGCCGAGGTGGACGAGTTCCGGCGCGCGGGCGGCGGCACCATCGTGGAGGTCACCAACCTCGGCATCGGCCGCGACCCCGCGTCGCTGCACCGGATGGCGCGGGAGAGCGGGCTCAACATCGTGATGGGCGCGGGCTGGTACACGCCGACGTTCCACCCGCTCGACATGGACGAACGGACCGTCGACGACCTCACCGACGTGATCGTCCGGGACATCGTCGAGGGCGCCGACGGCACCGGTGTCCGCGCCGGGATCATCGGCGAGGTGGGCGCGGAGACCGACCCGCTGACCTCCGCCGAGCTCAGGAGCGTGCGGGCCAGCGGGCGGGCGAGCCGCATCACCGGCGCGCCGATCAGCTTCCATGTCGGGGGCGTCGGCGAGGAGAAGTTCGCGGTCCTCGACATCCTGGACGAGGAGGGCGTGGACCCGTCCAACGTCGTCATGGGCCACGCCGGGACGATGGCGGTCGACCTGGCCTTCGCGCGCCGGATCCTCGCGCGCGGCGTCTTCATCGAGTTCGACTTCGTGGCGTCGCCGGGCAGCCCCTGGGGCCACCTCGTGCTGCTCGGCGACCACAAGGTCGCGCGCGGCATCGCCGACCTGGTCGAAGAGGGCTACGCGGGACAGATCGTGCTCGGCCACGACGTCTGCCAGAAGATCCAGCTCAAGCGGTACGGCGGGCAGGGCTACTCCTACATTCCCGACCATTTCCTTCCGGCGCTGCGGCGTCTCGGGGTCGCGGACGAGGCCATCCACGCGATCATGGTGGACAACCCCGCCCGCGCCCTGACCTTCGCCGCACCGGCACCCTCACGCGGCTGAGACCGGCACCGCGGCCGAGACCGGCGCCGCCCGTGCCGCTCCGGTGGCGCGGGCGCGCAGCAGGTCCGCCACGTCGCCGAGGCCCGTCTGGACGCGTCCGTAGACGCGGGGGTTGAGCAGCGTCGTGCCGTCGAAGTCCCCGCTGGACGCGAAGATCGCGACGGGCACGGTCAGCGCCTGGAAGAAGCCGAACAGCGGCCGCATGGCGTGTTCCAGGACGAGTGCGTGGTGGTCGCCGCCGCCCGTCGCGGCGAGCAGCACGGGCTTGTTTGCGAGCGCGTACTGGTCGACGAGATCGAAGAAATGCTTGAACATCCCCGGGTAGGAGCCGCGGAACACCGGAGCCGCCCCGATCAGCAGGTCGGCCTCCTCCGCCTCCCGCAGCACGGCCTCAACGTCGGGGGCGACGCCCTCACGCTCGATCGCCCCGGTGAACTCCGGCCCCAGCGAGTACACGTCGATCCGCGACGTTTCCACGGGAAGTAGTGCTTTCAGCTCGTCCAAAATGACGTCCACAAGGCCCATCGTCTTGGACGGCCGACTAGGGCTCCCATTCACGACGACCACGCGCAGAACCGGCTCGTTCTCCTGTGGGGGGACGACCCCCCACTCCCCCCGGAACTGCTCTTTCATGCCGCCCTCCTCTTGCTCGCGGCGACCTCCTGGCGGACGACCGGAGCGACCTCCGTGCCGAGCCGTTCGATCGCCTCCAGGTGCTCCTTCTGCGGCATCCCACCGAAGCCCATCTGGATGATGGCGCGGTTGAGGCCGTACAACTCGTGGTAGGCGAGCAGCTTGTCGATGACCTCCTGCGGGCTGCCCACCAGCAGTCCGGACCTCGGCGACGACTGCGCGTCGAACGCGACCCGGGGGAGCAGCAGTCCCTTACCTCGCTGGTGGTTGTTCTCCGCCATACCTTTCGCGAAATAGGGGTACATGACGTCTCTGGCCTGCTGGCTGGTGCGTCCGACGAACCCGTGCGTGTTGATGCTGATCGGCAGCGCGTCCGCGTCGTGGCCCGCCTTCGCGGCGGACTCCCGGTACAGCTCGACGGTCTGCTCGTGGAAGGTCAGCGGCCCGAGGAGCAGCGCGAGCGCCATCGGCAGGCCGAGTCGTCCGGTGCTGATGGCGGACGCGGTCGACCCGCCCACCCCCACCCAGATCGGGATGGTCTCCCCGTCGGCGCGGGGCGCGATGTCGGCGTCGACCAGTGGGGCGCGGAAGCGTCCCTTCCAGGTCAGCGGGTTCCGCTCTCGGATCTTGAGGAGCAGGTCGAGCTTCTCCCGGAAGAGGTCGCCGTAGTCCTTCAGGTCGTAGCCGAACAGCGGGAACGACTCGGTGTAGGAGCCGCGCCCGGCGATGATCTCGGCTCGTCCCGCCGACAGCAGGTCGATGGTGGCGAACTGCTCCCACACGCGCACGGGATCCTCGGAACTCAGCACCGTGACGGAGCTGGTCAGCTTGATGTTCCTCGTCTGCTCCGCCGCTGCCGCCAGCATGATGGTGGGCGCCGACCCGACGAAGTCGCTGCGGTGGTGTTCCCCGACCCCGAACACGTCGAGGCCCACCTCGTCGGCGACCTTCGCCTGCTCGATGGTGTCGCGGGCGCGCTGCCGCGGGGACGGGGCGGCGCCGGTGCGCGGGTCCTCCGTGATCTCGCCGAACGTCATGACGCCGATCTCGAAAGCCATGTCCGATCCTTCCTCTCGTCGGCGGCGCCGAACGCCCCCGAGGATGCCTGAACGATCCCAACAACCTGCGTGCGCAGACAAATATTCCGGGTTGTTCGGGGAGGTGGGATGCGGATAGCGTGCCGCCATGGCGACCCACGAGCTACGGGACATCGAGCAGGACGCATGGAGCGGATTCCTGTTGACCCACGATCGGCTCTGGCGTGCGATGGAGTCGAGCCTCGCCGCGCTGAACGTGAGCATGGCCGAGTACAGCGCCCTGTCGCTGCTCTACGAGGCGGGCGCGGACGGGATGCGCATGTCGGACCTCGCCAACCGCCGTCTGATGTCCTCCGGCGGGTTCACCCGGCTCGCCGACCGCCTCCAGAACCGGGGCCTGATCGAGCGGCGCCGGTCCGCGACCGACGGTCGTGGCTTCGAGGCGACGCTGACCGCGGCCGGACGGACGCTGATCCGCAAGGCCCGCCGCCGACACCACTCCGACCTGCGCGAACTCTTCTTCGCCCACCTGGACGACGACCAACTGCGCGCCCTCACCGAGATCTGGACGCTGCTCGGTGACGACGCGCCGACCTCCACCGGCTGACGGCTCAGGTGCCGGTCCAGCGCGGGGGCCGCTTCTCGACGAACGCGCGCGGCCCCTCCTCCGAATCGCGGCTTCGCATCCGCCTGTCCTCCCAGGCATAGCGGGCGTTGAACGCCTCGTCCAGCGGGAGCGACGCGGAGGCGGCGGCGACCTCCTTGATGGCGCGTACCGACAGCGGGGCGCAGGCGAGGATGTCCGCCACCCACTCCGCCGTGCACACGTCCAACTGTTCCTTCGGGACGACCTCGTTGACCAGGCCGAGTTCCCAGGCGCGTTCGGCCGACAGGCGCCGTCCCGTCATCAGATGGCCGAGCGCCACCCGGTAGGGCAGTTGCCGGGTCAGCCTGAACACCCCGCCCGCCCCGGCGATCAGCCCGAGCCTGGCCTCGGTGAGCGCGAACTCGGCGTGCCGCGCGGCGATGATGATGTCGCAGGCCAGGGCCAGCTCGAAGCCGCCGCCCAGGGCGAGGCCGTTCACCTTGGCGATCACTGGCTTCGCCATGTCGAACCGTTCGGTCAGCCGTGGCCAGCCCGGTTTTCCCCGGCTGCCGAAACTCGATGTGGCCTGACCATTCTCGATTCGCTGGACCAGTTCCTTCAGATCCTGGCCCACGGAGAACGACTTCTCGCCCGAGCCGGTGAGCACGCCGACCCAGATGTCGTCGTCGGCGTCGAAGTCGTCCCAGATCTCGGCCAGTTCCGCGTGCATGCGCAGATCCATGGCATTGAGGACCTCGGGACGGTCCAGCGTGATGTGGGCGACCCGTCCCCGCTTCTCGTAGCGGACCCGGCTCCGCTCCTCCTCCGCCATGTCAGCGCCTCTGGGACGGTTCCGCGAGCGCGGCGTCCAGCTTCGTCTTTATCCAGCCGAAGAAGGCGTCGGCGACGATCGTGCGTTGCGGTTCGGGGACCATCGTGAAACCCCCGTTGGCCGTGCACCATTCGTTCAGCACCGGGCCCTCATCGGTCATGAGCCAGTCGACGCACATCCATTCGGCGTCGAGGTTCTGAGCGATGCGCATGCAGTGGTCCGCGACCAGAAAATGGTCCTCGTTGGTCTCGATCGAGCCGCCCTGGCTGATGCTCGCGAGATAGCTGCCCTGGCCCGGACGGCGCGTCAACGAGGCGACGACCTTCCCGTCCGCGACGTACACCCGCATGTCTCCGGCGTGGGGCAGATAAGGCTGGACGATGTACCCCGCGCTCGTCTGGGAGGCGATGTCGATCGCCGCGCCGAGTTCCTGCCGGGAATTGACGCGGAGCACACCGATACCGCTCGTCATCTCCCTCGGCTTGATGATGTAGGGGCCCGCTCCGAATTCGTTCGTCACCTCGTCGAGCGCCCGGCGCGCGTACTTTCCGTACGGGACGGCGATGGTCGGCAGCACGGGCACGTCCAATGTCGAGGCGACCTGCGCGAACGCGAGCTTGTCCCTCTCCAGATAGTCCGGACCCGACATCGACCGGTTCAGCAGGACGGAGTCGCTCGCGTGAATGGTGCGGTAGACGGCCTGCGCGGCGTGCGACGAATGCGGGTCGGTGCCCATGTCCTCGACGATGAAGCACTGCGGATCGGCCAGCAGATCGTCCCCCCTGTACCGCAACACCGGACGGTCGGTGCACAGGGCGATCAGCTCGGACGCACGGATGAGCCGGAAATCGAGATTCCGTGGCCGCGACAAACGGGCATAGCGCTCGACGATGCTCTGCTCGAACTCCTCGATCTCGCCGGGATCCACGGTCTCCGCCTCGTAGATCCAGGTGATCACGCCGCTCATGCCAGCCTCGTCTCGTCTCCGCGCCGCAGGCCGAAACCGTCCGGCACCTCGGCCAGGTCGTCACCGGTGGTGACGATCTCGTTTCTCTCGTCGACGAACACGACCCGGGGCCGCAACGCGCGGGCCTCGGCGTCCGGCACCGCCGCGTAGGCGATGATGATCACCAGGTCGCCGGGGCTGATCAGCCGGGCGGCGGCGCCGTTGACGCCGATCACCCCGGAGCCGCGCGCGCCCTCGATCACATAGGTGGACAGCCGCGCGCCGTTGTCGATGTCGACGATGTCGACCTGTTCGCCGGGCAGCAGGTCCACGGCGTCCATCAGTTCCGCGTCGATCGTCAGGGACCCGACATAGTGCAGGTCGGCCTGGGTGACCCGGGCCCGATGGATCTTGGACTTCATCATGGTGCGAAACATCTGAACCTCTCCTCACCGGTCATTCCGGCGAAGGCCGTAGCCGATTTCCGCGTACTCCGTCATGCGGCCCTCCGGAGGCCGCGCAGCGCGACGTTGGAGCGGGCGTGACCTCCGTGGACGGCGACGACTCCCCGCTGGTTCGGGGCGAGGTAACGCACCATGCACCCGCCGGGCCGTCCGTCGAAGACGTACGGGCTGACGACCGGGAACACCTCGGCTTCGAACGTGCCGCGCCGGTCGGCGTCCGCGAACTCCATGAGGTAGGGCGCGGCCTCGACGTACTCCTGGACGATGTGGTCCCGCGTCGCGACGGCGGCCGTCACCGCGGTCTTCCAGGTGTCGTCATCGCAATGGCGGCCAACCAGGACCTGCTGCCCGCTCATGCCGATCGCGGGTTTCAGGACGAACCACTCACGGTTGTTGACGAGCAGTTCCGGCAAAGGGCGTTTCGCGCGCTTCCAGTCGACCGGCCCGTCTTGCACGACGCGCGTCCAGGGCAGATAGCGCCTGACGATGGCGCGGTGCCCGTCGGTCATCCATGGGCGACCTTCGGACAGCCACGCCAGCACCTTCTTGTTGGCGACCATGTAGGCGGTCTGCGACGCGATGAGCAGGCAACCCGAGTCGAGCGCGGCGTGAACGGGCGCCAGGTCGATCCTGAGCGCGCGCCATTCCAGGATCGTGAAATGGCGCATGCCGACCTGGTAGCGCGGCTTCCCGGGGAGCCCGAGGGCGTCCGGCAGCTCCTCGGGTTCGAGGTGCACCGCTTTGAGCCCGCGCTTCGCGAGGGATTCGAGCTGGACCTCGAAGTAGCGGCTCGGCTTGCCGCCGAAATCGCGGAAGGTGCCGACGACGGCCACCGCCGGTTCGGCCGACAACCGGCGGACCGCCCGGACGAAGATCTGGTCGCGCACGGCCAGCGGATCTATCGTCGTGAACGGCGCCGCGTCGGGCCCGCCGAAGGCCGCGATCCACGCGTTGGTGTGCAGGAACGTGTCGACGACTCCGCCGAGGCCCGAGCCGATGTTGAACTCGACGAACTTCGGCCCGGTCGCGTCGACCACGATGTCGGGACGGGCCATGCAGGTCGCGTAGTCGTCCTCGAACGGGCCGTCCATGAGCAGCGGGTAGATGTCCTCGGGGGCGTCGAGTGCCGCAATTCGCCCGGCGGCCGTGGGCGCGGTCTCGAAAAGGGTCCGGCGCAGCAGATCGAGGAGCACGGTCGCCACGCGGTACATCTCGTCGTACGACCGGGGCGGCAGCACGAACGGGCGCATCGCGTCGAGCGACTCCGGGACGAGATTGGCGTGTTCGCCCTCGCGCACTGTTTCGAGCTCGCGGTCTATCTCCGGCAGCGGCACCCGCGACTCCAGCGAAACGGGATCGTTCCCGTACCACGAGGTCATGAACGGGCCCGCCCCCTGTCCGTACGCGCCTTGAGCCCCGCGAGGAACTCGTCGAGATCGACGTTGCGAACGCGCTCCACGCCCGGGGAACTCGCCGCGTAGTCGGATCGCGGCTGCCGCTCGGCGTCGAAGAAGTAGACGGCCTCAAGGCTTCCGTCGTCGTTCTCGCTGAGCACGGGATTGGCGACCAGGAAGTCGCGGACGGTCGGCGTGTCGTGCCGGACCTGGAGCCACAGCCGCTTGGCGCCGAAATGGTTGGGCGGCAGGATGACGCTGGTGCCGAAGCGGCGCTTCCACTGGTAGGTCCCCTTGCTGAGGAACGGCTCGGTGCCCTGGAAGTCGAGCCGGCTCACCCCGTGCTCGGCGCACCAGCGGATGAGGAAGTGGTAGATCGCCTTGAACGCGCCGCTGTCGTAGTGCTCCTGCGAACCCTCGAACACCCCGAGGAGCCGGAGCGTCAGCACGCCGGTGGACCGATCCCAGTGGCACAGCGCGCCGCCGATGCGTTCGCCGTCCTGCGACAGCACGAACATGCGCCCGTCGCGGAAAAGGCACTCGTAGGCGACCTCCTTGGTCTCGGTCCGCTCCCGGGTGCCGTGCCGCTCGAACATGGTGGGCCGGTAGTAGCGGTCGTAGAACTCGTCGAACCAGCCGGGGTCGCGGTTCAGCTCCCACGTCCAGTTGTACCGGCGCTCGTTGCGGCCGAACTGCCAGCGCTCCCGCTTGGAGATCCGCTGGCGCGCCCATTCGGCGTCGCCCTCGAAGTCGATGACGAAGTGCACCCGCATCGGGATCACCAGGGACGCCTCCCTGGGCAGCCGCCGGGCCCGCGCCGCGCTGGTGCCGATGACGGCGATGTCCGCGTCCGGCAGCCGCGCCGGGGACCGGAGTTCACGCCCGGACCGTTCGCCGCTGGTCCGCTCGGCCTTCTCGGCGCCGTCCTCCCGTCGCCATTCGGTGAATTCGAGGGTGTAGGCGAGGCCCTCGCGCAGGCCCGAATAGCCGACCGACATTCCCCCGAGGTGCGACCGGACCGTCGGGAAGACGGCGCGGTCCCGGGTGTCCCACCGGCTGCGGGCCGACACGAGCAGCCCGTTGCCGCTGTTGCGCCACCGGTACCCGGCGCGCATGCGCAACCGCTTGCCGAAATGGGACCGTGGAGGTGGGGTCGCAGTGGCCACGGTGCTGTCACCTCTCAACTTGCAAGGGTTTCGCAGAGCACCTGCCGGAGGGACTCGACGTCCTCCACCGGATGAAGGTCCCGGTCGGTCAGCGGGGCGTAGTCCGCGACGCTGTAGCTTCCGGAACCGTGCACGAGCACGTCGTTCTCCGCGATGAGCCCGCGGTCGATCGCGTTGAGCACCCCGGTGAACGCCATGACCAGCGACCATTCCCGGAGCGCGACCGGCTGGGCCGGAAGCCTGATGTTCGCCGCGCCGAGCAGGGCGCGGATCCGCGGGTACCGGTTCAGGCACTCGGCCATGGAGACGACGATCCCGCCACCGCCCTGCTCGTGGATGATCTCGTCCATCCGCGGCGAGGTGGCCGGGCCTCGGGTGTAGAAGGTCGGATCGAGGGCCTCGCTCGGTTCGAACGTGACCGCCGGGAAACGCGGATTCTCGTCCTGACCGTAGAGGCCGGATTCGAGGTCATAGGTGTACTGGGGAAGATGGCTCGGGTCCGTCGACCCCTGGTGGTAAAGGCTCAGCACCATGTCCGGCGCACCGAGATGCTGGACGAGGAAATAACGCGGATCCGGACTGGCCCCGCCCCCGGACTCGGGCGGCGCCATGCTCCGTCCATAGGAATGGCCCAACAATCCGTACGCGCTGGAAACGGCGTGCGCGTGGAGCCGGGGCTCGTCGGGCGAGGCCGGGAAGAACTCCGCCTCGGCGAACGCCCGGACGATGTCCGCCGCGAGATAGTTCTCTAACCGCAGGGTGTACCAGAAATTGGTCTTCAGGCCTCGTTCCAGCTCCGTGCGGTGCTCGTCGACGAGGCCCCGGGAGATGTCCTTCACCCGTCCGGGCGGGTCGCCGTGGTAGACCGCGATCGGGTTGCGCTTGCGCAGCTCCGGGTCGGAGAACAGTTCCGAGACGCGGAGCTTGGGCACCGAGTTCGCCGGGACGACCGCGACCACGTTGAGCTGGTCCGCGCTGACGAGCCCGCAGCTGATCGCGCGTAAGACGGCGTCGCGCAGCGCTATGGCCTTGTTGCCCGACGAGGGCGTCACGATGGTGACGCGCTCGCCGGTGTCCCTGATGAACCGCACCGCCCTGGCCACGATGACGAGGGAGGCGAACGTCTTCGTCGTCATCGTCGCCGGATTCCTGGTGAGGTCCAGCAGCGCCAGGTTCTTGCCTCGGTAGGACGGCAGCCGGACGTGCTCGATCCCGGACACCGACAGGTACTCCAGCATCGCGGGGGTGAGGTCGGGAAGGTCGATGCCGGGGGTGAAGTCGCCGTCCGCCCCGTCCCGCTCACCGAGCAGTTGACGCAGGGCCAGCCGTACGTTGTCGAAATACCGTGCGAGCGCGTTGTCTACAAGCACGTTCCATTCCTTCCGCTGTCACGACGCGGGGTCCGGATCTCACCGCCCGCGGGCCGTGCGGCCGGTTACGGCTTGGCCCCGGAGCTGAGTCCGTGCTCGTAGGGAAGTCCGGAGACCGTGTGGACGTCCGCGAAGCCGGACGACCGGAGCCATTCCTCGTACTCCCGGGCCGGATAGGCCATCCCCTGCCCGCTGGCGAGGATGTTGAGGTAGAGACCGAGACGCGCGCCGTAGATGCCGTCCGTCTCGTCGTCGGAGACGTTGTAGCCGTAGATGAACACCCGGCCGCCGCGGGGCAGCGTGTCGTAGGCCTTCTTCAGCAGGCTGAGGATCTGGTCACCGGAGAAGATCTCCAGGACATGGCTGAACAGGATCGCGTCGCAGCCCGTGGGGAACGGGTCGTTGAACATGTCCCCGGGGCGGAACGCCACCCGCTCCGGCCGCGACGGGGAGGAGTCCTCTCCCAGCGCGGAGACGCTGGGAATGTCGAAGACCGTGGCGTGCAGCTCGGGATGGCGCGCGGTGAGCCGGGACGAGGTCGTCCCGTCGCCGCCGCCGATGTCGAGCAGATGCCGGACGGCGGCGAACTCCGGCCGTTCCACGAGGGCGTCCAGCGACCTGAGCGTGAACGCCGCCATCGCCCGGTGGAAGACCGCCTCCCGCTCGGGATCGCCCGAGAGGCGCTGGTAAAGGGTCGGCCCGTCGCCGGGGAACATCTCCAGCGCGGTGTTCGTGCCCGCCTTCAGCGCGGTCGTCATCTGGGCGAACGCCGGATAGTAGATCTCTTTCCAGCCGACCAGGATGTGCGCCCAACCATCGGTGGCGTCCGAGGCCAGCAGTTCGTCGGCCAGGGTGGAGTTCTGGTACGTTCCGTCCGTTTTTTCCAAAAGCCCGGTCGCGCAGACCGCCTGGAGCAGCACCCGCAGCTGATGCGCGGGGACGCCGGTGACCTGCCGCAATTCCGCAAAAGCCGATCTTGGATGTGCCGAAAGGTGGCGGAACAGCCCGACCTCGACCGCCGTAGTGATCGCGTTGAACAGTGCGGGCGCGTTGACAAGAAGGTCGAAGCGCTCCCGCAGCTGATCATCCCCCGCGTTGGTCATATCGTCTCGTCTCCGTTCGACGGATTCCAATATCACCTGGCTGACCAGGCAAAACGATCGTGCCGCAGGCTGTGGGACGGGTTCGACGAGAGTGTAATCCTGATCATGATCAACGGTCAACATAAATGGTCATGTGGCGTAGATCACACGTGCCGGGAGCTTGTGTGATCGGAACCGGGAGGTCTACTACTGGAAGTAGAGGCGCCAGAAGGGTTCTCGACCGGCGAATTGGTTGGGGGCAACATGCGGTTGAACAGCTTCGATGAATGGTCGCCACTTCAGGAAGTCATCGTCGGCTCCGCCGAGAACTATGTGTCACACGAGCGTGAGTTGTCTTTTGACCTTTTCTTTCACGAGAACATCGTCGGCGACAACGCGCAGCGGACCGAATGGTATTACCCGAGACTCGGCCACGCCGCCGAAGGGTCCGCGGGGACGTCCGCCAACGGGGATCGAACGCCCATCAAAAGGCGCTACGTCGACGAGCTGAACGAGGACCTGGAGGGCATGGCCGCGGTGCTGCGGAGCCTGGGCGTGACCGTGCACCGGCCGATGGACCTGCCAGCACGGCCCGCCGAGGTGCGCACCCCGGCCTGGCCCGCCGCGGTGGTGCCGCCGCTGAACATCCGCGACAACACGCTGATCGCGGGCGACGAGATCATCGAGACCGCGCCCATGATCCGCTCGCGGTACTTCGAGACGCAGCTGCTCAAGCCCGTCTTCCAGCGGTACTTCGAGAGCGGCGCGCGATGGTCGGTCATGCCGAGGCCGCTGATGACCGACGCGTCCTTCGACCTGTCCTACGTCCGCGCCACCAACGCGGGCGGGCCGACCGAACCCATCGAGGACCCGCGACCGTCGCGCTACGACGTCGGCGTCGAGATGATGCTCGACGCCGCGCAGTGCCTGCGCCTCGGCCGCGACATCGTGGTGAACGTCTCGACCGCGCACCACGCGCTCGGCGCCGACTGGCTGGAACGCCACCTGGCGGGCCGGTTCCGGGTGCACCGCGTGCACCGGCTCAGCGACAGCCACATCGACAGCATGGTGCTCGCGCTGCGGCCGGGAACGCTCCTGGTGCGCGACGCCGCGGTGGCCGACCGGCTGCCCGCCCCGCTGCGCACCTGGGACCTGATCGTCCCGCCGCCGCCGACGGAGAACACGTTCCCGTCCTACGACGCCGACGACCTGATCCTGACCAGCCCGTACATCGACCTCAACGTGCTCTCGGTGAGCCCGGACACGGTCCTGGTGAACGAGGCGTGTCCCGGCCTGATGCGCACGCTGGAGCGGCACGGTTTCACGGCGGTGCCGGTCCGGCACCGGCACCGGCGGCTGTTCGGGGGCGGGTTCCACTGCTTCACGCTCGACACGGCGCGCGCCGGGGGCGCGGAGGACTATCTGAGTTGACGGCGAGTCCACGGGGGAGAGATGCAGTCGATCGAAGAGTTACCGAGGATCACCGGCGTCGGGACGGCGGTGCCACCGACCTCCTACAGCCAGCGGGAGATCCTGGACGAGTTCGACATCACCGACGCGCGGGTCAGATCCGTCTTCCTGAACAGCGCGATCGAGCGGCGCGGTCTCGTCCTGCCACCATTGACGCCGGACGGTAGCCGCCGTATGGAGTCGCAGGGCGAACTGCTCCGCAAACACGCCGCCAACGGTCTCAGCATGGGCCGTGAGGCGATCGAGGAATGCCTCCGGAAGACCGGCTCGGCGCTTTCCGACATTGCCCATCTGTGCTGCGTGACGTCGACCGGATTCCTGACCCCGGGCTTCTCCGCGTTGCTGATCAAAGAGCTGGGAATCGACCCGTCATGCTCCCGGCTCGACGTCGTCGGTATGGGCTGCAACGCCGGTCTCAACGCCCTTTCCGCCGTAGCGGGCTGGGCCCGGACGCACCCCGGTGAACTGGCGCTGATGGTCTGCGTCGAACCCTGCTCGGCGGCGTACGTCTTCGACGGGACCATGCGCTCGTCCGTCGTGAACAGCCTGTTCGGAGACGGCGCCGCGGCGGTGGCCGTCCGCGCGTCCGGCGAGGCGGACCGGCCGGGGCCCGCGCTGCTGCGGTTCTCCAGCCTGATCATTCCGGACGCCATCGAAGCCATGCGCTACGACTGGGACGACGGCCCCGGAAAGTTCAGCTTCTACCTCGATCCGCAGATTCCCTACGTCGTCGGCGCGCACGCCGAGACGGCGCTTGACCGGCTGCTCGGCGGCACGGGCTTGAAACGGTCCGATATCAGCCACTGGGTGGTGCACTCCGGAGGCAAGAAGGTCATCGACTCCGTGCGCGTGAACCTGGGCCTTTCCCGCCACGACCTGCGGCACACGATCGGCGTCCTCCGGGACCACGGGAATCTATCCAGCGGCTCCTTCCTGTTCTCCTGGGCGCGGCTTCGGGACGAGGAAAGGACCGTTCCGGGCGAGTTCGGCGTCCTGATGACGATGGGCCCGGGTTCCAGCATCGAGATGGCATTGCTCGGTTGGTGAAAGAAGGGACGACAACGTCAATGGGCAGTAATTTCGACCCCGATCGGCTCGCCGACGGCCTCGGCATCGTCACGACGGTGACCGGGGCGCGACCGCTCGCGGAGGTCACCGCCGCCGTGAACGCGGTCTGCGCCGAGGCGGAGGACCGCCGAGGGCACGCGGTGGTCGTGCTCCGTCTCGCTCCCGGTCCGGACGGTTCACGGGAATGGCCGGGCAGCGTGGGCATCCAGGACGTGAACCGGTGGGAACGCGCCGTCCGCCGATTGGAACGGTTACCCGTGCTGACCATCGCCGTGGCGGAGGGCCCGTGCGGCGGCCCGGCGCTCGACCTGCTGCTGGCGTCCGACTTCCGGATCGGATCACCCGACCTGCGGCTCGTCCTGCCGATCAACGACGGGCACTTCTGGCCGGGCATGGCGCTGTTCAGGCTCGTCCAGCATCTCGGGGTGGCGTGGGCGCGGAAGGTCGTGCTGTGGGGCGTCGACCTGTCCGGCGACCGGGCCGTCGAACTCGGGCTGATCGACGAGATCAGCACCGACCTGGCCGAGGCGATCCACACGGCGGCGGTGCTCCGGGGCCGGATCTCGGGGCCGGAGACGACCGTGCGCAGGCAGCTCGTCCTGGAGGCCGCGTCGGCGGAGTACGAGGAGGCGCTCGGCGCCCATCTCGCGGCCTGCGACCGGGAGTTGCGCAGGTTGCACGGGATGCGCGGCGTCCTGGAGGCGACGGAGGCGGGCTCATGACCCTCGCGGAGGACGCGGCCGCGCTCGCCGACCACGCGGCGCGCGGCGAGGACCGGCTGGCCGCGCTCCCCGCCCCGCCCGCGCGGGACGCCGCCCAGCGGGACGAGGCCGCCGCCGCCCACGACGCGTCCCGCAGGACCCGCCGGAGGTTCCTCGCCCGACACGCCGACGCCGTCTACGACCTGCTCACCGACGACCGGACGCGCCGGGCCCGGCTCCCCGACCTGGTGTTCGCGGCGGCGGACCGCTTCCCCGGACTCGTGCCGACGCGGCGGCAGATGGACGCCGAACGCGCCCATGTCCAGGCCGACAAAGAGGGCCGCGAGATCGACCAGGGCATCTTCTGCGCCGCCGTCCTGCGCTCCCGGCGGGCCGGAACCCACCTCATCGAGACGATGCTGACGCCGACGGCCCGCGCCACCGAACTGCTCGACGAGTTCCGCCGCACCGGACGAACGGAACTGGGCTCCGTCCTCATCGAACGCGACGGCCCCGCCGCGCACGTGGAGTTCAGGAACGGCGACCGGCTCAACTCCGAGGACAACCGGCTCATCGCCGACCTGGAGACCGCCGTCGACCTCGCGCTCCTGGACGACCAGGTCCGGGTCGGCGTGCTGCGGGGCGGACGGGTGGCGCACCGAAAGTACGCGGGCCGCCGGGTGTTCAGCGCGGGTGTCAACCTGGCCGACCTGTGCGACGGGGCCATCTCGTTCGTCGAGTTCATGCTCGGCCGCGAACTCGGCTACGTCCACAAACTGCTGCGCGGCGTGCTGGTCGACGACGCGAACGGAGGCGCCTGGGCCGACCGCTCCGTGCAGAAGCCGTGGGTCGGCGCCGTGGACGCCTTCGCCATCGGCGGCGGCATGCAGTTGCTGCTCGTCCTGGACCGGGTGATCGCCGAGTCGGGCGCCTACTTCAGCCTGCCCGCCGCGCACGAGGGCATCGTGCCCGGCCTCGGCAACCTGCGGCTCGGCCGGTGGAGCGGCGCCAGGACCGCGCGCCGGGTCATCCTCGGCGGCCACCGCGTCGACGCCACCGACCCCGAGGCGACACTGCTGTGCGACGAGGTGGTGGCGCCGGACGACATGGACGCCGCGATCGGACGGGCCGTCCACGACCTGGCCGCCCCCGCCGTGTCCGCGAACCGCCGCATGCTGACGCTGGCCGAGGAGCCGATCGACCTGTATCGGGAGTATCTGGCCGAGTTCGCGGCCGTCCAGGCGTCGCGGGTCTACGCCCCGGACGTCCTGGCCAAGGTCGAGCACCGGCGGCGCGACCGGGCGGCGAGGTGACGTCATGGTCCTGCTGAACGAGGGGACGCTGCACGCCTCCCTCGCCGAACCCGTGCTGGGTTCGATCGGGTTCCTGAACGAGGTGATGTCGCAATATCCGGACGCCATCTCGTTCGCACCCGGCGCCCCGCACCCCGTGTTCTTCGACGAACTCGACGTCGAGCGATACATCGCCCGTTTCCTGGATCACCTGACCAACGACCGGGGTCTCGACCGGACGCGGGCGCGGAAGCTGCTGTTCGAGTACGGGCCGAGCCAGGGGCTCATCAACGGCATCGTCGGCGACGCCCTGCGCCGCGACCACGGCATCGACGCGCCGGACGAGGCGATCGTCGTCACCGTCGGGGCGCAGGAGGGGATGCTGCTGACCCTCCGGGCGCTGTTCCGATCGCCCGACGACGTCCTCGCCGTGGCGAACCCCTGTTTCGCGGGTTTCCTGGGAGCGGCCCGGCTGCTCGACATCCCGGTCGTCGGCGTCGACGAGAGCGCGGCGGGCATCGACCTCGACCTGCTCGAAGAACGCTGCCGCGCGGCCCGCCAGGCGGGACGCCGCGTCCGCGCCTGCTACGTCGCCCCGGATTTCGCGAACCCCGGCGGCGGCCGGATGTCACTCGAATGCAGACACCGCCTGCTCCGGCTCGCCGACCGCGAGGACCTGCTGATCCTTGAGGACAACGTGTACGGCTTCACCGCGTCCCCGGGAACCGGGCTGCCCTACCTGAAAACCCTGGACAACGACGGGCGCGTCGTCCACATCGGCACGTTCGCCAAGGTCTGCTTCCCGGGCGCGCGGGTCGGCTACGTCGTCGCCGACCAGGAGATCGCCGACCGGCGCGGGGGCAGGCCGCTCGCGCACGACCTGGCCGCGATCAAGAGCATGGTCACCGTCAACACCTCGCCGCTGTCCCAGGCGGTCATCGGCGGCATGCTGCTGGACCACGGCGGGTCGCTCGCCGCGCTCGGACGCCGGAAGGCCGAGCTGTACCAGCGCAACCTGGCCTGCCTGCTGGACGCGCTGGACCGGCACCTCCCGGCCCACGACCTCCACCCGGGGATCCGGTGGACGAGACCCGAGGGCGGGTTCTTCGTCCGGGTGCGGCTGCCCGTCCCCGCCGACGTCGACCTGCTGAAGACGTCCGCCGCCAAGTACGGGGTCCTGTGGACGCCGATGTCCCAGTTCTACCTGGACGGCGCGGGCGACTCCCAGCTCCGCCTCTCCTGTAGCTACCTGGATCCACCGCAGATCGAGACCGGGGTGCGCCGCCTCGCCGAGTTCCTGAGTGAGGAGATCAGACCATGACCGCCGAGGACGTCTCCCCATACCCGATCACGAGGCCCGATCCGCTCGACCCGCCCCTGGAACTGGCGGAATGGCGCGATCGCGAACCGCTGCGCCGGATGCGCTACCCGGACGGTCACATCGGCTGGCTCGTGACCAGTTACGAGCTGGCCCGCGCCATGCTCTCCGACCCGAGGTTCAGCGCCCGTTCGGAATTCAAACGCGCACCGGTGGCGCGGCCGGGCGTCGACCCGTTCTACGGAAGGCCCGCGCTGCCCGGCTGGCTGGTCGACATGGATCCGCCCGAACACACGCGAATCCGGCAACGGCTGGCGGGCAGTTTCACGGCCCGCCGCATGCGCGAGTTGCGTCCCCGAATCGAGCAGATCGTCAACGACCTGCTCACGCGGATGGCGCGGCTCGGGCAACCCGCCGATCTCGTGGCGTCCTTTGCGCTGCCAGTGCCGTCACTGGTAATATGCGAATTACTCGGCGTTCCTTATGACGAACGAGCCGAGTTCCAGCGCAACAGCGAGACGCTGTTCAGCCTCACCGCCGCCAGGGACGAAGCGTCCGCGGCCATGGATCGGCTGTACGCGCTGATCGAAGAACTCACGTACGGCAAGGCCGGGCTCCGCGAGGGCCTGCTCCAGGCGCTCACCGAAGACGGCACCCTCGATGCCGAGGAGATCACCGGTATCGGCGTGCTGCTGCTCACGGCGGGACACGAGTCGACCTCGAATTCGCTCGCGCTCAGCATCTACACGCTGATGACGCATCCGGACCAACTAGATCGGATCATGACAGATCCGTCATTGGTCGGAAATGCGGTTGAAGAACTGCTGCGCTACCTGACGGTGTTCCACTTCGGCGTGCCCAGGACCCCGCTGGAGGACGTCGAGTTCGGTGGTCGGCTGCTGCGGGCCGGTGAGTCGATCACGGTGGCGCTGCCGTCCGCCAACCGGGATCCGGCCTGGATGACCGACCGGCCCGACCGGCTGGAGTTCGGACGGAAGGCGTCCGGTCATCTGGCGTTCGGGCACGGGATCCACCAGTGCCTTGGCCAGAACCTGGTGCGGATGGAGCTGAGCGTCGCCCTACCGGCGCTCTTCGCGCGCTTTCCGGGGCTCGCGGTCGCGGTTCCCGCCGACGAACTCCCGTTCTGTGCGGACATGAGCGTGTACGGGCTGCACCGGCTGCCCGTGAAGTGGTGACGACAAGCGAAACGGAGGACGCGGATGAAAGTCGAGGTCGATCCGGACAGCTGTATCGGGTCGGGGCAGTGCGCGCTCGCCGTGCCCGAGGTCTTCGACCAGGACGAGACGAGCGGCGGCGTCGTCCTGCTCGACGCCAGCCCGCCCGCCGAACTGCACGACGCGGTCTGGGAGTCGATCGGGCGCTGCCCCGTGCAGGCCCTCTCGGCGGACGAACCCGCGCGCTGACCCGCGTCCTGACCCGCGCGTTGAAGGGCACTACCGAACCGACCAGAAAGGCCCGACCGTATGCGCCTGAACAGCTACGACGACTTCACCCCCCTCCGCGAAGTGATCGTCGGGTCCGCCGACGGGTATCTCGACAGGATCCGCGACCTGTCGTTCGACATGTTCATCAGCGACAACATCTCCGGCACCAAGGGGTACTACCCGAGCATCTCCACCTGGCATGACGGGGCGTCCAGGGCCGACCGCAACGAGCCGCGCCGGCTGGCCCTGAAGGAACGGCTCCTGAACGAACTCGTCGAAGACGTCGAGGGCGTGGCGGCCGCGCTGGAGTCGCTGGGCGTCCGGGTGCTCCGCCCGATGACGCTCGGCGCCGACACCACGGAGGTCGCGGCGCCCGGCTGGTCCGCCGCCGTCACGCCGCCGCTGAACGTCCGGGACGGCACGCTCATCATGGGCGACGAGATCATCGAGACGCCGCCGATGCTGCGCGACCGCTACTTCGAGACCCAGCTCCTCAAGCCCGCGTTCGTGGAGTACTTCCGGCTGGGGGCGCGCTGGACGACGATGCCGCGCCCCATGATGACCGACGCCTCGTTCGACCCGGCGACCGCCGAGAACGCCGCGCCGAACGTCGAGATCCCGGTGACGGTGCGTCCGTCGCCCTACGACGTCGGCCTCGAACCGATGATCGACGCCGCGAACTGCCTGCGGCTCGGCACCGACCTGATCGTGAACGTGGCCAACGCCAACCACTCGCTGGCCTTCGACTGGCTGTCGCGGCATCTGGACGGACGGTTCCGCGTCCACCGGATGGACAAGCTGACGCAAAGTCACATCGACAGCGTCGTCATTCCGCTGCGTCCGGGCACTCTGCTGGTCAGGTCGGAGGGAATCCTGGACTTTCTGCCCGACGCGCTGCGCACGTGGGACGTCATCGTCTCGCCGAAACCGGAGGTCGACGACTTCCCGCAGTACGAGAACGACGACCCGATTCCGGCCAGCCCCTATGTCGACCTGAATGTTCTGTCCATCGACGAGAACACCGTGATGGTCAACGACGCCTGTCGTAAACTCATCGACCTTCTTGAGGACCATCGCTTCACGGTCGTCCCGGTGCGGCACCGGCACCGGCGGCTGTTCGGCGGCGGATTCCACTGCATCACGCTCGACACCGTCCGCGCGGGAGGCCCGGAGGACTATCTGAACTGAGAGCGAACGCGACCGACATGCCATCAATCAGCAGCCGAACACCGTTGGAGAGACATTGCCCCATTCGCGACCCGCGCCGTCCGGACCCTCGGAACTCCAGCGCGAGCAGCGATATGTCGACCTGTTGTACCGCCGGGTGGACGACAGCCGCGAGGAGGTCGCCCGGCGCCTGGGCGGTGCGCTGCGCGAGGAGGGCGGCACCGCCCAGGCGCGGGTCGAGCGCGGCGTCGAGGTCGACCGGCTGACGCGGCGGCTCACCGCGCTCGACGCCGCCGAGAAGGGGCTCTGCTTCGGCCGGCTGGAGACGACGGACGGCGAGCGCCGCTACATCGGCAGGATCGGGATCCGCGACCCCGACACCGAGGACCCGCTGCTCATCGACTGGCGGGCCCCGGCCGCGCGCCCGTTCTACACCGCCACCGCCGCCGCGCCGCAGGGGATGCTGCTGCGGCGGCACCTGCACGCCCGGGGCCGCACGGTGGTCCGGATCGACGACGAGCGGCTGGACGGCACCGGGCCGCTGCGCGCGGACGTCCAGCTGTCCGGGGAGGCGGCGCTGCTCACGGCGTTGGAGGCCGACCGCACCGGCCGGATGCGGGACGCCGTCGCCACCCTCCAGGCCGAACAGGACCGGATCATCCGCTCCCCGGGGGCGGGCGTCCTCGTCGTCCAGGGCGGCCCCGGCACCGGCAAGACCGTCGTCGCGCTGCACCGCGCCGCCTACCTGCTCTACACCAACCAGCGGCTGTTCGAGCGGGGCGTGCTGGTGGTCGGCCCCAATCCCGTGTTCCTCGGGTACATCAGCCAGGTGCTCCCGAGCCTCGGCGAGACGAACGTGCTGCTCTCGTCGCTGGACGAGCTGTTCCCCGGCGCGGCCGCCAGCCGCGTGGAGAGCGAGCGGGCGGGCGAGATCAAGGGCCGCGCGGTCATGGCCGACATTCTGGCCACGGCGGTACGCCACCGGCAGGCCCAGGTGGACAGCTCGCTGGACGGCCCGGTGGCCGTCGAGATCGGTGGCGAGGACCTCCATCTGGAACCCGAACTCCTCGCCGACGCGGTCGCCCAGGCGCACGCCACCGGCGCGCCCCACAACGTCGCCCGGCCGGTCTTCTGCCGGGTGCTGATCGAGGAACTGGCCCGCCGTCTCGCCAACGTCATCACCGAGCTTGAGGACCAGTTCGAGGAGGACATCGCCGACCGCGTCGACGCCGCCGCGCTGGACCGTGCCGTCAACGACGACCTCGCGGGCCTGTTCGGCCCGGACGACCAGCTCACCGTCCCGCCGACGCCGCCCGGCTCCGAGATCAAGGCGGCGGAGGAGCACTGGCTGGACACCCTGCCGCACCACCCCGCGATGCGGCGGCTTCTGGAGCGCCTCTGGCCGACGCTCACCCCGCGCCGGTTGCTCGACGACCTGTTCGCCGACCCCGACCGGCTCGCCGCCGCCGCGCCCCAGCTCACCCCGGACGAGCGGGCGGCGCTGCGCCGTCCGCCCGGCGGCGGCTGGGCACCGGCCGACGTGCCGCTGCTCGACGAGGCCGAGGAGCTCCTCGGCTTCGACCGGGTCTCCCGGCGGGACGGTCCGGGGTCCGAGCGCGCCGCCGAGATCGAGTACGCGCAGGGCGTGCTGGACATCGCGCGCGGCTCCCGCGCGGGCGAGAACGAGAACCCGTGGGCCGCCGCCGAACTGACCGCCGCCGACCTGATGACCGCCGCGGAGTTCGCCGCCGCCAACCGGCAGACCGACGACCGCACCGTCGCCGAACGCGCGGCCCGCGACCGGACCTGGGTCTTCGGCCACGTCATCGTCGACGAGGCGCAGGACGTGTCGCCGATGGCCTGGCGGCTGCTGCTGCGCCGGTGCCCGTCCAAGAACTTCACGGTCGTCGGCGACGTCGCCCAGACCGGCGAGGCGGCGGGCCCCGGCTCGTGGTCCGCCGCGATGGAGCCGTTCTTCGGGGACCGCTGGCGGCGCGAGTCGCTCACCATCAACTACCGCACCCCCGTGGAGATCATGGCGGCGTCGGACCGGGTGATCGCGGAGATCGACCCGGAGGGCGAGATCGCCCGCGCCGTCCGGACCGGCGGCGACCATCCCCGCCTGTACGCGGTTCCCCGCGACGCCCTGCCCGGCCGTCTCGCGGAGCTGGTGAAACAGGAGGTGGACGGCGCCGGGGACGGCCGTGTCGGGCTGATCGTCCCCGCCGCCGACCTGGACCGTCTCGCCACCGCCGTCCAGGCGGAGATCCCCGGCCTGAGCTGGGGCCGGGGCGTCGATCTGGAACGGCCCGTCGTGGCGCTGTCCGCGCGTCAGTCCAAGGGGCTGGAGTTCGACTCGGTGGTGCTGGCCGACCCGGGCGCGATGGTGGACGCCTCCCCGCGCGGCCTCAACGACCTCTACGTGGCGCTCACCCGCGCGAGCCGGCGCCTCGTCGTGGTGTGCCCCGACCGGATCCCGGACCTGTTCGCCCACCTGGCTCCGGCCCGACTGGGGGAGTGATGACCCAAGAATCAGCGACCGCCGCGCCGATCGCGCTCCGCAAGCTGAGCGGTTTCCGGCTGTTCTGGCTGTCCAGGGCCGTCTCCGGGCTCGGGTCGGCCGTCACGACGGTCGCGCTTCCGGTGCTGACGTACCAGGAGACCCGGTCGGCCGTCCTGGTCTCCCTGGTCGCCGCCGCCGGAACGCTGCCCTATCTCGTGTTCGGGCTGGTGGCGGGCGCGGTGGCGGACCGCGTCGACCGCCGGACGCTGATGGTCGGCGCCGACTGGCTGAACACCCTCTGCATCGCCACGGTGCCCGTCGCGGCGGCGTTCGGCGCGCTGACCGGGGCGCACATCATCCTCGCCGCGTTGCTGTCGTCCAGCCTGGCGCTGTTCTTCGACGCGGGACTGTACGGCTTCGTCCCCGACCTGGTCGGACGGGACAACCTGGTCAAGGCGAACAGCAGCATCTACGGCGTGGACACCGTGGTCAGGATCGCCGGGAACGCGGTCGCGGGCGGCCTGATCGCCTTCGTGGGGACCGCCGAGACCCTCGCCGTGGACGCGCTGAGCTTCGCCGCCTCCGCGCTCCTGCTGCGCGGCATCGCCTACACGGCCACGGCGCGAGCGGGGTCGGGGACGACCCGTCCGGGCTTCCGCGAGTCGATCGGGCAGGGGCTCCGGTTCCTCGCGCGCCATCCGACGCTCCGGCTGATGACCGCCGTCGGCACCCTCCAGTCGCTGTCGGGCGGTGCGATCATCGGACAGCTCGTCGTGTTCGCCGACCGCGTGCTGGGCGTGCACGGCTCGAACCCGCGCATCGGCTTCCTCTACACGGCGTGGAGCGCCGGAGGAATCGGCGGGTCGCTGCTGCTGCCACGGCTGCGCCGCCGCATCCACACGTTCACCATCATGCTCGTGGCGCTGCCTGTGGGGGCGGCGCTGGGGCTGGTCGTCGTCCTGACCACGGACTGGCGCATCGCGATGGTGGCGCTCACCGCGTGGGGCTCGGCGTACCTGGTCGTCATCGTCAACACGATGACCTACTGCCAGGAGGTCACCCCGCCGGAACTTCAGGGGCGCGTCAACACGACGCGGCGGATGCTTTCGTCCGGGCTCGGCGTGCCGCTCGGCGCGCTGCTCGCCAGCGTGATCACGGTGAGGTTCGACGTCCAGGCCGGAATGTCGCTGGCGGTGGCGTCGATCTCCCTGGCCGGAATCATCGTCTGGACGGCGCGTCTCACCGGGACGCTCCGTCCCGACCGTTCGGCGGAGCCGGAATCGGCAGCGATGTCATAGAGAGTTCTCAGGTTCGCCATGTAGGACTCTGGCATGGACGAGCCGTACCGCGCCCGAGTTCTCGTCGTCGACGACGAACCCGGCATCCGGGAACTGCTGGCCGAAGCGCTGCGACTCGACGGATTCGGGGTGACGACCGCCGCGAGCGGGGGCCGGGCCCTGGCCGCCGTCGACCGGGTCCGGCCCGACCTCGTCGTGCTGGACGTGATGCTGCCCGACGTCGACGGCTACCAGGTGGCGCGCCGGATGCGGGCCCGCGCGGACGCGCCGCTGCTGCTCTTCCTCACCGCCAAGGACGCCGTCGCCGACCGGATCGCCGGGCTGACCGCGGGCGGGGACGACTACGTCGCCAAGCCGTTCAGCCTGGACGAGGTGATCCTGCGGGTCCGCGCCATCCTCCGCCGGACGGCCAAGACCCCGGACGGAGCCCCGGCCGGTGGCGCCGGGGTGCTGCGCTACGCGGACCTCGAACTGGACGAGGAGGCGCATCTCGTCCGCCGGGCCGGACGGCCGATCCATCTGTCCCCGACCGAGTTCGCGCTGCTGCGCTATCTGATGATCAACGCGGGCCGGGTGGTGAGCAAGGCGCAGATCCTGGACCGGGTCTGGGACTACGACTTCGACGGCAGCAGCCGCGTCGTGGAGTCCTACATCAGCTATCTGCGACGCAAGATCGACGCCGCCGGTCCGCCGCTGATCCACACCCTGCGCGGCGTGGGCTACCGGATGCTGGACCTGCGATGACGCCGCTGGACCCGCGATGACGGGGTGGCGCCGGTCCTGGCCGCTGCGGCACCGGCTGCTGGCCGCGATTCTCGTGCTGTCCGCGACGGCGCTGACCGGGTTCGCCGTCGCGGGGGTGTTGCTGCTGGAACGGTCTCTCGTGCGCCGGGTGGACGTCCAGCTCGCCGACATGACCGTCCCGCTCCGGGAGAAGCCGCCGCCGAAGCCGAGACGGCCCCCGGGTCCGCGCGAGGTGAAGCTGCCGACCGAGTTCCACATCGCGTTCCACGACGGGTCGGGGACGCTGCTGCGGGAGGTGCCCGACGCCTCGGAGGGCCCGGCGCTCTCGGCGGCGGCGGTCGTCGGCGCGCCGGACGGCCCGTTCACCGTGGACGACCGCAACGGCCACGGCCAGTGGCGGGTCCTGGTCGTGAGCCTGCCGAACGGCGACCGCGCGGTGGCGGGCATGTCGCTGGAGTCGACCCGGTCGGCCGTCAACCAGATGCTCGTCATCGAGGCGACGGTCGGCGTGCTCGTCCTCGGGGTGCTCGGCGGGCTGGCCTGGGGCGTGGTGCGGCTCGGGCTGCGCCCGCTGACCAGGATGGAACGCACCGCCATGGCCATCGCCGACGGGGAGATCGACCGCCGCGTCGGCGACACCGACCCGCGCACCGAGGCGGGATGTCTCGGCCGCGCCCTCAACACGATGCTGGGACGCCTCGGCCAAGCGCTGCACGAACGGGAGCGCTCGGAGGAGAGGCTGCGCCGTTTCGTCGCCGACGCCTCGCACGAACTGCGCACGCCGCTCACGTCCATCCGCGGATTCGCCCGGCTGTACCACCACGGGCCTGGGGTTAAGGATCCGGCGGCGGAACGCGTCCTCGAACGCATCGAGGGCGAGGCGGAGCGCATGGGACGGCTCGTCGAAGACCTGCTGCTCCTCGCGCGTCTCGACCGCGTTCCCACCCCGGAGATGGACGTCGTGGACATGCACGTCCTCGCCGGTGATGTCGTGCATGCCGCGCACGCCCGCGACTGTGGCCGTGCCGTCCGGCTCGACCTGTCGGACTATCCGGTGACGGTCAAAGGCGACGAACGGCGGCTGCACCAGGTCATCGGGAACGTCGTCGGCAACGCGCTGACCCACACGCCGGACGGCACGCCCGTGCGGGTGAGTCTCGACCGCGTCTGGGCCGGGGTTCCGGCGGGCGTGCACACGGGGTCCGGCCCCGCGCCGGGCGCCGACACGGTGGTGGTCGAGGTGAGTGACGAGGGGTCGGGCATCGCGGCCGAGCATCTGCCGCACGTGTTCGACCGCTTCTACCGGGCGGACGCCGACCGGTCGCGCGGGACGGGTGGCGCGGGGCTCGGGCTCGCCATCGCGGCGGCGCTCGTCCAGGCGCACGGCGGGCGGATGGAGGTGTCCAGCGAGGCCGGGGCGGGGACGAGCTTCCGCATCGTCCTTCCGTTCACCTCGGGTTAGCGGTCCGTTCACACATTACTGCCAGCTTCGTGGTGTCGGATATGCGCGGATTGTCGAGGAGAGACATGCTGCGCAGATTCCGTCAACGCACCGAGCCCGCCCCCGAGACCACTCCCGAGTTCGGGGCGAATCCGCTGGTCACGGCCCCGGCGACCGGCGAGGTCGGGCACCGGCTGCGGGCGCCGAGCCGGCTGCACGCCTTCAACCGGTACGAGATCAAATACCTGGTCGACGCGGCCAAGGTCGACGACCTCCGGGACGAGCTGGACCGGCGTCTCGACCGGGACGACCACAGCGGCGACCACGGCTACGGCGTCTGGAGCGTCTACTACGACACCCGCGCGCTGCGGTTCTACTGGGAGAAGATCGAAGGGCTGCGGTTCCGCCGGAAACTGCGCGTGCGGCACTACGGAGACCGCTTCGCCGTCGACGCCGACACCCCCGTCTTCGTCGAGATCAAGCAGCGGGTCAACCGGGTCACGCAGAAACGCCGCGTCCAGGTGCCGTACCGGGACGCGCTGCGGCTGTGCGACGGCCGGGAGCTGGTGGAGCACGACCCGTCCCAGCGGGCCTTCCTCGAAGAGGTCCTCGGGCTCGTCTCCCGCCTCGACCTGTGCGCCACCACGATGACCGGCTACCAGCGGCAGGCGTTCGTCGGACGGGACGCCGACGTCGGCCTGCGCGTCACCCTGGACCAGCGGATCCGCGGCCGCGACCGGGACTTCCACCTCGCCGCCGAGACCGGCAACCGGTTCGTCGTCCCGCCGCACACCGCGATCCTGGAGGTGAAGGCGAACGACCGGGTCCCCTACTGGCTGACGGACCTGACCGCCGAACGGAACCTCCAGGTCGCGCGGGTCTCCAAGTACTGCCAGAGCGTGGAGGCCCACGGGCTCGCGCCGCGCTCGATCTTCCACGTCCCGGACCACGACCTGACCGCTCCCGACACCCCGCCTCCCACCACCCCGCCTTCCACCACCCCGCCTTCCAGCACCGCGCACCCCGCCCCGCAGCACGGCGTCACCGCCCCGGACGCCGTTTCGACGAAAGCCTGAAACCCCCCATGGACTTCTCCTTCCAGGACCTCTCCGGCACGTTCAGCGTCGCCGACATCGCGCTGTCGATGGCCCTGTCGTTCGCGCTCAGCGCCATGATCGGCCGGGTGTACCGGGCGACGCACCGGAACGTGTCCTACAGCCAGTCCTACGTCCAGACGCTGGTCATCCTCGGCATGCTGATCTCGCTGATCATGCTGGTGGTCGGCTCCAACATCGCCCGCGCGTTCGCGCTGGTCGGCGCGCTGTCGGTCGTCCGGTTCCGCAACGCGATCAAGGAGACCCGGGACGTCGGGTTCATCTTCCTCGTCATGGGCGTCGGAATGGCCGTCGGCACCCGCTTCTACACCCTGGCCGTAGTCGCCGCCGTGGCGATCTGCCTGGTCATCGTGATCATGCATCGGTTCAACTGGTTCGCGCTCAGCGTGCGGCGCCAGGTCGTCAAGGTGCAGGTGCCGCCGGACGACGACTTCACGCCCGTCATCCAGGACGTCCTCATCCAGCACACCGACGAGTTCGAACTGGTCAGCATGGAGTCGATCAGAGGCGGCGCGCTCGTCGAGCTGATGTACACGGTCCGGATCAAGAAGGGCAGCGAGCCGTCCGACGTCATCACCGCGCTCCGCGAGCGGAACCACGGGCAGCCCGTCACCGTGCTGACCGGATACGACCAGACCGACCTGTAGGCCCGTGATGAGCGCCCCCACCCGCCGCCTCCGGCACCGGATTCCGGTGCGGCTGCGACACAACTGGCGGCTCGTCGCCCTCACGCTGGCGTTCCTCGGCCTCTGCTGGGGCGTGTTCGGCAGCGGCTCCGTCCACCCGTACGTCACGAGCACCCGCACCGCCTCGAACGACGTCGTCACCGTTGACCTGCACGGGAAGAAGAACCTGTTCGACACCTCCGTCCCGCATGACGTGAAGCTGTCCTTCAGGGACCAGGCGTACAAGGACATGCTCATCGAATACTGGAAGAGCGGGGAGAAGGAATACGTCGAAGCCGACCTGACGATCGACGGCACGACGATTCCCAGCGTGGGCATCAGGCTCAAGGGCAATTCCACGCTGATGGGCTTCACCTGGAAGGGCAAGGCGCGCCCCCGCTCCGGCCCCGGCGGCCGTCCCCCGGGACAGTTCAAACCGCCCCCGGGCATGCGCCCGCCGGGCAACGGCCAACCTCCGGGCAATGGCCAGCCTCCGGGTAATGGCCAACGTCCGGGAAATGGACGTCCTCGGGGCCCGGGCGGGTTCGGTATCGCGCTGAAGGCGGAGGAGCCGGAGAAACTGCCCTGGCTGATCAGCTTCGACGAGTTCGTGGAAGGGCGCCGATACCAGGGCCGCACGCAGATCGCCGTGCGTCCGGCGGCCATGAGATCGGAGACGCTGCTGAACGAGGCATTGGCGATCTCGGTCGTCGGCGCCGCCGGTGAACCGACGCAGCGGTACACCTACGGCTCGTTCAGCGTCAACGGCCGGAAATCCCCACCGCGCCTCATAGTCGAGTACCTGGACGAGGGATACGCCGAAGCACTTGGCGACGGCGTCCTGTACAAGTCGCTGGCGTCGAGTTCCTTCACCTACAAGGGCAAGGACCAGACGAAGTACACCACCGACTTCAAGCAGATCAACAAGCTCGGAGCGAAGGATCTCCAGCCGGTCATCGACCTGGTCAGGTGGGTCGGCGACGCGTCCGACAAGGTGTTCGCCACCGACCTTCCGAAGCGGCTGGGCGTCGCGTCCTTCGCCCGCTACGCCGCCCTACAGAACCTGATGGTCAACTTCGACGACATGTCGGGGCCCGGCCGCAACTACTACCTGTGGTACGACCGCGATTCCGCGAAATTCACGGTCATCACCTGGGACCTGAACTTCGCCTTCAGCGGCGACCCGAAAGCGAACCCGAACGGCTCCATCTCCATGTTCCCCGGCGGCCGCTTCCCCGGCCAGGGAGCACCCGGCGGCGCCCCCGGCGGCGCCCCCGGCGGCGCCCCGGGCGGCGCTCCCGGCGGCGCCCCGGGCGGCGCTCCCGGCGGCGCCCCGGGCGGCGCTCCCGGCGGCGCCCCGGGCGGCGCTCCCGGTGGCGCCCCGGGCGGTGCTCCCGGTGGCGCGCCGCAAGGGATTCCCGCGCCGCCCGGTGGCGCGCCCGGTAATGGCGGAGGCCCTCCGGCCGGGCTGCGCATCGGCCACCCGTTGAAGGACAAGTTCCTGAAGGCCCCGGCATTCAAGAAGCTCTACTTCGAGCAGTACCGCGCCCTTTATCGGAAACTGCTGGCGAACGGGACGACATCCCGGCTGCTCGACTCGATCGTCGGGGCGTACAAGAGGAACTCCGGCGCCGAGACCGCCCGCGTCGAGGCCGAGGCCAAGAAGCTCCGCGACATGCTCAAGACCCGCACGCGAACACTGGCGGCCAACAAGCAGATCGGCGGGTAGGTCGCTCGACGGTCCTGAACCCAGTAAGCCGTCCGGGTCGGTGAGGACAACGGATTCCGGGGTCCTCAGGGAAGCTGCGTCAGCTGACCCGGGCGGCGCACTGGGTTCAGGGCTGCCGTCCGCACGAGCGGGCTTGGAGTCAGAGTTCGAATTCGGCCGGGTCGAGGCCGAGCGCGAAGCAGGCCTCGCGGACGACGGCCTTCTCACCGTCGTCGAAGTTGCCGTCCGCGCCGCCGATGATGATGCCGATCTGGACGACCGCGCGGGCCTCGGCGGGCTTCTTCTTGGCCTTGCCGATGTCCTGGAGGACGGAGACCTTGCCGAAGTCGAAGTCGGCGGTCAGCTTGGAGACGTAGTCGTTGAAGCGGCGCTGGAGGTCGTCGGCCGGGAAGTTCTGCAACACCTCGTTGCCCGCGATCAGCGACGCGGTCCGCTGCCGCTCGGCCGGGTCGACGCTGCCGTCGGCCGCCGCGACCAGCGCGCACATCGCCATGCTCGCGTCCCGGAACGCCCCGCTCTTCAGATCGTTCTTCTTGCTGAGCAGCTGCGTCTGCATGGACTGGGTTGACTCGCGCAGCTTGTCCCAGAAAGGCATTGGATCCTCCGCTCGTTGGTGGTCCCCTCTGACCGAACCCAATCGCTACAACCGTAGTCGTACGGCCGAGGTCAGCGGTGGTCGGAGGCCCCCGGGCCCATCTGGTGGCGGTTCTGCTCCTCGTCCACGGCCTGGTAGATCTTGTTCTTGAGGCCCTCGGGGTCGGGGACGCGCCTGAGCCGGAGCGTCCCGTGCTCGGACGCGGACTGGACGTCGAGCGTCCCGTACCGCCAGATCCGCTCCCACAGCGTCACCCGGAACGACACGTCGTTGACGCGGATGAGCGGGATGCTGTGCCCCGTCTTGGTCAGGAACCCGCTGCGCTTGTAGATCCGCTTGGTGGTGAGGATGTAGATCGTCCCGCGCCACCGCAGTAGCGGGATGAGCCAGAACCACAGCGACAGGACCACGGCGACGCCGAGCACGACGTAGTCGGCGATGCGTCCCCAGTCCTCGCCGGACGGGATGACCAACAGCAGCACGCCCGCGACGATCCAGACCAGGCAAAGGATCACGAACTCGCCGACCATCTCCGTCCAGTGCTGGCGCGTGGCGTGCACCAGGGACTCGTCGTCGGCGAGATAACGGTCAGCGAAACCCATGCCGCGCATCCTGGCACACCCCGTACGTCACGTGTATGGATGTCGATGTAGTTAGCCGGGGAAACGACCTTGTCCGGACGCGCGGCGCACTGTAAGAATTTCGAAAGGTCAGCGTGCGGTCCGGTCGTCCGCTGAGCCTGCCCTGGGAGGCTGCCTCGATGTCCTTTGACCACGTGAGTGCCGTGAGCGCGGTGATCGATGATCAGGTCGCCGTGCACGCGGCCGAGATCGACCGAACTGGAACGTTCCCGCGAGCCAATCTCGACGGCCTGGCGAAGGCCGGTCTGCTCGGCCTGCTCAGCGCGCCGGAGGTCGGCGGCAGGGGAGCGGGGCTCCGCGCCGCCGCGCACGTCATCGAACGGCTCGGATCGACGTGCGGGTCGACGGCGATGGTGCTGCTCATGCACTACGCCGCGACCGCGATCATCGAGGCCCACGGGAGCGAGGAGACGCGGCGCGCGATCGCCCGCGACGAGCATCTGAGCACGCTGGCGTTCTCCGAGGCGGGGTCGCGCAGCCACTTCTGGGCGCCGCTGGGCACCGCGTCCGCGAACGGCGACGGCCAGGTGCGGCTGGACGCCCGCAAGAGCTGGATCACCTCGTCCGGCGACGCCGACAGTTACGTCTGGTCGAGCCGTCCGCTCCAGGCGGAGGGCCCGATGTCGCTGTGGCTGGTGCCGAGCGACGCGCCGGGCCTGACGGTCGCGGGCCCGTTCGACGGTCTCGGGCTGCGCGGCAACGGGTCCAACCCCGTGACGGGCGAGGCCGTCCCGGTGCCCAAGGGCGCCATGCTCGGCACGGACGGCGCCGGTCTCGACATCGCGCTGCAAACCGCGCTTCCGCACTTTCTGGTTCTGAACGCCGCCTTCTCGCTCGGACTCATGGAGACGCTCGTCGCCAAGGCCGCCGCCCATCTCGTCAACACCCGGCTCGACCATCTCGACCAGTCGCTGGCCGAGCAGCCGACGCAGCGCCTCGCCTTCGCGGACCTGCGCACCCGCACCGACGGGGTCAGGGCGTTTCTCGACGACACGCTGACCGCGCTCGAAACGGGTCGCGAAGACGCCACGCTGCGCGTCCTCCAGGTGAAGTCCGTGGCGGGCGAGGCGGCCCCGGAGGTCGCGGACGGCGTCATGCGGCTGTGCGGCGGCTCGGCGTTCCGCAAGGAGGTCGGGGTGGAGCGGGCGTTCAGGGACGCCCTTGCCGCACGGGTCATGGCGCCGACGACCGAGGCGCTGCGGGACTTCGTCGGACGGGCCTCCCTCGGCCTGCCGCTGATGTGAGGAGAGCCGGATGACGTTCGTGCTGGGTTCCGTCGCCTACGACCCGAAGGTGGTCTCGATCTGGGCCGGGTTCCGTTCCTGGTTCGTCGACCACGGGTTCGACTTCGACTTCGTCCTGTACTCCAACTACGAACGCCAGGTCGAGGACCTGGTCGAAGGGCGCATCGACACCGCCTGGAACTCGCCGCTCGCGTGGGTCCGCGCGCGGCGCCTGGCCGCCGCCCGGAACCGGCAGGCCGTGTCGCTGGTCATGCGCGACACCGACTGCGACCTGACGTCGGTCATCGTCGTCCGCGACGACTCGCCCTACAAGGACGTGGCCGACCTCAAGGGCGAGACCATCGGCGTGGGCGCCGTCGACTCGCCGCAGGGCACGCTCATCCCGCGTTCGTTCCTGCGGGAGGCGGGGCTGCGTCCGGGCGAGAACGTCACCGAACGGCGGTTCGACGTCGGCGTCGGGCTGCACGGCGACCACATCGGCGGCGAACGCGACGCGGCCCGCGCGCTGATGGCGGGCGAGGTCGCCGCCGCCTGCATGATCGACGCCAACCATCTGCTGTTCGGCCGGGAGGGCACGCTTCCGGCGGGCGCCACCCGGATCATCGCGCAGACGCCGCCGTACGACCACTGCAACCTCACCGTCATCGACGGCGCGTCGCGCGGGGAGGTGGACCGGCTCGGCGACCTGCTCCTGTCGATGTCCTACGCCGACCCCGAAGTCAGGCCGCTGTTCGACCTGGAGGGGCTGACCGCCTGGCGGCCGGGCCGGACCAGCGGTTACGCGGCCCTGGAACGCGCCGTCGACGAGACCGGTTTCTACGGACCGGACGGCGCGGTCACCGCCGAGGGCTACCGTCCATGACCGAGGATCACCGTCCATGACCGAAGGCTGTCGTCCATGACCGGGGGCTGGGCCGCGTCCTCCGTCGATCTCGGGGAACTCGGCTTCGAGCGGGGCGCGCACCTGCTGGTCCAGCGCGCCCTGCGCGGCCTGGCCCCCGGCGCGGAACTCGCGGTGAGCGGCCGCGACCCGGCGCTCACCGTCCATCTGGAGGCGTGGTGCCGGTCCGAGGGGCACGGCGTGCGGTGCCCGGACGACCGAGACGACCCGGTACGCGCCTACGTCATCCGCGGCCGGGCCGATCTCGATCGCTGGTCGGACGCGAAACGGGCAGGCGACCCGCGGCCGGGCGGGGTCGAGCGCAGACCCGAACCGCACTGGGGCCTCGCGGCGCGCGGCGCGCTGGTGGAGCCGGGCGGGCCGGAGTTCGGCTTCGACCTCGCCGACCGCGACCTCGTCTGGGCCGACATCGCGCCCGCGCTGTACGCGCACGCCGCGTCGGCGCAATGGGATCCGGGAAAGGCCGTCGACTGGGACGCCGACGTCGACGTGCCCGCCGATATCGAGCGGGCCGTCGTCCAGGTCATGACATTCCTGGTGGAGAACGAGCAGGCCGCGCTGGTCGTCCCGGCGCGGCTGCTGAGCCGGATCCATCCGCATTTCCGGGAGGTGCTCCAGCTGCTCGCCGTCCAGGCCGCCGACGAGGCCCGGCACGTCGAGGTCTTCACCCGGCGCGCGCTGCTGAACGGCGGCGCGATGGGGACGTCGTCGGTGAGCGGCCGCGAGTCGCTGGCGACCCTCGTCACCGAACCGGACTTCTCGCTCGCCTCGTTCCTGCTGTCGGTGCTGGGTGAGGGCACGTTCCTCAACCTGCTGACCTTCCTCGACCGGCACGCGCCCGACCCCGTCACCCGCCAGGTGACGCGGCTGGCGCGGCAGGACGAGGCCCGGCACGTCGCGTTCGGGGTGGCGCACCTCCAGCACCAGTCGGCGGTCGACCCGTCCCTCCGATCCCGCCTGCGCTCCGCGATCGAACGCCGCCACGACGCGCTCGTCGAAACGGCCGGGCTGAACCAGGACGTGTACGACTCACTGGTCACCCTGGCCGCCGGAGAATGGACGCCCGAGGCCATCGGACGCGGCTACGAAGAAGTGCGGAAACTCCAGAAGGAAATGGACGAGGGGCGGCAGCACCGGCTGATCCGTCTCGGTTTCCCGGCGGACGAGGCCGCCGACCTGTCCGCCCTCCACACCCGGAACTTCATGTAGGCCGCGGGTCAGGTCGACGCCGGGTCGGACGGCCGGTCACCGGCCGTGCCCTGCCATCCCCGGGCGAGCACGAACCGGCCCAGCATCGCGGCGAAGGTGAGCGCCCACGCGGGGAACGCGACCCAGACCCACGTCCGGCCGATCCGCTCGACGATCGGCAGGTGGACGGCCCGGCCCAACTCCATGCTGGCGGCCGCGTACATGCCGAGCGGGAACACGATGCTCCACAGCTGCGGCTGGTACTCCAGCCGCGCGCGGCGCAGCACGTGCCGCCAGACCCCGAAGGCGACGAGCATCGGGATCAGCCACGTCCCGAACGCCCAGAGCACGACGGCGAGCCCGACGATCACCGGGTGCGCGGCCTGCACGGCCGGTGCGTTCCCTGGCATGTCGAGGATCCGGGCGGCGGCCAGCACGGTGATCGCGGTCGCGCCCATCGTCACCCAGTAGGGCGGCGTCAGGTCGTCCGGCGTCACCTCCAGGAGCAGCAGGCGGGTCAGCACCAGCGTGGCGACGATCAGGTACAGCACCACGCCGACCGACCACAGCGACACCGCCGCCAGCGCGGCGCTCCGCGTCCCGGACGGGAACGCGCTCCCGAGCGTCGCCGCGGTGATGACCAGCGACTGCGTCCCGACGACCCAGATGAACCAGGTGCCGTTCACCCCCGCCAGTACCGGTCGCGTGCGCGGACCGAGGACCAGCCTGATCGGGATGCCGTAGCTCAGGACCGTCCACACCGGCAGGGCGACCCAGAACAGAACCTGCGTGACCGTGGTCCGGCCGTCGGCGGCGAAGCGGGTGCCGACGACATCGCAGGCGGCGACCAGCGTGAAGAACCCGTACGTCCGGTCGGGCGCCGCGAGGTCCGCGCCGACGTCACGCGGGAAGAGGGCCAGGCGGAGGACGGACAGGACCACGAGGACGGCGAGGCACACCACCGCGACCGCGAGCAGCGCGTCGGAGAGCCCGGGCCGCCCGACGTCCAGCAGGGCCGCGGACACGATGCCCGTGGCCATGACCAGCGCGAAATACCCCGGGAACAGATGCCGCACGGCCTGGAGACGACCATTGTCGCGCAGGCTGGGGGACGGTACGTTCTGCGCCTGTTCGGTCAACGGCGATCTCCTCGGGTCGCGTGCCCTCGGAGCCTGTACCCGCCGAACGATCTCGGGAAGCTCCTCGGGAGGGCGTTACGCTTTCCGCGCCTTGAAGCACACCCATCCCTCGGGGAGCCGCCCGGAGTCGAGGAACGCGAGCAGCCGCCCGGCCGCCGGTGCCTCCAGCACCCGGTCGACCTCGGGTTAGATGATCTTCTCTTCCTTCAGGTCGTGGTGCAGCCGTTGGACGGTCAACCGGCGCAGGGCGGCGGGGTCGGCGTCCGGCGCGTCCTCCAGCGCGTCCATCGTCTCCCAGATCTGGCCGTGCTCGCGCAGCATGACCATGATCGGGGCCACCAGCCCCGTCGCGTGCAGCGGCGGGAAGAGGAACTCCTCTTCGAGGACGCGCCGGTCCCTTTCTTCGGTCACCGATCAGAAGTTCCCGTGATACCGCCAGGTGTGGCGGTGCGGAGTCTGGTGGTCATGCGGTCGACGTCGCGGTGTTCGGCGGGAGGCAACGGTGCGCCGGTGGATTCGCGGAGGGCGGCGGCCTCGGTCAGGAGCGCGGCGGCCGTCTCGTGGTGGCCGGTGAGGGAGCGGGCTCCGGCGAGACCCTCCAGGGCGAGGGCGACGGCACGCGGGTCGCCGAGGGCGCGGGCACCGGTGAGGGCCTCGGTGTGCAGGGCCAGGGCGGTTTCGGCGTCGCCGCGTTCCTCGGCGACGAAGCCGAGTTGGGTGTGCGCGAAGACGACCCCGGCCGTCCCGCCGATGCCGCGCAGCCAGCCGATCCAGGCGCGCAGATGCGTCTCGGCGGCGTCCAGGTCGCCGCTCGCACGGGCGACGAGCCCGAGCCCGATCTCGGCGAACTCCTGCGCGGACCGCGCGGCGTGCCGTCCGGCCAGGTCAAGGGCTCGTTCGTGCAGGTCGCGGGCCTGGTCGAGATCGCCGCTCAGGAGCGCGGCGCGGCCGAGGCCGGACAGCCGGAACGATACCTGCGGCCACATCCGCAGGTCCTCGGCGACGCGCAGGGCCGCGCGATGGTGGCGGGCCGCCGCCGCGAGGTCGCCGGTGATCTCGGCGTGCCGGGCGAGGGCGTCGGACGCCTCCAGCCGTCCCCACGGGTCGCCCAGCTCGTCGAAGATCGACATGGCGGTCTCGGCGTCCCGGGCCGCCGCCGGGAGGTCGCCGTGGCCGAGGGCGAACCTGGCGCGGGTGGCGAGCGCGGCGGCCGTATGCCAGCGGTCGCCGCGTGCCCGGAACTCCGCGAGGGCGTTGTCGACGCGTTTCTCATTCGCGGCCAGGTCGCCGTACGCCCAGTGGACGTGGCTGAGAAACCATTCCGCCTTGGCATGGGCGAAAGCGTCGGCACCGTGGGGGCTCAGTGCGGCTTGGCGGAGCTGTTCCGAATCGGTGCTCTCCCCGGACAGCATGGTGAACGCGGCCAGCCATGCGGCGGCTTCGACGCGGGCGGGTGACGCGGGCGACGCGGGCGTGTCCGCGCGCAGGGCCGAGGCGAACGCGCTGCGGGCCTCGCCGAACCGTCCGCGCAGGTACCAGTACCAGCCCTGCGCGTTCGCCAGCCGGACGGCGTCGCCGTGCGCCCGCGCGGTAGCCAGGTTGGCGGCCTCCCGGTCGAGCAGGTCGAGCCATTCCGCCTGCTCCGGGCCGCGCAGCCGTTTCGCCGCGCGTTCGGCCAGGTCTGTGTAGTAGCGGGCGTGGCGGTGGCGGAACTCGTCTTCTTCGCCCGCCTGCTGGAGTCGTTCCAGGCTGTAGGCGGCGACGGATTCGAGGAGGCGGTAGCGGTCGTCGTCGGCCCGGACGACCAGCGAACGGTCGACGAGCCGCGCGAGCACGGCGGCGCCGGTGTCGCCGACCGTCTCGGCCGCGTCGAGCGTGCAACCGCCCGCGTGGACGGCGAGCCGTCGCAGCGCCACCCGTTCCGGTACGGTCAGCAGCTCCCAGCTCCAGTCGATCATCGCGCGGAGCGTGCGCTGCCGTTCCGGGCCGACGTTGCGGCCGTCCGCCAGGATGCGGAACCGGTCGTCCAGCCGGGTCGCGAGCGCCCGCACCCCGAGGGCGCGGACGCGTGTCGCCGCCAGTTCCAGCGCGAGCGGCAACCCGTCGAGGCGTCGGCAGATCGCGTCCACCCATGGCGCCGAGGTCTCGTCCAGCGCGAACCCCGGCGCCGCCGCCGTGGCCCGCGCGACGAACAGCCGCACCGCGCCGGGCAGGTCCAGCGGCGGGACGATCTGGAGCCGCTCTCCCGGCAGGCCGAGCGGCTCGCGTGACGTGGCGAGAATCCGCAGGCCGGGGGCCTCGGCCAGCAGCCGTCCGGCCAGCTCGGTGACGCGCTGGACGACATGCTCGCAGTTGTCCAGGACGAGCAGTGACCGCCGCGTGCGCAGGGCCCGCGCGAGCCGGTCGACCGGATCGCCGCCCTCGTCCCACAGGCCGAGGACCCGCGCCACCGTGTCGGCGACGTCCGCCGTTGTTTCGGCCAGTTCCACGACCCACACGCCGTCCGGGTGGTCGGCGGTCGAGCGCGCGGCCGTCTCCAAAGCGAGCCGCGTCTTGCCGACGCCGCCGGGGCCGGTCAACGTCACCGGCCGGTCGGACGCGAGGTGCGCGCGGGCTCGCTCGACCGCGTCCGACTCCCTCGACGACGCCGTCCACGCGCTCAAGGGCCGCACCGTCGTCAACCTCAGCTCGGGCAGCCCAGACGAGCTACGCCGCGCGGACGAATGGGCGTCCCGCCATGGCGCGGACCTGCTGACCGGTGGCGTCATGGTGCCGCCGCAGGGCATCGGCAAGCCGGGCGCGTCCGTTTTCTACAGCGGACGGGAGGAGCCCCTCGTCCGACACCGCGAAACCCTCGCCGAGCTGGGCGACCCCCGGTTCGTCGGCACGGACCCCGGTTTGGCGATGCTCTACTACCAGGCGCAGCTGTACGTGTTCTGGTCGACGCTCGCCGCCTACATGCAGTCGGTCGCGCTACTGGGCACGGCGGGTGTGTCGGCCGAGCAGTACCGTCCGTTCGCGTCCGCGATGGTGCGAAGCCTCACGGACGACGGCCCCATGGGCTTCCTGAAGATCCTCACCAAGATGATCGACGCTGGTGTCTCCCCGGGCGCCGACCACAACCTCAGGATGCAGGCGGTCGGCGCCGACCACATCGTGGCCGCCGCTCGCGAGGCCGGGATCGACACGGCCGGGCCGGTCGCGCTGAGGAACCTGTTCTGGCGCGGGGTGGACGCCGGTCACGGTGCCGACGGTCTGTCCAGCGTCATCGAGGTGATCCGTCGTCCCTGACGGGTGCGACGCCACGGAAGGCGGCGTCGAGAACGTGGTCCACCTGTTCGAGAGTGACCGGACGGGTTCGCAGCAGAAGCCGGTAGTACAACGGCGCGTACAGGAATTCGACGACTTCCGCGACGTCGACGTCGGTGCGCAACTGTCCCTGCTCCTGGCCGCGCCGTAGCCGCTCCTCGCAGGCGTGGACGCGCGGTTCGATCATGTTCTTCCGGACGGACTCGGCGACCTCGGGGTCGTCCTGGGCCGCCGCGATGAGGCTGGCGTACGGCGCGAACTCGACGCTGTCGAACGCCTGGGCGATGATCGCCATCTGGGTGCGCAGGTCGGCGCGCAGGTCGCCGGTGTCGGGAAAGTCCGTGGTCGTGATCACGCGCTCGTTGAGCGCCTCCTCGACCACGGCGGCCTTGGACCCCCACCACCGGTAGATCGTCTGCTTGCCGACCCCGGCCCGTTTGGCGATCTCCTCGACCGTCGTCCTGGCGAGGCCGCGCTCCCGGCACAGGTCGAGGGCCGCGTCCAGGATCGCCTGCCTGGACCGCTCGCTCCGTCGCTGCTCATTGGGCGTGTTCATGTCCAGACTCTACCCGAGACGAAACGGAGCGTCTTGACAGGGCGGCGGCGGCTTTCTACGGTCGAGCTGAACCAAGACGAGACGTCTCGTCCAGGTCAGTGAAGGAGGCTCGCCGTGAGCGAGGCAGCAACCCGCAGATACGCCGGACTGTTCGGTGCTATCGCCAGCCTTTTCATCATCGTCCAGGTCCCGCTGTACTTTCTGTACTCCGAGGCGCCGCCGGACTGGGACATCCTCACCCGCGGCCTCATCGGAGTCACCGGCTGCACCGTGTACATCGTGTACTTCATCGGGCTCCGCCAGCTCATCGTCCGGGTCAGCCCGGCCCACGACTGGCTGGCGAGCGTCGTCCAGATGGCGGGGCTGCTCTGGGTCGCCATGGTGTTCGTCCCGCAGTCCATGGAGGTCGGCGCCGCGATCACCGTCGGCCACGACATCGACACCACCACCGAGGGCCCGTACGCGGCCGCCCAGTACCTGATGCAGGGCGGGATCTCCCGCCTGCTCATGGCGCTGTTCCTGGTCGCCTTCGGGATCGCCGTCACCCGGCTCAAGCTGCTGCCGACCTGGGTGGGACGCTCCTCGTTCGTCCTCGCGCTGATCAATCTGGCCTTCGTGCCCGCGGTGTTCTTCGGTGACGACGCGGCCGACTTCTACAGCGCACAGGGCTGGGGGACCACCGCCAGCATGGGCGCGCTGTGGAGCATCTGGACGCTGGCCGTCAGCATCAGCATCATCCGAAGCGCGCGCGGCGAAACCGTCGTGGCACCCGCCGCCGACCGCCCCGAGCGGGTGACGGCTCGAATCGCCTGACATCGACGACGTGTACGACCAGGTGCCCGAGCGCGTCCAGCCCGGGCACCTTCTCGTACACCGATTCCCGACGAAAAGGCGCCACCATGGTGCTGCGGTCCGCCATAGGAGGTATCAGGAGTGAGCACGCAGCTCAGGTTGTACAGCGTCAGCCTCTCGACGCTCGGTCTCTTCGTCAGGGCGACGAACACGTGGCTCGTCCAGGAAGGCCGCGCGCGAGCCGCCGCCATGGACGCCGAGGGATACGTCAAGGCCACCCGCACGGTCACCGAGGCGCTGGACGACATCCTCCACCACCGGCCGAAGGACCCCGGCGCCGCAGACGCCTACGGCCACGCCTGGGAAATCGTGATCGACCAGGTCGAGTCGAAACGGTTCGACTTCGGCCCGATGCGGCGCGGCGCCCAGTTCCTGGACGAGGCGAGCCGGGCACTGCGCGACCTCGGCGTCCCCGACGACCTCACCCCGCTGGGATTCATGTACCAGTCGCCGTTCACCGACACGCCCCACCCGGCCGAACTCCCGGCCATCGGCCACCTGCCCGCCGCCCGGGTCGCCGACCTCCTCGCGGCCTGCCGTCCGGTCGCGGAACACCTGACCGACCCCGACCACGCGGCCCTGACCCGCACCATCCTCACGGCCGCCGACGAGGTCGCGGACTTCAACCGCTTCGCCGACGGGATGGCGGACGAGGACATCCCCTACTGCGACCTGGTCACCTTCTACTCCTGAGCCCCGGTCACATCGTCGCCGAGGCCGGTGCGTGCGCGGACACCCACGAGTCGCTCTCACCCCGGTGACCGTGGACGCCCGCCTTGGCCCGATCCCGCATCTCCTCCATGCGCAGCGCGACGCCCATGGCGAAGAACGTCGGGGCCCATTCGCCGATGAAGATGCCCCAGTGGTCGGCGCGTTCGAGCCCCGCCTCCTCAAGCTGTTTCGACGCGGCCCACGCCGCGACCGCCAGCCCGATCGAGGCGACACCCGCCGTGTACATGAGCGTGGACCGCATGCCCACCTTGTGCAGCATCTTGATCATTTCTCCCCCTCGGTCGGACGCTGCCCTACCCGCCACCACCCCCCACAACCACACACGGTGACTGTCCAGCCACAAGACGGGTACCGCCACGCTCCCTGCCCCCGCGGACTGTTTTGGTCGGGCCGATACGGACGGAGGACCACCCAACGGCACCGGTCGAACCGTTTCGCGCAGACCCTCCCACCCATTCCGCGCCCCCGGCGCCCGGCCCGCACACTCCGAGAACGTTCCACGGACGAGAACCAAGATCAGCACGCGCTGAATCACGGACCTGACGCCCACGGTCGTGCGCACGCCGGAGCGCCGAGGGCCGAGCCCCCGTGGCAATCCCTTTGACCGCCCCGACGCTCAAGATCACTAGCTGAGCCGGGCGCGTGCGTCCCGAACCGGCGCCCACGGCGCCCATCTCCCACTTCCGCAGGACGCCCCATTGGCATTTCTATTTCATTTGACGACCCGTTATAAAACAGATTCGGCTCTCCGGAGAGATGATGTCACCGCCTGCCGTACCGCTGGGTTGGCGTCGATTCTTCAAGAAAGCTCGATCGTGAAGTCGCGTCGTCATTGTCGAGCCGTTTTGCGTCGCTGCCGAGTGGGTGCTACCACGGGGTCGGGGCGCAGGCAAGAACGGTAGCAGTTTCATGTCATGGCCTGCGGGACGACAGGCGCCGGTGAACGTCTCCCGACTGTTCGCATGGCCGTCATACGTGTCTTGACCTGGAAAGACTCGCGATTAAGTGAAAAATTCAACGAAAGTTCAGAAAGGTGATGCTGAACACAGTCGAACGTTTTCGGAGTCCGGATATGGGCGCGCCTGAGTAAGCAACTCGGGCCTGTCGGTCAACCTGATTTGGTGGCCTACTGCGGACATCTGCCGCGCCTTGATATACCGCTCCAAATGATCGATAAATCTATCGACGGCGAACCCGCCGTCACGTCTTCACAAGGGAGAAAAGCATGAATTTACGGAGGTCCCATCGCCTGGCCGCCGTCATGGGGGCGGCGGTGGTCGTCACCGCCATGACCGGTACGGGCATCGCCTCCGCCCGGACCACGGACACCCTCTGTGGTCCGGAGGTCGAGCTCGGATCCGTCGTCTACAAGACCTGTAGCGACGCGCTCTCCTCGCCGACCACCCAGTACGGCACGCAGCAGTTCATCGAGGCGCTGAACCGTGGCTTCGGGCCGACCGACATCACGGTGACGCTCCAGCACTGGGACGCCGCGACCAGCGCCTGGGTGACGGACGCCACCGGCGCCCGGACGCTCGCGCCCGGTGCGAGCACCCGGTACTTCAACGGGCCGAACTTCTGGCCGTGCGGTCAGGACGCGCAGGAACGGACCCGGGCCGAGAACACGGTCGGGGTCGGGGACTGGTCCGAGGTGACCTCACCCGCTCCGTGCTGATCGAACGCCGATCCGGTTCCACCTTCTGAACGCGGCCCGCGGCGTCCGTCCCAAGGGACCAGATCCCTTGGTGTCGTCCGGGACGGACGTCGCGGGCCGCCAGAACCGGATCACCCGGAACCACGCGGGACGAAGACCTCGACCATCCCGTTCGCCTGCCGTACCGCGAGGCGTGGAAGCGCGGACAGCGGGGCCTTGAGGCGGTGGTACAGGACGGTGCCGTCGAGAGCGAACAGCGCACCGTGGCAGGGGCAACGCAGTTTGGTCCGTTCATGCGGGGTCAACCGGCAACCCTGGTGGGTGCACGTGCCGGACACGGCTCGCACCCGTCCGCCCTCACGGGTCAGGAAGCCGTCGACACCACCGGCGGAGAAGCCGTGCACGGTGCCTTCGGGCAGGTCGGCGGCGTTCACGATCGGATGCCAGACACCGAGGTCGGGCGTGAGGCGCCCGTCGCCGGGCGGCGCGGCCGGGTCGCCCCCGAGCGCCCGGTCCGCGAACACCCCGGCGGCCGCCCCCGCCGCCCCGACCGCGCCGCCGAGGAGGAAGCGGCGGCGGACCGGGGCGGGCGCGGTGTCGGCCTGGTCGCGGGCGAGGCGGCGGTGCAGGTCGGCGATGAACTCCTCGCGCGGCACGCCGGAGCCGGGACGCGCCGCGCGCAGCTCGATGGCCACCCGCAGGGCGTCCGCGTCGGCGTCGTCCGCCGGGAACGGGCGCGGGCGGCCGCCGCGCAGCAGCTTCTCGACGAAGCGGGGCAGTCCTCTCATGGTCACCTGCTCATTTTCGGGGGCCGTCGCGGTCCAGTTCGGCCGCGAGTCGCAGTGCGCGGTGCTGGAGCACCTTGACGTTGCCCACGCTGAGCCCGAGCTCCGCCGCCGTCTGCTTGATCGTGTACGAGTGCAGGAACCGCAGTTCCAGGACGCGCCGGTAGCGGTCGGGCAGCGCGGCGAGGAGCCGTTCCGCCCGCTGCTCGGAGCCGTCGGCCGGGGAGCCGTCGGCCGGGGAGCCGCCGGCCCCGGACGGCGGCTCCTCGTCGACGGCGGTCAGCCGTTCCAGGTCGATGCTGGTGATCTCCCGTCCGAAGGTGCGCCGCCAGTGCGCGGCCAGCACGGTGCGGGCGGTGGCGAGGAGGTAGGCGCGGACCTCGCCGACGGTCGCCGACACCCGTAACGGGCGCAGCGCCGTCAGGAACACCTCGGCCGTCAGGTCCTCGGCGTCGGGACGGTTGCCGACCTTGGCGAACATCAGCCGGTAGATCCGGTCCACGTTGTGCAGGTAGATCGCGTCCCAGTTCGCGTACGTCTCGCCGTGGACGAGACGCAGCGGCGCCCGCGCTCCGGACGCTTCCCCCGCCGGTTCGGCGGGTCCGCGCCGAGCCGATTTCCAGTGGCGCATGACGGTCCCTTCCGCCGTTTCGCCCGGCGGCCGTCAGCCGGTCACGCCGTGGGTGAGGACGAACCGGGCGACCCGCAGGCCGAGCAGCTCACCGGCCACATGGTCGGCGCGGGTGTGCACGCCCGCGTAGATGCGGCTGAGCCCGGCCTCGTCCGCCGCGTCCTGGTAGGACGTGAACGAACGGGTGACGCCCGGCAGTGCCTCGGAGGTGACGGTGAACCGGTCGGACGGGCCGAAGAACGTCGACAGCACGGCGGCCCCGGCCTCGGCGACCACGCTGTGCGCGCCCGGGTAGGACGGGTCGGGCGGCGTCGCGGCCAGCGGGTTCCAGTTCGGGTCGGCGTGGGTGGCGGGGTTGCCGTCGGTGTCGGCGGCGCGGATCGCGGTGATGGGACGCCACACCAGATAGTGGTACTTGCCGTCGTAGAACGCGATGACCGAGTCGGCGAACGTCCGGTCGAGCGCGGCGAACAGGCGGGCGGTGGCGACGAGGCCGATGCCGTGGCGGCGCGCGGCGTTCTGCGCGATCTCGTTCCAGTAGTTCTGGATCGGCGCGGCCCAGAAGCGTGCCTGGACGGTCTGGTCGGCCGTCCGGGTGGTGCTCGTGTCCTGCCCGAGGGACTTCACCTCGTTCAGCCCCTTGGCGTACGCCCGGCTGGCCAGTGCCGGGGCGGGCGCGGAACGGAACCGGTCGCCGCGTCCCAGCGCGAACGGCCGGACGGCGGCCCAGTGCGTGAACACGGGGGCGGGGAACGTCGGTGGCGTGGGCCGGTAGTCGCCGGGACGGTCGCCCGGCACGAACGGCGGCGGCGTCGCGTCCGACCCGTCGTGCGCGCGGTCCGCGAGCACGGCCGCGGCGGCGCGCCGACCCGCCCGGATTCCGGCGGCCTTGGCGTGGCCGTCCGGCACCTTCGCGAGCTCGTCGGCGAGCCTGCGGTCCAGGTCGGCGCGGCGCGCGGGGTACAGGGCGGCCAGGCTGTCGTGCCCGGCCTGCGCCGCCGCGGCCTCCTTCGACCGGCCGCGTCCCCCTCCGGGAGAAGCCGCCGCGACGACGATGGCCGTGTGCAGGATCGCGAAGCTCCGCGTCGGGTGGACGGTGGCGGGCTGCGCGCCGGGCGTCCGGACGATCTCCAGCAGCGCCCGGTTCCAGCCGATCACCACCTCCCGTCCCCGCGCGGTCGGCCCGTCGGCGCCCGGCGTCCCCGCGCCCGGCGTCCCCGCGCCCGGCGTCCCGGCGGCCTGCGCCCCGGACGCGGCGGTCAGCGCGAACGCGGTTCCCATCGCGAGGCCGGCGACGGCCAGCGTTCTCCTCATTTCCCGTCCCTTCGTCGACAACGGTCGACTAGGAGTAGGGGGACGGGTTACACGCTCCCGCAGCCCTCTGGGTGGAGGCTAGAGGTCGTTGCCGACGAGGGTGGGGGAATCCGCGTCGGGGATCAGCAGCCGGGGCTGGCCGCCGTCGACCGGGGCGGCCCAGATGTCGGCCGTGGTGCGTCCACCGGACGCCTTCGGCACCGCGTACATCACGTGCTCGTTGTCGAGCCAGGCCACCTGGTCGTCCACACTGCGGTTCTCGCCGAGCTGCCATTCCCGTCCGGTGCGCAGGTCGAAGGCGAAGAAGCGCCAGGCGTCCGCCGACGTCTCGTTCACGCGCTTCTTGTAGACGATCCGGGTCTGGTCGGGGGAGAGCGACGGGCATTCCGCGTTGTCCCGCAGCGCGGTCAGCGTGCGGCGGGAAAGGTCGCCACGGGTGAGGTAGGTGTGGCCGGACACGGCGACGGTGGCGAAGAAGGTGTTCGAGTCGTTGGCGAAGGTGACGCCCCAGACATTGCGGTCCCGGCTGTTGTCCTTCGCGCCGTTGAGCATGAACGTGAAGTGCTCCAGGTTCGCCAGCGGACGCCCGTTCTTCCCGTCGTAGACCATGGTCTCGGTGGAGAACCCGAGTGAGATGTAGCCGTGCCCGGTGACGAACACCGTGGTCGCGAGGTGCCGTCCGTCGGGGGCGACGCGCGCTCGGCTGGGCACTCCGGACAGCGGTTCGTCGTCCGACTCCCGCAACCGGTTGTCGAGCCGCGCCACCTCGTACGGTCGGCCGGGCACGCCTCCTTCGCGCAGGCACAGCGCCCGTCCCGCCCCGGCCGCCACGCGCAGGCACCGGGGCCCGGCGATCACGCGATTCTGGACGGCGTTCGGCGGCGCGTACGCGATCCTGCCCTGGTCGGGGCCGCTCCTGAGCGTTCTGAACACGATGTGCTCTGTTCTGAACAGGCCGGGGCCCGCCTCGCCCGCGAGGGACGCCCTGTCCCGTCCGACCACCGCCGTCAGGACCGTGCCGACCGCCACGCACACGAGCAGGACGGCCAGCAGGAGGGTCACCCGGGAGCGGTTCATCGAAGTCCTCCGATCAGGGAGACGGCGGCCAGGGCGGCGGCGAGCGCGGCGGCGAACACCCACAGCGCCGTCGACGGGCCCGCCAGCGTCCAGAGCGCGCCGAAGGAGAGCGAGGCCAGGCTGCGGCCCAGGGCCACGCAGGTCTGCACGGCGGAGATGACGGTCGCCCGGTAGCTCGCCGGGACGATCGCGGCCGTCGCGGCGGGCAGCACACCATCGGTCGCCGCGTAGTAGAGCCCGAGCAGGGCGAGCGTCGCCCCGGCGGCCATCGGGCCCGCCGCCGACCCGGCCACGACGTAGGCGACCAGGATCATCACATGCCCGGCGATGAAGACGCGCGGCCTGCCGAACCGGTCGGCGAGACGTCCGAACGGCACCGCCGCGACCAGGTAGACGACGCCCGTCCCCAGGAACATCAGCGGGAAGAAGTGGGTGGAGATCGCGTCGCCCTCCAGCAGCACCAGGTAGAGGAACGCGTCGCTGATCGTCAGCGCGGACAGCACCGCCGCCGTCAGCAGGACGCGCCGCACCCGCGCTTGTCCGGCGACGAGCCGCGCCACGCCCAGCGGCGTGACCCGGGGCGTGCCGGACGCGGCGGCGGCGCGGCTCTCGTCGACCCTGCCGATCAGGAGCAGCACGCCGAGGCCCGCGACGCACATGGCGACCACGAACACCGCGTCGAAGTTCCCCGGCGCCGCGACCATCAGGTAGAACGCCGCGACCGGGCCGAGCAGCGCGCCCAGGGTGTCCAGCGCGCGGTGGACGCCGAACGACCGTCCGAGCGTCCCTTCTGGGGCCGCGTCGGCGATCAGCGCGTCCCGTGGACCGGTGCGCAGACCCTTGCCGATCCGGTCGAGACCCGTCGCGGCCGACAACGCGGCGACGCCCGCCGCGGGCAGCAGCAACAGTTTGGCGAGCGCGCCCAGCCCGTATCCGGCGACCGCCACCGCCTTGGGCCGCGCGAACCGGTCGGCCACGTAGCCGCCCCCGACTCTGGAGGCCACGGTGCCCGCCTGGTACACGCTGTCGAGCACGCCGAACGCCATCGGGGACAGGCCGAGCCCGACGGTGATGAACAGCGGCAACACCGCCGCGACCATTTCGGTGGAGATGTCGGTGAGCAGGCTGACGAACCCGAGCACCAGGACGGTGCCGGGCACCGGCCGGAAGACCGAACGCCAGGACCTGGACGAGTCACGCGAGCCAGACGAAGCCACCCCACGAACGGTGATGTACACGGGTCGGCCTTTCTACGAGACCTGAATTCCGTCACGCCCGAGCGCGACGGCCCGGGACGGGCGCCCGCCGCGCCCCGGACCGTCGCGTCGCCGCCCCTATCCCGTGCCGGGAAGCGGAGCGCCGGAGGTGAACTTGTTCAGGACGTTCTCGGTGATCCGCGTCATGTCGTTGTTGTAGTTGTTGTGGAAGAACTGGCCGCTCCACACCATCGACGCGGCCGAGAACACGGCCCCGCCGTTCGGGTAGTGGATGAGCGTGATGTCGCCGCGCACCATCGGGTTGGTGTCGCCGCCCTCGAACAGCGCGGAGGTGTTGATCTCCTCGACCACGTGCATGTACTGCTCGCCGAACCGCTGCGACGTGCCGAGCACGATCGCGTTGGCCGGGGTCCCGAGCGCGTAGTCGACGCGGTCGATCTCCTCGCCCATCGGCCCGCCCGGGCTCTGCAAACTCGGCAGGCCGTCGCCGATGCCCTTCTTCTTCGACACGCCTTCGAACACCCAGGCCCCGGCCTCGGTGTAGCTCGCGTCGGAGCGGTCGAACGGCTCGTTGTAGAAGGCGAAGCCGGACGGGTGGCCGAACCCCTGGGCGGAGAACCCGACGCCGAGCAGTTCCTGCGGCGGGGTGCCACGGAACCGCCACAGCCCGCCGTACTCGCCGTCCGTGTTCTGGTAGTACTCGCCGGGCGCCGCCTGCCACGCCTCGGTGCCGTCATGGCGGCGCAGTTCGGTGTAGTTCCTGGTGTTGTCGATGGCGGTGACCCAGTAGAAGCCGTTGCCGCCCAGGTACATCAGCCGTCCGCCGTCGTTCAGCCAGCCCTTGACCGCCTCGAACTCGGTGGTGGCGATGTACTCGGGGTGGGTGCCGGTGATGACCGTCTGGTAGCCGTCGAGGATCTTTCTGCCCTCGCGGTCCACGTCATGGTCGGTGATGTAGTCGACGTTGTACTTCTTCGTCTCCAGCCAGTCGAAGATGTGGGTGTCCGCCTCGAACCCCCACGGGCGACCCTCGCCCTTCGGACCGGTCGCGAGCGAACGCAGGTTCTCGATCGGCCTTCGATGGGTGGAGTAGACGTATCCGCTGCCGTCGGCGTGGTCGGAGTACTGGCTCATGGTGCCGCCGGTCTGGCCGTAGGCCAGATACGTCAGCGTGGGCACCAGCATCGCTATCTTCGCGGTCCGTTTCTTCGGACGAACCACGAATGTGACGTGGTAATCCTTGCCGTCAGCGTTCAGCCTGGCGGCGTAGACACCGCTGCGGGCGTCCTTCGGGACCTTCCAAGTGAACGAGGGCTTCCACGCGGCGTCGCCCAGGTCGTCCTCGTGGAAGTACATCGCCCCCCACTGCTTGGGGTCCTGGTTGTAGTTCATGGTCTTGCGGTCCCAGTCGTGGCTGGTCAGCGCGCGGACCGGGAGGTTCACCGCGCGTCCGTCCAGGCTCCGCGAACCCGTTGAAGACACCCGGTCGCCGGACATGTGCCTGGAGAAGTCCCACGCCGCGGACGGCCGCGCCGACCGGTCGCCCTTGGCGGCGGCGTCCAGTTCACGCTTGCCGAACGCCTTGTCGTACAGGGCGGGTGCTTCGATCTTGCCGTTGTAGAACCCGGCCGGGTGGTCGTCGCCCGAACGGTTCCAGTAGGCGGCCATGAGGAGCGGGTCCTTCGAGTTCCGCAGGTCGCCGCCGATCCGTTTGGTCACGGTCGCGCCCGAGTCGTCCGGGAGCGTCGAGACCGGTCGCTGCGTCACGGTGACCTCGTGGCTCTTCGCGTCGAAAGAGGCCGCGACGAAGTACCAGCCGGAGTTGTTGACGTGCTGCGGACGGACGTTCTTGGAGAAGTACATCTCCGGGCCGCCCATCGCGGGCGCCCAGGGCCGCAGCTTGACCCCGGTCGAGACGGTCTCCGCGCCGATCCGCAGTGCCGTCGCGCCGGTCTCGTCGATGAACAGGCCGTAGCCGCGCTTGTCGGCCTCCGACCACTTCGTGACCAGGCCCTGCGCCCGTGGCGTGCCGACCGGCGTCCGCTTCAACGCGGTCCGGTTGTAGGGCGATCCCGGGATCGTGGACGGGGCGATCCACGCCGTGATGGTGAACCCGTCCTCTGGCCTGAGCCGGCGGCCGTCGGGCACCGTCACGTACGAGCCCAGCGGAAGCCGCTGGTCAACGCCGGGGTAGGTGCGGTTGACCGGGTCGTTGATCACCTGCTCCTTGACGCCGGGCCCCGCGGGGTCGGCGTCGCCGTGGGTGACCCTCACGATGGTGGACGTGAACGTCTTGGCCTTGGTGCTCGCCATGATCTTGACCGACTCCCCGGGCTCGACGCTCAGCCGATCGGGGTAGCCGCTGATGCCGAGGGCGTCCAGCCGCTGCTGCGGAGGCGTCGGCTCGGTGGGAAGGGGTTCGTCGGGGACGTAGTTCACGGGCGCCGCGCCCGGCTTCGGACCACCGGCCGCGTGCGACGGCGCCGACCCCGGAAGGGCCAGCGCCACCAGGACGCCCACGGCCAGCACGGCCGTTCCGTGTCTCGCTCTGGACTCTCTCAAGGGAACCTACCTCGGGACGGGGGATGGGGGGTCGAGGCGTGCGTATGGGACACAAGAGAAAGATCCGTAATGTCCGGGGTATTCAAGGATCTATGGACTGAGAGTCCGTGAAGCGACGAACGAGCGATAGCCCAAGATTCAGGACGGCGTCGAATGGCCGGCTGTGTGCGGCGAGCCCCTCGCCGCGTGCGACGAACGGTCGAATCCTCGCGGCGAATGGCAGACGGGTGGGGCTCGTCTGGCGGCGCGGTCGAGTGAGACTGGTTTCAGCGTGGAGCGGAGACGGACAGGATGAGCAGATGTGATGCCGCCTCCGACAGGTCGGACGCGGCGGTCGCGCTGGCCGTGATGTGGGCTTCGACGGTTTCGACGAACCACGGCGGGGTCGTCGGGTCGTCCCGGAGCCGCCGCGCGAGGGCGCGCAGGCGGGCCGTGGCGTTCTCGACGGCCTTGACGTCGGACAGCAGCAGGGTCGCGGAGTCGGCGACCGAGCGGTGGGCGGGCAAGGCGGCCTCCTAGGCGGGGACGACGGGCGCGCCCGCGTCGCGGCGGAGCGACTGGTGCGGGCTGCTGTGACAGAGGAACGGGCGGGCGCCGTCGAGTCCGAGGGCGCGCAGCATGTCGGCGAGCAGGTGGTCTGCGGCGCCGATGCGCAGCCGGGCTCGCGGCGCCGGATGCAGGCGGTTCGGTCCGTGGGTGTGGACGAGCGAGCGCAACAGGGCGTCCGCCCGCATGGAGTAGAGGACGAGATCGCCCGACGACCACGGGCTGCTTGGCCCGAGCGACCCGGTGAACGTCAGAACTCGGTCGTCCCTGCCACCGACGGTGACGGCGGCGTTCCGCCCGTCCAACCGGATGTGGGTGGGGACCGTGGAAGCGTGTTCGCTCCACAAATTTCGGTGGGCGGAACCCGCCTCGGGTGTGCTCAACGCCGTGGCGACGGTTCGCAGACCCGCGCCGCGCAACTGCGACCGACGCAGCAGGTCCCGCCAGACGCCGACCGGTCGGGGACACCAGGGGTCGTGCACCAGAACACCGAGCGCGATCTCGTGGTGCGGTCCGAGCGTGCTCTCCCGGTGGTCGTAGACGTGTAACACGACCAGCGATCGCAGGCCGACCCGTACCGGAACGACGCCCCCGAACTCACCGAGCACGGCGGCCGCCGACGCGGTGTCGGTCGTGAACCAGGCGGCCAGGGTCGTCGCGTCCGACGTGCGCGCGGGCAACTCCACCGGACCGTCTGGCGTGGGTTCGGAGCGAGAAGCGACCGTCAGGAAGGGAAAGCCTTCCGGACGACGCGCGTCGTCGTAAAGCTGGTAGACGCGACGGTGCACGACTGTTCCGTTGTAGGGCGCGAGTTGTCGTTCGATTTGGGCGCGGGCCTCGGGGAGGGCGTTCTCGATGTCGGCGGCGTACCGTCCGAGGCTGTGGCACTCGGGGAACAGGTGCGTCGGGTCGGCGTAGTCCACGACGTACCAGTCGGGCCGCCGCGCGAAGCAGTTTCCGGCGCCCTGACCGTCCAGACTCGGGACGATGTCGTACCGGTTGGTGACACTGGCGACCCAGGTCGCGGGGTCGGCGGGCTCCTTGAACTCGATCGGCGAACCGATCGCGATGACATGGGTGAGCCGGTGGCGGGCGTTCAGCGCGACGTCCTGGCTCAGGCTCATCACGGCGGCGCCCCCCGCGCTGTGCCCGATGAGGGCGAGGTCGGCACCGGCGGGGATCCGGTAGTCGGCGATCACCCTGGCGAGTGAACGGCTGTAGGGCCCGCTGTTCAGGACGGTGCTGCTGAACGCGCCGAGCAGATCGGCGGGCGAGGTGCCGTCCGGCGCGCCCATCCGCATGCCCGGCGCGAGGAGGACGTACCGCTCGACGTCGTCGGGGCCGCGCACGGTGAGGATCAGCGCGCGGCCGTCCGTCCCGATCGCGTCCAGGTCGCCGAGCAGGCCGAGCAGGGACGCGTCCCGGCAGAACCGCGCGGCCTCATCGGCGGACGGCACGGCGCGCACGGCGGCCCCCCGGCCGTGGTCCAGCCGCGCGATGACCCGGTTGCTCAGCCCGGTCAGCGGGTCGGCGGTCGCGGCGCCCATGCCGGTGGCGATGAGCCAGGCGGTGTGGTCGTTCAGCGGGTTGCGGTCGAGCAGCGCGCGCAGCGCGAGGACCTCGCTGAAGACGGGCGACACGGCGGTGATCGCGCCCGCCGCGCCCCGGTCGGCGACCAGGTCGCGCAGCGCCCCGATCACCCCGGCCCGGCCCTCGCTGGCCGCCTCGATCAGCCGGTGGACGAGGGGGTCCTCGGTGAGGGCGGGCTCGGTGCGGGCGACGGCGGCGATCCGCAGCCGCAGCGAGGTGGTCATGACCGCGACGGGCAGGCTGGCCGTCCCGGCGATCCCGCCGAGCTTGGCGCCGAGGACGCCCAGCACCCCGCCGGACGGGGCCCAGCCGAGCCCGGCGGGATTGGTGATGGCACGGGCCAGCGACCGCTGCGCGCGCCATCCCGCGCCCGGCGCCCGGCACGCGGCGGCGGTGACCCGCGGATCGGCGAGCGCGGCCGTGGCGTGGGCGGACGCCTCGCGGAGCGTGTGCGCGATCTCGGCGAGTTCCCGGGCGGCGGACGGCAGCCCCGGCTCGACGGGTCCGTCGTCGAGCCTGCCGTCGGGTTCGTCGTACGGTCCGTCGTGCGCGGTCATCGGGGCGCTCCTCGCCACGTCATGCTCACGGACCGGGGGCGCGGGTCCTCCGGGGTGTTGCGGGCGAGCACGTCACCGATCGTGCGGGTCTCGGCGATCACCCGCATGCCGGTGCGGGTGAAGGTCGCGGCGGTCAGCACCCGGGGCGCCAGCAACGGGTTGGTGAGCGCCTGCGAGAACGCGTCGATCGCGATGATCTTGGTGAGCAGCGGCGGCAGGACGGCGGCGGGCGATCCGGGCTCCTCGGCGAACAGGCCGACGTACAGCTCCAGGTCGTCGACGCTACGGTACCGGTCGGACAGCGCGTCCAGCACACGCGGATCGCCCGAGACCTGGCCGAAGTCGCGCGCCCTGGGGAAACGGCAGTGGGCCCGATAGTCGTTGTACGAGGCTAGGCCGAGGGTGCGGGCGTCGGCTATCGAGGACAGTTCGACCGGGCGCAGAAGCGGATCGGTGTTGAACAGGCCGATGCGTCCGGCGCGCTGCTCGGAGGCGTCCTCGAAAACCCGTCCGAGACCGGGGCCGGGGAGCAGGGCGGCGCCGAACAGCGTCCGGGCGAGGGGCAGCTCGGTGTCGCCGACGACCAGGCTGGACGGGACGAGGCTGTGCCACCGGTACACCAGGTTGAACTCGACCGACGCCCAGTTCTGACGCTGCCAGGGCGCGTGCCGCAAGGTCCGGCTGAGGCGCGGGTCGAGCAGGAACCGGAAATGGTACGGCGCGATGTGGTTGATGTACTCCTCGACGACCAGCCGGACGACCTCGACGATGACGATGTTGCGGGCGGTCTGGAAGAGGCGCTCGTCGTCCCAGTCGGGGTTCTCGTTCGCGAGGATCCGGGCGACCCGGTTGTGTTCGCGCAGGAACAGCACCGTCATCATCGTGAAGCCGACCTGGACGTTGCCACGGTCGCCGCCGGTAGCGAAGAGGGTGTCGCGCTGCGCGTCGGTGAGCTGCTCCATGCGTACTGCCGTCAGCACCGAGAATTCGGGCTTGACCTTGCCGTTCTCGCAGAGGTAGGGCGGGAACTCGCCACCGTTGATGAGCTGGCTCTTGAGTAGGCCACCCTGGTGGGCGCGGACGGCGTCGGTCGCCTCGGCGTTCAGCCCGTACACCGGGTTGAGGTCGACTTCGTGGTTGGACGTGCTGCGGCGCGGGTCACGGGGCTCGGTCGACTCCCCGCGCAGGAACCCGTCGGTGAACCACTGCGCGAAGTAAGCGAAAAGAACGGTGGACCGGGGGCAGAGAATCATCTCGCCGTCGCGGTCGAACAGGTCGGCGGCACGCTCCACCGTCGGGCGCCCGACCTCCTGGTTGGGGGCGGGCGGCAGGTGGCGTCCGCTGTAGGTGCGGTCGGTCAGCGACGACCAGGACGTGTACGGCGCCATGGTGCTCAGCGGTTCGGGACGCGGCGGCATCTCCCGGACGGCCTGGTCGATCAGGGTGGCGTTGACTCGGCGGCGCAGCGCGGTGGAGCTCTCGACCAGCCGCCATAACGGCCCGCCGCTGGTGAGCGCGAGGTAACGCAGTCGGTTGCGGGCCCCGTCCGAGGCGAAGCCACGGGCGCTCTTTCTGGCCTCTCGCACGGTCATGCCCCCTCGCGTGCCGGAGTGTCGAACCGCAGGGTGAAACAGTCGGGGAAGACGTCCCGGTCGCGGCGGACGTCCCCACCGGCGCGCAGTCCGGGCCGCAGCATGACCCGGCGGACGGTCTCGGCGATCACGACCCGTCCCGGGTGGACGCCGAGGCAGGCGTGCGGCCCGTGCCCGAAATGCATCCAGGCGTGTTCGGGACGATCGGTCAGGAAGGCGGCGGGGTTCTCGACGGCCGCCGCGTCGAACATGGCGGACGCGACCGCGGCCAGGACCGGACGTCCCGCCGGGACGGTCGCCCCGCTCGGCAGCGCGTGGTCGCGCTCGCAGAAGCGAATGATCATCTTCAGGAAGGGATCGAACCGCAGAGTCTCCCAGACATAACGGTCGAACCGCTCGGGATCGCTTGCCGCCGCGGCGGCCTCGGCGTGCAGACCTGGCTGCCCCAGCAGCAGGGACACCACGTTCGTCATCGACCCGGCCGCGTTCTCGACGAACCCCAGCAGCGTCCCGGCGACGTTGACCGCGACGCGCTCGTCGTCGAAACCGAGTTCTTCCGGCAGCCGGGCACGCACCAGCCGACCGAGCACGTCGGTGCCATCGGGTGCGGCCCGCCGCTCGGCGACCAGGTCGCGCAGGTAGGCCATCATCTCCGCGCCCGCGGCGACCGACGCGGCCCGCACGCTCGGCTCGCCGACCAGGTTGGCGGTCACGTCGGTCATGACGGCCCGCGACCAGCGGGACAGCGTCTCCTCGTCCGGCCCGGGGAAACCGAAGTAACGGGCGCAGACCTTCAGCGGAACGCCCCGGAACAGGTGGCGGACGGCGTCCAGCTCTCCATCGGCCTCGTCCAGCGCCTGCTCGGCGAGTTCTCCCGTGAGCGCGCGGACGGCGGGGACGTCCTCCATCGCGAGCACGGCCTGCATCAGGCCCTTCTCGCGCCAGTTCAGGGGCGTCTCGTCGCGGGTCAGCATGTTCGGCGCGCCGAGCGCGGCCTCCATCGACGGCCGGTACGTGCGCACGGTGAACGACTCCGGCCTGGACAGCACCTCGACGACGTCGGCATGGCGGGTGACCAGCGTGAAGGCCGGGGCGGCGAGGACGGGGCGGTCGGCGCGAAGCTCGGCGAACAGATCCCGCCAATCGGTGCGTAACCACCCGGCCAGCCGGGCCTGCGCGGCCGCCGGATCGGCCTGGACGAGCCTGTCGTAGGCGGCGAGATACCCATCAGGTCGCATGGCATCAACTCCGAACTCATGACCGACCGGACCCAGAGAGTAAGGGATCACCGACGCTCAGAGGTTTGCCACTTTCAGTAGTTAAGTAGATTCAATCGGTGATTGTTGCCTAACCGTCAGGCCACTGCCAGCCGCCATATCCGCGCAGTTCAATGGGGGCCGACCTACGGGGAGGGAACGATGGGGGAGACGGTCCGGGTGTCCGAGCCGCGCAGGCACGCCTACCTGGTCGTTCTGGTCGTCCTGCCTCCCATTGTCCTGATCGCCGCCGTGGCGGTCGCCTGGGGGCGCGCGATCGGGCCGCTCGACGTCCTGCTCGCCCTGGTCATGTACGCCGTGAACATCTTCGGCATCAGCGTCGGCTATCACCGCCTGCTGACGCACCGCTCGTTTCGTTGTTCGCGTCCCGTCCGGATGACGTTCGCCCTGGCAGGCGCGATGGCCCTCCAGGGGCCGCCCACGCTGTGGGCCGCCGAACACCGCAGACACCACAAGTACTCCGACAAACCGGGCGACCCGCACTCGCCCTGGGCCTACGGCGACTCCGGCTTCGCCCTGCTGCGCGGCCTGCTGCACGCCCAGGTCGGCTGGTTCTACAGCGCCAGGCACCGCTCCGACCACGAGCACTGGGCGCCTGACCTGCGGAGCGACCCCGACATCCGCCGCGTGGACGCCGCCTATCCGGTGATCACGGCCGCGTCCTTCCTGTTACCGGCCGCGGCGGGCGGTCTGCTCTCCTGGTCGTGGGCGGGTTTCTGGACGGCCCTCTTCTGGGCGGGCCTGGTTCGCTACGCGATCGTCCACCACGCCACCTGGTCGGTGAACTCGATCGCGCACTGTTTCGGCGACCGGGCCTTCTCCACCCGTGACCGCTCCACGAACGTCCGCTGGGTGGCGTTCCTGACGTTCGGCGAGGGCTGGCACAACTGGCACCACGTCGAACCGACCAGCGCTCGCCATGGCGTCCTCAAAGGCCAGTTCGATCCCAGCGCCACGCTGATCCGCCTGCTCGAACGAATGGGCTGGGCCTACGACGTGCACTGGCCGTCCCCGGCCCGGATCGAAACGCAGGCGAACCGCCACCGAACAGAAAACGGGCAAGAAGACCCTTCCCGCACGGAGCGCCGCATCCGGACCCGGCGCTGAGCCAACCACCGGCGGACATGGGACGTCCCTTATAGCAATCGATGTCACTTTCCGCGATGGAGGTCCGAGATGCGCGCATTATTTGGGGGACTGCTGGCACTCGTCCTGTCAGCCGCCCTCGTCGGGGTGGTCGGCACACCGGCGTCGGCCGCGTGCGACACCGCCTGGGGATCGCAGCAGAAGGGAACGCTGCACAACTACGCGGAGGGCCCCCTTGAGCGGGTCCGCACCGGCCGCCAGAGCTGTTACGACCGGCTCGTCGTCGAAGTGGCCGGTTCGGGCTTCGGTTACCTCGTCGGTTATGTCGACGAGGTCGTCCAGGAGGGCTCGGGCAAGCCGGTTCCGCTGCGCGGCGGCGCCAAGCTGCGGGTCATCGTCCAGGCGGCCGCCGCCACGGGCTTCCCCGCCACCTCACCCGAACTCGCCAACGTCAGCGGGTACACCACGTTCCGGCAGGTGGCCGGTGCGGCTTCCTTCGAGAGCCAGACGACGATCGGCCTGGGCGTACGGGCACGCCTGCCGTTCCGCGTCCTGACGCTCCCGCGCGACGGCGGCGGCACGCGCCTGGTCATCGACGTGGCCCACACCTGGTAGCCCCGGCTAGGTCACGGCTTCCAGCGGAAGGTCGCTACCGCGCCAGCTGGCCGCCAGTTCCTGCACCGGCACGTCGAGCGCCTCCCCGAGACGGACGATCGTGCCGAACCCCGGGGAGGGCAGCCGTCCGGTCTCGATCTTGCGCAGCGTCTCCGGCGAGATCCCGGCCGCCCGCGCGACCTCCGCGAGGTCGCGTCCCGCCCGCGCGTGCCGCAGCAGGGCACCGAGACGCCGACCGGCCTCGATCTGTTCGGGCGTGAGCGGTTGGCGGACCATGCCCCCAGGGTAGGACTGGTATTTCTATACCGTCAAGGCTAAAGTGCCCGGTATAGAAATACCAGCACCCTGTGGACATGAGGTACCCGTGATCGAACTGAAGACGCCCGCGGAGATCCAGCGCATGCACGTGGCCGGACGTTTCGTCGCCGACGTGCTCTCCGAGGTCCGCGAACTCGCCGCGGTGGGCGTCAACCTCCTCGACCTGGAACACCACGCCCGCGCCATGATCAAGCGACGCGGCGCGACGTCGTGCTACTGGGACTACGCGCCGTCCTTCGGCAACGGCCCGTTCCGCAACGTCATCTGCCTGTCGGTCAACGACGCCGTCCTGCACGGGCTGCCCCACGACTACGTCCTGCGCGACGGCGACGTCCTCAGCGCGGACCTGGCGCTCGGCATCGACGGCTGGGTGGCCGACTCCGCGTGCACCGTCATCGTCGGAACCCCGGCCGAGGAAGACCTGCGCATAGTCCGCGCCACCGAGGAGGCACTCGAAGCCGCGATCGACATGGCCCGCCCGGGCAACCGCCTGGGCGACATCTCCGCCGCGATCCTCGCGGTGGCCACCGACTACGGCTACCCGGTCAACGACGAGTTCGGCGGCCACGGCCTGGGCCGCTCAATGCACGAACAACCCCACGTCTCGAACCGCGGCAGAGCGGGCCGCGGCCTCAAACTCCGCCCCGGCCTGACCCTCGCCCTGGAACCCTGGCTCGCCCGCACAACCGACCGCATCATCTACGACCCCGACGGCTGGACCATCCGCTCAGCCGACGGCTCCCGCACAGCCCACTCCGAACACACGGTGGCCATCACCGAAGACGCCCCCCTGGTCCTGACCCGCCGCACCCCGTAACCACCGGTGGACAGGAGGCTCAGTGCTTCCTGTGAGGGGGTGTCGGGCTCGGGGGTGTAGGCGATGAGGCGTTGGCCCGAGGTGCCGGGGATGACGAGGTTCTCGAAGCTGGGTTCCATCGCGCCGACCATGGGGTGGAGCAGGTGTTTCACACCGGAGGTGCAGGTGCGCACCGGGTGGCGGGCCCAGAGTGAGGCGAACTCGTCGCAGTTCATGGTCACGGGCGGCACCACGGCCCCGCGGGTCATCGGACGGATCGGCAGCAAGCGGACGCTGATCGTCGGCGGACTCCTCCAGACCGTGTCCACCGCGGCCCTGCTCGGCCTCGGCGCCGACCGCTCCTGGATGTGGCTGATGCTCGTCGCCAGCTTCGTCGGCGGCGTCGGCAACATGCTGGTCATCGTGGCGTTCATGGTCACCGCCACCTCGGGTCTCGCGGACCGCGAACAGGGCCTGGCCACCGGCCTCGCCACCATGACGCAGCAGGTCGGCATCACGATGGGCACGCCGATCATGAGCTCCGTCGCCACCGCCGCCATGGTCGGCACCGGGGCCTCGGCCGTCCTCGGCGGACTGCGCGTCGCGATCGCGGCTAACGCGGCGATCGTGCTTCTCGGTGTCCTTACCAGCGCGTTTTTCCTGCGGGATCCCCGCTCCACCGCGCCTTCGGACGATACGGGTGAACAAGGCGAGAAAAATGCCACTGGTCTACTTGATTCAACCGTAAACTAATAGGAAACTTACCTATCGATTGGCACGTTCTAGCTTCCCACCCCCAAGGAACAGCCATGTCTCTCGATACCCGCCTGCGGCCTTCGCCTTCCCTGGCCCCTGCGCACCCCGCCCGTTACGCCCTCGCGATCGGACGAATCCTGCTCGGCTGGATCTTCCTCTGGGCGTTCGTCGACAAGCTCTTCGGACTGGGCAAGCCCACCGAGAGCGGTTGGCTGTCGGGCACCTCACCGTCCAAGGGCTTCCTCAGCCACGCCGACGGCCCGTTCAAGGAGATCTTCCACTCGATGGCCGGCCAGCTGTGGGTCGACACCCTGTTCATGCTGGGCCTCGGCGGTCTCGGCGTCGCGCTCACCCTCGGGATCTGCCTCCGCGTCGCCGCCGTCGGCGGAACCATCCTCCTCACCATGCTGTGGGCCGCGTCCCTCTGGCCGGACAGCAACCCGTTCATGGACCAGCACTGGATCTACGCGGCCCTGCTGATCTCCGCCGCCCTCGCCGACGCCGGCACCACCTTCGGCTTCGGCAGAACCTGGGCCCGCCTCCCCCTGGTCCGCCGCTACCCCATCCTCCGCTGACGACGACGGGCCGAACGCCAACGCCGACAGCCGTTTATCGGCACGGCGTTCGGCCCAATTCATAACCTGGGCTCGCTCCCCTTTCCATGGCATTCGAAAGGACGGATCGACGATCTTGGACGCGCCGGACGGCGCCGCCCAGAAAAACGCCGCCGCGCAGCAGCCGGTGCCCGGTGTCGCCGCTGACGCGTTCGGCGATCGGCACCGCGTCTGCCCCCGCGCCGCCTTGGAACGGCACACCACCGTCCCACCCCGCCCGACCCCCACCACCCACCGCCACCGCGAACACTCCTCACCCCGCATGATCACGCGGTGATGAGTTCTCGCGCCCGAACCCGTCATACCTGCTGACAGCACATGACGAGTGGGAAGGATGAGGTGATGGGTGCGAACAGGGAGCTGGACGTGAGCGGCCTGAGTGAGGTCGACGAGCCGGCGTTCACAGGTCTGGCGGAGCGGCACCGGCGGGAGCTGCATGTGCACTGCTACCGGATGCACGGGTCGTTCGAGGACGCCGAGGACACCGTCCAGGAGACGTACCTGCGCGCCTGGCGGCGGCGCGAGACCTACGAGGGACGGTCGACGTTCCGGGCCTGGCTGTACCGGATCGCCACCAACGCCTGCCTGGACCTGCTCGCCAAACGCCGTCCGGAGCCCGCGACCGGCGGCGAGGTGCTGTGGTTGCGGCCCTACCCGGACTGCCTGCTGGACGAGTTGCCCACGGCCGACGCCGACGAGCCGGAGGCACTCGCCGTCGCGCGGGAGACGATCGAACTGGCGTACCTGGTCGCGGTCCAGCACCTCGCGCCGCGCCCCCGGGCCGTGCTGATCCTGCGGGACGTGCTCGGCTGGCCCGCCAAGGACGTCGCGGAGCTTCTCGGCGACTCGGTCAACTCGGTCAACAGCGCGTTGCAGCGGGCCCGCGCCGGGCCTGTACGTCGGCCGCGACACGGTGGTGAACGGCTGGGTCGAGGGCGGCTTCGAGGGCCTTCACCACCTTCGGGGCGTCCTGACCCACGTGAACCGGCAGCCCGCCGTCGCCTTCTACCAACTGCGCGAGCCCGAGGGCGCGTACGTCCCGATGACGATCGACGTCCTGCGCGTCACGGGCGGCTCGATCACCGAGATCATCACGTTTCACGACGACCAGTTCCCACGCCTCGGCCTCCCAGAAACCCTCCCGCCCGACGCGTAGCCCCGCACGGCAAGGGTCAGCGCCGTAGGTAGTTGCGCAGGGCGGCGATGCATGCGGTTTGGCGGGTGGTGTCGCGTGGAAACCGGCGGCGGCATTCGTCGCGGACCCACGCCGGTGTCCGAGGCGCCCGATGCGGCCGGTGAGTCCGGGGACGGGGGCCGAGGCTGGGACGCCGCCGCTTGCCGGGCGCCTTGGTCCGTCTGGAGTGATGCTGGGCCGCACTTGGCGGTTCGGGCTGCCGGGTGGTGGGCTCCCGCGAGGGAGCGGGCGGAACCTTGCTCTGGGGAGACCAAGCTGGAGAGGTACCGTGCGGCTGGCATCCTTCCCTTCGAGGAGGGCGGCGGCCCGAATGGGACACTGATGTACACCGACGACCGTGACGGAGTGGACGAGCCAAATGGACCGAGCTTGCACGCAAGGTAATCGGTGCCGTCGGGGCAGCGCCTTCGGCTCCGAAGAAGAAGGTCAAGAAGATGCCTCCCGGCAAGCGTTCCTGATGCGCATCCTCCACTGACCAACTGATGTGCGGCGGTTCAGGAGCAAGGCGATCGGTCCCTCGGCCGAAAAGGGCTTTGTACATCAATGACAGGGTGTGCTCTCAGCTTTGGCGCGTTCTTAGGAGAGGCGGCTTAGTGGGCCGTTGTGAGGATTCATTAGGGATTGGAAGTGGCGGACAAGGCTCTGGACGGTGGATGGTTCACGGAGGACCACTCCGATCTCAAGGTTCTGCGCCAAAGCCCGGTCGGTGAGGTTGGCGCTGCCTAGCAGGGCGCTGCGTTCGTCTGCGGCTATCAGCTTGCCGTGTAGTGCGGCGCGGGATCGGCCAAGGATCGAGCGTCGGTCCTGGGGCCAATGCCAGAAGCGCACTCCCGGCCTGTCTCGCAGAGACCGGAAGGCAGCCGCGGCGCCGGGGCCGTCGAGTGTGCCCCCGTCGGCCACCGACGTCTCAAGGACGAGATCGACGCGTACGCCCCGGTCGGCGGTCCGGGCCACCTCAGTGACGATCTCGGACACCCCGTGCGCGGCGAAGCTGACGATCAGCAAGGAGCGTGTGGCCTCTCGGATGACCTCCAGAGCGACCTGGCTGGTGAGCCGCACCGGCACGGCGTCGCTCACCGGGCCGCTGACGGCGATCGTGCTCCTCTGGACCGACTGCTCGCGGCGGATCGCTCCGGCGGTCTCCAGCGCGAGCGCGACCGACTCGCCGGAGGCTCCCGAGTGCGACCACGCGGTGACCAGCCTGCGGGCGATGCCGCTCAGCGCGTAACCCGGGCGTGATTCCAGCAGGGCGGCCTCCACCGTCTGGGAGGGACGATCGGTCGCGCGTAACACGCGGCACCAGGCCGCCAGGTGCCTCGGCGCGAGTTCGGCGGCGGTGGCGGCGATGACCGACGGCAGGTCGCCGGTCATCGGAAGAATCCGCACCGGCTTCCGGTCACCGTGTCGGTGACCAGGGCGCGGTCGAGGTAGTGGTTGCCCCGCTCGCAGGAGGTCTCGGCCGCGAACAGGCACGCATGGCACGCCGCGCCGTAGAGGTGTCCGTGGTTGCGGGGGTCGTGCTCCGAGCAGAGGGGATCCGAGCTGCACAGCTTGGCCGCGTCGAGCGCCTGCCGGATCAGCGGGCCGAGCCGTTCGGCGTAACCGAGGGAGACGAGGCCGCCGAGGGTGCCTTCGCTGTCGGGGGCGGCGGTGTAGAGCAGCACGCCCGCCATCGGCTCGGCGGCGCGGGCATAGACCCGTTCGGCGATGCCGGTAGCGCTGTAGCCGCTTTCCAGTGAGAACTCTCGGATCAGCGTGTGGGCGAACGTATGCAGCATGAGGTAGCGAATGCCGGGCCAGTGGCCGGGCTCCAGCCCTCGGGCGGCCCGCCATGCCTCATGCGCCTCGCGGAGAATCTTCTCGCGCTCCTGGACCTCGGTGCTGTCCTCCCAACCGGCGAGACGGTCCTCCTTGAACTTCAGGAAGATGCCCTCACCGCGCATCTCCGCGCAGGGCACCCAGGTCGGCGCATCCCTGGAAAGCCGGGCGCGACGACTGTCGTCCGTGGAGACGACGTCCCATTCGGGGGCGTCGATCCTGGTGAAGCCGTAGAGGGCCGCGACCTCGCGGAGACGCGGGACGAGCGTGACCCTTTCCAGCCATCCTCGTTCGCTTTGCGGGACGCTCACCCGACGGGTGGTGAAGTCGGGCAGCTCGACGTCCTCGTCGTGCGTGAACGCCGCCCACTCCGGACCGGTGAGGTCGAGTTCGTCCCGGTCGTCCTGGTGCTCTCCGTCTTGGTCCGCGTGTTTCTGGATGGTCCGTAGGACCGCGTCGACCCCATGTACCTGGAGTTCGGGCCAGACACCCAGTTTCGGCAGGAGACTCTTGGCCGCGGACTCGTCCAGGTGCGGCAACAGGTTGAGGTCGTTCCAAAGGTCGGCGACGAGCTGGGCGAGGTCGTTGTCGGCTCGGGGAAGGCTGAAAACGCGCATCTGCATGGCGAACCAGCCGTTGGTGGCGCCCAGGGCCAGAGTCCGGGTCGGCAGCCCGCACGGTTCGAAGGTTCCGAGGTGCGGGTGACGGCCCCGGCACGCGGGCAGATTCCGCTCCCCTGCGAGGCCGATCGCCTCCGCCATGGTGCGACGGGCGCCGCACGAGCAGACGACGAAGACGTTGGCGGCCTCGCCGCCGGTCCCGCGTTCGACGAGCTGGAGCGTGTGGTCACCGGCCTCCGGGGACGTGCCGCGATGCGCGAAGTACGACCAGGGAAAGTCGTCCAGATGCCCGGCTCGCGTGCAGGCGAGGACGAAACGGGCGGGAACGGCGGTGGGACGGCGCCCGCCGGTGCCGCGACAGGTGTGAACGTATCGAACTCTGTCGGGTGAGAACGGGCTCGGCACGAGCTCGAAGAGCCGGGTGTCGATCGAGGCGAGGCGGTTGCAGCGAAGGTCGGTGCAGCGCAGGTAGCGGGGGAACGCGGCGACCGGCACACCGACCCTGGTCCATTCGCCGAACGGGTCGCCCGCGTCCTCCGGTGAGTACGGCGGGGTGCGCAGCGTCTCGACCTGGGGGCCGAGCTTGCGGCGGACGGCGGCGAGCAGCCGATCCTCGGTGAGGACGCGCGCCTGCGGCTCGTCCCAGGACTCCAGGCCCATCAGGACGACCGAAAGGTTCGGCAGGTCGGCCACGGCACCGACGCCGTAGGTGTGCAAGAGCTGGTTGGGACGCAGCTCCCCGACGCGCATGGTCATTCCTGCTCCTCTCGCGGGACGGGCGCGAAGGGCGGAGCCTCCGTCGCGCCCAGGTCGTGCTGGTCGAGCAGCAGGAGCCGGACGCCGGGTTCGACGTCGCGCAGGGAGGTCGGGCACATCGTCTTGGTCCACGGGCCGCCGTCCGGCTGTCGCAGCAACCCCGCGACCACGTCGGAGCGGCGGGGCGTCCGGTATCCGAGGACGCGTTCGGGGACGGTGCGCTCCCGCGCCCAGAAGTCCAGCCGGGTGTCGAGTTCCCGTTCGACGTCGACGGCGTCCCGCGCGTTGCCGAGAACATGCCGGGCCCGCCGCCGGATCACGTTGACGACGTGATCCGCGAGCTTGCTCTCCCGGCCGAACAGGCGGGCCGCGTCGTTGGCGTTGAACGCCGGTTCCAGCCCGCGGACGAGCGCCACGAGAACACCGGTCAGTCCTCGGTCGACGGCCCGGTAGGCGAACGGCGTGACCGAGAGCGCCTCCACATGCTGGTAGACGGTGGCGTGGAAGTGCTCGAACTTCTCGTAGTGCGACAGGTCACGCGGTCGCGCCCAGTTGTAGACGGTGAACACGAGGCCGGGGTCCTCCCGGCCGACGCGGCTGGTGGCCTGGATGTACTCGGCGGTGGACTTGGGCTGGTTGGCCACCACCATGACACCGAGCCTGGAAACGTCGACCCCCACCGCGATCATGCTGGTGGCCAGCAGGACGTCGATCGGCCGCCGGTCGCCCTTGGCGCGGGGGCCGAACCGCAGTTCGAGTTCGGCCAGCACCTCGGGAATGTCGCCGGACGACAGCCGGGACGTCAGCTCGCGCAGCTTCGGCTCGTACCGCCGGGCCAGGCCGCGCTGGTCGGCGCGGGACAAACGGGTGGAGACGTCGTCCTCCACCAGGCGGCGCATTCCGCCCAGATCGCGGAGGCTGTTGAAGTAGCCCACCAGCGTCATGTACGGGTCGGTCACAGGGTTCTGCCCGTACTTGTCGTGGAGCTTCTGCGCGGCTGCGAGCACCGCGACGTAGACCCGGATGAGCGTGGACTTGATGCGGACGCCGTGCGCGCAGACGCCGACATAGCGACGACCCGGCTTGACGACCCCCTCGTAACCGGGGCGGGGCTCGCTCGGTCGCTGACGGGCGAAGAAGTTGTCGTCGGCGCTGAGGCCGGGCGGCGGGAAGATCTCGGTGCGGCCCCGGTCGAACAGGGCGTAGAGCTGCCGGGCGGCCCGCCGCACCGTCGCCGTGGAGGCGATCACCTTGGGCCGGACGATGCGTCCGCCGGGCCCGTCCCAGGTGCACAACCGGTCCACGGCGGTCTCGTAGAGGCCGACGAGCGAGCCGAGCGGCCCGGAGATGAGGTGCAGCTCGTCCTGGATGATCAGGTCGGGCGGTCGCACGGGCGGCACCGGCACGTGCCGCGCGGCGGGCAGCGCCCCGCTCGCCTGGTGGCTGGTGCGGCCCTCGCAGCAGACCTCCGCGAGGTCGGGCGTGACGAACCCGTGCCGCTCGCAGCGGCGCTCCGCGCGTCCGAACAGCGTCTGCGTGTCGCCGACCCAGGGGAGCTGGGCGAACTTGTCGACGGTGGCGATGACGAACGCCGGGCCGAGTCGGTAGATCTCCTCGTCCACGACGACGACCGGCAGCCCGTCGCCGTCCCCGGCGTAGGCGTGGAAATCGCAGTCGAAGTCGGAGCAGCGGATAAGGGTGCGGCGGCGAAGTTTGTCGACCTCGATGTCCCGCCCCGCAACGATGGCGGTTCCGCACCAGGGGCAGGACGTGAGCTGATGCGGGGACCCGCTCACGTGCCGGGGGCGTCCCGTGGTCCGGCGCTGCTCCCTGGTCCATTCGGTCGCCTGGTCGGTGCGGTTGGGAGTGACCCGGCCGCCCACCCACAGACCGAGCCGGAACGGCGTCCGTCCCCACAGGTCCTCGTCGTCGCGGCGCAGTTTCTCGCACGCGCAGATCAGGGCCGCGGCCCGCTGGAACTGCTGGATGGTGAGCAGCCGCAGCGTGTAGCGCATCAGCACGGCCACGCCGCTTTCCGCGTCGTGCCCGCCGTAGTCGGGCCGGAGCCTCCGAATGGCGAGGGTGAACGCGGTCAGGCCGAGGTACGCCTCGGTCTTGCCGCCGCCGGTGGGGAACCACAGCAGATCCGCCACGGACTCGTCCCGGCCGCTGCGCTCCGGGTGGACGGGGTCGGCGAGCGCGGGCAGGTTCAGCAGGATGAAGGCGAGCTGGAACGGGCGCCAGCTCCGGTTGCGGACGAGGTCGGCCTCCCGCGCCGCCTCCGGCAGTGACAGCCGGGGCCTCCGGCGGCGCTCCGCCGCGGTGATCGTGTGGACGCGCTGCATGTGCATGGCCGCGTTGGCGAACGCGAACGCGCGTCGAGCGTCGTCGTTGTCGACGAGCAGCGCGATGCCCGCCTCGATCCGGTCGGCGGCGCGCCGCGCGTCGTCGAGGTTGCGCCGCGCCTCGTCCTCGTGCCCGTTCAGCCGGGCGGCCGGGTCGGCGACGGAGCGCGTCATCCGGTCGAGCCAGGCCCGATATCCGCCCACCAGCGGGGACAGGGCGGCCCGAAGCTCGTCGGCGTCCATCCCGGCGAGCTGCTTCATGTCGACGTTCAGGTCGGCCAGCTCCGGCAGGTCGGGGTCGGTGTCGGCGTGCGGCACGTCGGTGGCCGGTACGTCATGGACGGGCACGGCGGCGGTGCCGACCCGGACGGCGCGCATCGGGTCGCCGGGGGACTGCTCGGCGTGGACGGCGACGCCGTGGCCGGTGGCGAACTCCGGGCAGAAGCGGTAGGCCATCGCGAGCCGCCGCCGTTCGGCCCGGTCGGCCTCGTCGCCCCCCGCCGTCCTGACCGGGCGCCGCAGGAACACCGGCTCGTCGCCAGGCGCGCTCGCCGCCATCCGCGCCTGGAACACCCACGCCTTGCTGTCCTTCACGTCGCCCCGCTGGGCGTTCACGAGGAACAGGGTGACGAGCCAGTTGCCGTCGTGCTTGCGGACCCGTCCGCGCACCACGATCTCGGGCTGGTCGTCGTCGAACGGCTGTGGCTTCACCTTGCCCGAACGCAGCGGCACGGTGACGGTGCCCGCCATCGGTTCCCGCCGCCACACCAGTTCTCCGGCGCGTTCCTCGTCGGACGAGCGGGCCCGCACGTACCGCGCCCATTCGGCCGTCACGGTCAGCCGGTCGACGTCACCCGCAACGTGTGCGGTGAAGCCGTAGGACGAGGGGAACATGCTGGGCACGTTGGGGGCGTCCTGGTCGGGACCGGACTCGCCGTCGAGTTCGACGTCGGCCAGCGAGTCTTGCTCCCCAGGGTCGACCATCGCCCCATTGGGTGCCAGCCTGCCGAGCAGGTAGCGGTCGGTCGGCCGCTCGGTGAACTCCTCTTCGTCCCCCGCCGCCGGGCCGTGCAGGTCGGCGCAGACGAGCTCGGCCAGCTCGTCGCGGATCGCGGCGGCGTCGGGGACCTGGAGCACGGGGAGTTCGGTCATGACAGCACTGTAGGACGCCGGTCGGACGGATACGCCCTGTTCCCAGGGCCTAAGACGGCACAGCCGGTTAGGGTCTGTGGACATGGCCCTGGCGAAACTCTCGCTCCGCAACTACCGATGCTTCGCGGAGCGGCAGGACATCGAGCTGCGCCCGATCACCGTGGTCCTGGGGAAGAACAACTCGGGCAAGAGCGCCTTGGTCCGGGCACCGATCATCCTGCAAACCGGGATCCGCAACGATCACTCGGTACCCCTTGACTTGGAGCAACTCGGCGACGAGGCCCCGGACTTCATCGACCTGGTCCACAGAAGGCTGGAGTTGAGCAACTTCTCCGTGGAGCTCGTGCTCACTGGGACGCAGGGGGAGGAGTACGAACTCCAAGCGACGATCCAGAACGTTCCCGAACTACTGACTCAGCGAGTTCTGGAGTGGCGGCTGCGCTCGGATGACCACGAGGCCGACTACAGATGGGTGATTGGAGATGCTTCAGGAGAACCGGAGCAGAATTTCTACGCACCGTCGGAGCGGTCAGCCGAACCGGTGTGGCTAGATTTCAGGGGCCTCCTGCCAGTCGAGCTGACGAACCATGTAGGCACCGAATGGTTCGATCCAGCCCGCATCCGCTCGTCCTTCGACATCATCCGGCACCTGGGGCCGTTCCGTATCAAACCGAGACGAACGGTGCGCCTCCCCGTCAGGGAGCCCAGTCAGGACGAGTTCGGTAGCCTCACGGATGAAATCCTCGTCTACGACCACGTGCGAGGGAAGCACCGCCTGACTGAGAAGATCAACGAGTATCTCCGCGGTCCCCTCCCCGAGTGGGAGGTAGAGGTTCAGCCCCACCTCCACGGCTTCTCGGTTGGCCTGAAGTCACGAAGAACCGGCCTTTGGGTACCGGCCACTGATTCGGGTACCGGGATCGTCCAGATTCTTCCGTTCCTGGTCCGACGCGCACAGGATGAACTCAAACCACCCGAACGGGACGTCCTGGAGCTCATCGAAGAGCCCGAACTACATCTGCATCCGTCCGCACAAGCGATGTTGGCGGATCTCTATATCAGGGCAGTCAACAACGGCTCTGTCCGGTTCCTTGTGGAGACGCACAGCGAGACCTTCTTGCTGCGGCTGCGCCGCCGCGTCGCGGAGGGCGATCTGGACGCGAAGCGGCTGGCGCTCTACTTCGTCGACGATGACGGCGGCTCGTCGATCGTCCGGCGGATCAATGTCGACGAATTCGGCAATGTGGACTACTGGCCGGAGGGAATCTTCGACGAGGGCTTTGAAGAGGTGCGGGCCCTCGCCGAGGCCCAGGAGACACGGCTGGAGAGCGATGCGGGTTGAGCTGACGGCCGCGGTTCTCGAGACGGACGAGCACGCAGAAGAAGTCTGCGATCTCCTCCGCCACTTCAACAAGAAGCGTCATGCATGGGTGGTCCCCCCGCAACTCGCCCGTACCGCCGAGTCCTTCATCGAGCGAAACCTGGCCCCACAACTCGCACCAACCTACAAGCAGCTCGCTCTTAAGGCGTCCAAGCAGCAACATGCCTACAGGACGCCTACGGCTTCAGTGCCGGTGAAGATCTGGCCTGAGATCATCAAGGAGTGCGTAGAGGATCTCGGGCGACCGGCCGTCCTCGTGGTGGAAAATAACCATTCGGACGGACTGTTCGTAAAAGGTATCGCAAAGCTCTTCAAAGCCTCTGACATCCTTGAGGCAGTCGAGAAGCGCTGGCTGGAGATCGAGCACGGAGGAGGCGGCGACACCTACCGGAGGGCGAGAGAGAAACACGAGTCTTTCCACCGGGTTAAGCGTGCAGCGACCCTGCTCGACAGTGACCGATGGGCGCCGGGGACTCCCGCGAAGAACGCGCACCGCATAGCGGAGTTACGTGAACTCGGCTTGGGGGTCCACGTGCTGACCTTGCGCGAGGCCGAGAACTACGTGCCGAACAACGTGCTCCACGCGGTGAAGCCGATCCGGACGTCGTTGGCGCGGCTCGACCATCTCAAGCAGCTCGACCACGACCAGCGCGGACACTTCGACATGAAGCACGGCTTCAGGAAGACGAGCGGGGTGCCCGAGCAGCAACAGCAGTTGTTCGCTGGGACTCGGCCCCAAGTGATCAGGGGGCTCGACCAAGGTTTCGGTCAAAACATTCTTGAGGTGTTCGAGGCCATGGCGGATCACCTGTCGGAAGACGACCTCGCCCGCAACGTGGGCGAGGACGTGCCCGGCGAGTTGCGCGGCCTTCTCGCGATGCTCCGAGAGATCCTGTAGGGATAGGTTCATGGCAGCCGACGAGCACGAGATCACCGTCAAGCCGGAGGTCCTCCTGATGGAGGATCTGATGACGCTGATCGACGATGGGACGCTGAGGGTTCCGAGGTTCCAGCGTCCGTTCGTCTGGCGACCACAGCAGATTCTCGATCTGTTCGACAGCATCGAACGCGGCTACCCCATCGGCAGCCTCCTCTTCTGGGAGACCCGCGAGGATTACACCACCTTCGAGAGCATCGGCGGTATCGAGCCGCCAAAGCACCCCGAACCGGGTGCTCCGGTCTCCTACGTGCTGGACGGTCACCAGCGTCTTTCCGCCCTTTACGGGACCCTGCGACGCCCGAGATCCCTCGGTTCTTCCTCGGAACAGCGCGACTGGATGTGGTGGCCCTACCGGGTTCTGGGCGAGGTGGACGACGGTCTGAACCGCTACCGGCACTGGAAATCCTCCTTGCCCCCGCCGAACCATTACCTTCCGCTCCGTTCGGTCCTGCGCACGATGGAGTTCCTGAGCTTTTCGCGGGCACTGATCGATGACCCGCCCGAAGGGGCGGACCCCGACCGCCTCATCAGGGAGGCCGAGGTCGTCGCCCAGCGGATCAGGTCGTACCGCATCCCGGTGGTTCGGCTTGTGGGTGGCGACCTCACCAACGCCGTGGAGGTGTTCTCCCGGGTCAACAGCACGGGGCAGGTGATGCGGCCGACGGACATGGTCTCGGCGCTCACTTACCGCAAGGGGGAGGGACCGACCCTCGCGGAACGTCTCGACGCGATGGTGGAGCAGGTCGCCGACACGGGGTTCGGTGAGGTCTCGTCCGATGCGCTGTTCCGGGCCGTCCTCGCGGTCGCCGGAGAGGACAACGTCCAGGAGGCTCGCTGGGAGGTGCTGGCCAGACGCATCCAGGAGGGTTTGGCCGATTCCGCGGAAGCGGCCGAGGAGGCGCTGATCCGCGCCGTGGTCTTCCTTCGTGACACGGTCGGTGTTCCGCTGGCGCGGTTGATCCCCTATGACGCCCAGTTGATGCTGCTGGTGACCTTCTTCCATGAGTGCCCCGAGCCGAGCACGAGCCAACTCCAGGAGTTGACGCGCTGGTTCTGGGTGACGTCCTGGTCCGGCTTCTTCGCCGGGGCCAACACGACACAGATCAAGCAGGCGATCCAGCAGATCAGGCGATTTGCGTGGTACGACGGCTCGATCACTCCGAAGGATGTGCGTGCCCAGCCGTTCCCGAACCGGTTCGACCTGCGCAGCGCGCGGGTTCGCGCGTTCATCATCTGGGAACTGGGCGAGTTCCCCGACCGGCTGGCGGCGGACGGCACCGAGATCAAGGGGGTGGACGCCCTCGCACATGAGGCCACTTCGGCCTACCGGCACGTCGTCAGGAAGCGCGGCCTGTCCGCCACATCGAGTCCGGCGAACCGCATCATCATGACGACGGAACCGGGGGTTTCGGTCAAGAGGACCCTGCTCGGTCTCTCCAGCGGAGTCCGTGGCCGGGTGCTGTCCGGGCACGGGATACCGGAAGAAGCGATGGATCTGCTCGCCGCCGGTGATGACGAGGGTTTCATCAAATCCCGCCGAGACTTCCTCGCCGAGCGCGAGCGGGTGTTCATGGCTCGGTTCGGGCTTGTCGCCACGCTCGGCGAGGGTGAGACCGACATCGACACCGAGTGAGGTCCCACCTCGTTCGGGGCCATTGAGCCCAGGGTTTGGTAGGCCCGAATCTGAGATCATCGATGGCATGAGCGAAGGTGCCCGGCATCCGTTCGACGGCCTCAGCGCCAAAGAGTTCGAACGGTCTTGTGTTTACCTACTTCGTAAGCTCGGTCACCGGAATGTCGTCTGGCGGAAAGGCACGTCGGGCGAGAGCAGCGGGGCCGATGGAGGGTACGACATCGAAGCCGTGCTTTCCCGGACGGATCCCGATGAGCACACGTGGCAGGAACGCTGGTTCGTCGAGTGCAAACAACGCCGCAGGGAGACGCTCCGCTACAGGGACTTCAGGGCCCTACTGGATCTCGACGAGGAAGCGGACGTCCTGTTGGCCATGGTCGATGGCGAGCTCACCCTCCAGACAAGGCGAAGGTTGGACGAGTGGAGAAGTCGCCACCCCCGGACCAGACTGCGGGTCTGGGAACGTCATGATCTAGAAGACCTGTGGAACAGGGTCCTTGGGCCTGCTCCCGATGAGGCCGGATCTGTGCTCCGAGATTTTCTGGCGGCCTCGGACAGAACCGGCCACAGCGAGCCGGGCACGCGCCGCTCGGCCTTCGCGGTCCTCGAACAGCTTGGGACGGCAGACCCGAACCTACGCCAAGACGTGGTCGACCAAATCTGTCACTACCTCAGGTCGCCGACACGGCAGGAACCCGAAGAGCCGAGGCTTCGCCAGTACCTTCAGGATATCCTTAGGCGTCGCCTCACCGCATGGGACGAGAATGGCGATCCGACCGACGATGCCTGGGAGGAGATCAGCCTCGACCTGACCGGGGCCGAGCTCACTGACTTCACGCTCTGGGATGGATCGGTCTACCGCGCGGACTTCACCGGAGCGAGATTCTTGGGTTCCACTGATTTCCGGAAAACAAACTTTCAGCATCACGCCAGCTTCGTTGAGGCATCTTTTGCTGGAAAGGTCTACTTTACCGGCTGTCGGATCTCGGAAGCGGGGGCAGATTTCAGTGGCGCCGTGTTCCAGGGTACCTGTATCTTTCACCGGGCGTCCTTCGAAGGCATGGTCGACTTTGCCCATGCCTACTTTGCGGGAGAGGCATCCTTTCTTCGCGTCCATTTCGTTGAGGCCGCCGATTTCCAATATGTCGCATTTCGGGACGGTGTGACGTTCGAGCGCGCGTGCTTCGACGACACTGCGGACTTCACGGGTGTGAACTTTGGACCCATGGGGCATTTTTGCGAAGCATATTTTAAAGATGCGGTGTCATTTCACGGAGCCGTTCCAGTCGACAACATCGATCTGCACCACGTGCTTGCCGACTCGTCGCTTGCCCGCCAGACCTGGCCGGAAGGCTGGACGTCTGCCTTCCCTCACTGTCTTGCCGTGGTCAGTGAGGACGAGAAGGCGGACGTGATCAGCCGAGATGGGGCGGGGCTGTTGTGCCAGCGGTGCAGGGTGACGGGCGTATGCCGCCTTCAGCCCGTGGAACAAGGCTGACCTCGGGCACGGTTGTGCAGGCCATCGGCCTGGCCGATGCTGTCCTCCCGGCCGTGACTGGGGAAGCGGCGACAGCGAGGCGGGTCGCGTCAACCGGGTCGGCGAGACCTGCCCGAACTGCTTTGTGCAGATGCCACTGTCAGGCGTCTGTTCCATGTGTGGGTGACGTGGCCTGGTCAGGACGGGACACCTCGTGGTCTGGGTATTCGCGGGCGAGAACGTCCAAGGGCAGGCGCGGCCAGCGCGTCACAGTGCCGGTGATGCGGTCGATGACCAGGACGAAGTCGCCTTCGCCGATGTCGAACGCGGGCCAGGCCACGTAGCCGTGCTCGAACGGCTCTATCCCGATCGGGACCGTGGGTCGGTCGCCACGCGCCAGGCAGGCGTCCGCGCGGCGCCACGCCTCGGCCCGGTCGACCGGGACGGGACGGACCGAGTACGCGGCGAGTACCCCGGCGATCCGCCGCAGTGTGCGGCACTCCAGGGTGCCGCACGCCAGGCAGTGTGTTCCGTCCGGGCGGTGGCCCTCCAGAACGGCGGTGAGGGCGGTGGCGCAGGTCAGGGCCAGACGCCGCGCCTCGCGGAGAAAGTCGCGCGTGTGCGGGTCGAGCCCCGGTGAGTCCTGGACGAACGCGGCGACGGCCTTCGGATCGGCGCGCATGGCGGTCATGACGGCCGAGTGGACTCGTCGGCTGACCCGTTCGTGGAGGGCGGCGTGCCCCTGGTTCATGTCATGTCCCCGGCCGCGAACACCGCGGTGACCGTGCGGCCCTGGTCGTTGCCGTGCCAACCCCACGACTCGGCGGTGAGGGAGATGGTCCGCAGACCCCGGCCCGACTCGTCGGTCGGGGCCGCGTCGTGGGCCGCGGGTTCCCCGGGGCCGCCCTGGTCGGCGACCGACACGGCGACTCGGTCGCCCGCGAACCGCAGCTCCACGGTGAACGACCCGCCGTCCTGTCCGGACTTGGTGTGCCGGAGCGCGTTCGCCACCAGCTCGTCCACGGTGAGGACGACGTCATCGAGGCAGGGGCGACCGGACAAAAGACAGGAAACGAACCGGCGAGCGGTACGGGCCTGCGCGGCATCGCCGGGGAACGTCTGCCGCCAGCAGAGCGCCGAAGGTGCGGTGTGGGCGGGAAGCGTCGAGAGCATGCGCACTCCATGTGCCGAAGTCGGGAAGCGGATGGACACCCGCACAGTGGCCACATGCTCACACGCAGCGACACCTCGTAGGGGCGATGTGCCCTGGTCAGACGGCTCCAGAGGACGATTCGTGCTTCCCGACCGCCGAACGTTCCCGAGCCGAACGTTCCGGGGGCCGGGGACCGTACTGGCGAGTATTGGCGCTAAGGGGTGCGCGCGGGTCAGGGCGTTGCTCGGTCAGGGTGATCGAGGGGTGGGGATGCTCGGTGCAGGCATCAGGTCGGCGAGTGCGGTGCGTGCCGACACCCACGCAAACGACTACGCCGTCGAGCCGGGGTTGCGGCGGAAGGCCCGAACCTGAGGTTCCCGTCGCCATGGCGTCAACGCGGCGGTGAACTCGTTGACGTAGTCCTGGGCGCGCTGGGATTCGACGCGCGAGAGGATCGTGACGGCTTGGTGGCCGAGGTCCAGTCCTCGTTCGAGGTCGCCTTGCTGTAGGTGGACGGTTCCGACGATCGCGAGCCGCATCCCGACGGAGCGGGTGAAGGAACCTCGGGGCATCGCGGCGGCCTGCCGGTTCCAGCGCAGCGCCTGGTCGGGCTGGTGGAGGTCCCGGTAGATCTCGGTCGCATCGGCCGACAGGCCGGCTCCGCAAGGCCAGGAGCACTGGACGTCCGCCTCGACGGGACCCGCACCCAGAAAGAACTCACGACCCGCCTACGCGGCGCACACGAGTTCCTCGCGGGGTAAGAGCTGAGACGCGGGAATGGGGTGGTGTTCACCAAGGTCCATCGCGGAGGTTCAGCCCGTGCTTGGTGACGAGCACGGCCAGCACCACGCGCGGCACGGTGAAGCCCGCCCGGCTGGGGAGTCTTCCGGGTCTGAGGTCGGGATCGCGGTGGTGTCGTCACTCAACCAGGGCGCCCTATTCCTCGGGCTCGTCCCCGACGGCCCTCGGCCGGACGTTCCGCTCCGCCACGTTCGTCTTCTCCTGGAATGTGTCCGGATCAGCTCAGCATCTCGTGCGAGGCCAGGCGCGGACCGATGGGCGCACCGAGACCACCGACTCCCCGGGCACCGGGGAACGGACCTGGATATCACCACCCGACAATCCCGGCTCCCTCGGTCAACCGTCCCGCCTGGCAAGCATCCGCCGTGCCCGCGAGGAACAACAGGTCCCGACCGCCGAGGACACCACCCACGAGCCCGGTACACAGGACACCGGCACCCGGCAGAACGACAAGCCATGCGTGGATGTCTTTACGCGCAAGGGGCTGATCAATTGACGGGCAGGCCGAGGCGGTCGAAGAAGGCGCGGTTCCGCTGCGTCGCCAGGTTCAGGAGGCGCTCAAACGAGAAGACCTCGATGTAGGTTTCATAGTTGGCGTTGTAGCCGAAATAGCCGAGCCCGTCGTGTGTGATGCGCAGGCCGGTCTGCTTGCAGCGTCGACGCATGGTCGGCGTCAGGTCCGCGATGATGTAGCAGAAGGCCGGAACCCGGTCTGATTGTGGGATCGCGCGGCCGCTCGCGGTCTTGGCCTTGCCCTCGCGGATCTTCTCCAGGTAGTTCAGCGCCTGGTCGATGGGGTCCTTGTCCGTTCCGGTTCCGACGTCGTCGCGCATCGGCCGCTTGATCTCGACCACCGTGATGGCGGCGAGCGGCATTCTGTCGCCCTCGGCTACCAGAATGGGAACGTTTGCGAGCTGGAGCGCTAGCAGGTCCGGTTTGAGTGTGGAATCTGAATCGGTGATGGGCATTGACTTGATGGGCTTGTCCGACGCCAGGAAGTTGTGAAAGGCGAGGCTCTCGTCCACGAGCCACAGGTTGCTTGCGTCCGGCGGTGTTTCGTCACTGGTCGCGTGCATCGGCATGATCAGCCGATGCACGACCTCCTCTTTGACGTACTTTCCCTGCTCGTCGGCTTGAATCGCCTTGTCCAGCAACTCCAGAATCACTCGCCGGTGGGAGACGTACGCGGCGAGGTCGGACTTCTTGATGTCGCTGACCTTGGCCAAATACTTCTGGACCCTCTCGCTGTATTCCGTGTCCTCGCTGATCTCCTCGTTGAGGACCTGTTGGCCTTCGGCGAGTACTTCGGCCTCGATGTCAGCCAACTGTCGGTACAGGTGCAGTTCCAGTTCCCGATCGGAGATCCCGGGATCGACTCCGAGCTTCTCTTCGCTGATGTGGGGCAGGATCGACCGGTAGCGTGGGGCCTTGTGGTCAATGTAGTTCCTGACCCGTTCCCTACCCGCCTCGCGCGACTCGGCGAGGTTCTCGTGCAGGTGCTCCTCCACCGCCTTCAGGACGGCCGCCCGGATGTCGGACAGGGAAGGCTCGCCCTCGTGTAGAGTCCCCGCCGTCACTTCGGGGATGTCGAAACCAGTCCGCTCGGAGCGGACGGACTCGTCAAGGTAGTCGCCCGTAAGGTAGCAGGCGTACATGAACTCGCCGCTTCCGTCCTTCACCCGGCCGTGCAGGCCCGGAATCTTGCCGGACAAGTTCTCCACGGTGACCACTCTGGTCGCGGCGCACCAGTTCACCTGTGGGGCGGGCCTGCTCGTGGCCGTCAGTCGCAGATGAATGAGCGAGAACCGCTTCTGCTTCACGATGACGTCCGCCATGTTGGACGAATCGAGCAGGTAATCATCGAAGATAGTCTGAAGATCGATCCGCTCATCGGAGTCGACCACCGTGATGTGCGGAGCGCCACCCTGACGAACGAAATACCAGAGGCAGTGTTCAAGGATGTCCTTGGCGATGGGAAACGCGCTCTTGGGCGCCTCCTCCCGGTACCCATCGGCGAAGGACCGTAGTCGGACTTCGGTTCCCGTACCCAATCCGGATGAGTCTTGAATCGTCTGGTCGGACACTCCTTTCTGGCTGGTGAACGTGAATTCACGCCTCAGAAGGGCACCGCCGTCGCCGACGTAGCGACTCATTACCTCGACCTTGTCGAAGGCTTTCAGCCAGAGCAGCCGTCCCACGCCACGGCAACCCTGCTTCGCCTTGTACTCACTGTCGAGGGTCTCGAAGGACTCCATGTTCTCGTCATGGAAGCCCTCGCCGTTGTCCGTGATGACGAAGCCGGTGATGTGCCCCTTGTCCGCGGGCCTCCGAAGCGACTCGTCGAACTGCAAGGCGGCCTGCTGATCACGGATTATCCGTACCTCGATCCTCGCATGATCCATATCATTATGTGTCGCATCGACGGCCTGGACCGCGTTCACGACGGCTTCCAAGAGAGGAAGCAGAGCGCGGGTCTTCGGGAGCTTCGTATTGCGCAACCGGCCGCTAAGAGATGTTTTAACGCTCATATCAGCCCGCGTCCGCCCCGTCCATATGGGTATGTTAGCCGAGCCGGTCCCAGGGCGACGGGTTTACCCGGCGGACACCGATATCGGACTTGCCCCGTCCACGGTCGGCCCTTCGCGAAGCCGTCCGGAGCGCGGCAGACGGGCGCGGAACCGCCGAGTGGGGTCGCGCGCCCTGGCTCCGTCACGGCGCGGTGCGGTGCGGTGTGGGCTCCACGGACAGCCGGGAGAAACGGTCTCGTCACCCGTGTCCCCAACCTGCAACTCTCATTTTCGAACGTTCGCGAGCCGGACGTGCCGGATCGGCACGTACTCTCTGCGGCCACGTCGGCCCGAATCAGGTCGATCACCGCCCACATCCATGGCAATCGCATAGCGTTATGAGCGTCAACAGAAGGTAATCCATTGCGGTCGACGCGCCGCGCCAGCGGATCGCGAAGGTACCGGAGGTCGCCGATGGCCAGCCCCTATATTCGACGCCGCCGCCTCGCCGCCGAGCTGCGCAAGCTCCGCGAGGCCAGCAGCCTCACCACCGACGAGCTGGCCCGGCTCGTCTACCAGTCCCGAACCAAGATCTCCAAACTGGAGAACGCCCAGATCCGTCCGGACCTCGCCGAGATCGTCACGATCCTGAAGGCTCTGGACGTCACCGGCCGACAGTACGACAAGATCTTCGACCTCGCTCACGCAGCCGCCCGTAAGGGCTGGTGGGACAGGTACGGCAACGCGATGGGCGACCGCCAGCGCCTCTACGCCGACCTGGAATCAGGCGCCAATACCATCCGCAGCTACAATCAAACGGGCATCCCCGCCGCCTTGCAGACACCCGAACTCATCGCGGCTCTGATCGAACGTGATCACGCCGCTGGTCCCATCACCTACCGTCCCAAGCGTATGACCGACGCCCGCATCCGCCGACAGCAACACCTACTAAGCCAGGACGGCCCCAACTACGACACTGTGCTCGACGAATGCGTGATCTACCGGCTTGGTGTGCCACGCGATGTTATGAGCGCCCAACTCAGGCACATGGTCGAAGCCGTCTCCGTAGAGCCGAACATCTGCCTCAGCGTCCTGCGCTTCAACGCCTACCTGTCGGGCGTCCTCATGCCCAAGTCCTCGTTCTCGCTCTACACCTTCCCCGACAAGGCCGACCCACCGTTGGCAGTAGTTGACACGGTCACCACCGACCTCGTCCTCACCGACAGACGTGAGGTGGCAGGGTATACCGGACACTACGATCTCCTGAGGAAGGTCGCGCTGCCCCCGGAGGAGAGCTTGGCCTTCCTGGCCCAAGCGGCCGAGCGACTGGACAATGGGACGGAATAACTACATGAGCGCAAAATACAACCATTGGCGAAAGTCACGCTACAGCGATCCAAATGGGGACTGTGTGGAGGTTGCCAAAGCTGCGGACGGCGGCATAGGCGTCCGTGACTCCAAGGCTCAGCCTCCGGCCGAGATGCTTGAACTCAGCCGCACCGAGTGGGCAGGGCTCATCACCCGTCTACGCAACATCTGAGACTTCGATCTTGGGCTGGGCCGTGTGATGACGCCAGGCTCAGCCCAAGAGCGTCGTGTCGAGTTCAGAACAAAGCGTCCGGTGGGGCGAACAAGCCGTCGAAGGAAGATTCTTCGGCACCCGCTTCCCGACTCTCCATTGATGTGTCGACTGCCGTCCCCTGCGGCTTGCCTTCAGCCGCACTTACCTGCTTCCGGCTTCTCTTCTTATCGTGAAGTCCTTGCCTGGCTTCCTGCTGATACCGGTAGTGGTTCAGCGCAAGCAACTTGTCGAGCACGATGTCACGTGCCTGCGGTGAGATCGTGAACCGAACGCCCTGCCGCGTTTGATGAAAGCCGTGATCCAGTTCGATCGCTCGCCACGACGGTAGTTCTTCCGAGGCCACTCGCGCCTCGAATTCACAGATTGCGGGCTCCCTTTCTTCGTCCAGCGCGTAAGCCTCTCGGACGGCTTCGTCTACCTTGATGTGGGCTTGTCGCAACCGGGCTATTCTTGGACTATGGACGGCTGCATCGTGGAGCTTATTATAGAGTGCAGTTAGGCCGATCCTATCTTGGTGCATTACCTCTCGGCGTGCCGACTCCAACTCGCAACCCACTTCCTCCATGTGTATAGTGCTTGAAGGCATGGCGAAACTCTCATATACGTCAGATGGCGAGTAGTTGAGATCAGCCTTCATAGTTGAAGAGCTCGCCCAAGCCCAATGGTAATGATAGGCGCTCGACAGTAGAGCCAAGGAAGCCCGATCCTCTACAGCAAATACACCTAGTTTGTGCGACAAGACATGCCCAGTTGAAACAAAAGTAGGCATGACCAGGCGGCTCACTAGGGCGATCACAAGAACGCGCTGTAGATCGGATATCTTGTCATACAATTCAACTGTAGGTCTTGTAAACCGCCACCATATTTCGCGTCGACGTCTGTCGCTATTCTTTGCCCTAAACGGCTTGACTTTGCGCTCAACAATTTCAAAGCAGTCAGGGTAGGTTCGAGCCTTTTCTTCATCCCAGTCGTGGAAGTTGATGACCCAGCGCGGCGCCGACAGGTCCCAGCGAGAGTTCAGGTCCTCCCCGCCCATGTACGGGAAAAGCACGTCTCGGTTGCGTGGGTCTTTGTCGATAAGCGCCTGAGCCTCCTCCGGCTCCAGGATGAAGCCCTTTCCGAGCACGTAGGAGCCGATGAACGACTGGCCTGCGTTTGCGGCGAGGCGGTATGGGTCGCCTACGACTCGGGATTTGGGATCGAGGCTTGACGTGATTCCGGCTACCTGGCGGCCGTCCAGGATCGGCCTCTCGTCGGCCTTCGGGTGGCCCGTCCAGACCAGGGAGACCTCAAGGGACGCGGTGCCGGGCCAGGGCTGGGACTTTTCGGCGCGGTAGATGTCCCAGCCCTTGTCGCGGGCCTGGGCCAGGCCGACTTCGCGGGTGTCGCCTTGGGCGAGGGTGTTGGTGGCGATGATGCCGACCCGGCCGTTGTTGGTGATGGCTAGGTCGCGCAGGTAGAAGTACGCGCACAGGTCGGCGCTGCCGCGTCGGCCGCCGCCGATGTGGTGGACGAAATACTCCCGCATGTCGACGCCCATGGCGCCGGTGAGGCGCTGGCCGCCGATGAAGGGCGGGTTGCCGACGACGGCGGTGAAGCCGCCGCGGCGCATGACCTCGGGGAATTCGAGGGGCCAGTGGAACGGCTTCACCGGGGCCTTCCTCGTGCCCTTGAGCCAGTTTTCCAGCGTGTCGCGCAGTTGCTTCTCAAGGACTGACGGCGTGGACTCGCGAGCGAACTCCTTGGTCCCCTCCGGGCGTTCGGCTCCGAGGACGGCCTGTACGTCGTCGGCGAGACCGAGTAGCCGGTCGTCGAGTTCGTCCTCCGGGCGTCCGGCGGTCGAGAGGGCGGCGGCGACGACGGTGTCGGCGGCCAGGCGGAGCGACTCGGTGAGCCGTTCGGCTTCTGCGAGTTTGCGTTGCTTCTCCGTGATGCGCTCGATGTCGTCGGCGGGGAACGCCTCGATCTCCTCGCGGAGTTCCTGGGCGCGGGTGAGCATCGGTTCCAGGTCGTCGATGATGGTCTCGAAACGCGCGTTGATGCTCCGGCCGCGCTGCGGATCGAGGTGGAAAGTCCAGACCTGCGCCTCGTCGATGAGGCCGACGAGGGAGTCGCCGTGCCGGAGGGCGTGGTCGAGGAAGCTGAACGGCTTGTTCTTGGCGAGGGTCTCGATCCACAGGGACAGTTTGGCCAGTTCGACGGCCATATCGTCGCGGTCGACGCCGTAAACGCAGCTCGCGGCGGTGCGGCGCTTGGCGAACAGCAGGAGGTCCTCGCGGTCGTGGTCGGGGCCGAGCAGGTCCAGGACGTCGGCGGGCACGCCGTCACGTTCCCAGGCGTCCACGACCCGTTCGGCGATGTACCGGCACGCCGACACCAGGAACGCGCCCGAGCCCATCGCCGGGTCGCAGATCTTGAGTTCGAGGAGTTCAGCGGCGGGCTTGGGCTGCCATTCGTCCTCCGGGGCGCCCTCGGCGGGGCCGGGGCGGTGGCACAGCGGCGCGAGGGTGTGTTGGACGATCTCCTGTGCGAGGGACTTCGGGGTGTAGTGGGTGCCGGTGGCGCGGCGGTCGCCGACCTGCGTGAACAGGACCGATTTGGGCGGGTACACGGTCGGGTCGCCGCGCAGGTCCGGACGCAGGAGCCCGAGGAACGGTCTGATGCGTCCGGCGAGTTCCTCGTCGTTGTCGCAGGCGGCGTGCAGCGCGGCGGCCTGCACGGTGTCCGGGGTCTTGGCGAGCGCCTTCTCCAGTTGCTTCGGGGTGGCGCCGCACTTGTCCTTGAGCCAGGCGAGGAACGACGTCGCGCCTTTGGCGTGTTCCTCTTCCAGGAGGTGGAGCGGCAGCTCGGGTTCGTCGCGTCCGATCAGACCGACGTACGGTTCGTCGACCTTCAGGCAGGAGAACTCCAGCAGGCCCTCATAGACGTGGCCGATCTGTTCGACGTCCAGGCCCTTGTAGGAGAGGCGTTCGGCGGCGGCCTTGCCGCGCTTGTGGCGCAGGATGAGCAGGGCGTCCAGAACCTGGTGGACGACGCGGTCGGTGACGGGCGCGGACGCGAGCCACTCGAACCCCGCCGGGTCGAACAGCGATCCGCCGTAGGCGGGAACGCGCAGGTCGGGGTGTTCGCTGCCGCCGTGGACGGCGCGGAACAGGGCCAGCAGCCGGTACCAGGCGGCGGAGCGCCGGTCCCCGACCTCCTCGCCCTGCTGGTCGCGTTCCCTCGCCAGCCTGTCGTACAGCGCCGCCACCCCGTAGGAGAGCTGGTACAACTCGTCGGTCGGCAGGAGCTCCTGCTCCTCGGCGTACAGCAGGAACACCAGGCGCATCAGCACGATGAGCGCGGCCCGGTAGATGTCGCGTTCGGCGACGTCCGCGAGCAGCGCGCCGCCGGACTCGCGGTCCAGCCGGGCCAGTTCGCCGACCAGCAGTTCGACGGCCTGCCTGACCTGGCGGCCGAGGGTGTCGGTGACCTGTGTCTGCGCCTGCGCGCTGCGGGCGAACAGGGAGGCCAGCCCGTCGGACGGGGTCCCGTCGGGACGTTCGGCGGGGGCGAGCGCGCGGCGCGCGCCGAGCAGCGTTGTGAACGCCCGAAGGAGCGTCGGTTCTTCCAGCCAGAGGTCGGCGTCGAAGACGGCGGTGGACGTCGCCTCGCCGGGCCTGGCGTGCACCAGGATCCAGAACCGGCCGTTGGTGACCAGGGCCAGCGGCACGCCGGTCTCACGGCACAGCGTGGCGGCCTGCTCGACGGGGGACGGACGGTCTCCGCGTCCCCGCGTGAGGTGCTCGTCCCACGGGTGTTTGTAGATGAACAGCCGCATGGCCCGGCCGTTCGGGCTCGGCCCGTACGCGACCAGGTCGGGGCGGGCGCGGCGGTAGAGCGTCTCGATCGTCGAGCCCTGCACCAGGGCGTTGAACGGGATGCCGAGAAGGGTTCGCAGGATGCGGTCGTACCAGCTCGGCAGTAGCAGGTCGGGGCCGTCCTGCACCTGGGCCCATGCCTGCCGGATCTCGTCGCGGGTCTCGGTCGGGACTGTCTCCAGCCCCTGCGGGAGAGCCTCGACGATCACCGGGAGGGCGAGGAAGGGGCCGTCCGGACGCAGCAGCGTGAGCCATTCGGCGTGCTGTTCGGCGACCGTCTGGGAGGGCAGGCGGGTGCGGGGCGGCATCAGCGCGCACCTCCCGGCCGGTGCGCGACCGCGGCCGGCACCAGGAACGTCACGGCGGCGGGGAACCAGCGGCCCTGCGGGTCGGCATAGCGGCGGAGCAGCGCCGCCGCCTCCGTCTCCCGCTGCTCGGGAATGGTGCGCAGCCGTTCGGCCAGGGCCTCCCGGTCGCGGCGCAACTGGGTGCGCTGCTCGTCGGTGTCGAAGAGGCTGCCCTGCTCCCAGCGTCCGACATCGTCGAGCGCCGCCGCGATGGACCGTTCGAGTTCGGTCAGCACCGCCTTGATCGCCTCCACCTCCTCATCGGCGCGGCGGGCGAGGAGCTTGTCGAGGCTGCGGGTCCGCTGCCCGGCCCGGGTCCGCAACGCCCTGCCGAGCGGCTCCGACAGGTCCGTCCACAGCCCGGCGAGCCGGTTCCGGACGTCCTCGGGGGCGGTTTCCTCGCTCGCGGCGGAGAGCCAGTGCTCCACCTCGTCCTCGCGGGCGCGGATGAACTGCCCGCCCTCGATCAGCCCGCCCGCCACATAGAGCTCCTCGTGCAGCCGGGTGCCCTCGGCGCCGGTGACGACCACCCGGCCATGGGCGACGGCGGCGGGCCTGCGCAGCACGTCGCCGGGGACGATCCGGGCCGTGACCCGGGACAGCCGGGCGCTCTGGCCGGTCGCGCCCGCCCACAGCTCCGCGCGCAGCAACCGCAAGCACATCTGGACCAGGTTGTGTCCCAGGTGCAGGAGCACAACGTCGGTGCGTCCCGCCACGGCGTCCTGGTCGAAGGTGACGGGACGCTCCGCGCCCGTGACCGGGTGGTGCAGGCCCGCGTTGCGCGCCTTCGCCCACGCGCCCGGCAGCTCCGGCAGCCGGAAGCAGCGCGCTGGAAAGTCGTCCGGGGCGGGGGCGTCGACCAAGTCCTTGCGGTGGGCGAGCCGCAGGCCCGTGCGCACCACCCGCTCGACCATCTCCGGGAACAGGTTCAGCTCGGTTCGGCTGCTCGCGAGCGCACCGGTCAGCCGTTCCAGGTCGCGGGCGAGGTCGCGTTCGACCTTCAGACGGGCGTTGGTGGACCGGCGGGCCATCTCGACGTCCGCGCTCTCCCAGTCGGTACGGCCGCCCAGCATCTTCTGTTGCACCCGGGCCGCGATGACCTCGCCGGCGCTGCCGAGGTCCTCGCGGATCTGCTCGACCTTGCGCGCCGCTGTCTGGAGGAACAGCATCTCGTCCTCCAGCGTCCCGGCGTCGAAGTCGGCGCCGTCCCAGCCGCGCGGGACGAAGTGCAGCACCCGCACCTCGGCGGCGCGCTGGCCGTGCCGGTCGACGCGGCCGTTGCGCTGCTCCAGCCGGTTGGGGTTCCACGGGATCTCCCAGTGCAGCAGGCGGTGACAGTGGTTCTGGAGGTTGATGCCCTCGCTGGCGGCGTCCGTGGCGAGAAGGATCCGGACATCCCCGCCCGGCAGGTCCGGGGACTCCTGGAAGACGTTCTTGATGTGCTCGCGCTGGTCGGGGTCCTGCCCTCCGTACAGCAGGGCGATCCGGTCGGCTGGGTGGCCCGCGGCGATCAGCCGTTCGTGCAGCCAGCGCTGGGTATCGCGGTACTCGGTGAATATGATGACCCGCTCGTTCGTCCACGCGCCGCGCGGGCCGTCCGGGCAGACGATCGGCTCCAGCCAGGCGCGCAGCGCGGCGAACTTGGCGTCGGGCCGGTCCTGTGCCTCGCGCGCCCACGTGTGCAGTTCCCGCAGAAAGCCGCGCTCCTCGGCGGTGAGCGGTGGGGAGATCCGCCGGACGGCGGTGAGCGCGTCCGCCTCGACGGTGCCGTACGCGGTGTCGTCCTCGGCGGTCTCCTCCAGGCGTTCGGCCAGCGGGCGCAGCACCCTCGCCCCGGCCCGCGCGGCGGCCTGGCCGAAGTCGTCGTCTTCGGTGTCCCGGGCGTTCATCGTCCGCAGGTGCGTCTCGACGGTCTCCGCGAATGCCTTCGGGGAGGAGAACAGCCGCTTCTTCAGCAGCATGGTCACGAAGTCGGCCGCGTGGGCGCCGCCCCTGCCGCCCGCCCCGGCGCGGGCGCGGCGGCTGTCGACGTAGCGGGTGAGCAGCGCGTGGGCGTGCCGTTCGGCGTCGGAGTAGCCGACCTCCAGGTAGCCGAGTCGGCGGGCGGGGAACGCGGGGGTGCCGTCCCAGCTCGGCGGAAGGTCGCGCTTGAGGCGGCGCACCATGACCCGTTTCAGCTGCTCTTCGGTCGGTTTGACGCCGCGGGCGAACCGCTGGTCGTCCAGCAGTTCCAGCAGCGCCGTGAACGACTCCAGGTAGCCGTTGTGGGGGGTCGCCGAGAGGAACAGCCGGTGTTCGCAGTGCGGGGCGAGCTGCCGGATGGCCTGGGTGCGGAGCGAGTCCACCGCGTACTTGCCGCGACCCGACGGCGCGCAGGTGTGCACCTCGTCGACCACCAGCATGTCGAAGGTGCGGGGATGGCGGGGGACGGCGGGCAGTACGTCCCGGAGCAGTTGAAGCGGCCGTTCCCGCTTGAGCCAGTCGATACTGACAATGAGCCGCGGGTAGTGCGTCCACGGGTTGGCGTACAGGCCGCGCTCTCGGCGTAGCCGCCGCAACAGAGCGGTGTCGACGATGTGGAAGTCCAGGCCGAACTTGTCGCGCATCTCGTCATGCCACTGCACGGTGAGGCCCGCCGGGCATACGATGATCATCGTGCGGGCACGGTGGCGGAGCATCAACTCCTGCATCACCAGCCCGGCCTCGACCGTCTTGCCGAGACCGACGTCGTCGGCGATCAGCAGGTTGGTACGCGGCATCGACAGAGCGCGCACCACCGGGTCGAGCTGGTAGTCCTCGATCTGGATGCCGGAGCGGAACGGTGCCTGGAGGGCCGTCTTGTCGGCCGACGCGATCGCCCCCCAGCGGACGGCGTCGAGGAACGCGTCGAGCTCCGCCGGGTCGTCGAAGCCTCCGGCGGGATCGGGGAGCAGCGCCTGATCGTGCACGACCGCGCCGTACTCCAGCTCCCAGACGACGCGCAGTTCCTCGTCGCGGGCGTCGTCCTCGATACTGATCAGCGTTACCAGGTGCTGCGGTTCGCTCGTCAGGTCGTAGGGGTCACTGCTGGCGACCGTCCCGCGGGCGACGTCGGCCACCACCCACTGACGTTTGCGGACGCTCACCAACTGGCCCTGTGCCGGAGCCCCGCTCTCCGTCGCCACCATCGTCTCGCTCCCCATGCCCGCAAGTATCGCCGGGCACCGGACCCCATCGTCCATGCAACGTCCCGGCGATCACCACAGTGTTAGCACCAGGACAGCGGACGAGTCAGCACATATCGCTGAAAGTACTACTTCTCAGGTGACCTATCCCGGTCGGTGCCGGTTCGCGACGGGAGTTCGGTGTGGTTGAGGTCGTCCTGCGTTAGGTGCGGTGCTCGACGGGGTCAGTTGCGGTAAGTCTCCAGGAGGCGGAGCCAGATCTCGCTGATGGTGGGATAGGACGGGACGGCGTGCCACAACCGGGAAATGGGAACTTCGGCGACGACCGCGATGGTGGCGGAGTGGAGCAACTCGGCGACGCCCGACCCGACGAAGGTGACGCCGAGAAGCGTTTCGGTGTCCAGGTCGACGACCGCGCGGGCGTGCCCCTGATAGTCGTCGGCGTGCAGCGAGGCCCCCGCGACATTACCGAGGTCATAGTCGACGCCCCTGACCCGGCGTCCCTTCTGGGTCGCTTCTTCAAGGGTGAGCCCGACGGCGGAGACCTCGGGGTCGGTGAAGACGACCTGCGGCACGGCCCGTTCGTCAGCGGTCGCGACGCTGCGTCCCCACTCGGCGGTGTCGAGCGGCCGCCCGGCGGCACGGTCCGCGATCGCGGCGCCGAAGATCCGCCCCTGGTACTTGCCCTGGTGGGTCAGCAGCGCACGGCCATTGACGTCGCCAGCGGCGTACAACCATTCCCCGGTGACGCCGGTGGCGAGCCCCGTCGCGTCGACGTCGACCGGACGGCCGGGGGAGAGCCCGACGGTTTCCAGCCCGAGATCGGTGGTGGCGGGAACGCGGCCGGTGGCGAACAGAACCTCATCGGCGGTCACGGTGTCGCCGCCGTCCAGGGCAAGGGTGACCAGGCCGTCGCGGCGGACCTCCGTCGCGGACGCGCCGAAGCGCACGTCCACCCCGGCCGCGCGCAGGCTGTCGGCCACGGCCTCTCCGGCGAACGGCTCCATCCGGGGCAGCAGCCGTGAACCGCGCACCAGCAGCACGACTTCGCTTCCCAGCGCCCGCCAGGCGGTCGCCATCTCGCAGGCCACCACGCCGCCGCCAATGACGGCGAGCCGTGGCGGCACCTGTCCGGACGAGGTCGCCTCGCGGCTGGTCCACGGGCGGACGTCGGCCAACCCGGGCAGATCCGGCAACGCGGCACGGGTGCCCGTGCACACCGCGACGGCGTGCCGGGCGGTCAGCAGCCGCTGCCCGCCGTCCGGGGTGTCCACGATGACGCGTTTGGGCCCGTCCAGCCGTCCATGCCCGCGTACAAGCTGGAGCCCGGCGCCCTCCAGCCAGTTCACCTGGCCGTCGTCCTTCCAGTGCGAGGCGAACTCGTCCCGGCGCTTGAGGACCGCCGCCGCGTCCAACGCTCCGCTCACGGCCTCACGCGCACCGGCGACCCGACGCGCGTCAGCCAGCGCAGCGGCCGGACGCAGCAACGCCTTGCTGGGCATGCACGCCCAGTACGAACACTCCCCGCCGACCAACTCGCTCTCCACGATCGCCACACTCAACCCACCGGCGTGCGACCGCTCCGCCAGGTTCTCGCCCGTCGGCCCGGCTCCCAGCACCACGACATCGAACTCGTCCACAACCCCCGCCTCCCAGTCAGCGCCGTCTCACTCCACATCTATCGTCCCGGACGCCACAAACCCAACACCCCACCCACCCGTCCCCCGGCGAACTGGCGCCCGAGGTGCCAAGTGGCAGCGGACGCCGGGCGCGACGCGCTGCTCAGGGTCGTTGGCGTAGGCGGTACCACTGGGGGAGGTTCTGTTCATTGGCCAGCCCAGGCCCTTGGTGTCCGCGGGGTGGACGTCGAGGAGTTCCCAGTCTGGGAACGCGGCCTCGATCTCTGCTTGGGATACCCCGCCGATCCGGGCGCGTAGTCGGGTGGGGCCGAATGCGAGCATCAGCAGTGTGGAGTTGGGATTGGCTAGTGCGGTGATGCCGTACGCCTCGGCTCGTTGTTGTTCGGTGTCGAAACCCTGGAAACAGCCGACGTCGAGAACCGGGACCGTCGTGCCGGTGGACGGCGGAATGTCGATGTGAGCGGTCGCGCTGGGTTCTAGACCTCGGTTTTGTCCTCCTGCTCTTGCAGTGAGGGGACGTTTTCCGCTTTGGCGATCGCGTGGTTGGACAGTGCGGGCATCGAAATGAAGGCCGTCACTATCAGCAGGATGCCGCCGAGGGCGAACGGCGTTCCGATGTTGTACTCACGCATGAGATAACCGCCGAGTAGGCCGCCGAACGGCATGCCCGCCAGGGAGACCATTCGGCTGGTGGAAAGGACCCGGCCCAGCATTTCCGGTTCGACAAGGCGCTGCCGCAGCGTTCCGGTGACGACGATGATGATGCAGCGGCAGAAGCCGAGTGAGCCGATCAGGGCCCCGGCCATCCAGGGGTCCGACACGAAGGCGAGGGCGCCGATGCAGATTCCTTCGATGATCATCCCGGCGACCCTGATGGTGCTCACGGAGATCAGGGAGTTGATCTTCTTCACCACGGCCCCGCCGATCAGGCCGCCGACCGCCTCGGTGCTCAGCAGCAAACCGTAGCCGACGTCGCCGAGGCCGAGCTTGCGCTGGGCGAGCAGGACGACGAGCCAGATCGTGGCGCTGTAGACCAGGTTGTTCACGGCCGCCGTCAGGGCCAGGGCCCGCAGCACGCGGTGTCCCCACAGCCAGCGGAGCCCCTCGGCGATCTCGGTGCGGAGGCGTCGCCGTGTCGTTTCCCCGCTGGAGAAGTCGCCCGGCACGGCACGGATGACCAGGGCGCTGAACAGAAAGGAGACCGAGTCGAAGACGAAGGGCAGCCCACGGGTGACGGAGAACATTGTGCTGCCCAGGGGAGGGCCGATGAGCCGCTCACCGTTGTTCAGCGCCAGCGTCATCCGACCGTTGGCCCGAATAAGGGCGTCCGGATCGCGGGAGACGACCGCGGGGATGAGAGCTTGGGCGGACACGTCGAAGAACGTCTGCCCGACGCCGAGCAGAAAGCCCGCCACGATCAGCAGATAGATGTTGACCACGCCCGCGAAAACGCCGATGGCCAGCAGTCCGACGACGAGGAAGCGGGCCAGGTCCACGCGCCACATGACTTTGCGGCGGTCCCACCGGTCCACGAGCGCACCGGCCTGAAGGCCGAACAGGAACCATGGCACCACGGTGGTCGCGCCGACGGCGCCGATCAGCATCGGATCGTGGGTCAGCTTCGCGGCCAGCAGGGGAACGGAGGCTAAGAAAGCGCCGTCTCCCAGGGCGGAGGTGGCGGCTGCGAGCCACAGCCGCGTAAAGCTGGGACCAAGGCTTTTGGTGTTTTCCATCAGACTCCCGTGGCGAGGTCGTTCAGGCGCCGGGCAACGATTCTGGCAATGGCGGCGAGGGGGCGAGGCTGGGTCATTGTGCCATGGGAGCAGTCGATTTCATGAACCTCCACGTCCCCGGTGACGTGAGGTTTCCAGAGGTCGGATGCGGGGGGTCCGAGGCGGTCGGCCGTCGCGCTGAACAGGAGCATCGTGCCGTCGAAGGTTCCTGACGTGTGCTCGCCTCGGAGGTTGGACAGGTCGACGAACACCTTGGCCAAAGCGTCCAGGCCGGTCTCGCCGAGCCCGGCCAGCGGGCTGTCGGGTGAGGTGGGGTCGTAGCCGATAGATTCGCCGATCAGGGACCACAGTTGTGGATCGTCGTAGGTGAGTTGAGCCCGGTGACGGTCGTGCGTCGAGGGATAGCCGTCGAGTACCGCGAGGAAGCCGACCTCCTCTCCCTCCTGCTGGAGCCGCGCGGCCATGGCGTGCGCCGTGGTGCCGCCGAAGGACCATCCGAGCAGTGCGTACGGCCCGTGGGGCTGGACGCTCCGGATCTGCGCGACGTAGTCGGCGACAAGGTCGTCGAACCGTGGCGAGGTGGCGCCGGGGTCCCGGAATCCGCGTGCTTGCAGACCGAAGACGGGTTGGTCGCGGTCCAGGTGCGCCAGCAGGCCGCTGTAGCACCAGCTGAGCCCGACGGCGGGGTGAACGCAGAACAGCGGGCGGCGGCTGCCGTCGGCGCGCAGCGCGAGAAGGACATCGAGCGCGTTCGTCTCCGTGCCGTGGTCGATGCGCTCGGCCAGCAGTGCGACGGTCGGCGCCTCGAAAATGGCGCGCACCGGCAGGTCCGCGCCCAGGGCGGCTCGGATACGGCTGATCAGACGGGTGGCCAGGAGCGAATGGCCGCCCAGCTCGAAGAAGTTGTCGTCGATTCCGATTTCCGGGGCTTCCAGGACGTCGGCGAACAGGTCGCGCAAGGTCGCTTCCGCCGGGCCGCGTGGGGGGCGCATGTCCTCCTGCCGCGCGGTGCCGGGAGCCGGTAGCGCCTTGACATCGACCTTGTTGTTGGGGGTGAGGGGAAGCCCGTCCAGGCGCACGAACGCGGCCGGGATCATGTACTCGGGCAGGATCGCGCGTGCGCGCCGTTCCAGTGCGGGCAGGTCGATCCCCTCGTCGGCGACGACGTAGGCGGCGAGGCGCTTGCCGTCCGGCCCGTCCTCCCGCGCGACGACGGCGACCTCGCGCACGTCCGGGTCGGCGCCGAGCACGGCCTCGATCTCGGGCGGCTCGATCCGGAAGCCGCGGATCTTGACCTGCGCGTCCGCGCGTCCGACGAAGTCCAGCAGCCCGCCCGGCGTCCACCTGACCAGGTCGCCGGTGCGGTACATGCGTGATCCGGGCGGGCCGAACGGGTTCGCCACGAAGCGTTCGGCGGTGAGGTCGGGACGGTTCAGATAGCCGCGGGCCACACCCGTCCCCGCCAGGTAGAGCTCGCCGGTCACCCTGGTGGGGGCCGGGGTCAGCGCGTCGTCGAGGACATAGGCCACCATTCCGTCCAGCGGTCGGCCGATGGGGACCGGCGCGGGAACGTCGGCTGAGCTGGTCCAGAGGACCGAGGTCGCGAAGAGGGTCGTCTCGGTCGGCCCGTAGGTGTTGCGCACGACCGTGCCCGGCGAGTGGTCGAGGACGCGACGGACCGCGACGGGCGACGCCACATCCCCGCCGGACAGGACCAGCGGCACCCCGGTGAAGCTGTCGGGACGTTCCTCGGCGATCACCCGGAACAGTCCCGCGGTGACGTCGACCGCCGTGATCCGCTCCGCCTTCATCACCCGCGCCATCCGCTCCACCGTCAGGTCGGATTCCGGGGCGATGACGACCGTCCCGCCGCGAAGCAGCGGACACCAGAACGAATAGGTGGACGGATCGAACTCGTAGGGCAGGACCAGCAGAACCCGTTCGTACGCCTCGCGGCTGGTGAAGATGCTGTCGGCGAGCAATTCGAAAACGTCCTGGTGGGTGACGGCGACGCCCTTCGGCTTACCGGTCGAACCCGAGGTGTACATCACGTAGGCCAGCTGCTCGCGATGCCCACGCACGCCGGGATCCGTCGCGGGGAACGCCGCGTTCGCGTCTTCCTCGTCGGCTCGAATCACGATCTGCGCTTCGGGGAGGTCGTGGTCGCTCATCGCCTGGTCGGTGAGCAGGATCGGCGCCTGGCTCTCGTCCAGAATCCAGCGCATCCGTTCGGGCGGATAGGCGTGGTGCAGCGGCAGGTAGCACGCGCCGGACTTGAGGATCGCGGTGAGACCGACCATGAGGTCGACCGTCCGGTCCATGAACACCGCCACCGGGCGTTCCGGACCGGCTCCCGCCGCGATGAGCCGGTGCGCCAGGCGGTTGGACCGTTCGTCCAGCTCCCGGTAGGTGAGTGCGCGGCCCGCGCATCGCACCGCCTCGGCGTCGGGCGTGCGCGCCGCCTGACGTCGGAACGCCTCCTGCAACGAAGGTTCGTGGAAGGTGCCGACGTCCGAGGGGCGGCCGGTGCCCTGAGCGGTCAGTTGTCCGCGTTCCCGGTCGCCCAGGATGTCGATGGCGCTGAGGTGTCTGGACGGATCCGCCGCCACCGATCGCAGGACGCGCACGAGACGGTCGAACATGGCCTGGACGGTCGGGCCGTCGAACAGGTCCACCGCGAAGGCGACCAGCACCCGGATCGGTCCCGGCCGCCCGTCGTCGGCCACGGCGGCCTGGAAGTTCATCGACAGGTCGAACCTGGCCACGTCCAGGCTCGTCACGAGCCTGGTCACCGTGGCGTCGGGCAGCGTCAGCTCCGTCCCCTCGTCGCGGCCGACCTGGAGCATGATCTGGAACAGCGGGTGGCGGCCGGGGGAGCGCGGCGGGTTGAGCGCCTCCACGACCCGTTCGAACGGCACGTCCTGATGCCCGTAGGCGGCGAGGCCCGCGTCCCTGACCCGGGCGAGGAGGTCGCGGAAGGACGGGTCGCCCGAGGTGTCGGTGCGCAGCACGATCGTGTTGACGAAGCAGCCGAGCAGGTCGTCGAGCGCCTCGTCGGTGCGTCCGGCCACCGGCGTGCCGATCGGGATGTCGGTGCCCGCGCCGAGCCGGGTCAGTACCGTGGCCAGCGCCGCGTGCACGACCATCGACAGGGTCGTGCCGGTGGTCCGGGCGAGTTCGCCGAGCGCCGCGTGCAGGTCGGCGCCGAGTTCGGTGTCGAACACCTCGCCGCGCTGGGAGGCGATCGCCGGTCGCGGACGGTCGGTGGGAAAGCCGAGTTCGTCCGGCAGCCCCTTCAGCGCGTTCCGCCAGAAGGCCAGCTGGACGCCGAGCGGGGAGCCGGGGTCGTCCTGGTCGCCGAGAACCTCGCGCTGCCACAGCGCGTAGTCCGCGTACTGGACGGGCAGCGGCTCCCATCGCGGCGCCTGCCCGGCGGACCTGGCCCGGTACGCCGCGCCCAGATCGTCCCCGAACGGCCGCATCGACACCGCGTCCCCGGCGATGTGGTGGAGCAGCGTCATGAGCACGTGATCGGTCGGCCCGAGGGAGATCAGGCTCACCCGGAAGGGCGGTTCGGCCCCCAGATCGAAGGCGTGGGCGCCGACGCGCCGCAGCACGTCCGGGAGTTCTGGCTCCGTGCAGCTCAACCGGCGCAGGGGCATGGTGCCGGACGGCCGCACCACCTGCTCGGGACGGCCGTCGACCTCCCGGTAGACGGTCCGGAGGATCTCGTGCCGGTCGACCAGGTCGTTGATCGCGTGCGCCAGCGCGTCCGCGTCGATCGCACCGGTGATCCGGTAGGTCACCGGCAAGTTGTACGTCGCGCTCGGGCCTTCGAGCTGGTTGAGGAACCACAGCCGCTGCTGGGCGTAGGAGAGTGGCACGCGCTGCGGCCGTGGTCTGGCCTCCAGCCTCGTTCGCGTCCGGCTCGCCTCGTCGTCCAGCCGCATGGCCAGCTCGCGGGCCGTCGGCGCCTCGAACACCGTGCCGATCGGCAGTTCCGGGCCGAGCGTCGAACGCACCCGGTTCGCCAGGCGGGTGACGAGGAGGGAATGGCCGCCCAGGTCGAAGAAGCCGTCGTCGATTCCGACGTCCCGCGCGCCGAGGATCTCCGCGAACAGCCCGCACAGCACCTGCTCGGTGGCCGTTCGCGGCGCCGTGACCGACGACCCCGCGTAGGACGGAGCGGGCAACGCCCTGTGGTCGAGCTTGCCGTTGGAGGTCAGCGGGAGCGAGTCCAGGACGACGAAGGCCGACGGCACCACGGCGGACGGCAGGGAGGCCGCCGCGTGCCGCCGGAGCGCGTCGGTCGACGGCGGGTTCTCGGCGGACGCGGGGACCACGTAGGCGACCAGGCGCTTGTCCCCCGGGCGGTCCTCGCGGACCAGGGCGGCGGCCCGGGCGACGCCGGGGTGATCCATGATCAGCGAGTTGATCTCGCCGAGTTCGAGCCGGATGCCGCGGATCTTCACCTGGTCGTCGGCGCGTCCGAGGAACTCCAGCGTCCCGTCCGGCCGCCAGCGGACGAGGTCGCCGCTGCGGTACATCCGGGTGCCCGGCGTCCCGAACGGATCGGCCACGAAACGCTGCGCGGTGAGGTCGGGGCGGTTCAGATAGCCGTGGGCCAGGCAGTCCCCGGCGAGATACAGCTCGCCGGTCACTCCGATCGGCACGGGACGCAGCCGATCGTCCAGGACGTAGGTCCTGGTGTTCCAGATCGGGCCGCCCAGCGGAGCGGTCACCGGCCACGTCGTGACGTCGGCGGGCAGCGTCGCGCCGGTCACGACGTGCGTCTCGGACGGGCCGTAGTGGTTGTGCAGGAGCAGCTCCGGCCGGGCCGCGTGGAACTCGCGGACGTCGGCGGTCAGCTGGAGCGCCTCCCCGGCCTGGAGCACGTGGCGCAGCGCGTCCAGCCGCAGGCCCTGCTCGCGCGCGGCCTCATAGACGGCCGCGATCACCAGGTCCGGGGCGAAGAACTCCGTGATCCGCTCGCGGTCCAGCCACGCGGCTAGCCGGGGCGGATCGAGGCGCGTCTCCTCGTCCGGGACGCACAGGGCCTTCCCGTTCAGTAGGGCGGTGAGGAACTCGTGCTCGGAGGCGTCGAACCCGACCGCGCTGAACTGGGAGACACGGGACCCGGCCTCACCCGGGAAGATCGACGCGTTCCAGGCCAGCAGATTGTGCAGCACCCGGACGGGAAGCACCACGCCCTTGGGACGGCCCGTGGAGCCGGACGTGTAGACGATGTACCCGGGAGCCTCGGCGGACAGCGGGACCGGCCGATCGGTGTCACACGGATTGTGCGCGGGCATCTCGTTCGCCAGCCGCCTCCGGACCTCGGCGTCGTCGATCGTGATGACGTTTCCCGGCAGCGGAACGTCGATCGCCTCGCTGGTGAGGGCGATGGCGGGACGAGCGTCCCCGAGAATGTAATGGACGCGATCCCGCGGATATTCGGGGTCGATGGGCAGATAGGCGGCCCCCGCCTTGAGGATCGCCAGGAAGGCGACGATCAGCCGCGTGTCGCGCGGCAGGACGACGGCCACATGACAACCCGGCCCGACACCGTGGGCGAGCAGCAGGTGCGCCAGGCGGTTCGCCCGCTCGTTCAGTTCCGCGTAGGAGAGCGTTCCGTCGGGCGCGGAGACCGCCAGGGCCGTCGGCGTCCGGGCGACCTGGGCCTCGATCAGTTCGGGGAGGTGGCCGCCCGGCAACTCGGCCCGCGTGGCGTTCCAGCCGGTCAACAGTCGGGCGCGTTCACCGTCGAGGAACATCCCCACCTCTGACAGCGGCGCGTCCGGCGCGGCCACCGCGCCCGCCAGCAGCGTCAGCAGGCGCTCGGACAGTAACGTCGCGGTGGCGGGCTCGAAGAGATCGGTGGCGAACTCCAGCCGTCCGGTGATGCCGGACGCGGCGCCGTCCACGCCGTACCGCTCGGTGAAGCTGAAGAGCAGGTCGAACTTCGCGGTGTCGGTGCCCAGTTCCTCGGTCTCGGCCGTGACGCCGGGCAGCGAGAACTGGTAGCCGTTGGGACGCTCCAGCACCAGCATCACCTGGAACAGTGGTTGGCGGGCCGGTGAGCGGTTCGGGTTCACCGCCTCCACGACCTGTTCGAACGGCACGTCCTGGTTCTCGTAGGCCGCCAGATCCGTGTCCCGCACACGTCCCAGCAACGCACGGAAAGCGGGATCGCCGGAGGCGTCGGTGCGGAGCACCAGGGTGTTGACGAAGAAACCGATCAGGTTGTCCAGCGCCTTGTCGGTGCGTCCGGCGATGGTGCTCCCGATGGGGATGTCGGTGCCCGCTCCCAGCTTCGTCAGCAGCCCCGCCAATGCCGCCTGCAACACCATGAAAACGGTCGCGCCGCTGGAACGGGCGAGCGCCACGACCGCTTCGTGCAGCTCCGGTTCGACCGTCACCGGCACCGAGTCGCCCCCATGCCCGGCCACCGCCGGACGCGGGTGGTCGACCGGAAGTTCCAGCTCCTCCGGGGCGCCCGCCAGCGTGGCCTGCCAGAAGCCCAACTGCTGGGCGGCGACGCTGCCGGGGTCGTGCGCGTCGCCGAGCATCGCCCGCTGCCAGAGTGTGTAGTCCGCGTACTGCACCGGCAACGGGGACCAGTCAGGCGACCGTCCGGCCAACCGTGCCTCGTACGCTTCGCGCAGGTCGCGGGTCAGCGGTTCCATCGACCATCCGTCGCTGCCGATGTGGTTCATGGTGAGCAGCAGCACGTGCTCGTCGGGCGCGGTGGCGAACAATCGTGGCCGCATGGGCGGGTCCGTGGCCGGGTCGAACGGCGTGCGTCCGGCGTCCCGCAACGCGGCGTCCACGTCCTCGGGCCGCTCCACCGGCAGAGCTGGACGGACCCGGTCAACGGGCAGAACCACCTGATGCGGCTCGCCGTCACGCTCGGGAAACACGGTGCGCAGGCCCTCGTGCCGAGCGAAGAGGTCGCCCAGGGCCGCCTCCAAGGCAGCCCGGTCGAGCTGGCCTCGCAACCGCACCGCGATAGGCAGGTTGTAGGCCGCGGACCCGCCTTCCAACCGGCTGAGGAACCACAAGCGATACTGCGCGGGGGACAGGGGCACCACCTCGGGACGAGGCATGGGACGCACGGCCGGACGCGCCGCCGGGGCCTCGTCGATCAGCTCGGCGAGCCCCGCCACCGTGGGGCTGCCGAACACCGCCCGGACCGCCAGGTCCACGTCGAACTCGGCACGGATACGGCTCACCAGACGGGTCGCGTGCAGCGAGTGGCCGCCGAGGTCGAAGAAGTCGTCGTCGACGCCCACGTCCGGCACGCCGAGGATCTCCCCGAGCAGGACGCACAGCCGCTCCTCCCGAGCGGTGCTCGCCCGCTGCCCCGCCTGGCGAACCGTGGTCGGCGCGGGCAGGGCCCGGTAGTCGACCTTGTGGTTGGCCGTCAGCGGCAGGCGGTCGATGACCACGATGGCGGACGGCACCATGTAGGCGGGCAGTCGCTGCGCGAGGCCGTCCCGCAGCGCGTCGACCTCGATGGCGGTGTCCTCGATGGCGGTGCCCTCGATGGCGGTGCCCGCGATGGCGGTGTCCTCGTCCGGGACGGCGTAGGCGACCAGCCGCTTGTCGCCCGGCACGTCCTCCCGCACCGCGACCGCCGCCTGCCGGACGCCGGGCAGGGCGGCGAGCGCCGCCTCGACCTCGCCCGGTTCGATGCGATAACCCCGGATCTTGACCTGGTTGTCGACGCGGCCGACGAACTCCAGCAGCCCGTCGGGCTTCCGGCGGGCGATGTCGCCGCTGCGGTACATGCGCGAGCCCGGCGGGCCGAACGGGTCGGCGACGAAGCGTTCCGCCGACAGGTCCGGCCGGTCGAAGTACCCGCGCGCCAGCCCGGCACCGGCCAGGTACAGCTCGCCCGCCTGACCGGCGGGAACCTCGGCCAGGTCGTCGCCGAGGACGTGGGCCCGCATGCCGTCCAGCGGCCTGCCGATCGGCACCCGGTCGGGCACGGACGCGGCCCGCGTCCACGGGGACTGGGTCGCGAACAGGGTGGTCTCGGTGGGCCCGTAGGCGCAGCGGATCGTGATGTCGGGGCAGCATTCCAGCACCCGGCGCACCGCGGTGGCGGAGGTGACGTCGCCACCCGTGATGATCTCGCGGACGCCGTCGAAGCATTCCGGATGCTCCTCCGCGACCACCCGGAACAGCCCGGCCGTGATGTCCACGCCGGTGATCCGCTCGGCGCCGAAGAGATCGGCGAGCCGGTCCACCGACAGCTCGTCCTCGGCCGCGATGACCACCGTGCCGCCGTGCAACAGCGGATACCAGAACGAGTAGGTGGACGGGTCGAAGGCGTAGGACGCCACCAAGAGCACCCGGTCGTGCGCACCGGGAACGGTGAACATCGAGTCGTTGACCAGGTCCACGATGTTCTGGTGGGAGATCGCCACGCCCTTGGGAGCCCCGGTGGAGCCCGAGGTGTACATCACGTAGGCGAGCTGGTCGAGATGTGCCGGGACGTCCGGGTCGGTGTCGGGGAAGTCGGCGACGTCGTCCGGACGGTCGAGCAGCACGGTCGTCGGCGTCCGCGGCAGCCACCGGTCGCGCGTGACGGTGTCGGCGAGCAGCACCGGCGCGCGGCTCTCGTCGGCGATCCACTGCATCCGGTCCTGCGGGAACGCGGTGGTCAGCGGCAGGTAGAAGGAGCCCGCCTTGAGGGTCGCCAGCAGGCCGACGGCCAGCTCGACCGTCCGGTCCACGAGCACCAGCACCGGACGTTCGGGCCCGGCGCCCGCGGCGATCAGCCGGTGCGCCAGCCGGTTCGCCCGCTCGTTCAGCTCACGGTAGGTGAGGCCGCGTCCCACGCACCGGACCGCCTCGGCCTCGGGGGAACGCTTCGCCTGTTCCTCGAAGGACTCGTGCACCGAACCCACGATCATCGTCGGGTCGCTCCTCAGGGGTCTCCGCAACAACGGTCAACGCGCGGCGCCGCGACGCCGCAACGGGTCCTGTGGCCGGTGTCAGCCGTCAGGACCCGCTGGTCGAGCTACAGGTGGTCGCCTTCGACGCGAACGAGGGGCGTGCTGTCCCTGCTCACGAGGAACTCCGGCCGGGCGGGGTTCGCCGGTGCGTTGCTGACCCGGTTGTAGGTGATCAGCAGCATGCGGCGCCGGTGCTCGGACAGGTTGTTGGACGAGGAGTGGACCAGGGCGGGGTGGAACGCGACCGCCGTCCCCGCCACGCCGATGAACCGCTGCGTGCCATGGGTGCCCGCCAGCGACGCGGCGAAATCGTCCGGAACGGTGTACTCCAGCGCCGCGGACACGTGTTGCCGCCAGTCGTGGGTGGGCTCCCGCTTGTCGCCCTCGGGGTCGATCAGCCCGAGGTGGTGGGTGCCGGGGATCACCTGGAGTGGACCGTTCTCCTCCGTGACGTCGTCCAGGAAGATGGCGATGTTCACGGCCTCGGGGGACGCCATGCCGTCCTCCTTGTGCCAGAACGCCCAGTCCTGGTGCCACGGCCAGGCGGAGCCCTCCCTGGCCTGCTTCATGTTGACCTTGAACTGGTAGACGTAGACCGGGCCGCCGAGTAACCGCTCGGCGAAGTCGAGCAGGGCGGGCAGCCGGACGAGCCGGTGGCAGACCGCGTCGTAGTCGTGGCAGCCGTGAACCGCGCGCACCGCCGTCGAGTTCTCCTCGAACACGACCTCCGGACGGTTCTGCGCGCTGATGACCTCGATGCTCTCCCGCATCTTCGTGATCTCTGCCGTGCCGAACGTGAAGGGCATGGGAAACCAGCCCTCCCGCCCATAGCGGACCTTCACGTCATGAAACGGCGGTGTGGCAACGGGCATGATGAAGTCTCCCCATCGATCTCGTCGAACGCGTCTCGTGCGCCTATTCCGTGTCCGTGCGGACGTCCGTGTAGGCGTCCATGTGGGCGACCAGGCCGCGCGGCCGCATATCCGTCCAGCCGGCGTTGATGATTTCCAGGCAGGCCGCGCGGTCGGCCGGGCCGCCGGTGACCGTCCACCCGTCCGGAGTTTCCGCGAACTGCGGCCACAGCGAATACTGTCCCTCCGCGTTGCGGAGGACGAGGTAGACTCCGTCCGGGTCATCGAATGGATTGGGCACTGATCAGCTCCTTCGCCGGATACGGCGTTATCGGACACCCATGGTCAGTCCGTGTTCGTAGGGCATATCGCGGACGGTCTCGACCGCCGTGAAGCCGACCTGACGCAGCCATTCCTCGTAATCCGTGGCCGGGTACGCCATTCCCTGGCCGCTGGCGAGAACGTTGAAGTACAGGCCGAGCCGGGCGGAGTAGACCCCGCTGGTCTCGTCGTCGGACACGTTGTATCCGTAGATGAACACCCGGCCGCCGGGGGGAAGCGCGTCGTACGCCTTCTTGAGCAGCGCCAGGATCTGCTCGGCCGCGAATATCTCCAGTACATGGCTGAAGAGAACGGCGTCCGAACCCACCGGAAAGTCGTCGGTGAAGATGTTGCCCGGACGGAGGTCGACCCGGTCGGAGAACGTCGCGATCTTGTCGTCGGCCAGCTTGGACACGCTGGGAATGTCGAAGATCGTCGCCGTCAGTTCGGGGTGCCGGGCGACGAGCCTGAGCGAGGTCGTGCCGTCGCCGCCGCCCACGTCGAGCAGGCGCCGGACGCCGCCGAACTCCGGGCGTTCGGCCAGCGCGTCCAGCGACCGGAGGGTGAACGCGCTCATCGCGCGGTGGAACACCGCCTCCAACTCGGGATCGCGGGAAAGGCGCTGGTAGAGCGTCGGTTCATCGCCCGGATAGGTGGCCAGCGCGGTGTTGGTGCCGGTGCGCAGGGCGGTCGTCATGTGCACGAAAGCCGGGTAGTAGACCTCCTTCCAGCCCAGCAGGATGTGGCTCCAGCTGTCCTCGGCGTCGGTGCTGAGAAGGTCGTCGGCGACGGGTGCGTTGGAGTACCGCCCATCGGTCCGGGTCAGCAGACCGGCCGCGCACACGGCCTGGAGCAGCACGCGCAGTTGGTGCGCGGGAATCCGCGTGTGCTCCCTGACCTCCTCGAATAAGGACCGCGGGTGTTGGTGAAGGAACTCAAAAACCCCCAGTTCAGTCGCCGTCGCCGCCGCGTTGAAGAGCGCCGGGGCGTTCATGAGGAAGTGGAACTGCTGGTAGCTCTGATCACTGTCCGGCCGGCTGGGCATCTTCCCTCGGACTCTCTTTCTGTGCAGGTCAAAAGGCTCGGCGCGAACACCGACACCGTGGGTAAGCGGGGGGAGGCTTTACACACGAACAATTTCGTTTTGCCTGCTTGATAAGTCAAGCACAGCTGAACGTGGCCTGGATCACATCGCATTTCTCGACATCGCCGCTTGCGTCGGTGCGATGGCCATGCCTAGAGTCGAGCCGATTCGACAATCACTTGACATGACGTTTATACAAACGTTGAGGCCGCTCGGCCCAAGGTCGGATCCACCCGATGACATTTGATTTTAACGGGGCGTATTCATTGCTTCACGTACGGTGATGGCCGCGACATGCCCAGGGGTTTGCCGATGCGACTGAATAGTTTCGACGAATGGTCACCACTACGCGAAGTGGTCGTTGGTTCCGCGGAGAACTACCTCACGCATGAGCGGGAGCTGTCCTTTGACCTCTTCTTCCACGAGAACCTCGCCCGGGACAACCCGGCACGCTCGGAGTGGTACTACCCGCGGCTGTCCGTCGGCGGTGCCGGCACGCGGGGTGTCAAGACTCCGATCAAGGAGAAGTACGTCGCCGAGCTGAACGAGGACTTGGCGGGCATGGCCGAGGTTTTCCGCTCGCTCTCGGTCACCGTGCACCGGCCGCTGCCGCTGGACGCCGCCACCACGGAGGTCCGCACGCCCGCCTGGACGGCGTCCGTCGTCCCGCCCCTCAACATCCGCGACAACACGCTCATCGTCGGCGACGAGATCATCGAGACGCCGCCGATGATCCGGTCCCGCTACTTCGAGACCCAGTTCCTCAAGCCGATCTTCGGCGAGTACTTCCGGCGGGGCGCCCGCTGGACGGTCATGCCCCGGCCCCTGATGACCGACGCGTCCTTCGACCTGTCGTACGCGCGCACCAGCATGGCCGGTGGGCCTACGGAGCCGATCGACGACCCGCGTCCCTCACAGTGCGACGTCGGCCACGAGATGATGTTCGACGCCGCGCAGTGCCTGCGGCTCGGCCGCGACATCGTGGCGAACATCTCGACCGCCAACCACGCGCTGGCCTGCGACTGGCTGGAACGTCACCTCGAAGGCCGGTTCCGCGTGCATCGCGTGCACCGCCTCAGCGACAGCCACATCGACAGCATGGTCCTGGCCCTGCGGCCCGGCACCCTGCTCGTCCGCTCCAAGGACGTGGCCGACCTGCTGCCCGAACCGCTACGCGGCTGGGACCTGATCGTCCCGCCGGACCCGACCGGCGACGACTTCCCCCGCTACGACGACGACGATCTCATCCTGACCAGCCCGTTCATAGATCTCAACGTCCTGTCGGTCGATCCCGGGACGGTCCTGGTGAACGAGGCGTGTCCCGACCTCATGCGGACGCTGGAGCAGCACGGCTTCACCGTCGTCCCGGTCCGTCACCGGCACCGGCGCCTGTTCGGCGGCGGCTTCCACTGCTTCACCCTCGACACCGTCCGCGACGGTGGTCCCGAGGACTACCTCAGCTGACATCGCACCCGTTGGAGGCCGATCGGATGGTGTCGAACAACAACCCGAGCCCGCGAATGACCGGGGTGGGAACCGCCGTCCCGCCCACGACCTACACGCAGCAGGAGATTCTGGACGAGTTCGACATCACCGATCCGCGCGTGCGGTCGGTCTTCCTGAACAGCGCCATCGACCGGCGCGGCCTCAGCCTGCCGCCGGTCGACGCCAACGGCGAGCGACGCATGGAGACCCAGGGTGAACTCCTGCGCAAGCACACCGCGAACGGACTCGCCATGGGACGGGAGGCCGTCGAGGCATGCCTCCGGGACGCGAACGCCACCCTCGCCGACGTCCGGTACTTATGCTGCGTCACCTCGACCGGCTTTCTCACCCCGGGCTTTTCCGCGCTGCTCATCAAGGAGCTGGGAATCGACCGGCACTGCTCGCGGCTCGACGTCGTCGGCATGGGCTGCAACGCCGGGCTCAACGGCCTGACCGCGGTCGCCGGATGGGCCGCCGCCCACCCCGGCGAACTGGCGATCATGGTGTGCGTCGAGGCCTGCTCGGCGGCGTACGTCTTCGATGGAACGATGCGATCGTCCGTGGTCAACAGCCTCTTCGGGGACGGCGCCGCCGCCATCGCGGTCCTGGCGGCCGACGCCGCGCCGTCCGCGGGCCCGGCCCTGCTCCGTTTCAGCAGTCGCATCATTCCGGAGGCGGTCGGAGCGATGCGCTACGACTGGGACGACGACCACGGGAAGTTCAGCTTCTATCTCGACCCCGAGGTCCCCTACGTGGTGGGGGCGAACGCCGAGATCTCTCTTGACCGGCTGCTGCGGGGGACGGGCGTCCAGCGCTCCGACATTTCCCACTGGATCGTGCACTCCGGGGGGAAGAAGGTCATCGACTCGGTCCGCGTCAACCTTGGCCTGACGCGCCACGACCTGCGGCACACGACCCGCGTCCTCCGCGACCACGGAAACGTGTCCAGCGGGTCTTTCCTTTTCTCGTACGAGCGGCTGCGCGCCGAAGCGTGCACGCAACCCGATGATCTCGGCGTGTTCATGACCATGGGTCCGGGATCGACGATCGAGATGGCCCTCGTGGGCTGGTGACGGAAGGAAGCCGGTGACGGAAGGAAGCACGGTGAACATGGTGAACACGCCTCAGTTATCCGATGACCTCGGCCCGGTCGCGGTGATCGACGGGTCGCCGCCCCTCTGGGAGCTGACCGCCACGATCAACGCGGTCTGCGACGAGGTGGAGGAACGCCAGGAGAGATCGGTGGTCGTCCTACAACTCGCGCACGTCCCGCGCCGGGAGTGGCCGGACGCCGACAGCATCCAGGAGGTGAACCGCTGGGAGCGCGCCGTCCGCCGCTTCGAACGGCTGTCGGCGGTCACCATCGCGGTCGCGCGTGGCACCTGCGGCGGCCCTGCCCTGGACGTCCTGCTCGCCGCGGACTGGCGGATCGGCACGCCGGACCTCGTCCTGATGCTGCCGGTCAACGACGGTCACTTCTGGCCCGGGATGGCCGCCTACCGGCTGGTCCAGCAGCTCGGCCTGGCGCGGGCCCGGCAGATCGTGCTGTGGGGGACCGACATCCCCCTGGACCGGGCGACGGACCTCGGCCTGATCGACCAGGTCAGCAAGGACGCCGTGGAGGGTGTGCGTGAGGCGTCGGTGCTCGCGGGCCGCATCTCCGACCGGGAGTTCTCGATCCGGCGGCAACTGCTGCTGGAGGCGGGATCGGCGGAGTACGAGGCCGCCCTGGGCGTGCATCTCGCGGCCTGCGACCGGGAACTGCGGCGGCTGCGGGACGAGGCGCTGAGGCCGGCGGCGGAGAACGCCTCATGAGCGGCGCCATGACCACGAGCGCGGCGCCCGCCATCTTCTCGGGGGAGCTGGGGCCGGACGCGGCGGCGCTCGCGCTGGAGGCGGGCGCGGCCGACGAGGCGCTGGCCGAGTTACCGCCCGTTCCGGACCGCAGCGTGGCCGAACGGCGCCTCGCCTCGGAGATCCTCGCCGAGGTCCGGGCGTCACGCCGCGCCTTCCTCGGCCTGCACGCCGACGCCGTGTACGACGCCATTACCGACGGACGTACCCGCTACGTGCGGCTACCGGAACTTGTGGACAAGGCGTCCGAACGGTTCCCGGGGCTTGTCCCGACCGGCGCGCAGATGAAAGCCGAACGGGCGTGCATCCAGGCGCACAAGGAGGGACGCGAGATCGACCAGGGCATCCTCTGCGGCGCCCTGCTCGGTTCCCCGACCGCCGGACGCCATCTCATCGACGCGATGCTGCGTCCCGTGGCACGTTCGCTCGCCCTGCTCGACGAGTTCGGCGAGACGGGCCGCGCTGACCTGGGCTCCGTCCTGGTCGAGCGCCGTGGGCCCGCCGCGCACGTGACCTTCCACAACGGGCACTGCCTCAATGCCGAGAGCGAGCGGCTGATCGCCGACATGGAGACGGCGATCGACCTGGTCCTGCTGGACGACCAGGTCCGGGTCGGCGTCCTGCGCGGGGGCGAGATGGACCACCCGCGCTACCGTGGCCGACGCGTGTTCAGCGCGGGCATCAACCTCAAGGACCTGCGGGACGGCCGCATCCCACTCGTCGAGTTTCTGCTCGGCCGGGAGCTCGGCTACATCAACAAGATGCTTCGCGGCGTGCTCGTCGACCCAGCCGGGACGACGAACTGCACGCGCACCGTCCAGAAACCCTGGATCGGCGCCGTCGAGTCGTTCGCCATCGGCGGCGGTATGCAACTGCTGCTGGTCCTCGATCGTGTGATCGCCGAGACGGGGGCGTATTTCAGCCTTCCCGCCGCCGACGAAGGGATCGTTCCGGGGCTGGGCAACCTGCGGCTTCCCCGGCGCACCGGAGCGCGGGTCGCCCGCGACGTGATCCTCGGCGGCCGCCGGATCATGGCGACCGACCCCGAGGCGGCCCTGATGTGCGACGAGGTCGTGCCCCCCGAGCGGATGGACGAGGCGATCGACCGCGCCGTCCGCGAGCTGTCCGTCCCCGCTGTGGCCGCCAACCGGCGCATGCTCGCCCACGGCGAGGAGCCGGTGGACGTGTTCCGCGAGTACCTGGCCGAGTTCGCGGTCGTCCAGGTCGAGCGCGCCTACAGCGAGGACGTCCTCGCCAAGGTGGAACGCCGGTGGCAGGCCTCGGAATCCAGGCGGCAAGCTGGAAAGGGGACCTGACATGGTGGCCCTGGATCCCGCCGCGCTGCACGACTCGCTGAGGGACCCGGTACTCGGGTCGATCGGCTTCCTCAACGAGGTGATGGGCCGCTACCCGGACGCGATCTCCTTCGCCCCGGGCGCCCCGCACCCGGACTTCCACGACGAACTCGACGTCCACCGGTACGTCGAGCGATTCCTCGATCATCTGGTGCGCGTGGAAGGGCACGACCCCGAGCGCGCCCGCCGCCTTCTCTACGAATACGGGCCTGCCCGCGGGCTCATCAACGGCATCGTCGCCGAGGCTTTGCGGCGGGACCAGGGGATCGACGTGCCCCCCGCCGCGATCGTGATCACCGTGGGCGCGCAGGAGGCCATGCTCCTGGCGCTGCGCGCGCTCTTCGGGTCGTCGCGCGACCTGCTCGCCGTGGCCAGCCCGTGCTTCGTCGGGATCGTGGGGGCGGCACGGCTGCTGGACGTCGGAGTCGTCCCCGTCCGCGAGACCGAGCACGGCATCGACCTCGAAGCCCTCACCGAGGCGTGCCGGACGGCCCGCCGCGACGGCCACCGCGTCCGCGCCTGCCACCTGGCGCCGGACTTCGCCAACCCCGGCGGCGGCCGCATGTCGCTCGACCACCGCCGCGACCTGCTCCGACTCGCCCAACAGGAAGAACTCCTGCTGATCGAGGACAACACCTACGGCTTCACCGCCGCGCCGACGGACGAGCTGCCGTCCCTGAAGGCCTTGGACATCGACGGTCGCGTGCTCCACATCGGCACATTCGCCAAAACCTGCTTCCCAGCCGCCCGCGTCGGCTACATCGTCGCCGACCAGCCCATCACCGCCGAGAACCCGAGCCACTCGGACCCGGCGCCGAAGCGCTCGGGGCGGACGGGCTTGGACGCGGGGCCGACGGGCTTGGACGCGCGACCAGGGGGCTTGGACGCGCGACCAGGGGGTTTGGACGCGGGTCACGGCGGCGAACGGCTGCTCGCCACGGAACTCGCCGCGCTCAAGAGCATGATCACGGTGAACACCGCACCGCTCAGCCAGGCGGCCGTGGCCGGGTTCCTGCTGGAGCACGGCGGTTCCCTCGCGGAGCCGAGCCACCGCAGGGCCGCGATCTACCGGCGCAACCTGGCCTGCCTGTTGGCCGCGCTGGACCGGCACCTGGGCGAGCCACCCCCGGCCGGGGTCACGTGGAACAGGCCGGAAGGCGGCTTCTTCGTCCGAGTAAGGCTTCCGGTTCCGGTTGACCTTGACCTGCTGGAGGTCTCCGCGGCCAAGTACGGGGTCCTCTGGACGCCCATGGCGCCGTTCTACCTGGACGGCGGCGGCGACCACCAGCTGCGGCTTTCATGCAGTTACCTCGATCCCGAGCAGATCGAGACGGGAGTGCGGCGACTTGCCGATTTCATCCGAGAGGAGATCGGGGTATGAACCCGCGAAACGTTCCGCCGCATCCGACGGTTCGTCCCGCACCATTCGATCCGCCACCGGAACTGGGTGAGGACCGCGAGCAGGCCCCCATCCGCCGGATGCGCTACCCGGACGGCCACATCGGCTGGCTGGTCACCAGCCACAGCCTTGCCCGGAGCATGCTGTCGGATCCGCGTTTCAGCGCCCGTTCGGAATTCAAACGGGCACCGGTCGCCAGGCCCGGCGCGGAACCGTTCTATGGCGCGCCCGCGTTGCCCGGATGGCTGGTCGACATGGACGCGCCGGAGCACACCCGGCTGCGGCAGCGGCTTGCCGGGAAGTTCACCGCCCGCCGGATGAGAGAGATGCGGCCGGTGATCGACCGCATCGTCGACGAACTGCTCACGGACATGGAACGCCAGGGGCCTCCGGTCGACCTGGTGGAGTCCTACGCGCTGCCCGTGCCGTCTCGGATGATCTGTGAGCTGCTCGGCGTCCCGTACGGCGATCGGGAGGAGTTCCAGGGCAACAGCGAGCAGCTGTTCAGCCTGAAGGTCACGGCCGAAGAGGCGTCCGCCGCGATGGACCGGCTCTACACGTTCCTCCGCGAGCTGGCCAAGGGGCGGACGGCCGGCCGTCCCGAGGGCCTGCTGAGCATGCTCGCCGAGGACGGAACGCTCGACGCCGAGGAGATCGCGGGCGTCGGCGTGCTGCTGCTGACCGCCGGACACGAGTCGACCTCCAGTTCGCTGGCGCTGAGCACGTTCGCCCTCCTCTCCCATCCCGACCAGCTGGCCAGGATGATGAACGATCCCTCGCTGGTGGACAACACCGTCGAAGAACTGCTGCGGTATCTGACCGTTTTCCACTTCGGCGTTCCACGCACCCCACTGGAAGACCTGGAATTCGCCGGACAGCAGCTCAAGGCCGGGGAATCCATCACCGTGTCGCTGCCTGCGGCGAACCGCGACCCGCGATGGTTCAAGGACTCGCCCGACACGTTCGACGTCGAGCGGCGGACCACCGGCCACCTCGCTTTCGGCTACGGCATCCACCAATGCCTCGGCCAGAATCTCGTGCGAATGGAGATGCGCTCCGCCCTGCCCGCCCTGTTCGCACGCTTCCCGAACCTGGCCCTCGCCATTCCCCCCGAGGACGTGCCGCTCTCCACGGACATGAGCGTCTACGGAGCCCACAGCCTGCCCGTCACCTGGTAACGCCGATGCACATCACCACCGACACCGACAGCTGTATCGGGTCCGGCCAGTGCGCGCTGGCACTGCCCGAGATATTCGACCAGGACGACACCGAAGGCAAAGTCCTGCTGATCAACGACAGCCCCGACCGGGAACTGCACGACGACGTGCGCGAAGCCGCCTACCGGTGCCCGATGCAAGCCATCACCGTGACGGAGGCCGAGCCTCGACAGGAAGGCCCCTGATGCTCCTGAACAGCTACGACGACTTCACTCCGCTCAAGGAGGTCATCCTCGGCTCCGCGACGGGCTACGCCGATCGCATCCGCGATCTGTCGTTCGACATGTTCATCAGCGACAACCTCTCGGGCGCGCGGGGCTACTACCCGAGCATCACCGACTGGCGTCCCGGCGAGGCCCGCCGCAACCGGAACGAACCGCACCTGTTGGCAATGAAAGAACGGTTCGTCGAAGAACTCATCGAGGACATCGAGGGGATCGCGACCCTGTTGCAGTCCCTTTCGGTGACGGTGCATCGTCCGATGCCGACGGCCCTTGAAGACATGGTCACTCCGGCGTGGTCCGCGCCGGTCACCCCGCCGCTGAACGTGCGTGACAACACCCTCGTCCTCGGCGACGAGATCGTCGAGACGCCCCCGACGCTGCGCGCCCGCTATTTCGAGACCCAGTTCCTCAAACCCGTCTTCATGCAGTACTTCCAGCAGGGCGCGCGCTGGACGACCATGCCGCGGCCGATGATGACCGACCATTCCTTCGACCCCGCGAACGTGGAGAACGCCGCTCCCAACATCGAGGTGCCCGAGGAGCCCCGGCCGTCCCCCTGCGACGTCGGCATGGAGATCATGATCGACGGCGCGAACTGTCTCCGCCTCGGCCGCGACCTGATCGTCAACATCTCCAACACCAACCACGCGCTGGGCTGCGACTGGCTGGAACGCCACCTGGAGGGCCGGTTCCGCGTCCACCGCATGCACCGGCTGACCCAGAGCCACATCGACAGCGTGGTGATCCCGCTCCGTCCGGGAACGCTCCTCGTCCGCTCCGAGCGTGTCCTGGACTACCTACCCGAAAAACTGCGCACGTGGAAAACGGTCGTCGCACCCACTCCCGAGATCGACGACTATCCGCAGTACGAGAACGACGACCCCATCCCGGCCAGCCCCTATGTCGACCTGAACGTCCTGTCGATCGACGAGGAAACCGTCCTGGTCAACGACGCCTGCAAGACGCTGATCAGCACCCTGGAGGCGCACGGCTTCACGGTCGTCCCCGCCCGTCACCGCCACCGCCGCCTGTTCGGCGGCGGCTTCCACTGCTTCACCCTTGACACCGTCCGCACCGGCGGCGCCGAAGACTACTTCGACTGACCAATCCGACGCGCGGAGGCCCGGCCTCGACATCGAATCGAGGCCGGGCCCGTGCCTGGCGAGTGTCAGCTGTTGAGCAGGCCGAGCAATTGCCTGACCATATTGCTGGTGCTTTGCATGACGCCATTGGCGTAGGTTTTGGTGGCGGGGTTGGCGCCCTTCGCCATCTCCACCTTCGACATCTCCACCGCGTTGTGTTGATGGCCGAGGAGCAGGTTGAGGAACGTGCTGTCGAACCCGGGGCCCTTGGCCTGTTTCAGCGACTCCATCTCCACCGGGCCGACGGCCGGAAGGCCACCATGGGCGGCGTGGGAGTTCGCCGGTCCCTGCAACGTGGTCGGCTCCGACCACGCGGTGAGCCATGAGGTCATCTGCCGCATCTCACCGGTGCTGTCCTTCTCGACGGACGCGCCCAGCTTCTGGACCTCGGCGCGCTGGGAGCGGCCGGGCACCAGCCGGGCCATGTCGAGCGCCTGCTGACGATGCGCGATCATCATTTGCAGATACATGACGTCGTCGCCATTGTGATCGGCCGTCGCGTTCTGTTTCGGCTTGGCCTCTGCCGGATCACTCGCCTTTGAAGTGCCGCACGCCGTGAGCACCATGACAAAGGCGAAGAGAACTCCAGCGAGCACACGGTGCGGCGAGCGCACTGCGGGGCGGCGGGGGAGCTTGGCGGTTTGGCGGGGTCGCGGGAGCTTCGGGTTCATGCGGAGTTCTCGAAGCGGATGTCGCCGCGGCTGGCGAGGGGGTACGTGATGGTTCTTCGCACGGACATTCCTTCCTGTGTTCCCCGAGCGGTTACGGCGCCGCGACCGCGTGATGGCCGAGGCTGAGGAGATCCTTCCCGATGATGGCGACGGCGTCGAGAGCATCACCGGGCGGACGAACCCGCGATCAGGGATCGGTCATGCGTTCGCGATCCGACTTGGGCCAGACATAGGGCAGGTCGGCGGGGACGCCGGGGAAACGCGGCCCGTAGAAATCGGGGTCCTTCCGGACGAGCGCGGAACGGTGACTGCGGTGCAGCGCCGGATCACCCAGCCAGGGCGGCAGCTCACCGGCGTCCGCCAACCGCTCCTGCTTTCGTGGCCGTTCGATGCCCGACGCCCGGGCCAACTCGGTGGTCAGCGTCGCGGCGCACGTGTGCGATGCCCGAGGCCGCACCACTGGCGGCAGATTTCCAACCCGTAGCGGACCAGCGCCTCCTCGTACCCCGTCCACATCCGCACGGCCGGGTGGTTCCGCCAGCCGTAGCCCGGGACGGTCAGACCGCGCAGTATCTGCACCGCCTCGACACGCTGCTTGCCGAGCCTGCGCTGGTCGAGAACGCGGGCCGTGGCGACGAAGTCCGCGTGCGGAAGAAACGTCTGCACGGCTCGTCCCCCGATCGTCCCGGCCGCCGCCGTCCCGCGCCGGTCGACCTACCGTGTCAGCGACGTTTCGGCGGGATCGGCGGCGCTCGGTTCGCGGAAGGTGTCGCGGATCGCGTCGGCCCGAAGCCGTTCCAGGAGGGCGAGCTGATCGTCCGCGCGAGCCTGGAGCAGTCGCAGCCGCTCGATGTCGAGCCCGGGTTCCTGGTCGGCGACGGTGAGGAGGGTCCGCCAACCGGTGCGCTTCCCCTCGACCGCGATGGTCATGGCCTCCAGCTCCACGATGTCGCTCAGCGGCGAGTGCCGTATCAGCCCACCGTTGAGCTTGGCGCGTCCCGCCTTCTCGGCCGCCGCCACCGCCAGGCTCTTGTACCGGCGAACCGGCAGCCCGAGCGACATGAGGATGTCCAGGAGGGCGCCGCGGTCGGCGGCGACGTCGTCGGCCAGCCGCGCGACCTCGTCCGAGCCGCGATGAGCCCGCGCGAGCCTGCGGGCCAGGGCGACACCGCCCGCGGCCGCCGCGAGATGATCGTTGAGGTAGATGCCCAGAAGCCGTCGTGAGCGCGACACGTCCATCCACCGCCGGTACCCGTCCCAGGCAGCGTAAACAGCCCCGGCCCGGCCGCCCGCTGAGATCCGTCCCCCTTGCGCGGCCTCGGCGATGCCCCGGCACATCCCCCCGAACACGACATCGTGGAAGGGTCTGAACGCCCACCAGTAGGCGTGTCCCGCCAGCCCAAGCGGATGAAACAGCGCCCGCTGAACATACTCAGTACGGCCGTCCCGCTCCGACACGCGCAGCTCCAGCCAGGCGAGACCGGGCAGCCGCATCTCCGCGCGCAGCCGTAGCAGCCGCCCGGGGTCGATCTCCTCCACACGCCAGAAGTCGACGGTCTCGCCGATCCGCAGCCGCCGCGGATCCCGGCGGCCCCGCCGCAGGCCCACCCCGCCCACCAGCCGGTCCACGACACCGCGTACCCGCCAGGCGAGCGGGAAGGAGTACCAGCCGTGATCACCGCCGATGCCTTCGATCACCGTCCAGAGACGTTCGGCGGGGGCGTCCACCGCCCGGCTCCGCTCGTCGGTGTACAGGCTGCCGCCCGCCCAGTCCGGGTCGGTCGGCAACGGATCGCTGGGCGCCCCCGGAACGCTCGCCGACGACCAACGCGTCGCCACATCGGCATCGCGGACGCGACGCAGCGCCAGCTCAACCGCACGCTCGAAGCCAGTCGGCCCACCGGGCGGCGGTGGCACATACCGCCCAACATCGTGCTCCCGGCAGACGACCTCGTTGCGCAACGACTCCACCAGCGGACGCGCGATGCTCCCCGGCACCGGCGTGACGGCCCCGACCCACAAACTCGACAACCCCGGACTCAGCGCCGGAACCGGAACAATGATCCGCCGCCTCAACCCCGCCACGACGGCATAGCGACGCATCATGTCGGCATAGGTCAGCACGTCCGGCCCGCCGATATCAAACCCCCGGCTGACGTCTTCAGGCAGATCAGCGACCGCGACCAGATAGTGCAGGACGTCCCGAATCGCGATCGGCTGGATCCGCGAGCGCACCCAACGCGGCGTGACCATCACCGGCAGCCGCTCCGTCAGGTAACGCAGCATCTCGAACGACGCCGAACCCGACCCGGTGATCACCGCCGCCCGCAACCACACCGCGGGCACGCCCGCGTCCAGCAGAATCCGCCCGACCTCGGCACGGGACGACAAGTGCGGCGACAACTCCTCCTCCGGATCCATCCCACCCAGATAAACGAGCCGCCGCACACCACCCTCGCAAGCAGCCGCAGCAAAGTTGCGCGCGGCCACGCGATCTGTCTCGGCGAACCCAGCCCCGCCACCGATCGCATGAATCAGGTAGTAAGCGACATCCACCCCGTCCAGAGCCCGGCGAGTCGACTCCCGATCCGTCGCATCGGCCTCAACGACCTCCACCCGCCCCGCCCACGGATGATCGCGCACCCGCCGCGCCGACCGCACCATGCACCGAACCCGATGCCCAGCACGCAACAACTCGGGCACCAGCCGCCCCCCGATATACCCACTGGCCCCCGTAACCAAGAACACCCGCGCGTCGCCGTCCCGCTGGCCGCCCATCATGGGCTCGCCGGTGAGTCACCGCACACCAGCCGGAACGCCTTGCCGATCCCCCGATGAAGCATGTTGGTCGCCCCCCGCTCCCTCGCCCCGTACCCGACACCCACCAGAACAAGCCCCTATGAGAGCCGGGCTGGCAGAACTGCGCGGCCATCAACGCGAACTCGAACGAGAGCTCGCCGATCTCGCTGGACTCCTCGGACATCGCCATGCGGTTCAGCGGGCCGCAGACTCGGTCTCGTGGTGCCCGATCACAAACCCTTGAGGAGGTCGGGCAGCACCTGTTCTTCTTCGACGCGTATGCCGCGTTCGGTCATCGCCGTGACCAGTGTGGGGTTCCCGCGGTGTGGGGCGGCGCGCCCGGTCAGGGGGTGTCCGAGGCGCCCCCCATTCGCCCGGCTTTGCCGATCCGCGACGCGATCACGACGGCGACCCCGAGGGCAGGGCCGTCATGATCCTTGGCGCGTACGCGCGACCCGTGCGAGCGGGGTGACCGTGCCCAATAAGAGTGCTGCCGATCGGCTAGATGCCGTCCTTGACTCGCTGGAGGAGGGCGGCGAACTGCTCGGCTGTGAGGGTGAGGTGTCCGTTGCCGGGGTTCTTGCTGTCTCGCACTCCGATTGAGTCAGAAATGGCGGCTACCTCAACGCATGCACCGCCCTGATTGGTGCTCTTGCGGCTCTTCCGCCACACGGGACTCATTCCATTCCCTCCATGATCTGCTTGATCAGATCTCGGGATAGCCCTTCGGGTAGGGCATGATGACCGATTCGGTCATACCGTAGTGCATACCCGGCTACTTCGGCGCTGGATGCCACGAGCCTTCCGCCGCCCGGTGCCTCGACGTAGGCGACCTCCCTGTGCGGCTCGGCGAGTGTCATCAGCATGAAGGCCCCGTCTAGGCCGGGGTGGTGTCCGACGGACTTGGGGACTATGCGTACACCGACGTTGGGGCGATCTGATGCCTCAAGGATGTGGGCGAGTTGCGCCTTCATGACTTTGACACCGCCGCACGGTAGCTCCAAGAGGGTCTGCGACAGTAGAAACCACAAAGTCGGTGGAGCTTCCTGGTCCAGGATCGCCTGCCGAGCGATGCGCTCTTCGAGCTTGGCTTCCACGTCGCTCACGTTGCCGGTGGCCAGGCCAGCCCGAGCGTAGTCCGGGGTCTGGAGGAGACCTGGGACAAGGTCTACCTGCCAGTCCTTGATGACGGAGGACCGCCTTTCAAGATCGACGTACTGCTTGAACCAGTTTGGATCATGCCCCAATGCGGCGTACCAGACGAGGAAACTGAAGAGCCCTCCGGTATTCCACGCCCGGTCGAGTGCCGCGGCCTGGGTCTCGTCCAGTTTCAGCGCGCCGGTCTCCAGTCGAGAAACTGTGGACTTCGAGCAGCTCAAGATCTCGCCCAGCAGGTCACCGGTGAGCTTCCGCTGGAGCCGACAGAACCGCAGGTAGAAGGCGATGAGGTCCCACAGGGAGGACTTCGGGTCAGGCGAAGGGCGGTGCGACATACCTGGCCTCCGTTTTCTCGCAGTTGCGGGTGTTGCAAGCAACTCGGACAAGCGTAGGGATCGCCGCGCACTGTGTGTTGCGAAGAAAGGGAGTTCTGACTTGTGAGGTGAGTTCCAAAATGGCACACATGGTGCAGTCTGGACATATTGGCGGTGCTTTTTCGCGCGATATCTCGAAAGGCGGCATGGGCGCGTGGCGTCTCCCTCCGGACGAGAGGTGCGCGTCCATCGCGCGTTCTCTGGTCCGAGGGGCGGTGGCGACGCTCGGTCTGGAACGCGCCATCGTCGAGGACGCGGTCCTGGCGGCCAGTGAGCTCACCACCAACGCCCTGAACCACGGGCTGCGCATCCAGGAAGGCGCCGCGCTCGTCCCGCCCGAGTTGTGGCTGTGGGCGCGGGCGACGCCGAGGCCGCAACTGGTGGTGTCGGTGTTCGACGCCTGCCGCTGGTCCCGGCCGAACGCCGCTTCCAATGATCTGCTGGACGAGCACGGCAAGGGACTGGCCATCGTCGGCATGCTCGCCGACTCCTGGGGCGCGCACCCCTCTCGCTCCTGGGCGGGGAACGGCGTTCGGGGAAAGGCGGTGTGGTGCGCCTTCACGCTGCCGCGCCCGTGGCCGCGCGGGTGCGTCACCGCTCCACCGGTGGCGACCGCCGGTCACCTCGCGTCCACGATCAGGTCCCGTGGGCTCACCGTGGTCGAAGGCTACGGCAGGCGCGTGGCGGTGGTGAGCGTCCGGGCCGGGGCCGGACGGGAACTCAACGTGTGGATCGAGCCGGGCCACCTCTCCTACGGCACGGCCACCGCCCGCGTCCGCCGCCCCATCACCGACCTCTACGACACGGCGGAAGACGTCGTCTGCTGGTACGACAACGACGCGAACGCCGAGCCGCACCAGCGGTGAGAACTATCGGACTGTGGGATCCAGCCCGGTCGCCCGAGCCTGCCCGGCGGTTTTGCGTGGCACCCCAGTCTGCGAATCGCGAGCGCCTCTGCGAATCCGACGACTTCGACGGGATTGTGAGGCTCTTCGACTGGCATGGCCGCTTCTCACCATTGCCGGGAGGGTCTACTTCCGGCTCGTTCCCGAGCGGCGCAAGGCGACGATCGCGAACATCGGCCCGCGAGCTCGGAATCTGACGGTCGGCGGGACGCCGCGGTCGCGAGGTCTTGATCATGGGGTGGGTGGCAGGGGCCAAGCGGGGCCTGCGGGTGTGTCGAGCCAGATCGTCTGCTGGGTGGGGGTGACGGTCATGCCGAACCGTGACCAGTCGGGGCGCCCGGCGCCGGTCCACCAGGCGTGGGCGGTCTCGACCGTCGACCACAGGTGGCGTGATCCGTGTTGGTGCACCCGCCATTCGGCTCCATCGGTGGTGATGCGTGCGGTGGAGCCGTCGGTGCCGGTCAGGATGGTCGCGGGGGCTCCGTCGTCGGTGTCATGACCGATGTCCACACCGGGGAGGTGGAGTTGCGCGACGAACCCGAACGCGAAGTCGTGCAGCAGCATCGGGTCCAGCGACGTACGGCCGTCAACGGTGTCCGCGTCATACGGGGCGGGTGGCGGGGCGGGCCGGTCGCGGTAGCCGACGGTGTCGTGGCGCAGCGGCATGAAGTAGGCGCCGTCGGCGGGGAACCGCCCCTCGGCGGCGCCGTCGCCGGTGACGGTGAGTGCGGCGAGCGCGCCGCCGACACCGCCGCGCACGTCGGCCAGGATCAGCCCGCCGGGGCGGGTCTGCCGTATCCACGCGTCCGGGATCGCGGGGACCGAGCAGGTCGCCATGATCCGGTTGTAGGGGGCTCGGGCCGGATAACCGGTGACTCCGTCAGTGGCGGCCAACTCGGGGGCGTATCCCGCGTCGGTGAGCCGTCGGCGGGCGTTCTCGACCAGGCCGGGATCAATGTCGACGCTAGTGACCTGGGCGTCTCCGAGCCGTTCGCACAGCAGCGCGGTGGTGTAGCCGGTGCCAGTGCCGATCTCCAGCACGGTGTCCCCGTCGTCCAAGCCCAGGTGGCCCAGCACGATGGCCATCACCGAAGGCAGGGTGGACGACGATGTCGGCACCCCGGTAACGCCGCCGCCCGGGGCCGGCCGCACGGTCGCCGGGTCCAAGGCGGTGACATGGGTGACGTCGGCGTAGACCGCGTCGAGCCAGCCGGTGTCGGCGGCGGTGACCGTGCGCCATACGGTGCCGTCCGGGCCGTCGGTGCGACGGTAGAACTCGGGGGTGAACACGTGCCGGGGAGTGCTGGCGAAAACCTCCCGCCACCGTTCGTCGGTGATCCGCCCTCGGAGGACCAGGTCGTTGGCGAGGGAGGCCATGTGGGCCGCGGCCTCGGTAGCGGTGGTCCCAGGGCCGGTCACCGCGCCGTCCCGGCCTGTAGTACGTCGGCCAGGGCGTGGTGGATCGGTAGGCCCGCCGCCTCGATCAGCCATCCGAACTGGCCGTTGGGATTGCATTCCAGATACCAGGGCGTCCCGGCTTGATCGACGGCGAAATCGAACGCGCCGTACACCAGGCCCGTCGCCTTCATGTAGGCGTGGACGGGGGCGGTGAGCTCGCCGGGCAGGTCGCACGGCCGCCAGGTCAGCGCATCGTAGTCGGCGCGCCAGTCGATCCGGGCCGCGTCCGATCCGGCATCGACGCGCGCGGTGAAGACCTGGTCGTCGACCACCGTCACCCGCAGCTCGAACGACTTGGGGACATACGCCTGCACCAGGTGCGCAGTGGTCTCGATCCCGGTCAGGTCGGCCAGGTCCTCGACGGTGAGCAACCGCGTGTAGACGGCCTTGACGACGCCGCCCTCCACGATGGCGGGACGGCGCAGCGGTTTGCACACCACCGGGCCGTGCTGGTCGGCGAACGCGCGGACGGCGGCGGGGTCGTTGGTAACGAGTGTCGCCGGGGTGGCGAACCCGCATTCGGCCGCGATCGCGAGCGCCCAGGGCTTGACGGAGGCGTCGGCGTTGCGGGCCGGATGGTTCACCCAGCCGTCCAACGCCATCAACACCCCGCCGAACCCGTCGCGGGCCTGCGCCATCGCGTACTCGGCAACCGGCGGCGACATGCCGGACGGCAGCACGTGCAGCCCAGGACGCCGGTTGTACACGGCCCGCACCCGGTCCAGGTCCAGGGTGCGGTGCGCGTCGGACAGCGTCCCGGACCAGCCGGTCCCGTCGAGTGTCGTGGCCATGCGCATGCGGACCGGGAAGTCGGCGGCGTCCATGCGCACCACAGGGACGTCGCGGCGCCCCAACTCAGCGACCACCAGGTCGGCGGCGTGGTCCTGCGGTGCCGTCAACACCCAGCACCGGCCCCTCGGGCACGGTCAGTCGCCACCCTCATCCCACGGCGGCGGATTCGTGGGGTCGCCGTCGGGGTTGGTCTTCTTGCTGGTGCCCAGTTGCGGCATCGGCTCCCCACCGGGGGTGACGGTGACCTGCCGGGCGGGGTCATAGCGGTGCTCGGGCAGCCGGGTTCGCGGTACCGTCACCGCGTACCGCAACCCCCACGGGCGGGGACCCGAGGCGTTCTCACCCGGGTCACCGCCGGTCAACGGGGCGCCGAGGGAGAAACGCTCACCCGCGAGACTCATGGCTCCACCTCTCACCTAACCGAGACGCACTGGCGTCTGCCTGTCCGCCGACCGGGACGCGCCATCAGCACGCGTCACCCCAGTATGAGCCCCGCGCTTCGTATGCGGCCAGGAAGACATGGTCATCGCCGTCGGCATGATGATCTCGCTGGAGGGACAGGACACCGCTCGCTCGAACCCAAGCCAGGGTGATCCGAGCGAGCGGAAACAGTGTGCTCGCAATACCGGACTCAGCGGGACGCCCGTATGTGTTGGGAGGCCCAGAGAGGACCACGACACACACCGGGCAGGGGGAGGCGGGGGACTGGTCGTCGTCGCCCTCACCGGTGGATCGCTGTCAGAGGTCGAGGACGAGGCGGTTCGACAGGGAGCGGGAGACGCAGGGCATCATTGTTCGGTTGGAGGCTTGCTCTGTGTCGGTTAGTAGGTCGTCGCGGTGGTCTGGGGTTCCGGCCAGGACTGGTGTTTCGCAGGTTCCGCAGATGCCCTCGCCGCAGGCCGTTGGGACGGAGATTCCGGATCGTTCCAGGGCGTCGACGATTGATTCGGTGGCGGAGACGTTCACGGTCAGGGCGGATCGTGCGCATTCGACTTCGAAGGCGGTGTCGTCGCCGTCTTGGGACTTGTCGCGGGGGGCGGCGGCGAAGCGTTCGGTGTGCAGGCTGCCGTCTGGCCATGTCGTGCATAGGTTTTCGACCGCTGTGAGTAGGGGCTCTGGGCCGCAGCAGTACACCGCTGTGTCTGGGGTGGGTGTGTTGAGTAGGGAGTCTAGGTCGGGGAGTCCGGCGGTGTCGGCTGGGACTATGGTCACCGCGTCGCCGTAAGGGGCGAGTTCCGGTAGGAACGCCATTGTTGCTTGGGTTCGGCCGCCGTAGGTCAGGTGCCAGGGGATGTTTTGGGCTGATGCCTGCGCCAGCATTGGTAGTAGTGGGGTGATGCCTATGCCGCCTGCGAGGAATAGGTAGCGCGGCGCGTCCACTAGGGGGAAACGGTTGCGTGGGCCGCGTGTCCGTACTGTTTGGCCGGGACGTAGCTCTTCGTGCACGTAGGCGGATCCGCCTCGGCCGTCGGGTTGGTAGAGGATGCCGATCCGGTAGGTCTCGGTGTCGCCTGGCTTTCCGCAGAGGGAGTACTGGCGGATCCATTTTCCGAGGTCGAGTTCCAGGTGGGCGCCGGGCTCCCAGGGTGGTAGCGGCGCGCCGTCCGGGTGGGTCAGTACGACGGAGAGGACTCCGTCCGCCTCCCAGGTCATCGACCGGACGAGCAGGTCGTGTTCGTTCTCTTCCATGGCGCGTCCTGTTCGGTGGTGCTCAGGCCGAGTGGGCGCCTCGGCGGTTTGCTCGCCGGGGCGCGGTGGTGGGTGCCGGTCAGGAGGGGGACTGGAGCGAGCGGGAGATTCCGTTCGCCGCCGTGCGCAGGCCTCCGGCGAAGCGGCCGAGGTTCATGCGGAAGGTGGGGGCCGTGATCGACAAGGCCCCGACCAGCATGTCGTCATTGCCGAAGACCGGGACCGCCGCGCTCATGTAGCCGAGCCTGGTCTCCTCGACCTCGACCGCGAGGTGTTCGGCGCGGGACTGTTCGATCTGCTGGCGGAGCCGTCCCGGTTGGGTGACGGTCTTGCGGGTCAGCGCGGTGAGGCCGTCGCGGAGCACGTCCTGAAGCAGCTCGGGAGGCGAGAAGGCGAGGATCACCTTTCCCGTCGCGGTGCAGTGCAGCGGCAGCCGTCCCGCGATCCGTGACTCCTTCTTCATCCCGCGATGGACGACGAGCTTCTCCACATAGAGCACTTCAAGCCCGTCGTGGATCGCGAAATGGACGGTCTCCTGTGTGGCGAGCAGGAGGTCCTCCATGTACGGGTGGGCGGCCTCGCGGAGACTCCGCTGCCGTGGCACCCGCTGGCCTATCTCGAACAGCCGTAGGCCGAGGCGGTAGGGGTTCCCGGCCCGTTCTAGGACGCCCCAGTCGAGCAGTTCCTGGGCGATTCGGTGCACGCTGGCCTTCGGCACCCCGGACCGCCGGACCAGTTCGGCGAGCGAGAGCGTGTCGTCGTCGGCGGTGAAGGCCTCGATGATGAGGCGGGTCTTGCCGATGACGGAGTTCATCGCGTCGGCGTCCGCGGGGTTCGCCGCGGACGCGGCGGCCGTCGATCCGGGACGGGCGAACGGCACTACTGCCATGACTCAGACCTCGCAGGTTGTTCGGCGGTCCGGGGGCCAACAAATCACATGGCCTCTTAGTTCGGCAATGCTCTGACCTGGGCATCCGCCAGGAACGCCAGGCTGAGCGGGTTGTACTCGTCGGCCCGCTCGTGCTGCGGCCAGTGCCCGCACGCGTTGAAGATCTCCAGTCGCGCGCCGGGGATCGCGTCGGCGATCGCCTGCGCCTCGGGCACGTCGCCGAACGGGTTCTTGTTGCCCCAGACGACCAGCGTCGGTGCGGTGATCTTGCCCATTCGTTCCGGCAGCAGCAGGTTGCGTTCGCGGATCTCGGGCTCCTGCAAGGCGAGCAGGTTGGGCAGGTTCTTCTGGAAGTCCGGACGGTGGTAGATCGCGTACCGGACGTCGGTCAGTTCGTCGCCGAACTCGTCGTCCCAGTCGGCCCACAGGAGGCGCAGCCGGTCGCGGGTCAGTTCCACGTCGTCGTTCAGGGACGCGGCGGTCGTCGTCTTCTTGATGCGTTCCATCACGGGCGGGTTGATCTTGGTGCCGCCCATGCACAGCAGTTGCAGCGACGCGACCCGCTCCGGGTGTTCGCTGGCCGTCCACGCCGACACCCAGCCGCCGAGCGACTCGCCGACCAGGTGGGCGCGCTCGGCGCCGACCGCGTCCAGGTAGGCGATGAGGTGGTCGACGTAGCGGGGGATCTCCTGCGGGACGTCCGGTTTCGCGGTGTATCCGTGGCCGAGCATGTCGATGGCGTGGCACCGGTACTCGGCGGCGTGCGCCGGGAGGTTCCGGACGAACGCCTCAAGGTGCCCGCTGGTGCCGTGGAGGAAGACGACGTGTTCGCCGTCCTTGGGCCCGGCCTGCACGGCTCTTGTCCGGACGCCGCCCGCGTCGACGTGGGTGTGCCGATAGTCGATGTCCGACAGTGCGGTCCAGATGCTCATTTCCAAGCCTTTCCTTGTTCGGTGGGGTCGATGACGGCGACGGCCATTCCGGTGAGCCAGTCGGGGATCGCCTCGTAGGCGAGGCGGCGGCCGGGCGCGTGGCCGAGCGCGGCGGCCATGACGAGCCAGGTGCGCAGTTCCTGGGCGCCGTTTCCGGCCGCCTCTTCGAGTTCTTCGGTCGTCCGGGCGGTGAGGCGGTGGGTTTCGCCCTTCTCGATGAGGTCGAGGAATTCCCGGTCGAACTCCGGGGTGATCGCGCTTTCGGCGGTGCGGATGATCTGGCGCCGCCGCGCGTCGTAGTCGCGCCAGTTGTTCCGGCCGTCGAGCCAGGCGCGGACCATGAACTCCTCGTCGTCGCCGTCCGGGCTCCGCCAGTCGGGCCAGGGCAGCCGGTGCGAGAGGCCGCCGGAGCCGATGACGGCGACGCGCCTTTCGCCGGGGAAGGCGTGCACGGCTTCCCGGATCGCGTGTCCGAGCGCCTCGCAGCGGGCGAGGGTCGGCAGCGGCGGCGCGAACACGTTCACGACGATCGGCACGATTTCCACGCCCAGCCCGTCGAGCAGGTACTGGATCGCGTGCGACTGCCCGTGGTCGATCTGGAGCCGGGCCGAGAAGGCGACGTCGAAGCGGCCGCCGCCGACGAGAGATTCGGCGAGGTGCCGGGCCAAGTCCACGTCCACCGGCTGCGGGCCCTTCGGCGTTCCCGACTCGCCGCTGGCGACGCATTCGCCGACGCCGATCGTGAAGCTCGGAATGAGGTCGAGCCAGAACCCGCGGAAATGGTTCGAGCCGACCAGGACGACGGTGTCCGGACGCGCCGCCGCCAGTTCGTCGCGGGCCGAGTGAAGGCCGTCGCGGAAACGCTCGGCCTCGGCTTTGTGGGTCGTCTCGTCCCAATGGGTGTTCATCAGAGTGCTGTGCGACGCTCCGACGCCGAGCACGATTTCCGTCACAGTCCCACCTCGGCTCGGGTTCGGGTCAGGGTGTCGACGGCAGTGCGGATAAGGTGGCGCGTGAGCCGTTCCATCTCGCGGACGTCGACCGTGTTCATCCCCATCGAGAAGTCGATGTCGAAAGGCGCGTCGGTCACCTTGGGCATGCCGATCCGCACCGTTGGAATTCCCCGGCCGCGCAGGATGTTGGCGTCCGTCGCGCCGCTGTTGCCGCGGATCACCTCGTGCGGGCGTCCCGCGATGGCCTCCCAGGCGGCGACCGCGCTGCGGCACACCCACCGGTCTGGGTCGGACGCGGTGCCGGGGATGGCGAGCACCATCTCGACGGTGATCTCCGTTTCGGGGAGGTCGGCTTGGATCCGCTCGATCGCGGCGATGAACTCGCGCTTGGCCTGCATCGGCGTGGTGTGCGGGCCGATCCGCAGGTCGACCAGCAGGCGGCAGGCGGCGGGCGTGACGGCCGCCATCCGTGGCCAGCCGCCCTCCACCGAGGCGATGACGCCCTGCGGCGCGACCGTGCCCTCGGTGTGTCGTGAGGCGTACTCGGGGAACCAGGCTTCGAGCCGCTTCGCGACCTCGCCCGCGGCGGCGATCGCGTTGCGGTAGGGCAGGCGGTGCCGCGACCCGACGTAGGTGTGGACGCCGTGCACCGTCACCTCGAACCAGACGAGGCCGACCTCCTCCCGGGAGACCGTCCAGCCGGGTTTGGCGATGATCGCGAAGTCGGTCCAGTGGCCCTGTTCGAGCAGGAACGAGCAGCCGACGCCCTGCCCGGTGTTGCGCCGGACGTCCCCGGCGAGCGCGTTCGTGGGCATCCCCCCGGCCCCGAACGCGACGAGAAGATCGCCGGTCAGCGGCAGCCCGGCGCGGTGGATCGCCTCGGCGGCCATCAGCACGCACGCGGCGTGGCCCTTCGGGTTGGACGCGCCGAGCCCGGTCACGAGGTCGCCGACGTCCCGGGCCTCGGCGCGCATGTCGGGACGCAACTCCGGACCGATCCACGGGACGTCCTCGTCCGCGTCGCCGGTGGTCAGCGTGTCGATCGGCGCGTACAGCATCAGGTCGGGGCCGGTGCCGTCGCCGGGCAGGCGCCCCCACGCGTTCGCCTGCCGGTCGTCGATCGGCTGCGTCGCCGCGCGGATCCCGGCGGCGGCGAGAGTGTCCGCGATGTGCCGGGCGAGCGGGGTCTCGTGGCCGGTCGGGCTCGGCACGTCCACCAGGCCGCGCACCAGGTCGCGGAGCCGGTCGGCGGTGACGTGCCGCCATGCCGCCTTGACCTGGTCACGGCGGCGTCCGTCCAGCCCGGCGAGGCCGTCCGTAACACTCACGGGTCGATCCGGTGGACCTGGGTGTTGACGGTGCGGGCGAGCCGCCGCCAGAGCAGTGGCGCGACCACGGTGAGGGCCACGCCCGCGAGAAGGGTCAGCAGGGTACGTCGCATGGTTCTCTCCTCGGATCTCATTGCGCGCCCGCCGCCGCCTTCTTCTTGGCGAACTCCTCCTGCGCGAGGCCGCGCCAGGCGGTGAGCGACACGTCGGGGCGGTAGAGCTTCTCCGGCGGGGCGTCGGTGACGTCGACCATCCAGGCGTCCTGGCCGGTGAACTGGCCGTGGAACAGCCAGCGGATGGCGCCCAGGTACTTGAGGTAGAACCCGGCGACCTTCCACCCCTCGGTGAAGTTGATCATCACGCCGACGTACCGGTGGTTGTCGGCGTCCACCGGGACGTAGAACTCGTAGTGGATGAAGTTCGGGTAGACGATGCGCAGTACGCCCGGCATGGACAGCGACGCGAATCCCGGGAAATCGCACTTCTCGATGACTGGATCGAGCTTCTTCGGCTTTCCCGTGTTGCCGATGTTGAAGGTCTCCTTCGGCGGCTGGAACTTCCACCACCGCGTGTTCGACCAGCGTCCGACGCCGGGGAAGATCGCGTCCCAGTGCACCTCCTGCTGGACGCGGTAGATCCACCGCCCACCAGGGACGATCTTGGTGATGTTCCAGGTCGGCATCGGCTTGAACAGCCGCCACAGCGAGGTGCGGTGCAGGTATTTCGCGTGCCCCTCGTCGAAGCCGTTCTCGGCGGCGAAACGCCAGTTCCCGGTGCGGGGCTGGATCCGTCCGCCCATGACGAAGGGGTTCTCGACCATTTCCTCGGGAAGCTGGGAGTCGATCGGGTGGGGCTCCTCGTTCGCGAGCGGCACGTACACCCACACCATTCCGAGCCGTTCCTCGACCGGATAGGTCCGGACGGTGACCTTGCCGCAGATGCGGGATTCGGGCCCGTCGGTGATGACGGCGCACAACTGGCCGTCGCCGAGCCGGTACGTCCAGCCGTGGTACGGGCAGCTCAGCGTGCCCGGGAACTGCTGGTCGCCGAGCGACAGCGGGACGCCCCGGTGCGGGCAGCGGTCGTGCAGCGCGTACGCCCGCCCGCCGTCCCGGATCAGCGCGATCTTCTCCCCGCAGACGGTGACGGCGAGCGGCGTCCCGGTCACGTGGCTGGACCAGGTGACCGGGTACCAGTAGCCGCGGAAGCCCGCGGTGGCGGCGTCGTACTCGGGCCAGGCGGACCAGTCCTGCCGGCCCGGCCGCGCGACCCCGCGTGCCCTGGGACGGGCGCCGTCCCCGTCCTTCGGGGCGGGCGAGTCTGAGCCGGTCATGCGCATCGTCCTCTCGGATGTCACGGTGAGCGATGCCGAGATGATTGGCCGACGGAAAGGGCTTGCCTACGAAAACGTCCCGCTCAGCGGACCGCCGCGCTTCCTGCGTCCGCGCCAGGCGATGAGGATCCGGGGATGGACACCAAGCCGGGCCCCGAGGGCCTTTACGCCGAGGCGGACGGCGTGAACTACCACTACACGCGAATGGGCTCGGGCGCCCCGACGATATTCCTGCACGGAGGCGGCCCCGGCTGCACGGCCTGGACGGACTTCGCCGCCGTCGCCCCGATGTTCGCCCGCGACCGCGACTGTTTCCTGGTCGACATCCTCCAGTACGGCCGGTCGGCGAAATGCGTCATCACCGGGCCGATGTGGGACTTCCACGCCGCCAAGACGGTCGCGCTCATGGACGTCCTGGAAATCGGCCGCGCCGACCTCGTCTGCAATTCCTGGGGCGGCACGATCGCGCTGAACCTGGCCGCGAAGTACCCGGAGCGGGTGCGGTCCCTGGTCGTCACGGGCAGCATGCCGGTGTTCTACGGGCCGCTCGCCCCGCTGCCGGAGGGCGGCCGCCGGGGACGCAACGCCCGCGACGCCTACTACGGCGGGACGGGCCCGACCTGGGAGAAGATGCGCGACCTCGTCGCCCGCCTGGAGTGGTACGACGCCGGGGCCCTCCCGGAAGAGACCGTCACGTTGCGTTACGAGCAGAGCCTCGACCCTGAGGAGATGGCGCTCGCCGCGTCCTCGGACAACCCGCGCGGCGACTGGCAGGATCTCACCGAGGAACTCGGCCGCGTCGTCGCGCCCGTCCTTTTCGCGTGGGGGATGCACGACGCGTTCCTGACGCCCGACTATCCGCTGATGCTGGCCCGCATGGTGCCGCGCGGCCATCTGTACGTCATGGACTACGCCTCGCACCATTTGCAGGAGGAGCGTCCGCACGACTTCTACTCGGTCGTGACCGGTTTCCTGAACCAGCGGCACGACGACTGAACGGCCGCCCACGCGGCGCCGGGAGAGCTTGGACGATCATGACTTCGCAGGCCAGAGCCACGATCAGTGGCCGTCCCATCTAGCAGGAACGCATGTCTGCGGCGCATACTCGCTGGATGGGCGACGACATCGGTGTCGGCGACGCGATGGTCGCCGACGAGGAGCATCTGAGTTCCGGGCTGGCCGTGCTCGTCACCGCCCGGGGCCTGGACGAGTTGCAGGACCGCTACTTCGAGTGGGTCGCGGGCCACGTGCCGTCCTTCGCCTTGGGCGTCTACCTGTTCGACCCCCGGACGGGCGAGACGCGGGCGTCGGCGGTGCGCGGGCTCAGCCGGTTCTACGTCCACCGCTACGAGCGCTTCGGCCGACCGGTCGACCCGGTGCTGCGGGGCGCGGTCGCGGCCCGGCGGGCCTTCGACGACTCCCTGGTGGCGCCCGCCGACCAGTGGCGGCGGGCGCCCATCGTCCAGGAACTGTTCCGGCACTACGACATGGCGCACGTGATGTGCGCGCCGCTGGTCAGCGGCGGTGAGATCGTCGGGACCGTCAACTTCGCCCGCGCCGGCGGCGAGCCCGCCTTCGACCAGCGCGACCGGCGGCGGGCGACCGTCGCGGCGATGATGTTCCAGGCGGCGGTCGCCGCGACGGACCTGGTCACGGCCATCGACGCCGAGCGGGCCGCGTGGTGGGGCGCGCTGGAGTCGAGCGGCCAGGCGATCGTCGTCACCGACCTGGAGCGGGCCGAGCGGCACGCGAACCGTCCCGCGCGGGCGCTGCTGGACGCCGCGGACGACGCGTGGTCCGTCCTCGACGCGGCGATCGACGGCGGCGAGGCGATCCAGCGGCTGACGGTGCGGCCCGCCGGGGGCGGCGCGGCGACCGAGGTCAGCGTGACGTCGGCGCCCCTGCCCGAGCGGCCCTCGGTGATCGTGTCGATCCTGTCGGCGGAGTCGTCCACGCCGGAGCTGCCGCCCGCGCTGCGCCGCCTGCTCACCGGCCGGGAGACGGCGATCGCCGAACTCGTCGCCGCCGGGCGCCGCGACCACGAGATCGCCAGCCGCCTGCACATCAGCCCGAACACCGTGAAACACCATCTGAAGTCGATTTACTCGAAGCTCGATGTGCATTCGCGGGTCGAGTTGGCGGGTTTGTTTCTGCGCTGATCCCGCCTTCGGGTTGAGCCTCATGTTGAGCCTCACCTTCGGGTGGAACCCCGCCTGCGGGTAGGCCCCCATCTTCGGGTGACCTGAGCATTCCCGTGAACGGGTGATGTGCTGGGAATGGACGATTTGTAGCGTCTCCGGCATGGGATCACACAACAGTGTCACGGAGCTGAACGATCTGTTCGTCGAGACGATGAACGCCGGTGATCTGGAGGGCGCGCTCTCCTGCTGGGACGAGCACACCGTGTTCCAGACCGGCCCGGGGACGCCCCCGGCGCGCGGCATGGACCAGTTGCGGGCGGCCCTAGCCGAGTTCCTCGAACTCAAGCCGCACCTGACGATCAACGAACTGCACCGCGTTGAGGCGGACGACATCGTCCTGGTCGCGCTCCGCTGGGAGCTGACCGGCACGGGCCCCGACGGCACCCGGGTCGAGATGAGCGCGATCGACTCCAACGTCTTCCGTCGCCGCCCGGACGGAACCTGGCGCATCGTGATCGACAACCCGTTCCACTCCGCCCACATCGGACTCGACTCGTGACCACCGTCGCGACCGGCCGCCTGACGATCGACCGGCCGCTGCCGGCGATCGTCGGCGGCGAGCCGCGGCCGGTCTCGAAGTTGCTCCCGGCCGTCGAACCGGCGACCGGCCGGACCTGGGCGCACATCGCCGACTGTGACGCCGGGGTCGTGTCCGAGGCGGTCGGCGCGGCGGCCGCCGCGTTCGAGACCTGGCGGACGACCTCCCTCGCGGAGCGGCAGGCCGTGCTGTGGGCGATCGCCGACCGGCTGACCGCGACGGCCCAGGACTGGCCCGCGCTGCTCGCCACCGAGAACGGGCGGGCGATCCGCGAGGCGCAGCTGATCGACGTCCCGACCGCCGCGGAGATCTTCCGTTACTTCGCCGGGATGGCGCGGGGCGTCCACGGCGAGACGATCCAGGGCGCCCCGGAGTCGTCGCACGTCTACACCACCAGGCGGCCCCTCGGCGTCATCGCCGCGATCGTGCCGTGGAACTCGCCGCTCATCTCCGTCGCCCACAAGCTCGCCCCGGCGCTCGCGGCGGGTAACACGGTGGTGGTGAAGCCGTCCGAGCTGGCGTCGGTGAGCACCGTCCGCTTCGTCGAGGCGATCGCGGACCTGCTGCCGCCGGGCGTCGTCAACGTGGTCACCGGCCTCGGCGCGAGCGCGGGCGACGCGCTGGTCACCGACCCCCGCGTCGCCAAGATCAGCTTCACCGGCGGGACGGCGTCCGCGCGGACGATCCTCAGCCGGGCGGGCGCCGCGCTGACCCCCGCGCTGATGGAGCTCGGCGGCAAGGGCTCGCTCGTCGTCGGCCCGGACGCCGATCTCGACACGCTGACCGACGACGTCCTCACCGGGATCTTCGCCGCCAACGGCGAGGTGTGCTTCGCCGCGTCCCGCGTCCTCGCGCACGCCGACGTGCACGACGAGCTGCTGGAACGCGTCGCCGCCCGCGCCGAGCGGATCCGCGTCGGCGACCCGCTCGACCCGTCGACGCAGGTCGGTCCGCTGATCAGCGTCACGCACCGGGACCGTGTCGCGGCGGCCGTCGACAGGGCCGTCGCGGAGGGCGCCATCGTCGTCGCCGGGCACGCCGTCCCGGAGCTGGGCGGCGATCTCGGCGGCGGCGCGTTCTACCGGCCGACCATCCTCGCCGACCCGGACGGCCGGACGAGCGCCTCGTGCGACGAGTTCTTCGGCCCCGTCCTCACCGTCGAACGCTGGACGGACGAGGACGACGCCGTCACCCGCGCGAACGCGGTCGACTACGGCCTGGCCAGCGGCGTCTGGACGACCGACCTCGCCCGCGCGCACCGTATCGCCGGACGCCTGGAAGCGGGCATGGTCTGGGTGAACACCTGGTTCGCGACCCCCCTCGGCCAACCCCAGGGCGGGGTGAAGGCCAGCGGCTTCGGGCGCGAGGGCGCCGCCGAGACGATCGCCGAATACCAGGCCACGAAGGTCGTCAACGTCAGTCTCGACAACGCGCGTCCCCCGATGTGGGACTGACGCGCCACCCGAACCTCGTGGAGGAACAATGGATTTCCAGCTCGACGAACAAAGCCTGCGAATGGCGGAGATCGGAAAACAGCTCGCGGCCGAAATCGCGCCCCGCGCCGCCGACGCCGACGAGCAGCGCGCCATTCCCACGGAAAGCTTCGCCGCCCTGCGCTCGGCGGGACTGTACGGGGCGGGTATCTCCACCGACCTGGGCGGGCTCGGCGCGCGGTCCATGGCGTGGCTCGCGACCGTCGAGCAGCTCGCGCAGGGCGACGCCTCGACGGCCCTCGGATTCAACATGCACTACGTGGCGACGCGCATCGCGGCGGAACTGCCGTCGTTCGACCCCGAGGTCAAGAAGCACGTGGCCGCGCTGGTGATCGACGACGGCGCGCTGATCTCGGCGCCGCTGTCCGAGCCGTCCTCGTCGAGCCTGCTGCCTGGAACGTTCCTGCCGACGGTGACGGCCACCCGCGCCGCCGACGGCGGGCTGCGCGTCAGCGGGACGAAGATGTTCGCGTCGATCTGGGAGGCGAGCGACTACGCCTTCATGTTCGCCCGTCCCGACTGGAGCGACGACCCGACGTCCGTCATCGCGTTCCTGCTCCCGGTCGAGCAGCCGGAGCACATCGTCGTCGAGGACGTCTGGCACACGCTCGGGATGCGGGCGACGCGCAGCAACAAGGTGAACATCACCGACGCGCACGTCCCGGCGGAACTCGTCCTCGGCCCGATCGACGACTTCGTCACCAACTGGATCGTCGCGCAGGCGGCCGTGAGCTGGGGCGGCTACACCGGCTGCTACCTCGGCCTCGCCGAGGGAATGGTGGGTTGGCTGACCGAGAACCTCGGCACCCGGACCGCCAAGGGCTACGCCCAGCCGATGGGCTACCACCCGACGATCAGCTCCGCGGTCGGCCGCGTCGCGACCCACGTCGAAGCCGCCCGGCTGATGATGTACCAGGCCGCGTGGAACGCCGACACGACCGGCCCGGGCCTCGGCACCTGCCACGCCTACCTGAAGGCCAAGCTGATGCTGGCGGACGCGATCGGACGCCTCGTCGAACTCGGCACCGCCGCGGGCGGCCTCAACGCGCTGATGCGTCCCAGGGGCTACGAGCGCATGCTCCGCGACGTGACCACGGCCGCGATCATGCCGCCCAACGCGTACGCCTGCGCCGAGATGGCCGGACTGATCACGATGGGGCTGGACCCGTCCCAGGCCCCCTCGCTCGCCACGGCCTGACGGAGAGGTGATCGAAATGCAGGAGGTCACCGAGGACGTCGCGGCGCTCAGACGGACCTTCGGGTGCTTCCCGTCCGGCGTGACCGCGGTGTGCGCCCTCGTCGACGGGACGCCGACCGGCATGGCGGCGAGCACGTTCACCTCGGTGTCCCTGGCCCCGCCGCTGGTGTCGATCTGCGTTCAGAACACGTCGGAGACCTGGCCGAAACTGCGGAACGCGCCGCGGCTCGGGCTGAGCGTGCTCGCGGAGAACCACAACGAAGCCTGCCTACGCCTGTCCCGCAAGGAGGGCGACCGCTTCACCGGGGTCGACTGGGAGGCCCGTCCGGGCGGTGGAGTGTTCGTCCTGGACGCCACCGCCTGGCTGGACTGCCGCCTCCACGACGAGATCCCGGCCGGCGACCACATGATCGTCCTCCTGGAGGTCCAATGCCTGGCGGCCAGGCCGGAAACCCCTCCACTGGTCTTCCACACCAGCCGCTTCCGCCGCCTGGCCCCAGCCTGACCACCGCCCCGTCAAGGAACTGGACGGCACGGGCACTGGCTGGCACGGGCACTGGCAGAGCCGCCAGCGCCCGTGCCAGTCGGCAGCGAGATGCCCCTCGCCTCGGTTCCCTCGGGCTCACCGCCGTCGTGGTCCCGCTCGGAGCGACTGGCTGGGCCGAACCCCTGCTGCCCGCGTCGTCGGTGCCGCCGATCAGTCCCGTTCGGGGTCTTGGTCGATGCGCTGTTGGAGTCGGGTGTTGATGCGCTGGGCTTCGGCGAGCTGGTCCTCCAGGATGATGATGCGGCAGGCCGCGTCCAGCGCGGTGCCCTGGTCGACCAGGTCGCGGGCGCGTTGGGCCAGGTGAAGCTGGTAGCGGGAGTAGCGGCGGTGCCCACCGGCCGAGCGTTGCGGGGCGAACAGTCTCGCGGCGTCCAGGCTGCGCAGGAACCCGGGGGTGACACCGAGGAGTTCGGCGGCGCGGCCCATGCTGTAGGCCGGATAGTCCTCGTCGTCGAGCTTGTCGTCCAGCCTGGTGTCGGATTCGTTCAGCATTGGGTCGGGCCGCGTGGGGTGCGGGTCGGGGTGGACTGGGTTGGTGCCGGGCCTGACCGGCTGAGGTGGGCTCACAAAACCTTCCGTACTGCCGTCTGCGTGTTTGTCGGTCTGTGCTTGCCGTCGCGGTAGGGGGTCGGGCATGACGGGGCCCCGGCGTCAAAGGGCGACGCCGGGGCCATGAGGTACAACACCATCTATCCGGCTCTGGGGCCGGTTGTCGTCCGCGCCAGCCGCCTGGGGCGGGGGCGCGGGGATCGCGGATGCGTGACCGTAGACCACCGTCCAATCTGTGGGGCTGCGGTACCCGCGCGGCGTCACTGAAGCCTGCGACGGGCGATCCCGATGGTGCCGAGGTCCTCCTTCCGTATTCTCCCTACCTGCGTTCTCTTCTCTGCTTGCCTTCTTGCTGCTGGCGGCCCGTTGGCCACCGGGCGCGCGTCCGGCTGTCGGGGTCCCTTTCACTGCGTTGACCCCGGCACGTCCGGTCTGCGCCATCCATCTGTCCGGGCAGTTCGTCATCTGCCCATCGCCGATGGCTCATCAGTGCCAACGTCCCCTGTCCGTCGGCGCGTGATCGGGGTCGGCCAGGGCGGACACTGTCAGCGTCCTCATGCGGCGGCATGCCCGTTTGTAGAACTTCAGCTGCATGTATCGGCCGAAGATCAGGAAGCCGAGACGGACGACGGGGTGGGACGCGGACGCGCCCTGCGAGAAGACGTGGATATGGAACTCGACCTCGCCCGTGTCGAGCCATTTGCGCACCTCCTGGCTCATCTGGCCACGTTCGAGGTGTCCTTCCAGCGTCTGGTAGTTCCAGCCCCACACTCTCGCCTGGCGTCCGTTCTTCTCGATGGTCGTGTCGACGACGCCGCCGACCCGGAGGCCGAGGTGGAAGCGCAGGCCGTAGAACCGGGCTTCGAGCAGCATGTCCCGGCCGGGCTCGGGCGGGCCCGAGCGACAGATCCGCCTGATGACGGCCGGGTCGGCGTACTCGTAGTTCCTGACGAGGCGGCGGGCGACCTCCCAGCTTCCCCCCGAGACGGGAGGACCCGGCGGCTCCGGGGGCAACTGCTGCCGGTAGTCGTCGACGTGCCAGCCCTTCTCGGACCTTTCCATGTCGTGCTGCCGTGGGTCGAAATTGAGGGAAAGGCGGTGCAGGTCGGCGTACCGCCGTCGCATGCGGCGAGGGGCGCGGCTTCTCCGGCGGACGGAGCCACGGCCCGCGCGAGGGGACGCGGCTCGCTGGACGGCCGCGTAGGTGGTGCCGCGAATCTGCTGGAACAGTCCTGCGGGGTGCAGTTCGGGTATCGGATGCAGGGTCGGATTGAAGCGCATTGGTTCACGCTCGTCACTGTGGGGTGGTCCCGTGAGCCGCAGGTCGCCGAACCGTTCCCACGGGCCGGACTCGGTCGCCACGACCAGATCGAAGAGCAGTGGCCGTTCGCGCAGTGCCCGCGCGAGGGTCGCGAGGTCGGCCGGTGTGCGACGCGTTCCCCGGGCGACCGCCCCCAGCAGGACGCGGCGATCACCGACCCGGTATGCCAGCAGGGAGCCGTAGAACGCGGGACTCCATTGGTTCGTCGGACGGAGCAGATGGCGGCCGAGAATGGTGCGCCCGGTCGTGGCCAGCAGCAGTTCGGCGGTTTCCCGATCGTCGGTCTCCGCTTCCGGCCGCGTCCATCGCAGCGCCAGTCCCAGGACGTCCGGCAGCGCGGACGGCAGCCCCAGCGCGCGGGAGAGCCGGGCTTTGCCGCGCAATTCCGTCTGGTCGTCCAGCAATGGCACTCCCCAGCGTTGGGACGTGCCGTGCAGGCGCAGGACGGCATCGACCACAAGGCCGTTCGGATGCAGCGGCCGGTTCCGCAGCCGCCGCGCCGCCAGCGCGAAACCCCGGGTGAACACCGCTTCGACGGCGCGAGCGACCGGCCGTCTCCGCCGCCCCGTCTCGGGGACTTCCCTTCGTTCCGTCTGGACCTCTACCTCCCCGGCCATGCGGCCGCCCGAGAGTTCGGCGACCCGCATGCAGAAATGTGACCACATGTGCAGTTGCATTTCCTTCGCGATGCCGACCTTCGCGTAGAGGAGCTCCGCCAGCCGGTCGCCGCTGCGCGCCCAGGACTCGATCATGAAGACCAGGCCGCCGTCGCGGCCCTCCGCCACCCGGAACTCGATCTCACCGGCCTCCATATGGCCGCGCAGGGTGGCGAACCGGAACGACACCGGTGTCCGCTCCACGACCCGGACGGGACAGTTCCACGGCCCCGGCATGTGGACCACGTATTCGTCGTCGGCCTTCAGCCGCCGGGAGCCTCCCGACGTCTTGTCGAAGACGGCGATCTCCACCGGCGACGCGGCGTTGAGATCGTCGCCCAGCCGGGTGATCAACTGTGCCGGGGTCAGCGGGCTGCCGGTGATCTGGACGATGTAGCGCCGTTGGAAGCTGGGGCCGACTCCCTGCCGCGCGCCTTGCATCCGGGCTCCGTCGCGTCGCGGGAACTGTCCGGCCTCCGGCAGCGCCCCCGCCCGGAGCCTGCGCCGCGAGACCCGCCGGGAGCGCCGCAGCCATCGCCACCCGGCGATGCCCATGCCCGCGGGCCAGCGTGCCGCCCGCGCCCGCCGCTTCCATCGTGTCCGCACAGCGTCCCCCGATGTTCGCCGTGTGTTCGCCGTGTGAGGTCCCCAACGCCCGTCCGGCCGGAACCCGCCCAGCCATACCCGTCCAAAACAGGTCAAACCGTGCACGCGCGGGCGCGGAGCCCGCCGCGGACCGGACAACGAACCCGTTATCGCCCGGCCGCGCCTGGTGGCCCTCATCGACAAGCGGGTCCTGGACGAGGCCGAGGAACTCCTGAAGCGGAACACGAACGTCGAATGGGGCCCGCTGGACCGTCCCGGTGGCTGACAGCCGTCCATCCGGGGGCCATGCCGGTCAGGAGGGGTCTGTCGTGCGTTCGCGGTCTGATGTGGGCCAGACGTATGGCAGGTCGTCGGGGACGTCGGGGAAGCGCGGCCGGTAGAACGTGGGGTCCTTCCGGACGAGCGCGGAGCGGTGGCTTCGGTGCAGCGCCGGATCGCCGAGCCAGGGCGGCACTTCACCGGCGTCCGCCAGCCGCTGTTGGTCGCGTGGCCGTTCGATGCCCGAGGCTTCGGCCAGCTCGGTGGTCAGCGTGGTGGCGCAGGTGTCGCGGTGCCCGAGGCTGGACCACCGGCGGCAGATCTCCAGCCCGTAGCGGACCAGCGCCTCTTCGTATCCGGTCCACATCCGCACGGCCGGGTGGTTGCGCCAGCCGTAGCCCGGGACGGTCAGGCCGCGGAGTATCTGGATTGCCTCGACGCGCTGTTTGCCGAGCCTGCGCTGGTCGAGGACCCGGGCCGTGGCGGCGAAGTCGGCGTGCGGAAGGAAGGTCTGCACGGTCCGCCCCCCGATCGTCCCGATGTTCGGAGGCCTCGACGGCCTGCCGCCGCCGTGCCGCCTACGGTGTCAGCGACGTTTCGGCGGGATCGGCGGCGCTCGGTTCGCGGAAGGTGTCGCGGACCGCGTCGGCCCGGAGCCGTTCCAGGACGGCGAGTTGGTCGTCCGCGCGTGCCTGGAGCAGCCGTAGTCGCTTGATGTCGAGTTCGGGTTCCTGGTCGGCGATGGCGAGGAGGGTGCGCCATCCGGTGCGTTTCCCCTCGACCGCGAGGGTCATGGCCTCCAGTTCCACCATGTCGCTCAGCGGCGAGTGGCGGACCAGGGCGCCGTTGAGCTTGGCGCGTCCCGCCTTTTCGGCCGCCGCCATCGCCAGGCTCTTGTATCGGCGAATCGGCAGCCCGAGCGACATGAGGATGTCCAGGAGGGCCCCACGGTCGGCGGCGATGTCGTCGGCCAGCCGCGCGACCTCGTCCGAGCCGCGATGAGCGCGCGTGAGCCTGCGGGCCAGGGCGACGCCAGTTGCGGCCGCCGCGAGGTGATCGTTGAGGTAGATGCCGAGAAGCCTTCGTGAGCGGTCGTCCATCCACCGCCGATACCCCGACCGAACCGCGTAAACGGGGCAGGTGCCCTGGGCGCCACCTCGGCAGTGTCAGGTGGCCGTGGCGGCGCAGACGAACGTGGTCGTCGAGCTGGACGAGCCGATCGTCGTCGTCCGGCCCCTGGGCGAACGGGCCATGGCGCGGACGATCCGCTTCTACGCCGACGACCCCGCCACGGTGATCGGCCTCTTCACCGGCGTCCGGGCGGCAACCCCCGCAACGCCTCGGCCATCTCGGGCGAGACCGCCGAGTCGGCGCTGAGCTCCGCCTCGTCCAGCAGCCCGGCCAGCCGCTCCGGCTCGGGCAGCAGCCCGACATGGTGGTAATGCCGCACGGCCCGGGTCGACACCCTGACCAGCGCGGCCAGCTCCCCGATCCGCATTCCCCCATTACAAACGTTGCCGCCACGTCAAGGTCAACCCCGCCGGGCGCCCCACCCGAAGCCCCCTTCGGGCACAGACCATGCACCACCTACCTCGGCTCTGACCTGCGACAGCGAGTTTGAAGACGCCGGAGCGGCCACTTCCAGTCAGCGATCTTCGTATCCCCACCAGAGGGCTCACCGCTCCTCTCCGACGCGCCGCCACACATCCCATTGCGCGCGGTCGGTTCCGCGACGCGTCCGTAGTTGAAGGCGGTCAAGTAAGGCCGCCCGGTCTTGGTAGAGCGTCGCCCGTTGAACCTGGGAGGGGCCCGCCTCCGGGCGGGTTGGAGTGGAGGCGGGCCCGGTGCCTGGTCAGCAGAAGGCGTACAGGTAGGCGTCGGCGCGGCGTCCGCCGGAGTCGAAGACGGTGGCCGAGACGTAGGGGTTGTTGACGCCGCGGCAGGTCCCCTCAAGGGTGACGTAGTTCTCGTCGTAGTGGTTGGTTCGGCGGGCCATGCCGGTGTTCGAGCTGATCTGGACCTGGTCGGGGTCGGTGCCGCCTGTCCAGGAGAGATAGCAGGAGTAGTGGCGGTAGTAATCCGAACCGTCCCCGTCACAGCTGAACGCGGTGATCTCCAGGGGCGGCCCGAGCAGGCACAGGTTCAGGATGGTGGCGTTGTAGTCGAACTGCCGCGGCAGGTCCCCGTTGTGGTCGCCTTCCCGGCCGGTCAGGTGACCGATCTCATGCAGGACGGCGATGGTGCGCTGCTGATCGGCCGAAGGGGCGAACGCGGCGGCGGGGGAGATCGGCAGGCCCGGGTCGGCCGCGAAGAAATCGGGGTGCACGGTGATCTTGCCACGGACCCCACCGCGAATCGGCGAGGACGCGACGGCGCCCGCGGGCTGGCCCGCGGGGACCGGACCCGGAACGATCTCCGCGCGCACCGCCACCTGCTGGGGATCGCGGTCATCCGGCGGCTGGAAGTCCGGGCCGGTCAGGTACTGCCTGCAATCGGCACGCAGTAGCGCGAGCTGGGCGCGGAAACGGGCTTGGTCTATCAAGCCCTGCTGATCCGCCGCCGCCGGGGCACTGGTGATGACCAGGAAAGAACCGGCGACGACGATTGCCGCGATTATGGCGGACAACAGCCGTCGGCTCCAGCCCCCGACTGGTCGGTGGCGAGGCGGTGGGGCAGTACTTCTTTCCCCCAGGAGGAGGTCGGCGTGGTTGGAGGCCGACGTGGAGTCGGTAGGTCTTGGTGAGACGGGCTTCATGGGCTCTCCCTGCCATGCGAATCGACTGATCACCGTCCATTCGCGCGACAGCGCCGTGCGGATGGCTCAACGGCCACGCACGATCGGCGGCTGCCCGGCGCCGTCCAATACCAGGGTGGGCTCTGTGGGGTTGCCTTTGCTCGGAGGGGATGGACGGGTCTTTGGTTGTCAGCAGGGGCCGTCGTCGGTCCAGACGTCTTGGGAGTTGTCGCCGGGGACGTCGCCTTGGGTCCACCATCTGGCGGTCCAGGTGTGGTCGTTGTAGGAGACTTTCTGGCCGCCGGTGTAGGCCACTGAGGATTCCCACGCGGAGTCGGCGCATGACCCGGGGGTGTTGTCGGTCTTCCAGGGCACCTGGCTTGATCGGTAGAAGTCGACACCCATGATCTGCCACCGTGGTCCCTGCGCGGCCAGGCGTTGCCGGAAGGCGCTCCAGTTGTGGGTGGATTGCGGTGACCAGCCGAGTTCGGCGATGGCGGGCAGCCGGGGGAAGGCCATGAATTCTATGTCGTCGATGTTCAGCAGGGTCTCCGACCACAGCGGGGCCTCGACCCCGGACACCTGCGATTCGTTTACGCCGGTCAGGTGTGCTCCGGGATTCCACTCGTAGGCGGTTTGCACCTCGATGAAGCCCGCCCAGTTCTGCCCGAGACGCGTGCTGGAGTTGTATTTCATGTCGAGGTAGGACTTGTTGGCCGGTGACATGAGGATCTTGTTGCCTCGACGCGCCGCCGCCTGAACGCCCGCGTGCGATGTGGCCGTCCCCCAATATTGCGGGACGGCGGAGGTGGGCGGGGTGGCGTCGACGATGTCGTGCCAACCCATCGCGGTCTTTCCCTGCTGCTGGACGAGTGGCAGCACCCGGTTGAGGAAGGTGATGTAGTCCTGCTGGGGTGTGGAACTGGCCTCGTCGCCGCCGATGTGGAGGTAGGGGCCGGGGGTGAGCGCCGCGACCTCGCGAATGACGTCGCCGACGAACTTGTAGGTGACGTCCTTGCTGATGCATAGCGAGCTGTAGCCGACCTCGACGTCGGTTCGACGGGGCGGCGCGGTGTTGTTGCAGTTGAGTTCCGCGTAGGAGGCCAGCGCCGCGTTGGTGTGGCCGGGCAGGTCGATCTCGGGGACGACGGTGATGTGGCGGCTTTCGGCGTAGGCGACGATGTCGCGATACTGGTCCTGGGTGTAGTACCCGCCGGGGGTGCCACCGACTTCGAGTTCGCCGCCGTACGTCGCCAGCCGGGGCCAACTGTTGATCTGTATGCGCCAGCCCTGGTCATCGGTCAGATGCAGATGCAAATAGTTGACCTTGTAGAGAGAGATCTCATCGACGTACCGCTTGACCTCGTCGACGGTGAAGAAATGGCGGGCGACATCGAGGTGGGCGCCGCGATAGGCGAACCGCGGATAGTCGACGATGTGGCCGCCTGGGACGACCCACGGACCCGGCTGCGTGCTGGTGCTCTCGATCGCCGCCGGGAGAAGCTGCCGCAGCGTCTGCACACCCGCGAACAGACCGGCGGGCTGCTTGGCCCGGATCACCACCGCGGACGCCGTGACGTCCAACTGGTAGCCCTGGTCACCCACGGTCGGGTCGGCGCCGGTGAGCAGCAACGAAATGCCGTCGGCGGGCGCAGCGGGCGCGTCCTTGACCGGCAGCGGGTAGCCGGTCGACCGGCGCAGAAGCGCGGCGAGATAGTCACCCACCCCGGACGAACCGGACTGGACATAGATCGCCGTATCGCTTGTGACCGCGTAGTCGGCGCCCGTGGCCGGTTCGACCTTGACCGGCACCGGAACCACGTCCTGCATACTCGCGACCTGGACGGCGGGCGCCGCGTGCACCCCCGCCCGCACCCCCGGCCCCGCACCCGCCACGAACAGTGTCAGCGAGGACAGGACGACCAAGAACTGCTTGGAGCGCGATCGTGCACGCGGAAGCCGGGCGACGTTCATCAGGGCGGACCCTTCAGCGGCGGGAAATTGAAAGGTTTGTTGCCAGTTAGACGGCTTCCCGCCCCGCTGTCAAGGGGCTCCGGCGGTTGGGTGGTGCCCCGAGTCTCAGAGGATGGCCAGTCTTAGGCCGAACGTCATCAGGACGAGCCCGACGAACAGGTCCGAGGCGCGGACCATGCGCGGTGCGAGGAAGAGCTTGCCCAGCCGGTGGACGACACCGATCCAGATCGCGAGCCACGCCATTCCCATGCCGAGATACACCGCCATGAGCACGGCTGTCGACGGACCCGTCCGCGCGCCCGGAGGGACGAACTGCGGGAGGTAGGCGATCAGGAACACGCCGACCTTCGGGTTCAGGCCGGTGCAGGCCAACCCTTGGAAGTACGCCCGCCGCGCCCGGTCCGGCGCTCCCTGCACGTCGCCGTCGGGGGCGGCGGTCGGTCTGACCGCCGCCCGGACGAAGAACGCCCCGAACAGGGTGAGCGTCGCCGCGCCCAGTAACCGCAGCAGGTTCGGTGGGATGAGCACGGCGACGCCGACGAAACCGATGGCCGCCTGGAGCGCGCCCGCGTTGATCATTCCGGCCGCCGCCGCCATGGCGGGACGCCGTCCGCGCCGCAGCACCGTTCGGGTGATGAACGCGAGGTCCGGCCCGGGCGCCATGATGACGAGCGCGGAACTGGTCAGGAAGGCGAGCGTGATCACCCACACCGGACCGCGCCGCTAACCGGACCTGTCGGCCCGGGCCACCGTCTGACGTCGCGCCGTCCGCTCACCGGCGGGAGGCTCCTCCGTGATCTCCCGCGCGTGGGTGGAGCGGTAGGCCGCCACCGCCGCGACGAACGCCGAGGCCGCGAGGGCCGCGCAGACGACCGAGAAGGCGTGCGTGGCGGGGTCCCGTCCGCCGTCCGGTGCTTCGCTCAGGTAGAACGTGCCCCACACGGCGACGCCCAGGGTGCCCGCGACCTGGAGAACCGTGCTGTGGATGCCGCTGAAGTCGGGCGCGTACCGTCCCGGCAGCGAGGCCGTCAGATGGGCGATCATCGAGTTGAACCCCGTGCCCAGTCCGGCACCGCCGAGACCCAGCAGCGTCATCAGCAGGACGCCGTTGTGGACGCCCAGGCCCGTGGCGACGCTCAGCAGCACGTACACCAGTGCGAGGAACAGGTAGCCGGTCGCCGGGGTCAGCGGGCTCCACCGTTTGGGCACGCGCCGGACGCCGAATCCTGCGACGCCGAACGCGATCACCCACGACAGCAGGGCGAGCCCGGAGTAGAGCGGGCTGTGGCCGAGTCCCTGCTGGAGGTACAGCGCGAGCGTGAACAGCACGGCGAAGTAGGACGACTGGACCGCCATCTGCGCGACCAGGCCCCAGGCGATCCGCGGCCAGGTCATGATTTGCAGATTGAGGAGCGGATATCCGCCGCGCGCGGCCACACGCCGTTCGACCGCCACGAACAGCACCAGCGCCGGGACGCTGGCCGCGAGCGCCGCGAACGCCCACGCGGGCCACCCCTGCTCGCGGCCCATCACCAGCGGGACGACCAGCAGCAGGATCGCGGCGAGGATGGCGACCACCCCGCCCAGATCGAGTTTCTTGGCGGGACCGCGGTCGTCGATGTGGTCGACGGGCAGATACCGCAACGCCGCGACGAGCAGGATCGCGCCGATCGGCACGTTGATGAGGAACAGCGGCCGCCAGTCGGCGCCGAACAGGTCGGCCCAGAGCAGCACGCCACCGAGAACCTGACCGGCGACCGCCCCTCCGGCGAGCGAGAGCGCGTAGTAGGCGAAGGCGCGTCCACGCGCGGGGCCGGTGAAGTTCAGTTGGATCCCGGTGAGCACCTGCGGAACCATGAGCGCCGCGCCGACGCCTTGGACGAGCCGCCCGGCGATGAGCGTCCCGGCGTTCGGGGCCAGCCCGCACCACAGCGACGCCGCGGTGAAGACCACCAGACCGACAATGAACATTCGCCGGTATCCGCGCATGTCACCGAGTCGCGCCCCGGTCACCAGCAACACCGCGTAGGCGAGGATGTAGCCGGAGACTATTAGGCCGTGTCCGGTAGATCTTGGGTGAGGTCGCGGAGCCAGATCTTGATGGAGGCGACGTCGATGGTGCCGTCGTAGACGAACGCCCTCTTGTCGTAGCGGGTTGCGACCGCCCGGAACTGCTTGAGCTTGCTGATGCAGCGTTCGACGACGTTGCGGTCCTTGTAGGCCTGGGAGTCGAACGCGACCGGGCGACCGCCTGCCGCGCCACGGCGCTTACGCCATTTCTGCTGGTCGGTCTTCTCCGGGATGACCGCCTTGATGCCCCGGCGGCGGAGATGGGCGCGGATGGCTCGGCTGGAGTAGGCCTTGTCGGCTAGCACACGGCCGGGCCGGACTCGATCGCGGCCGATGCCGCAGCGTTTGATGCGGACCTGGCCGAGCACTCTCAGCAACATCGTGCCGTCGAATCGCTGGCCCGGTGAGGTCAGCCGGGCGATCGGCCGGCAGCGCCGGTCGGCGGCCAGGTGAATCTTGGTGGTGAGCCCACCGCGGGACCGGCCCAGTGCCTCCCGGCCGTCGGATTCGTCCCTTCTCAGGTCCCCCTTTTGCGGAGCCGACGCGGTCGGCGATGCCGGGCTCCGGCCGCGTGCTGGTGCGCACGCACCGCGGTGGAGTCGACCCCGACCGTCCAATCATCGCCCTCGGCCAGGTCGGCCCCGATCCGGAGCTCATCCAGGATCCGGCGCCAGGTTCCGTCCGCTGACCAGCGGCGATGTCGCTCGTAGCAGGTCTTCCACGGCCCGAACCGTTCCGGCAGATCCCGCCACGGCACCCCCGTCCGAACCCGGTACAAGATGCCCGACACCACTCGCCGGTGGTCGACCCACTGACCACCACGACCACCAGAAGATGGCAGGAGCGGCGCAAGCCGCTCCCACTCCGCATCAGTCAGCTCGAACCGCCGCGTCACCGACCAACAACTACCGAACCGATAGATCAAGATCTACCGGACACGCCCTAGAAGGAGGCTCAGGGAGGGCGACACCGCCCTCTTGATCGCAGTGCACACGTCACCGATGGGCCGGCCTGAAACCTAGGAGCAGCGCCTCATCGGTGTTTTAGCATGGATTGGTATAGGCCCAGAATCTGACCGGTGACGACGGGCCAGGAGAAGCGATCGGCGTTGGCGGCCCCGGCTGCTCCCATGTTGCTACGTGTCCGGGGGCTGCTGAGGAGGGAGACTAGGGCGGTCGCGAGGGCATCTGGGTTGGCCGCCGGAATCAGTAGTCCCGTTCGTCCGTCGTGGACATGGTGTTTGAGGCCGCCGACCGCAGATGCTATGACGGGGATTCCGCAGGCGGCGGCTTCGAGGGCGGCGGTGCCGAAGGGTTCGTAGTGCGGTGCGCAGACGAATATATCGGCGGACCGTAGCAGCTCGGGGACGCGTTTATGAGAGATGCGTCCGAGGAATTCGGTTCTGCTGTCGACTTCGAGTCTTCGGGCGCGGTCGCGCAGGCGTCGTACGGTGGGATCCGCGGATAGGGCGTCTGGCGCTGGGCCGCCTGCGATGAGCAGTTCGGCGTTGAATGTTTCGGCTACCTGTGCGAAGCCGCCGATGACCGTGTCGACACCTTTTCGAGGGACCATGCGTCCGACGGTCACCACTCGAAGGCGGTCGTTACGCGGGAAGGCGTCGCCGTGGGGTGTGAAGCGGTCCAGGTTCACGCCCACGGGGATTGTCGTGATCTTGCTCGGTGGGATGCCGTTCGGACCGGTGAGGTAGTCGACCTCTTCGGGGGTTAGAGCGATGATGGCATCGGCGACTTGTCCAACGGCGCGTTCGGACCCGACTCTCTCTCTCTCGTTGATCGTTTGGTGCGGGGTGGGGTGGTAGGCGATTCGTTCCAGTCCCAGGGCATGGAAGGTTGTGACGACGGGGATCGCGGTGCGGCGTGTCCCGGCGAGGGCGGCGATGCCGCTCATCCAGTAGTGGGCGTGGACCAGGTCGGGTGGTTCCTCTTGCCAGTGCAGGGCGAGTTGGTCGCCGAAGTCGCCCATCAGCGGCGCCAGGTCCTCTTTGGGGAGTTGCCGGGCAGGTCCGGCAGGGATGTGGATCACCTGGACCCGGGGGGCCAGGCGGACACGTGCGGGTTGATGTGGGGAGGTGCGTCGGGTGAACACCGTGACGTGGTGGCCCTGGGCGGCCAGGGCGAGGGAGAGTTCACGGACGTAGATGTTCTGGCCCCCCGCGTCGGTGCTGCCGATGTCCTCGGCGAGGGGGCTGGCATGCTCCGATACCTGGGCGATGCTGAGTGGGAAATCGGGCATGTAGGCAGTATCGCCCACCCTGGGCTCGTGGGGCACGGTCGTCTGGAGTGGATCGCGTGGACAAGGGCTACGGCGATCACGGAGACTCGTGCCATGGAGAACCCGGTAGGTGGCGGACACGAGACTGGTTCCGGTGCGTCAGCGGGCCGTGACGTTCACCAGGATGGGCAGTTCGTGGCAGGCCGTGATACTCACATCGGAACGATGAGTATCCATTACCACCAGGGCGACGGTCCGCGGTCCAGAGGCCCGGCTGCCGGGTTACGTCGTGGGGTGACGACCTTCATCGGTCGGACCGAGCAACGCGAGAATCTGGGCAGATTGCTGGACTACCAGCACAACCCGTTCCCGTTGGTGAATGTTCTTAACGGGCCGGGGTGCGGGAAGACCTCGCTGGCCCTTCGTGTGGCGCGAGATGTCGCTGCGGGCTATCCCGGTGGGCAGCTGTTCTTGGAACTGAGCCAGGCGGGCCTGCCGGAACTGGACGCCTTCGAAGCGCTGTTCCGGCTGCTGCTTCAACTTGGTCTTCCCGAGAACCGGATTCCTGAAAGTCTCTCGGGTCGTATCGAGGTCTTCCACGCTGAGCTGCGGAAACCGACGTTGCTTCTGCTCGACAGTGTGACGTCGGTCAGTCAGGTCCTGGAGTTGTTGCCTAACCGCCCTGACTGCGGGGTCCTCATGACGTCCCGGCGTAGCTTCTCCGAGCTGGAAGGTATTCGGGAGATGGATCTGGGCAGTATGCCCGATGACGAGGCCCACGCCTTGCTGGAGACGCGGATCGGCGCGGATCGTGTCGCTGCCGAGCCGGACGCGGCGCGCAGGATCGTCCAATTGTGCGGAGGGCTGCCGTTGGCCCTGCACATGGCCGGGGCCCAACTCACCAAACCGGCGAACAAACGGCTGCCGTTGAGTAGGTTCGCCGACCGTCTTGCCGCCGAACGGCTGGATCTACTCCAGACCGACAACCTGGACCTGAGGTCCAGCTTCTCCGTCAGCTATCAGGAACTCAGCCCGCAGGCCGCGCGGCACTTCCGGCTGCTGAGCCTGATCGCGGTCCCCGACTTTGGGACCGCGTTGGCGGTGGCCGTCGACGGCACCGCGGCAGGGGAGGAGACACTCGCTGAACTGCTCAACACTCACCTGATCGAACCGGTCGGCGAGGATCGTTGCCGGTTTCATGACCTGGTCAAGGTCTTCGCGCAGGAAAGAGCCGCCGCCGAGGACACCGGCGACGAACGGGAAGCGGCTGTAGACCGTGCCCTGGCCTGGGCCGTTGAGACCGTCACCCATTGGGGCAGCCATATCGGTGTCGACGGTCGACGCACGGCCGACGACGCCGCGTACGAGGCGGCGCTGCGGGGACTCGACAGCGAGCACCGTGCCCTGATGGCCCTCGTGCGTCAGGCCGCCGAGACCGGACGTGACGATGTTCCATGGCGTCTCGTCTCGCACCTGGCGGGCTATTTCGAAGTCCGGGGCGATTGGTCGGATTGGCTGGAGAGCGCGGAATTGGCGATGGAGTCCGCTTCCAGGCTCACTGATCCCTTCGCGCTGGCCGTCGCACGGCACATGCGTTCGTGGCCGTTGCGGCAGTATCGGCGGCTGACCGAGGCGATCGAGGAGAGCGTCGCGGCGCTGGCCCTGCTGCGGAACGTCCCCGCCGAAGAGGTGCCGCGCGCCGATGTGCTGTCGCACCTGGGCACGCTGTATCGCGAGAGCCATCGGTACGACGAGGCAGAGCACTGCTTGGACCAGGCCGCCGAGATCTTCCGCGCCGTCGCCGACCCCCATGGCGAGGGCCTGGTGCTCCGAACGCTGGGGCACGTCCAGTTCTGGCGCCGTGACCTGGACGGCGCGGAAATCACCCTCACTCGTGCGATCAGCCTGCTAAGCAGCGTGGGGGACCAGGCAGCCGAAGGCTGGTCGCACAACAACCTGTGCTCCGTGCGCGGCGCGCAATGGCGCTACGAGGATGCCGAGCAACACCATCAGGAGGCGTTGCGCATCTTTGAGCGCATCGAGCACCGGCAGGGCCAGGCATGGGCTCACAACCATCTGGGCCGGATTCTCCGCCAGTACGGCCGGACCGCTGAGGCAATCGAACACAACAGCCAAGCCCTGGAGTTGTTCGTCGAGATCGGCGATCTCTACGGCCGGGGCTGGGCACTCGTACATTTGGGGGTGGCGCGCCAGGATCCTGAGCAACTACAGGAAGCGAAGCGCATATTCGCTGGCATGGACGTTCCCGAACAGGATGGCCTGGGCACCACCTTGCTGTGGCAGGGGCATTTCCAGCGCGACCCGGCATTGCTGAATGAAGCAATCGGTCATTTCGAAGTCGTCGGCAGCCTCCTCGGCCAGGGAAACGCACTCAGGGAACGCGCCGATCTTGAACGCCGCACAGGAGACCACCGGGCTGCGGCACGTTCGTACGAAAACGCGTTGACCTTCCTGCGACGGGCCGCCGACCCGCACGGCGAAGCGCTCGCACTCCTCGGTCTCGCCGAAATTGATCCGGCCGCCGACCACGCCGCTGCGGCCGAGGCCATCCTCACCCGCCTCGGCCTCAACCGACCCTGAGGAAACAACATGGAACCAGTCACCCTGGCCGCCGCCGCAGTCGGCGCACTCGTCCCCTACCTCAGCCAGCTCGCTGGCGGAAGTCTGGCCCGCCTCGGCGAAGCCGCATCGGACAGCGCCTCCCAGCACATCGTGGAGCTCTACCGGACGATCCGCAGCCGCGTGACCGGTACCCCCTACGAAGAAGCCGTTCTTGACGGCGCCGAAGCCCAACCCGACAACGAAGGCCGACGGGCCGCCCTGCAGAACGCACTCGCCGAACTTCTCGCGGCCGACCCCGACTTCGCCGCCCGCCTGGAACAACTCCTCGAACAGGTCAACCACGCCGAGATCCGTCAACTCCAGATCACCGATTCCGGAGCCGTAGCCGCCAACGACTTTCACCAATCGGGCACCTACGTGGCTGGCCGCGACCTACACATCGGCGATGCGGCCAACCCGGAGTCCTAGCCGCCAGCCAGCCGTGGGCACGGGGGAGGCTGACGGGACATGTTCGGTCGAGCTCAGCGGTGGGGCACTCCTAGCGCACCGACGCGGTCCGTCAGGCATCGCCTCCTCTGCCTGGTAAGGATTCGGCGAGTAACGAGGTTACGCCCGGAGTGTTCGCCGGACGCCGACCCTACGCATCTTCCCCCTGGTGGCTGCGGTCCGACGGCGGGAGCTGCGTCGCACTGGTGCGGCGTCGGGTTCAGCCCAGCGGTGAAGGCATGAGTTTGAGGGGCTGTTGGCCGTTTGGGTACTACGGTTGGTTCGTCGTCATTCGTGTGAGGTATCGGAGTTGCCGCTGTGGCGTTTGATCTTCGGCCGGGCGTCGCGCATTTCGTCGATCGGGTGGACGAGGAGAGGCGAGCGTTGCGTGCGATTGACGAGTGGCGTGGGCGACATCGTCCGATGTGTGTGGTGTTGAGTGGGCTGGCGGGGGCGGGGAAGACCGAGCTGGCGTTTCGGATCGCTCGGAATCTGCGCGAGCGGCATCAGGACATTGAGGCGGTTCTGTATGTCGATCTCGATGATCTGCGGGTTCAGGGGGCCGTGTCGGCCACTGATGTGCTGGGTGAGTTGTTGCGCGCGCTGGATGTCGCGCCGGAATGGCTGAAGGGGTCGCTCAGGGAACGTCAGCGGCAGTATTCGGTGAAGACGGACGGCCGACGCCTGGTTGTGCTTGTCGACAACGCCCGGTACGGGTCCGAAGTGGTCCCGCTTCTCCCGGCGTCGGAAAGCGCCGTGGTGATCGTGACAAGTCAGGCACGGTTGTTCGATCTGGAGGCCGGGGCGGCGGTCGAGGTAGCAGTGGAGCCGCTGGGTGACGCGGATGCGATGGAACTACTCCAACGGATCACTGAGGATCCGCGTCTGGCCGCCGAACCCGACACTTCCATCGAGTTGGTTCGCCTGTGCTCGGGGTTGCCCGGAGCGGTGCACGCGGCGGGCCACCTGCTTCGCAAGCACCGGCGGCGCTCTTTGCCGCGGCTGCTGTCCGAACTGGCCACCGATCTGCAGGAGAAAGGGCTTCCGGTGGTCGAGAAGGTGTGGGACGCGGCGTACAGGGACTTGAGCGCTGATGCGGCTCTGCTGTACCGGCTGCTCGCGGACTTTCCTGGGCCGTCGTTCACCGATGAGGCCGTTACAGCGCTGCTGGGCCGGGGGAGGGATGCCGCGGACGATGCGCTGGAGGAGTTGGAGAACGCGAGTCTGCTCGATCTGCGGACCGGTCGGATGCGCCTGCCGGATTTGCTGCGCGCGCATGCCAGGCGCCGTGCCCGCCGTGATGGCGGGTCGGAGGAGGCCACCGACGGGCGGCGGCGCATTGTGGAGTGGTATCTACGCCAGGCGCAGCGAGCCGACACGCTCGCCGCGGGTAAGCGGATGCGTCTGGCGGAACCCCGGCCACCGATCCCGGGTGCCCCCGACGTGCAGTTCGCCGGCAAAGGCCAGGCATTGCGGTGGTTGGAGTCCGAACGGCATGTGCTGAACGGATGCGTGCGCGAGGCCTATGCGTACGGGCTCGACGAAACCGCGTGGGCTTTGTGTGAGCCGTTGTGGACGCACTACCTGGACTTTCCGCATTACGAGGATGTCGTCGACGCGTTCACCACCGGGCTGGCGGCGGCACAGCGGACGGGCGATGTCGCCGCGGTGGCGCGCATGCGCTGCCAGCTTGCCCGCCCCTACTGGGAGCAGGGCAGGTTCGATGAGGCAGGGCGTGAGTTGGAGGCGGCGCGGAACGCGGCCGCGGCCCTGGGGACGTCGGAACCAAACAGCAAAATCAAAGCCTCGGTCGTGGAGTTCCGTGGCATGCTGCACGGGGCGCGGGGAGAATGGAGAGCCGCCGCCGCCGACTTCGAGACCTCCCGCGAAATGCACCAGGCCATTCCCAACGAGTATGGCGTGATGCTCCTGACCTACCGGCTCGGCCAAGCCCTCGCCGAACTGCGCGAGAACGACCGGGCCGCGGCCCTGCTCAGGCAGGCCCATGACAAGGCCCGCGCATTGCAGCGTGAGCGTATGACCGCGCGGACGGGCGTCGCGCTGGCCGGCGTGATGCGCAGACTCGGAGAGGCCGACCAAGCGCACGCGCTCTACGTGGCGGCTCTGGAAAGCGCGCGTGAGCGGGATTCCACCTATGACCAGGCGCGAATTCTGCGCTCCCTCGCCGCAGCGGCCGAAGAGGCCGGAGACCCCGCCCAGGCGGAACAGCATCGTCAGATGGCTGACGCTCTGCGCGACCGCAGCGGAGGTTTCGCCTAAAGCACGCGGGCGGCTTCCTCAGCGGTGGCCGGAGAGATCCGTACCGGGAAGGAGTACGGCCCAATCTCGCAGGTGATCGCGGCAGGTGGGTCGGGATGCGAACTGAGCCAGGCATGGACCGCGCTGAGGATCGCGGCGGGGTCAGTCCGCATTATGCGGCCATCTTCACGGCAGGGGCCGATACTGACTGTCAGGATCGGCCCACCACGGCGGCGCGTCAGGCTGAGGGAAGGGGACATGATGACTGCTGCGGTCCGGCAGCCCGGAAAGTTCTCCAGCACGTCCGCGAGCCATGCCTCTACCGTCCACGCCAAACCGTAGACGGACTCGGGGGAGTGTTCGGCTCGGCGATAAAGAAGTCCGGCACTTTGGATGAGCCGCTCGCCGGCCACACCGAATTCGGCGGCAAGGTGGTGCGCGGGTGCGTCACCGTGCGCGGGGCGACGTTCAACCCGCACCTGGAAACCGTTGATGTATGTGCGTGCCGCGAAGGCTACGGGGGCCCGAACGGGGGGAGAGGGAGCAGGGAGCACGCGGGCGGTGACCTGAATCGCCGGCGGCGTGAGTCCGAGCAACTCGTAGAGTTCTTGCCGCAGCAGTTCCAATGCCCTTCCTTGCTCGGCGAACACCGATTCGGCGAGTCGAGGACCGCTGCCGGGAACGTGCCCGCGGATCGCCGCCTGAAGATCGCCCTCGACCTCCAGTCGCGGGGCGCGGTCCAGGAGTTCGGCCATCGGGCTGCCGGGAATCAGCTCATCGCCTCCGTCGTAAACACCGATTATCGGACGGTCCAGCGCGGCGGCGTACAGGGCTGTCGACCCATGGTCGGTGATGACGGCATCGGCGGCGATAAGGAGCGCGGCCCACTCCTCGTACGGCTCGCCCAGGACAAGGCCCGCGTCCAGCGCGGGCGCGAGACGTTGGGCCAGATCGAAGCCGCCGATCTCGCTGCGCGCGTTCGGATGGAGGACCAGCGCCAACTGGTAGGCGTCATGGGGGAGCCGCGTCGCCAGGTCGGCAGGCAACCTCGGACGTCTCTGAAGTAGTGACTCGGGCCCCCACGTGGACGCCATGACGACCAGGCTCCGCGCACCGGTGCCCAGCGAACTTCGATATCGGTCGCGGTGCGTCCGCGAAGCAAGAAGGCGTTCGAGGGTGGGGTCACCGACGACCGCTGCCCGCTCGGCGGCCCGCGGGGCCACGGAGTTCAGGTGTCTCACCTGGTCAGGGTGGGCCAGCCCGTGGAACGCGGCCACGGCACGGCCATTGTGGAGCAGGTACACCGGGTCCAGACCAGACGCCGACCCCTCCGATCCCTCGCCCGGGATCGTCTTGCTGAAAGCAGCCCCGTGGGGGAGCAACACACGCCTACCGCGCAACAACCTGAACATGCCCTTGGGGCTTGACGCCACAATCAGATCGAAGGACCGCTCGCGTGCACGATCCCAGGGGATCATCCGCGCGTGTGCCCGTTCGATCGAGGTCAGTGCCTCGACATGAAACTCCGAGCCGGGGATCAAGGTGAACAGCCGCTCTACACGGTCATCACCAGCGAACACAGGCAGAACGTCAAGGAGCCGGTTCAGCGCGATCGCTGACCGTGCGGCGAACAAGACTGATCTGATGTGACCTCGCTCGTCGCTCGTCGCTCGTCGCTCGTCGCTCGTCGCTCGTCGCTCGTCGCTCGTCGCTCGTCGCTCGTCGCTCGTCGCTCGTCGCTCGTCGCTATCGACCTTCCCATCGTAGTGAGGAAAGCCCCGCAATGCGGGCTGTTTTCGCAGATCAAGGGTAGTCCCTGCATCAATGGGGGAATGTGCGCAGATGGTACACGTTGGGGTCACCGCTCAGATGGCGCCCCCCGGCTGGTGCGCCGTGCTGAACAATGTGCACATGGCTGATTGGGGAGTCGCGCTGATAGCGGCGGGTTCGGCGTTCGGCGGCAGCATGATCACCGGTTGGTACGCGCGCGTCGCCGGGACCCGACAGGCGGCGGCGGCCAGGCACGCCGGGGATCGGCAGGCGGACGCCATGATCGAAACCATGCGGATGACCCTGGAGGAACAGCGCGCGATACGGACAGCGGAGGAGCGCCGTCAGACCTACCTGAGATTTCTCGAAGCCGCAGAGACCGCGATCGTGACGCGCCGGACCGGATCGAGCACCGAAGATGTGCGTCTTGCCCTGCAACGCACCAGCATGGCGCTACTCCTGGCGGGACCGCCGGACGTGGTTCGCACAGCGCAGGTGTTCGTCGAGTCTCTGCGTCAGGAGCCAAGCCACTCCCTCGACGATCTTGAGAAAGCGAAACTACTGTTCGTGAATGCGGCGCAGGAAGCATTGACTCGTTCTGTAACGGGCTCTTAAGTCGGCCTTGCGGTCGCTGACCGCTCAACCTGGTCGAGTGCCTTCTGCGCGGGTATTGGAGCCTTGTCTCGCAGGCGCCCCGTGGGGAGATCAACGGTCGACAAGTCGACAGCTGGCCGGTCCGGCACAGCCGCTGTGGGATCGGTGGCATGCTCCAAGACGAGCACTGTCTCCAGAGCCTCCTCTAATACGACGGTCGAGGAAATCCATAGGATGACGTTGAGGTTCCAACTATTGCGGGCCTTGACAGTGCCTCGGCTGGTTGGATTGGTCGACCGGAAGCCTCCATAGATCCTGGCGGCGGACCTGACATCCTCGCACGCCTCTTTGAAGGCTCGCTCTGTGTCCCCGAGGTAGGATTGGGTGATGTAATGTTCTTTCGATGCCATGCATACCCTTATATCTGTGGACTCTCGTCGGCCCTGGTCGTAGGCCGATAGCGGTCATGTAAGCCCGGCACGTTCTAACTTAGGTATCCGGAATGTGAGTTGAGCGTTCGTTCGGTAGGGCGGGCGCCCTGCATGAGTCGCAGCGTCAGAATGCCGGCATCTGCCTCGCTCCGCGGATACTACCGCGCTTGGACGGGGCCGTTATTGTTCATGGCGCGGTTTAGCTGGTCGTGGACGAATGGCGACGGAAGGCGTTCCTGCTCCAGGCGCAAGTAGGTGCCCTGCTCCGCAGATAGTGCGGCCAGGGCGGCGGCTTCGATGTCAGTGAGGTTGTGATCCGGCGGGTCGGTTCGTGTCGCGTCCTCAACGGCAAGAGTTCTGTGTTGTTCGAGGGTGACCGGGTCCATAAGGACGGAGACGAGGTGCGGCAGCCGGGCACGAGCACGTGACAGCAAGGTGAACCCGGCACGGTCGAGGTCTCCCCAGTACAGATGGCGCGCATCGTCCAGCCAACTGATCTCGTCCAGGACGTTGAGGTGGTTGCCAAGCGAGTGGACGATCACGGTTCGGGGTCGGTCGCGGACCAGGTAGGCGGACTCCTTGTTCTCGACGATCAAGATCGTCTCGGGGTGGACGGGCAGCGCGCCTACTTCCGGCAAGGGTGCGCTCAAATGCCGCAAGCCACCCACCAGTGCGCGATCGGCGGGGTCGGCCAGGATCACATCGACATGAACCGGCAACGCCTTCAGCCCGAGCGGGTCTAGGTCGTCCTGTTCCAGCTCCTCGCCTTGTTTATCAGCGTGTGGTTGTTCGGTGATGTTGAGGCAGGCCAAGACGAGCCGGCGGTTTCGGGCAAGCCACTTGGTATGCATGCCCAGAACGGGAACCTGCCGGATCGTCAGTCCGGAACGCGGGTTCTCGGTGAACCACTTGGCGGCCTCGAGCAGAATCTCGAAGTCGGCACCGTCCAGGTCCATGATCTGCTGCAAATAGGGGCGCAACCGCTGCTCGACCACACCGCCCGGCAAGGCGCGGATCCGTGACCACCTGACGTTCGCTCGCCGCCAGTGATCGGCGAGTACCTGGTCGAGGACGACGAGGTCGTCGACCGTCGAAAGGTCCAAGTGGGTGAATATCTTTTGGGCACCAACGGCGGTGCGCCGCGTGACGCTGCGCAGACAGGCGGCAGGGTGCTTCTCTGACCAGTTCCGCCAGTCGCGCACCCACCGGCCGACAGCGTCGGACTCGCGGGCGATCGCCTGCGCAGACGGTGCGGCGAGGGGAAAAGAGAACTGGGCGTCGGCACCGTCCAGTAGCCAGTCGCGCCAGTTCTTGCGATACCGAACGCGTACCTGATCCATGACCCGATTGGGATCGCGCATCAATGCTGTTCGTCCTTTAGTTGTAGCGCTTCCGTCATCGTCATCGGGTAGATGCGCACGCGGGTGCGGTCGTCCACGTCGAGATTGATGTACGCAACGGACTCCACGTAGTCCTCGAAGGCGGTCGCTTTCTCGCGGGGAGCGCCCACGATCAGCTGGAAGCCGAGGGCCTTCAGTGCGGACAGGGACCGGCCCGTGTAATCACTGTCGGCTTTGACGAACCCTTCGTCGAGGATGACTGACGCATAGCTGGGCGGACCTTCGTGGCCGTCGCCGAGGCGGAACCGCAGGGCGGCGCCGAGGATAAACGCGATCAACTCCTGTCCTTCGCCGCCACTCATGCCAGAGACACCGTCATGGATGATCTTGACCCCGTCAGGACGGGTCTCGACGGCTTGGAACTCGACGTGCTCGCGGGCGTCGAACACTCGCCGCCGCCACGCGTCCCCGGCTCGCGACTGATCGTCGAGTTTGGCCAGCTGCTTGCGCAGGCGGACGAATGACTTCTCCACCTGGTCAGCGTCTCGCCTAGTGTCCATGCCAACGGTGTTGCTGGTGTATCGGATGATGATCTGACGGAAGTCCTTCAGGTCGCTGCTTGGCCGCTCGACCGATTCGATGCTCAACGTGGCGTCCTGCCGGAACCGTACGTGCCGTAGCACATCGTTGATCGGGTCCAGCCCTCGCCTGATGCTCCGCGCGTCGTCGTCGATCTGGACGAGCACCCCGCGCAGTTGCTGGTTCATGTCCTCGTCGACCTTCGCCAGCCACGCATGCTTCGCGCGGGGCAGGTCGTCGGTCACAAGTTGCTCGTGGATCGCCAGCAACGCGGGCAGGGAATCGATCGTGCCGTCCGTCTCCCGCGCGGTTCGTTCGTCCAGGTTCCGGTAGGCGGCGATGTGGCCCACGACGGCAGTCTCGAGTTTCTCCCTGTCGTCTTTGTGCCGTTCGATCTGCCGACGCAAGTCGGTGATCGCGGTCGTCAGGCTTGCCGCGATTTCGGTGGTGTCGGCCGGCGCGGCGAACGGGGTGGCGGCGAGCGCCGCACGCTCATCGTCGGTCAGCGGCGGCGCTGCGTCGATACGGTCCTTCGCATCGTCAACGGCCGTGGTGAGTTCGCCCCATTCCCTGTCAAGTCTCTTCTGTTCCCCCTCAAGCCGTTTCACCTGACCGCGGGCCTCGACAGCCTCCTCGCGCTGCTTCTGCAGCAGCTCCGTCAGGTGCGCGACCTTAGGCGAGTTCGCCTGCGCGAGCTGAGTTTCGAGCTCACCCATCCGATCCTTCGTGGCTGACGTGTCGATCCGGTCCCAAGCAAGATCATTGCGGAGCGCTCGCAGCTCATCCAGTCGGGCGCGAGCTGACTCGCGTAGCAGGTCGGCATCATTCGCCGACGCCTCGGCGACCTGAAGCTCGCGTTGGATCGACTCGAGCTCGTCGTCCAGCTCCTGCAGCAGCCGGCGGGTGTCCCACCCGACCCACGGGTAGCGCAGGCGCCGATCGTCCTTCGTGAACCGGTCGCGGACGCTGGTGCGCATACCCGCCGGGGTGATCGCGCCTCGAGCCCATGCAGGGCGCTGGTCATCCAGCTCTGCCTCGGTCTCCACACAGAAGTAGTTCGCGGTCTCGTTCAGCTCGGCTAGGAGCCACCCTTGGAATGGATGGTCGGCGATGTCGAGCAGTGCCGGGACCCCACCGTCCATCCGGACGGGTCTCGGTGCGTCGGAGACAGCGGGGGCGATGGTGACCGAACCTCGCATGTCGTGGTCGTGCACGTACCGCCGCACACGTGCGAACTCATGGCTGTCGACCAGGAGCGTGCTCGACAACGGCAGCAGCAGGCCGACGGGCGGCCTTCTCCCACCGGCGGTGCTCGGGTTTTAGCTGTAGCAGCTCGCCGGCGTACCGGAGCCGTTCGTTCTCGATGCCAAGGTCGGACGCGATCCGATTGCGGCGTGCATCGGCGTCCTCGGGGATGAGGCTGCGTCGTGCCCGCAACCCGGCGATCTCGCGCTTCTTCGCCTCGGCGTCGCTGCGGAGCTGCCAGAGCCGGCCAGCGGCCTTGGTGGCAGTCTCGGAGGCTTCTTTCAGCGCCTTCGCTTCCTGTGCGACAAGGTCATCGAGGCTGGCGTGCGTGAGCGTAACGTCGCCTGATGAGATGGGCAGAGACAATCCGAACACGGAGAGGCCGCTCTCGAATCGCCGCCGTTCAGCATCCACCTGCTCCAGTTTTTCCTTCGCACGCTCGATCTGTAGCTGGATGAGCCTGGAACGGTCGCCGCCGGCTGCGGTGAGCTGGTCGATCGTGTCTTTCTCGCGCCGGTCGGCGGCGTCGGCCCTTTTGGCCGCGGCCGCGTGCTGTTCGTCGCCCTCCGCTTTGGCGAGACGGTTGTCGTCAACGGCGATCTCAGCCCACTCGGCGACCTTTTCCGCGTGCCACACATGAATCCGAGTTGGGCCGTCACCGGTCAGCAGCCTGTTCTTGACCACATAGTCGGCGCCGACCGCGCGGTACCTCTCAGCGATTTCGGGAAGGGGCGCGAGCGTCTCGGTGCGGCGGCGTGCCGCCTCGAACTCCTCGTACAGCCGTGAAGCCTCCCGGTACGCCTCGAGCGCGACATCCCACCGGGTCAGCGCGAGCGGCTGGGTGAGCACGAAGTCCTTGAACAGGGCGTTGATGGAGAAGATTCCTTTGGATGCCTGGGCGCGCCGCAGCAACCGCATGGCCAAGCGCTGTGACTCGTCGGTGGAGCCCATGCCCATGACGGTGCGCATCTTCGCGTGCACACGTGCCTGCGAGGAGTCCACCACGTCGCCCCGGCCTGGGACGATAAGACGTTCCAGGGACGTCTTGGACAACGGGGAGGCGCCCTGGCGGACGGCGGTGATGCCGTTGAGCTGCGCCAAGTCGAAACGGTCGTTGACGAATCCGTACACGGTGGCGGCGTTGATCGTTTCGTGTCCATCAGCGTCCGGGCCGACCCATGCCAGGCGGAATGCGGTGGCGCGGCGCCCGTCGCGGGTCTCCCAGGTAATCGCGGCACCGCTGGGAAAGCTGGGCCCGCCGGGTGGTCGCAGGTAGTTCGTCGTCGCAGAGCGCCGGTTCTCGTCCTGCCTTTGATCAGTGTGACCGCGCGCGTACGAATAGACGGTCCGTTCACGCTTCTTGCCACGGTCGTCGCGGGCAGCCTGATTGAATTCCTGTGGATTGGGCAAGATCACCGAGGCCATCGCGTCCAGCAGGGTGGATTTGCCGCGCCCGGATGGGCCGACGATCGCGGTGCCCGAGCGCGCCACGGTCATGGCCTGCAGACCTGAGTACGCACCCCAGTTGAGGACCTGCACCTGGCTTATGCGGAACTGCGCGGGGCCTTGCCCGTCGGCCACGACCAAGGGCAGGGCGTTCCGCTCGACCGGTCCCGCGGTCGCCTCGGACGTGGTCACGCGAGGTCCTCGCCAAACTCCGCGCCCGCGGGCTCATCAGTCGCGCCAGCGGCTTCGGCAGCCCGGATGAAGTATTGCTCGAAGCGCATCATCTCGTCGGCACCGATCAGGGGCACGACGGCGGGCGAAACGGTGAACAGGTAATCGGCGTCCGGGTCCGGCGTCAGCAGCTTCAGTTCGGCCACAGCACGGATGGCGGCGTCCACGCGACCCTCGAACTTGGCCTCGTCGCCGTCGCCCTCCTCCCGGAACGGGCGCAGGAACTCGGCCACCTGAGCCCGGGTGATCACGACAGGGTCGTCGGCAGCGTCCGTGTACGTGTGCTCCTTGCGAAGGTGTATCAGCAGCAGGGACGCGCCTCGTGCGGATTCCACCGCATCACCGTGCGCGTACCCAGTCCAACGTTGTGGGGGTCGATGAGCACCTCGGCCTTGGACTGCTTGTTCCACACCTCGAACCCGGTGTAGCGCGGATTCCTCACCATGGCCAGCACCGTGCCCACCGTCCAGCCCGCTCCGTTCCGATGCCGGTTACGGGCAGGATCATGCGCCGAGGGGCACGGAACGCCGTCGGCGTCCAACACCCGGGCAATGCGCCGCGCGCCGTATCCCGCAAGACGCAGGGCGAAGATCTGCTCCACGATCGGCGCCGCCTCCAGGTCGAGCTCCAGCCGATGGCTCCGCGCCCCCAAAGCCGCCATCACCGGGTTGGGATGCGGGCCCGCATCAGCCAGCCGGTACCCATAAGGCGGCCGACCGCCCAGGAAACGTCCCTCGATCTGAGGTGCCTCGGACCTTCCGGACAGGTCCCCAACTAGGGTTGGGGGAACCGGAAAGGAAGGTCGTTGGCAC
>NZ_BAABAS010000022.1:0-36015 GCF_039537545.1 Actinomadura meridiana
GCCTCACTCATCCTGACCTCGCCCCCCTATGGCGCGGCCACCCACGGGCAGGTGCGCACCGGCCGTGACAACGGCGGCGGGAAGATCAACAAGTTCGACGGCCGGTACTCCACCGACCGCCGCAACCTCGCCCACCGCCCCACCGGCGAACTCCTCGCCGGATTCGGACAGATCCTCGCCGGAAGCGCCACCCTGCTGTGCCCGGGCGGAGTCGTGGCCGTCACCGTCCGCCCATTCCGCGTGGCCGGAGAACTCATCGACCTGCCCGGCCAGGTCATCACCGTCGCGCAGGACAACGGCCTGGTCCTGGTCAACAGACTCGCCGCCCTCCTGTGCGGCCTGCGCGACGGGCAGATCGTCACCCGCGCGTCGTTCTTCCAGATGCTCGAAGCCCGCCGCCTCCGCGACCACGGCATCCCCGCCATGGCCACCGCCCACGAAGACCTCTTGGTTTTTTCTCGCGCTGAAGAGACCGATACCCCGGTCGACGAGGCGTCCGGACTTGATCTTCAGGGCAGAGGTGTGCGGTCATTCCCGGACCGGCTTGACACCGCGACCACCAGCGCCAACGCGCGGCGGACGGGGACACGGTGACCGGGTCGGAGAAGCAATCGCGAGGCGGTGGCGAGCAGCCGACGCTGACCTGGCGACTGGTCTTGGCGGACCCGTCCGTTCAGGAACAGATGGCCCGCACTCAGGCACGCACGATCAAGGAGGTACTGCAATGGTGGACCAGGGACGCAGCCCGATCCCGCTCGACGTCTTCACCCGAGGAACCCACAGCAGCCGATCCGCAGGACTGACCGGCCCCGGCGGAGGTTTTCGGGTGGACGGTCCGCTCAAGGTGGCGTTCGCGGGACGGACTTCGACCGAGGACAAACAGGACCCGACGCTGTCGCTACCGCGTCAGCTCGCCAACAGCCAGAGCGCCCTGCACACCGCTCTTCCCGGAAGAGGGGTGATCGTCGCGCACTTCTATGACATCGAGTCGGGGCGCAAGGACCTTGCCGCTCGTGGGTTCGGGCGAGGGCACGAGCGTTTCAACATTCCGGTTCCGCGTGACGGGGGCATTCAGGACTTGCTGTTGGAGGCGGCCCAGTCTGATCGGCGGTTCGATGCGGTGATCTGTGAGTCGGTCGACCGGATCGCGCGCCGGACTTATGTCGGCACGCAGATCGAGAACACGCTGGAGAAGCTCGGTATCCCGTTGTGGGCGTCCGACGAGCCGATCGCGCTGAACGGGAAACGTTCTTCTCAGGTGCTCACGCGGCGGGTGAAGCAGGGTGTGGCCGAGTGGTACGTCCTGGAGATGCTGGAGAAATCCTGGGGCGGGTTCGAGGCCCACACCGAGCAAGGCTTCAACGTCGGGCGCCCTCCGTACGGGTACCTGGCGCATAAGGTTCCGCACCCGGTCGCCGCTCGCCGGGAACAGGGAGCCACCAAGCATGTGCTGGCTCCCGACCCGGTGCGGGGCCCGGTGGTGCGGACCATTTTCGAGATCCGCGCTGGTGAGCGTCTGGGCTATCAGGCCATCGCCGACCGGCTCAACGTGGATCTGGATCGGTATCCGCCGCCCGTCGCGACCGCGAAGCATCGAACGGTGGGCAGGTGGACCTACTCTTCGGTCCGGGAGGTGTTGACCAATCCCAAGTACACCGGCTACATGGTGTGGAACCGCAAGGCGACCACCTCGGCCGGGGGCCGCAACAACCCGCCCGAGGCGTGGATCTGGTCCAGTGCACCCACTCACCCCGAGTTGGTGAGTATCGAGACCTTCACTGCCGCCCAGAGGGTCGCCCGTGACAGGGAGGGGTCACGTAGCCGTCCGGGGCCCAACACCGCGCACACCGGCACCCGTCGCTCGTATGCTTTCCGCTCCTATATGACCTGCGGATTGTGCGGGCGCCGGATGTTCGGCAAGGAGAGCCGGGGGCGGATCTACTACATCTGCCGTCCCGCTCGTGCTTACCGTCCTGAAGGGCATCCGGCGAGCATCTGGGTTCGTGAGGAGCCGCTCATGGCGGGCCTGACCGAGTTCTTCAACCGTGAGATCTTCGGGCCCCACCGTCGTGAGCGCTTGCGCGTCCTGCTCGCCCGGCTCGATGACACCCATATTCACGAGCACCGGGAACGGCTGGTGGCGGTCGAGCGACAGATCGCGGAGTTGAAGCGCCGCAAAGAGCGTGTCCTTGACTCGCTGGAGGCCGCCGACGATCCCTCACCGGCCTTCGTCAATTCCATCAACGAACGCACCACGAGCATCGGCGCGGATCTGGAGGCCAAACAAGCGGCACTGCGTGAACTGCGGGACGCGACTCCGGTGGCGCCGTGTCCTGAACTGTTGGACCGCTGCCCGACCGGGACGGTCGACTTCGACCTGCTACCTGAGCCGACCTTGCGGCGCCTGCTGGACGCCTTCGCCGTCCAGATGTGTCACAACAAGGAAAACAACCAGGTCACGATCCAGGTCACGATCACGCCTGCAACGCCGGACACACAACTCTGGACCGCGAACGCAACGAGCGTTTGGGATGACTCCGGATCGGACGGCTCCGGATCGGACGGTGATCGTGCAGCCATGCGCGTGGTACCCCCTACCGGATTCGAACCGGCGCTACCGCCTTGAAAGGGCGGCGTCCTAGGCCGCTAGACGAAGGGGGCCCGATGGTGGCGGTGATGGGCGCCACTTGACCTCGTCAGTGTAGAGGACGGGGGTGGGCCGCGTGCAAACGGTTAGTGGGGGGTGGGGGTGTCTGTGGTGGGGTTGGGGCTGCGGGACGGCCAGTCGGAGGGGAACTCGGACGGGAACGGGGAGGTGGGGGACGGCGGTGGGGAGGTTGCCGGGGGTGCGGGTTTGATTGTGCGGTCGGGGGCGGGTTCCAGGTGGCGTTCTATTTGGGCGGACGTGAGGCCCAGGCCGCCTAGGCGGAGGTCGTCCCAGCCCTGGAGGCGGTGGGTGGCGCGGCTGAAGTAGAGGACGGAGAGTTCGATGGGGGTGGGTTCCTCGTGTTCGAGGCCGCGGGCGCCGGCGCCGCCGGTGGAGCCCTGGACGAAGAGGCGGGTGCCGGTGGGGAGGGGTTTCGTGGAGCGGGCGTGGGCGTGGCCGGAGAGGATCAGAGGGGTGACGCCGGAGAAGGCGCGGCCCTCGTCGGGGTCGTGGACGACGACGACGTCGGGTGTGGTGTGGGAGGCGCGGAGTTTCGAGGCGAGGAGTTCGCCCTCGGCGCGCATCTGGTCGGCGCCGACGAAGTCGTCGCGGGTGCTCTTGTCGGGGGTGAAGCGGGGGTCGCCGACGCCGTAGATGCGCAGGCCCTTGACGTCGCGGGTGTCGTTGTCGAGGACGACGGCGTTCTTCTGGTTCTCGACGGCCTTCTGGGTGTTCTTGGAGTCGTGGTTGCCGCGGACGTAGACGTAGGGGACCTTCAGGTCGGAGATGGCGTCGGCGAACTTGTTCTCGGCCTTGCTGCCGTGGTCCATGAGGTCGCCGCTGTCGATGATGAGGTCGACCTTGAACTGGGTGGTCACGCTCTTTATCACGTTCCACGCGGCGGGATTGAGGTGGATGTCGGAGACGTGCAGGACGCGGAGCGTGGACGGGTCGGGCTCGTAGGTCGGCAGGGTCGAGGTGGCGGCGTACAGCTCGGAGACGTTGCCGACGAGGCGGGCGAGCTGGGCGCGGTAGGCGGAGAAGCGTTCGACGAGGCTGCGGGTGTCGCCGACGATCTGGGGGGCGTTGGCGAGCAGGCCGGTGTAGCGGGGTTCGGCGACGGAGTGGGGGTTGAACGTCGCCCAGGTCAGGAGGGCGACGGCGACGAGGCCGAGGGCGGCGGACGCGAGGCCGAGCAGGGCGCGGCGGAAGGAGCGGAAGAGGATGAGGCCTGCCGCGAACCCGGCGAGGAGGGAGAGGAGGACGGCGCGGATGAACAGGTGGGTGACGCCGTCGGCGATCTGGTCGCCGATGCGGTCGGTGAGGCGGTCGATCTCGGCGTCGTTCTCGATGAGCTTCTGCGCTTGTTCGGGACGGACGTCGGTGATGCTCGCCTGGAGGGAGATCGGTCCCCAGTGGGTGTCGAGTTGGAGGGATCCGAGCGGGGGCAGTTCGAGGGTCGTCCCGCCGTGCAGGGACGGACGGAGGGAGAACTGGACGTCGGTGGGGCCGATCGCGGTGACCTGGCGTCCGCCGAGGACGAGGCCCGCGTACCCGGCGGCGAGGCCGATGGCGACGGTGAGGAGGAGGCGGGCCCAGCGGCCGGTGACGACGGGCCAGACGTGGCGGGCGGCGGTTCGGACGCGGCGCAGAGCCGGCTGGACGCGGTGGACGACGGGGGAGCCGAGGACGTGGTTCGTGAACCACGCGCGGGCCGCGATCAACGCGGCGCGGGCCTTGGGCACGTGTTCCCCTTCGGTCGAGCAGAATTGACGGTGTGATGGAGTTGTCGCGTGATGAGTTCGAGGACCTGGTGTCGGAGGCCCTCGACAGCATCCCCACCGAGTTGACCGCGCACATGCGCAACGTCGTGATCGTCGTGGAGGACGACGCGCCCGAACGCGGCCTGCTCGGTTTGTACCAGGGCATACCCCTCACCGAGCGCGGCGACTGGTACGGCGCCGTCCTGCCCGATCACATTTCGATCTACCGTCACGAGATCCTCCAAATTTGCGACACCAGGGATGACGTGGTCGAAGAGGTGCGCATCACCGTAGTCCACGAGATAGCGCATCATTTCGGGATCGACGACCGGAGGCTGCACGAGCTCGGATACTGAGCACCATGAATTGCGCACTCTAGGTCACACCGATGCCACGCAGCGTTATTTAATGGGAGGGCCGTCCAACACCGGGCGGGCTGATCTGGAGCGTGCGTGGCGGGAAGGCAGACCGGCCGGCATCGCCGTCCGCCGGAGCGACAGGCGACCTATCGCGAGGTGTTCGCGGTGGGCGAGTTCCGTGCTCTCTGGCTGGCGCAGGCGCTGTCGTTCGCCGGTGACCAGTTGGCGCAGGTCGCGTTGGCCGTGCTGGTGTACGACCACACGGGGTCGGCGCTGCTGACGGCGTTGGTCTACACGCTGACGTATCTGCCGCCGATCGTGGGCGGACCGGTGCTGTCGGGGCTGGCGGACCTGTTCCCGCGCCGCACCCTCATGATCGTCTGCGATGTGCTGCGGGCCGGGGTGCTCGCGTTCATGGCGCTGGTGGCGATGCCGATCGGCGCGCTGTCGGCGCTGGTGTTCCTGGCGGTGCTGCTGGGCACGCCGTTCACGGCGGCGCGCGCGGCGATCCTGCCGGACGTGCTGGAGGGCGACCGGTACGTAGCGGGGACGGCGATCAACAACATCACGCACCAGGCCACACAGATGCTCGGCTTCCTCGCGGGCGGCGCGGTGGTCGCCGTCGTCGGGACGCGGCAGGCGCTCGGCCTGGACGCGCTGACGTTCGGCGTGTCGGCCCTCATCCTGCTCGTCGGGATGCGGCGGAGGGGCGCGCCGGGGCGGCGGGAGCGCGAGCCGTTCGGCCTGTGGCGCGGCACGCGGGACGGCGCGCGTCTCGTGTTCGGCGATCCGGTACTGCGCGCGTTGGTGCTGTTCGCGTGGTTGTGCGCGTTCTACGTGGTCCCAGAGGGCCTGGCGGCGCCGTACGCGGCGACGTTCGGTGGCGGCGCGGTCACCGTCGGCCTGCTGATGTCGGCGATGCCGACGGGGATGGTGGTCGGCGCGTTCCTGTTCAGCCGGTTTGTCCGTCCCGCGAACCGGCTGCACGCGATGGGGTGGATGTCGATGCTGGCCTGCCTGCCCCTGATCGGGGTGAGCGTCCAGCCGCCGCTGTGGGCGGTGGTGCTGCTGTGGGCGCTGGCGGGCGGCGGCAGCGCCTACCAGCTCGCGGCCAACGCCGCGTTCGTGGCCGCGGTCCCGCCGTCCGGACGGGGGCGCGCGTTCGGCCTCGCCCAGTCCGGCATCCTCGCCGGGCAGGGCGTCGGCATCCTCGTCGCGGGCGCCGCGGCCCAGGTGCTCGGCCCCGAGACGGTGGTGGCGCTCGCGGGCGCGCTCGGGCTGTCGGTCGCCACGATGCTGACGTTCGGCTGGAACCAGGTGCGCGGCGGCGTCATCGCCGGGATGCGGGGGCGGGTCGGCCCCGTCGCCGTCGCCGCGTCCGGCGACGAGCTGTCGGGCGCCGGACGCCCCGCGTCCTGAGCTGCGCCGCGTTCTGAGCCGGGCGGGTCAGGCGTTCGTGCGCGGCTTGTTGAAGGCGTCCTTGGTCTTCTTGACCGCGTCCTGGAACGTCGGGGAGTCGCCCGCCTTCTTGATCATGTCTTCGGCGACCGTCTTCTCGGCGCCCTCCTCGGGGATCAGCAGCCAGCCGATCGCGTAGAGCGCGATGCCCGCGCCGCCGAAGAGGGTGAAGATCGCGAGTCCGATCCTGACGATGTTGGGGTCGACGCCGAGGAAACGTCCGGCACCGGAGCAGACACCGGCGATGACGCGGTCGTCGCGGGTGGTGCGTCGGAGCTTCTTCTCGGTGGTGGTGTCCTTGTTCATGTCCATGCCTTGATCCTGCCCAGCGGCGGGGGAGTATGACATCCGGATTCGCCCTGATTCGTCCCTGAGCGTACCCCGGGGCCGCCGGGGGTTCCGGCCCGCACCGTACGCTCGGGGGCGAACATTCCCGCCTGAGGAGATCCAGGATGGACGTGCTGCGCGTCGACGATCAGCTCACCGACGAGGAGCGGATGGTGCGCGACGCCGTCCGGGCGTTCGCGGCCGAACGGATCGCGCCGCACGTGGCGGGCTGGTTCGAGGACGGGACGTTCCCCGTCCGGGAACTGGCCCCCGAGCTGGGTAGGCTGGGCGTGCTCGGCATGCACCTGAAGGGCTACGGCTGCGCCGGGACGAGCGCCGTCGCCTACGGGGTGGCGTGCCGCGAGCTGGAGGCCGCCGACTCGGGGCTGCGCAGCTTCGTGTCCGTGCAGGGGTCGCTGGCGATGGTCGCCGTCCACAAGTACGGGAACGAGGAGCAGAAGGCCGAGTGGCTGCCGAGAATGGCGGCCGGGGAGGCCCTCGGCTGTTTCGGCCTGACCGAGCCCGACCGGGGGTCCGACCCGGGCGACATGCTCACGCGGGCGCGCCGCGACGGCTCCGACTGGGTTCTGAACGGCACCAAGATGTGGATCACCAACGGGTCCGTGGCTGACGTCGCCGTCGTCTGGGCAAAGGCCGAGGACGGTATCCGCGGGTTCCTCGTCCCCAAGGGCACGCCGGGGTTCACGACGCGTGACATCCATCGGAAGATGTCGCTGCGCGCGTCGGTCACGTCCGAGCTGGTGCTGGACGACGTCAGGATCCCCGCAGGCGCGATGCTGCCCGGCGTGCGGGGGCTGAAGGGGCCGCTCGGCTGCCTGTCGGAGGCCCGGTTCGGCATCGTCTGGGGCGCCATCGGGGCCGGACGCGCCTGCTACGAGGCGGCCGTCGAGTACGCGACGTCCCGCGAACAGTTCGGCAGGCCCATCGGGTCGTTCCAGCTCACCCAGGAGAAACTCGCCTGGATGGAGGTCGCGCTGGGGCAGGCGGGCCTCCTCGCGCTGCACATCGGGCGCCGCAAGGACGAGGGGTCCGTCACACCGCAGCAGGTGTCGTTCGGGAAGCTGGCGAACGTCCGCGCGGCGCTGGACGTCGCCCGGGAGGCCCGCACGATCCTCGGCGCCAACGGGATCACGCTCGACTATCCGGTGATCAGGCACATGAACAACCTGGAGAGCGTCCTGACCTACGAGGGGACGCAGGAGGTCCATCTGCTCACGCTCGGTAAGGCCATCACCGGCCTGGACGCCTTCCGTTAAGAAGGGCTTGAACCCTCTGCGTAGGGTTATTGACTAGACGACCTGCTCGGCCCGGGTGACACTCCCCGGGTCAAGCGAATTACCTGAGGGAGTGGCATGAGAATCGGGATCGTCGGGGCCACCGGCCAGGTCGGCGCCGTGATGCGCGAGATCCTGGCCGAACGCGGGTTCCCCGTGGACGAGCTGCGGCTGTTCGCGTCGGCGCGGTCGGCGGGGCGCAAGCTGCCCTGGAACGGCGCCGAGATCACTGTTGAGGACGCGGCGACCGCCGACTACTCCGGTCTCGACATCGTGCTGTTCTCCGCCGGGAAGACCACGTCGAAGGAGCTGGCGCCGAAGGTCGCGGCCGCGGGCGCCGTCGTGATCGACAACTCCTCGGGCTGGCGGATGGACCCGGACGTCCCGCTCGTCGTCGCCGAGGTCAACCCGCACGCCGCGACGCGCCGTCCCAAGGGGATCATCGCGAACCCGAACTGCACGACGATGGCCGCGATGCCGGTGCTGCGTCCCCTGCACGCCGAGGCCGGGCTGACCGCGCTGGTCGTGTCCACCTACCAGGCCGTGTCCGGCAGCGGGCTCGCGGGTGTCGCGGAGCTGCACGACCAGGCGACGAAGGTCGTGCAGAACGCCGACCGGCTGACGCACGACGGGTCGGCGGTGGAGTTCCCCGAGCCGTCGGTCTACGTGCGGCCGATCGCGTTCAACGTGCTGCCGATGGCCGGGTCGATCGTGGCGGACGGCCTCGCCGAGACCGACGAGGAGCAGAAGCTCCGCAACGAGAGCCGCAAGATCCTGGAGATCCCCGAGCTGAGGGTGTCGGGTACGTGCGTGCGCGTCCCCGTCTTCACCGGCCATTCGTTGCAGGTCAACGCCCGGTTCGAGCGTCCACTGAGCCCCGAGCGGGCGAGCGAGCTGCTGGCGGGCGCGCCCGGCGTCGTGCTCGCGGACGTCCCGACCCCGCTCCAGGCGGCCGGTCAGGACCCCACCTATGTGGGCCGCATCCGTCGCGACGAGACCGTCGAGAACGGCCTCGCCCTGTTCTGCTCGGGCGACAACCTGCGCAAGGGCGCGGCGCTCAACACCGTCCAGATCGCCGAACTCGTCGCCGCCGAGTAGCCCCCGCGGACTCCCTGGCTGGCGCGGCGGGCCTCGCGCGGCGGGCCTCGCGCCGCGAGGCTAGCTCGCGCGGCGGCCGCGGATCTCCAGGGAGTCCAGGAGGGCGGCGGTGCTGCGGGCGATCTCCTCGACGGCCCGGTCGAACGCCTCGGCGTTGTGGGCGGCGGGCGCCCGGAACCCGGAGATCTTGCGGACGTACTGGAGCGCGGCCGCCCGAACCTCCTCGTCGGTCACGTCCTCGGCGTAGGGCGGGCGAAGCGTCTTGATACTGCGGCACATGCCCCCATTGTGACCTGCGGGTCCGACGTTCCACACCCCCGGACGTTCCACACCCGCGAGATTCCACGCCCCCGATGTTCCACACGCCTGGTGATGGGGCGGACGTTCTGAGGGCCCCCGGGCCCTCGCCCGGCGGAGCAGGCCGGACGAGGGCACCAGGGGCCCGGCGGGGGGCGGGACCCCGGAGGGAAGGCGGTGCCGCACGGGCCGGGCCGAGATTCGTCCCGCGCGGCCGCCTTCGGTCAGCCCTAGGATTGGGGGAAGGGCTGTCCAGAATTGGACCGCGCCGCCCCGTGGAGTGTCAACGAATCCAAAGGCCACTGGATTTTCAATGCTGTGAACGGGCAATGTGAAAACTCTGAAAAGAGCCTCTGATCTGCGCGGGAAGAGTGAACGACGGTCGTTGACCGGCGTCCGGCGCGGCCCGTCCAACCGTGGAACGGGCTACTGGTTGCCGCCGCTCAGCGTCCACACGGCGTAGGCGATGGCGTCCGAGTTGCGGTCCAGCGCGGTGTCGTTGATGTTCGTCGAGGTGTCGCAGCGCGAGTGGTAGCACCGGTCGTACGCGGTGCCCGCCTGGCCGCCCCACTTCTGCGCCTGCGCGGACGTCATGCGTCCCTCGGCGCCGGTGAACAGGCCGCCCGCGGCGATCCCGTACCGGATGAAGGGGCCGTAGTCGGAGCGTCCGTCGAACGGGGTGTCCTCGACCGGCACGTTGATCGTGCCGAAGTGGGCCCGCAGGACCTTCTCGATCTCGGCGGACCCGGCGGGCCCTCCGTTGCCGGACGAGCCGTCGCCGTCATAGGCGAAGTAGCCCGCGTTCGGCGAGCCGACCATGTCGAAGTTCAGATAGCCCTTGATCTTCGACCGTTCGGCCGACGGCAGGTTGTTGACGTAGTACGTCGACCCGATGAGGCCGAGCTCCTCGGCGCCCCACCAGCCGAAACGCAGGTGGCGGCTGGGCTTGTAGCCCTCCTTGGCGACGGTGAGCGCGATCTCCAGGTTCGCGGCGGAGCCGGAGCCGTTGTCGTTGATGCCGGGGCCCGCGGTGACGCTGTCGAGGTGGCCGCCGACCATCAGCGTGTTGTTGACGTCGCCGCCGGGCCAGTCGGCGATCAGGTTGTAGCCGGTGGCGCCGTTGTGGCTGAACGACTGGACGGACGTCTGGAATCCGGCCGCGTCCAGCTTGCCCTTCACGTAGTCGATCGACGCGCGGAAGCCGGGACGGCCGTGCGCGCGGGTGCCGCCGTTGCTGGTGGCGATGCTCTGCAACTGGGCCAGGTGCGCCTTGACGTTCGCGACGGGGATGTCGGGAGCGGCGGCGCGCACGGCAACGGGAGCGGGCTGGGCCGCGGGAGCGGGCGCGGGCTGGGTCGCCGACGCGGCCGCGCCGGGCAGGAAGGCGGACACCGTCAGGGCCGCCGCCCCCAAGGTCGCCATGGTGCGCGATCTCATGTGTTCTCCTGAGGAAGGTGGTCCCCTTTTGGAAAGGGGAGCGGCCCGCGACGGGGGAGCGGGCCCCGTCACGGGCCGCGAGCGGGGGGCGGTTCCTAGCAGGCAGGTTCGCCGGACTGCGCCGGGACGCTGACGGCGGCCCAGGCGGCCTTCACCGAGGTGCACTCGGCGGAGGAGCCGGGGAAGAGTTCCTTCGCGGCCTGGACGGTCGCGACGCGCGCCCGCGCGTGGTTCCAACCGGACGTCTTACGGTTGAGGCCCTCCATGAAGACCTTGCCGGCCTTCTGGATGCCGATACCGGCGACGGTCGAGTTGTTGCACGTCGGGCTGCTCGGGGAGCCGTTCGATCCCACCGACAGCAGGACGAACCAGTGGTTCTGCGGGCCCGCCGCCGCGTGCACCTCGGTGCGCGGGATCTGCGACGAGTAGCAGTTCGGGTGGTTCAGGGCCTGCGGGTTGTACATGTTGCGGATCGGGCCCTGGCCGACCAGGTCGACCTCCTCGCCCACCAGGTAGTCCGGCGGGTCGAGGTTGTCGGGCTCGTTGGTGTAGAACTCGGTGAGCGTGCCGAAGATGTCACCGGTCGACTCGTTCAGTCCGCCGAGCTCGTTGCCGCCGCCACCGTCGCCGCCGGGCGTGGTGGAGAAGACGGCGTGGCCGTTCTCGTGGCCGACGACGTCGAACGACGTGGCCTGCTTGCTGTTGGACTGGTTGTGGCCGAAGGTGGTGTAGCTGCCGTTCCAGTAGGCGTTGACGGCGCTCAGGCCGACGCGCATCGGGAAGCCGCCGCCGTTGCCGTTGATGCCGTTGCGGCCGAGCCATGCCTTGAGCATGTCCCATTCCTTCTGGACCGCGTACATCGCGTCGACGCAGGCGGTTTCCAGGTCGGTGCCGCTGCCGTTGCCCCAGGAGCCGTCGCCGGTGTAGGTGCCGCCGTTCTGGCCGCCGCACCGCACGCCGTTGCGCGTCGGGTCCTGCATGGACGAGGTGCTCGTGCTGATGTCGACCGTGCCGTGGTAGAAGCTGCGGTCGTCAGCGGCGTCGCGGACCTCGTCCCAGGTCTTGACGACCTTGCCGGTCCTGGCGTCGACGACCACGTGCAGCTTCGTCGGGGCGTTCTTCTTGGTGCCCGTGATGACGGTCTCGTACACCAGGCGGCCGGAGCCCTGGGCGAGAACCGTCAGCTGCGGCGTGGTGGCCGACTGGACCTTGGTCACGCGGGTCCGGGCGGTCTTGGCGGCCTGCGCCGCCGTGATCTTCGCGGTCGTGCCCACGTTCAGCTCGGCGGTCTGGTTCACCGAGGTGCTCAGCACACCACCACTGGCGTTGGTGGTGACGACGAAGTCGCCGCCGTCGACGGGGAGGCCGTTGTGCGTCCGCGTGTACGCGACGTGCTGCAGGCCGTTGATCCCGGAAACGACTCCCAGGTGGACGAGCTTGTCCTGGGGGGCCATCTTGAAGACCGAGGGCTTCGCCGCCACCAGGGCGTCGGCGGAGGTCGCGGCGAGGGCGCGGGGGTTGGGCTTGGCGGGGGCGGTGCGGCCTACCGCACCTGTGGCGGGGGCGGACATCGCCACGGCGAGGCCGACGGACAGCGCCGCCGCCCCGATCGCGGTCTGGTGTCTCACGGGGGTGCTCCTTCCACGTGCCGGGCATGGCGGGGCACGCGGAGATCCGTGGGGAGCGACACTCCGCCGGGCCGCCGCCCGTCCGGCGGGCTGGGGACTAAAGCTCATTCGGATGAGCTGCCCCGAAGTGCACTCCGAGTTATGAATAGTGTCAATGAATCCACCTGAATTTGGATTTTCAGTATTTGGGGCGTTGTCAACTGGAAAGTCGAAACCGGTGCCTGGACAGCGCGGACGGGACGGTCCCGTGGGGCGGGCCCGTCCCGTCGGGCGGGTGCGGCGCGATGGCCCGTCAGGGGGCGATGGAGCGGCAGAGCCAGGCGAGGGCGAGGGGATAACGGTAATCAATGCCGCCGTGCCCGGCGTCGAAGAGCTCGAAGTGGATCGCGTCGTCGGCGACGCCCGCGTCGAGGAGCGCCCTGCGGAACGCCTGCGCGCCGACGTCGAGGTACCACTCGTCGCGCGTGCCGCCGTCGATCCAGATGGCCCGCTGCGCGCGCATCGCCTCGGCGTGCCGGGGCACCATCCGCACCGGGTCCCAGCCGAGCCAGCGTTCCCAGACGTCCTGCCTGATCACGCCGGTGACCGGGTCGAACGGCAGCTCGGGCGTGCCGTCCTCGTTCGCGGAGTAGCACAGCGCCATGCCGAGGTTGTTGAGCAGCACCATGTCCTCGGGCTTGGTGAAGGACGCGCGCGAGGTGAAGTCGTCCCACCAGCGCCAGATGTCGCCGTCGTACTTGCGCAGATACCGGACGCACTGGGGGAATTCGAGCTGGTAGACGTACTCGAACAGGGCGTCGCCCGCGTGCGTCGCCAGCGCGCCGAACAGGTCGGGACGCAGCATCGGCGTGATCATCGCGCCGTAGCCGCCGCTGGACTTGCCGCTGATCGCCCGGTGCTCGGGCGCGTCGAGCGTCCGGTAGTTGGCGTCCACCCATGGGACGACCTCGTCACAGAGATAGGAGTGGTAGCGGCCCGTGCCGGGGGAGTCGAGGAACTGGCTGCCGCCGTGCGTCGTCCAGGCGTCCACGAACACCACGATCGCGGGCGGGGCCTCGCCGGACGCGAACACCGCGTCGGCCGTCTCGGGGAACGGCTGCCGGTAGGACATCCGGTTGTGCCACATGCCGATATGCCCGGTGAACCCCTGGATCGAGTACACGGTGGGATATCGGCGGTCGGGTTCGTCGTCGTATCCCGGGGGGACGTAGACCAGGACGGGTCGTTCGTGCGGGTCGTTCAGGGGGTTGCCGCGCAGCAGATCGCTGCTGATGACGTGCTCTTCCAGGCGTCCGGCGAGGTCGGCCGACCATGGCAGCATGCGCACTCCCTCATCGCGGGTGGTTGATCACCATCCCGACGCTAACCCGGCCGTCCGACACTGTCGCGGGCGGCCCGTGAACGGGCGCTGTCGGAGGTGGATGTCACACTCCTCGGGCCTGTTCAGTCGTTCCGGTGAAGGAAAGGAGAAGGACATGACCGACAATGCCGCCGTGCTGCGCGACCTGCACCGTCCGGGCGATCCGCTGCTGCTGCCCAACGTCTGGGACGCGGGGAGCGCCGTGATCGTCCAGGAGGCGGGCTTTCCGGCCCTCGCCACCGCGAGCGCCGCCGTCTCCGCCATGCTCGGCTATCCGGACCACGAGGGCGCGCCCGCCGAGGAGATGTTCGCCGCCGCCGGGCGGATCATCCGCGCCGCGTCCGTGCCCGTCACCGTGGACGCCGAGGCGGGCTACGGGCTCGCGCCCGCCGAACTCGTCGAACGGCTGCTGACCATCGGCGCCGCGGGCTGCAACCTGGAGGACACCTACGCCGGTGAGCTGGCCGAACCCGAGACGCAGGCCGAGTTCATCGCCGCCGTCCGGGCCGCCGCCGGGGACGCGCTGGTGATCAACGCCCGGGTCGACACGTTCGTCGCCAAGTCGCCGGACCCGGTGGACGCCGCGATCGTCCGGGGCCGCCTCTACCTGGAGGCGGGCGCCGACTGCGTCTACCCGATCACCGCGCCGCTGGACGCCGTCCCGGCCCTGGTCAAGGGGCTGCCGGGTCCGGTCAACGCGAACAACATGCCCGGCACGTCCCTCGCGGACCTGGCCGCCGCCGGGGTCGCCCGCGTCTCCTACGGCCCGATGCCGTACCTGCGCGCGCTGGACGCGTTGAAGGAGTTCGCGACCCGCGTGAAGTCCGGCGAGGCGCCGCACTGACCCGTCAGCCCCGGGCCGGGTCGTCGTCGGGGGACGGCCGGGTCACCAGCTCGAAGTCGCCCTCGTGCCGGGCGGTGCCGGTGACGACCGCGTCCTCCAGGACCTCGGCGCCCTTGATCTGCCGCCGCATCATCGGATCGTTCCGGAGGTCCTTCGCCAGCGAGACGCACAGCAGGATCAGCACGACCGCGAACGGCAGCGCGCCGATGAAGGTGATGTTCTGGATGCCGTTCAACGCCTTGTCCCCGCCGATCACCAGCATGATCGCGGCGACCCCGCCGGTCATCGCGCCCCAGAAGATGACGACCCAGCGGGCGGGCGAGTTCGCGCCGCGCTGCGACAGGGTGCCCATCACGATCGAGGCCGCGTCCGCGCCGGACACGAAGAAGATCGCGACCAGCACCATCACCACGATCGCGGTGAGCGCCTCCCAGGGCAGATGACCGAGGACGTTGAAGGTGATCTGCTCCTCGGAGCCGTCGCCGAACGGGTTCAGCCCGTCGCGCTGCTGCTTGATCGCCGTCCCGCCGAAGATCGCGAACCAGATGACGCTGACCGTGCTCGGCACGATGATCACACCGGCGACGAACTGGCGGATGGTGCGGCCCCGGCTGATCCGGGCGAGGAACATCCCGACGAACGGGGCCCAGGAGATCCACCACGCCCAGTAGAAGATCGTCCAGTCGGCGAGGTAGTCGCGCATGGCCTGCCCGCCGGTCGCGCCCGACCGCGACGCCATCTCGCCGAAGTCCCTGATGTACACGCCGAGGGAGGTGGGCAGCAGCTCCAGGACGAACACCGTCGGCCCGACGACGAACACGAAGAACGCCAGGACGGCCGCCAGCACCATGTTGATGTTGGACAGCCACTGGATGCCCCGGGCCACCCCGGACACCGCCGACAGGACGAAACAGATCGTCAGCACGACGATGATCAGCACCAGGACGGTCGTGCCCAGCGATTCGATCCACCCGGCCTCCTGCATTCCCGTGCGGATTTGCAGGGCGCCGATGCCGAGCGACGCGGCCGAGCCGAACAGCGTGGCGAACAGGGCCAGGATGTCGATGACCCTGCCGATCGGGCCGTCGGCGTGCCGTCCGATCAGCGGCGTGAACGCCGAGCTGATCAGCTGGGTGCGGCCCCGGCGGTAGTGCCCGTACCCGATCGCCAGGCCCAGCACGGCGTAGATCGACCACGGGTGCAGCGTCCAGTGGAACATCGTCGTGGCCATCGCCGTCTCGATCGCGGGCTCGCTCTGCGGCGCGTCGGTGCCCGGCGGCGGGTCCACGTAGTGCGTGAGCGGTTCCGCCACGCCGAAGAACATCAGCCCGATGCCCATGCCCGCGCTGAACATCATCGCGATCCACGACACGGTGCGGAACTCCGGCTCGTCCCCCTCCTGCCCGAGCGGGATCCGCCCGTACCGGCTGAGCGCCAGCCACAACGAGAAGATCACGAACCCGGTCGCGGCGAGGACGAACAGCCAGCCCAGGTTCGCGAGCAGCCAGTCCAACGCCGACTGCGCCGTCGAACTGAGGCTGTCGGTCCATAGGACGCCCCAGAACACGAACGCCATGGACAGGCCGGCCGTGAGGCCGTAGACGATCCAGTCGGTGCGCGCCCGTCCCTCGTCCTCCCGGGGGAGCCCGCCCGGTTCGTCGTCCCAGCCCAGGGTCTTCATGATCTCGGGTCGTTCCCGAATAATCCCAGCTCAGACCATCCGGCGCCGCCGGTTCAGCGTGCGGGGGGCCGCCAGGTCGCGGGCTGCCGGGCCGCGGCGTGCACGGCCGCCACCTGCTCGGGGGTGAGCGTCCGCCCCCGCCGCCGTAACCAGCGCCGCAACGCCTTGACGTCGGACAACACCGCGATGTCGCGCGGACCGCCGTTCTTGACGGTGAACCCCTTCGCGCCGACGAACACGATCACGGACTGGACGGGGACATGACGTCCGCACGCCGCCGCCAGCAGCCTGCGGGTGCGTTTCGCCTCGAAGCGGGAGTTGCGCAGATAGTTGACCTTGGTGCCGCCGACCATCATGCCGTGCTCCGCCACCCACACCTTGCAGCGCGTGGTCTTCGTGTTGATGGTGACGACGCCGAACGGGCCGATGAGGACATGGTCGATGTCGGCACCGTTGCGTCCGACGGGGACGGCGTGCAGCACATGCCAGCCCTTCCTGCGCGCCCATTTGTCGAGCTTTCCGCCAACGAACCGTTCGCCTTTCGCGCCTATCGCGAAGTTCGCCGCCTGCGTCCGGACGCCGACGAGGAAGGCCAGGCGCGTCCGCCAGGTGCGCAGTTCCACGGCCCGCGCCCGCGCCGCCGCACCGGCCTCGGTGAGCCCGAGATCGCTGATGGGCCCGGCGGGCTCGACGGGATTGGCTGGCACGGCGCGATTGGCGGGCTTGGCGGGCCCGGCTGGCACGGCGGGGTTGGCGGGGTTGGCTGGCCCGGCGGGGTTGGTGGGCGCGAGGTACTGGGGCGCCGGTTCGCCGAGCCTTCGGCATTCCGCGTGGACGGTCTCCCAGAACGGCGCGGCCAGCCCGGGAACCTGGAGTTCGTGGCGACCCGTCCTGAGGTCGTACCAGCCGACCGTCTCGTCGCCGCGCGAGACATAGATACGTCCATTCCCGTAGCGACGCCACACCTTCGCTTCGAGATCACCCACTACGACCCCCAACAAGATCATTGACTGACATTGGCGCCATATGTCACGTCAATGATCTGTGTTGGGGGTTGGCGGACGCTAGTCCGCGAGTGAGTCGGTGAGCGGTCGGCGGTGCACCGCGGCGAGCGTCCGCTAGTCGGCGCGCGAGCCGGGGGGCGGTGCCGTCAGCGCGTAGATCAGCAGGACGCACAGCGAGATCGTCAGCACCGACCAGAGCGGGAACGCCACGAGGAACGCGAGATGTCCGATGGCGACGACGAAGGCGAAGATGACGCCGAGCACCCGCGCCCACATCTGCCCGGCCATGATCGCGGCACCGACGCCGATCTGGATGATTCCGATGATGAGCCAGATCCAGCCCCACGCGGTGTAGTCGAACACCATGATCTGGTTCTCGTTGACGAGGTAGTACCCGTCCTTGAACAGCGCCACCAGGCCGTCGATGACGTTGAAGGCGCCGATCACCAGCGCCACCGTCCCCGCGAACGCCAGCCAGCCGGACGTCCGATACCTCGTCGTCGAGGTACGCCCATGAGTCGTCTTGGTCGTCATCGGACCTCCCGAGCCCGTCACCGATGACCGAAAAGTCCCCCATTTCCAGGTAACCGAAAACTCGACTTACCTTCCATTTGGGCCGTCCATAACAAAACGTGAAGCGCGCTTGACGTCGATCGCGTTCCCGGGCTCAGCCGCGTGCGTCGTTCACGGCGTGGACGAGTTCGTCGACGTCCGCGGGGGTGGTGCGGTGGCTGATGACGCAGGCGCGGAGGGCGGCGCGCCCGTTCAGCCGGACGGGGCTGATCCACGCCCGTCCGCCGCCGACGACCCGCCGGGCGAGCGCGTCGTGGTGCTCCCACGTCCCGTCGGCGCGGTCGGCGAAGCAGACGACAGGTAGCGGGGTGTCGTTGGCGATGTCCCAGCCCGTGTCGGTGAGGCGTTCGCGCAGGATGTCCGCGAGGTCGGCGTCGTGGTCGAGCTGCTCCGCGTACCCGGCGCGGCCCGCCACGGCCAGGCTGAGGAACAGTTTCAGGCCCATGAACCGGCGCGACCACTGCTGACCGGACGTGTACGGGTCGACGGTGTCGGGGACGTCGGCGGGCATGTAGGACGTCGTGACCCGGAACGTCTCCGCGAGCCCCTCGGCGTCGGTGGTCAGGAGCGCGCCCGCGCCCATCGGGACGCTCAGCCACTTGTGCGCGTCCACCGTGATCGAGTCGGCGCGTTCGATGCCCGACAGCGCCGGTCGCAGCCGGTCGGACAGCGCCGCCGCACCCCCGTAGGCGGCGTCGGCGTGGAACCGGAGCCCGAGATCGTCGCAGAGGTCGGCCAGCTCGGGCAGCGGGTCGATCGCTCCGGCGCCGGTGGTCCCGGCCGTCCCGACGACGAGGAACGGCAGGTCGCCTCGCGCCCGGTCGGCGGCTATCTGGTGGGCCAGGTTCGGGACGTCCAGCCGCAGGTCGGGGCCGGTGGGGACGAGGTGGACGGCGTCCCGTCCGAGGCCGGTCGCGTGCGCGATCTTGAGCCAGGCCAGATGGCTTTCCGTGGACGCGTACAGGACCGGGCGGCCGGGCAGTGCTCGCAGGCCCTCCGTGCCGTATCGGGGCCACGTTCGGGTGAGCGCCAGCAGCACGGCGGTCAGGTTCGCCTCCGCGCCGCCGCTGGTGAACGACCCGGCCACTGTTTCGGGCGGGTAGCCCAGCCGTCCGCCCAGGAAGCGCAGCAGATGGGCCTCGATCTCGGCGGCGGCCGGGGCGTGCGACCAGGCCGCGAGCTGCGGATTGAACGCCGCCGCCAGCGTCTCCCCGATGACGCCCATGAGGGTCGGGGTCGGGTTGAACAGGCCGAAATAGCGCGGATGCGTCGTGTGGACGGTCGTCGCGCGGAGCAGCTCCGCGACGTCGTCGATCACGTCGTCCGGTGCCGCCGGACGGTCGAAGTCGTACGCGCCGATCGCGGCCCGCAGGCGGCGGACGTCCACGGGTGCGCTCACGGCCCGTCCGGCGATCTCCTTCCGCTCGCCTTCCAGCAGGTCGACGACGTGCCGCCACACCCGCTCGGCGGCGGGCGGGGCCGGGTCGAAGGAGGCTCGTCCAACGGGGAACTGATCCATGCCCTCGACCCTCGCGGCCCACCGGCTCCGTCCCAAGTGGCAGGAGCGACCATCAGCGCTAAATTAGTGACATGCACCAGCTGGCCGTCGCCGTGACCGAGGGTGTGCCGATCTTCGAGCTCGCCATCCCGTGCGAGGTCTTCGGGTACGCGCGGCCGGGCCTCGCCGACTGGTGGTACGACTTCCGCCTGTGCGCCGCCCCCGGAACGCGCACCGCCGCCGGGTTCGCCGCGCAGGCCGAGCACGGGCTCGACGCATTGGCCGACGCCGACACCGTCGTGATCCCCGCCTGCGCGAACGTCCTGGACGAACAGCCGCCCGACCTGGTCGAGGCCGTCCGGGCGGCACACGGCAACGGTGCCCGCATCGTGTCGCTGTGCACCGGCGCGTTCGTCCTGGCCGCCGCCGGTCTTCTCGACGGACGCCCGGCGACGACCCACTGGATGCACGCCGACCAACTCGCCGCCCGCTGTCCGGAGGCCCGGGTGGACGCGTCCGTCCTCTACATCGACGACGGCGACATCCTGACCAGCGCCGGGACCGCCGCCGGGCTCGACCTGTGCCTGCATGTCGTCCGCGCCGACCATGGCGCCGCCGTCGCGAGGGCGCTCGCCAAACGGCTCGTGATGCCCGCGCACCGTCCGGGCGGCCAGGCCCAGTACGTCGACGCGGACATCACCGTCCACGACGCGGATGAGCTGGCCCCCCTCCTGGACTGGGCCCGCGAGCACCTGGCCGAGCCGTTGACCGTCGCCGCCCTGGCCCGTCGCGCCAACATCACCACCCGCACCCTGATCCGGCGCTTCCACGCCGCGACGGGCACGACCCCGATGGCATGGCTGCGCGGCATCCGGATCGACCACGCCCGTGAACTGCTGGAGACCACGTCCCTCCCGGTCGACCAGATCGCGCGCCGCTCCGGCCTGGGCGGCCCGGCGAACCTCCGGCACCACTTCACCCGCGCCGTCGGCGTCCCCCCGACCACCTACCGCCACACGTTCACGTCCACGCCCCGAACAGGCCGCCAGCCCCAGAGACCGGCATAGCGATCAGGCCGATGGTCGTCGCGCGCCCGACCGTCCCGGCCGGACGCGCGGTCGTGGGCGGACGTGCGGTTGTGGGCGGACGTGCGGTTGTGGGCGGACGCGCGGTTGTGGGCGGACGCGCGGTTGTGGGCGAGCGTGCGGTCAGCAGCAGGCCGAGCCGGACGTGGTGGTGGCGCAGCAGGCCGAGTCCTCGGACTTGGTCAGGGTGTCGGCGTCGGCCTTCACCATGTACACCTCCCAGGGCTCGCTGCCGGGCGCGGTGACCCAGACCTTGTCCTGGAGGGCGTAGCAGCAGGAGGTGTCCTTCTCCTCGAAGGTTGCCAGGCCCGCGTCGGCCAGGCGCCGCGCGGCGGCGTTCACCTGCTCGGTGTCGGCGACCTCGACGCCGAGGTGGTCCAGCCGGGTCGGCTCGTCGTCCTCGCCCTCGATCAGGACGAGCTTGAGCGGCGGCTCGGCGACGGCGAAGTTGGCGTAGCCGTCGCGGATCTTGGCCGGTTCGGTGCCGAACAGCTTGGTGTAGAAGGCGATGGAGCCCTCCAGGTCGGACACGCGCAGGGCGAGCTGGACGCGGGACATCGGATCCTCCTTGTTTCGAAGTTCGTCTAATCAGACGCTGTGCCGAGTTTGCCTCTTTGGATAGATGGGTGTCAAATTAGAGGCATGTCGAATCTGGAGCTGGTCGATACGGGCCGATGCTGCGCGCCGCTGACCGGCCTGGCGCTGGACGAGAGCGAGGCGGCGGAGCTGGCGGGCGTGTTCAAGGCGCTGGCCGACCCGGTGCGGCTACGGCTGCTGAACCTGATCGCCTCGGCCTCGGGCGGCGAGGCGTGCGTGTGCGACCTGACCGGGGCGTTCGACCTGACCGCGCCGACCATCTCCCACCACCTCAAGGTGCTTCGCCAGGCCGGTGTGATCACCGGCGAGCGCCGCGGGACCTGGGTGTACTACCGCGCCGTCCCGGAGTCACTGACCCGCCTGGCGGGCCTGTTCACGCCACCCGTCCCCACTCCGGCCTGACCCACCCGCCAGTCGATGGCGCGGGGTTCCCGCGCGTTAGGCGCTGGTCAGGTCGGTGAGCAGGGTCTCGACGCGTTCGCGGATCTCGTCGCGGATCGGGCGGACGGCGTCCACGCCCTGTCCGGCGGGGTCGTCCAGGGTCCAGTCCTCGTAGCGTTTGCCGGGGAAGACGGGGCAGGTGTCGCCGCAGCCCATCGTGATGACCACGTCCGAGGCGCGGACGGCGTCGGTGGTGAGGACCTTGGGGATCTCGGCGGAGATGTCGATGCCGTCCTCGGCCATCGCGGCGACCACGGCCGGGTTGACGGTGTCGGCGGGCGCCGATCCGGCCGAGCGGACCTCCACGCGGTCGCGGCCGAGATGGGTGAGGTAGGCGGCGGCCATCTGCGAACGTCCGGCGTTGTGCACGCACACGAACAGCACGCTCGGCCGGGCGGGGGTGGTGTCGGGCACCGGTGGCTCCTTCTCGCGCGAGTGGCGGTGTCAACGGTGGCGAAGGTCGAGCACGGCCTCTAACATATCAGTTTATGTTGATGTCAGTTGATGATGATGCGTTGCTGAGGGTCCTGGGCGACCCGCTGCGTGCCCGGATCGTGCGGCTGCTGGCGGACGAGGCGTTGTGCGTGTGTCACCTGGTCGAGGAGACCGGCGCGCGCCAGACCAATGTCTCCAACCATCTGCGGGTGCTGCGGCGGGCCGGGCTGGTCGAGACTGAGCCGTGCGGACGCTTCACCTACTACCGCCTGCGTCCTGAACCGCTGCGCGCGTTGGCCGCCGGGCTGGGCGAGCTGGCGGCCACGGCCGAGGAGGCGCGTGCCCAGACGCGCAAGAGGCCCTGCCCGTGACCGCGCCCGCCGCCGCCAGTCCGCGCCTGGTGGGACGGCTGTCGTCGCTGGACCGATTCCTGCCGGTGTGGATCCTCGCGGCGATGGCGGCCGGGCTGCTTCTGGGCCGCGCCGTCCCGGGCCTGGACGAGGCACTGTCGCGGGTGGAGGTCGGCGGGATCTCGCTGCCGATCGCGCTCGGACTGCTGGTGATGATGTACCCGGTGCTGGCGAAGGTCCGTTACGACCGCCTGGACACCGTGACCGGCGACCGCCGCCTGATGTCCGCCTCGCTGGCGCTGAACTGGGTGGTCGGCCCGGCAGTGATGTTCGCGCTGGCCTGGCTCCTGCTCCCTGACCTGCCCGAATACCGCACCGGGCTGATCATCGTCGGGCTGGCCCGGTGCATCGCCATGGTCGTCATCTGGAACGACCTGGCCTGCGGTGACCGGGAGGCCGCCGCCGTCCTGGTCGCCCTCAACTCGGTGTTCCAGGTCGTCGCGTTCGGCGCGCTGGGCTGGTTCTACCTGGAGGTTCTGCCCGGCTGGCTCGGCCTGGAGCAGAACGGTCTGCGCTTCTCCACCGGCGAGATCGTGGTCAACGTGCTGGTGTTTCTCGGCGTCCCGCTACTGGCCGGATACCTGACCCGGCGCGCCGGGGAGAGGGCGCGTGGACGGGAGTGGTACGAGACGCGGTTCCTGCCACGGATCGGGCCGTGGGCGCTGTACGGGCTGCTGTTCACCATCGTGATCCTGTTCGCCTTGCAGGGCGAGGCCATCACCGCCCGGCCCGGTGACGTCGTCCGGATCGCCGTCCCGCTGCTGGCCTACTTCGCGCTGATGTGGGGCGGCGCGTACGCCCTGGGCCGCGCCGTCCGGCTGCCGTACGAACGCACCGCCACGCTGGCCTTCACCGCCGCCGGAAACAACTTCGAGCTGGCCATCGCGGTCGCGATCGGCACCTTCGGCGTCACCTCCGGACAGGCCCTGGCCGGTGTCGTCGGTCCCCTGATCGAGGTGCCGGTGCTGGTCGCGCTCGTCTACGTCTCACTGTGGCTACGCCGCCGGACGGGTTGACACCGTCCTGGACCTCGGGTCAGGCGGCGGGCTGGACGTGCTGTTGTCGGCCCGCCGGGTCGCCCCCGACGGGATCGCCTACGGCCTGGATGCCAGCGACGCCATGCTCGCCCTGGCCCGCGCCAACGCGGCCGAGGCCGAGGTGTCCAACGCACGCTTCCTGCACGGACGCATCGAGGACGTCCCGCTGCCCGACACCAGCGTCGACGTGGTCATCTCCAACTGCGTGATCAACCTGTCGGCCGACAAGCCCGCCGTGCTGGCCGAGACGTTCCGCGTGCTGCGGCCCGGCGGCCGGATCGGCATCAGCGACGTCATCGCCGCCGTCGACCTGGACCCCGCGACGCGCGCGGACGCGGAGGCCCGCGTCGGCTGCGCCCGTGGCACCCTCACCGCCGCCGAGTACGAGCGTCTGCTGGCCGAGACCGGCTTCACTGGCATCACCATCACCCCGGTCGGCGATGCCGGTGACGGCCTGCACTCGGCGATCGTACGGGCCGGAAAACCTCGGTGACCATCGCGGAGATTCGCGGTCGTCGTGCGCGGAGTTCGGCTTCTCCGGCCTCGTCGTAAATCTGTGTCACGCAGGTAGTGCGCCATTTGGACAGAATGGAGTGATCGGCTGGTCGCGTGCTGTGAGAGAGGGGCGGGGATTTTGGTCGGCGGTGTTGTGGGTTTGTGGCTTACTTCTGTTCTTGGGATTGCGTGATCTGCGCTAGGGTCTCCGTGCTTGAGAACTGGAGAGTGCGCGGTGAATCGTATGGGAAAATGGCTGGCAGTGGCGCTGGTTACCGTGCTGGGTGCGGCGCTTACCGGGTGTGGTGAATCGGGTGGGAAGGGCGAGGCCGCTGAGCCGTCGAAATCCCGTCCGTCGACGGTCGCCTACGCCGACCTGACGAAGGTCCCGGAGAGCCTCGCTCAGGACGGGACGACGATCATCGTCGGGAATCCCGCCGCGCTGGTCATGGTGCACCTGTTCGAGGACCCGCGCTGCCCTGTCTGCAAGGAGTACGAGTCGACCGGCGGGCCCGTGCTCAGCGACTGGATCGTGCGGGGAAAGGCGAGGGCGGACTACACCCTGGCCTCGTTCCTGGACGATCGGGTCGGCGGCGGCGGTTCCAAGCGGGCCGTCAACGCTCTGCGCGCCGCGCTGGAGCAACGGAAGTTCGCCGAGTACCACGCCGTCCTGTACCGGTATCAGCCCGAGGAATCGGTGGACGGTTTCACCACCGAGCGGCTGCTGGAACTGGCCGAAAAGGTCGACGGTCTGCGTGGCGCCGCCTTCGACAACGCGGTGAAGAAGATGAAGTACCGGAAGTTCGTCGCCGCGTCCCAGGAGGTGTACCGGAAGTCGGGCAAGGGCAAGGACGAACCGAGAGGGCCGGGCACTCCGACCGCGGAGATCAACGGCGTCCGGATTCCCGTCGATTACAGCGGCGTCCTTTACGACAAGGACGCGTTCGCCGCGATGCTCACCAGGGCGTACAAGCTGATGGACTCGTCCTCCTGAGGGCCCTGCCGATCATGGTCTCCGCAGGCGCCGCCGGAGCGGCATAGGTGGGCGTCGCCCGTGGTGCGGGGGCGTCGGACGGTGGGCGGAGGCGGCTTCCGGTTGAGGACGCGTCCAGATGGGAGCCGACGCGGAGCCGGGTGGACGCGACCAGGTGGGCGGGCGGTGCGGATGCTGGCTCGTCAGCGGTGTTCTTGGGGTTCCTGGGGTGGTGTGGTGCTTGTCACATTGGATGCCTGATGGCCCTGTGATTCTGCGGTTATCTGGCTTTGTTCGCTGTTAGTCGCTGTTGCCGGGTATGAGGTTTCGTGCTCATCTATTTAGGGCGATGTCCGGTTAGCGGCTCGCCCTCGGCCGAATCATCCAGTCACCGACGACGCACACCCACCTACGGCGCACATCACCGACGACGCACATCACCGACGACGACGCAGACGGCGACAGCGGAGGTCCGATGCGGAAGGAGACGCTGGAGAGTTTCGTCCTCGGGGACGTTCTCCGGTCACAGGCGCAGACACATCGACGACAGACGTTTCTCAAGTTCCGGGACGGCGAGATCACCTACGGCGAGGTGGACGCCGCCGCCGACCGGATGGCCAGGGCGCTCGGCGGCGCGGGCATCGGGCGGGGCGACCATGTGGGGCTGATGCTGCCCAACTGCGCCGACTTCGTCCATCTGATCTTCGCGCTGGCGCGGCTCGGGGCCGTGGCCGTGCCGATCAACATCGCGTACCGGGGGGAGTTGCTGCGGCACGTCCTGGACAGCTCCGACTCCGGGTGGCTCATCGTGGACGGGCCCTACGCGGAGCGGCTCACGGACGTCGCGGAGCGGCTGCCGAAGCTGGGCGGGGTGATCGTGCGGGACGCCGCCGAGAACGGGGTGCTGCTGGAGCGGCTCGGCAAACCCGCGCGGGAACTGGCGAAACTGCCGCAGGACGGGGACGGGCGCGTCGACGTCCCGGTCGGGTTCGCGGACATGCAGGCGATCATGTACACGTCCGGGACGACGGGTCCGTCCAAGGGCGCGATGGTGCCGCATGCCCTGGCGTTGACCTGCGCCTACGACTCGCTCGACTTCCTTGACCGGTGGGGCAAGACGATCTACTGTCCGCTGCCGCTGTTCCACGCGGCGGCCCTGTGGGACGGGATGTTGTCGGCGTTGCTCGGCGGCGGGTCCATCGCGCTCGTGGAGCGGTTCAGCGCGTCGCGGTTCTGGGACGACGTCCGCCGCTTCGACGCGCAGGTCTGCATGAGCGTGTTCTCGATGATCCCGATCCTGCTGAACCGTCCGCCGACGTCCAGGGACAAGGACCACCGGTTGGAGACGTTCTACATGGGCAAGTCCAACCTGGACGAGCCCATGCGGGAACGGTTCGGCGTCCGGTCGGTGGAGACCTACACCAGCACGGAGGCGGGGATCGCGACGGGCAGCCCGTACGGGGAGTGGCGCGTCGGGTCGTGCGGGCAGGCGCATGACGAGCGGTTCCAGGTCGCGGTGGTGGACGAGCACGACCGGGAGCTCGGCCCCGGCGAGCCGGGAGAGTTGGTGCTGCGGCCGAAACAGCCGTTCGTCCTCACGACCGGGTACTACGGGAACTGGGAGGCGACGACGCATTGCTTCCGGAACATGTGGTTCCACACCGGAGATCGGGTATGGCGCGATGACGATGGGTATTTCTTCTTCCTTGACCGGATGAAGGACGCCATCCGCCGCCGCGGTGAGAACATCTCCGCCTTCGACCTGGAGACGGAGATCAACCAGCATCCGGCGGTGCTGGAGTGCGCCGCGATCGGCGTGCCCTCGGAACTGGAGGACGAGGACATCAAGGTGTCGATCGTGGTGCAACCCGACACCGGGCTGGACCCGGAGGAGCTGGTGGCGTTCTGCCAGGAGCGGTTGCCGCGGTCGATGGTGCCGCGCTACGTGGAGTTCGTTGAGGCGCTGCCGCGCACTCCTACCGACAAGGTCGCCAAGTACAAGCTGCGGGCGCAGGGCGAGGGCGGCGTCACCGAGACGACCTGGGACCGGGAGGCGGGCGGACGGTGAACTGGGACGACACGCCAGAGCAGGCCGCCTTTCGGGAGGAGGTCCGGGCCTTCGTCCAAGAGAAGTTCCCCTCGTCGTACCGTCCGGCGGGGGACGAGGAACAGAGCCTGGAACCAGAAGACGTCGCGGGTTACAACTGGCCCGTCGACAGGGTCGCCGACGATCCGGGACGGAGTGAAGGCGCCAGGGCGTGGGCTGATGCGTTGGCGGAGCGTGGCTGGATCGCGCCGCACTGGCCGGAGGAGTACGGCGGTGCCGGGCTGTCGGCCATGGAGGAGTTCATCCTGCACGAGGAGATGATGCGGGCGCGGGTGCCGACGGTGAACGGCATCGGCGCGTTCCTCCTCGGCCCGACCCTGCTCGTGCACGGCACGGACGAGCAGAAGGCCGCGCACCTGCCGCCGATCGCGCGGGGTGAGGCGACGTGGGCACAGGGGTTCTCCGAGCCGAATTCGGGCTCCGACCTGGCGTCGCTGCGCACGAAGGCCGTCCGAAACGGCGACGAGTACATCGTGGACGGTCAGAAGGTGTGGACGTCCCTCGGTCAGTACGCCGACTGGTTGTTCGTGCTGGTCCGCACCGATCCCGACGCGGAACGTCCGCACCGTGGCATCACGTTCCTGCTGATCGCGGCGGACGCGCCGGGCGTGACGATCCGTCCCATCACCGACATCCGGGGCGCGGCGCCGTTCTGCGAGATCTTCTTCGAGGGCGTCCGGGTGCCGGTCGCGAACCGGGTCGGGGAGGAGAACCGCGGCTGGTACGTGGCGATGTCCGCGCTCGGCTTCGAGCGGGCCGGGATCGGCGCGACCATCAAGTACGAACAGGCCCTCGCCGAGCTGGTCACCTACCTGCGCTCCCCGGACGGGCAACGTTTCGCACGCCGCAGCCCCGCGCTACGGCAGGAGATAGCCCGCCGCCAGACGGAGATCCGCGTCCTGTACAACCTGGCCCGTTACACGGTGTCGCGCCAAGCCGCCGGTGACGAACCTGACTTCGAGGCGTCCATCAACCAGCTTTTCGGTGCCGAACTGCACCAGCGCCTAGCCCGGACGGGTGCGCGCGCCTTCGGCCGGGCCGCCGCCCTATGGGAACGCGAAAACGCACCCATGAACGCCACCTTCACCCACATGCGCAGGGATTCGGTGGCGTCCACCTTCTTGGGCGGGACCACCGAGATCCAACGAAACGTCATCGCCACCCGGGGCCTGAACCTGCCCCGCAGCTGAATGGAGGAGCGAAACCCCATGCCCGACGACGGCAACGCCTACGAGACCGTCGATCTGCGGATCGAAGAACGAGTGGCCTGGCTGACGCTGAACCGGCCGGAGAAGCTCAACGCGCTGACGCCCACGACGATGACGGAGCTGCGCGACATCTTCACCCGCGTCGACGACGACGAGGACGTCTGCGTGGTGGTGCTGCGCGGCGCCGGGGAACGCGCGTTCTGCGCCGGGATGGACCTCGGCTGGTCGGAGAAGCTGACCCCGCGCGAGCGGATCGAGCAGGGTCGGCTCGGCGAGAAGACGTTCGCGATGATGGAGCGCCTGTCGGTCCCGGTGATCGCGGCGGTGCACGGGTACGCGGTCGGCGGCGGCCTGGAACTGGCGCTCGCGGCCGACTTCATCGTCGCGTCCGACAACGCGAAGGTCGGCCTGGTCGAGATCACGCTGTCGGCGCGTCCGCCGTACCGGCCGAAGATGACCGAGGACGGCGACCCCGACCAGCCCGAGTTCGGCGGGTCCGCGCCCGGCTGGGGCGGGGTGAAGCGGCTGCCGGAGCGCATCGGCAAGGCCCGCGCGAAGGAACTGCTGTTCACCGGCGCCCGCATCGACGCCGACCGCGCGTTCAAGTTGGGCCTGGTCAACGACGTGTACCCGGCGGACGAGTTCGACAAGCGGGTCGGCGAACTGGCCGAGCGGATCGCGGCGATGAACCGCTACAACCTGCGTCTCGTCAAGGAACTGGTCACCGCCGGCTACGACTGGATCGAGCCGCACCCGAGCTAGGAGGACCCGTGCAGATCTACCGCATCGACCACGTCGCGCAGGTCACGCCCGACCTCGACGCGCAGGTCGCGCTCCTCGAAGGGCTGTTCGGGTTCCGGCGCGTCCGACATTGGGACAACCCCGCCGAACGCACGCGCGGAACCCGGCTGGAGATCCCCGGCAGCCACGGCCAGGCGTGGGAGGTCGTGGCCCCCGCCGGTGACGGCTCCCCGTTGCAGACGTTTCTTGACGACCACGGCGGACGTCCCGGCCTGCACCACGTCGGCGCCGAGGTCCCCGACCTGGAGGCCGTCCGCGCCGAACTGGAAGTACGCGGCATCAAACCGACCGACGGCCTGCGCGGACGCTGGCTGGAGGCGTCGCTGAGTCCGCCCGAATACGGTCCCGGCGTCCTGTTCAGGCTCCGCGGCCCCGGCAGCCTCGACATGTGCGGCGACTCTCCCTCGGCCACCGTGGAAACCGGCGAAACACCCGGCCCGTCCCTCGGCATCGTCGCGCTCGACCACATCTGCCAGGCGTTCCCGGACCGGGACGTGCTGGCGGGCTGGTACCACGGCCTCGCCGGGTTCACGCAGGTGTGGCGCACATCGGACGACGAACATCCCGACATGGCCGACCTCGTCATGAACATCCCCGGCGCCACGATGTGCTGGGAAGTGATCATGCCGCGCGGCGAGGACTCGTTCATCGAACGGTTCTGGGACCGCAACGGCGCCGCCGCCCACCACGTCACCTTCGAGGTGGCCGACTGGGACGCCGCGATGGCCGCCTGCGAACACCACGACACGCCGACGTTCGGTGAGAACGAGGGCAGCACCGACGGCGCGGCCTGGAAGGACACGTTCATCCACCCGAAGCACACCGGGGGCGTCCTCGTCCAACTGTTCTGGGAGGAACGACCCGGCGTGTGGGTCCGCTCCGACAAGGTTCCGCCGCCATGGACCTGAGCCTCACCGAAGACCAGGAGCTGATCGCGTCCACCGCCCGCGACCTCCTGGAATCCCGCGCGGCGACCGCCGGGACGCGGGCGATGGACGACGACCCGTCCGGCTACTCCGCCGCGCTGTGGAAAGAAATGATCGACCTCGGCTGGACTGGCCTGGCCTTCCCCGAGGAGCACGGCGGCGTCGGCGGCGACTTCCTGGACGTGTGCCTGCTGTTCGAACAACTCGGCTACACCCAGGTCCCGAGCCCGCTCCTGACCGCCGTGGCGTCCTGCGGCATGCCCATAGCCCGCCACGGGACGTCCGACCAAAAAGAAAAATGGCTAACTGCCATAACAAACGGCCAGGTGGTCACAGCCGCCCCCCTCCCTTGGGACCACCCAGACAATGGCCCAACAGCCACCCGAGACGCCACCGACTACATCCTCAATGGAACGGCCACCTTCGTCCCCTACGCCGCATCCGCCGAGCACTTCCTGGTAGCAGCACGCGTAGAGAACGAACCCCGAGCCTTCTGGGTAGACGCCGCATCAGTCATGCCCCAACCCGTGAAAACACTCGGCCCAGACCGCCCATGCCACATCGACCTAACCGGCACCCGCGTCCCAGAAGAAGACGCCCTGCCCCCAGAAGTGGCAACCGCGATCCCCCTGTTCGGCGCGGCCGCCACCTGCGCCGAAATGGTAGGCGCGGCACAGCGCGTCCTGGACATGACGGTCGAGTACGCGACAGACCGGCAACAGTTCGGCCGCCCCATCGGGTCGTTCCAGGCCGTCCAACACCATTGCGCCGACATGGCGATCGACGTCCTAGGCTCCCGCTTCATCGCCTACGAGGCCATCTGGCTCCTCTCAACCAACAGGGAAGCCGCACAAGAAGTCTCCATGGCCAAAGCCTGGGTAAGCGAGGCCTACGAACGAGTCTGCGCCCTGGGCCACCAGGTACACGGCGCCATAGGCTTCACCGCCGAACACGACCTACACCTGTTCTCCCGCCACGCCACGACCACGTCCCTGACCTTCGGCGACGACGACCACCACTACGAAACCCTGGCCACCACCCTCAACCTCCCCTAACCCCGAACCGCCCGGCCGGGAACACAACCCGGCCGGGTTGGGCGGACCACCCCTCATCAGACGGCCCGGAACAAGCACGCGCTGCTCAGTGGGTGATCGGCGCGGTCCAGGTCTTCTCCCAAGTGTTGGCGTCCACGATTCCGCTGTCCGGCAGACCCTTCTCGTGCTGGAACTTCTTGCACTTCGACTCGGACTGCGGACCATATTTCCCGTCGACGTCGATAATCCAGCCCCGGTCTTTCATTCTCTTCTGCCACATCTCCACGTCGTCGCCGTACTCCATGGGCTGACGGCGCTTGAGGAGGCGGCCCTGGAAGGGCGGGGCCTGTGTTGCGACCTGAGTCATGACGACTCCTCCCCCATCGGGTTCGGACATTTTCAGCGTCCAAAACCCAACCGCGCCCCCGCAACCAGCCAACGGAAGATTCCACCAAAAACCTAATTGGATGAAAATACAACAACCAACAACCGCCCACCCCAAGCTGACGGCGGCGAGGGTTCAAGGAGGCGGTCGCGGAGGCCAGGACGGTCGGCGGCCCTGACGAACACGCCATCGCCCCACGCCACCAGGCCACGCGACGATGCCGAAGCCCGGAAACTCGCACCTCAACCCCGCGAGGCACGAGGCAGGAGGCAGTGCCGCGAACCCGCCTCCGTTGTAACCGTAAGCCGGGAGCATCGACCGCCACGTCATGGCGTGGTCCTGATGTGGCCAGAGTGTATTTTTCGAGGCTTCTGTGACTCCTGTACTCGAACGAGTCGGGAGGTCATTCATGCAGCGACGTACGGGGAAGCGCGCGGCGGTGAGGTTCGTGCGGTACCGCCCGGTGCCCATGACACGGGGAGCGCTGGCGCTGAATCCGGCGCCGCCTCCGGCACAACCGCCGGGGTTGCGGCTGGTACGACCAGCAGCCGGGGTCGACGCCGAAGTCCGCGCCGTCGCGGACACGGCCATACGCCTGGTCCTGGACATCCTGGCGGGCACCCGCCCCGCCCACCAGCTCTCGCTGGTAGCGGCCCCCGCTGTATGCCGGGAACTGCTCGGACGGACCGGAGCCTTGCTCCGCCGAGGTGGCCGAATCGTCCCACCAAGAGTGCTGACAAGCCGCCTTCAACGCCCCACCCCCACGGTCGCCGAGGTCACCGCAGTGGTCATCATGGCCGGACGCATCCACGCCCTAGCCTTACGCCTCGACCACACCCGAGGCAGATGGCGCTGCACCGCCCTAGAAACAACCGCGCCCTAAGCGCGGCGGAAGCGGCGGCCTCTCGCCCTGGGAGGCCGCCGCCAGTCCCGAGGAGGTCAGAAGTCGCGGGTCGGTAGGACGCCTTCGAGAGGCTCGGGGATGGTCAGGTCGTCGCCGAGAACAGCCGAGGCGCTGTGGGTGTAGTCGCCGCCACGTGGTTCGGAGAAGATGGTGACCTTGCCGTCCAGCCGGTCGACCAGCAGGTACAGCGGAATGTCGGCGGCGGCATAGCCGCGGCGTTTGGGCCCGCGGTCCCGTTCGGCGCCCTTGTTCTTCCCGCCCCGGCCTGAGGTCACCTCCAGGACCATCGCCACGCCGTCTGGCTTGCTGTGCCAGTCCTGCCCCGCGAACGCGCCCTTGGGGGCCGCGATCCCGTCGGGCACGTACTCGCCCTCCGGACTGATCAACGTCAGGTTGCGGTGCAACCGGAGATCGTGAACGTCCCGTACCCAGTCGTCGACGGCCACGATGATGGTCTCGTGTTGCCCGTCTGGGGTCGGTGACACGATGATTTCTCCATCTACCAGTTCGGCGCGAAATCCGGGCATCACGTCGAGCGCGGCGAACGCCTCGCGCAGGTCGTTACGGACGATCGACGGCTCTTCCGGCATTGCCGTCATCGAGCTCTCCTCATGGTGTGGGCGCACCGTGGTTTCCAACTTAGCAGCGGCCCACCGCGCGGAGGTGGACTGCGCCGCCGCTCGATGGCAGTACTCCAAGCCGCTGGGTATTCAAGGGGTCGGGTCGGGGGCGTACTCGCTGAGAAGTTGGTAGTTCGCGCGGTGGTGGCGGGGGCGTCGATACGATCGGAGGGTACTGGTCCCCCGGAGCGTGCGGCGTCCGGATGCGGACGCGTTCCCATGACTTGCCCTGTTTCGGCGCTCGGTTACGTTAGTCAGGAGTTCTCATGGCGTCTCAGCAGTTCGAGCCCCCGTCGGGCACCCGGGATTTTCTCGCTGGTGCATTGCGCACCCGTGAGGCCGTTTTCGCGCGGGTTCGGCAGGTGTTTGAGCGATATGGGTTTGAGCCGTTGCAAACACCGGCGTTCGAGCGGTTGGAGACGCTGACCGGGAAGTACGGCGACGAGGGCGACAAACTGATCTTCAAGATCCTTCGTCGTGGTGACCACGAAGCGACCGGTGAGGCCGATCTGGCTCTGCGGTATGACATGACCGTCCCGCTCGCTCGGGTTGTCGCCAGTTATGGATCGCAGCTCCCGACCCCCTACAAGCGGTTCGCGATGGGGCCGGTGTGGCGGGCCGACCGTCCGGGGAAAGGGCGGTTTCGCGAGTTCGCGCAGTGTGATGTGGATGTGGTCGGTTCGGTGTCCCCGCTGGCGGATGCCGAGGTGGTGTGCGCGCTGACCGATGCGCTGGACGCGGCCGGTGTGCGTGACTACCGGGTGTTGGTGAACTCGCGTCAGGCGCTGACCGGCCTTTTGGAGAGTTACGGGGTTCCCGTCGATCTCGGTGGCGGTGTGCTCATCACTTTGGACAAGCTCGACAAACTGTCGCCGGAGAAGGTCGTGGCCGAACTGGTGGACGCCCGGTCGCTGACCCCCGGCATTGCCGAGGCCCTGGTGGGTGACCTGACGGCCGCCGACGCCGTGGAGCGGATGCAGATCAGATTGAAGGGCAGCGAGGCCGGGCGCGCGGGTTTGGAGGAGGTCGGCCGACTCTTGGAGTTGGCGGCGCCGAAGGTGGGCGATGACCGGATCGCGTTCACACCGAGCCTTGTCCGGGGTCTGGATTACTACACCGGCGTCATTTTCGAGGTGGTCGCCGAGGGCATGCCGGGGTCGATTGCCAGTGGCGGCCGTTACGACGGTCTGATCGCCGCACTTGGGGGCCCGGACGTCCCGGCTTGTGGTGGCTCGCTTGGTGTTGAACGGATTATCGGACTGCTCGGCGACGACCAGAGCGACGCGCACAGGACCGATGTCGCCGTCACCGTGATCGCCGAGGACACCGGTTCGGAGGTCATGGATTTCGCCGCCCGGCTACGGGACGCGGGTCTGCGGACGGAGGTATATCTGGCCGCCAGCCGCAAACTGGCCAAACAACTCAAGTGGGCCGCCGACCGCCGGGCCCGCTTCGCACTGATCTACGGGGCGTCCGACAAGGAAGCGGGAATGATCACGGTGCGGGACATGGACACCGGAGAACAAGCTCAGGTCCCGACCCATGAGCTTGCCGCGCACCTCACCGAGAGGTGTGCGCCGTCCAGATAGTTTCATGAGGGGAGTTGCAGATGGGTGTGCAAGGCGATCGCATCTTCGCTGTGATCGAGCAGAGAGGTTTCCCCGACCCCTGGTCGACCTTCGGGGAATGCCTGTCGTGGGAATCGGCATACGCGGTCCAGCTCAAGCAGGCCATCGACCAGGCGCGTAAGGACTCTGACGAACAACTCGGCAAGACCGTCTCCGGGCTGTTCGCCAGCAAAGCCCGCAATCTCAACAACGCACACAAGCTACTCGAAGACGTGCTCGTCGAGTACGACCAGAACGGCATGTGGCAGGTCCTGGACGAGCGCGCCACGCGCCTGGACATCGACGACGTCTCCGAACGCTGGGCCCGGGGTTTGGTCGAGCACCCGTTCCCCATCGCTCTGCTGTCGCTCCAGTTCAACTGGCGCTACATGAAGCAGCACGGTGTCCGCGCGTTCTACGAGATGACCGCACGCTACGTCGATGACCTGGCCGTCAACACGCGCCGCTGGTCAGAGGCATGGACCACTGAGGCAGCCACCGGCATCATCGACCGCGTCACCACCGTCGAATGCGACCTCGCTTCCGAGGAAGCCCCCATGCATTGCGACATCTGCAAGAAGACCATCACCGCCCTGCTCTACCTGGACGAGTAACCGCTTCCCGCTGGTCCCTCCGCTGCTGCGGGGAGCCGACACACCTGTGGAGGTCAACCAGGGTCTCGCGACATATACGTCCTCCACGGTACCGCCAATGACCGCGAATTGATCATGGTCAACTGTTCCGTGGAGGAACTGATCGATCGAGGCGAAGTCTGAGGGTCCGTCTGCGAAGAGGCGGAGCCACGTTCGGTGAGTAGGTGTTGGGTGCGGCGGGTCGTCCGGGCCGGGGGCTGGGACGACTCGCCGCGAGTTGACGGGTCGGGTCCGCCGGGGTTGTCGTCGCTGGACGGTTAGTGTGTGTCGGCGGCGGACTGGACGGCGGTGCGCAGCGCCGCGCGGGTCAGGAGGAGGATGGGACCGTCCGGGTCCTTACTGTCCCGTACCGCCACCGCACCGACCGCGTCCGCCAGCTCGACGCATTCAGCACCGTTGGAAGTGCTGCGGCTGCTCTTACGCCACTTGGCATTCGTCAAGTCCATTTTTCCTCGGCCACCTTTCTAATCAGCTCACGTGACATCTCTTGCGTGAGCGTCCGTGAACGTAAGTCGATCAAAGTTCGCTCCAACACGGAGAGATCGGCGGGGTCGTCAGTCGTGATCGAACGTATGGCTGTTTCGGCATACGCGATCTCGCTCCGATCCTCCATCGTCGCGAGCACAAAGTCGCCTGTGTTGCCGTCGTGCTCACCACTGCTTAACACTACTTGAACCGTGACGTTGGGCAACATGCTGAGCTCTCAATCAGGTGCTCCAACTGCCTTTTCATCGTCTCGTTGGTGCCGACCTTGTGGTGAAGTACCTGTTCCTCAATGAGGAACACGACGATTGCGGGGCCACGTTCGTCGTCCCTGGTGAGGATGGCCTGTCGCTTGATCCTTACGTCGGCGGTCTCCTGGTTGCCACGCACGATGGCGAGCGCGTACTCAGGGGTCTGCGCTAGGCCAGGGATGACCGAATTTCGCCAGCAGACCAGCACGGCCGCGTCTGCTTCGATCTTGTAGGGGTCGGGCTGCGGCGCGGTGCCAACCTTTCGATTGGCCCGTTTCCGCAGCCCGCCCTCCG
>NZ_BAABAS010000023.1:0-16379 GCF_039537545.1 Actinomadura meridiana
CGACATCCTTCCTGATGATCGCCGGTGACCTCAGGCCAGGTGTCCGGAGAACGGGGGGAAGCTCACATCGACGTGCGACCTCAGCGCCGTGTGACACGTGCGATGACCGTGAGGGGTGTAGGCAGGGCAAGGGGCGACTGTGGCGGCATTGCTCAGCGAGATCGAGATGAGGCTCCGGGCCGTCGTGGCGCGGGGGTGGTCGGCACGATGAGGAGATGCTCGCGCTCGTGGACACCGGAAGTCAGACGCTCACGCTCGTGACGGCCCTTGCCCGTCATGCTGCTCTGGACGTTGACGAGCTGCTCGTCCAAGCCGACGAAGGCGCCGAGGACTAGCAGCTCAGGGCCGCCAAGGCTGACGACAGCCCTGACGACAACGGCGGCAATCAACCGCCACCTCGGGCACATGTCAGGCACCGTCCGACCTCGGTGGACATCAACGCGGCAGGGTGGTTGTTACTTCTGAAAAGCGAAGGTCGGCGGTTCGACCCCGACCCTGCCCACCGCCAAGCCTGTGACCAGCTAAAACGCGGTCAGGGGCACTCTCCTTTCCGGCCCCGATATCGAATTTCGACCAGCCCAGGACCGACAGCGCACCCAAGTTGAACTCCTCGGCCGCCACGTTTCCCGGCTCGCAGGGTCGGCCCTGCGAGCACGGGACGAACCCCCGATCCCACACGCTCGGCGGCATGAGCGAACGGCGAACTCCGCAAGACACTGCCGAAACCCGGACGTTCGCACTTGGACTTCCCTCGAACACCGGGTGAGCACGGGCCAGGCTTGGACTCCTCCGTCGCCGCATCCTTCTCCCCAAAATTCACGGAGAGCTACCACTGATTACGGAACATAGTCATCGCTGAACACCCCCTCTCATGTGATCTTGGCCTGAACGTTCGCGTCGGAGGCGTTTTGGAAATCCGGCTGGCCTGAAGCGTCAACTCTTTTGAGATGCGCGGAGGGTGTTGTGGCAGCTACTAAGTGCCTAGTCTGGTGCAGTGGATCAGGGATCGCAGCTGCCGGATGCCGACGAGCGGGTTACCAGCCGGGAACAAGATGCCGTGCGGCTGCTGCTGCTCATCGACGGTGTCTGTGAGTCGGTGCCTGAGGTTGATCTAGCTCAGCCTGGTCTCGGAGAAGCAGTGGGTGTCGTTAGGACGCAGGTCCGTCTCCAAAAACTGGACTTTTGGCTGCGCAATCCCGACTATCTCGCTGATGAGCTTCTGACGAAGTACGAAGAGAGCGGGGAGCGGCGGCTGCTGGAGCTGGCCGGCCTCATCCTTGATTCGGAGGAACCAGAGGTTCGGCGCTATCCCATGCTTCGACATCATTTTGGCGCCTATGAGCCCCTGGATGACGCGCTCGCCGTTTTGCGCAGCGCTGGCCTCCTGGTTCGACGTAGGCGCGGGACCGTGAACCGGGTACGTCAGCACGACTACTACCTGTTGGCGGCGGGTCGCGACGTGGCTCGCGAGCTCATCAGAGAAGCGTCCGATTTTCAGTACTACGTGGATCGGGTCGCGTTGGTGCTTGACCTGGCTGATGGTCGTGGCGGCAGCCAGCTGAAGAAGCAGCAGTACCTGCAGAGGGAGTACGCGGAGGCGGCTCGCGGCGACCGGATCGGTTCGGTAAGCGTGCGAGCCCGAGCGCGGCTCGAGACGTTGCGTCAGGCATGTGCGGCGGCGCAGGAAGGTCTCATCGATGACTGACGAGAACTCGCTGGAGGCGCGCATCGCCGTCCGGGCCCGTGCCACCGTCGATGAGGTTCGGGTGGTCTTCGAGTCTCAGGGAATTCCCTTGCTGACGCCGCCGGCGCGGCCGCGGCCCTTGAGGCTTCACCGCTTGCGTCTGGCAGGAGAGCGGACTGGCGGGCTGGAGCCCGGCCCGTTCGACACGACGTTGCCGTTCGCGGAGGGACTGACAGCCCTGGTGGCGGCAAACCTTCGTGGGAAGACGAGCGTCCTGGAACTCCTCACTTGGATTCTTCGAGGAACGCCACGCGAGAAAAGCGGCGCGATCCACTGGCTTCGCGAGGTGGACCTTGACGCGACGGTCGCAGGACAGCCCATGGGCTTCAGGCTGAATCTCGAGAACGAGGAGGTCACCTCTGCCGTCGTCATGATGGGCCCTGACATCGCTACATTGGGTTTCACACGGGAGCCCGACCCCGGGCGCGGAGTTGTCCCTCTCCTGCGTGCGAGCAGTTCAGCCAGCTACGCAGATCAGGTGCAGGCGCTCATGATGGAGTGGATGGACCTGCATCCCCTCATCAGCGCCAAGGAGGGAACCTCAGCAGTAGCACACGGCTGGCCGGCGTACTTCGGGGCGATCTACCTTCCAGCGGCACGGTCGGCGGCTCTGCTCGGTGACGTGGTCATGTCCGGATTGCCTGGCCGGCTTCTGCAGGTGTTTCTCGATCTCCCGGCCGCTGGCACGCTGACGAAAGTCAAGACGCATGCGGAGCTCATGGCGGCGGCGCGGAAGCGACGACAGCGCGATGCGACCGTCGCCCAGCAGCAGCGGTCTTCTGAGCGCGAGCGCCTCGAAGCAGAGCTGGAGGCCGCTCGAGTCCGACTTGCTGCTCTATCACCGGCCGGAACGTCGGATTCCGATCAGATCTCGCTAGCCGATCTAGCCGCGGCTACCGTGCGCCTGTCGAGGTCGGTCGCCGACAGCCAAGAGGCATGGGATGAGCTCATGCGCGCGCATCGGCAAGCGCGGAGGCAGCGTCAGCGCGACCAGAAGCTGCTGAACGACGTCCGAGAGAGCGCCACAGCCCGGCTGCTGTTCCATGGCCTTGACCCCAAGGCGTGCCCTCGATGCGATCAGGAAATTATCTCCCAACGCCGGCAGCTTGAGCGTGACACCCACAGCTGCGCGGTATGCACGCGTCTCGTGGAGGGCGACGACGAGGCGCCTGAAGAGGTCCTCGTGGAAGCGGAAGATCGTCTCAAGACCAGTACTGACGCGGAAAGGGTCGCGAAGGAGGCGCTTGACAGCGCAGAGACCGAACTCACCGAGCTTTTCGCTGCGTTGCAGTCCGCTCAGAACGAACTAAGGCAGGCTGACTCGGTCGCCCAGGTGCCCGAGCGCGCCCATGCCCGGGAGGAAGTGCTTCGCCTCGAAGGCGCGTTGAGCGTCCTGCCCGATATTCCGCCCTCGCCGGATGATCCCGCCGAAGACTTGGCGATCAAGGTGCTTCGGGCAGGTGCGCGCATCCTGGAAGATGATCACTCAAGGGAAGCTGAGAAGCTCTTCGCCGATCTGGACGCCCAGATCGCCGATCTGGGCAGGAAGTTCGGGTTCGCTTCATTGGAGTCGGTGCGGATCAATAGGGCGGCTCACCTCGAGATCACCTCTGACGGAGGGCACATCCGCACCTTTAGCGATCAGGTCGCGGGCGAGAGACTGCGCCTGCGGATAGCGGTGATCATGGCCTTGCTGCGGGTAGGAGCGAAGCATCAGGTGTCGACGCATCCGGGCCTTCTGCTGATCGACAGTCCCAAGGCCGAGGAGATTCAGGATGTCGACATCCATCTGCTCCTGCAGGAATTGAACGCTGTGGCGGAGGCCAACCAGCTTCAGGTGTTGGTCACAACAGCCGACTTCGAGCTGGCCCACGATGTGCTCCCGGCTCAGAATGTCATCGAGGCGCAAGACGGGAAACCACTGTGGTGAAGCATCTAGAAGGAGACGGTCCATGACGCAGCTGGTCGATCGTCTCAACGACCTGGCCGCGGCAGGGGAGCGAGCCGTCACCTTCCGCAGTATCGGCATGCAGGTCGATGCCGTGCGCCAGCAGATGGCGGACGTTGCTGCAGGACCCCTCGCGCCAGTCCTGGCTGAGGCCGTGGTCCATGCCTATGAGGTGTCCGACGCAACGTGGATGGACGTGGCCGCCACGTTTCCGGCCGGGTTCGCCCGGCAGCGCAGCCTCTTGGCCTTCACCGCGGCCTTCGAGTCCCTGCTGGGCAGTGCTGTCACCGTAAGCGCATTGGCCCGGCCCCTGAACGAAGCCCTGCTCGACGACTTCACCAACAACATCACCCGGCTACCGCTCCTGGCTGCTGCTCAGCTCGAGGGCGCGGTCAGGCTGGCCGTCGCGAAGGCAGTGCGGCCCTACCGGGTGTGGGAGATACTGGAAGAGATACCTTCAGACAGCCCAGAGGACTTCCTCGAGCGTCTTCCACGCATCCTGGGGGTGGCACTCGACTGCTGGGCGCAGAGCGAGACCAACGTTTCGGCCGCCGCCAGAGAACTGCTGCAACGCCTGTCGGTCATCGAAGCAGCCGATGTGGACGCAATGTTCGAACTCGGTTGCGATCACCTGCGCGGTGCTCTGTCCGCGACGGACATAGCCGAGGTTGGCACCACGATCAGCAAGGCCCGCTCTTACTTCGCCGCTGCAGAAGCCGCTGAGGAAACTCGCGACGACGCTGCGATCTACCTGGCCGTCTGTGACGCCGTCTTGGGATTCGTCGCTCACAACGCCTCTCTGGTCGCCTCGGCTGTGGAGCGCATTGAACACGTAATGGAGCGCCGACACGCCTGGCTACGCGCCACGCACAAGCCCTCTTGGCTCCAGCCACGCCTGGCAGCCGAAATTGCATGGTCAGAACTTCTGCTGCAGCTGAAAACCGCTGCGGATCTGTTCTCGGTCGAAGTATGGATGGATTCCTGGCAGGCGCTGGATGCGGTACTGGCGGCATATCGCGCCACCCGCTCCATCCGTCCACTCACCGAAAATGACACGGTGCCTGGGCTAATTGCGTTTGTAGAGCCAGCGATCGATGACGGGTTCCTGCGCAGAGAGGCATTCTTCAGTGCACTTCGGCACGCCGTCACTCAGCCACAGGACTATCCGGGGCCGATTTTCGATACGGCAACCGCGACCTCGATCCTCGCCCGGATCGAAGCTCGCGAAACCCACAGTGACCCATGCGACGGTGAGACGAACGAGGTCGACGGAGACGACGATTCCGACACGGAACCAGGCGCAGAGCGACTGTATCGGCTCGCGCCGACTCTGCTGCGCACCCTCGGAACGACGCGATCCCTGAAGCTCGCCGAGCGTCTCGACGACGCTGGCCTGGTCTGCGTCGAGGGTATCGCCTACGACAGCGACGCCGCGCGCCTCCAGGCTACCGACCCGCTCATAGTTCCGCTTCTCGATAGCCTCATCGCCGAACTTTCCTCGCACGAGTCTTTCACCGGCTACATCCGGCAGACCTTCAGCGTCCTGATCACCCAGACCCTGCTCTTCCTCAAGAGCCGGGCCGACCTGACCCGAACCAGCATCTTCGGCTCGGGGAAGAAGGGCGACCCGCCCTACGACTATCGCCGCAAGCCGGATGCGGGGCAGCGAAGCCCTAACGAAGGAGACCTACAGAGGGATTTCCATCAATGGCTTCAAAGTGGATCTCTTCAGGGTGTGGTTCAAGTTGAACCCATCAATGTTGGAATGGGACGCGCGGATGTGATGGTCCACTTCGGTTCGCTGCGCTATCTCACGGAGATGAAGCAGGAGGACGCAGACAACAGCCGTTCCTATCTCGAAGGCAAATATCTGGCTCAAGCGGCCGAATACACGAACACCAATGCGCCTTTCGGGCAGCTTCTCGTTCTCGACCTGACGTCCAAGACTTCGAGCAGCGGCACCATGCGTGTAGACGAACTCACCTGGCTGGCTAGTCACCGCCCCCAGGGCGCCACCAAGGATCGCTATGTCGTAGCCGGGATCGTGACGGGAAACCGAGTAACCCCGTCGGGCTACTCTCGCTGATCGGATCTTGAGCAAGTTCACCTTCGGATGGGGTTGCTCGCCCACAGTGTGGCCTCCTGCGGAACAACCCATGAGTTCGTGGTGTCCGGTCTCGGTACGCCCAGGCTGGGGTAGCGCCATGATGCCGGACATGCACAGTTTCCGTGCCCGAGGGCGTGTCGAATTCCTGCAGCATTCCCGAAACCGTGCTCCATCCCCAAGCCGAGCCTGTGGGGAGGCGGTGGCTATGGAGCCCGCTACGCTGCACGCCGTCCGCTCATCGGCATTAGCGGATGTCTCGGGCGCTCTTGGGGGTTGATGGATCGATGGACGCCTGTGTGGTGCGAGTCATCGTGCTCGGTGTAGACGTGATCATGATCGATCTCGGCCCGGGGCTTGACTCTGCGACGGCGTCTCGCCTTGAACACCGGACGAGTGTCGTGCGGATGCCTGTCCTGTGGCAGATCAGCAGGCGGTTGAGCGGTAGAGGTCCGTGTCCACGTGCCGTCCAGTACCTGGAGGCACTGGATGAGGGCGGCGCGCTGGCGGCAGACACGACCGAGCCGCGAACGATCAACTTCGTGCGAAGAGCGACCCGATCGGGGCAACCTCGTGAGCTACGAAATACGTCCGCAGAGTCACAGGCTCTCAGGGGCTCGCTGACGGTCGCAGTACCCAGGCGATGGTTCCGTCGTCAGGCTTGACCACTGCAGACGTTGGGTAGGTAGATCGTAGCGTTGCGTGTTAGCCTGATGGAGAACACAATCCGCTTATCGGCTTCTCGCTCGTGAGCGACCTGGGTTTTCGCAGGTCAGTACAGCGCTTGGATGTTGTGACCTGAAAAGGGGAAGGTCGGCGGTTCGACCCCGCCCCTGCCCACCACCAAGCCTCTGACCAGCAGAAACATGGTCAGAGGCACTCCCATTTCCGGCTCTGAAACCGCCTCAGGCGTATGTACAGCGCTCGAACACCTTCCGCCTATCGGGTTTCGACCAGTCCAGGACCGGCAGCGCGCCAAGCTGAACTGCTCGACCATCACCGTCACCAGCTCTCATGGCCGACTCCCGCGAGCGCGGGGCGGACCTCGCTCCCACGGGCTCAGCGGCGTGAGCGGATGCCAGCGAAGCGGGTAGTGCCCGCAGGCACAACACCCTTCAGGGGTTGGATCCGGCTCGTCGGCGTGGGGTGTGCTGCTCAGGGCCGGTCGGTCTGGCGACCTTCCATGGGGTCGGGAAGACGGAGGTTGCTCTGGCAAGGCGGTTTGGGGTGCACGGTGGAGCCCGTCGAAGGCGACGCCGATGAGACGGCGGTGTGCGCTCGGTGCGTCGCGCAGGAGGTCCGTTCTGCCTGGCACGCCCGCAACGTTGCCAACGTCGGAGCCAACCCCGTGCTGGTCCTGGTGGGCGGCTACGCCGGATCCGGCAAAACCGAGTTCGCCCGCTTCCTCTCAGACCTGTCCGGCTGGGCCCTGCTCGACAAGGACACCCTCACCCGCCGCATGACCGAACGCCTGTCGATCTCCCTGGGCGCCGACCTACACGACCGCCACACCACCACCTACCGCACCGAAGTTCGCCCCCACGAGTACCGCTCCCTGATGAACGCCGCCTACGGCAACCTCGACTGCGGCCCTGTCGCGCCGTGTCGAGCGCCCGCAGCCGATATCGACGGCCTGAGAGACGCTTTCCATCTAACCCGCCGTCCTTGCGGGTCCGCGAAGATCGTTTAAGTCTGCATATAGAACAAACTTTCGCATTCGCGAACGCGTTGCAGTAGTCGAAACATGGGTGACGATGCCGCTACATCGGCGGTATCGTCATAGTATCCAGTGTGTTCGGAGGTCGTTCATGCTTACCAAGCGCTATCTTGCGTCGACTAAGAACCTGGGCCCGATCCTCGACAGGATGGTCGAGGGAGTAGCTCCTGACAAGTTCAATGCCGAACACCTGAAAAGCATTGGATTCACTAGCAGCAATGACCGCGCTCTGATTCCGGTTCTCAAAGATCTTAAGTTCCTGACGGCAGACGGAACCCCGACAGTTCGATATCAAGAATATCGTGACCGCTCACGCTCTAAAGAAGTCATGGGGGAAAGTCTGCGAGAAGCTTATGGCGACATCTTTCGAATTAGAGAGATTCCAACTCCCGCTGACCGGCCAGCTATTGAGGGGCTTTTTAAGTCCAAGCATAACTCTTCGGACCGGGTTGCCCAATTGCAGGCAATGACTTTTATGGCTCTGCTGTCGAAAGCAGTCCTTGCGAGTGGTCGGGATAGGGGTCGCGAGGTAGAGGGCGATGAAAATAGTGATCGGTTTCGCGAAGTGAGTGTGGAGACGACTCAGCCAACGCTCAGCACAAAGTCCTCAGTCCTCACCACGGAGCTGCACTACACAATACAGATCCACCTACCGGCTACCAAGGATATTGAGGTCTTCAATGCGATATTCAGATCACTTCGTGACAATCTTCTGACATGAGTGCGCACGACGCCCTGAGGAGCTGGCTTTTTCGTAGCATAATGCTGGAGGCGGAGGCAGAGAATTTCCGGCAAGCTGGCGTCAGGGTTGGCATGGATGAAAGAGGGGCAGAGGAAAATCTTCTAGAAGAAAGCCTCGCGCCGTTTCCGCTCAACTTGCGCAACGAAGCAGTTCGCATGGGACGACTCTACGCCACCCTCTACTGCTTCGAAAACTCTGTTCGGGAACTTATCCAAGCTCGACTCAGCGAGCAAGATCCCGATTGGTGGAACACGGCCAAGGTGCCAACCAAAGTACGCAACACGGCACAGACACGAATGAATGACGCTCAGAAGAACTCATGGCTTGAAGGGGTGAATCAGGACACTCTTGGTTTCGTTGATTTTGGTGGCCTATGTGATATTATCACTCATAATTGGAATGACTTTGCGGATCTAGTGCCTTCGCAGCACTGGCTTAAGCAAAGATTTGATGAGCTGGAGCGGGCGCGTAACTTTGTCGCGCACAATCGGATGCTGTCTGCCGCAGAGTTTGCACGCCTTGAGATGTACGTGCGTGACTGGAACAGACAGGTTGGTATCTAACGTGCGAACAATGTCGAGCAACTCTCAACCGTGGTAATCGCCATATTTCGGTTCACTCACTTACGGTCATACGGCTTGTTAAAGACTGGTATAAATTCTGCCGCGTTCCCGAGCTCGAGTGGCCAACTCCTAGGAGCACGGACGAACCGCGCTCCCACGCGATCTTCGGGCAGAAGAGTGCGTTTATGACGATCACCGAATCAGATCAATATCGTCGATCGCCTCGGTCAGGAGCACTTGTCGACTGGGCGTACTGAGACCACGGTGGCCAGGGCGATCGTGTCAGTGCGGTCGGTGGTCTTGAGGGTTAGGTTGTGGCTGGCGGCGCCGATCAGTTCGCCGCACACTCGACCGGTCTGGTGCCGGACCTCCACAAGGGCAGGGTCGGGCTTGGCCGCTGGTGCCAGCCAGGTCGTCCCGATCGCGGATGCCACGCAGGCGATGGCAAGCGCGGCGAGCCACGCGGCCCAGCGGATCGCCCGCGCGATGCGCCGGACCTCCTGGCGCGTCCACCACTGGAGCCTCTCCCCGGTGCGCAGGTGCCTCTGGCCTGGCCTGCCCGACGCCGCCCTGACCGCCAGCAGCGTTGCCGTTACCAGCATCGCCAGCGCTACACCCAGCAGGGCGACGACGGCCCATTGGGCCTCCGGGACCAGCGTGGTGATGTTGTCGCGGCCCTTCAGGACCAGCACTGCGCTCAGCAGCGCGGTCAGGCCGCCGAGTCCGGTACGCCAGCCCTCGGCCTGCTTGCGGGCCGAGTCGAGCTGGGTGAACTTCAGTTCTTGAGCTTTCTGGGCCCAGCGCTTGTCGTCGAGGCTCATGGCATCTTGACTTTCCAGAAGGCGCCGCAGCCCCGGTCAAGGGCGCTTTCTGGGCGGTTGGCGTGCACGTATCCGCATTCGCAGTAGACCGTGACCGTCTCCGGCAAGGATGCGGAGTTCTTGTTGCGGAACAGGCCCTTCACCCCGTCGGGCGGGCCGTAGTCGAACGTCATGCTCGTCAGTCCGCCGCACGCCGGGCAGGTCCCGGTGACCTCCAAGCCCTCGGACGACCTGGTGATGGTGAACTCGGTCTGCGCGGGGAAGTCCGTCTCGGCGTAGGTGCGGTCTTGGTGGTGATCCATTTCAGGCAACGACACTTCCCAGGTCGAGCTCGAACAGTGTCGCGTACAGCAGCAGTTGGTTGACGATCCAGTCGGCGGGCTCCCCAGTCTCGGCGGCGGCTCGTTCGACGTGCGCCCGTGTCACTTGCCCGGAGATGGCGGGCGGGTAGCCGTCGAAGCATTCGGTGAGCAGCAGCAGATCCTGCCAGCGCACGATTTCGTCATGGCAGCCTTCCACCGGGTACGACAGCGTCACCCCGATCGGCACTAGCCGGGCTAGTCGCCGATGCGCCTCCGCCGGCGCCCATCCCAGCCGTCCCGCCGTCCGCACCAGCAGTAATGCGTCGAACTCCGAGACGGGAACCTCATCCCTATCTTGGTCAAAGGCGGTCAGTATGTCTTCGTCGTACTCGTCCGGGTAAACCTCGCAGAGAGCTTCCAAGGTCTTCTCATCCGGGTGTGGGACCGGTGCCCCGAGTTCTCGGTACGGGAGGAGCATTTGTAGGAACTCTCCGAGGGACCGGCCGGAGGCGAACGTGCCCTCGACGATGGACCTGGCGGTGATGTCCCAGTCCGTCGGCTTCTTTGCGGCCCGCCATGGGGTATTGACCAGCGCGAAGCCGATCTCGAAGAGCGGTGTCAGGTCCTCAACGTTAGGAGTGGGCTCGGGGACCTCCGCGTCAGGAAACGCAAGGAGCATCGCCCTACGGGCTTCGCCGACTGAGCAGTACATGGAGTCTGCCAGGCCGATCAGGTCAGGGTAGGTCACCGGATCCTTGGGGGAGACGAAGGGAAGGACTTCACGTGCCCAGCTTGCGACTCGCTGGGAGACACGCCGCCCCTGTGAGTTTTGCGTGATTGGCACGCACGGATTCCTCGCGGACCAACTTTTGCGACGGGTGGATGCTTGGTATCGCTGCAAGTGGATGTCGATGAATCGCAACGCTCCCGCGCCGGGCACGGTGTCGGGGGCGTCGAATGACGTCATGTCGGGCCGGACAAGGAAGCCCGCCTTCTCCAGATCGCTCAGGGAGCGGTGGGTCTCCCGTACTGAGCGTCCTGACCTGCCTGCGATCACCACGAGTTGAAGTGGCGACAAGGGCTCACCCAGGGTGCGAATCTGACGGAGGGCTTCGGTTTCGAGGGAGCTCATGCCCTCCCGATATTTCTCCCGGCCTGCAACGGTGACCCCGAGCGGGGCGAGCTTGTCACAGAGCACCAGGACCTTGTCGAGTTCACGGCCGAGGGTGGCGGCGGCTTCGACCAGATGCGATGGTCCGAGCGTGCCATCAATCCAGGGGGGCCCGCCGTTCAGGGCGGTCGACACGAGTTTGGCGTCGGCACTGCTGCAGGTGTAGTCGGCGAGTGGGCCGAGATCGATGTCGGGTGCCGTCCAGTCCGCAGGCATGAGAGCAGCCGCTTGGTCCAGCACTTCACTCATCGGGCGATCAAGCTCCTGGGATGCCTTGATGAGCCAGCCCGCCACGCATCGGCGTGGCGGCGCGCCGGGCGGAGTCCATGCCGCGAAAGCGCGGACCGGCGGGGGGTTCTCCTTCTTACAGATCACCGGTAGCGAAGGACAGTCGCGCAGCGCGCTGATATCGAGATCGGTGATCACGTAGCGGCGAAGACGACGAAGCCGGTAGGCCATCGTCTGCTCGGGGTGCGCCAGGGCCTCCAGGATCTTGTCGATGGGAACGGCATCGTCCCCGATCCAGTGGGACAACTGATCCAGCATCTGCGCATCGATCGGGTCAACGACCGGGAACCCAGCGCCGGCGGCGGCGACAGGGTGCTCGCGGATGCCGGGCTTGATCGGGACCCGTGGCGTCCACTGGCCGGTACGCCACGAATCGAACCAGCGGGCGGACAGCCTGTAGCCGCCCTCAAACCCGAACAGTTCCTGGTCCTGCGGCAAGCAGCCGGTGTCGCGTGCCGAGACCTTGCCGTCCTGGCCCCAGGAGGTTCCGATGGGGATACGCAGGTCCTCGTCCACCAAGCGTACGAAGATCTGCTGGGCGACCTCTGGGGCGGACTCAGCCACCTGCCATAGCCACGACAGGGTGAGACCTGGCCACTTCAGAAGTTCGGGGAGAGACTTGTCGATCTCCTCGCGGACCCAGTCCTTGTGCCACTCGCGCAGCTTCGTGCGGTCGACAGTGAACCGGGGACGGTGGGTGCCGTGGAGGTTGACGATCAAGCCGAAGATCTCCTCGTTGGTCCGGATGCCATCGGCAGCCAGACCGCCCTCGTCCGAGACCCACCAAAGGTCGTCCCCGCACTTCAACGACTCCACCGTCTCGTCCGGGTAGCGCAGCTCGTGCGGCTCCCACCGCTCTGCGGAGCTCTCGCCGGTGACCTCGACGCGGTAGTCGGACATCCACAGCAGTTTGCGCAGCGTTGCGAGCGCCGAGACGCGTTCGTCTTCGTCGGTGGACAGGTACAGGCGAACGCAGGTGCCGCCATCGCGTAGTTGGTCGTCCGCCGAGGTGACGTGGAAGAGGCTGCCGCTGCTGGCGATGTCGATCCGATAGGCCGTCCGTGCCGGGTCCCCGTTCACGTCCACCGGCCGCGTCACCACGGTGATCTCGTCGGCGATCATGAAGTAGCTGAAAACGCCAACGCCGAACTGGCTGTTGGAATACACCTGCAACGGCGGCGTCAGCGTCTGCCACCTGGCCTGCTCAGACCGGAATGACTCCTTGTATACGAAGCGCTCACCGGCGCTGGCGAAGACCTGCTTGAGAGTGTCGATGTCCATCCCGACACCGTTGTCCTGGCACTCGATGAACTCCCGGCCGTCCTCGTCGGCTTCCTGCCGGAACCGGATCAGGCCACTCCACCCGCGCGCAGCTTTGCCCAGGCTACCTAGGCTCTGGAGCCGGACATCACGGTACCGGCAGGCATCCAGCGCGTTCTGGTAGAGCTCCCGGATCGCCAGCGAAGGGTCATCGTAGAGCTGGCGCCCCATCAGCAGCTCGCGGATCTTGTCCTCGGCGAGCCGGAAGCGCGAGAGTGGCACCTGAAAGGCGAGCGTGTTGTCCGACCGGGTCTCGGGTCGCAGGCTTTTGTCGGTAAAACCAGCGGGCAGAGCGGCGGCGATCTCTTCATCGAAAGACAGCTTGGCGATGCTCTTGCGGGCTTCGGTGGCGCGGCTGACGACGTCCTCGAACACCGCGTATTGAGCCGGGTGATGGCAGGACATCCGCAGGTCGAGTTGGTCGCCGCGATGCTCCCAGCGAAGCTGGTCCGCGGTGTTCTTCACCGACGACAGCGGCAGATCCATCCGAGTTCCGATGTGGTCGGCCAGCACTGGTGGCATCCGGCGCAGGTCCGCGGCGAGGATGCCGCCGAGCCAGAGCAACGAGGCCAGGGCCCGCCACCGATCGTCCACATACGGGGCGGAAAGCCCATCCAGCACGAGTGAATCAGCCGGGTGAGCACCCACCGCACGCAGCAGCGTCTCCACCAGCTTGAGGATCTCGCCACGTGCCATGCCTCGGGCATCGGGTTCCAGCAGGCGTGCCCCGTCCTGGTAGCGGGCACGGGCGGCCGAGTTCAGCCACACTGACTGACGGGCGGCGAGCCACTGGTGCACCAGCCACATTGCGAGCGCGTCTCGTTCGTCGAACAGACCACGCCGCTCCAGCCCCTCGGCCCGGCGAACCATCTGCTGATGCTCCTCGTGTGTCAACTCCAGGTCCGTGCGCGCCCCGTCCTGATAGGTGCGGGTGAAGTTGGTCGGTTGAATACCCGCCGCCAGCCGGATCCCCTCGACGAGCACGACCTCGCGCAGGAACGGGGCGGCAACGAGCACAGCAGCCTCCGCCGGGGTGAGGCACGGGCGCTCGCCGAGCAGCCGAGCGACGCCCTCCAGGACCCGGACGGGATAGTTCTGATCGAACCACGGGTCTTCGATACCGGTCCGTGAACGGAGAGCCTCGTAGGCGTCGCGCCACTCTCGCGCGCAGCCCTCGACCAAGGCCAGCGTCTGTCTGCGCGTGGCCTCTAGGCCGTGCTCCTTCTGGCCACACCGCTGCCACAGGTCCGCGCTCTCGGCCGCCCGCTGCCACGCCCCCGCCAGTTCGTCGCCCTCGCAGACGACAATGTCCTTGGCGTCGGCCAGCATCGACGGATGCGGGACACTGGGCGACTGGCGCAGTTCCTCGTTCCGCGCCGCCCGCCGCTGTACCTCCTGGGTCACTTCCTCGACGACCCGGCCGAGCGTCCGTGCGTGGTGGCGCCGGTCCAAAACCTGTGCCAAGGCCTGGGTGAAGACGCTGCCGGTCTCGGTGTAGTGGCAGCGCTGGCCCGCTTCGCATCCGTTAACCAGGACAAAGGAACCGCCGGACGGAAAGGGCACATGGCCGCCCGCCGGGACGGTCTCTCGCGCGGGGTCGTCACGGCAGGCGTCGACGAAGAAGACGACTAGCCGCGCCTCGCAGCCGCTGAGATCGGCCGGAACCACTGGCACCAGGGTGCCCGGATCGTCGGCGTGGGCGTCACTCGGCACGAGGAAGTCCCGGCCGTCGACGCTGACGCCATGACCGGAGAAGTACACCAACAGCAGGCCGCCGCGTGGGACCTGCGCGCATGCTTGCTTGATCTCGCGTTTGACCCGGTTTAGCGTCGGCTCGTCCTTGCCACCGTTGAGGCCGAACGTCCGCACCTCGTAGTCGGACTGGGCAAGGGCGTGTTCCACGCGGTGGACATCACTGCGCACTACACGGTCGATGTCGCTGAAGCGGCGGTCGTCGCACTCAGGGACTCCGATGAGAAGCGCATGACGCCCAGTCACAAGCGACCCCCAGCCTGACTCGCTGCCAAAACGCGCAGGGAAGACTTTATCCGGCTTCTCTAATAGAGGACGTGACTTCGTCATCGCCGACATATGACGGAGGTTCCCAGGCGCCGTGCAGCTGGTCACTGCCCGTCTGTGGCGGTCGCGAGGCACCGTGGAATGGGCGCCGAACGCCGCCGGAAGGAGCGGTTCCAACTGTTTCACGGCACTTAGCATCCTCTTTCGGCATGAGCGGACACCCCTTGCGTCCATAGGGCCGATGGACGCCGCTGTCGTGGAGCCATCGTGTGGGTCCGAAGTGATCATGGTTGATATCGGGCTCTGGGGCTCGACCTACGACGGCGCCTAGTCTTTGGACACCAGACGGAGGCCCTTGCGGGTGCCTGTCGTGCGGCAGATCGGCAGGCGGTGGGGCAGCAGAGGCCCTGATCCATGTGCCGCCAGCTATCTGGACGCCCTAGATGAGGCTGTCGGCGGACACGATCGGCCGCGAATGATCAGCTTCGCACCGAAGGGCAACCTGGTCATGGCAAGGCCGTGAGTGAAACATCATCGCAAGGGTCACCAGCTCTCCGAGGGCTCGCTGGCGGTTCGCAGGACCAAGCGATGGTTTTACTGTCAGGCTTGGCCACCGTGGACGTTGGGTAGGTAGGTCGTAGCGCTGCGTGTTAGCCTGGTGGGGAACACAATCCGCTTATCGGCTTCTCGCTCGTCAGCGACCTGGGTTTTTGCAGGTCAGTACAGCGCTTGGACGTTGTGACCTGAAAGCGGAAGGTCGGCGGTTCGACCCCGCCCCTGCCCACCACCAAGCCTCTGACCAGCAGAAACACGGTCAGAGGCGCTACCATTTCCGGCCCTGAAACCGCCTCAGGCGGATGTACAGCGCTCGAACACCTTCCGCCTATCGGATTTCGACCGGTTCAGGACCGACAACGCACCCTGTCCGCGACACCGGGCTAGCGGCGCGGGCCGTCCGCTCCCACTCGGGGGTGCACGTAGAAATCTGGTGCATCGCCAACGGTGGCAGCGCCATGATGGGCACTCGCAGCCTGAACCCCGGGGGAAGCATGACGCAGGAAGAACTCGTCCAGTGGGCCAAGAATGAGCAGGACCGTCTTGCCCAGTTGGTCCGAGACCGGCAGGAAGACCTGGGGGGCACGCTGGCCAGCATCGCCTACGCCCCGGTGTCGGCCGCGATCGAGTTCCTGCGAATTCAGGCGCCCGGCTCAACATTCCTGTCTGTAGCCGAGGGCGCGGTCCGTGCAACCAAGTTCGACGCCCTGACGGCGATCGATCAGGTCAGAGGGAGCTTGGACCGCTGGGTCGCGTTTGTAGAAGATGGCCTAGCGCAGGTGCGTCCCTTTCCGGTAGAGGCACGCATAGCCGCAGCGACCGACCTCATGGAACAGGTTCAGCAACTGCTCGACGACGACCCCAGGCACATAGCCGCACCCGTGGTGCTCGCTGGCGCCGCGCTAGAGGAGTTCCTCCGTTCCCGTATCGAGGCCCGCGGCCTGACCGTCACCATGAAGCCGGGCATCAACACTTACGCTGGAATGCTTCGCGCCGATGGCGACCTCACGGCCCAAGAGGCAATGCCATTTAGTTAAGCCGCTGGGCTGAAGAGGTGGATTTCTGGTGGGTTTGGGTGCTGCATG
>NZ_BAABAS010000024.1:0-3113 GCF_039537545.1 Actinomadura meridiana
TTGTGGACGAGTTGCCACAGGTCGTGGGGGTTGTGGACGTCGCCGGGGTAGCGGCAGGCCATGCCGACGATCGCGATCGGCTCATCCGACGTCGCGGTGCTCCGCTTCGCCGTCGTGGTTCCGGTGGGACGCTCGGCGAGCCTGCTCCGCAGATGACCGGCCAGCGCCGTCGGAGTCGGATGGTCGAAGATCAGCGTCGGGGGGAGGCGGAGCTGCGTCGCGCTGGTGATGCGGTTGCGTAGCTCGACGGCCGTGAGGGAGTCGAATCCGAGCTCCTTGAACGGCCGGTCGGCGACGATCGTCCCGGCCGTGGAATGCCCGAGGACGGCCGCCGCCTGATCGCGGACGACTTTGAGCAGGTGCTCCAGCTGCTGCTCCGGGCTCAGTCGCGCGAGCTGCTGCGCGAGTGCGTTCGCCGAGGACGAGGACGCGTGACGTCCGCGCGGCGCCAGGCCACGCAGGAGCGGTGACGAGTTGTGCGCGGTGGTCGCGGCGGTGATGGGCGTCGCGATCAGGTGTGGAGTGTCCAGCTGGAGCGCGGCGTCGAGGAGTGCGAGGCCCTGCTCGTCGGTGAGCGGGTGCATTCCGGAGCGCTTCATGCGGGCGTGGTCGGTTGCGGTGAGTGCGCTGGTCATGGCGCTGGTGTGTTCCCAGAGTCCCCAGGCGATGGAGGTCGCGGGGAGTCCGGTGTGGTGGCGGTGTGCGGCCAGGGCGTCGAGGTAGGTGTTGGCGGCTGCGTAGTTGGCCTGGCCGGGGTTGCCGAGGGTGCCCGCGGCGGAGGAGAACAGTACGAACGCGTCGAGATCCAGGTCGCGGGTCTGGTGGTGCAGGTTCCAGGCGGCATCGACCTTGGGCCGGAACACGGCGGCCAGGCTTTCGGGTGTCTGCCTTTCCAGTGGCGCGTCGTCCAGGACGCCTGCCGCGTGGACGACGGTCCTGAGGGGCTGGTCGTCCGGGATACCGGCCAGCAGTTCGGCCAGTGCGTCGGGGTCGGCGGCGTCGCAGGCCGCGATCGCGACCTGCGCTCCCAGACCTTCCAGGCGTTCTTGGAGTTCGGCCGCGCCCGGGGCGTCCAGCCCGCGCCTGCTGGTGAGGAGCAGACGAGCGGCGCCGTGCTGGGTGATGAGGTGTTCGGCGACCAACGCGCCGAGGGTTCCGGTGCCGCCGGTGATCAGAACGGTGCCGTCCCCGGCCTGGACGAGCGGAGCCGACGTCTGTCGGTCGGCCGATACCAGGCGCGGTATCAGAACGCGGCCCGCCCGAAGAGCCAGCTGGGCCTCGCCGGTCGCCAGTGCGGTTCCGAGGTTCTCCGCCGAGTCCGGGTGGTCGTCGGTGTCCACGAGGACGATCTGTTCGGGGTGTTCGGTCTGGGCCGAACGGCAGAGCCCCCAGATGGGCGAGTGACTCAGTGAGAGGTCCCCCGGCTCCACGGCCACGGCTCCGTGAGTGAGGACCACGAGTCGGGACTCGGTGAATCGCTCGTCCGACACCCAGTGGCGGAGACGGTCGAGGACCTCGGCCGTCAGCGACTCGATCTCGGCCGGGTCGTCCTCGGTGCTTCGGACGTCGAGCAGCACGTGCAGCGGTGCGTCCGTGCCTGCGCTGATCGCCTCGGAGAGGGATTCGAGCGTCGTCACGTCGTCCAGGAGGATCGTCGTCGTTTCGGAGCCGGGTTCGCCGGTCGTCCTGGCAGGTGACCATTCCACTGTGAACAGGGAGCGGTCGGTTCTCGCCGCGAACGCCTTCAGAAACTCGTCGCTGCTCACCGAGCGCAGCGTGAGCGTGCCTATCGACGCGACCGGGAACCCGGAATCGTCCCATGCGTCGATCTGGACCGTCCGCTCTCCGGTCTCGGTGATTCGGATCTGGAGTTGCGTCGCGGACGTCGCCGACAGATGGACGTCCCGCCAGGAGAAGGGAAGCGGGGTCTCACCGGCATCCATCCCCTGGACCGCGAGCGGATGCAGCGCGGCGTCCAGCAGCGCGGGGTGGATGCCGTAGCCGGTGACGGGGGTGTCCGGGTCGAGCTGGACGAGGGCGTGCAGGGTCGTGCCGTCCCGGTGCAGCTCGCGGAGGTTCTGGAACGACGGGCCGTAGTGGTAACCGCGCTCGGCGAGAAGGTCGTACAGGTCGGAGACGTCGACCGGGTCCGCGGTGGGTCGGCCGGGGAAGGCCGGTGCGGTTGTCGTCGGCTCGTCGGAGGTGAGGACGCCCGTCGCGTGCATGACCCACTCGGGGGTGTCGTCGGTGCTGACCCGCGAATGGAACGTCACCTGGCGACGGCCTTCGTCATCCGGTGCGGTGACGTTGATGTGGAGATCGCGGGCGCTGTCGGTGGCGAGCGTGAGGGGTGTGTGGAGAGTGAGCTCTTCGAGGGTGGGTGTGTTGAGGGCGTGGGCTGCGTGGAGCGCCAGGTCGAGGAACGCGGTGCCCGGTAGGAGCGGGGTCTCGTGGACGGCGTGGTCGACGAGCCAAGGAAGGGTGTCGAGGGAGATGTGAGCGGTGGCCTGCCACCGGCCGTCCGGGAGGGGAGTGGTGGTCGCCAGCAGCGGGTGCTCGGCCTTGTTCAGACCGAAGCCCGCCGCATCGCCCGTCGAGACGGAGTTGAGCCAGTAGTGCTGGTGCTGGAAGGGGTAGGTCGGGGGCTGGGTGTGGGGGATGGTGGGCGGTGTGTGCCAGGCGGTGGTGGGTTTGGGGTTGTGGGTGTGGTGTGTGGCGAGTGAGGTGAGGAATTGGTGGTATCCGCCGTGGTCGCGTCGCAGTGTGGGGTGCGCGGTTGCGGGCGGGTTGATGGTGGCGTGGATCGCCGGAGTGAGGATGGGGTGGGGGCTGGTTTCGATGAAGGTGGAGTGGTGTTGGGTTAGGTGGGTGAGGGTGGGGTGGAATTGGACGGGGTTGGCGAGGTTGTCGTACCAGTAGGCGGCGTCCAGGGTGCTGGTGTCGGTGATCAGTTGACCGGTGAGGGTGGAGTGGAACGGAACGCTGCCCTGCCGCGGGGTGATGCCGTTCAGGCTGGTGATGAGTTGGTCGCGTATGGGGTGCATGTGCGGGGTGTGGGAGGCGTAGTCGACCGGGATGGTGCGCGCGTCGATCCCGTGGGTTTTGCAGTGTGC
>NZ_BAABAS010000025.1:0-30074 GCF_039537545.1 Actinomadura meridiana
CTTCCCCAAACCCACCAGCACCACCTCCGACTACGAGGTGTTGCGACGACCAGTTGAATCCGCCCAGTACACCAGTTTCCGGTACGTCAGCCGCCTGACCGACGTGGGCGGCATGGCCTCGGTCTGTTCGGTCGCCGACTCCTATGACAACGCCATGGCTGAGGCGTTGAACGGCACCTTCAAGGCCGAGCTGATCCACCGGCGGACCTGGCGCACACGTGACCAGGTCGAATACGCCATCGTGGAGTGGATCGGCTGGTACAACCACCGGCGTCTGCACTCGGCCATCGGTGATGTGCCACCTGCCGAGTACGAGTCCACCTACTACCGTTCGATCAACACACCAGCGCCAACCGGCGCCAGGTAGACCGGACTTCACCAAACCCGGTACGGCTCAGAGCGGTGATGCCATGACGCGGATCGATGCGGCGGGAGCCGCCGCTGAACTTCAGCGGCGGCTCGTCCAAGATGGCCCTCCCGCGGTAGCTAATGATCTCGGTGTGGAGAGATTCAAGGCCGGAGTGCTGCAAGTGGCGGCGAGCCCGCTGAAGAGCGCGGCCTCCCCGCTGCGCAGGCCCGCGCCGCGCTCAAGCATCAGCTCGCCCAGATCAACGGCAAGCGCGAGGCAGCGGGCAGCCAGCGGCGTGCGAACTGACCGGACCCGGCCGTGCCCCTGCGTATCCGCGCCGGAACCCCCCAATCCGCGGCAAAGATGCGCTTAACCTGCCCTGACAGGAACGGGTCGGGCTCGATCCCTGGGGGACCTCATGGGCATCTCCTGGCCTGAGTTGCTGCGGACCCGCCTCCCGCTACTCGCGGCAGCCGCACTGCCCCTGACAGCCTGCGGGCCGCTCAGCGATACCACCGCAGCGAGCACATCGAGCCCACTCGCGACACCCGCTCCGCCCTCTGACGGCGGGTACTACAACGCCCCTCGCACCATCGTGGAGAAGGCCGCCGGCTCGATCCCATGCTCTGACCTCACCGAGACCGAGAACGTCATCGGGGCGCGCGAGCAGGTCACCTGCTCGGACGGCAACATAGTGATCCGCGTCCACGACAACCACCAGGGCGTGGACGGGCAGCTCGACATGATGAAGCTCACCGGCGGCGACCTCCTGACGGGTCAGAACTGGACAGTGAACGCTTCTCCGGCGATCCTTCGCGCGGCTCGCGTCCACCTCGGCGGGAAGATCACGCATATCCCCTGCGAGCCACCAGCCTGCGCATTGGAACGGTCGCCGTAGTTGCGAGTTTGGCGGACCGGATTGAGTCCGGACCCGAACACCGGCATGCTGAAATGCGCAGGTCGGGCCGAGAATGTCACGCTCTGTCGATATGGTCCGGCGTCATGACGACGAACTACACCGCCGCGTGGGTCCCCGACGACGATCCCCACCGCGACTGGAACGAAGCTGCCGCCCTTGCCGTGGACTGGATACTCACCGAGGCCCGCACCCAGAACGCCACCCCGCTGCTCGTCACACCCACCCAAAGCCAGTGGAACGCCAACGTCGAGCCCATCACTCGATTCGCCCGCACCTACCCGGCGACAACGCCCGGCAGTCGGAACCGCACCCCCAGCGGAGACGGCCCCGTCCTCGTCTACGTCCCGGACTACGAGACCTTGCACCAGGCCGCGGATTACGCTCGTCGCTCATCCCTCGCCGTGGTCGAGTCTGCCCAGTTCCCGCTGATCGGCTGGGCGATGGAGGCCGGCGCCGTCAACCTCCTCACAGGTGAGCCGACTCCGGACACCCGCACGGACCACCAGCGCGAAGAACTGGACCACATCCACTTCTACGGCAACAACGGATGGACGCGCGGCTTCGGCGCCGACCAGGCCCTCCGTGTCCTGCGGGATCTCCTGACCAAGGAGCCCCTGCCCGCAGAGGTGATCGTCGGCAGCATGCTGGGCAAAGGCCACCATGGCGAAGCCGTCGCCCGCCTGTCGAAACTCATAGAGCGCGCGGCCCCCAAGGGCGGCGGTAAGGCAGTGAGCAGTCGCCAATGGTGACCCGCGGCGACACGATGACGGTTCGCAGCGCCGATCTGGCCGACTGTCCAGGCATCGTGAAGGTGGCCGAGGACAGCGGCGAGGAGTTCTCCACAGACGACTACCTCATCGGCCGGCCCCCGCAGGGATGGGAGAGCCTTGTCGCGGTCGACGAAGCAAGCTCCGTTCTCGGCTGGCTTGAGGGCACGCTCGACGGCCACGTCGCGGACCATCTCGCTCACCCCGCCCACCCGCCGCCTCACGCCTACATCCACGCCATGGCCGTCGCCAAGGAGAACCACCGCCGCGGCATCGGCCGCCAGCTGCTCGCCGAGTTCGTCCGCCGCGCACGCCGGGCCGGACTGACGTGGCTCGCACTCACTCCCATGGACGGAGCAGGCAAGGAGGACCGGGCGTTGTTCTTCCGCGCGGCCGGCCTGCGGTGCGTCGACCCGCGCGGCCCCAACCAAGGCATGGTCGCTGAGTTGGCCGAGCTGCTCCCCTCCTCGACCGCAGGCGCCTCCCCGACGAAAGGTGATCGCTAATGGCAGTTCCATCGGACAAGGACCTTGAGCGTTATCGGGCCCTTCTGGCCAGGACGGCGCAGCTGCGTGACGACAGGCTCAACAGCCGCGACAAGACCGCCTGGTGGGCGACAGCGCATCGGATGCTCACTGAGCACCCGCCACCAGAGCAGGGAGCCGACTGCGGCAAGTGCAGCGAACGCTGGCCCTGCGGGGCGGTGACGGGCGTGGGGCAGGACGTCGACGCCGGCGCCCTCGGCTACTGATCCCGGCGGAGACGCGATGACCACTCCCTCGCGTGAGCGCTGCAGCGTGTGCTCTGCGAAAGTCCAGCTGCGGCAGGACGGCACCCTGAGATACCACCTTGAGTGCAAGACCAGGTGCGACGGCTCGCAGCGGCCCCCGCTCGACCTCTCGGAACGCCCGGACGACCTCATGAGCGTGGCGTCCATCCTCAAGATTGGCATCTACGAGGCGCTAGCCCGGTGCGTGCCGCCCGAGGAACTGGCGGACGCGCTACAGCCGACCATCCGGGAGATACGGCAGATCGCCGCAGCGGCGCAGGACAGGCTTGATGCCGCTCTGGCCGCCGTAGAGGAAGCGCACCGGGAGCGTGCCCGCGACCAGGAGCAACTGCAGCGATCTTATGACCGTGTCGAGGCCCGAGCCCGTCGGGGCATCGCGGGTATCCGAGCGGCCAGCATCGCAGAGGATGGGTTCGACCCTCACGGGTTCTTCGTGTACTTCCTCTGGGGCTCCGACACCGACCGGCCGCTCTACATCGGGAAATCGGAGAACGTCCTCGCCCGCCTAGGCCACCACATGAGCGATCGCATGAAGCGGTATCGCGTCATGAACGTCACGCTGTTGCGTTGCGAGACCGAGAGGGAGATGGACGAGACCGAGACGCGGATGATCGTCCACCATCAGCCGCCGCTGAACACGATCGGGATCGGGCCAGTGCCTCACCCAGCGCAGGGAGCCGAGCACTGACCCCTCCGTGCTCTCCGCTGAATACTGGACGGATGAGCACCCCCCAAAGCCGTCGGCCCGATACCACCTACCGTGCCCCGATCGGCTCGGTGGACTTGGCCGCCGAGACCGACGATGGCTCGCCCTACGAGATCTGGCCGTGTCATGACTGCCTTCCGTGGCACGTCGAGGTCATCCGGGAAGGCGATCACGTCTTCGTACGCGAGTGGCACGCAGTGGCTTGCCCGTCTTTCCAGGAGCTGATCAAGGAAGAGTGACGTCCCGGAACACAGTCAAGATCGTGGGAGCCTGACCGACGTCCTCCGGGGCGACCCACAACATGCTGTGTTGTCCACACGGCGAGGCGCTGCCACGAGAGGTACGGTCGGCGCATGTCCGGCGAACAAGACGGGGATGGGACCGCACCTACGGCTCCCGAGGAGGCGGAGTCAGCCGGTTCGGTTGTGCCCCTGCCACGATCGCCTCACTCGACCGAGATCTTGCTGGAGGTCGGTGAGGCCAAGATCCTCCAGTTCACGCGCAGACCACCGATCACGGCGATTGCAGAGCTGGTGTGGAACGCCTTGGACGCGAACGCGACGCATGCGGTGGTCGAGTTGCGTCGTACCAGTTTGGGAGCGATCTCGCAGATTGTGGTGTCCGACAACGGCGAGGGCATCACCCCGCAGCAGGCCCAGCGGTCCTTCCGGGAGTACGGCGACACCTGGAAGGCGCGCAAGACGCATACCACTGGGAACCAGCGCATTCTCCATGGCCGCATGGGCGAAGGCCGTCTCTACGCCTTCGCTTTGGGCGAGAGCTTCACCTGGGACTCGGTCTCCGTGGTCGATGGAGCGCCGGTCGCGACGCGGATCTCCGCAGACGTTCGCCGCCCGACGAAGTGGCACATTGACGAACCCGTCAAGAGCGGCTTGCCCACCGGCACCGTCGTCCGCATCCAGGTGCCACAGGACAAGCGGCTACGGGCTCTGGAGGCGGCGGACGCCGCCGCCAACCTGACGGCCAAGCTGGCCTTCTACCTCAAGGCGTACTCGGACGTCCTCGTGGAGTTCGACGGGACGCGCCTGAACCCGGATGCAATTATCGAGACATCGAAGACCCTGGAGCTGGACCTTCCGCCCGAGTACACCGGCGACGAAGTCCCACCCTTCGTCACATTCGTGGAGTGGAAGAAGCGGATGAGCGATCGGAAGATGCTCATCTGCAACGCAGACGGCATCGCCCTGGCTGAGGACGGCGAGGACTGGTCCGACAGTGTCGTCGCCTTCACGCCCTACCTGCGATCAGACAGATTCAACGACCTGTCAACCGAAGATCTGCACATGCTGGCGATGACCCACAGCAGCCTCCTGGAAGCGGCTACCAAGGCCATACACAAGCACCTGCGGGAACGCAGCGCCGAGATCGCTGTCCAGGTGGTGCGTCAACTCAAGGACGAGGGCATCTATCCCTATCCGGCCAAGGCCACCAGCGCGACCGAACTCGTCGAACAGCGCACGTTCGACGTCGTGGTGACCGTTGCCCGCAACGCGCTGCCGACAAAGGGCACAGCCCGCAAGCTGTCGGTCGACCTCATCCGCACTGCCCTGGAACGCAGCCCCAGCGACCTGCACGGCATCCTCGAAAGCGTCTTGGCCCTCACCGACGAGGACCGCAACCATCTGTCGCGGCTCTTGACACGCACGGAACTGGCGGACGTCATCGGCGCAGCCACCACCGTCACCAACCGACTGGACTTCATCGGTGCACTGCGCAAGATCCTCGCCGATGACCAGCTACGCAAAGAGCTCCGAGAAGTCGACCAACTCCACCCAATGATCGCCCAGAACCTGTGGCTGTTCGGCGAAGAATGGACCTTGGCCCGCCCTGAGGTCGGGCTCACCGCAGTACTCGACGCGCACCTGAGCCTCCTCGGGCCAGACGTGGTACTGGAGAACAAACTTGACACGGTCCGGCGCGCCGACGGAACTCTGGGCAGGGTAGACATCCTGCTGTTCCGCAGGATCGGGGACGAGCGCTCCAACGAGCGCATAATCATCGAACTCAAACGCCCATCAGTGATCGTCGGCCCCGACGAACTGCAGCAAATCACCTCCTACGCCCGTGCCATCATAGACAACCCACAGTATCGCGACGTGCCTTCCAAATGGCAGTTCTATCTAGTTACCTATGACTACTCCAAGGAAATCCTTCGCGACATCCGCCAGAAAGACAAAGCTCCGGGACTGGCGGATGACCAGGACGAGTATCAGGTATGGGTGAAGAGCTGGGGAGAGATTCTCGACGCCGCCAAGCGGAAACTGTCGTTCTTTCGCCAGCAACTAAACTACGAGGCAACCGACGAGCGCGTAACACAACACCTGCGCGACAGCTACGCACACTACCTACCCGAGGCACTAAAGGAGGCCGGACGAGGCGCGACCAATACCTAAAGAGGGAACTTCCCCTGTACACTCCGGCCGGTTAGTACACAGACTTGGCGTGAGGCGAGGAGTTAGACATAGCAGGGATCATGACACCAACCAGGCCGCGGCTTTTCTCATATCCGACAATGCCGGTCACAATCTCCAACTGGACGACCCAGCGTTGGTCCTTGAAGAGATCCGTAGACGTGCGAGATCGTCAGCAGCAGGGGAACGAGCGCCGGACCATGAGGCAACCAGGAGCGGTAAGCGGATCAAACACGCTAGGGCGAGACGTTAAGCCAGTCCTCCTGGTAGGCGCGGCTGAAGGTGTGCCCGAGCGGGTCGGTGTTGGTGATCAGCTGGTTGCCGGCGGCGTAGGTGGCGGTGGCGCCGTTGGGGGCGGTGGTGGACGTGACCCGTCCGGCGGCGTCGTGGAACAGCCGGGTGGTGTTGCCGAGGGAGTCGGTGGTGGTGACCAGGTCGCCCAGCCGGTAGGTGTTGGTGCTGACCTTCCCGGCGCTGTCGGTGACGCTGCGGGGTTGCCCGTCGCCGGTGTGGGAGGCCTGGGTGATGCGGCCGAGAGGATCGGTGATCTTGGTGAGGGTGCCGTGGTCTTCGTAGTCGTAGCGGGTGGTGTCGCCCAGCTCGTTGGCGTGGTGACCGGCAGGTCGAACGCGCCGTAGGTGGTCTTGGGGCCGTCGATGGCGTCGGCGGTTCCGGCCAGGCGGGTGATGTGAGTGGGGCGGCCTTCGGAGTCGTAGTGGTATGTGGTCTTGAACAATGCGTGCTTGACACAGGGTCACAGCAAGCCAAAGCGACTGTGTGGCCTTCGCACTTCGCAGCCCCTGATGGGACTACTGACCACCCGAGCAGATCACCACGCCACCCTCCCGACAGTGAGGTAGCGTCCCGGCGTCGCAGCGCGCATCGACCGGACGCCGGGCTTGGCCCATTCGACGCCTTCGGCGTCCTCATCTGGGAAACGCTCCGGCGGGATGGCGTCAGTTGCGGTTGAGGCGTGCGCCGAGCATCTGGTTCGCCTTGGAGGAGGCGAGTTTGTAGGCCGCGTCCAAGGCAGCCGCCATCTCGGCTGGAGGTACCTTCTCGGCGAAGAAGGCACCGCGTTCGCCGGGCACGATGGACACCACCATGAGGTAGCCGCTCGCCTGGCTGAAGGCGACCATCTGATGGCTGGAGTGGATGTCGTCTGAGTTCGGTACGCCGAACCAGTGGCTCCAGGCGATTGTTGAGTCGTCGGCAAACGTGGAGGCGACTTTTTCGCCCTTGTACTTGTAGGTGACGCTGTAGCGTGGGACTTCGCCATTGCAGGAGGTACGGCCGCTCCATGACTTCAGGTACGCGGCGACGTTCGCTCGTTGCTGGGGTTGGACGTAGGTGATGTGCACGTCGGCGTGGATCCGCTTACCCGCTGAAGGGGGAACCAGTTCGTACCCGCCGCCGGCGAAAAGCGGGGCCATCCACGTGGTGCTCCAGGCCCCCTGGCATGGGAGGAGTAGTTCGGGGAGTGACTGGAATCCCTGGCGGAGGCCCTGTTCACGTGACTTCGCGAGGGTTCCGTCGACGATGTAGTTGCCTTCCGGCGGTTTGGGCAGCACCTGACCGAGTCTGGTCAGCGGTGGTTCGTCGTTCAGGGTGAGTCGCCACTGGAAGGGTCCCGTTCCGTGCCGCGCGGCGGCGATGGCCGTCGTGAGCGGCTGGGCCAGGTCACCGGCGTTCAGGAATGCCGTGAGCAATTTGGTGGTCTGCTTGGCGACGGCCTCTGGTAGCCGGTTGATGGCGTTCTTGAGCGTACGCTGTTCTCCGGCGGAGATCGCCATGCCGACTGGGTTCTTGAACCACTGGGTTAGGAGGTGAGCCAGGTTGCCCTGGCACTTGTTGTAGGACTCGATGTAGGCGAGCCTGGCCTTTTTCGGGTCGGTGATCTTGCCGATCTGCTGGGCGGAACTGAGGATGCACTCGGTGTACTTGGCGGCTTTGTCCGCTTTCGCGAATGCGGCCTGGGCCGCCCGATAGCCCTTGGCCCCCTTCGTGATCTTCAGGAAGGGGAGGATGGATTCACTGAGCGCGCCGCTGAACGCGAAGGCGGCATGACCGACATCGATCTTGGCGGTGAGGTTGATCTGGTGATTGCTGAGCGCTCCGGGGTTGACCGTGAAGGTCGCCCGGCGACCGCTTCCGATCACGACGGTGTCGTCGTCCAGCTCCTCCCGCAGGAATGCGACCAGGCCGTTGTACACGGTTTCGTTCGCCGGTTCGATGGAGCGGAGGCGGACGCCCCGTCCGGGCGAGAAGGCGAGCGGCGCGCCGAGCTCATTGCCGACGCTCAGCAGCAGCTCACCGCTGTCGTTGTAGGTGACGCAGGGGTCCACGCCTTTCGGAAGTGTGTTCGTCGTGGTGGTGACGGTGAGAGCGGGCAAGCACGTGAGGTCCGGGGCGTCGTGCACAAGACCTTTCACCGAACGGGCGGAGAAGGTATTGCGCAGACCGTCTCCAACAGCTTTTTTCAGGTCGAATTCGCTCGTCCACCACTCCGAGAAGTGACCGGTGACGACGGTGATCGTCCGGGCGTTCTCATCGACGGTCCCGCCGACCAGCACGGGTTGCTTGCGCTCGCGGTCATAGGTGTAGACGTAGGTGTTTTTCGGGTCGGCGCCGGGCGGGATGTCGAAGGTGAGAACGGCCTCGCCGTCCAGCGTGCCGTCCTTCACCTCGATCCTGGCCACCTTGCCGCCGATCGGTGCGCTGAGGGCATCGAATGTGACCGCGCCGGGTTCGGCCCGCGTGATCGAGACTTCACCGTCCAGCGCGCCAGACGGCACCTTCACGGTAAGCCCTACCTGGCCGTTGGAAACCGACACCTCACTGTCAGCGGACCTTGTGACGACCAGCAGCACGGCGACCAGACCCACGATCACCAGACCGGCGACCAGCGCCACTAGCCCTTTGCTCCTCACGCTCACGTTGCTTTCCTGTCCTCGGTGCATCGCCAGGCGGGAGCCGTACAGAGAGCACCTCTGCGCCGGGGCGGCGGGCTGGCCGACCCGGGCTCCACCAGCTCACAGGGTGCTTTCGGGCGAACAAGACTATCGGGCCATACCAGCCTTGTGGGCACCCTCGACCGGGCTGACGTACGCGACGATTTGAGACGTCCGGCCCGGCCGCTGCGTGACCTCGCAGAGGCTCTGGAACGGGCATGGGTCAACCGTTCACGAAGCAGCGGCGAAAGGCACGTGATGGAGACGCCCGCGGGCGGCGCGTGAGAACGATCCTCCCCAGCAGGGACGCAGAGGTGGCCGGACGCGTTGGATTAGATGGTTCGGCGGCGCAGGAGGAGCATTGCCGCATCATCACCCAGGGGTGCGCCTACGTAGCGGACCAGGTCCTTCTGGATCAAGTCGAGCATGCTTTCGGGGTCGATGGCGTCGAGGTCGCCGACGCGGTCGGTCAGCGGGTAGAACACTCCCTGCTGGTTGCGGGCTTCGGTGACGCCGTCGGTGTAGAGCAGAATCTGGTCGTCTACGCCGAGGCGCACGGCATGCGGTTCGGCGCCCCCCGGGGCAAGATCCCCCAGCCCCAGGCCCAGCGGCGGGGCGGGCACCGGCGGGTCCAGCACCCGGATGGTCCCGTCGGAGCCGAGCAGCAGAGGGGGCGGGTGCCCGTGGTTGAGCAACTGGATCTGCCCGGGTTGCACCTCGGCCAGGATCGCGGTAACGAACTGCTCGCCGGTCAGCTGGCGGGCCAGGGCACGCTCGATCCGGTCGGCGACACCCGGCAGGTCGGGCTCGTCATAGGCGGCCTCGCGGAAGGCGCCGAGCACCACTGCGGCGTTCTCGACGGCCTCCAGCCCCTTGCCCTGCACGTCGCCAACGATCAGCCGGACCCCGTTGGCGGTCATGACCACCTCGTACAGGTCGCCACCGATCCTGGCATGGGTGACTGCCGAGACATAGCGGACAGCGACACGGACGGGGCCGACGCGCCGCGGCACGGGGCGTAGGAGTACCCGCTGGGCCGCTTCGGCGACCGTTCGCACGTCGGCCAGTTCACGTTCGCGACGCTCTCGGAAGGCACTGGCCAGCATGCTCGCGGCGATGACACCGACGATCGAGACGAAGGTCAGATTATTGGCACGAGTACCGAGAATCCTGTCGTAGTAGGCGAGTGCGATACACAGCAGCAGGGCAAGGCCTCCGACCGCCGCCGTTCGTCTCACGGTGCACGACAGGCTGGCGAACGCTGGCCCCAGCGACAGCAACGGCAGATAACCCACCCCTGGCCCGGCCAACAGATCCACCGAGCCGACCACGGCCATCACGGCGAAGGGCAAACCACCCAGAAAGGCGTTTCTCCCGCTGCCCTCGCCCTCCGGTCCGTGCGAGCGCGGCGCATCACTTCCGTTCGCGGCGCGAAACGCCATGGTGTCACCCATCGCGGGAGGCGGCGGGCTCCTCCCACGAACTGATGCGACCCGGGACCGGTAGCGGAACACTCGACGAAACTGCGTAGTCGTTCTGGGGCGAGTGGCGGGTGGCGGGCTTCTCGGGCGTGGGTGAGGCAGACCCGGTGTCGGGGAGCCCGACGTCCGACCCCAAGCACAGGAGCACGGCTGCTGCCAGCAATCCCGTTGACACTGCGATCAGGAGCCACCCCACCGGCAGCGGCATACACGAACGTCTGGGCGCGCCTGACGCAAGCAGGTGACGATGGTGCCGCTCGAACAAGACCACCAGAGATGGCGAGGTTCGGCGCAGTTCACGCTCCATCTGGCGGAGCCTGCGGTGTTCCCACAGCGATATACCCATCGATCCCCTGTCATGTTCACGCACCCGTCCGTGCCAACTCGCACGGCCAGCCGCTGTGCCGCGCGTCAGCGTCTTCCTCCAGCGCGGATGCACTTCCCCGGCGTCTGCGACCTCAACCCCCGTCAGTGGCCGGAGCGTCGGCGGTATCTGCTTCTCCTTCGGGGTCAAGAATCTGCTGCACGATCAACCCGTCCAGCAGTGCGGCCAGCAACGCTGCGGTGTCCTTGCGGCACTGTGGAGACCATTGCGGGTGCATAGTCCCAAGGCGTGAAGCGATTCCTTCGTGGGCGGTGCGGATCCAACTGCAGCGTCTGGTCCCTATGCTCGGGTCTCGCAGGGCCCGGCCGAGCACCTCACACGCCAACCGCAGGTCGCGCTTGTCGGTGAGGCGTTTCGCCACCAACTGCGGGGCGCTCCTGGTGGCGGCCGACACGTCCGGTGCTTCCAGCACGGCATCAAACAACGGCTCGACGACCTCCGCATGAGCACGAGCGGCCACCGCGGCGTGAAAGCCAGGCAACCCCCCGAAGTAGTGATGCAGCAAACCCGGCTTGATCCGCGCGCGCTCGGCGACTGCTCTGGCCGTGACGGCGGGCCATCCTCCCTCGGCGAGCAGGGTCACGCCTATCCGGACAAGCTGCTCGTGGCGGTCCCGTCCGCGACGGGTCATGGATTGGGCGGCCCCGCTGGTCATGTCGCCCCAGGCTACTCAAATCATTGTCCTGTGCAAGAGTGTCTTCGCTGTTCACCAGCCATTTGTATCGGTCCACTCACCGAGAGTTCACATAGAGGCGACTCGACGCCTCACTGCTGACCGGCCACGTCGTGGACCGGCCGCGCTCGACACTACCGGCGGCCCCCAGCGCCCGATCGGAGCAGACCCCGCTGACCAGAAGGCAACCAAGGACACTCCGGGGCCTGTGCTGAGCAGGTGGAAATAAACCCTACAGGGGTGCAGTGTGGGCCATCCGCAGTGAGTGAACGACGGTCTCTGACGAGGGGGACAATGGGCATCAGTTCCGAGCAGGATCTCATCGACTTCCTTCTCACCTACACCCGAGACATGGCACTGTCGGAGGAGGAACCTGGCACGGTCCTTGACCGCTACTTCGTTCCAGACTTCGAGTACTGCAACGACGGCCTGGTGATCGACCGGCAGCGGATGATCGACCACGTCCGCCCCGTCCGCAAGAACGTCGACAAGGCGGCCATGGCAGCCGACGACCGCTCCGGGGTGGAGATCCATCAGGCATTGGTTTGCGGTGACCAGATAGCTGCACGCTGGACGCTCCGCACCAGTCTACGTAAGGGCAAGACCTTTACCGCAGAGATCTACATGTTTGGCCATCTGGCACCCGACGGCCGAATTCAACGAATCGATCAGACCAACAGGCAACTCGACGACCAGCGGCAACTTCAGCAGCTGCGCCGCAGCTGACCAGGGAGCCCGTTGAACGGGCAGACATTTTCTGCGATCCGACGGAAGTCCCGGGCAGCGAGTCGCGTGATATGCCATCTCGAAGGCTGAGCACGGCCGAGGAGGTGAGCGCTGAGCAAGTGGCCAGGATCGTGGCCCGGCGGTGGGTCACGTCGCCCACGTCCCAAAGCTGACCAGCAGCTCCACCAGCGAAAAACAGAGACCCGAATTGTCCGACATCTGCCCAGTTAGGGATTTGGTGGGACCTTGCTGAGCATTGCATACTGCAATCGTTAGCTTAGTGAACCTCACGGACGGAGGTCGACGGTGGGCGGCACCTCGGCGGGCGGCGCCATCCCGGTCGAGGCGGGCGTGCGCGGATGGGTGGCCCGGATTCGTGAGACGCAGTGGGGTCTGGTCGTGTTGGCCCTGGTGGTCGGGTGCGGTGCGGGGGTAGGGGCAATCTTCTTCCGCGAGCTCATCGCGCTGTTCACCCATCTGTTCACCGGACACGGCGACTACTCCGCGGCCGGGCACGCGGCGAACCCCCATCTGCCGTGGCTGGGACCCTTCTTCGTGGTGGCCGTGCCGGTGGTGGCCGGCGTTGTCTACGGGCCGCTGGTGCAGAGGTTCGCGCCCGAGGCACGGGGCCACGGTGTGCCGGAGGTGATGGTGGCGGTCGCGCAGCGTGGTGGGCGCATCGGGGGCCAGGTCGCGGTGATCAAGTCGCTGGCCTCGGCGCTGACGATCGGCGCGGGCGGCTCGGTGGGGCGTGAAGGCCCGATCGTGCAGATCGGCGCGGCACTGGGCTCGACGCTGGGACGCATGGCGCGGGTTGCCGAGAACCGGTTGCGGATCCTGGTGGCCTGCGGCGCCGCGGGCGGGATCGCCGCCACCTTCAACGCGCCGCTGGCCGGGGTGTTCTTCGCGATGGAGCTGATCCTGCGCGACTACAACGTCGAGTCGTTCGGCGTGGTAGTGCTGGCGAGCGTGACGGCCAGTGTGATCGGCCGGGCCGCGCTCGGGTCGGCCTCGTTCATGTCACCGCCGGACTTCCATGTCTCCCACCCCATCGAGTACCTCTCATTCGCGCTCCTCGGGCTACTGGGAGCGGTGGCCGGAGTGGGGTTCACCCGTGTTCTGTACACGGTGGAGGACGTGTGCGACCGTCTCTGGCGGGGCCCCGAGTGGTTGCGGCCGGCCGTGGGTGGGCTGCTGCTGGGCGGGCTGCTGCTGGCGGTGCCGCAGATGTACGGCGTCGGGTACCCGGTCCTGCAGGACGCGGTGAACGGCGGGTTCGCGATCGGGTTCCTGCTCCTGCTGCTGGTGGCCAAGATGGCCGCGACCAGCCTGACCATCGGGATCGGCGGCTCGGGCGGCGTGTTCGCACCGAGCCTGTTCATGGGCGCCATGCTCGGCAGCGCGTTCGGTATGACGGCCCACCAGCTCGCGCCCTCGGTCACCACCGCCCCGGGCGCCTACGGGCTCATCGGCATGGGGGCGGTGTTCGCCGGCGCCGCCCGCGCCCCGATCACCGCCGTAGTGATCCTTTTCGAGCTGACCGGTGAGTACTCCATCATCCTGCCGATGATGACCGCGATCGTGGTGGCGGCCCTGGTCAGCCAACGCCTGTCGGAGGACACTGTCTACAGCCTCAAACTCCGCCGCCGCGGCGTCGATCTGGACGCCGCACCGGTCGACCCGCGCATGACCCAGCGCGTCGCCCGCGTCATGGAGCCGGTTCCCGATCCGCTTCCAGGCGGTCTTCCGTTGGAGGACGCGTCGCGCCTGCTCGCCCTCTCGGCGCACGGCGCGCTGCCGGTGCTGGACGGCCAGGGCGCCTACCAGGGCGTCATCACGGCACGAGCGGCCGCCGAGGCGATGGCCGACGCCGAGTCGCGGACGGACGGGCCGCACCAGCACCAGCCGACCGCCGGTGCGCTCACACAGATGCCCACGCCGCTCACCGCCGACATGCCATTGGCTGACGCGCTGCACATCCTGACCACCACCGATGGAACCGGGTTGCCCGTCCTGAATTCAGAGCGCACCCTCCTGGCGGGCTGGGTCACCCATCAGGCCGTCCTCCGCGCGCTCCACGCCCCGGCCATGGGGAAGCCGCCCGCAGGAAGCATCGCCTCCGTCACCGCTCCCTGACCGACCCGTCGCCGACTCCGAGGCGCCGATGGGGCACCGTGGGGCGGAACCGGCCGTCGCCACCCCATGCACTACGGTTCGCAGTAGTCGCCGGACATGACGCGGACGTGAGTCCCGGACGGCGAAACGAGCGTGCGGCCCAGCTGGACGATGTTGACGAGGACCACCCGGACGATGAGCGCTGACCTCGGCCTGCGGTTGCTGAGGTCGGTGGTGTTCTCGGGTGTCTGCACGGCGGTGTCGGCGGCCGCGCACGCCGCCGCTTCCGGGGGCGGGCCGCCGTGGTGGTCGCTGTTGTCCGGCTGGGCGGTGACGATCCTGCTGGCGACGCCGCTGGCGGGCCGGGAACGTTCGCGGCCGTGCATCATCGCGATGCTGCTGTGCGGGCAGATGGTGCTTCATGTGGTGTTCTGCCTGGGGCAGCCTCCGGCGCCGGATTCACCGCCCGAAGGTTCTACCGGCGGTGCACCCGCCGTGACCGGGCACACGATGCCCGGCGGCACGGACGCGCACGGCATGGGCGGGCACGGCATGGGCGGGCACGGCATGGGCGGGCACGGCATGGGCGGGCACATGATGCCCGGTCTCACCATGTTCGTTGTGCACCTGGCCGCTGCGTTCCTGCTCGGCTGGGTCGTGCACCGCGGCGAACGCGCCGTCTGGCAGATGGTCCGGCTCTCGGCGCGGTCTGCCGGGCCGCTGACCGCGTTGTTCTCCGCCGTGCTCACACGGCGGGCGACGCCATGTCCGCCCGACATGCGGATCAGGACGCTCTGGCAGCACGAGGAGAAGATCGGGCCGGGCGAGACGGTTCTGCTGGACCATGCCCTGATCCGGCGCGGCCCGCCCCTGGTCAAGGTCATCTGAGCCGACCGTCGGCGCCTGCCGACATGGGCTCGTCCCCTTCACCCGGACGCGTCCGTCCCATGGACGGGCCCACGGGCACTCTCCTTCTGCCCCTTTCCGGCCGTGCCCGATGGCACGGCCCGCACGGTCGCACGCCGCCGGACCTTCGTGATCCCGCACGGCGTGCCCTCCCTTTGGAGGCTTCATGCGTGTACTTCCGCGCGCCCGCGCTCAGCGTTCCCGCCGGACGGCCGTCACCGTCCGGTTCACCGCCATTGCCGCGGCGCTCGCCCTGGCCGCCACTGCGTGCGGCGGAGGCCAGACCGGCGATCGTCCCGCAGCGGCCACCACCCCAGCCGCCGCGGCGGGCGGCACCGCCATCCGGCTCGACCGCCCGCTACCGAAACCCGAACTGACGCTCACCGATGACCGGGGACACGCCTATGACCTGGTCAAGCGGACGGCGGGCACGCCGACGCTGATGTATTTCGGCTACACCCACTGCCCGGACGTGTGCCCGACGACGATGGCCGACATCGCCAACGCGGTGAAGCGGCTGCCGGTCGCCCAGCGGCGGCGGCTGCGAGTGATCTTCGTGACCACCGATCCCGCACGCGACACTCCCGGGCGGCTGCACTCGTGGTTGGCCGCCTTCGATTCGCGTTTCATCGGGCTGAGCGGCGACTTCGGCGCCGTCCAGAGGGCGGCGCGCGCCCTGGGCGTGGCCGTGGAGAAGCCCTCGAAGAACCCCGACGGAAGCTACACCGTGACCCACGGCGCCCAGGTCCTGGCCTTCTCCCCCGCGGACGACAAGGTCCACATGGTCTACACGTCGGGCACGACATCCCAGCGATACGCCGCCGACCTGCCCAAACTCATCAGGGGGGCGATGTGAAGCGGCTCGCCGCCGGGCTCTGGGCGCTCCTGCTGGCGACCGGGCCGGTCGCCTGCGGCTCGCACGACACCGGCTCGCACGACACCGGCACGGTCCTGCCGCGTCTGGCGGTGACCGGCGCCTACGTCCCGGAGCCGCCGATGGCCGACATGGCGGCCGGTTACCTCACCGTCGTCAACACCGGTCGGGGCGCCGACACGCTGACCGCTGTGACCAGCGACATCGCCACCGACGTGTCCCTGCACACCACGACCGCGAAGGGTGCGATGAGCCCGGTCGTGGCCATGACCGTCCCGGCGCACGGGCGGCTCGTGCTGCGCACCGGCGGCAACCACCTGATGTTGATGGGACTGAAACGCAAACCGCGGACCGGCGACACCGTCACCTTCGTCCTGCGGTTCACGACCTCGGCCCCCGTCACCGTGCGCGCGCCCGTCCGCCCGGCGGGCTACCGGCCCGAACAGTGACGGCCCCACGACCATCACGGAGAACGGATATGAAGCGATCGACCGACCGTCGCGGCATCTCGCGGCGGGGCCTGCTCGGCGGAGCCGGCGCCGGGGCGGCGGGACTGGCCGCCGGCTCCGCCGCGCACCGCTGGACCGGCCAGCACGACCCTTCGCTCGGTACGGTCGGCGACACCGCCGTCGCGTTCCACGGGCGGCATCAGGCCGGGATCACCACACCGCTTCAGGCATGCGGCTACCTGGTCGCCTTCGACCTGTCCCCCGGCACCGGCCGCGTCGCCGCGGCCGCATTGTCGCGCCGCTGGTCGGCGGCAGCCGAGGCGATGGCGGCTGGTCGTCCGCCCGTTGGCGACGACCAGATCGCGCTGGACGCCGGGCCGTGCTCGCTGACCGTGACGTTCGGGTTCGGCCGCGCCTTCTTCGGCAAGACCGGGCTCGACGACCGGTTGCCGCCCGCGCTGGCGCCGATCCCGCCTTTCCCCGGCGACGCCCTCGATCCCGCCCGCGGCGACGGCGACCTGTGGGTGCAGATCGGCGCCGACGATCCCCTCGTCGCCGTCCATGCCCTGCGCGTCCTGCGCCGGACGGCGTCCGGCACCGCGACGGTGCGCTGGCAGATGAACGGTTTCAACCGGGCCCGGGGCGCCACCGACCGTCCGAGGACCGTCCGCAACCTGATGGGTCAGCTCGACGGCACCGGCAACCCGGACCCGTCCGACCCCGGCTACGACGCCAAGATATTCGTCTCCGACACGACTGGATCGCACGCCTGGATGGACGGCGGCTCCTACGCGGTCGTCCGCCGCATCCGAATGCTGCTGGACGACTGGGACCGGCTGCCGCGACCACGGCAGGAACGCGTCATCGGCCGCCGCAAGGACGACGGCGCCCCGCTGTCGGGCGGCACCGAGACCACCCCGGCGAACCTGACGGCGACCCGGGCCGACGGGACGCTCGCCATCCCCGGCGACGCGCACATCCGCGTCGCCGCTCCCGCGTCCAACGGCGGGGCCACCATGCTGCGCCGCGGGTTCTCCTACCACGACGGCCTGCGGCCGGACGGCGCGCCCGACGCCGGTCTGCTGTTCGTCGCCTGGCAGGCCGACCCGATCACCGGCTTCGTCCAGGTGCAGCGCAAACTCGCCGGGGCCGACGGCCTCACCCGGTTCATCCGGCACGAGTCCAGCGCGGTCTTCGCCGTCCCCGGCGGTGCCGATCCCGGCGGCTACGTCGGCCAAGCCCTCCTGGAGCCGTGACCGTGATCGCCAGCACTCCCCCGCCGATGCCCGGCATGGACACCATGCACATGAGCGGTCCGATGTGGATGCCGACCGCACCGCCGACGCTCGAACGGCTGCTGGCCTGGCATCCGCAGCCTCTCCCGCTCGAACCCGCAGTGTGCCTGGTCGCCCTCACCGCCTACGCGCTCGCGGTCGTCCGGCTTCACCGCCGCGGCGATCGATGGCCACCCCTGCGGACGGCCGCCTGGATCGCGGGGGTGGCCACCGGGTCCGCCGTCACCTGTACCGGAGTCGGGGGCTACGGCATGGAACTGTTCAGTGTTCACATGGTGCAGCACATGGTCTTGTCCATGCTCACGCCGGTCCTGCTGCTGTTGGGCGCGCCCTTGACGCTGGCGCTGCGGGCCCTGCCCGCCGGGCGCGGTCGCGCCGTACCGCGTGAGCTCCTCGTCGGGCTGCTGCACAGCCGGTTCACCCGGATCATCTCGTCGCCGCTGTTCACGCTGCCGCTGTTCATCGCCAGCCTCTACGGCCTGTACTTCACCCCGCTGTTCGACCTGGCGATGCGAAGCTGGCTCGGTCACGAGATCATGCTCGTCCATTTCGTCGCCGTCGGGCTGCTGTTCTTCTGGCCCATCGTGGGCGCCGACCCCGCGCCGCACCGACCACCGCACCCATTGCGCATGCTGGAGCTGTTCATCGGCATGCCGTTCCACGCCTTCTTCGGGATCGCGGTGATGATGTCTACCACACCCGTCGCCGCCTTCTTCGCCCATCCGCCCGCGTCCTGGGGCATGGACGCCGTTTCCGACCAGACCACCGGTGGGGGCATCGCCTGGGCCTTCGGGGAAGTGCCCACCATGCTCGTCCTGGCCGCCCTGTTCGCACAATGGTTCCGTGACGACACCAGACGTGCCGCGCGCGCCGACCGGCAGGCCGACCGCGACCAGGGCACCGAACTGGCCCGCTACAACGCCTACCTCAGCCGACTCTCCGCCTCCGACTCCCGGGACCGCTGAGCTGGAACAGGGCCCTTGAAGATACGTTTGCTCGACGCCATCCCCTGTTTGGACCGCAGTGGTCACTGAACCGAAGGGCTACCGGAAGCCCCGCATGTGAAAGGGGTGCTGATGGGCCGGTACGACATTCGTCTGCGCCCCCGGACGATCCGCGGACGGGACACGTTGATCACGGCGGCCGTCGCCGTGCTGGTCCTCAGCCTCCTCGCCATCGCCCTCGACAAGATCACCCGATCCGAGCGGCACGACACCGCCGTTGCCCATACCGAGCTCGCCGCGCGCCGGGTGGCGACCGCGGTACGGCAGGGAACACTGCTCCATCCGATCCCCGAAGGCGCCAGTGGCGTCCGGTATCTCCAGGTGGTCGGCGCCGACCGTCGTGTTCTGGACGCGAGCGTCCCGGCAGGCGGCTGGCCTCCGATCAGCAAGGTCGTGCCGTCGCCGAACAACCGCGTCCAGGAGTTCACCGAATGCGATGTGATGGGCATGGGCTGCCTGACCGTGGTCGCGATCCGGGTGTCGCCTGATCGCGACTCGGTGGTGATCTACGCGGGAAGCCAACAACCGACCATCCTGGCCGGGCTGTACCTGGAACTCCTTCTCGCCTGCGGCGTCCTCGCACTGAGTGCCTTGGCGTCGTGGGCCGCCTGGCGCATCGTCGGCCGGACCCTGCGGCCCGTCGACAACATCCGCAGGGAGCTGGCCGAGATCGGCGGCGGCGACCTGTCGCGCCGCGTGCCCGAACCGTCGGGTGACGACGAGGTGGCGCGGCTCGCCCGTACCGCCAACGCGACCCTTGACCGATTGGAACGATCGATCCGCAGACAGGAGCGATTCGCCTCCGACGCCGCGCACGAGCTGCGGACGCCGATCGCCGCGCTGCGCATCAACCTGGAGGACCTGTTCATGCATCCGGACGACACCGACGTCGAGCGGACCGCGCAGGCCGCGATCGGAGCCACCGACCGGCTGCAGTCCCTGGTCACCGACCTCCTGCTCCTCGCCCAGATCGGCTCACGAGCCGAGACGGTCGAGCCGCTCAACCTCACGACTCTGGTCGAGGGTGAGACACGGGCACGTCGGCAGCTCCTCAACAGCGGACAAGACCCCATCGTCCTGGGCACCCGGCTCGCCCCAGACATCCACGTCTCGGGGACACGCACCTATCTGGAACGCCTTGTGAACAACCTGCTGGACAACGCCCAGCAGCACGCCGCCACGACCATCGACGTCCAGCTCACCAGCGGCGAAACCAGCTCCCTGCTCACCGTCAGCGACGACGGCCCCGGGATTCCCCGCTCCGACCGAGGCCGGATCTTCGAACGCTTCACCCGGCTCGACACGGCCCGCAGTCGCGACGAAGGCGGAACCGGCCTCGGCCTCGCCATCGCCTACGAGATCGCCTCCGCTCACAACGGCTCGCTCACCGTCGACGACACCCCGTCCGGAACCCGATTCGCCCTCCGTCTCCCCCTGCCCGACACCCCGCCCGCGTCCAGGTGAGCGCCGTGCCTGAGCTGGGCCCCAGGCCGCGGAACCGTTCGCGATCACCGGCGTCCTCGCGGGGGCCCGGCACGAGACCTCGTGCGGACGGCACTGGCGCGGATCTCGCGACGCTTGAGCGCGGCGAACAAGCTCAGCCGCGCGCGGCATCGGCGCCCCGGGGGCCCGGCGGGCGGCCGTCGAGATCCTCACCGCCTGGCCGGGCCGCCCCCGGCCTCACATCTCGCGTCGGCTCACAGGTCGGTGTCGCAGATGGCACCGAGGTAGCCGGGCTCCTCCTTCCCGGTGAACCCGCGGGCTTCGGGCAGCTTTTTCCTGTTCACGGAGGTGATTTTCATCGTGTCGTCGCCGTCCCAGGTGAAGCGCAGCTCGCAGTTCATGCGGACGTACACGAGCGCGGCGTAGCCGTCGTCGACCTCCGCGACCGACTTGACGTGGTCGGGTTTGATGCCGCGCTCGGTCAGCAGGGAGCGGAACTCCTCCGGCGATCCGGAGGAGCCGCAGGCCGACAGCGCGAGCGCGGTGCCGCACAGCAGGGTCAGGCCGGTGGCCATTTTCATAATCATCTCTCCAGTGGGGGTTCGGCGCGTTTCGGCGGTGACAGGTGCCTGCCGTGGCCTACTTGACGTAGGTCAGGGCGGTCAGGGGGGTCGCGGTCCCGCTGTCGGCGGCGACGACCGCGACCACGGTGGCCTGGCCGTCCTTCAGCCGGACGAGGCGGGCGACACGCTCGGCGCCGTTCTGCGCGGGGACACGATTGCGCACCGTGTAGTAGACGGAACCGTCATCGGCCGCCACGAACGAGCTCTGCGAGATGCCGAACTTCAACGCCATGTCGGTCGGCTCGTAGAGAAGGGTCGTGGTGATCGCGGAGTCTCCGATGGCGCAGAGGACGATTTTCTCTCCGCTGGTCGCGACAAACCGGGATCCGGTGCCGTCATCGGGCAGAAATACCTGTGGTTTGATCGAGGTCACTGCACCGGTCACCGGCAGCGCGGGATTGGTCCGCAGCGTGGCGATCGGGCCGACCCGGTATTCGCCGAGATCGCTGAAGACGGCCGTGCGGCCGTCCGGCGTGGCGATCGCCTTTTTGGCGGTCTCGACGTAGATGGGCTGCCCGCCGAGGAAAGTGAACTGCTGCCCGACGAACATGAGGGACGTCCGGCGGTCCTCCCGTTTCGGTTGCGCGGCGCTCTCGTCCCTGGCGTCGCTGCCGTCCGGCTTCATGGAGTGCAGCAGCATCGTCGGGTTTCCGACTCCCTTGTTGGGATTGGTGCGCCACATCCACACGCGACCGGTCGTCGGCTCGATCGTCGGATTGGACTGGGACGCTCCGGCGACGCCCTTGTCACCACGTCCGGATATGTCGGTGACGGTGCCGTCCATGGCGAGCAGCGCCGGATGCCGGTCGACGCCGGGCCTTACCCGGTAGGACCGCACGCCCGCCATCTGGGTGAAGTCGGTGGTGAAGGAGGTCCGCTGGTCGCAGGGCTCGAAACCATGCGCGGGATCCTGCCCGGCCGTGTTGGCCGGATAGCCGAAGCGGCCGACCTCACCGAGCTTCCCGTCCTTCAGTGCGAGGACCACGCAGGCGGTGCGTCCACCGGCGTTGACCTCCTGCGTCAGGACGACCCCGGAGGCGGCCCCCGTCCCGGACGGTGGCGCGTCGCCGATCGTGTAGACGGCCGGTGGCCCGGACGTCGCGGGCGCGGGCACGGACGGCGCGGCGGTCGAGCCCGATGTGCGGCCGGGCCGCGCGCCGTCGCCCCCCTCGCCGCCGCACGCGGTGACGGCGAGGGCCAGCATGGCCGACACCGCCGCGGTTCTCGCCGCCATTCGTGTTGGGCGCATTCATCGATCCCCTTCATACGATGCGGATTCCGCGGGTCTGCGGAACGGAGGCGGGGGGCCGATGGAAACGTGGGCAGGAGCCTAGAAACGCAGGTGCCCACGAGTTGGACACCACGTTTTCTGATTGTCTTCAGTAGCGATTTGTTCGCGTCCGGAGCCGTAAATTATCGGCGCGCCCAGCAAATGGGATCATGACGCGGGAAGCAGCGCGGCCAGTTCCGGTTTGAACAGGCCCCTGACCCGTCCATAGGAAATGGGGAAGCTGTAAACACTGGTGCGGCCCAGGTTGAACGGGTCGGAGGCGACGCCGATGTCCTGCCCGGTGTAGAGCAGGTTGAAGTTCTTGTCGCCGAAGAACGTGAGCGCCCAGGGAGGTGACTCGGGACGCCGCACGGTCACATGGAACGACTCCCGGGTGAACGGGTTGAAGAACCCGCCCGACCCGGAGTAGCCGCGTCGCAGTTGCAGTTTCTCCGCGCCGTCCGGAATGGCGTCCCACAGGCGCGTCATTCCGGCCTTGGTGAACGAGGCGGGTGCGAGGACGTCGTCGGGTGTCAGGGCGCGTCCGGTGCGCAGATCAACGGTGACGACGAACCCGGGGTAGTAGCCGGGCGCCGCGCCGCAGTTGCGCCGGAACTCGGGGACGTAGCGGACCGACACCAGGGTCGGGCCGCTCAAGCCCTTGATCACCCGCGTGCCCAGCACGTTCGGGTCGCCTCCGCAGGCCGCCCGCGCGGCCGGGGTCTTGCCCCATTCCTTGTAGAAGGTGATGGCCTGGTCGAGCGGGACGCGCAGGGCCTTGTTGGCGGCGGCCTGCACCGACGCCTCCTTGAGACCTTCGACCTGCGCGTACTGGCCGTTCTGAACCCGCAGTGCCCGGTCGGGGTACGCCTGGTTCAGGGACGCCAGGGTGACCACGGGCGTCGGCGCGGCCTCCGGGCGGGTCGCCTGGTAGGCGACGACGCCGACGGTTCCCGCCGCCGTGGCGCCCGCGACGACCAGCGCGATCTTGGCCAAGGCAGCCTTGGCCAGGAACCCCGAGGACGCTTGGACACCGCCGCTCACCCCACCGGCCCCGGCACCCCCGGCTCCGGCGCCTCCGATTCCGGCTGCTCCGGCTCCGGCTACGCCCGTCCCCGCTGGGATCGAGAGTCCGGCGGCGGTGAGCGGGAACAGCATGGAAAGCGCCGCCGCGGTGACGGCGAGCGTCCGGATACCGCGGTGCTCCCAATCGTCGCCGTAGGCGGCGCGCGCGATGTCCTCCAGGTCCGCGACGAAGTCCAGCGCCCCGGCGTGACGGTCGGCCGGGTCCTTGGCCATGCCCCTGGTGACCAGCGGCCGCAGCGGTTCGGGCAGATCGTCCAGTGGAACGGGCGCCGTGAGGTGCTGCCCGCGCAACCCCACCGCCGTGTCGGCGCCGAAGGGGCGCGTCCCCGTCACGCACTCGTAGAACACGCACGTCGCGGCGTACACGTCGGCGGACGGCCCGGCCTCCCCACCCAGCCACTGCTCGGGCGCCATGTAGGACGGCGTGCCCGACCGCGACGCCGAACCGGTGGCCGACGCGATCCCGAAGTCGATGAGCTTGCTGCACCCGTCCTCGGGCACCACCACGTTCGCGGGCTTGTAGTCCCGGTGGACGACACCGACCGCGTGCGCCGCGGCAAGGCCGAGCAGCGACCCCTTCAGCACGGTCAGCGCGGCCGCCGGGTCGAGCCGCGCGTGCCGCTTGAGGATCGTCTTGAGGGGGGCGCCGTTCACCGCCTCCATCACGATCGCGCTGCCGTGCTCGCTCTCGACCAGCTGGTACAGCTTGGCGATGTGAGGGCTGGACACCCGGGCCAGCATTTCGGCCTCGTGCCGCAGTCCGGCCGGTGCGCCTCCGCCCGCCAGGGCCGGGACGTACTTCACCGCGACCGGGAAACCGGACTCCTCGTGCACCGCCAGGACGACCCGTCCCTGCGCTCCCGCACCGAGTTCCCGCATCTCGCGGAACCCGGAGATCTGCCAATCCCCCACATGCTCTCCTCGTCGCCCACCACGGTGTTGGTTGGGATGCGGCAGCCCGCCCGAATGTTCGGACGTGTCTGGGGAGCGAGTTCGATTCCAGCCTCAGTTGTGGCAGGTCTGAGTGGCCAGATCAAGGACGAGTTGCCGGACGCGCCCGTTCTCGATCAGGAACGTGTACACGGCCTTGGGGTTGCCGGGAACCGTGACGAAAGAGGCGTTGGGCCCCTTCTTCAGCTCCGGGTAGGCCTTCTGAACCTCGGCTGCCGCCGATCCGGTCGTGATGCCCTCGGGGGTGCGCATGTCACCCACGGCGAAGATCGACGCGACACCGAGCTGCGGGGAGAAGTTCCCTCCGGCGTACGGCCCCTTCTGCGGGAACTCCTTGAAGTCGAACGTGCCGCACCCGATCCCGCCCGGCGGTTCGTCCTTGACCGTGATCAGCCCGGTGGCCTCGGCGTCCTCCCGCTTCATGCCGAGCTTCACGGCGCCGTACCCGTCGGGCCCGAGAAATACCGGCCCCCCGCTCGTGCCGCTCGGCGCGGCGGACGCGCCGTCCGTGGCCGAGGAACCATCCGTGGCCGAGGCACCGGCCGTGGGCGACGAACTGCCGGAAGCATTCGAACCGCCGGACCCGCATGCGCCCATCAGCATCGCAGCCGAGACCATCAAGATCGAAATGCCTGCCCGTCGGTACATGCCCACCCTTTCCATGAAGACCTCGGAGTATTGCACCATTTGGTGCTGTCCCGTCCGTCCGCCGAGGGCACCGACCGTGTGTCCGGTTGTGGCAAAACCGCAGGTTGCCTCCGGGGTTCGCGGTGGGATACGGGCCCGATTCGCCGGGCCGCGGTCGCGAACCGTGCCAGGTAGCGACGACCGACCGGCCGCGGTCCGATCATCGCCGTCGAACATCTCAGCGAAAACGTCCGGCCGGCACGGACCCGCTATGCGGGGGCGCCGGGCTGGTCGGGCAGGAGCCGTTCGAACAGTTGTGCCGCCGTGACGACGCCGACCACGGGCGCGTCGACCCGGTCGGGCTCCCCGGAGACCGCCACCATGGGACTGCCGGCCCCCGACATGACGCTGGCGATCTCCATGGCGGTGGCGTCGGCGTCGACCACGGGAAGTGGTCCGCGCTCCGCGCCGAGGAGATCCGCGACGCGTCGTTCACCGAGCCGCGCGCAGAGCCGGTCGGCATGGTGCTCGTCATAGACGCGGGCGAGGGCGGGATCATCTCGAACGTGCGGCGGAATGATGTGACGCAGCAGCCGCGAGCCGGTGATCACGGCGACGGCGCGGCCCTGGGAATCGACGACCAAGAGGCCGGGCAGCCGCTGCTCGGCCAGCAACCGGACCGCGTCCAGCGCGCTGGTGTCCGGAGTCACGGTGGGGTACTCGACGGCGAGTTCTCGTGCGCGCACACCTGCGAAACTAGCCGACAGTCGCCAGCAGGCGAAACAGATCACCGCCCACCTGCGTGGAAAACGACCACGAGTCCCGTAAGGTCATTGCCGGGTGAGCCGGGAAGTCTGGTCGGCAACGTTGTTCGCCGACCCCGAAAGCACCGGTATGACCCATCTCCTGCTCGCCTTCGCCGCCCTGCTGCTGCTGGCGGTACTGGTCTCCAACCTCGCGCACCGCACCGTGCTGTCGACCGCGGCGCTGTTCCTGGTGGGCGGGTTCCTGCTCGGGGACGGCGTCACCGGACTGGTCTCCCTGCGGCCGGGGGACGATCTCGTCTCCGAGCTGGCGGAGCTGGCGCTGTTCGCGGTCCTGTTCACCGACGGGATGCACGCCGGCTGGCACGACCTGCGCAGCGCCTGGCGCCTCCCCGGGCGCGCCCTGGGCTGGGGCCTGCCGCTCACCCTGCTGATCACGGCGTTCCTCGCGCACTTCGTCGTCGGTCTGGGCTGGGTGGAGTCCATGCTGATCGCGTCGATCCTCACACCCACCGATCCAGTGTTCGCCGCGGCACTGGTCGGCAATGACAAGGTGCCGCCACGGCTGCGGCACCTGCTCAACGTCGAGTCGGGGGTCAACGACGGGCTCGTCCTGTCGTTCGTCGTGCTCTTCCTGGCGATCGCCCAAGGAGAGGAGGACCTGCACCTGGGCGAACTGGGCGCCGAACTGGCGGGCGGGCTGGCCATCGGCGTGGCGATCCCCTGGGCGGCGATCATGCTGGTGCGGACCCGGCTGTTCGCGATCGCACCCAAGTACGAACCGCTGAACGCAGTCGCCATCGGGTTGCTGGTGCTGGCCACCGCGCAGGCAACGCACGGGAACCTCTTCCTGGCCGCGTTCGCCGCGGGCGTCACCGTCGCCAGCATCGGCCACCAGCATCGGGCGGCGTTCGAGGAGTTCGGCGAGCTCGTCGCCGAACTCCTCAAACTCGCCGCACTGTTGGTGTTCGGCGCGCTGCTGTCGCCCGCGTTCCTGGGCGACGTCGGCTGGACGGGCTGGGCGTTCGCCGTCCTCGCCCTGGTCGTCGCCCGGCCGCTGGCGATCTGGGTGTCGTTCCTGGGGTCCCGGTTGACCCCACGCGAGCAGGCCGCGGTGATGTGGTTCGGCCCCAAGGGGTTCGCCTCGGTGGTCTACGGGCTGCTCGTCCTCGACGCGGGGATCGTGGAGGGCGAGCACATCTTCCACCTCGTCGGCGTCACGATCGCGCTGTCGATACTGGCGCACTCCTCCACCGACATCATCGTCGCCCGCAGCTTCGACGACGAACACGAGGTCCCGGCCTGGTTCGGCCGGGCCCGCACACTCGTCCGGAGACCGGGAAGCTCCCCGACATCACGAGAATCGCGGAACGGTGCCGATCCACCGGCCGACTCCGACGATCCCGCCCACGAGAATCCACAGTGATCTGGAGCCGCATTGGCAGCCGTAGCCGCCATCGTCATCTTCGCCGCCGCCTACGTGCTCATCGCGTCGGAGAAGATCCACCGCACCGCCGTCGCCCTCGCCGGCGCCGGGCTCATGCTGCTGCTGCACATCACCGACGCCGAGAAGGCGTTCTTCTCCACCGAGTCCGGCATCGACTGGAACGTCATCTTCCTGCTGCTCGGCATGATGGTGATCGTCTCGGTGCTGCGCCAGACCGGCGTGTTCGAGTACGTGGCGATCTGGGCCGCCAAACGCGCACGCGGCAAGCCCTACCGGCTGATGGTCATGCTCACGGTCATCACCGCCGTCGCCTCCGCGCTGCTGGACAACGTCACCACCGTGCTTCTCATCGCCCCGGTCACCTTCCTGGTCTGTGAACGGCTCGCGTTGAATGTCATCCCGTATCTGATCGCCGAGGTGATGGCCTCCAACATCGGCGGCACCGCCACCCTGGTCGGCGACCCGCCCAACATCATCATCGCCAGCCGCGGCGGCCTGTCCTTCAACGACTTCCTGGTCAACCTGGCACCGCTGGTCGTGGGCCTGATGGTGGTCTTCTGCCTGCTGTGCCGCTGGCTGTTCCGCAGCGCCTTCACCTACGACCCCGACCGCGTCGCGGAGGTCATGGCCCTGAGGGAAAAGGAGGCCATCACCGATCGGCGACTGCTGTGGCAGAGCCTGGCCGTGCTCGTCCTGGTGGTGGCCGCGTTCGTGCTGCACCCCGTCCTGCACTACGAGCCGTCGGTCGTCGCGTTGCTGGGCGCCGGAATCCTGGTGGCGGCCACCAAGGTCACCACCGAACAGGCGCTGGAAGAAGTCGAATGGCTCACCCTCGTCTTCTTCGCCGGCCTGTTCGTCATGGTCGGCGGCCTGGTGGAGACCGGCGTCATCGGCGACATCTCCCACGCCGCCACCGACGCCACCGACGGCCGCCTGGGGTTGGCGACCATGCTCCTGCTCTGGGCCTCGGCCGCACTGTCGGCGATCGTCGACAACATCCCCTACGTCGCCACCATGAGCCCCATCGTCGCCGACCTCGTCCACCAACAGCCCAGCGGAGACGGCACCGTCCTGTGGTGGGCACTCGCCCTCGGCGCCGACCTAGGAGGCAACGCCACCGCCATCGGCGCCAGCGCCAACGTCGTCGTCCTGGGCATCGCCGCCCGCAACGGCACCCCGATCAGCTTCTGGCACTTCACCAAATACGGCCTCATCGTCACCACCGTCACCGTCACGCTCACCGTCCCCTACCTCTGGCTGCGGTACCTGTGAGAATCCCGGCCAGCACTCACGGCGCACCACACGGGCCGAATTCGCACGGAATGCTTTTACTCGGTCACCGAAGATGTATGGCTTTGGGCCTTGTGAGCAAGCCGCAGGGTGTCCGTTCGGATCGACTTTCCCTCACGTCATTCAGGCGACGCGACGACCTGCCATTCTGGAGCTGCTCATATCCTCCGCCCCCGGTACCTTGGGCCGACTCGCGTGCGCCCGCGCGGCGGCCCGCAAAGCCGGTGCGGGCGCGTTGATCGATGACCCGCTAGGTTCGGGGCAGATCCTGGCCGCGAGCCGGAAGAGGAGCTCGATGGCCAAGCTGAACCGCCCCACTACCGTGACGGAACTGTCCTGCGGGCCGGTTGAGTATCGGCTGGAACGCCACGGCCCGCGCACAGTTCTGATCCTGCACGGCGGACACGTGCGCGCCTCTCTGCCTCTGGGCGAGGAGGTGTTCGTCGCGAACGGATATTCGGTGCTGGTGCCATCTCGTCCCGGGTACGGGGACACCCCGCTCACCACTGGGACCTCCCCCACGGTCTTCAGCGACGTGGTCGCCGAGTTGTGCGGCAAGCTCGGGATCCCCCGTCTGGTCGCCGCCGTGGGCCAGTCGGCGGGCGGCCCCACCGCAGTGACGCTGGCTTCCCGTCATCCTGACCTGGTGGAGCGCCTGATCCTGCAGAGCGCCGTCGGGTTTCTGTCCTGGCCCGACCGCCGCATCCGGCTCGGTGGCGGCCTCGTGTTCTCCGCACATGCCGAGAAGGCCACCTGGATCGCCATCCACGCCCTGGTCCGGCGCGCTCCGCGGACAGCTCTACGCTTACTGCTGCGCGACCTGACCACACGACCCGTCGGTCCAATGATCGATAACCTGACCGCCGAACAACGCTCCCTGCTACTGGACTTGTTCGCCACGATGCGTTCAGGCGCCGGCTTCGCCACTGACCTCAAGAACATGGCCGACGGCGACCGGCCCGTGCCAGCAGTCACCCAACCAACTATGATCATCGCCACTCCTGACGACGGCGCGGTCCCCTACGCCCACGCCCAGGCACTGGCCGCCGCGCTCCCCGACGCACGCCTGATCACCAGCCGAGCGCCAAGCCACTTCATCTGGCTCGGCGACGACTACCCCGCTATCGCCGTCGCGATGGCCGAATTCCTCATCTCGTAAGACCGTTTCTAATGTGGATGGCCGGTGGCTCGCAGCATGCTCGGAGATCATGTCGTCGGGTCTTGTGCTGCGGTTGGTGCCTAACCCCTCGCGAAGGAATCCTTCCTGAACTGCCAACACGGACCGACTTCAGACGGCTCGCCAAAGCACGCACACCGCTGCCCCGGTGGTGCCGCGCGGACAGGTACGTCCGGCACACCGCCCACCCGGAGGCGTCCAACCCGTCACAGACCATCTCAGCGACCAGCCCGCAACAGCCCGACGCCGCACCGGCAGGAACCTACCCTGGCCGTTCGGGGGCGCCACCTGTCCCCGGCGAAATAGCCGCCGCCCGTGCTGATCGACGGGGGTGCCACCAGGCGTGCCTGTGTATCGGCCCAGGGTTGGCCAACGCGGTCACCACCCGAGCCGGACCAACAACACCCCACCAGCCAACACACTCAGCCGAGCGTCCGAATGTCATGGGCGCGATGGGGCGATCTGAGCGCCAGTCTGCGACGGACCCCGTATGAGCCTGAACCGGTGCATGAGGGGCCCCGCGCTTTCCGGACAGCTGCTTGATGGGTGATATGCGTGCAGATCTACGCTGCTT
>NZ_BAABAS010000026.1:0-410158 GCF_039537545.1 Actinomadura meridiana
GGCGTCGGCTCCTACGTCGAACTCTCCGCCTCCAACCCCTCCGTCCTCGCCTTCACCCGCGAGATGGAGAACGGCGAGGCCAATCAGTGGGGCGGGACGGACACCGTTCTCTGTGTGAACAACCTGTCGCGTTTCCCACAACCGGTGGAACTCGACCTGCGGCGTTTCCAGGAATGCAAGCCGATCGAGTGCATGGGCGGCGTTCAATTCCCTGCCATTGGCGAACTGCCCTACCTGATGACCCTTCCCGGGCACGGCTTCTACTGGTTCCTGTTGCCGCCGCCCGCTGAGCGCGCTCAGGGAGAGATGTAGCCGTGCCGCCGTCCGACCATGACCATTCCCTCGTCCAACTCCTGGCGGGTTGGCTGCCAAAGCAGCGGTGGTTCGGTGGCAAGGACGGCCCCATCGACGACCTCACCATCGACACCGCGACCCAACTACGCACCGGCGACCCCGTCCTACACCACCTCATCCTCGACGTCCACCAGAACGGCACCACCGACCACTACCAACTGCTCCTCGGCACCCGGCAGCACCTGCCCGACCGGCTCCGTCCCGTCGAGATCGGGAAGCCGACCGTCGGGCACGGCATCGACGGGCACGTCTACGACGCCGTCCACGATCCGGAACTCGCCCGGACGCTGCTCGCCGCCATGGCGGACGAGGCGACGGTCGGGCCCCTGCGGTTCCGCCGCGCGCCCGGCGCCGAACTGCGCACGGACCTGGACGGCATCCCCATCAGCGCCGAGCAGAGCAACACTTCGCTGGTGTTCGGGGACGCCTACATCTGCAAGCTGTTCCGCCGCCTCTCCCCCGGCGTCAACCCGGACCTGGAGGTCAACCTGGCACTCGCCCGGCAGGGCTCCCCGCACGTGCCCGCCGTGCACGGCTGGGTCGAGATGGAACCCGGCACGGGCGACGAACCGGTCACGCTGGCGCTCCTGTCGGAGTTCCTGCGCAGCGCGAGCGACGGCTGGCAACTCGCGCTCACCAGCGCCCGCGACTGGCTGGCGCAACCCTCGCAGCCCGGCCTCGCGGCGGACCTCGTGCCGGGCGACGCGGGCGGCGACTTCGCCGCCGAGGCCGAACGGCTCGGCGCCGCCACCGCCGAGGTGCACCGCGCCCTCGCCGCCGCCTTCGGCGAGACCCGCACACGGCCCGAGGACGTCCGGGACACCGTCTTCGCGATGAACGACCAGCTCGACCGGGTCAACGCCGCCGTCCCGGAGATCCGCCCGCACGCCCACGCGATCCGCGGGGCGTTCGACGCGCTCGCCGCGCGGGCGGAGGCGCTGACGGTCCAGCGCGTCCACGGCGACTACCACCTGGGCCAGGTGCTGCGCACCGACAGCGGCTGGACGCTGCTGGACTTCGAGGGCGAACCGGCCCGCACGCCCGCCGAGCGCCGGGCCCCCGCGCATCCCCTACGGGACGTCGCCGGAATGCTGCGCTCGTTCGAGTACGCCGCCCGGTTCCTCATCGCCCGGGACGCCGACCTGCCGCCCGACACGGCCGAGGCGCTGGAACTGCGCGCCCGCGCCTGGGCGGCGCGGAACCGCGCCGCGTTCCGCACCGGCTACGCGGCGGCGGGCGGGCCCGACCCGGACGCGAACGCGGCGCTGCTCCGGGCGTTCGAGTTCGACAAGGCCGTCTACGAGGTCCACTACGAGGCGCGGAACCGGCCGTCGTGGCTGCCCATCCCGCTGCGGTCGCTGGCCCACCTCGCCGAATGACCGTCCCCGGCGGCGGTCAGAGGTCGATGGAGTAGTCCAGGACGACGCGATCCGCCGGAAGCACGATGTCGCGGCACACCTCCATCACGTCGACGCGCGACAGCAGGCGGCGGGTGATCGCGAGGACCGGCACGCCCTCCGACATGCCGAGCGTCTCCGCCTCCTCGGGCGTCGGCATCCGGGAACGGACCGACTCCTCGACGCGGGTCGGCGGGTGGCCGAGATAGGCCAGCTGCGCGAGCGTCCCGCCGGGCCACGGCTCGCGCGCCGGATCGGAGACGGGCGTGTCCCCGACCAGCGCCCACGGCAGGTAGTTGACGGAGATCTGCTGCGGCTCGCCGCGCGAGTAGAACACGAACCGGCGGCGCAGCAACTCGGTGCCGGTCGGCAACTCGAACAGGGCGCCGAGGTCGTCGTCGGCCCGCACCCGGCTGAACTGGCGGTCGAGCCGGTACTCCTCCCAGGTGATCCGCTGGTCGCGGGTGAAGGTGGTCTCGGGGACGGCCATGGGCCTCGTCACCGCGCGGTAGCGATCCATCGCGACCCGGCGCGCGGGCGGGATCACCTTGACGAGCGTGCCGCCGCCGCGGCGCGTCTCGACGAGCCCCTCCCCGCGCAGCAGCGCGACGGCCTGCCGCACGACGATCTCGGAGACGCCGTGGACCTCGCACAGCTCGGCGATGGTCGGCAGCCGGGACCCCGGCGGAACGCTGCCGTCCCGGATCCCCTCACGCAGCGAGTCGGCGATGCGCAGGTAGGCGGGTCGGTCCGGCACCGGCATCACCTCATTCTTCTTCCAGGCGGGCCTCCGGTCGTTCGACCGGGTGTTCGACTCCGCGTTCGATCGTGGATCACTCCTCCTAGTGATCCATACCTTCCGCGCGCTATCCACAGGGGCATGGTCCGCTTACGGACAGCTTGACACCTCTAGGACCGAGTAAGACTTTTGTATACAGAAGAGCGGCCTCGGGGAAAGGACGACCTTGATGGGCGACTTCGAGGATCTGAAGGCGGCCATCGAGGGCGACTTCCCGGGCTGGCAGGTGTGGCGCAGTGACGCGGGACGCTGGTACGCGACCCGCAGCGGCGACCTCAGCGACGCCCAACTGCAAGCGGGATTCGCCATGACGGTGGCCGCGGACGACTCGGTCGGGCTTCGCCGCCTACTGCTCGAACAGACGCGCCAGGAGCGCGAGGAGAGGTGACGTGACGTCATCGGGAGAGGTCACCGGGAACGGTGCGGCCCGGTTCGCATGCGGGAGCGGGCCGGGCCGGGGCCTGCCGGTACGGCAGATACCTGTGGCGCTGGAGTGACATAGGAATAGAGCTCGCGGCGGTGTGGTCCATGTCACCGCTGGGGCCAGGTAGACGTGGCCGCACGGGCGGCGCATTCGGCGCGACCCCCTCGACAAAGAGTCGTGCCGCCCGTGCGACCGCACCACCGACACCCGTGCGCGGCGCTGTCGAAACCCGCGCGACCGCGCTGTCGGAACCGGCGCGTTTTCCCTGGAAGCGTCAAGCTCCTGGAAACAGGTGCGTCCGTGACGTGAGACCGGCGTATCTCGGGGCATCCCTACCCGGGTAAAAACTCGGGCGGACGGGAGACGCGAGGTCATGGCGAGGGTCACGCGCGCGGAGATCGACAGGCTGGTCGCGGGCGACCATCACGATCCGCATGGTTTGCTCGGCGCGCATCCCGGCCGGGGCGGTGTGACGGTCCGGGCGTTGCGGCCGCTCGCGGAGCGTGTCGAGGTCGTCCTGCCGAGCGGCGACCGGTACCCACTGCGCCACTTCCACGAGGGACTGTTCGTCGGGACGCTGCCCGAGGGCGCGTCGCTGGCGGGCGACGACGAGGACGAGGCGCCGCTCGCCGTCCCCGACTACCGGCTCGCCGTCACCTACGCGGACGGCGCCGAGGCGATCCAGGACGACCCGTACCGGCACGCGCCGACCCTGGGCGAACTGGACCTGCACCTGATCGGCGAGGGACGGCATGAGGAGCTGTGGCGGGCGCTCGGCGCGCGGGTCCGCAGCTATGTGTCGGCGTTCGGTTCGGTGGAGGGGACGACGTTCGCGGTGTGGGCGCCTACCGCGCGGGGCGTCCGCGTCGTCGGCGACTTCAACCACTGGGACGGCCGCGCGCACCCGATGCGGTCGCTCGGGTCCACCGGTATCTGGGAGTTGTTCGTTCCCGGCGTCGGCGACGGCATGTGCTACAAGTTCGAGATCCTCGGCGCGGACGGCGTACGGCGCGCCAAGGCCGACCCTATGGCGCGATGGACGGAACGTCCTCCGGCGACGGCGTCCCGCGTCTACACCTCGTCCTACGAATGGGACGACGGCACGTGGATGGACGCCCGCAAGGAGCACGAATGGGTGCACGAGCCCATGAGCGTGTACGAGGTGCATCTCGGTTCGTGGCGCCCGGGTCTCGGCTACAGGGAACTCGCGGACGAACTGACCGAGTACGTGCGCGACATGGGTTTCACGCACGTGGAGCTGCTGCCGGTCACCGAACACCCGTACGGGCCGTCCTGGGGCTACCAGGTGACGTCGTACTACGCGCCCACCTCCCGGTTCGGCAGCCCGGACGACTTCCGCCACCTGATCGACCGCCTGCACCAGGCCGGTATAGGCGTCCTCATGGACTGGGTTCCCGCGCATTTCCCCAAGGACGAATGGGCCCTGGCCCGTTTCGACGGCACCGCCCTATACGAACACGACGATCCGGCACGGGGCGAACACCCCGACTGGGGGACGCTTGTGTTCAACTACGGCCGCGCCGAGGTTCGCAACTTCCTGGTGGCGAACGCTTCGTACTGGCTGGAGGAGTTCCACATCGACGGGCTGCGCGTCGACGCCGTCGCCTCGATGCTGTACCTCGACTACTCCCGCGAAGAAGGCGAGTGGACGCCCAACGTGTACGGGGGTCGCGAGAACCTGGAGGCCATCTCGTTCCTCCAGGAGATGAACGCGACCGTATACAAGCGGAACCCAGGTGTCGTGACGGTCGCGGAGGAGTCCACGGCATGGCCCGGCGTGACCCGTCCGACGCATCTCGGCGGTCTCGGGTTCGGGTTCAAGTGGAACATGGGGTGGATGCACGACACGCTCGAATATCTGCGTCACGAGGCAGTGTTCCGGCACTACCACCACAACGAGATCACGTTCTCTTTGGTGTACGCCTTCTCGGAGAACTACGTCCTGCCGCTGTCGCACGACGAGGTCGTCCACGGCAAGGGTTCGCTGTTGAGCAAGATGCCGGGCGACGCCTGGCAGCAGTTCGCCGGGCTGCGCGCCCTCCTCGCCTACATGTGGTCGCATCCCGGCAAGCAACTGCTGTTCATGGGTCAGGAGTTCGGGCAGGGCGCCGAATGGGCGGAGGAACGTCCGCTCGACTGGTGGCTGCTGGAGAACGCCGCCGAGGGCGCCCACCACCTGGGGATGCAGAAACTCGTCCGCGGCCTGAACCGGACCTACCGCGACCAACCCGCGCTGTGGACGCGCGACAGCGACCATGAGGCGTTCCGTTGGATCGACGGCAACGACGCGGGCGGCAACACTCTTTCCTACCTGCGCTACGGAGCGACCAAGGGCGACACGTCTCCCGTGATGGCGTGCGTGGTCAATTTCGCCGGAAACCCACACGAGGACTACCGGCTAGGGCTGCCCCGTGAGGGTGGCTGGCGCGAGATCGTCAACACCGACTCCTACGACTACGGCGGCAGTGGTGTCGGCAACCTGGGACGGGTCGAAGCGACCGCCGAGCCTTGGCACGGGCTGCCCGCGTCCACGGTGCTGCGGGTTCCGCCTCTGGGCGCGGTGTGGCTCGTCCCTGAATAGGGTGTCGGGGTGACCACCGCGCAACGCCTGCACATCGTCCCGTCCCAGTTTCTGGTGCAGCACATCCCGAACGTGACGTTTCCCGAGGACGACGAGTGGATCGCGCTGGTCCGCGCCCCCGAGGGACTGACCGTCGTCAGGGAGGCGTCACCGTTCAGTGAGGCGGAACGCTGGGTCGGCTTCTACGGCGACGCCGGTCACGGGCTGGATCTGCCGGGGATGTTGGCCGCGGTCGTCGGCCCGCTCGCCGACGCGGGAGTTCCCGTCTTCGTCGCGTCGACCTACCACGCCGATCTCGTCCTCGTCCCGGAACACCGGCTGAAGGACGCGACCGCCGCCCTCCTCGACGCCGGTCACCGCGTGGAGAACTAGAGCCGGTCGAGGAGCCAGCGGGGACCCGTCACGGTCGCCCCGGCGGCCTCGCAGCGGCTCCGTAGCTCCCGGTCGGCCGTCACCACGAGGTTCACGGTGTCAGGCCCGGCGTCCCGCACGACGTCGACGATCTGGTCGTCGCCGCTGCCCGGCGCCGCCACGACCCGCACCCCGTCCGCGGGCTCGTCGGCGACACGCCGCGCCGCGCCCTCCACCACCAGGACCACCTCGGGGAAGCAGCGGTCGAACGACACGAGCCCGTCCGGCATGCCCAGGACGCCCGCGTTGAGCGCCTTCAGATCGTCGCGGAGGCGCGCGTTAGCACCGGCCCGGTCCTTCCACCAGCCGTCGGCGCGGGCGCCCACGACGTTCGCCGCGTCCACGACCAGGACGACACCCTTCATCGCCTCCCGCAGCAGGGGCCAGGACCGCGCGAACGGCGCGAACAGCTTCCGGTCGACGACGTCCTCGGCGCGAACCCACTCCGCGTCGCGCGTCTCCCTCGACGCGGGTTCGACGGGAAGTTGCTCTGACAGGGAACCCATGACGGAGGTGAACGACCAGCCACCGTGGTCTTCGACCCTCGTGCCGTGCACGTCCACGGCCGTCACGTCGAGCGTGCATTCCTCGGACGTCTCCCGGAGCGCCCCCATCACGGCGTCCTCATGGCTGTGCAGCGCGCCGCCGAACATGCCCCACGTCCCGCCACCGATGCCCCACCACGCGCGCTGCTGCAACAGCACCCACACCTGCCCGGCGTCGTCGCGCTGGTAGGCCAGCAGACCCGCCGCGCCGAACCGCCCCCAGTGCGTGTGCCCAAGGCCGCAGCCGGCCCATCCGTCCCCGTCGCCCATCCTTCGACGATATCCGTGAGGAACCGCACAGTCCCCCGGACGGCGGCACCGAATACCATTCGAGGAGTCGTCATGATCAGGGGGAACGAGTGAGCGTCGAGACGGGCCCGCAGCTGGACCAGCGGCTGATCGACCTGTGGAACACCCTGTCCGGCGCCGAGCTGCTCCAGGCCATGGCCGACGGCACGGTGCCGGAGATCTCCCATGTCAGCAGGCATCTCAGGCAGATCGTGACGGGCGCCGAGCCGGGCCGCGTCGACATCTCCTGGACGCCGACCGCGGACCTGTGCAACCCGGGGAACGTCGTCCACGGCGGCTACATCGCGATGATCCTCGACAACGCGGCGTGCATGGCGGCGAGCAGCACCTTCGAGCGCTTCACGCCGATGCTGACGCTGAGCCTGAACGTCGACTACCTGCGGGCCGTCAACGCCGACGAGACGTACACGGTCACCGGCACCTGCCTGCATCCCGGCAGCACCCGCATGGTCTCCAACGCCCTGATCCACGACGCGGAGGGACGCCCCGTGGCGCAGGCCACCGCAAGCGTCATTCCCAACAAGGCGTTCATGCCCTAGTACGGGCACGCTCCAGCACGGGCACTCCTTGACGCGAGGACGCTCCAGCACGGCCGAAGGGGCGCCGGGGGCCCGACCGCATAGGGTGGGCCCATGGTGGATCCCGGCACAGTCGTCAACGCGATCAAGCAGGCCCGCGACCGGCGGACGGCCCCGCTGATCCTCGAACTCGACCTCACCGACGGCATCATGGAGACCGCGCCGTCCGACCCGATCTCCGCGCTCATGTCCATGCGCCGCACCGGGCTGCGCGACGTCCTGGACGGCCTGCGCCGCGCCCGCTCCGACACGCGCGTGCGCGCCCTTGTCGTGAAAGTCTCCGGCGGGATGGGGCTGGCGCTCGTCCAGGAACTGCGCGAGGCCGTCCAGGCCCTGCGGGACGCGGGCAAGCTGACCGTCGCATGGGCGGAGACGTTCGGCGAGGGCGGACGCGGCACCATCCCCTACTACCTGGCGACCGGCTTCGACAAGGTGTACCTCCAGCCGACCGGCGAGGTCGGGCTGACCGGCGTCGCGATCGAGGAGCCGTTCCTCGCGGGCGCGCTGGAGAAGGCGGGCGTCCAGCCGAGGTTCGCCAAGCGCCACGAGTACAAGACCATGGCGAACACGTTCATGGAGAAGGCGTACACCCCCGAGCACGAGGAGTCGTCGCGGCGCCTCGTCGCGTCGATCGGCGAGCAGGTCACCGCCGGGATCGCCGCGGGACGCGGCCTCCAGCCGGACCGGGTCCGCGAGCTCACCGACCGGGGCCCGCTCCTCGCCGACGAGGCCCTGGAGGAGAACCTGGTCGACCGCCTCGCCTACCGCGACGAGGTGTACGCCGACCTGCGCACCGAGTTCGGCGAAGAGGCCCAGCTCCGCTACGTCGCCCGTTACAACCGTTCGCACGGCCTAGCGGGACGGCTCCCGCATCCCGGCCGCCAGGACACGGTCGCGCTGATCAACGGGCACGGCCCGATCCGGCTCGGCCGCAGCGGCCGGGGCGGCCCGCTCCCGAACTCCGGCCCCACGATGGGCTCGGACACGATCGGCGCCGCGTTCCGCGCCGCCGTGAAGGACGACCGGGTCAAGGCGATCGTGTTCCGCGTCAACAGCCCCGGCGGCTCCGCCGTCGCGTCCGACGCGATCTGGCGGGAGGTCGTGCTGGCCCGCCGCGCCGGCAAACCCGTGATCGTCTCCATGGGCAACGTCGCCGCGTCCGGCGGCTACTACGTGGCGATGGGCGCCGACGCGATCGTCGCGCAGCCCGGCACGCTCACCGGCTCGATCGGCGTCGTCGCCGGGAAGGCCGTGGTGAACGGCCTGCTCGACCGCGTCGGCATCACGTTCGGCACCGTCGCGGACGGCGACCACGCCCGCATGTTCAGCGCCACCAAGGACTTCAGCGACTCCGAGTGGGAGCGCGTCAACGCCGCCCTCGACCGGATCTACGACGACTTCACCGCGAAGGTCGCCGAGGGCCGCGACCTGTCCCGCGACCGCGTCCACGAGCTGGCGCGGGGCCGCGTCTGGACGGGCGCCGACGCCCGCGAGCACGGCCTCGTCGACGAGTTGGGCGGCATCGACACGGCCCTCGACCTGGCGCGTAAGAAGTCCGGCCTGCCCACCGACGCGCCGATCCGGCTCTACCCGCACACGTCGCCGCTGGAGCGGCTCCGCCAGCCGGAGTCCAGCGAGGACCGCGCCGCCGCGTCCGCCCGCTTCGACGCCTGGGGCTCCCTCGGCGGCCTCGCCGCCCGGCTCGGCCTTCCGGCCGCCGGTCCGCTGACCCTCCCCGGCACCTGGGAGATCCGCTGACCGGCGTCCCCGACTTCGTCGACGCCGTCGCGGGCTTCGCCACGGGCGTGGTCGTGCTGACCGTCCGCGACGGCCGCGACGACCTCGGCACCACCGTGACCTCGTTCATGTCGGTGTCCCTCGACCCCCCACTGGTCGTAGCGGGCGTGGCCACGTCCTCCTACCTCACGGAGGTCCTGACCCGCCAGCCCCGCTGGGCCGCGACCGTCCTGTCCGCAAGCCAACGCGCCCTGGCAGGCCGCTTCGCGTCCGAAGGCCGCCCAAGCGCCCGCATCCTCCTCGCGAGCACCCCGCACCACCGCGGCGAGCACTCGGACGCACTCATCCCCGAACTAGGGCAATTCGCCATAGAATGCGAAACCCGCCAAACGATCGACGCCGGTGACCACACCCTTTTCGTCGCCGAGACCCTCTCCACGGACTACATTACTCAACAGCAAATACCCCTAATAAGAGTCAACCGCCGTTATCTAGAGGACAATTAGCATGCCGGACCACGACGATGACGACATGACGATCATTCCACGCCACGACGATGACGCCATGCCGACGAGTCGGCCGGTACGACTCCACCCGATGACCCTGGACGAGTACCTCGAACTCGACGAGGACGTCCGGCGCAGTTCCGAGATAGTCGAAGGGAGTCTGGTCCCTCGCGAGCCGCGCGAGCGACCGCATCAGAAGACGGCGTTCCGGCTCGCGAACGCCTTTGAGGCCGCCGTACTCAAGTACAGGTCGGCGCACTCCGGGTCCACCGCACCGTGCTACGAGGTCAACACCGAGGTACCTCTCCAGTTGTGGGAGGTTCCCCTGACCATTCGCATCCCTGACGCGATCGTGCACCGCTGTCGCGAGCAGTTCGAGCGGCTCGACGCGGCGGACGCGATCATCATCGCCGAGGTGATCTCGCGCTGGTCGCAGTCACGCGACCGCATCCACAAGATGGGCGAGTACGCGAAATCCGGAATCCCCCATTACCTCATTGTGCAGTTCGATGAGCGCGGCGCGACCATCGTGGAGCACTACGCCCTCATGTCACCGGACCACCTCACCTACTCTCAAATCAGTGTCAATCACCGTGATCGGGATATCTGGGCGCTGAACATCAGCATCCCCTTCGACATTCAGATCAGCTGGCAAGAACTCGACATCATTCTTCCCAGCTGACCCGAATATGGGGCTGCGGGGGCGTCGGCGCACCAGGACCGGGATGCGCGGGTCTGGAGGAGGTCGGCCGACGGATGGCCTAAAAGTCGTGGGTGGGGAGGACGCCTTCGAGGGGGGCCGGGATGGGGAGGTCTTCGCCGAGGGTGGTGGACGCGCTGTGGGTGTAGTCGTCGCCGCGTGGCTCAGAAAAGATCGTGGCCTTGCCGTCCAGGCGGTCGATCAGTAGGTACAGCGGGATGTCAGCGGCGGCGTAGCCCCGGCGTTTGGGCCCACGGTCGCGTTCGGCGCCCTTGCGGTTACCCCTTCGGTCGGAGGTCACCTCCAGGACCATCGACACGCCATCGGGTTTGCTGTGCCATTCCTGCCACGCGAACGCGCCCTTGGGGGCTGCGATGCCGTCAGGAACGTACTCGCCTTCTGGGCTGATCAACGTCAGGTTGCGGTGCAGCCTCAGGCCGTGGACGTCCCGTACCCAGTCGTCGACGGCCACGATGATGGTCTCATGCTGCCCGTCGTGGGGCGGTGACACGATGATTTCTCCATCTACAAGTTCGGCTCGGAAGCCGGGCATGACGTCGAGCGCGGCGAACGCCTCGCGCAGATCGTCACGAACGATCGACGGCTCCTCCGGCATTGCCGTCATCGGGTTCTCCTTGCAGTGGGGTACCTCGTGTCCAACCTAGCAGCGAGGCCATGGCGCAACGGTGGGGCTGCGGTCGCCAGGCGAGTATCAGCCGATGTCACAGGTGGGTGGGGCGAAGGGCGACGAAAGTTGCGTGGAGGGGACGTGCGGCGGTCGGGCGCGGAGGGTCGTCCTTGCGTGGGTTGGTCGTCGCTGGGACCGTGCGCAGGAGCCCAGAGGCTGCGCTAGTAGGCCAGCAGCCGCTGCGCGTTCTGTCGGACGTGGGGGGCGAGGCGGGCGTGGACGGGGTCGCGGTCGGCGGCTTGCAGGAGGATGGCCGCGACGACGAGTTCCGCGAGGCGGCCTTCTGGTGTCTCAAGGATGTCGGTGAAGACGTCGCGGACGCGGGCCGCGAGTTCTGGGACGGGCAGGGAGTGGGCGTGGAGGTGGGCGGCGTCGAATCCGTGCGGGCCGGGGCCGAAGCCTTCCCAGTCAAGGATGGTCAGGTCCGGGCCGGTGAGGTTGGCCCAGTGCAGGTCGCCGTGGGCGAGGGTCCAGTGGCGGACGGTGGTGTCAACGCCTGTGTCGCCGAGGTAGCGGGGGATGGTGCGGTGTATGTAGTCCTGGGTGATGACGTGTGGGCGGCCTTCCGGCACCGGTGTGGTCGCGACCGTTTCCGTAGCCCACCGCAATCGTGACCACCAGGGGCCCGGTAGAGCGATGTGTCCGGTGAGGTCTGGGGAAGAGGAACAAACGGGTGCCATCACGTATGTGCTGAGTTCGGCCCGGTTGGCGTACGGCTCGTGCGCCCAATCGACTGAGTCGAGTAGCCGGGGCCGTGGGATGTCCATCGGCAGCGTGGTGGCGGCTTCCTCGGTGCCGGTCCAGAGCTTTCCGCCCTCCTTGCCCAGCGGCACCTCCAGCACACGGAGCCAGGCCTTGCCGTTGGACGTTGTGACGGGGGCGCCGAGGGTTCTTCCGTTGTGGCCCCAGGTTTTGGCCGCACCGGATATGAGCGAGCATCCGAGCCGGACTGCCGCGTTGGTGAAGGCGGCGTGCATGCGTTCACGGACGTCGGGATCGTCAGGCTCGGAGAACATGGCAGATGTCCTGGAGACGTGTGGGTGGGATGGCTGGGGACTGGAAGGCACGGCCAGCCTCTTGCCAGTGTGCCGTGGTTGAGGCCGACAGCAGAACTCCAGCGAGCCCCGGCGTGGAAGCCACCACCGACAGCGCGGCGGCGACACGCGAGAAGCCGGGATTGATGAACTCGGCCAGGTCATAACTGACCAGGTCGACGAGTTCGCCGCCGTTCAGTGGCGCGGAGGCCCACACCTCCAGACCAACCCCGGCGGCCGCCGCGATGGGACCGGAGCCGTGCAGGGCTTCGGCGACGGGCGCGAGTTCGATGAGGCTTACGGGAAGTTGGATCGCCCGCAGATGGGTTCGGGCGCTTCCCGCCGCCTGTTGCGCCGCGGTGACGAGGTCATGAATGGTGAAGGCGCCGCTGGTGAACCCGCTCCACGTGGCGATGCCGTAGCAGGTGATGTCGCCCTGATGGGCGGCCTCCTCGAAGATCGTGAACGCTCGGGTGATCTGCTTGAGCAGTCGTCTGCGGTCGCCGTGCGCGTCGTGTTCGGGATTGTGCAGATACAGCAGGTCGAGCCGTTCCCGGCCCAGCTCGGTGATGTTGGTGCTAATGCGGTGTTGCAGGTAGGCGGGCGACAAGGAGTGGCAGTGAGCGGCCTCTTCGGAGGTGATGAAGACCCGCCCGGCGAGCGGCCCGGGCTTGCCGCCGGGTCATGTACCCGGCCTTGGTGGAGATGCGCAGGCCAGGGTGATCGGTGAGCAGACCGGCCAAAACTGTGGTCTGCTCGGTGCGGTGCAGTACGGCCCGGGGCGCCACCAGCCGGACGAGGAGATCGGGATCGTCCGGGAGCCGCGCGTGCACAGCGTGTGGCAACGAGAAGCCACCATGAGTCCCGTGGGCAGCATCACGCGCGGCCAGGTAAGAATCGATCACCGCCGGGTCGTTGAGGCGCTCGGTCAGAAGCTCGCGCATCTCATGGCGCCAGGCCGTCCGGGCGTCCCGGTCGGCCAGGCGGGGGATGTCGGCGCGGACGGATGGCTGTGCGCGGAGGTCATCCACCAGCCATGACAGCAGGTCAACACCGGTGTGCGTGGACAACCCGCAGGTCAGGTGAAGGGACGGGTGTCCGGTGGACGCGGCGGCGGCATGCCACCAGCCTCGCGGGACGTGCAAGGCGTCCCCGGTCTGAAGGACGAACTCGTCGATCGGGTACTCGGGTGGTGTGTCGTCGAACTCGACATCTCGATACAGCGGAGCGGGACGAGTTGGGCCGTAGATCCGCCATCGTTTGGCGCCGGATACCTGTAGGACGATGACGTCATGGTCGTCCCAGTGGACGCCGAAGCCTTCTTTCGCTGTCCAGGATGCGTAGGCGTTGACCTGCACGCTCATCCGAAGTTGGCGCTCGAGTGCGCTCGCCACGGCGCGGATCGGCGGATGCATCTCCCCGATCGCGTCCAAGACCAGTGTCGCGCCGTTGCGAAGTTGCTGGGCGACGAGGTGGGGCTGGGGGGCTTCCCACGGCGGCATGCGCCGGTACGTCCGGCGCTGGCAGTACTCCGTTGCGGGGATGGTGGCACCGTCAGCAGACAAGCGCAGTCGTGGCGGTTCCAGTCGATGGGTGTCCAGGAGCCGGTTCATCGCCGTCCAGGTCAGCAGGTCGGCGAACCGCTCTCGGTCGGCGGCCGGGGCAGGGTAGACCCGGTGGGTGCGGCCCAGGTCCTGGGCGAGGAACCGTTCCCCGCCCAGGACCTCGACAATCAAGTCGATCACGATCGCCGGTCAGCCGTCGTTGAGGTCGGACTTGCCGGTGCCCCCGCCGTCAGATGGCTGAGCAGCGCGTCCGCGTGCCGCGACGATCTTCTCCACGACCACCACCAGGCCGCCGTCCTTGCTACTGTCCACTGTGGCTCTCCCTTCCTTCCGCCTGCCTCCAGATGGCCGGCTGTCGGGTCCAACCTTGTGGCAGTCGGCGCAGTTGGAACAGTGACCGAGTCCGCGGCTTGTTCCCGTGGAACCAGCCCACGGACACGCACCGCAAATCGCCGCCGCGCATGGGCTGCGCGCCGCTACTCTCTGGAAGAGGCCTTTCGGTGAGTCAGGGACGAACAGTGACGTGACCAGGCGCAGGTATTTCGATCCCGGAGCTGTCTCTGTGGGATTCTGGTGCCGCGACGACGTCGCGCAGGCCCTCACCCATCGCGATATCGGTCGGCTTTTCCGGCTCTTCCTCGGTCAATTCACCGAGTGCACCCAGACTCAACTGGCGTTACTCACTCAGCATGATCGCTCTGACATCTCCAACTGGGTGCGGGGTACTCGCCAGGGCCGAGTCTCCGACATCGAGGTGCTCACCCGTATCGCGGACGGCCTGCAACTCCCCGATCAAGCCCGGCTCCTGCTCGGACTCGCCCCAGCCGGTTCCTCCATGGCCGGTCCGAATCCGGCCGTTCCCCACCAACGTGCGGACGCCCGTGCCGAAGGCACGGCGACCTCCACCGCACCCGTGCACGTGGCAATCTGCGGTAGCAGAACCCCCGACACCGACTCCTCTGTGATCAACGCCGCCGTCCGGTGCCTCGCCCGTCTCGTAATGAGCCGGGGCTATCGAGTCAATCATGGTCCCGTTGGGGTGGGCATTGAGGTCATGACCTACATTGCCGACCACTACCGTCCCCCCGAAATTTCCCTGGCCATCGGGCTGTTCGGTCACCGCAACGGTTCTACCACCAAGCGGCCCGCGACCCTCGTCTCCGCACCTGGCTGGACGAGAAGCAGTTCGCCGCACTCAACTCCTACGCGGACCCAGGCGAGGACTTCGTCCGTCTCCTCGAGCACCTGATCAACAACGACTCTGGAGCACCGCATGACTGAACGCCCCTACGTGCTGCTTTCCTGCGCGGAGTCGGTGGACGGCTACATCGACGACACCACCGCCGAGCGGCTCCTGCTGTCCAACGAGGAGGACTTCGACCGCGTCGACGAAGTCCGGGCGGGTTGCGATGCCATTCTCGTCGGTGCCAACACCATCCGCCGGGACAACCCGCGCCTGCTTGTCCGGAGGGAGGAACGCCGCAAGGCCCGCGTCGCCCGTGGCATGCCCGAAAGCCCGATCAAGGTCACATTCACCGCCCACGGCGACCTCGACCCCAGCGCCAGGTTCTTCGCCGCCGGTGACGTTGAAAAGATCGTGTACTGCTCGAACGCCGTGGTCGACAACTGCCGTGCCCGACTCGGTGACGTCGCCACCGTCATGGACGCCGGTGACCCGGTCGACCTCAACACCGTGCTCGCCGACCTCGCCGAACGAGGCGTTCGCCGGTTGATGGTCGAAGGCGGTGGGACCGTCCACACCCAGTTCCTCACCGCTGGGCTGGCCGACGAACTCCACCTTGTGATCGCCCCGTTCTTCGTCGGTGACTCCGCCGCCCCACGCTTCGTCGGAACGGGCGCGTTCCCGCACCACCTCGGCAACCGAATGACGCTCGAAGAGGTCCGTCCCATCGGCGACGTCATCCTCGCCCGCTACCTACTCACCAACTCTTAACCACGTCGTCGGGCTTGTCAGCGGGCGCGTCCACTTGGCCGGTGTTGCCTCTGGGACAGATGGATCGGCGAAGGACTTGCCCTTGGGGATGTGGGTGCGGCGGGTCGTCCTGGCCCGGGGGACGGGACGACTCGCCGCTACTCGGCGGGTCGGTGCCGCCGGGTGGTCAGTGCGTGTCGGGGCGGGTCTGGACGGCGCTGCGCAGGGCTGCGCGGGTCAGCAGGAGGACGGGACCGTCCGGGTCCTTGCTGTCCCGCACCGCCACCACACCGGCAGCATCCGCCAGCTCGACGCACTCTCCGCCGTTACTCAGGCTTCGTCCGGCCTTGCGCCACTTGGCGTTTGTCAGGTCCATCTCTCCTCGACGTCCTCTACTCGATGGGGGTCGGTGCCGCCGGGTGGTCAGTGCGTGTCGGGAGTGGGCTGGACGGCGCTGCGCAGGGCCGCGCGGGTCACAAGGAGGACGGGCCCGTCCGGGTCCTTGCTGTCCCGCACCGCCACCACACCGGCAGCGTCCGCCAGCTCGACGCAATTGCCGCCGTTGGACGTGGTGTAGCTACTCTTTCGCCAACTGGTGTTCCTCAGGTCCATTTTTCTTGGACCACCTTCCTAATCACTTCACGCGACATCTCTTCGGTGAGTGTCCGCGCACGAAGCTCGAACAGGGTCCGCGCCATGATGGCCAGGTCCGCAGGGTTGTCCGTCGTGATGGCGCGTATGGCCGTCTCGACGTAAGAGATCTCGCTCCGATCGTCCATCGTCGCGATCATGAACCCGCCTGAGTTGCCATCATGCTCGCCGTTTCCCAACACTACTTGAACCGTGACGTTGGGCAACATGCTCATATCCAGCAGGTGTTCGAGTTGCTCCCGCATGGTCTCGGGCGCTCCGACTTGCCGGTAAAGCGCCTGCTCGTCGATGAGAAGCATGAGCAAGGGTAGGCTGGCCTCGTCGCGCCCGGTGAGGATGCTCTGACGAGCGATCCGGGCGTCAACTGCTTCCTTGTTTCCTCGAAGCAACGCCGAAGCGTAGGCGGGGGTCTGGGCGAGACCGTTGATCAGCATGGGCTCCCAGGAGACCAGCATGGCCGCGTCCGCCTCAATTCCGGGCCAATCGAACCAGATCGGGACCGGGTGCCCGTCCTTGTTCAGGTCTTCCCAGAGGCTGATGAGCGCACCGCCCGCCTCAAGGTAGTCGTCCACGAGCTCTACGAACGTACGGCTCGCACGCCTCTTACCAGCTTCGATTCGGCTCACTTGCGCACCGCTCAGGTTCGTCAGATGCGCGATGGTCTCTTGCTTGATGCCCTTGGCTTCACGCATTCGCCGTAATTGACGACCGAATGCGACGAGTGCGGGGGACTCCCGGGGGCGTTGACGGCGTGGGGGCACGCTCTTACCTCTTCTCGGCATATACCCAGTGCGGCAACCGCTTACCGGCACTGGTCACCCTTGTTCGGCAACACACATTTTAGAGCGGACAGTGGCTCAATGTGGGGAGTTCGCCACACACAGTTAGGAGAGATCATGGGTGAGGCGGTGCAGAGCGAGATGGTGGTCAAGAGGGATCTGCGGGCGGTGGCGGAGGTACGGACGTTCGTCCGGCTGGTGGCGGGTGGGTGGGAGGTGGACGACTTCGTTCCGTGCCTCATCGCCAGCGAGCTCGTCACGAACGCGCTGCGGTACGCGACCACGGCCGACGATGAGGTGATCTTCCGCATCGGCCGCACCGACGCGGGCGTGGTGTGGGTGGAGGTTCAGGACGCCACCTGCGACATGCCGCGCCTAGAACACGCGGACCTCAATGGCGAGTCAGGCCGGGGCCTGTTCGTCGTCGAGCAGTTCACTCGCTGCTGGGGCACCCGACCGCTGGCGGGCAACGTCGGCAAGGTCGTCTTCGCCGTCCTCAACCCGTCCTGAAGACCAGCTGAGCGGCGAGCTTACACTTTCCGGCCTGCCTTCCAGACGGCGGCTGTTTGGGGGACGCCGGGGCGGTAGGCCAGGTGGATGTGGGACGGGGCGTCTAGGACGTGGACGTCCGCGCGCGCGCCGACGCCCAGGTGGCCGACGTCGGTGCGGCGTAGGGCGCGGGCGCCGCCTGCCGTCGCGGACCAGACGGCTTCGGCGGGGGTCATGTGCATGTCGCGGACGGCGACGGCGATGCAGAACGCCATGCTGGAGCTGTAGCAGGAGCCCGGGTTGCAGTCGCTGGCGAGGGCGACGGTCGCGCCCGCGTCGATGAGGCGGCGGGCGTCCGGGTAGGGCTGGCGTGTGGAGAACTCGACGCCCGGCAGGAGCGTCGCCACCGTTTGGGATGAGGCCAGGGCTTCCACGTCGGCGTCGCTGAGGAACGTGCAGTGGTCGGCGGACGCGGCGTCCACCTCCACGGCGACCTGCACGCCGGGACCCTCGCCGAGCTGGTTGGCGTGCACGCGCGGGCTCAGGCCCGCCGCGATCCCGGCCCGCAGGATCTCGCGGGCCTGGTCGGCGTCGAAAGCGCCCTTCTCACAGAAGACGTCCACCCAACGGGCGTGCGGGACGCAGGCGGCCAGCATTTCCGTCGAGACGAGCCGCGCGTAGGCGTCGGTGTCGTCCTTGTACTCGGTGGGTACGACGTGGGCCCCGAGGTAGGTGACCTCGTCGGCGAGTTCGGCGGCGATGCGGACGGCGCGTGCCTCCTGCTCGACCGTGAGCCCGTACCCGGACTTGCATTCGACGGTCGTCGTGCCCTGGCGGGCCATCTCGTCGATGATGCGGCGCAGCGTGGCGCGCAGTTCGTCGTCGGACGCGGCGCGGGAACGCTCCACGGTCGTGCGGATGCCGCCGCCGTCGTAGCGCTGGCCGCTCATCCGGGCCGCGAACTCCTCGGCGCGCTCCCCCGCGAACACCAGGTGGGCGTGGGAGTCGACGAAGCCGGGGAGGACGGCCCGTCCGGCGGCGTCGAACGACTCGTCGGCGGCGGGCGCGTCCGACGACGGGCCCCTCCACGCGACCTTGCCGTCCTCGATCACCAGCGCGGCGTCGCGGACGATGCCGAGACCGTCACCGACGGTCGGATCGTTGGTGACCAGTTCCCCGATGTTCGCGATGACCGTGCTCACCACGGCAGGATCTCACGCGGTCGCATGCTGTTCTCCTTCAGGTTCCGTCACGGCGGCCACTGCGGCGGCGAGCGCGGCCGGGACGTCGTCGATCAACAGGTGCCGCCCGTCGCGCACGATCCGTCGTCCGGACACCACGACGTGCCGGACGTCGGCGGCCGTCGCGGCGAACACGGCGGCCTCGGCGGCGTGGTCCGGGGCCGCGCCCGCCGTCCGCACCGAGTCGAGCGCGACGGTGACGAGGTCGGCGTACGCGCCGGGCTCCAGCCGTCCCGCCTCCGGCCAGCCGAGCCCGTAGTGGCCGTTGGACGTGGCGGTGGCGAGCAGCTCACCGGCCGTCCAGTGGCCGCGGGTCCGGGTGCGCAGGCGCTCGTCCAGCTCGACCGCGCGGGCCTCCTCGAAAAGGTCGATGACGGCGTGCTGGTCGGAGCCGAGGCTGATCGGCGAACCGGCGGCCGCGAGGTCGCGGGCCGGGCCGATGCCGTCGGCGAGGTCCCGTTCGGTGGTCGGGCACATGCACACGCCGGTCATGGTCGTCCCGAGCAGGCCGATGTCCTCGCCGGTGAGGTGCGTCGCGTGGACGGCGGTGGTCAGCGCGCCGAGGGCCCCCGACTCGGCGAGCAGCCGGGTCGGGGTCATGCCGTAGGCGTCCACGCAGGCCTCGTTCTCGGCGGGCTGCTCGGACAGGTGGACGTGCAGCGGCGCGCGGTGCTCCTTCGCCCACGCCGCGACCGCCCGGAGCTGCTCGCGCGGCACGGCCCGGACGGAGTGGATCGCGGCGCCGACCCGGGCGTGCGACCGTCCCGCCTTGCCGGTGTTCTCGCGGAGGCTGTCGACGCGCCGCGCCCAGTTCCCTGCGGTGCGGTCGCCGAAGCGGAGCTGCGGGCCCTGGAGCGGTTCGCCGATGCCGCCGGTGAGGTAGCAGGTGTCCAGGAGGGTGATCCGGACGCCCGCGTCGGCGGCGGCGGCGATCAGCGCCTCGCCCATCGCGTTCGGGTCGTCGTAGGGGTCGCCGCCGGGGCGGTGGTGCAGGTAGTGGAACTCGCCGACGCAGCTGATCCCGGCGAGGGCCATCTCGGCGAACGCGGCGGTGGCGAGGGCGCGGTAGGAGTCGGGGTCGAGGCGTTCGGCGACGCTGTACATCTGTTCGCGCCACGTCCAGAACGTTCCTGAACCGGCCTGAACACGGGAACGGAGCGCGCGGTGGAAGGCGTGCGAGTGCGCGTTGGCGAGACCGGGGAGGGTCAGGCCGGGCAGGCGTTCGACGCCGGGCGGGGCGGGGGCACCGGCGGTGACGCGGGTGATCCGTTCGCCGTCCGCTTCGATGAGGACGTCGGACGCCACCCGGTCACCGAGCCAGGCCAGCTGGGCATACCACTGCATATCGGGCTACCTACCCGCACGCCAGGTCGGCCAGTACCGAGGCGAGTGCCTCCACACCGGCGAGGCAGTCGTCCTGTTCGGCGAACTCCGCGGGGGCGTGCGACACCCCGGTCGGGTTGCGGACGAACAGCATCGCCGCGGGCACCCGCGAGGACAGGATCCCCGCGTCGTGCCCCGCACCGGTCGGCAGGACGGGCGCCCCGCCGAGCGTCCCGGCCAGCCGGTCGCGCAGCGTGTGGTCGAAGTCGACGATCTCGGTGTAGGACTCCTCCGCCAGCTCGACGGACACCCGGTGCGGGCGCGCGGCGACCCTGGCGGCCTCGTCGACCTCGGTGACCGTGCGGCGGACGGCGTCGTCCGCCGGTCCCCGCGCGTCCAGCCAGCCGGTGACGGACGACGCGATCGCGTTCACCCCGCCCGGCACGACCCGCACCTTCCCCACGGTCGCGACGGTGCCGTTGCGTTCGGCCGCCTCCCGCGCGGCGAGGACCATGGCGGCGAACGGCAGCATCGGGTCGCGGCGGTCCACCAGCCTGGTCGTCCCGGCGTGGTTGCCCTCACCGGCGAACTCGAACCGCCACCGCCCGTGCGGGACGATCGAGCTCGCGACCCCGACCGGCTCCGTCAACGCCCGCCCCTGCTCGACGTGCAGTTCGACGTAGCAGCCGATGCGTCCCAGCAGGTCGTCGTCCGGGCCGATCGCCTCCGGGTCGAGGCCGGCGTTGTGCATGACCTCGGCGAACGTGCGGCCGTCCGCGCCGGTGAGGCCGCGCGCCCGCGCCGGGTCGATCGCCCCGGCCAGCAGCCGCGACCCGAGACAGGCCACCCCGAACCGGGCGCCCTCCTCCTCGGCGAACGCCCCGATCCCGATGGGGCGTTCGAGCGCGGTGCCGTGTTTCCGCAGCAGGTCGACGGCCGCGAACGCCGACACGACGCCGAGCGGCCCGTCGAACGCGCCGCCGCCCGGCACCGAGTCCAGGTGGCTCCCGGTCAGGACGGCGTCGTCGCGCGCCCCGCTCTCCGGGAACCACCAGGCGACCATGTTGCCGTTCGGGTCGTGCTCGACGTCCAGGCCGCGGCGGCGCGCCTCGTCCAGGAACCAGGCGCGGCACTCCAGCTCGGGCGGCGTCCACGCGAACCGGTGGTAGCCGCCGCCCGCGTCGTCCTTCCCGATGGGCAGCAGGTCCGCCCACATCTCCTCGAAGCTCATACGCGACTCCCTTGTGGGGGGACGACCCGGTTCGCTTCGCTCATGCGCGCATCGGAATGCGGACACCGCGCTCGTCGGCGACCTCGGCGGCGCGGTCGTAACCGGCGTCGACGTGCCGCATGACGCCCGTGCCGGGGTCGTTGGTCAGGACGCGCTGGAGCTTCTCACCGGCGAGGGCCGTCCCGTCCGCGACGCACACCTGGCCCGCGTGGATCGAGCGTCCGATCCCGACGCCGCCACCGTGGTGGATCGACACCCAGGTCGCGCCGGACGACGTGTTCAGCATCGCGTTCAGCAGCGGCCAGTCGGCGATGGCGTCCGAACCGTCCGCCATGCCCTCGGTCTCCCGGTACGGGCTGGCGACCGACCCGCAGTCCAGATGGTCGCGGCCGAGGACGATCGGCGCGCTGATCTCGCCGCGCGCCACCAGGTCGTTGAACACCTCGCCCGCCTTGTCGCGCTCGCCGTAGCCGAGCCAGCAGATCCGGGACGGCAGGCCCTGGAAGTGGACCCGCTCCCCCGCCATCCTGATCCACCGGGCCAGCGGCTCGTTGTCGGGGAACAGGTCGAGGATCGCCTTGTCGGTGCGGGCGATGTCGGCCGGGTCGCCCGACAGCGCCGCCCAGCGGAACGGCCCCTTGCCCTCGCAGAACAGCGGCCGGATGTAGGCGGGCACGAAGCCGGGGAAGTCGAAGGCCCGCTCGTATCCGGCGAGCTGCGCCTCACCGCGGATCGAGTTGCCGTAGTCGAAGACCTCGGCCCCCGCGTCCTGGAAGCCGACCATCGCCTCCACGTGCGCGGCCATCGACGTGCGGGCCCGGTCGATGAACGCGGCCGGGTCCTTGTCGCGCTCGGCCGCCATGTCGTCGAACGCGACGCCGACCGGCAGGTACATCAGCGGGTCGTGCGCGCTGGTCTGGTCGGTGACGATGTCGATCGGCGCACCCCGGCGCAGCAGGTCCGGGACCATCTCGGCGGCGTTCCCGAGCACCGCGATCGACAACGCCTTCCGCTGCGCCTTCGCCTCCTGCGCGAGCCGCAGCGCCTCGTCCAGGCTGTCGGCCTTGACGTCGCAGTACCGGTGCTCCACCCGCCGGTCGATGCGGGACGGGTCGCAGTCGATACAGATCGCGACGCCGCCGTTCATCGTCACGGCGAGCGGCTGCGCGCCGCCCATCCCGCCGAGCCCGGCCGTCAGCGTGATCGTCCCGGCGAGCGACCCGCCGAACCGCTTCTCCGCGACCGCCGCGAACGTCTCGTAGGTGCCCTGGAGGATGCCCTGCGTGCCGATGTAGATCCACGAACCGGCGGTCATCTGCCCGTACATGGTCAGGCCCAGCTCGTCCAGGCGCCGGAACTCCTCCCACGTGCCCCACTGCGGGACGAGGTTCGAGTTCGCGATGAGCACGCGGGGGGCCCACTCGTGCGTCCGGAAGACCCCGACGGGCTTGCCGGACTGGACGAGGAGCGTCTCGTCGCCCTCCAACGTGGTCAGCGACCTGATGATGGCGTCGAAGGAGTCCCAGTTCCGCGCCGCCTTACCCGACCCGCCGTAGACGATCAGCTCGTCGGGATGTTCGGCCACCTCCGGGTCGAGGTTGTTCTGGATCATCCGCAGGGCGGCCTCCTGCGGCCAGCCCTTGGCGGCGGTCAGCGAGGTGCCGCGCGGCGCGCGGACGGGGCGTGGACCTGACATGTTCTTTCTCCTCCAGGAGAGAGCGGTCTTCAGGAGAGCGGGCCGGTGACGGCCTCGGCTGCGGCGACCAGGGACCCGTCGCGGACCATCTCGGTCGCGGCGGCGATCTCCGGTGCCAGATAGCGGTCGGGCCCGGGCGGCGGCACGGCCTCCCGCAGCTTCGCGACGACCGCGGCGGTCGCCGGACCCGGACGCAGCGGGGTGCGCAGGTCGAGGGCCCGCGCGGCGGTGAGGATCTCGATCGCGACGACCTGCGCGAGGCCCTCCACGGACCGGCGCAGCTTGCGGGCCGCGTTCCAGCCCATGGACACGTGGTCCTCCTGCATGGCGGAACTCGGGATCGAGTCGGCGCTGGCCGGGGCGGCGCGCCGCTTCAGGTCCGAGACGATCCCCGCCTGCGTGTACTGGGCGATCATGTGGCCCGAGTCGACGCCCGGGTCGTCGGCGAGGAACGCGGGCAGCCCGTACGACCGCGCCTTGTCGAGCATCCGGTCGGTGCGGCGCTCCGACATCGACGCGACGTCCGCCGCGGGCACCGCCAGGAAGTCCAGCACGTACGCGACCGGGGCGCCGTGGAAGTTGCCGTTGGACTCGACGCGTCCGTCCGGCAACACCACGGGGTTGTCGATGGCGGACGCCAGTTCCCTGCCAGCGACGAGTTCGGCGTGTTCAAGCGTGTCGCGGGCCGCTCCGTTGACCTGGGGGGCGCACCGCAGCGAGTAGGCGTCCTGCACCCGCGTGCAGTCGGGCCCCCGGTGCGACTCCATGATCTCCGAGTCGCCCAGCAGGGCCCGCAGGTTCGCGGCCGACAACGCCTGCCCCGGATGCGGCCGCAGCTCCTGGAGGTCAGCGGCGAACACCCGGTCGGTGCCGAGCAGCGCCTCAACGGTCATGGCAGCCGCTAGATCAGCCGCCGTGAAGAGATTGTGCAGGTCAGCGATGGCCAGAACGAGCATGCCGAGCATGCCGTCCGTCCCGTTCAGAAGGGCGAGGCCCTCCTTGGCGGCCAAGGTGACCGGCGTGATCTCCGCTTCCCGCAACGCCTCCGCTGCCGGTTTCAGCACGCCCTGGGCGTCCCGCACATGACCTTCGCCGATCAGGGCCAGCGCCACATGCGCGAGCGGCGCGAGATCCCCGGAACACCCGAGGCTCCCGTGCTCGAACACCTGAGGCGTAATGCCCGCGTTCAACAACGCGGCCAGCGTTTGCGCCGTCTTGGGCTGAACGCCGGTGCGTCCGGTGGCGAGCGTCCGCAGCCGGAGCAGCATCAGCGCCCGGACGACCTCCCGCTCGACCTCGGGCCCGGACCCCGCCGCATGGGACCGGACGATGTTCAACTGCAACTGGGCCCGCATCTCCGGAGCGATGTGCCGCGTGGCAAGCGCCCCGAACCCGGTGGAAACCCCATAGACGGGCGTCGGACGGAGCGACAGCTCCTCCACGTGCGCCCTTGAATCGCCGATCAGCTTCAGCGCCTCATCGGTCAGCGTGACCGGCGCGCCGCCTCTGGCGACGTCCACGACCTGCGCGAAGGTCAGCGCCTCCGGCCCGACCCGAACGCCGTTGTCCCCCATGCCAAAACTCATACCCACCATTCCAACCACCTGTGGCGCGGCCCCACGAGACCCCTGACGCGCAAGATGTCTCATATGCAAGACAATGGACCTTATGTCACAAGTTCCGGCCGCTCGTCGCGCCCTGGCCGTCCTGCGCCTGCTGGCCGCCTCACCGGGCCCTCTCCTCGCGTCCTCGATCGCCCGCTCACTGTCCCTTCCCCGATCGAGCACCTACCACCTTCTGACCGCGATGTCCGAGGAGGGTTTCGTCACCTACATTCCCGAGGAGCGCCGTTGGGGCCTGGGCGTCGCCGCGTTCGAGATCGGCTCCGCCTATCTCCGCCACGAGCCCTTGGAACGCCTGGCCCGTCCCCTCCTGCGCCGCCTGGTGGACCGGGTTGGCGAGATCGTCCAGCTGGGCATCCTGCACGGCCCAGAGACCCTCTACCTCCTCAAGGAGCAGCCACCCCGGCACGCCACCGTCATCACCGACGTGGGCGTCCGCATGCCCGCCCACCTCACCGCCAGCGGCCGCTCGATGCTCGCCCACCTCCCCGCGGCCCAGGTCCGCGCCCTGCTCACGACCCCGTTCATCACTCGCACGGGCCGGGGCCCCACCACGCTGAGCGACCTCCGCCGCACCCTCGCCGAGGACGCCCGCCGAGGCTGGTCGGTCGAGGACGGCCACATCACCGAGGGCTTCACCAGCATCGCCGCCTGCGCGTTCGACCACACCACCCGTCCCACGGCCGCCGTGACGATCACCTTCCGCCGCGAAGACCACCCCGAAGAGGCCTGGCCCACCCTCGCCGACCAGGCCCGCTCAACCGCCACAACCCTCACGACCCGCCTGAACGGCCGCCACCCGTAGTGTCAGCCGCCATCATTATGGTCGGGCGCCATGGGTGACTACTTCCAGACCATCGTTGACCTTGACGCCACGGCCGCAGATGCCGCCGAACTGGGCGACCGTGCTCTCGACTGGCTCATCCGGGAAGGGATCGTCGAGGCCGAGCCCACCGACTGCGTGCTCGGGGCCCCGACAGGCCACGAGCCCGGCGAGGCATGGGAGAAGGCCGTCCTCGACCCTGACTGGGAGCCGCTGGACGGCCTCAACATCGAGACGGGCCGGACCGTCTTCCTGGGCGGCCAGGGTGATGGCCAGTACGCGATCTGCCCGCGATGCGCCACCCGCACCCACTTCTTCACCGAAGCGTGGGACCCGATAGAAGGCGCAAGCACCCCCTTCGACGAGGCCATCGAGACCTGGCAGGCGACCGGAGCGGCCCAGGTCAAATGTCCGTCCTGCGTGCAAGCCAGCGACCTCACCACCTGGCAATGGGCTAACAACTACTACACCTTTGGCTACCTCGGCTTCGAGTTCTGGAACTGGCCCCCGTTCACCCCCGACTTCCTGGCCGACTTCACCCGGACCCTCAACAACCACCGCACCATCCTCGTCTACGGCAAACTCTGAGCCTGCCCACTCTGACGAAGCAGCATGTGGCGGACGAGACCATGGAAAACTACTGGCAGTTTCTCATTTCCCTCACCGAAGCAAGCTCCGCCACGGAATAAAACAACCGGACCCATCGGCCGAGATGAGGTTCTTCTACGACGAGTTCGGCGTGACCGCGAGCGGCCCCACCGACCCGGACAACCTGCGGGGCGGTTCCCAGGACGGTCTGTCGATCCGGACCGATGGCACACGGTTCTGGGGCGAGAGGAATTCGTCCTGTTTGATTTGGCGTTTGTCGTGGTGGCCAGCTTTGGCGGGCTCCAGGTCGCTCCTGCGGTCATGGACGGAGCGTTCAGGAACGCGCCCATACTGTTCGAACCTGAGCTGGCTGGGAGCGGGTCTCTAGATGTCACTCAAACGCTGCATGGAGAGTTCGGTCAGGACTTTTATCCGATTGCCGAATGGATCACGAACAGCTGCGTCTTCCTCGGGTCCGTGGGGAAGGTGGTCGTCCACCACGATGCAGAGTTGCTTCTGGTGGGTGAGTCGTTCGGTGACGCGCTGCGCGTGATGCTGACGGCCGACCAGGTGCTCCCCGTGCTGAAGGTCTGCTGATGGGGGCCTCCTGACGAAAGTAGGGGGCAGGAGGTGGCGTTCGGGCAGTGTGGCCGGTGTCTGCGGATGTCTAGGTTCGTGCTCGCCATGTTGGACGGCCGGGCGGGAGAACCCGAGTGATTACGTTGCGGGGACTGACGAAGCGGTTCGGGGACAAGACCGCTGTGGACGGGCTGACGCTGGAGGTCGCGGAAGGGAAGGTCACCGGGTTCCTCGGGCCCAACGGGGCGGGGAAGTCGACGACCATGCGCATGATCGTGGGGCTGGATCGTCCTACAGCGGGCGAGGCGCTCGTGGGCGGACGCCGGTACGCGGGGCTGCCTCGCCCTATTCGGGAGGTTGGGGCCTTGCTGGACGCGGGGTTCGTCCACCCCGGGCGCTCGGCACAGGCGCATCTGACGGCCATGGCGCGCAGCAACGGGATCCCTCGGGCGCGGGTCGACCAAGTCCTGGGGCTCGTGGGGCTGGAATCCGTCGCGGGCAAGCGGGTCGGGTCGTTCTCGCTCGGGATGCGGCAACGGCTGGGCATCGCTGGGGCGCTGCTGGGTGACCCGGCGGTGCTGATGTTCGACGAACCGGTCAATGGGCTCGATCCCGATGGCGTTCTGTGGGTGCGGCGGTTGATGCGCGGGCTCGCCGCCGAGGGCCGGACGGTGTTCGTCTCGTCGCATCTGATGAGCGAGATGCAGTTGACGGCGGACCAACTGGTCGTGCTCGGACGCGGACGGCTGCTCGCGGACGCGCCGATGGCCGAGGTGATCGCACGCGGCTCCGGCAACGCGGTCCGGGTGCGCAGTCCACGGGCGGCCGATCTGGCGGAACGGCTCGCCGCCGTGGGCGCCGAAGTGGGCCGAACGGACGATGACGAGCTGCGGGTGAAAGGGCTCCCCATCGAGCGGGTGGGCCTTGTCGCCTACGAGACAGGAGTTCCTGTGCTCGAACTGAGCGCGGTGGCCGCTTCGCTCGAAGAGGCGTACATGGATCTGACAGGTGCGAGTGTGGAATACGGCACCGGAATGGCGGAGCAGCGATGACCACGAAAACGGGCCCGGTGAGCGTCGAGATCGGCCGGGAGACGGGAGCCGCTTCCGGCGGCGGCGTGTCCGGGGCATTGGCGGCGGAGTGGACGAAACTGTGGACGGTCCGTTCCACCTGGTGGGGGCTGGCCGGGGCCGCACTACTGATGGCACTGATGTCGTTGATCATGGCCCAGGCGACGGTGGAGAACAACCGGAACCCGGGCCCCGACGGGCCTCCCGGGATCGTCTCGGCCAGCGACATGGCCATCGCGTCCGTGGACATGGCGCAGTTCGTCGTCCTCGCCCTGGCCATCCTAATGATCACCGGCGAATACGCCACGGGAAGCATCCGGGCGACGCTGCAATGGATACCGCCACGCGGGCGAATGCTGTCGGCGAAAGCGGCCGTGGCGGCGGCGGTCATGTTCCCGACCGGGGTGATCCTCGGCCTGGTCGGCACGGCGGTCGCACGGCCCGCGCTCGGGAAATGGGGCCGTCTGAGCGCCGGTGACATCGCCCACGACGCCCTGATGACAGGCGTGTACATGGCGGTGATGAGCGTGCTGATCCTGGGCGCCGGCGCCATGCTGCGCAGCACGGCCGGAACGCTGACGACCGCGTTCCTCTTCGTCCTCGTGTTGCCGATCACGCTGGTCAACAGCCGGTCGGAGGTGCTCAAGGACGTCGCGGACGGGCTGCCGAGCAGCGCGGGCCGACACCTGCTGAACAGTGACGGCCCCTACTCGGCGCCCGTCGCGCTAGCGATCCTCGCGGCATGGACGGCGGCGGCCCTGTGGGGCGGAATCACCGTCCTCCGCCACCGCGACGCCTGACCCGCGCCCGCCGAACGAGACCCGGCCGGCTCTCAGCAGGCCCGAGCGCTCTGTTCAAGTCGCTGCGAGAGGATCGCTCCCTCCCAGCCCTCATGGAAGTCCGACTTGACATGGCCGGTCTGAACAAATCCGGCGCGTTCGTAGTAACGCACGAGCCCCTGGTCACCGCCCGACCAGCACTCAAGTCTGAGCAGGCTGATGCCCTTCTCGACGGCCTCGGCACGGGCCTGGTCCAGCAGTGCCGTACCGACTCCCAGCCCCGCGCACCGCCGGTCGATGACAAGGGCCTCCAAGAACAGTTCGGGCTCGTCGACCGCCGGAAGGAAGCGCGGAGCGTCTCCCAACCGCATGGCGCCGACGATGTCGCCCTCATGCTCGACGACGCGCATCCCCCCAGACCTGGCGAACCGCTTGACCCGCTCGATCGCCTTCGGCGATTCCGACCAAGGGTTCGTTCCCCACTGTTGTGACCGTCCAGAGGCGACGAGCCATTCGACCGCCCCGTCATAGAGCTTCAGAACCGCCGGAACGTCCTCAAGTTTACCTACCCGGATACGCAACGCTACCTCAGTCATCCGCACCGCCATTCTCGCAATCGAACCGTCGCTCCGACGCTAGCGGAGCATCAGAAATCTCACCATGAGCGCGGTCACAGGCCGCGAAAGAAGGCCAATGCCTGCGCGGCACCAATGCGTCCCGTCCCGTTCGGGGGCCTGGACCGGCGCGAACCCCTCACCCAGTACCGCACGATGCGCCTAACCAATATGCGCGGTAGCGTGACCCGGACGACGAGCCTCCCTTCGGGATGCCAGCAGTACCCGGTGGCCACCGGTGTCTCGACGCGAGTACGGCAACGCCACCCTCGTCCAATTCTCCGCCATGCCCGACACAGATCACCAGGTCAAGGCCCTGGACGCGGCTGTCAACGGCGTCGCCGGTCTTGTTCATTCCGCGAACTCCACCCGCCCCAACGGGCATGCGCGTCCGGCGCGCCGAGGGCGTGGACGCACATGCGGGCGGCGGCGAAGAACGAGAACCCGTCCAGTCAGCGGGTCGACCAACTGGACGGCAGCAGCGGCCGCGGTCAAGCGGAACTACCGCCCCTTCATCGCCCCGGCCCCGGACCTCGCGCCTCGGGTGCGCGACAGCATCCACAACTTGTCCGGCCACCTCGCACAGGCAGAAAGACTGCCTGCCTCGACACCGAATATCGGCATCGAGGTTCTGCCCCGCCTATCGCAGGGACGTGATGAACGGCGAAGAGCTGAGCAGCCAAGACCCGGTCGAGAGGTTCCGCGAAATCCTCACTTCGCCGCACGTCGCGAAGGCGGAGCCTTGGTGGTTGGACTTCATTTCCATGTGCACCACCGCCTTCAACGCCGTACCTAACATCGTCACGGCGTTCAAGCACATCTGCGAGCTGGACGAGGTACGTGTCCTTCGCGCGGCGAGAGAGTGGTGCGAGCTGGTCGCCGAGTTCTGCGCCCAAGGCCCTTTCCGTCAATGGAACATCGTCGGTCACCGCGTCGGGACGAGCCGCCTCACGGGTCGGTGCGGGGGAAAGTTGCGCGGACGGTGCGGGAGGTCGGGGTGCCGAACCAGGACCAGGTGGCGCATAGGGCGTCGACTGTGAGGAGGCCGCGGCCGCCTTCTGCTAGTTCGGCGACGTTGCGTAGGCAGGGCTCTTTGGGGCCGCCCTGGTCGGTGACGTAGACGATGACTCCGGCGATGTCCTTGCTGATGTCCACGGTGAACCGGCCGCCCTCATCGCCTGACCGCGTGTGGCGGATCGCGTTGACGGCCAGTTCGTCGAGGACGAGGAGGACGTCGTCCAGGGCCGGGAACCCGTCCAGGAGTTGAGCGGCGAACGTGCGGACGACCCGAACCCGGTCGGGCGCGCCCTGGAACTCGCGCCGCCAGTACATCGGTGTCTCGTTCGCGGCGGGGGCGGGAACGGCGAGCAGCATTGGTCACCTCTCATGACGGTGCGTCATCGACCGTTCCATCTTCAGTAGCCCCGCCGCTTCGGGATGGAAAAGAGCCAGGTCGGTGGACTGCCGGGCAGTGCGGCACGCCTGAGCCCTGAACGTTCAATTCGGTTTACGTAAACGGGTGGAACGCTCCTTCGGGCGAGCGTCCAATCTCGCGATTCGCCTTCGAACATCCTTGCTACCGAGGACACCCTTAGACATCGCGTGGTAACACAGAGTTCATACGCGGATCCCCCGGTCAGCGGCCACCCCCGTCTGCCGACCCGATCATGGAGGTCTCCCGGTGACCAGCCCGTTCATCCGTCGGCGCCGCCTCGCTACCGAACTGCGCGCCCTCCGCGAGGAGAGCGGCATGACCGCTGACGAGCTCGCCCGCCGCATCTACCGCTCCCGCATGACCGTCTCCAAGCTTGAGAATGGCCGCACCCGACCCGACACCCGCGACATCGTGAAGATCCTGAGGATCCTGGGCGCCACCGGCGACAAGTTCAACGCCATCCTCGAAATCGCCTGCGAGGCCGCCGAACGCGGCTGGTGGGACTCCTACGGAGACGCCATGGGCCCCAGGCAACGCATGTACGCCGACCTGGAGTCCGGCGCCGCCACCATCCGGGGCTACAACCAGATGTCGATTCCCGGCCTCGTGCAGTCCCCGGAATTCACACAAGCTCTCGTCGAAATGGACAAGATTGAAGGGTTCGAACTCGGCTATGTTCCTGAGCGCAATGCCGAAGCCCGGCTCAAGCGCCAGGAAGCCGTGTTCCGCTGTGAAGGCCCTCTCGGTGAGATCATTCTTGACGAATTTGTGATGAAGCGTCTGGCTGTGCCGCTCCCCGTCATGGCAGCACAGCTGCGTCACATGGTCGAGGTACTCACACGCGAGCCGCGCTTTGCCATCCGCGTCCTTCCCCTCGATGCTCGTCTCTCGCCTGGGCGTCTGCCGCCGTCAGGGTTCATGCTTTACACATTCCCCGACCCAGCAGACCCCGTTCTGGTCGTCGCAGAAAACGCCACCACCTGCCTCGTTCACACCGAGCCGGATGAAGTGGCAGAGTATGAGCGGTACTTCCAACGGCTCCGGGAGGCCACACTGCCCGCCCTCGAGAGCCTCTCTCTGTTGGCGGACACGGCCGACCGGTTAACTGAAGAGGCAGGCAACACATGACCCCCCTGTACAGCAGTTGGCGTAAGTCCAGTTACAGCAACCCCGGCTCCGAGTGCATCGAGGTCGGACGCGGGTCGGGCGGCACTATCGGCGTCCGAGACACCAAGCAAGGCGACACAGGCCCCATCCTCGAGTTCACCTGGAGTGAATGGACCACGTTCATAAAAGCCATCCGCACCATCAAGCCCTAGAACACCACAAAGGCCGATCCCGCCATGCACGGGCTCGGCCTTTGACTCTCCTATGGCTGAGTGCAGAACCAGAATATGGACGCACACCGATCACACTGGCGTAAGAGCGTGTCTCACGTCAGTTTACCGACGATCCGGTGTCGGCGCGGACCGCGCCGCCTGCGGCGGTCAGGGTCCGCGCCGACAAGGCCTACCACTCCGCCGAGCATCTGGCCTGGCCGCGCAGCCGCGGGATCGTGCCACGCATCGCCCGGGGCCGGTGTCGAGTCCGGCGAGCGGCGCGGCCGCCACCGCTGGAAGATCGAACGCACGCTGACCTGGCTGTTCGGCTACCGGCGACTGGCCGTCTGCTATGAGCGCACGGCCACCTGTCCAACGCTTTCCTGGTCCTCGCAGCCGCCGTCACCTGCTAGAAGCAGCTCACCAGACTCACCGCGTGAGACACGCTCCTAGGTCATTCTGGTCGGCATGCGCTGTTTGAAGTTCCCCTAAGAGCAGCGCTTCCATGCGAAGAGGTATTTCGCGTTGCCGTGGGTTGAGTCCATTGACATATAACTCGTCCTGGTGTCGTCGGAGCTTCCCGCGTCCACCCGCAGTTCGGTGTTGATGTTGAGGTTGCGGTCCTCACCGCATTGTTTGTAGACCACCGCTTCACGACTGATCCTGTCCTCGAATTCCCATCCGCCGCGGTACCGGCCCTGGAGTTGGTGGTTGCCGATCTGCCGGGTCACCGGGTCTCCCTGGAAGTAGACGTTCGTCAACTGCACGCCGGACGCCCCCTCCCGCAGCCTGGCGTAGCCCTCGTGGTCCAAGCCGAAGATGCCGTAGGTGTAGTCGGCCGGGGCGTTGACCCTCAGGTTGATCTGGCAGTTCTTTCGGGAGTCCGTCGGCGGCGCGTCACCGCCGTCGGAGGCGACGAAGTCGCTGTAGTTGACGGTGAAGGCGGTTCGGTCGCGGGAGAGGTCCACCGACCACGTCCCGGCCCGGCAGCCGGAGCCGTTGACGGTGACCACGTCGATGCTGACACCGTCCGGCGCGGCGGGGGCGGGGGCCGCGGCCGCGGAGAGGGTCGTGAGGACGGGCAGGCAGAGGGCGCCCGCCAGCACGGTCGCCGTTCGCTTTGCATTCATCATGGATAGGCATTCCCATTGAATCGGGGGGTTTTCCGTCGCGACCTTGTCGGTCGCTCTGGCCAGTTGCGACTGGTATGCCCAACTCAGAAGCGGATCAACTTCGTCTTTTTCAACCCACTTTCTGTCTTTACAACTCTTCAACAACTGCGTCGCCGTCTCCCTGGGCTCGTGCTCACATCCGCCCCGCTGACCCCAGACGCCCCAGCGCTTCAGAAGGGCCAGCCGGAACTTCCGCCGGTCACCGCCGGAAGGCACCACGTCCAGCGGCGTGCTCCCGCCGCCGCTCCCGGCGCCGTCGGGGGCTCCAAGTGGGAACGCGTAACCTGCCCCTTGGCGTGAGTGCGGCTGGTCAGCCTTGCGTGAGTTGAGCCATGAGGTATTCGCCTTCTGAGATCACCCAGTACTCGGTGAATCGGTTTCCGGCTATCCGCAGGATGTCGTGCCCGGAAAACTCGACGGGGGTTCCGGCCGGTGCGGTCGTGCCGGGTAGAGCGTGTTTACCTGCGGCGTAGCTACCGTGGCCGGTCCACCGGGCGGCGACCAGGTCTCCGGTCGTGACGGGGCCCAACTGGAGGGTGAAGGTGAGGCCGGTGAAGGGCAGGCGGCCTTGCCGAACGACGTCGGCCAGTGCGTCCGGGCCATGGACCAGAGCGGGCTGGCCCGGCCAGTTTCCCACGAAGTCCTCGCTGACCAGGCTTGATGCGGCTGCCGCAAGGTCGTTCAGATCGCCGTTCCATAGCTCGGCCAGCCACCGCTGGTAGAGCGCGGCGGCGGTGGCTGTGTCCTGGTTCAAGCGATTTCCCTTCTCGCGTGGAGGGTTGAGTGAGTGAGTGCTGGTCAGCCCCGCAGCGGGCGCTGACCAATAGCCGTGACCCTAGGAAGATCCTTCAAACCGCCTCAGTTGGAACTGGCTGGGGCGAGGCTTGTCGGCGGGCCGTTCGGCGGGTGTGAGGAGGTCGGCCACGTGGTTGTCGTGACCTTGCGACGGTCCTGGAATGACCGTGTCCTATGGGACGGGGGTTATGCCGCCGTCGACGCGGAGGTCGATGCCGTTGATGTAACCGGCCAGTGGGCTGGACAGGAAGGCGATCGCGGCTGCTATGTCGTCTTCGCTGCCTAGGCGGCCGCTGGGGTTGGGAGCGTACTCGGCCAGGACTTGTGGCTCCAGCTCGGTCCATGGTGCGGGGTGACCTTGGACGGCGGCGCGGTGTTCGAACATGCGGCGCATGCCTTCGGTGACGATCACGCCTGGGCTGACTGTGTTCGCCGTTATGCCTGAGCCAGCTAGGTGACGGGCCAGGCTGGTGGTCATGTTGACCACCGCTGCCTTCGCGGCGGAGTAGTCGACCATGTTCGGGAGCGGGGTCGTTGCCGCGCGGCTGCCCAGGTTGATCACCCGGCCCCAGCCGCGTTCGCGCATCGGTGGCGCTAGTGCGCGGATCAGGCGCACCGCTGAGATGAGGTTGCCGTTCATCGTGTCGAGCCATGCTGACGGGTCGGCGTTCTCCCAGTCGTGCTCGACGAACGGCCCCGCGTTGTTGACCAGGATGTCGACGCCCCAGGAGCGCGCCCGGGCGCTTATGTGCGCGGCGGCCTCGTTGTCGGTTAGGTCGCCTAGTGCTACCTCGGCTTCTCCGCCGTTGGAGCGTATGTCGTCGGCGACCGTCGTGGCTCGGGTGCGGTCGCGACCGTGGATCAGCACGGCGCAGCCCTCGGCGGCGAGGCGCCGTGCCACCGCTGTGCCGATTCCGCCGCTGCTGGCCGTCACCAGTGCTCGTCGTCCTGAAAGTTCCAGGTCCATGGGTCAGCAGCTTAAGCACGCCCTGCGACATTCAGGCCCGGCTACTTCTTGGCCGTGAGGGCGATTATGGCCTTCTTGCCCTTGATCTGCCTTATGCGGATGGTGATCTTGTTGACGGTGTTGGGGCCATCTGGGGTGGCTATGACGTGGTAGTCATTGAGGGGGCTGACCAGGACTAGGGAGACTGATTTGTTGGGGGTTATTTCTTCGATTTCTACGCGGGAGATGCCCAGGCGTTTGTCGACGGGGATGCCGATGGGTTTTGAGACGGCGATCTCGCAATTGCCGTCGAAGCACTTTGAGATGTTCGTGCCGTCGGCGGGTGCCGTGCTGGTGGGCGTGGGGGTTGGGGGCGAGGGCGCGGGTGTCTTCGGGGCAGGGGTGGACGGTCGGGTCTCGGCCCTGGCCGGAGTGTTGTCGTCGCCGGAGCCGCAGGCCATCAGGGTTGTCAGGAGCAGCGCGCACGTGGCCGCTGCGACGAAAGTCCGGTTTGCTCCGACGTCCATGGGTCGAGACCTCTTTCCGTGGTGTGGACGGCGTCGGTGTGCAAGTGCCGTCCGGCCGCTCCTGTTTAACCTGTGCGGCCTGGGAGGGGTCCCGGCGTGGACTACGTTAATCAAATGTTGATGGCAATTGGAAATGCGTTCAATGTTGCGGGTTCGAGGAAGAGGAATTAGCGTTCGGGGCTTGGTGCCGTCCGCCTTGTGAGCTGGAGGTCCCGCCCATGATTGGCACTTCAGATGGCGGACGTGTCCCTGACGCGGCTGGTTGCGGCGGTGCGCATGGCGGCCTCCCAGCGGCGGATCATCATCGGGTAGACGATCACGTAGCGGAACGGGCCGATGGCGGCCATGTAGAGCTGTCCGAACCGGCCGTTGGGCTTGACGAGGACGGCCATGCGCAGTTCGTGTCCGCCGTCCGTGGTCGGGGCCCAGCTGAGGTGCATGACCGCGTGGACGACCCGGTTCGCCAGTTCGCGGGCGCACTCGTTGTCCAGCTCGTACAGCGGGGTGAAGGGAAGGCCCTCGGCGCTTGAGCCCGTGCGGCCCTCGGCGAGGTCCTTGGGCAGGCGGGCGCGAAGTGAGCGGACGCGCTTCGCGAGGCCCTCGGCCTCGTCGTCCCAGCCGAAGAGCGTGCCCAGGCGGCGGCGGGTCGTGAACAGGAGCCGGACCGGGGCGGGCAGGGTCGACGCCGTGGGGGCGTAGGTCGCCTCGATCGCCGCCAACGCGGCGGGGAAGCCGTCCGGGCCGATGGCGGGGGTGCAAAACGACCACACGTCCTTCAGCTCGAAGTCGCGGGTGATCTCGTGGATCCGCCAGGGCTGACCGGTGTGGTCCGCGGCCTTGAGCCTCATGGTCCCCATCGCCTTCCATCCAGATATACGCTTGCGTACAACTGGAGGCTAAGCCATGTATACGGTTGCGTATACACGCGAGATCGGTGAGGTGGGACACATCGTGGCCGCTGTTCGGACGCCGCGTGACAGGTGGGTCGAGGAAGGCCTGCGGGCGCTGGCGGACGGTGGTCCGGACGCCGTCCGCGTCGAGGCGCTGGCGAAACGGCTCGGCGTCACCAAAGGCGGGTTCTACGGATACTTCGCCGACCGTGACGCGCTGCTGGAGGCGATGCTGGACGTCTGGGAGCGGGAGAGCACCGACGAGGTGATCGAGCGCGCCGCGCGGGAGACCGATGATCCGAAGACCATGATCCGGATCGCGGGGATGCTCACGTTCTCCAGCGACCGGCTGCTGCCCATCGACCTCGCGGTCCGTGCCTGGGCCCGGCGGGACGAGCGGGTCGCCGAGCGGCTGCGGCGCGTGGACAACCGGCGTATGGAGAGTGTGCGCGCGGTGGTCGGCGAGTTCTGCGACGACCCCGACGAGGTCGAGGCGCGGAGCATGATCGCGTTCTGCGTGGCGATCGGGAAGCACTTCCTCGCCGCCGACCATGGCGGCCGTACCCGGGAACAGGTGCTCGACCGGGCGGCCGACGTGGTGTTCGCCGACGCCCGCCCCGCCGCCGCCGACGCCCGTCCCGCGGACCAGCGCGGGACGGGGCCGGAACGACAGCGGCGGGTCAGGCCAGGCCGGACTTCTTGAGCCAGTCTTCGGCGACCTTCTCCTGGTCCTCCTTGTCGATGGCGATGCGCTTCATCATGTCGAGGAGGTCCTGCGTGGTGAGCTTGGCGGACACCGCGTTCAACGCCGCGCGCGCCGTGGCGTTCACCGACGACTTGTGAATCAACGGCGTGACGTTCTGGGCGCTGAAGACGTGCTTCGGGTCTTCCAGGACGACGAGTTTGTTCTGCTGGATGGTCGGGTCGGTCGTGAACAGGTCGGCGGCCTGGATCTCGTTCTCGCTGAGGAGCTTGACGAGCGTGGCCTGCGCCCCGGCGTCGAACGGCTGGAACTTCTTGAAGTCGAGGCCGTAGACGTCCTTGAGGCCGACGAGGCCCTGGCGGCGGGTCTTGAACTCCGACGGGCCCGCGATGACGAGGTTCTTCGCGACCGGCCCCAGGTCGGTGATGGACTTGAGGTTGTACTTGGCGGCCGTCTGCGCGTTGACGGTGACGGAGTCCTTGTCCTCGGCCTGGGCGGAGTTCAGGATCTCGACCGCGGCCGGGAGCTTGGCCTTGAGGGCCGCGTTGATCTCCTCGGTCGTCGCGGCGGCGCTGGACTTGTCGACGGACGTGGTCAGCAGCGCGCCGTTGTACTCGGGGACGACGCTGAGGCCGCCCTTGACGACCTGGTCGTAGTAGACCTCGCGGGCGCCGATGTTGAACTTGCGGGTGACCTTGAGCTTCTTGGCCTCGAGTGCCTGCGCGTAGATCTCGCCGAGCAGGTTGCTCTCGGGGAAGTTGGCGCCGCCCACGGTGATGGTGCCGCTCTCGCCGCCTCCGGCGAGCGGGTTGTCGTCGCCGGAGTCCCCGCTGCCGCAGGCGGACAGGGCCAGGGCGGCCACGAGGCCGACGACCGCGCCGCGGATGAGTTTCTTCATGGTTGTTCCTCCGGTCAGGTGGAGCGTGCGGAGCCGAGCAGGCCCGGTGAGACGACGAGGCGACGCAGGCCCGCGAAGATCAGCTGGACGATCAGCGCGAGCAGCACCACGAGGACGGTGCCCCCGATGACGAGCTGGTAGTCGTTGGTGGCCAGGCCGTCGATGATGTAGCGGCCGAAGCCGCCGAAGCCCGGGTAGGCGGCGACGGTGGCGGTGGCGACGACCTGGATCGCGGCCGTGCGGAGCCCGAGCAGGATCAGCGGCAGCGCCATCGGCAGCTCGGCCCGCCACAGCACGCCCCAGCCGGTCATGCCGACGCCGCGCGCCGCGTCCTTGGCCTCGGGGTCGACGCCGCGGACGCCCTCGAAGGTGTTGACCAGGACCGGCGGGACGGCGAGCGCCACGAGCGCGACCAGCACCGGGGTGATGCTGAAGTCGATGATGACGATGATCAGGATCAGCCCGAAGGTGGGGATGGCGCGGGCGACGTTGGCGAGGCTGATGGCGAGGAAGCCGCCGCGTCCGGTGTGGCCGACGAGGAGCCCGAGGGCCAGGCCGATCAGGGCGGCGCAGAGGAACGACACCCCGCTGTACCAGAGGTGTTGGAGCAGGCGGTGCGGGATGCCGTCGTCGCCGTGCCACTGGCTGGACGCGGTCAGCCACGTCCAGCACAGGTGGATCTGGTTCCACAGGTCGTTCATGAGGCCCCCCGTGCCCGTGCCCACGGCGTGAGCAGGCGCTGGACGGTGACGAGGATCGCGTCGGTGACCAGGGCCAGCACGACGATCAGCACGACGGCGGCGACGATCTGGGTCTGGAACCGGAGCTGGTAGCCGCGGATCAGGTCGTAGCCGAGGCCGCCCTGCCCGATCAGCTGGCCGACGGCGACGAGGCTGATGGACGAGACGGCGGCGACGCGCGTCCCGGCGATGACGATGGGCACGGCGATCGGCAGCTCGACCTGGACGAGGCGGCGGAACGTTCCGAAGCCCATGGCCGTGGCCGCCTGCCGGACGTGTTCGGACACCGAGGCCAGACCGTCCACCACGTTCGGGATGAGCACCGACAGGCTGTACAGGGTCAGCGGGATCATGACCGTGGACGGATTCAGCCCCGTGTACTGGATGAAGATCATGATCAGCGCGAGCGACGGGATCGCGTACACCGCGTTCGCGATCGTCAGCGTCGGCGGGTAGAGCCAGCGCCAGCGGCGGCACAGCACGCCGAGCGGCAGCGAGATGAGCAGCCCGAACAGCACCGGCAGCAGCGCGAGCCGCAGGTGGATCAGCGCGTGGTCGGTGAGGGTGTCGCGGTGGTCGGCGATCCACGACCAGTCGACGCCCATCAGCCGCCGCCCTCGCCGTCGGCGTGGGTGGGCACGGCGAGCAGGTCGCTTCCGGCGGCGGTGCCGACGACCGCGCCGACGTCGTCGACGCCGACCGCGAGGCCGGACGGCGACAGCACGGCGGCGTCGAGCGCGACGCGCACGGAGTCGGCGCCGACGCGGAACGTGGGGCCGACCGGGGTGAGCGGCGCCTCCGACAGCGGGCCGTCGACCTGGCCGGGGCGCGTCCAGCCGACGGGGCGGCGGTCGTCGTCGACGACCAGGACCCAGTCGAGCCCGTCGAGGTCGGCGGCGTCGGCGGTGGCGGGCCGGACGGCGTCGTCGCTCAGCCGCAGCTCGTCGGTCGCCGCGAACGACAGCGTGCGGATGCCGCGGTTCTGGCCGATGAAGCCCGCGACGAAGTCGTCGGCGGGATGCGCGAGGAGGTGTTCGGGGCTGTCGACCTGGACGAGTTTCCCGCCGGTCTGGAACACCGCGATCCGGTCGCCGAGCTTGATCGCCTCGTCGATGTCGTGGGTGACGAACACGATCGTCTTGTGCAGTTCGTCCTGGAGGCGGAGGAACTCGTCCTGGAGCTCGGCGCGGACGACGGGGTCGACGGCGCTGAACGGCTCGTCCATCAGCATGATCGGCGGGTCGGCGGCGAGGGCGCGGGCGACGCCGACGCGCTGCTGCTGGCCGCCGGACAGCTGGAACGGATACCGCTTGGCCATCGACGCGTCGAGCCCGACCCGTTCCATCAGTTCCAGCGCGCGGGCGCGGGCCTTCTTCTTGCTCCAGCGCAGCAGGTACGGGACGGTGGCGATGTTGTCCTCGATGGTGCGGTGCGGGAACAGCCCGGCGTGCTGGATGACATAGCCCATGCCGCGCCGCAGCTCGGCGGGCTTATGCTCGCGGACATCCCTCCCGTCGATCAGGACCCGGCCGGACGTCGGGTCGACCATCCGGTTGATGGCGCGCAGCGCCGTGGTCTTGCCGCCGCCGGACGTGCCGACGAACACGGTGATCCGGCCCGTGGGGCAGTCGAGGCTGACGTCGTCGAGCGCCACGGTGCCGCCGGGGTAACGCTTGGTCACGCCCTCAAAGGTGATCAAGATTCTGTGTCCTCGTGCGGGCGCCCTCGACGCCGATGATCGACTTCGACTTTCCGGTCAACCGTAGCCAATGGCACGGTCCGTGCGATCTCCCATGTGTCCACAACGATGGATGTTGAGCATAACGACCTGAATTCCCGGGAAAATACCTCAGGGCCGTGGAGAGGGGCCGAATCGTTATCGAAGGGTCGGTGCCCGCCCGCGCGCTGGTGGTAGGCGCGGGTGGTGAGAGTGTGATGGTCACCACGACTCCGTTCGCCTCAGCCGGGGGGCTCGCCGGTCGAGGCCCGGACGCGCAGGGACGGTTCGCGAACGACGCGCTGTTTGTGGCGAGCACGGTGCTTGTGGGGGGCGCCGTCGATGACGTCGACGACGAGCCGGACGGCGGAGTCGACGATGCCGTCGATGTCCCAGTCGACGGTGGTGAGCGGCGGGGTGAGCAGCGCCGACATCGGATGGTCGTCGTAGCCGCAGACGGCGACGTCGCCGGGGACGGCGAGGCCCAGCTCGCGGGTGGCGGCGTACACGCCGTAGGCCATGGAGTCGGCGAAGCAGAACACGGCGGACGGACGGTTCGGGCCGCCGAGCACCCGCAAAGCGACCTCGGTGGCGGCGGTGAGCGACTGCTGCGGGACGGCGACGACGTCGACGCGCAGGCCGAGCCGTTCGGCCTCGGCGTTCACGTGCACGTCGGCGGGACGGTCGGGGGTGCTGGGCCGCGTGGAGGTGAACACGGTGAGCCGCTCGTGGCCGAGATCGCGCAGATGCTCCAGCGCCAGCGTGACGCCGCGCCGGTTGTCGAACACGACCTCGCCCTGCGCCCGGCCGCCGCGCAGGGCGTCGCCGATGGACACCACGGGGACCGTGCCGGACAACTCGGCCCACAGCGCGGCGGAGGGGTCGAGCGGCTGGACGATCAGGCCGTCGACCCGCTGGTCGCGCAGCCGCCGGGCGAGCGCGAGCTCCCGTTCGGGGTCGCCGCCCGCGTCGACGATCAGGGCGTAGCGGCCCCGGGCGAGCAGCGCGCGGCCGATGCCGACCGCGAGGGACTGCTGCCAGTAGTCCTCAAGGGAGCCGCACAGCAGGCCGACCTGGTCGGTGCGTCCGCTGGCCAGCGCCCGCGCGATGGGATGCGCCTCGTAGCCGAGTTCCTCCGCCGCCGCGCGGACCCGCTCCTGCGTCTCCTCGGACGTCTGTAGGCCGCGTAGCGCGTACGACACGGCGGCGGGCGACAGTCCCGTCGCCTGCGCCACTTCCCGGATGGTCGCGCGCTTGCGCTTCTCCGACATCCTTCAAACCCTAGATGCCGCCACCGACAATCCCCCGGACGCCGGGATGGTTGCGCCTCCGGCGGGCCCGACCGGGGGAGACGAGCCCACCGGAGGCGGCGCGTCCGGCCGAAGCCCGCTCACATCCGGCCGGACGCCCCATATCTGTTCAGCGCACTCCCCCGCCGGGATGTCACACCCCCGCACTACGCGGCAGGCCCGCGACCTTCGGTTTCCCTTGCGCCGCGTGTGCTGCCAGGCGTGGGGTGGTCAGTTTCGCGTCGCGTCAACCGGGGTGCGGTCGTGAGGCTCAGTGCCGTTGACGCCAGTACTGCCGCGTCCACCGCGATCCTCATGGCCGACCGACGTAGTCAACCTGTCGGCTCTCCGCACCGGCTCCAGCGACGCGCGCAGGCGCGTCCGCAACCAGGCGGCGCCCGGACGCTCGACGAACCGGTGCACGGCGTAGGCCGTCAGCAGGGACGTGCCGACGACCACGGCCAGCGCCGCCCACTTGTTCAGACCCGGGTACACCGCGTCCAGCAAGGGAAGCGCCAGCTGCGAGTGGACGAGGTACAGCGGATACGTCAGCGCCCCCAGAACGGTCAGCCCGCGCCATCGCAGACGCCTCAGCTTGCCGGTCGCGACGAGTGCCATCACGGCGAAGATGCCGGTGATGACAGCGCACACCCCGATCTGGTTCACGTCGTGAAAGGCGTTCTCCCCGCGCCACACGCCCCAGCGGAGCGCCAGCAGGTACGCCACCGCCACGTAACCCCACAGCAGCAGTGTCGACCCGAACCGGTAGATCAGGAAGAACGCCATGCCCGCGATGAAGTACGCGTTCCACGTCGGCAGCAGCATCACCTGGAGCAGTTTGTGGTCGGCCTCGTCCGCGTAGAGACCCGCGAACATCCAGGCCGCCATGAAGACGAGACAGGAACGGTAGGTGATGCCGATCCCCGCGAGGATGGCGGCGAGGACGTAGAAGTGCAGCTCGACCCAGAGCGTCCAGTAGACGGCGTCCACGTTCCGGATGTCGAGACCGCCCTGCAACATCGTCAGGTTCGGTATGACGAGGCCGGGGATGCCGTTGCCCATGTGGAACACCGCGTAGATGCCCGCGCCCATCAGCACGCTCACCCAGTACGCGGGCATCAGCCGGACCAGCCGCGAAACCCCGAACTCCCCCGGCCCGCGTCCCCACGCGCTCATCAGGATCACGAAGCCGCTGATGACGAAGAACAGGTCGACGCCCAGGTAGCCGTACCGGGTGACCTGACCGAGGTCGGGGAACATCTCGCGCGAAGGGTCCGGCCACGCCCCCTTGCCCCAGAAGCCGGTGAGGTGGAACAGGACCACGGCCAGCGCGGCCACGAAGCGCAGGAGGTCCAGTTCGCGCAGCCGTTCCCGTGGAGTCACCGCGGAACACTCTCGGCGCCAGGTGACCCGTCCTGAGCCGGAGGATGAACGGCGGACAAAGGGCAGGCCGCTATTCCGCTAAGTGAATTCGCCACGCCGTCGCGGACAAGCCCCGGCGCGGGCGGCGAATCAGTAAGATGCCGTGCATCCCCTGAGATTTCATGCTCCTGGACGGGTGATCCTGGATGACTTCTCGCCGCGCCCGACGCGGCGCGGCGACTCTCGCGCTGTGCCTGGGCCTGGTGGCGTCCCTGTCCGCGACGGGGTGTTCGGTGTTTCCCGACACGGTGCACCGGTCTGCGGCGGCGGACGGCCCCGGCAAGGGCGTCGAGCCCGAACCGGCCAAGCACCCGTCCGTGGTGATGTTCCTCGGCGACAGCTACACGGTCGGCGACCGGGGCGTCCAGCCGGAGGCCACGTTCGCGTCCGGCGCCGCGCGGCTGCTCGGCTGGCAGGTCATCGTGGGCGGACGGGCGGGCACCGGGTTCGTCCGCGACGCCGGGGGCGCCGCCTACCTCGGGCTGTTCGAGAGCCAGCTCGGCTGGCGGCCCGCGCCCGACATGCTGATCGTGTCCGGCGGCCACAACGACTGGCGCTATCCCGCGCCGCAGGTCGCGGCCGCCGCGCGGGGGCTGCTCGAACGCGCGCGGCAGCGCTGGCCCGGCACCCACCTCGTGCTGATGGGGCCCCTGTGGGGGACGGGCGCACCGGCATCGGACGCGATCGCCGTCCGGAACGTGCTGAAGGGCCTCGCGGGGCAGCTCGGCCTCCCGTTCATCGACCCGATCGGCGAACGCTGGATCACCGGTGACCAGGCGACGCACACGGGCAACGCGGTCCGGTTCATCAAGCGGGACCGCACCCATCCGACACCGGCGGGCCACCGGTACCTGGCGACCCGCCTGGTGTCGGACCTGAAGCGGCTGGGCCTCGACGAGCCCGTCCGCAAGGCTTAGCTAGCGCTCGGCCTGGTCAGGCACGCGGCGCCGCCGCGGGGCGGGCGAGGGTGAGGGAGAAGTCGCCCGCCGGGTCCGTCCAGAACGCGGCGAGTTCCATCCCGGCGGCGGCGAGTTCGGCTTCGAGGCGTTCGCGGCGGAACTTGGCGGAGATCTCGGTGCGCGTCTCCTCCCCCGCCGCGAACGACACCTCCAGGTCGAGGCCGCGGACGTGGACGTCCTGGTCGCGGGTCGACCGCAGCCGCATCTCGATCCACTCCTCCGCCTCGTCCCAGACGGCGACGTGCTCGAACGCGGACGGGTCGAAGTCGGCGTCCAGCTCCCGGTTGATGACGCGCAGGACGTTGCGGTTGAACTCGGCGGTGACCCCGGCCGCGTCGTCGTAGGCGCGCACGAGCCGTCCCGGGTCCTTGACGAGGTCGGCGCCGAGCAGCAGGAAGTCGCCGTCGGACATGGTGGCGCGCAGCCCGCCGAGGAACGCGATCCGGGCGGCGGGCGGCTGGTTGCCGATCGTCCCGCCGAGGAAGGCGATCAGGCGCCGGTCGCCGCCGGGCAGCAGGTGCAGGTGCTGCTCGTAGTCGGCGACGACGGTCCGGACGGTGAGCCCCGGATGGTCGGCCGCGATGCCCTTGGCGGCGTCCTCCAGGAAGTCGCCGCTCACGTCGACCGGCACGTAGGAGCGGAGCGTGCCCGCGAGGGCGTCCAGGAGGAGACGGGTCTTCTCGCCCGACCCGGCGCCCAACTCCAGCAGCGTCCGCGCGCCGGTCGCGGTGGCGATGTCGGGGGCCCGCGCGGTGAGGATCTCCCGTTCGCGGCGCGTCGGGTAGTACTCGTCCAGCCGGGTGATCTCCTCGAACAGCGCGCTGCCGCGCTCGTCGTAGAACCACTTGGGCGGGAGGGTCTTCGGCGTGCCGAGCAGCCCCTCCCGGACGTCCTGGCGGAGCGTCTTGGCGAGGTCGTCGGCGGTCAGGAACCGGTCCACGTGGTTCTCCTTCAGAGGGGGTCGATGCGGACGCCGGACGCGAGCCCGGCGGTGACGAGCGAACGGTCGGGGACCCGCGTCCAGCCGGGGCCCTCGTCGAGCGGCTCGGACGCGACCCGGATCTCACCGTCGCCCTCGTGGACGAACAGCGAGTCGCCCCAGGTCGTGGCGGCCAGGGTCGTCCCGTCGGAGGCGAGCAGGTTGTAGCGACCCGCGGCGATGGCGGTCACGGCGGCGACGACCGCGACCAGGCCGTCGCCGAGCGGCAGGCCCTCCCGCCAGTACCGGACGGCGAGCGCGAACAGCGGCGCCGAGTCGACCGGGGCGCGGGCGTCGGGCACGCCGCTCACGTCACCGGCGAGGTCGCGGAGCTTGGCCTCGACGCCGCCGTAGTCGTCGACCTTGCCGTTGTGGCTGAACAGCCACGTCCCGGCGCGGAACGGCTGCGCGCACGACTCGTCCACGGGGAACCCGACCGTGGCGGACCGGATCGCCGCGACCGCGCACGACGCGCGGACGGCCCCGGCGACCTCCCGGAACGACTGGTCGGTCCAGATGGGCTGGGACCGGCGGAACCGGACGGCGGAACCGTCCTGGTACCAGCCGACACCGAAACCGTCGGCGTTGAGCAGGTTCCCTTGCGTCATGCGCGGCGCGTACGCCTGCGTCTCCAGGGAGTGGTCGCCGTCGTAGACGAGTGAGTGCAGCGTCCGTTCAGGCCCCAGGTAGCCAAGGTGACGGCACACTCAGACCCCCTCCCCTGGGGTCCGCGCACAACGGAACCCGGAGAAGATCTGCCTGCGGATGGGGTAGTCCCAGTTGCGGAAGGATCCGCGTATGGCGAGCGGGTGCGTCGCCCAGGAACCGCCGCGCAGCACCTTGTACTCGGCGCCGAAGAAGACTTCTGAGTACTCCTTATAGGGGTAGGAACGGAAACCTGGGTAGCCGTAGAAGTCGGTCGACGTCCACTCCCACACGTCGCCGAGCATGCGCCGGACCCCGTACGCGGACGCGCCGGACGGGTACGAACCCGTCTCGGACGGGCGGAACGACCGCTGCCCCAGGTTCGCGCGGCCCTCCTCGTACACCTCGCCCCAGGGGTAGGTCCGTGAGCGTTGGGTGGCCGGGTCCCAGCGGGCCGCCTTCTCCCACTCGGCCTCGGTCGGCAGCCGCTTGCCCGCCCACCGCGCGTAGGCGTCGGCCTCGTACCAGCACACATGTTGGACGGGTTCGTTCGGCGGGACGGGTTCCATCCGTCCGAACCGGCGCCGCAACCACTGGCCGCCGTCCCGTGACCAGAACGCGGGGGTACGTTTGCCGCTGCTCGTGCGCCATTCCCATCCGGCGGGGGCCCACCAGCGCGGGTCGTCGTATCCGCCCGCCTCCATGAAGGCGAGATAGGCGGAGTTGGTCACCGGTTCTGTGTCGATGTAGTACGCGGGGACGTCCACCATGTGCGCCGGACGCTCATTGTCGTACGCCCACGGATTGTCGGACGTCCCCATCTGGAATGGACCGGCCTCGATCAGTACCTCGTCCGTTCCGGAGCGCCCGGCACCGTTCTGGAGGGTGGCGGCCACCGGATCGAGCAGCGCGGGAGCCCCCTTGCGCAGCTGGTGGGTCGCCAGCATGGTCTCATCATGCATGTGCTCGTGCTGGACGACCATCCCGTACACGAACCCACCGGACGTCAGCGGATTCGCCGTGTCGAACCGCACCGAGGACAGCGAGTCGAGCACCTTGGCGCGAACCGTGCCGATGTAGGAGCGCGCCTCCTCCGGTGGCAGAAGCGGCAGCGAGGGGCGTTCGGCGCGCGGATGCTCGAAGGCGTCGTACAGGTCGTCGATCTCCGGGCGCATCGGCTCCACGCCCGCCGCGCCGCGCAGCAACCACAGCTCCTCGTAGTTGCCGATGTGCGCCAGGTCCCACACGAGGGGTGACATCAGTGGCGACACCTGGCCGGTGAGGTCGTCCCTGGCGAGGACGTCAGTGGTCAGGCCGAAACTGCGGTTCCGCGCCGCCCCCAGCTCGTCGGCGATCAACTCCTTCAGGTCGTCCTCGGCGAGCGCTCCGGGAGAGCTCACCGGGGCCCTGCTCACCGGGCCACTGCTCGCCGGGCCACTGCTCATCGGTCCCCTGCTCATCGGGGCCATGTCGGATCCTCTCTCAGGTCAGGTGCGGGGTCGTCGGCCGGGCAGCGGCCGCGTTCGACGTACCGGCGGGCGTACTCGTCGACCAGCGGGACGAGGTCGGACGCGCCGAGCCGGGGCAGCGCGTCCAGCACGGCGGCGAAGCAGGCGCGGGCCGCGGCGGCCAGGGGCGGGTCGGACAGCCCGCACCGGGCGGCCTCCGCCCACCGGTGCGCCACCGGTTCCGCCGCCGCCTCCGCCGCCCGGGACGCGACCGGGTCGTCCAGCAGCGCGGTCGCGACGGCGACGGGCACGGGCCAGTACCGCCCCGGCAGCGCGTCGATCATCCGCAGCTCCAGCCAGCCGCGCGGCCGGACGGGCGGGAACAACGTGCTCAGGTGGTAGGTCAGGTCCTCCTCGCAGGGCTCGCCCTTGTCGAGCCATTCCAGGAAGGACATGCCGGGGTCGGACACCCACGAGCCGTCGGCGGTGTGGACGAGCATGACCCGGGCGTCCAGCGCGTACCGCGTCCACGCCTCGGCCGGGTCGTCGTCGGCGCCGTCCCGCAGGACGGGCAGGGTCCGGCAGGGGTCCAGCTCGGTCCAGATGCCCTGCCGGGACGAGCGCAGCCCGGTGGGACGGCCCGCGCGCAGCGGCGAGTTCGCGAACGCGGCGACCAGCACGGGCCCGAGGGCGTGCGTGAGCCGCCAGCGCCGGGAGGCGTCCGGGTCGTCGGCGCCGATGTCCAGGTTGACCTGGACGGACGCCGTCGAGCACATCATCGCCAGGCCCGCGTCGGGGAAACCGCCCGAGCAGAAGTAGTCCCGCATGCAGGCGTAACGCGGATGGTCGGCCTGGAACCTCGGCCGCCGGACGGGGTCGACGCCCTGCCCGGCGAGCGCGAGGCCGTCCGTCGCGAGCGCCGTCCGGACGTGCGCGATGTCGCCGTCCAGGGCGGCGTGCAGCGCGCCGAGCGTGCCGAACGGCGCGGAGCTGAGCTCGACCTGCCCGCCCGGCTCGTAGGTCACCCGGCTGCCGCCGGACGGCGGACCGACCGCCGCGACGAGGGCCCGCACCCGGTCACCGGGGACGTAAGCGGTGGGATCGTCCGCGTCGACGACGAGCCACTCGGTCTCGGCGCCGACCGTTCCGGGCGGTCCCGTCTTGAAGCAGACGCCGCGTATGTGCTGGTAGACGCCGTCCACGGTCAACCGGGTCATGCTCACTCCCCGAGAATTCGACAACGGGTTCGAAGTCTTCCCAGGTGAACCGGATCAGGAATCCGACAATTTTCGCGAACTTCCTTAAATCTCCGTGAACGTCACCGTCCGCAGGCGTCACCGTTACCTTCCGTACTATTCGACGTATCGCCCAATCCCGGACTTCTCACGCTTTGTCAGGAAGCGCTAGAGTCCCGTCGACCAGAGGTGTGCACAGGACTGGAGGCCCCCACATGGGCGGCGACATGGGCTCGCTCTACGACGCGCACGCCGACCGCCTGTACGTGTACTGCTGGTCGCTCGTCGGCGACCAGCGCGCGGCGGCCGCCGTCGGCGACACGTTCACCGCCGCCGTGCACCATCCGCCGCGCGGCGACCGGGTGCTCTGGCTGTACTCGCTGGCCAGGACGGCGTGCTCGGAGCACGGCGCGTTCGCGGGCGGACCGGCCGGAAGCGTCGGTCCGACCAACGCCGTGGACGGCCGCAGGGCACCGCTGTTCGCGGGCGCGGTCTCTTGTGAGGGGACGACCCCCCACACCCCCCGAAACGGCCCTGATCCGCTGCTGCGCGCCGCCGCGAACCTGCGCGCGGACCACCGCGAAGTGCTGCTGCTGTGGGCGGGCGAATGGCTCGAACCCCACGACATCGCGCTCGTCCTCGGCATCGCGCCGGACACGGTCGCGCAGCTCCTCAACGCCGCGCGGACGCGGCTGGAACGCGCCGTCCTCGAACTCCTCATGCGGGGCGCGTCCGAACCCGGGCTCGACCAGTTCCCCCTCATCACCGCGTTCGAGAAGGGCAGGCTGCCGCAGCTGCTCGCCCGCCGGGCCCCGTCCCGCGCGCCCGCCGGGCTGCGCGAACGGGTCCTCGCCGTCTGCGAGGCGGAGACCACCCGCCCGCTGCCGAGCGTCGTCGCCCCCAGCCCGCTCATCGTCATCGGCGCCGAGAAGGGCCGCCGGGCCAACGACGCCCGATCGCGGCGCGGGCTGTCCGGCGGCGTGTCCAAGGGACTGGGCGCGGCGGCGGGCGTCGCCGCCTCCGCCGCCGCCGTCATCGGACTGCTCGCCTCCTGGCCGTCGGCCAAGGGGGGCGGCGGATCCGCGTCGCTCGTCCCCACGTCCAGCAGCGGCAAGGCCGACCCGGCGGCGGTGCGGACCGGAGACGGGCCCCGGCATCCGCTGCCCGGCCTCACCGGATCCGAGCGCGTGCCGAACGGTCCGCAGGCCTCCTCGGACGACGACCCGCTGACCAAGATCCCCGGTGTGCCGCCGTGGCGGGACGGCGCGGAGCCGGGCTCCCCGCAGTCGGCGTCGCCCACGACATCGCCGTCCGGCAAGCCCTCCGGGGGCCGGGAGCCGACCGACACCCCGCCCCACACGCCGGGGAAGCCGACCACCCCGCCGGGCGGCGGCGGGACCACCGACCCGACCACTCCCCCGGACGGCGGCGGCGGGACCACGGACCCGACGACCCCTCCGGACGACGGCGGCGGATCCACCGAGCCGACCACGCCGCCGGAGGACCCGCCGCCCACGGAGGACCCGGGCACGTCCAGCCCCAGCCCGGAGACCAACCCCGCACCATCGCCGGAGCCGGGACCGAGCCAGGGCTGAACCCCCCTCACACGGCGGCGGCTCCATCCACCGGCGTGTCGCCGCGCCGGATCGCCAGCGCCGCGAGCGCGGCGACGGCCGCGACCGCACCGGCGGCGGTGAGCGCGTTCTGGAAACCGTCCATGAACGCCAGGTGGCTCCCGGTCGTGATCGCCTCGGCGGTCGGCGCGGGCGTGCCGGGCGGGACGGGCGCGACGCCCTGCGACACGATGCCGCCCTGGCCCGCGAGCTGCTCGGCGGCGGCGCCGGGGACGCCCGCGTCCGTCAGCCGTCCGAACAGCACGTCACCGACCTTGGTGGACAGCAGCACGCCCAGCACGGACGTGCCGAGCACGCCGCCGAGCTGCGCGGCGGTCTGCTGGAGCCCGCCCGCGACGCCCGCGAGGTGCGCGGGCGCGTTGCCGACGATCGCCTCGGTCCCGGCGACGATGACCATCCCGAACGCGAGCCCGATCAGCACGAACCACGGCCACAGCTGGCCGTAGGGGGCGTCCACCCCGATGCGCGACAGCCCGAACATGGCGACCGAGGTGAACACCATGCCGAGCACCAGCGGCACCCGGGGCCCGAACCGGCTCGTCAGCGCGCCCGCCAGCGGGGACGCGACGATGAACACGCCCGTCATCGGCAGCATCCGGACGCCCGCGTCCACCGGGCTCATGCCGTGCACCTGCTGGAGGTAGAGGGTGATGAAGAAGATCGTCCCGAACATCCCGAAGAAGCCGAGGACGATCAGCGCGGTCGCCGCCGACAGCGACACCGACCGGAACAGCCCGAGCGGCAGCAGCGGACGTTCGACGCGCAGCTCGTTCCACACGAACGCGGCGAACAGCACGACCGACACGGCGAACGACACGAGCGGCACGGCCTCACCGAAGCCGTCCTCGCCCGCCTTGATCAGGCCCCAGACGAGGGCGAACAGCGCACCGGTGAGCAGCGCCACGCCCGGCAGGTCGAACGAGCCCACGGCCTGCTCGTCCCGCGACTCGCGGATCACCCAGAAACCGACGAGGAGCGCGACGACGCCGAGCGGGGCGTTCAGGAAGAACACCGACTCCCAGTTGACGTTCTCGACCAGCAGGCCGGCGACGATCGGGCCGCCCGCGATGGAGATGCCGACCGTGGAGCCCCAGATGCCGATGGCGGCGTTCAGCTTGTCGGCCGGGAACGTGTTGCGCAGGATGGCGAGGCTGGCCGGTTGCAGGAGCGCCCCCGCGAAACCCTGCACGACGCGCCAGAAGATGACCATGCCGAGGCCGCCGGACAGGCCGATCAGCACCGACGCGGCGGCGAACCCGATCACGCCCGCGAGGAACGTCCGCTTGCGTCCGAACCGGTCGGCGATCTTCCCGGCCGGGATCAGCGAGACGGCGAGCGCCAGAAGGTAGGCGTTGGTGACCCATTGCAGGCCGGACAGGCTCGCGCCGAGGTCCTTGGCGATGGCGGGGTTGGCGATGGCGACGACGGTCGCGTCCAGACCGACCATCATCACGCCGAGCGCGACGGCGACCAGCGTGAGCCAGGGATGGCCGTGCCCGCGTCTGGACGGGCGACCGCGCGCATGACCGCGCGGCGGTGCGTCGACGGCGCCGGGTCCGATCGTCTCGGCGCCTTGGAACTGGCTCATGGTGGGACCTCCGAAATAGCAGGCTCTCAAATTGTCATGAGCTGACACTTGTCGTCAACCGCCGACAGTCACAGCAAGACATGATTCATATCACGACAAGAGGCACCGGCTGCCGCTTGGCTGAGGATCGCCGGGTGGCTACACTTCGCACATGACCGCGACCGCCCACGAGACCGGTGCATCCGGTCCCGAACCCCAGTCCCCGGGCAGGCGCGAACGCAAGAAGCAGCGCACCAGAGACGCGCTGGTCTCAGCCGCGTTCACCCTTTTCGCCGAGAAGGGGTTCGACGCCACGACCGTCGAAGAGATCGCCGACGCCGTGGACGTCTCGTCCCGCACCTTCTTCCGCTACTTCGCCTCCAAGGAGGACGTCGCGCTGACGTTCCAGGAGGAGCAGACCCAGGCGGTCGTCGCCGCGCTGCTCTCGCGGCCCGCCGACGAGCCGATCATGACGGCGCTGCGCGCCACCGTGGTGGGGATCGCGCGCGCCTGTGAGAACGGCGAGCTCGGCTTCGACCCCGACCGGTTCGAGTGCGTGCTGTCGATGCTGAGCGACAGCCCGGCGCTCATGGCGAAGAGCCTGGAGCGCACGCAGAAGAAGCAGAACCTGATGACCAGGATCATCGCCCAGCGGCTGGGCGTCGATCCCGCCACCGACCTGCGCCCGCACGTCATCGCCTCCGCCGCGATGGCCGGGTTCAACGCCGCCGCCGACGCCATGCGGCACCACCCCGAGACGTTCGTCTCGGTCTCCGAGACGGTCGACCAGGCCTTCGCCATCCTGGAAGAGGGCCTCAACCCCGACCACTGACGGGCCCCTCGTCCAACGGGCCCGTCCGACGGGCCCGTTCGGTCGGCCCGTCCGATGGGCCCGTTCGACGAGGGCCGTTCGACGGCATCTGTTCGACGAGGTCTGTTCAACGACGCCTGTTCGCCGCTTCCCGTGTTCAACGCGTGCCTGACGTCGGGTTCCGAACCGTTCGACGGGGACCGAATCCACACTGAAAAACCAATGGATGCCGACTGATTGTCCGCCGGGCCGGGCGGTCCTACATTCCGGGGATCGGGGTGACCACCTCCCCCTCATCTCCCCACCCCCAGGAGAGCCCGAATGGCACGCAAACAGCTTGTGCTGGGCATCGTGGCCGCGTCCGGCCTCGTCGTCGCGCCGGTGACCCCGGCGAGCGCGGGGTCGTACACAACGGCATCGCACCGGGCGGCGCCCGCCGCCGCCCCCGTCCCGAAGCCGGTGGAGCGCGCCGCCGGTGTTCAGAAGCAACTGAAAATGACCCTCGGTTCGAAGTTCGGCGGCGCCTGGGTCGAGCACGGGTCGACGGTCGTCGTCGCGACCACCGACGCCGCGTCCGCCGCCAAGATCAGGGCGGCCGGGGCCACGCCGAAGCTGGTGACCTACGACGCGCGCACCCTCGGCTCGGCGCAGGCCGAGTTGGACCGACACGCGAGGTCGGCGCCGAAGACGGTGACGTCGTGGTACGTCGACGCGGCGACGAACCGCGTGGTCGTGCAAGCGTCCTCGACCGCGGCGGCGCGGCGGTTCGTGAAGGCGAGCGGCGTCGACGCCGCGAAGGTCCGCTACGCCCGCTCGACGGCCAGGCCGCGGCTCGTCTACGACATCGTCGGCGGCGAACGCTACTGGACGACCAAGTACGGCTGCTCCGTCGCGTTCTCCGTCACCGGCGGGTTCATCACCGCCGGGCACTGCGGCGAGGTCGGCGAGCAGACCACGAGCGCCGACCAGCAGACCTCGCAGGGCACGTTCGGCGGCTCGTCCTTCCCCGGCGACGACTACGCCTGGGTGGACGTCACCAACCAGTGGACGCCCACGCCGAAGGTCAACAAGCACGACGGCACCTACCAGACGATCAACGGCGCGGTCGAGGCCCCGGTCGGCGCCACCGTCTGCCGCTCGGGCGGCACCACCGACACCCAGATCTGGTGCGGGCCGATCCAGCAGCGCGACGTGACCGTGAACTACCAGGAGGGCGCGGTCCACGGCCTCATCCAGGCCAACATCTGCGCCGACCCCGGCGACTCGGGCGGCGCGTTGTTCACCCGGGAGGGGCAGGCGCAGGGCATCACGTCCGGCACGTCCGGCAGTTGCAGCAACGGCCAGGACAGCAGTGACACGACCTACTTCCAGCCGGTCGCCGAGGTGCTCCAGATCCTCGCCCGGGACGGTCGCCAGCTGGTCACCGAGGACGGCGGGAACCCCGATCCCGGCGCGTGCGGTGACGAGGAGACCAAGCTGACCGGCACGCTCGCGTCCGGCGCCAGCGGCTACCAGCCGGCCGACGGCTACACCACCACGGCCACCGGCGCGCACACCGCGTGCCTGGACGGCCCCGACGGCGTCGACTTCGACGTCTACCTCCAGAAGCTGAACGGCGGCACCTGGCAGACCGTCGCGCAGTCGATCAGCCCCACCCCGGACGAGACGATCAACTACACCGGCGGCCCGGGCACGTACCGCTACCGCGTCCACGCCTACACGGGGACCGGCGAGTACCACTTCGGGTTCAGCAGGCCGTGAGGTCTTCCCCGGCCGTCCTCCTCCCCATTGGACGGCCGGGGAGCTTTCCCTGTGCCGCCCCCGCCTTCCGCACTAATCTGGGTCCTCCGCAAGGCACCAGACGATCCAGGATGAGAAGGTGTGCAGTGACCGATCAGGAGCCGATCCTCAGCGACGGGGTCATCATCGAGTTCGTCGATGGGAAGGACGTCCCCGTCCAGCACAAGGACTTCGGTGACCGGGCCGTCGTGATGCGCGACGCGAAGAACCCGGCGGGCCCGATCCTCTACTTCACCGAGGCCGAGTGGGACGCCTTCATCGCCGGTGTCAAGGACGGCGAGTTCGACGACCTTCTGGAAGACCCCACCGACGCCTCCTGACGCGAGACTCCCATGCCCCCGGCCACGGCCGGGGGCATGCTCGTGCCGGGACCCCGCAGCGACCGTGCCGCGTCTCGTTCGCTCGGGGTTTGCAGGTTTCTCCATATGAAGCTGCGCGCCCTGCTCGCCCTGCCCGGATCGCGGCTGGACGTCGTCACCGGCGAGGACGGGCTGGACCGGCCGATCCGCCGGGTCGCCACCACCGACCTTCCCGACCCCGGCCGCCACCTGCGCGGCGGGGAGCTCGTCCTCACCGGGCTCGGCTGGCGGTCGGGGCCCGGCGACGCCGAGACCTTCGTGCGGGCCCTCGCCGACGCGGGCGCGGCGGGCCTCGCCGCCGGAGGGCTCGTGTTCGGGCACCTACGACCGGGAGCACGGGGCCGACCTCGTCCGGACCCTGGAGACGTACCTGCGGTACTCCGGGTCGTGGACGCGCTGCGCCGAGCAGCTGCACCTGCACGTCAACTCGGTGCGGTACCGGATCCAGCGCGTCCAGGATCTGACCGGCCGCGACCTGTCGTGCCCGGAGGACCAGGTCGACTTCTTCCTGGCCCTCCGGATCGGGTAGCCGGGGCTCAGCCCCTCTTGGCGGCCAGCGCGTCCAGCGCCTCGACGATCCGCGCCTCGGTGGCCGCCTTGTCGATGCCGAGGTCGGAGAGGACTCCGGTGCCGTCCTCGAACTCCAGGAGGGCGAGGAGCATGTGCTCGGTGCCGATGTAGTTGTGGCCCAGGCGGAGCGCCTCGCGGAAGGTCAGTTCCAGGGCCTTCTTCGAGTCCGCGTCGTAGGGGACGAGTTCGGGCGCGTCCGCCACCTCCGGCGGCAGCGCGGCGGTCGCGGCCTGCCGGACGGAGTCGAGCGACACGCCCTGCGCCAGGATCGCCGCCGAGGCGAGCGACTCCGGCTCGGCCAGCAGGCCGAGGACGAGGTGCACGGGACGGATCTGGTCGTTGCCCGCCGCCCGCGCCTCGTTCATCGACGCCACGACGACGTTGCGGGCCCGCGTGGTGAAGCGGGAGAAGTCCTGGGCGAGGTCGCCCTCGGACGCCCGCCCCTTGGGCACGAACCGTTTCTGCGCGGCCTGCTTGGTGACGCCCATGCTCTGCCCGATGTCCGTCCACGACGCGCCGGACCGCCGGGCCTGGTCGACGAAGTGGCCGATCAGGTGGTCGGCGACGTCGCCGAGGTGTTCGGCCGCGATGACGGCGCCGCTGAGCTGGTCGAGGGCGTCGGTGTGGACCTTCTTGATCGCGTTGATCAGGTCGTCGAGGCGGACCTGGGCGACCGCGGGAGTGGGCTCCGGAGTGGATTCCGTCATGCGTCAACCATAGGTTGACGATCAGTCCCCGTCAACCCAAGGTTGACGATCAGACCTCGGGGATGTCGGTCGGCGCGGCGGTCGTCGGGGCGGGGACGGGCGAGTTCGTGATCGTCGGGACGATCGGCCGCACCGGCTCCTCGTCCCTGGACCCCGAGTTCCACCACCAGAGCGCGAACGAGATCGCGAACAGCACCAGCACGCCCGCGACCACCTGGAGTACCGCCGTGCGATGGCTCGGCACGCGGTTCCGGCGGCGCCACGGAAGCCGGGAGCCGGTGACCCGCCCCTGGGCCCGCCCCTGGGAACGGCGCGCGGCCCGGCGGGCGCGCCGCCGTTGGCGCCTGCTGGGCGGCCGCGCCCGTTCTCGCGCGGACGGCTCGGTGAACGTGGCGCCCTTGACGAAGTCGTCATCGAACACCGGCTCGTCATCGAACAGCGGCTCGTCGAACTCTGCGGCCATGAGGGTCTCCGGCGCGGGGGCGGCGGTCGGATGTCCCAGGCTAGTTGACGCGGTGTCGCGCTGACCCGGAGTCAGCCGGGGTGTCGAACCGAGCGGTAACGTATGGAAGCTAAGGTCTAGTTCAGCGACGGACGGGAGACGTGTGTGGGCGGGGGCTGGCGTGGGTGAGTCAGGCGGATCGAGCACACCACCGCGCCGGGACGACCCGCTGCGGGTGGCGATGCTCTCCTACCGGAGCAAGCCGCACTGCGGCGGTCAGGGCGTCTACCTGCGGCATCTCACCCGGGAGCTGATCGACCTCGGGCACACGGTGGAGGTGCTGTCCGGGCAGCCCTACCCCGAGCTGGACCGCGACGAGATCGTCCTCACCAAGATCCCCAGCCTGGACCTGTACGCGGACGAGAACCCGTTCCGCACCCCGTCCCTGCACGAGTTCCGCGACTGGGTGGACGTCCTGGAGTTCGCGCACATGCGCACGGGCGGCTTCCCCGAGCCGCTGACGTTCAGCCTGCGGGCGCTGCGCGAGCTGCGGCGGCGGCGCCGCGACTTCGACATCGTCCACGACAACCAGGTCCTCGGCCTCGGCAACCTCGGCATCGGACGGCTCGGGCTGCCGCTGGTCACCAGCATCCACCATCCGATCAGCGTCGACCGCCGGATCGAGCTTGAGGTGGCGCGCGGCCTCAAGGAGCGGCTCGGCAAGCGCCGCTGGTACGGGTTCGTCGCGATGCAGTCGCAGGTGTCGCGGCGGATCGGGACGGTGCTGACCGTGTCGGAGTCGTCCAAGGTCGACATCGTCAAGGACTTCAAGGTCGACCCGCGCCACATCGAGATCCTGCCGCTCGGCGTCGACACCCAGATCTTCCACCCGCGCGGCGAGCGCGTCCCCGGCCGGATCGTCGCGATGGCCAGCGCGGACGCGCCGATCAAGGGCGTGGACGTGCTGCTGCGCGCGGTCGCCAAGCTCGCCACCGAGCGGGACGTGCACGTGATCGTCGTGAGCCGTCCGCAGAAGGACGGGCCGACCGAGCGGCTGGTGCGCGAGCTGGCGCTCGGCGAGCGGGTCCGGTTCGTCGGCGGCATCGGCGACGACGAGCTGGGCGAGCTGCTGGCGTCGGCGGAGATCGCCGTCGTCCCGTCCCGCTACGAGGGGTTCTCGCTGCCCGCCGTGGAGCACATGGCGTCCGGGACTCCGCTGGTCGCGAGCCGCGCCGGGGCGCTGCCCGAGGTCGTCGGCGACGCGGGCGCCCTCGTCCGCCCCGGCGACCCCGAGGAGCTGGCCGCGACGTTGCTGCGCCTGCACGACTCCGCCGCCGAGCGCGAGCGGCTCGGCGCGGCCGGGTTCGCCCGCGTCCAGGAGCGTTTCGCCTGGCCCGCCGTCGCCAAGGCCACGGTCGGGCACTACCGGGCCGCGCGGGAACGGACGCGGACGCGGGCCAAGTAAGGGCGCGCCTTCCGGCGTCCCTGTAAGGAAGGAGCACGACCCTGCTGACCGTGGATTTCGAGCGGTTCCGTGTCGGCCCCGGAGACCGCGTCCTCGACATGGGCTGCGGCGCCGGACGGCACGCCTTCGAGCTGTACCGCAGGGGCGCGCACGTCGTGGCGTTCGACCAGGACGCGGGCGAGCTGGACGGCGTCGAGAAGATGTTCGGCGCGATGCGCCTCGAAGGCGAGGTGCCCGAGGGCGCGTCCGCCGAGACCGTCCAGGGTGACGCGCTCGACCTGCCGTTCCCCGACGACCACTTCGACGCGATCGTCGCCTCCGAGGTGCTGGAGCACATCCCCGACGACATGCGGGCCATGCGCGAACTGCTGCGCGTGCTGCGGCCGGGCGGAAAGCTCGCGGTGACGGTGCCGAGCTGGCTGCCCGAGCGGGTGTGCTGGGCCCTCTCGGAGGACTACCACACCGCGCCCGGCGGGCACGTGCGGATCTACACGCGCGCCGAGCTGGAGGCCAAGCTGAAGTCGATCGGGTTCCGGGTCGGCGGCCACCACCACGCGCACGGCCTGCACGCCCCCTACTGGTGGATCAAGTGCGCGGTCGGCGTGAACAACGACGCACACCCGCTCGCCAAGGCGTACCACCAGGTCCTCGTCTGGGACATCATGAGACGTCCCCTCGCCACCCGCCTCGCCGAACGCGCGCTGAACCCGCTGATCGGCAAGAGCGTCGTCGTCTACTTCGCCAAGCCCGCGTCCCCGGTCGCGCCGCCCGCCGCCCCGGTCGAGGAGACGGCGGATGCGGGCTGAGACCGGCCCGCCCTCGCTCCCGGGCGTCGTGTCCGGCGCCGACGTCACCGCGACCGCGCGGAGCATCGCGGCGCAGCAGGAGGCGTCCGGCGCGATCCCCTGGTTCGCCCCGACGGCGGGCGTCCCCGGCCATGTCGACGTCTGGAACCACGTCGAGGCGGCGATGGCGCTGACCGTCACCGGGTTCGGCGCAGAGGCACGGCGGGCGTACGAGTGGCTGCGCGGCGTCCAGCGGCCGGACGGGTCCTGGCCCGCCAAATGGGTGCTGGGCGAGGTCACCGAACCGCCCGCCGAGTCCAACCACGCCGCGTACGTCGCGGTCGGCGTCTGGCACGACCTCGTCGTGACCGGCGACGAGGAGTTCGCGCTGCGGATGTGGCCGTCGGTGCGGCGCGCGATCGACTTCACGGTCGGGTTGCAGACCCGGCGCGGCGAGGTCATCTGGATGCGGGACGAGGACGGCCGCCCGTCCGACCACGCGCTGCTCACCGGCTGCTCGTCGATCTACCAGTCGCTGCGCTGCGCGGTCGCGCTCGCCGAGCGTCTCGGCGAGCCGAGGCCGGAGTGGGAGCTGGCCGCCGACCAGCTCGGCCATGTGGTCGCCGCGCATCCGGAGGCGTTCGCCGACAAGAGCCGCTGGTCGATGGACTGGTACTACCCGGTGCTCGGCGGGCCCGTCCGCGGCGGCGACGCGGCGCGCCGGTTCGCGGACCGCTGGGACGCCTTCGTCGTGCCGGGCCTCGGCTGCCGCTGCGTGTCCGACCAGCCGTGGGTGACGGCGGCGGAGAGCTGCGAGCTGGTGCTGGCGCTGGACGCGGCGGGCGACCGCGACCGGGCCCTGGAGCTGTTCACGACCATCCAGCACCTGCGGCACGAGGACGGCTCGTACTGGACGGGCTGGCAGTTCGAGCACCGGCGGCACTTCCCCGGCGACCGGTCCACCTACACGGCGGCGGCGGTGATCCTCGCGGCGGACGCGCTGGCGGGCGCCTCCCCCGGCGCCCGGCTGTTCAAGGAGATCGCCGGACGGCCCCTCGGACCGGCCGCCGCCTCCGACCCGATCGCGTGCGGCTGCGCCCTCGTCACGGTCGGCCGCCCGTGACGGGCCCCGGCGTCAGCGGGTCGGTGTCGCCCGTGCGCTCCAGGACGCGGAGCGAGCCGACCGCGCGGCGCTCCTCGAACGCGCCGCTGGCCAGGGCCCGCAGGTAGACGTGGTACGGGGGCTGCCCACCGTCCCTCGGGTCGGGGAAGACGTCGTGGATGACGAGGGCCCCGCCGACGGCGACATGCGGCGCCCAGCCCTCGTAGTCGCCCTGCGCGTGCTCCTCGGCGTGACCGCCGTCGATGAACAGCAGCGCGAGGGGCGTCCGCCAGAAGGCCGACACCGTCCTGGACTGCCCGACGACCGCGACCACCTCGCCTTCGAGTCCGGCGGCGGCGAGCGTCACGCGGAACGTGGGCAGCGTGTCCATCCGTCCGGTGCGCGGGTCGACGAGCGACGGGTCGTGGTGCTCCCAGCCCGCCTGGTTCTCCTCCGACCCGTGGTGGTGGTCGACGGTGACGACGACCGTCCCGGCCGTCCTGGCGGCGGCGCCCAGGTAGACGGCGGACTTGCCGCAGTAGGTGCCGACCTCCAGCAGCGGGCCGGTGCCCGCGAGGCGCTTCCCGTACTCCAGGGCCGTCTCGTACAGGGCGAGGCCCTCGTCGTCGGGCATGAAGCCCTTGGCGCTGCGCGCGACCCGCAACAGGTCCGTGTCGGTCATCGGCCCCCCTTCGCTGAGGCACTCTATAGAAAAACCGTGCCGGGGAATGTGGTGGGTCGCCCCTATGAAAGACGACGCGAAAGACGACGTGTTCTGACAGGCGACAGGAGGGGCGATGCGAGTACGAGTCGATCCGATGGTGTGCGAGGCGAACGCCGTGTGCGTGGGGCTCGCGCCCGACGTCTTCGACCTCGATGACGATGACCAGTTGCGGATCCTGACACCGGACGTCCCGCCGGAGCAGTGGGACCGCGTCCGGCACGCCGTGCGCTCGTGTCCGAAGCTGGCGTTGACGCTGGAGGAATGACCGTGGAGTGAAACGGGACACAGGGGCTTTGATCCTCCGTAGGCCCATGGATACTCTTTGTTCTCACGCAGACCATAGAGTATAGAAGGAGGCCCCATGGCACTCGCCGCGGTCCTGCATGCGGTCGGCGACGAACTCGATCTACGCGACGACATCACGACGGTGGACCCCGGCCCGGACCAGGTGAAGGTCAGGATCAAGGCCACCGGGGTCTGTCACACCGATCTGTCACTGATCAGCGGCATCCTGCGGCAGCCTCTGCCCATGGTCATCGGCCACGAGGGCGCGGGCATCGTGACCGAGGTCGGCGACCGGGTGACCGGCGTCCGGCCCGGCGACCACGTCGTGATCAGCTGGATGCCCGACTGCGGCGAGTGCGTCGAGTGCGTGCGCGGCACCCCGTGGCTCTGCACGACCCTCCGCAACGCGGCCCGCACCGACCCCCGGTTCCGGCTCGGGGACGGCGCCGAGGCCTACGGCATGTCGGGCACCGGCACCTGGGCCGAGGAGCTGATCACGCACCACCGCAGCGTGATCCCGATCGCGCAGGACGTCCCGTTCGAGTACGCGGCGCTGCTCGGCTGCGGCATCCCGACCGGCGTCGGCGCCGTCATCAACGTCGCGAAGGTGACGCCGGGCTCGACGGTCGCGGTGGTCGGCGCGGGCGGCGTCGGGCTCGCGGTCATCCAGGGCGCCCGGCTCGCGGGCGCGACCACGATCCTCGCGATCGACCCGAACGAGGCCAAGCACGCGGTCGCCGAGCGGTTCGGCGCCACGCACGCCACGACCCCGGCCGCGCTGGAGGAGACCAAGGAGCGGCTGACCGGCGGCGCGGGCTTCGACTACGCCTTCGAGGTCGTCGGGAAGTCGGTCGCGGTCAACACGGCGTGGAACGCGACACGGCGCGGCGGCGACGTCATCATGGTCGGCGCTGGCGCGACCGACGACATCTGGAACGTGCCCACGTCCGCGCTGCTGTTCGACGGCAAGTCCATGAAGCCCGCCATGTACGGCGGCTGCGACCTCAGGCGCGACATCCCCCGGTTCGTCGACCTGTGGCGGGCGGGCAGGCTCGACATCGAGGGCCTCATCACCGGCCGGATCGGCTTCGGCGAGCTCAACAAGGCCGTCCAGGCGCTGGCCGACGGCGAGGTCATTCGCCAGATCGTCCAGTTCGACTAGCGCCGCTGGACGTGTGACAGGCGAAGCGGGATTCAGGACGTACCGAAAGAACGTATCGACCTGACCCTAATTACGGTGGCGTTTTCTCCCGTTCCGGTGGGGCACCGACCGGTCGCCAGCCCCCCAACGGGAGGAGACGCCGCCCATGGCGACCCGATACCGTCCGCACATCGGCATCGTCGGCCTCCTTTACCTGGCCATTGGGCTGTTCATCGCCTGGGACCGGGGTTATATCGACGGGAGCCTGATCCGGCAGGTCGGCAGTGCCCTTCTTGCCGTTTTCCTCTGGTTCCTCGTCCTGCTGGGCGTGGACCTGCACATCCGCGCCTAGCTCGCCGACCGGGCATGGGCCGTCCACACCCCGCCATGGGGCGGCCCGTGTCCCGGGCGACAGGTCGGCGTCGCGGCTCAGCCATAGACCGCAAAGTCCGACAAGAGTTACTTTTCACCTCATGATGAAAAAAGACTGTAGTTGCGGACATGGCGGCGGCTGCTCCTGCCCGAAGGGATGCTCCTGCGGCTGCAACGGCTGACTCATCACTCCGGGACGGGCGCCCACCAGAGCAGGGGCGTCTCCGAGCGGGCGTCGACCATGACGCCCGTGCCCAGGACCGCGAGGCCCGTGGTGGTCAGCGCCGTGAGGTGCTGACCACCGGGCCCCGACAGGCCCGGTACCTGGAGGAGCCGCCACGAGACGCCGTCGGCGGACGCGAGGACGGCCCCGTCCTGTCCCGACGTGCTCGCCGCCAGGACGAACCCGGCCTGCGTGGCGGTGACGGCGGTGGCCGTGATGCCCGCCCCGAGGGGTTGCGGCGTCCAGGTCGTCCCGCCGTCCGTGGAGACCAGCGCCGTCGCGCCCGCCCCGATCGCCACCAGCGCGTCACCGTGCGCGGCGACCTGGGTGAGCCGGCCCGTGGCGAGACCGCTCGGAAGCTTGGCGGGCGTCCAGGACGCGCCGTCCGGTGACGTCCACACGGCCGGTGCGGTGTCGCTGCCGCCGACCGCGACGTACCCGCGGGTCGTCGCCGTCACGTCGGCCGCGGCTCCGGTCAGGGCGGTGCGCGTCCACGTGGTGAGGTCGGTGGAACGCCATGCCGCGCCGAGACCGACCGCGACATAGCCGGACGGTCCCGAGGCGGCGGCCACGGGCGGCGGTCCGCCGGGGAACTCCGATCGTTCCCACAACGACCCGTCCTGCGACGTCATCGCCAGCGGGCCGGGCGCCGAGCCGGAGGTGCGACCCACCGCGAGCCACCCCTTGCCTCCCCGGACGACGTCCGAGAGCCAGCCGGGGGCGGCGGGAAACCGGGCCCGGCTCCACGCGTGGCCGTCGGGGGCGGTCCAGATCGCGGAACCGCCGTTCGTGCTGCCCACCGCCACGCCCCGGTCGGGCCCGGCGGCGAGCGCCCTGATCGAGCGTTCCGGACGGACGGCCCCCGGCACCGTCCGCAGGTCGACGCCGGACAGGTAGGCGTCGCCGCCCTCCCGTCCGGCGATCACCAGCGTTCCGTCCGCGACCGCCAGGCCGCTGCTGTCCACCCGCGCGGCGACGGTTCCGCCGGGCCGCCAGGCGCGACCGTCGTCGGTGCGCAGCACGGCGTGCGCGCCCTTCGCGCCCCGGACGAGGACCGCGAGGCCGCCGTCCGGCGCCCCGCCGAACAGCTCGACTCCGGAGCCGCCGAACCGGCTCGCGGCCTGCCAGCGCTGACCGTCCGCCGAGGTGAACAGCACCCCGAAGCGGGCCAGCCTGCGACGATTCTTGGGCCCGGTCGCCCGCCTGCCCTCGCGGACGACGGCGAACCCGCCCGGCCCGAACGTCAGGCCCTTGATGGGACCGTACGAGCCCTGGGCCTGCGGGACCGTGACGGGCGTCCAGGTCTTTCCGGCGTCGGTGGAGCGCCAGAGGCCGTCGCTCCGCACCGTGCGCGTGACCTTCTTCTTGCCCTTCTTCTTGGTGACCTTCCGCGCGCTCGCGCCATGCGTCACCAGGATGTCCGCGAACGAGGTCACGCCGTCGAGGCTCGCGGCGCCCGGGATGCCCGCGGTGCGCTGCCAGGCGGCGCCGTCCGCCGACGTCCAGACGACGGCGCGCCCGCCGGAGACGCCGACCGCGACGAAGCCGCCTCGGGTGCGGGTCACGCCGGTCACCCGGTCGGACGGGGTGAACGCCGCGCCGAGCTGGTGCCGCGTCCAGGTCGCGGCGTCCCTGCTCGTCCAGGCCACGGCGCCGCCGCCGGACGACGTGCCGAACGCGATCCAGTGACCGGACCAGCCGGAGACGTGCCGCGGGCTGTCACCGGACGGAGGCATCGAACCGTTGGCCGCGCGCACGTCGGCGACGGACCACTTGTGTCCCGCGTCGGTGGAGACGAGGAAGCGGGCCCGTGAACCACCGGGGCCGCCCGCGCTCGCGCTTCCGGCGGCCACGACGGTCGAGCCGGTGGAGGCGACGTCGGAGAGTTCCTGGACGAGCCCGTCCGTCGCGGCGGCCGGATCGGCTGCGAACAGCGAACCCACCGCCACCACGCCCGGCAGGACCGTCTCCCCGGAGTCGATGGGCTCGTCGCCGCCCCGCCGGGACGCGCCGACGATCACACCGCCCGCGAGCACGACGAGGCCCACCACGACCGCCGTCCGCGTCCGCCGCTTCGAGGACGGCCCCGAGCCCCCAGGCGGCGCCACCGTTCTTGAAGAACTCGACGGCCTCGAAGGTCTCACCGGTCTCGACTCCGCGCGTCTCGAAGGTGCGGCGCTCGGTTGTCCGGCGCTCGGTTGTCCGGCGCTCGGCTGCTCAGGACTCGGCTGCTCAGGACTCGGCTGCTCAGGGCTCGGCTGCTCAGGGCTCGGCTGTTCGGGTTGTTCGCCGCGTTTCCGGGGCGGGGCGCCGTGGCCCCAGGTCAGACCGGCCGCGCGCCACGCCTCGTACGCGCGCTGCCAGGGCGACAGCGCGGCGGGCAGGCCCGCGAGATCACCGGCGACGCCGAACGTCAGCCGCCGCCGCGCCCGGCGGGAGTCCGCGGGCTCCTCCTCGGCCGTCCGCCGGGCCTCGTTCTGCTCCGGGGTCCTCGCCGTCACACGCGCTCCTTCACGGTCCTCTCGGACCACCATCAAATCGCGCCACGCTCATCCATGTGTGGACATCCGCGCGAACGGCGGCCAATGGGGCCGCTGGAGCGTTCTATCACTTCAAGCTCGGCGTATACGATCTTTTGCCTGGATCGACCCCTTGTAGGCGTATCCCCTGATGTGGACGACCGGGGCGTCGGCGGGCGGGGCGGCGTGCACCTCGGCGGAGACGCCGACACCGTCCGCCTCCACCCGGACACCCGGCGGCACGATGATCTCGACCGTGGACTTGTAGGCCAGCACCCGCAGGGTCGTGACGCGGCGGGTCAGCTCGGCGGCGCGCAGGTCCAGCAGGCCGGTGCCCTTGTACACCGCGACCGTGTACCGCTCGGGCGGCCGCCAGCGTCCGGCCCGCGTGACCGAGCTCTTGTACGCGACCTGGAAGCGGCCCGCCGGGGTGCGTTCGGCGTCGTCCGGGACGGTCCCGACGCACCCGGACGGAAGGTCGGCGGCGACGGCCCCGAGTTCCCCGTGCGTGCGGGCGGCGAGCACCAGGTCGATGCGTTCGTCCAGCTCAGGCTCGCTCAGCCGCCCCTCAGCGAAGGCCGTGTGCAGCCGGACGAGCATCGCGTCTCGATCTTGGTCCGAGGCTCGTACGGCCTGGGGATGTTGGTCGGCGCCCATCGCGTCTCTCCCTTCGGCCCGCACAGACTCCTCCCTCCACCGGCGGGAGAGTCAAGGCCAAGACGAGATGTATCTTAACCACCCGCCGCTCGGTTTTCGAGACATTGACCGCATCCCGACGCGCGATCATGAATGCGTCGCCCCCGGACGTCCGTCCGCTAGATTCGGAAACGGCGGTGGAGCGAGGGAGGACGACTCATGGGCGGGACGCCCGGCCGCGCGCACGGCCCGTACACGCTGTACGACCTGGACGCGCTCCCCGAGGACGGCCGCCGCTACGAACTCGCCGACGGCTGGCTGAGCGAACTGCCGGGCGACCTGTGGCACGACCACGCCGCCGCCCAGCTCAAGGCCGTGCTGAAGGAGGCGGCGAGTCAGGCGGACGCCGACGTCCACATCGCCGGTGCCCCGCAGGACGTGACCACCCCGGCGGGCGTCCGCAAGCCCGACGTCTTCGCCGTGACCCGCGACACCGCCCGCGCCGCCCTGGAGCGCCGCACCCGCACCTACTACGGCCCCGACCTCATCCTGGTCGCCGAGATCGTCACGCCCCGCACCGGCAGCGAGCGGACCGACCGCGTCCGCAAGGTCGACGAGTACGCCGCCACCGGCATCCCCCACTACTGGCTCGTCGACCTGGAGCCGCGCCCCACGATCACGCTCCTGGAACTCGCGGACGGCCAGTACGAGTTGACCGGCAAGGCACGCTCCGGCGAGACCGTCACCCTCGACCACCCCTATCCCATGACGTTCGACCCCGCCCGACTCTCCGAAATGGACTAATGCTGCTCCTGATGACGCTCGAAGGCTGGGAGGCCCAGCCGGGGCCTCGGTTCGTGCTGGACGAGGCGGGCGCCGTGTGGGCCCCCGACGACGAGGGTGCGCTGGCCGTCGCCGACGACGTGTTCACCACCGGCCAGGTCGTCGCGGTAACGCTCGATCCGGCGCCCGGCGCGATGCCGCCACGCGGGGTGATCGACCGGACGACGGCGTCCCGCGTCCGGTATGTCCGGCGCGGCCCGGACGGCGAACACGTCGCGCTCCTCGACCAGCCCGCCACCGCCAAGGCCCTGAACCTGCTGCCGCACCCGGAGGGCGGCTGGTTCCGTGAGACGTGGCGGTCGGACGTGACGTTCACACCGTCCGGCTACCCGGGCGAGCGGGCGAGCGGCACCGCGATCTACTTTCTGCTACCGCCGGGCGAGGAGTCGATGTGGCACACCGTCCGGTCGGCCGAGCTGTGGCTGTGGCACCGGGGCGGCCCGCTCACGCTGTTCCTCGGCGGGGACGGGGAAAAGGCGTCCGGCACTCGCGAGCCCGTCACGCTGGGCCCGGACGTGGCGGACGGCCAGACACCGCAGGCGGTCGTGCCGCCGGGTGTCTGGCAGTCCGCGCGTCCGGCCGGTCCGGAGGAGGTCCTCGTCAGCTGCGTGGTCTCGCCGGGCTTCGACTTCGGCGACTTCCGCGCGCCCGACCAGTAGCCGATCCGGCCCGGCGAACGACCCGCGCTAGTAGCTGATCGTCGCCTGCCGGGTGCTCATCGTCCGCATGATGTGCTCGATGAGGGTGATGAGCACCTGCTTGGCGTCCTCCCGGTCGCGCACGTCGCAGAAGGTCACCGGGATGTCGGGCGCCAGGTCGAGCGCGTCGCGGACCTGCTCGGCCGAGTGCTGCCCGGCCCCGTCGAACCGGTTCACCCCGATGATGAACGGGACGCCGCGCCGCTCGAAGTAGTCGACCGAGGCGAAGCAGTCGGCGAGCCTGCGGGTGTCGACGAGGACGACGGCGCCGAGCGCCCCCTTGGACAGCTCGTCCCACATGAACCAGAACCGGTCCTGTCCGGGCGTCCCGAACACGAACAGCACCAGGCCGTTGGGCAGGGTGATGCGCCCGAAGTCCATCGCGACGGTCGTCGTCGTCTTGGCGGCCACCGCGCTGGTGTCGTCGATCCCGATGCTCTTCTCGGTCAACGCCTCCTCGGTGCGCAGCGGGCGGATCTCGCTGACCGCGCTGACGAGGGTGGTCTTGCCGACACCGAAACCACCGGCGACGAGGATCTTCACCGTCAGCGCGGAGTCGCCTCGCTCGGCGTCCGCGTCAGAGCGCACGGATTCCATCGATCACATCCTTGAGTACGCGCTCGCTGGGGAACTGCGCCACCGGCGCGGGACGCCGGACCTGTATCAGCGAACGGTCGAGCAGGTCGCCGAGCAGGACACGGACGACCCCGAGGGGCAGGCCCAGATCCGACGCTATCTCGGCGACCGACAGCGGTGTGCGGCAAAGCTCCAAGATCATGTCATGTTCCGGCGCCCAGGACGGCTCGGAGACCGAATCGTCCACGGGTCCCGGAGCGGGGGCCACGGCGGAGATCAGGGCGACGAGGTCGAGGTCCTCGCCGTCGTAGTGCGTGCGTCCTCCGGTGAGCGCGTAGGGGCGGACGACCGGGCCCGCCGCGTCATCGTCGTCGTACCAGGAGCCGTCGCCCACGGGTCACCCGCCGCTCGTCTCGGCCGCGGCGACCCGCGGATTCGCCGACAGGTGCTGCCCGACGCGGGTGACGAGCATCGCCATCTCGTAGGCGATGACGCCGAGGTCGGCGTCGGCGTCGGCGAGGACGGCGAGGCACGCGCCCCGCCCGGCGGCGGTGACGAACAGGAACGCCGACTCCATCTCCACGATCGTCTGCCGGACGGCGCCGCCGCCGAACGACTCCCCCGCGCCGCGCGCGAGGCTCTGGAAGCTGGCCGCCACCGCGGACAGGTGGTCGGACTCCTCACGCGCCAGCCCGCTGGACGCCGCCATCCGCAGGCCGTCGCTCGACAGCACGACGGCGTTCTGCACGGGGGCCACCCGCTGGACGAGGCTGTCGAGCAGCCAGTCGAGCTCACCTGCGGCACCGCCCGGGCCCTCCGCGCCGGAGTACTGGGCCTCTGTCATGGGGTGTCGTCCTCCTGGTCGCCGGGTTTCCGCGCGGCCTCCGCCTCGGCGTCGGCCGCGTCCTGCCTACCGCGCTGCCAGCCGCGCTGCATGGCGGACAGCATGGATCGCATCGTCTCGGGCGAGCGTTCGTCCTCCGTGGCCGCCGGGGCCGTCTCGGGGGTCTTCTCCGTGGCCTTCCGCTCCGTGGCCTTCTTCTCCGGCGCCTGCTCCCCCGCCGTGTCCGCGGGGACGGGCGCGGCGAGCGGGACCGTCTCGCGCGTGGCCCGCTGGGCGGCCCGGCGCGCGTCGACCCGCTCCTTGAGCTGGGGCGCCAGATGCTGCTGGCGGCGCCGCTTGGGCAGTTCGCCCTCCTTCGACGGCGCGGCGGGCTCGGCCTTCGGCTCGGTGGTGGACCCGACCTCGGCCTGGAGCGCGGCCCTGAGCGCGTCGCCGACCTCGACCTCGGGCTCGGCCTCGGCGACCAGCCGGACCGTCCCGGCGGGGGCGGGCAGCGCGGGGGCCGGGCCGGGCAGCGTCTGCAACGGCCCGGTCGGGCGGCGCGGCGAGGGGTCCACGGCGCCGTCCACGACGATCGCGGCCGGGATCAGCGTGACCGCGGTCGTCCCGCCGTAGGGGGACGGGCGGAGCGTGACCGTGATGCCGTGCCGTTCCGCCAGCCGCGCCACGACGAACAGCCCGAGCTGGGCGGTGTCGGACGGGTCGAACTCCGGCGGCTCCGCGAGCCGCTCGTTGGCGGCGCGCAGCGCCTCCTCGGTCATGCCGAGACCGCGGTCCTCGACCTCGATCGCGAACCCGTTGGCGACGGCCTGGCCGCTGACCCGCACCGGCGACTGCGGGGGCGAGAACGTGGTGGCGTTCTCCACCACCTCGGCGAGCAGGTGGATGACGTCGGCGACGGCGGAGCCGAGCAGCGCGACCCGGGGCAGCGGCTGCACCTGGACGCGCGGGTAGTCCTCGACCTCGGCGACCGAGCCGCGGACGACGTCCACCAGCGGGACCGGACGGCGCCAGCCGCGCCCCGCCGTCTTCCCGGCGAGGATGACCAGGCCCTCGGCGTGCCGCCGCATCCGGGTCGCGAGGTGGTCGAGGCGGAACAGGTCCGACAGCTCGGACGGGTCCTCGGTGCGGCGCTCCATCGTGTCGAGCAGGCTGAGCTGGCGGTGCAGCAGCGCCTGGTTGCGGCGGGCGAGGTTGACGAACACCTCGCTGATGCCGCGCCGCGCCGCCGCCTCGCCCTCGGCGGACAGCCGGACGGCGTCGCGGGCGCGGTCGAACGACTCGGCGATCTGCCGGATCTCGTCGATGCGGTAGCCGATGTCCGGCACCGGCTCGAGCTCGACGGGGCGTCCGGTGCGGATCTGCTCGGCCATCTTCGGGAGCCGGTCGAGGGTGAAGTCGACGACCCCGGCGGCGATCGTCCGGCATTCCAGCAGCAGCCGCCGCGAGACGCGCGCAGCGATCAGGGTGGACAGGACGATCGCGATCAGGCCGAGGCCGCCCGCGAAGCCGAGCCGCAGGAACGCGGAGACCGCGATGTGCCTGGCGTGCATGGAGACGTCGTCGAGGACCTTGTTCTCCAGGGCGAACATGTCGGCGTTGACGGAGTCGGCGGTCGTCCGCCACACGAACGGGTCGATGACCTCGAGCTGGGTCGTGGCGAACCCGTCGGCCTGCCCGTTCACCTGCGCGTTCGGCTGCCCGACGGTCCGCTTGGCGCGGGCCTTGCGCGCCGCCTTGGCGGCCTGCGGCGTCGTCGCGCCCCGGATGACCGCGTCCTCCATCTCCCGGAGCCGGAGGGCCCCCGGGGAGGACATGAGACGTTCGTAGCGGGCGCGGTCGCTGACCGAAAGGTTCTCCGCCGTGTCGGAGTACATCATCCGCTGGGCCCCGACGAGCTGCGCGAACTGGCCCCGGTCCTCGGTGGAGATGCGCCCGACGGCGAGGGCCCCGGTCAGCAGCGCGTCCTCGCGGGCCATGAACTCGCGGGCCCGGCCGAACGAGGTGAGGGTGCGGGCGTGCGCGGTGACGGCCCCGTTGCCCGGCGCCGTCGCGTTGTAGACGGCGAAGCCCGAGTCGATGAGCGCGTTGTAGTCGCGCAGGACCTGGACGCGGTCGGAGACCCGCTCGTCGACGTTGCGGCGGAGCGTGCCGAGGGTGCCGAGGTCTTGGACGAGCCCGTCGAGACGGTCGACGATCTGGGGCAGGAGCGCGTCGCGCAGGCCCGAGTCGCGGCTGCCCGCGCGGACGTCCGCGATCGCCTTGTCGGTGGTGCGCCGCTGCTCCCGCATCGCCCCGGACGCGGCGAGCTGCGTGCCGCCGTACTCGGCCACCGACAGGCGCCGCTCCGTCTGGAGCCCGTGGATGACCCGCTGCAACGGCAGCAGCGTCTTCTGCTGGAACTTGCGGCTCTGGAGGAGCTCGTTCGCGTCGCCGTAGGTCGTGCCGGTGAGGAACACCCACAGCGAGACGAGTGCCAGCAGCGGCACGAGGACCAACAGGGTGATCCTCGTCCGGATCGAGGAGAAACGAGGGATCGTCACCGCGATGGCCTTCGGAGGCGGGGCATGCGAGGCATTCCTCCCGATCTGTGGGAGTAAGGGGGTCTGCCGGAGCCTACTACGTCACGGACGTTCCGGGCCGAAATCCCCACTTGCCGCACGGCGATAACCCGGCGCGCCGCCAGCCCGCCCTCCGCCCTGCCGACACTCCGCCGACACACCGCCGACGCACTCCGCCAACAACGCCGAGAACGGACGAATCACAACCAACGAGATAACGGCAAATCAGGACAATTTACATCATCTCGCTCTGTTGTCCCGGGCCATTGCGCCATACTCTGCTTCTTCACCCTTTGCCAGCCCCGCGGCCGGCACGGGAAGGAGACGACGATTCACACGAGCAGTCACGCAGACGGCGGGGGCCGGGACGGGAGGCCGACGTCCCGGGCCGAGGACGTTACGATGCCCGCCGTGAGTCCCGAAAGCCAGGCATCCGACGCACTGCCGTCGCGACGGCGCCGCGCACCGCGCGGCGGCCGACATCGCGGCGACGAGTCATTCCTGTTGCCCCCCGGAGCCCCCACCCTCGTCCTCGCCGTGCCCGGCGCGGCCCGGCCGGGCGCCGCCGACCTCGCCACCGAACTCGCCCGGCTCGTCGAGATCGAGCACACCGGCCAGCCCGCCCGCGTCGCGTTCCTCGAAGGGGACGAGGCGGGCCTGCACTCGGTCCTCGCCGGGCTGCGCGGCGAGGAGGACGACGAGCTGGAGGCGGTGGTCGTCCCGATGTCCACCGGCCCCGACCCGGTCATGGACGCGGAGCTGCACGCCGCCGTGGCGGACGCCCCGGCCCTCGCGGTCGCAGCCGAGCCGCTCGGCCCGCACCCGCTCATCGCCGAGGCCCTGCACGACCGGCTCGCCGACGCCGGGCTCGTCCGCGCCGACCGGATCCGGCTGATGACGATGGTGACCGCCGCGTCCGGCGTGATCGTCGCCACCCCCGGCGACGCGACCGCGGTCCGGCAGGCCGAGGTCACCGGGGTGCTGCTGGCGTCCCGGCTCGCGGCGCCCGTCTTCACCGCGTCGCTGAACGACGAGTCGTCGGTCAAGGCGGCGGCGGACCAGCTCAGGGCGGCGGGAGCCGCGTCCGTCGTGCTCGCCCCGCACCTGGTCGGCCCCGAGCCGGACGCCGCGCTCGTGGCGTCGGCGGCGGGGATCGTGGGCTGCCCCCACTCGGCACCGCTGGGCGCCCACCCGGCGCTCGCCCGCCTCGCCGCGCTCCGCTACGTCGAGGCGCTCTCCATGGCGCTGGCCGACTAGCGGCCGTTCGACCCACGGGCCCCCTGGTCGGGCAGGTCACCGTACGACCTGCCCGACCGGGGGGCCCTTTCGCTTCCCATGCCGCCATCCGCTGGACGGGAAATCTTGCCCGCGTACGATGGGACATAGAGAGAAAGTTGCATCGAAAGCCGCGTTTCGACTAATGCTCTGCGTAGGCTCCTCGCGAGGAGCAACGGAGGTCCCGTCCCGATGAGCACTTCCGACGCACTCCCTCCCGCACCCCGCACCCACCGGGTCGTCCAGTGGGCCACGGGCACGCTGGGACGCAGCGTGATCAGGGGCGTCCTGGACCGGCCCGACATGACCCTGGCCGGAGCCTGGGTGCACACCCCGGCCAAGGTCGGCGTCGACGCCGGCACCCTCGCCGGCCGCGACCCCGTCGGCGTCATCGCGACCAACGACGTGCGGGACGTCCTCGACCTCGACGCCGACTGCGTCGTCTACGCCCCGACCCCGGCGCTCGACCGGTACGCCGAGCTCGACCTGATCTGCTCGCTGCTGTCGTCCGGGAAGAACCTGATCTCCACCAACGGCTACGTCTACCCGCAGGCGCACGGCCCGCAGTTCGTGGACGAGCTGCGACAGGCGTGCAAGCGGGGCGGCGTCTCCGTCCACGGCACCGGGTTCAGCAGCGGGTTCATGACCGACGTCCTGCCGCTGGCGATGACGCGGCTGTCCCGGCGGATCACGCACGTCTTCATCCGCGAGTCCACCGACCTCTCGCGGCTCCCGTCCTGGCAGATGCTCCACCACACGCTCGGCTTCGGCAAGGACGAGGAGGCCTACCGGCGGCTGCTGCGGCCCGGCCGCACCGCCATGCGGGCGCTGTTCGCCGAGAGCCTGCACCTGATCGCCGCCGGGCTCGGCGTCGACCTCGACGAGATCGACATGGACGTCGAGTACCGCCTCGCCCGCGCCGACCTCGCCACCGCCGCCGGGCCGATCCCCCGCGGCACCGTCGCCGCCGCCCGCTGGACGTTCAGCGGCATCGCCGCCGGACGGCCCGTCATCACCGTCGAGGTCGTCCACAAGGCCAACGCCGCGCAACTGTCCGACGAGTGGGGCGGCCCCGGCTACTCGCTCCGGGTGGACGGTCACCCGCCCGTCACGCTGACGGCGGGCGAGGGCTGGGTCGCCGACCCGATCTCCGCCGGAGCCTCCCACGTGCTGAACTCCATCCCGGTCGTCTGCGCCGCCCCGCCCGGCATCCGCACCCATCTGGACCTGCCGGTGGTCGGCGGCCGCATGCGCGTCTGAGAGGGGGCCGATCCGACCAGCCATGTCCGCAAGGGAGCCAGCCATGACCGCACAGGAGATCGAGAAGACCGGACGGTTCGTCCGGCAGAAGAACCGCTTCACCGAGCGCATCACGGCGGACGGGGCCGGCGGCCCGCCCGCCGAGCCCGGCCGCTACCGGCTGTTCGTGTCGCACGCCTGCCCGTGGGCGCAGCGCAGCGTGATCGTCCGGCGGCTGCTCGGGCTGGAGGACGTGATCGGCCTCGCCGTCGTCGACCCCATCCGCGACGAGCGCGGCTGGCGCGTCCCCGGCCGCGACCCCGTCACCGGCGCCGAGTTCCTCTCCGAGCTGTACCTGCGGACCGACCCGTCGTACGAAGGCCGCTACACCGTCCCCTGTATCTGGGACACCGAGACGAAACGCCTGGTCACCAACGACTTCCCCGCCATCACCACCATGTTGGAGACCGAGTTCGCCGCGCACCACCGTCCCGGCGCGCCCGATCTGTATCCCGAACGTCTCCGGACCGAGATCGACGAGCTGAACGCCCACGTCTACACCACCGTGAACAACGGTGTTTACAAGGCGGGATTCGCCACGTCCCAGGCCGCCTACGACGAGGCCGTCGACGCCCTCTTCACCACCCTCGACGACCTGGAGGAGCGCCTCTCCCACCGCCGCTACCTGCTCGGCGACGAGATCACCGAGGCCGACGTGCGCCTCTACACCACGCTGGCCCGGTTCGACGCCGTCTACTACTCCCACTTCAAATGCAACCTGCGCCGCCTCGTCGACTACCCGAACCTGTGGGGCTACGCCCGCGACCTCTACGCGATCCCCGCGTTCGGCGGAACCACCGACTTCGATCAGATCAAGCGCCATTACTACGTGACACAACGCAACATCAACCCGTCCGGCGTCGTGCCCAAGGGGCCCCTCATCGACTGGACGACCCCGCACAACCGGGACCGGTGACCTCATCCCCTCGTTATGCTGGCGGTTCTCCGAGTAATCACCATGAGAGGTACGACCCGACCATGCGCAGCCAGTTCTTCGGAAACCTTGAGCAGGGACAACAGCTCCCCGGCCACTTCGCCCTTCAGAACTCCAAGATGCTCCGGGTGCATCTCAACGGGGACGTCCTGGCCCGGCAGGGCTCCATGGTCGCGTTCCAGGGACAGATGGAGTTCGACTACGAGGGTTCCGGCGGCATCGGCAAGTTCATGAAGAAGGCCCTGACCGGCGAGGGCGTTCCGCTCATGCGCGTCAAGGGCCAGGGCCTGCTGTTCTGCGCGAACGACGCCGACGACATCCACCTGTTCTACCTGGAGAACGAGGGCATCACCGTCAACGGCAAGAACATCCTGGGCTTCGACTCCCACCTCCAGTGGGACATCCAGCGCGTCCAGGGCGCAGGGATCGCGGCGGGCGGCCTGTTCAACACCACTCTCACCGGCACCGGCTGGGTCGCGCTCACCACCCACGGGACCCCCGTCATGCTCGACTGTGGCCGCGCCCCCACCTTCGCCGACGGCCAGTCCGCCGTGGCGTGGAGCACCAGCCTCCAGGTCGGCGTCAACCGCACCTTCAAGGCGGGCGCGCTCATCGGCCGGGGCAGCGGCGAGGCCATGCAGCTCGCCTACCAGGGTCAGGGCTTCGTGCTGATCCAGGCCAGCGAGGGCCCCACCGTCCCGCACCACACCCACTAGCCGCCGCCGTGGCCCCGCCCTTCTGGCATTCGGGTGGGGCAAGTGCGAGTAGCCTTGATTCGTCTCTAAACTCACCTGCGAGCTGCGGAAGAGGGCGATCTCCGCCGTGTCGACAGAGTCGTCGCAAACTAGTGCCGACCCCAAATTGACAGACTTCGGTGCCAACGAGTGGCTGGTCGACGAGCTGTACCAGAAGTACCTCGAAGACCCGAACTCGGTTGACGAGGCCTGGTGGAACTTCTTCGCGGACTACCAGCCGGACAGCCGTCCCGCGTCCGCGTCCCCACAGGCGTCCCCCCAGGCGTCGACCGAGAGCGCGGCCCCGAAGGCCCCGAACGGCACCGCGGCTGCGCCGCCGACACCGAAGCAGCCCGTGGGGCCCGCGAAGCCCCCCACGGCCGGGCAGAAGGCCGGGCCGAAGCCCGCCGCCGCGCCGCCGGTGCCCGCGGGCGCCGAGGAGGTCCGGTTGCGCGGGGTCGCCGCCAGGACGGCGGCCAACATGGAGGCCAGCCTCGGCGTGCCGACGGCGACGAGCGTGCGCGCCGTCCCGGCCAAGCTGTTGATCGACAACCGCATCGTCATCAACAACCATCTGAAGCGCGGGCGCGGCGGCAAGGTCTCGTTCACGCATCTGATCGGGTACGCGATCGTCAAGGCGCTCGCGGCGATGCCGGAGATGAACGCCGCGTTCACCGAGGTCGACGGCAAGCCGGTGCTGATCAGGCCCGAGCACGTGAACTTCGGGTTGGCGATCGACCTCCAGAAGTCCGACGGCACCCGCCAGCTGGTGGTGCCGAGCGTGAAGGCCGCCGAGGCGCTCGACTTCCGCCAGTTCTGGGCCGCCTACGAAGAGATCGTCCGCAAGGCGCGCGGCGGCAAGCTGACGCTGGACGACTTCCAGGGCACCACGATCAGCCTGACGAACCCGGGCACGATCGGCACCGTCCACTCGGTGCCGCGGCTGATGCCCGGCCAGGGCACGATCATCGGCGTGGGCGCGATGGAGTACCCGGCGGAGTTCGCGGGCGCGTCCAGCGACACCCTGTCCCGCATGGGGATCAGCAAGGTCATGACGCTGACCTCCACCTACGACCACCGGATCATCCAGGGCGCGCAGTCCGGCGACTTCCTGCGCCGCATCAACGAGCTGCTGCTCGGCGCCGACGGCTTCTACGACGAGATCTTCGAGGCGCTGCGCATCCCGTACGAGCCGGTGCGCTGGGTGAAGGACATCTCCGCCACCCACGAGGACGACGTCGCCAAGGTCGCCCGCGTCCACGAGCTGATCCACGCCTACCGGGTCCGCGGCCACCTGATGGCCGACACCGACCCGCTGGAGTACAAGCAGCGCCGCCACCCCGACCTCGACATCCTCAAGCACGGCCTCACCCTGTGGGACCTGGAGCGCGAGTTCGCGACCGGCGGGTTCGGCGGCAAGCCGACGATGAAGCTGCGCGACATCCTCGGCGTGCTGCGGATGGCGTACTGCCGGACGGTCGGCATCGAGTACATGCACATGCAGGACCCCGAGGAGCGCGCCTGGATCCAGGAGCGCGTGGAGGTCCCGCACGAGAAGCCGTCCCGCGAGGAACAACTGCACGTGCTGCGGCGGCTGAACAGCGCCGAGGCGTTCGAGACGTTCCTCCAGACGAAGTTCGTCGGGCAGAAGCGGTTCTCGCTGGAGGGCGGCGAGTCCGTCATCCCGCTGCTGGACGCGGTCATCTCCGCGGCGGCCACCGAGAGCCTCGACGAGGTCGTCGTCGGCATGGCGCACCGGGGGCGGCTGAACGTCCTGGCCAACATCGTCGGCAAGTCCTACGGGCAGATCTTCGGCGAGTTCGAGGGCAACCTCGACCCGCGCAGCGCGCAGGGCTCCGGCGACGTGAAGTACCACCTCGGCGCGGCGGGCGACTTCGTCGCCGAGGACGGCTCCAAGATCCGCTGTGAGCTGGTGGCGAACCCGTCGCACCTGGAGACCGTCGACCCGGTGCTGGAGGGCGTCGTCCGCGCCAAGCAGGACCTCCTGGACGTCGGCGAGGCCGGGTTCAGCGTGCTGCCGATCCTGGTGCACGGCGACGCGGCGTTCGCCGGGCAGGGCGTCGTGGCCGAGACGCTGAACCTGTCGCAGCTGCGCGGCTACCGCACCGGCGGCACCGTGCACGTCGTGATCAACAACCAGGTCGGCTTCACGACCGCGCCGGAGTACTCGCGGTCCAGCGTCTACTCCACCGACGTGGCCCGGATGATCCAGGCGCCGATCTTCCACGTGAACGGCGACGACCCCGAGGCGTGCGCCCGGGTCGCGGCGCTGGCGTTCGAGTACCGGCAGACGTTCAAGAAGGACGTCGTCATCGACATGGTCTGCTATCGGCGGCGCGGCCACAACGAGGGCGAGAACCCCTCGTTCACGCAGCCGCTGATGTACGACCTGATCGACGCGAAGCGGTCGGTGCGCAAGCTGTACACCGAGGCGCTGATCGGCCGCGGCGACATCACCGTCGAAGAGGCCGAGCAGGCCCTGCGCGACTACCAGGAGCAGCTCGAACGGGCCTTCACCGAGACCCGCGAGGCGGTCAAGCGGCCGCAGGAGCCCGGCTCGGTGGTGAAGCCGGACGTCGAGGAGAGCATCCCGATCGACCACGGCGGCGCCGGGTCGGCGATCCCCGCCGAGACCGTCAAGCGGATCATCGAGTCGCAGGTCAGCCTGCCGGAGGGCTTCACGCCGCATCCGCGGCTCCAGCCGATCCTGCAACGCCGCGCGCAGATGATCGAGGACGACGCGATCGACTGGGCGACGGGCGAGCTGCTGGCGTTCGGTTCGCTGCTGATCGACGGCCACCCGGTGCGGCTCGTCGGGCAGGACACCCGGCGCGGGACGTTCGGCCAGCGCCACGCGGTGCTCGTCGACCGCCGGACCGGTGAGGAGTACACGCCGCTCAAGCAGTTCGGGCAGGGCGTGTCGAAGTTCTACTCCCACGACTCGCTGCTCAGCGAGTACGCGGCGATGGGTTTCGAGTACGGGTACTCGATGACACGTCCCGACGCGCTCGTCTGCTGGGAGGCCCAGTTCGGCGACTTCGCCAACGGCGCCCAGTCGATCGTCGACGAGTACATCTCCTCGGGCGAGCAGAAGTGGGGCCAGCAGTCCGGTGTCGTGCTGCTGCTGCCGCACGGGTACGAGGGGCAGGGCCCCGACCACTCGTCCGCGCGGATCGAGCGTTACCTGCAACTGTGCGCGCAGGACAACATGACCGTGGTCTACCCGACGACTCCGGCGAACTACTTCCACCTGCTGCGCTGGCAGGTGCTGTCGGGTCGGAACAAGCCGCTGGTGGTGTTCACGCCGAAGTCGCTGCTGCGGCTGCGGGCGGCGACGTCGCCGGTCGAGCGGATCACGGGCGGCGCGTTCCAGCCGGTCATCCCGGAGCACGACCCGGCGATCGACCCCGCGGGCGTGCGGCGGGTGCTGCTCACCACCGGCAAGATCTACTACGACGTGGTAAAGGGGCGCGAGGAGGCGGGCGCGACCGACGCGGCGATCGTGCGGGTCGAGCGGCTGTACCCGCCGCCGATGGACGAGATCAAGGCGGAGCTGGCCAAGTACCCGGCGGCCGCGGAGGTCGTCTGGGTGCAGGACGAGCCCGCGAACATGGGCGCCTGGCCGTTCATGGGGCTGAAGCTGCCGCACCACATCAAGGGGCTGACGATGACGCGGGTGTCGCGCCCGGCGTCCTCGTCCCCGGCGGTGGGGTCGGGCAAGATGCACCAGGCCGAGCAGGAGGCGCTGATCGCCCGGCTGTTCGGCGCGAGCTAGCCGCCGCGACGGTCCGTCCCGAGGGCTCCGGTGCACGGCGCCGGGGCCCTCGGCGTCTTGGGACAGGCGTCTGCTGAGGAAGAAAGAAGAAGCGAGGCAATGTACTTCACGGATCGGGGCATCGAGGAGCTGGCGGACCGGCGCGGCGGCGAGGAGGCGAGCCTGGCGTGGCTGGCCGAGCGGCTGCGCGAGTTCGTCGACCTGAACCCCGAGTTCGAGACGGCCGTCGACCGGCTCGCCACGTGGCTGGCCAGGCTGGACGAGGAGGAGGACGAGTAACCCGGTAACGCGATACATCTTGACTTTCCCAAAACGCGACATATCGTGTTTGGGGAAGCCAGTCGGACGAAAGGGCAGATCGCGATGTCGCGCTGGACGATCGACGAACCGACCACCCTTGACTTCGACGGCGTGGTCGCCCTGCGCGCCACGCTGATCGCCGGGAACGTCTCCGTGCTCGCCTCCGACGAGCGTCCCTCCATCATCATCGGCGACCTCGAGGGCCCGCCGCTGGTGGTCACCCACGACGCGGGCATGCTGACGATCACCCACGAGAAGCCCTGGGAGGGCGTGCTGAGCTGGCTGCGCACGCAGCGCTGCCGCGCGGACGTCACGGTGACCGTCCCGCGCGACTGCCCGGTCGGCCTCAACCTTGTCTCGGCGGACGCGGTCGTGACCGGCACGACGTCCCGCGCGTCCATCAAGAGCGCCTCGGGCAACGTGACGCTCGACGGCGTCGCGGGTGCGATCGACGCCAACACCGTCTCCGGCGTGATCGAGGCGCAGGGCCTGGACGGCGCCGTCACGTTCACCTCGATCTCCGGCGACCTGTCCCTGGCGGGCGGCTCCGTCGAGCGGCTCGCGGCGCGGACCGTCAGCGGCCGCATCGCCGCCGACGTCGACCTGCCCGGCGACGGCGGCATCGAGATCACCACCGTGTCCGGCGACGTCGCGCTGCGCATCCCCGACTCCGCCGACGCCCGCGTCGCGCTCAACACGGCCGCCGGCCGGATCGAGACGACGTTCCCCGAGATCGGCGAGCGGGACGGCCTCGTCGGGCGCACCCGCGGGGGCGAACTCGGGAACGGCTCGGGCCGGCTCACCGTCAACACCGTGTCCGGTTCGATCACCCTGATCGGACGCGACGACGGCACCGCCGAGAAGACCACCCCGCGATTGGAGAAATGAGGATCACGTGAGCCCCGTATTCGGCCATGGTCGCCTGCGGCTGTACCTGCTGAAGCTGCTGGAGGAGAGCCCGCGCCACGGCTATGAGGTGATCCGGCTCCTCCAGGACCGGTTCCTCGGGGTCTACTCGCCCTCGCCCGGCACGATCTACCCGCGGCTCGCGCGGCTGGAGGCCGACGGCCTGGTCACCCACGAGGTCGTCAAGGGCAAGAAGGTGTACTCGCTGACCGACAAGGGCCGCGAGGAGCTGGAACGCCGGATGGACGAGCTGGCCGAACTGGAGGAGGAGCTGTCCGCCTCGGCGCAGGAGTTCGCGCGCGGCGTGCAGGAGGACGTGCGGCAGACCGTCCGGTCCCTGCGCGAGGAACTGACCCAGGCCGCCCGGACGATGCGCGACCAGGGCAAGGCCACGTCCAAGGACGCCTGGAAGGAGACGACCGAGCGCCAGAAGGACGAGTGGAAACGCCAGAAGGAGTACTGGCGCGAGCAGAAGCGCGCGTGGAAGGAGGAGTGGCGGCGCAACTGGGAGGACGCCTGGAAGACGGCGACCGGCACCCGCGAGGACGTCGCCCGCCTCAAGCTGGAGCGCCTGCTCCGCACGTTCGTCGAGGACGTCCGGGCCGCCGCGACGACCGCGCGGCTCGACGACGACGACCTCGCCGCCGCGCAGACCCTCATGGAGGAGACCCGCGAGCGCCTGCGCGCCGAGGTCTTCCGCACGGACGGGTCGTGACCGGGACGTCCCCGGCCGCGACCCGCGCCCGCGTCCCCGTCAGGGCGTGAAGACGACCTTGCCGAACAGGTCGCCCTCGTCCATCGCGGCGAACCCCTCGCGGGCCCGGCTCAGCGGCAGCGTCCGGTCGATCAGCGGCTTCGTGCCGGTCTTGACCAGGAACTGCGCCAGCCGTGCCAGCTGGTCGCGCGTCCCCATCGTGGACCCGACCACCGACAGCTGGAGGAAGAACACCCGGTTCAGCTCGGCGGGCGGCACCGCCCCGCTGGTCGCGCCGGACACCACGATCCGGCCGCCGGGCTTCAGCGACTTCAGCGAATGCGACCAGGTCGCCTGCCCGACGGTCTCGATGACGGCGTCCACCCGCTCCGGCAGCCGCGCGCCCGTCTCGACCGCCTCGTCGGCGCCGAGTTCCAGCGCCCGCTGCCGCTTGGCCTCGCTGCGGCTGGTGGCGTAGACGCGGAACCCCGCCGCCGACGCCAGCGCGATCGCCGCGGTCGCGACGCCGCCGCCCGCGCCCTGCACCAGCACCGTCGCGCCGGGCTCCAGGCCCGCCTTGTCGAACAGCATCCGGTAGGCGGTGAGCCACGCCGTCGGCAGGCACGCCGCCTCCTCGAACGACAGCCCGGCGGGCTTGCGGACGAGGTTGCGCCGGGGCACCGCGACCTTCTCCGCCAGCGCGCCCTGGTGGACCTCCGACAGCAGCGACCGCTTCGGGTCCAGGGTCTCGTCGCCGCCGCCCCGCTCCGGGTCGCCGATCACCGCGTGGACGATGACGTCGTTGCCGTCCTCGTCCACCCCGGCCGCGTCGCAGCCGAGGATCATCGGAAGGCGGTCGGCGGACAGCCCGACGCCCTTCAGCGACCACAGGTCGTGGTGGTTGAGCGCCGCGGCCTTCACCGTGACGGTCGTCCAGCCGTCCGGCACCTCCGGATCGGGGCGCTCCCCCACCGTCAGGCCGTTCAACGGATTGTCTGCGTCTATCTGCGTAGCCGTGACAGCGAACATGCAGGCACACTAACCGTCCGTCCAAAATGAAAACGGCCCGCCCCCGGCGTCAGAGCACCCCGGACATCAAAGGACCTTGGACAGGAAGTCGCGGGTGCGCTGGTGCCGGGGCTCGGCCAGCACGTCGCGGGGCGTGCCCTTCTCGACGATGACGCCGCCGTCCATGAAGACCAGCGAGTCGCCGACCTCCCGGGCGAACCCCATCTCGTGCGTCACCACGATCATGGTCATGCCGTCGAGCGCGAGTCGCTTCATGGCCTCCAGGACCTCGCCGACGAGCTCCGGGTCCAGCGCCGAGGTCGGCTCGTCGAACAGCATCAGCGCGGGCTCCATGGCGAGCGCCCGCGCGATCGCGACACGCTGCTGCTGCCCGCCGGACAGCTGCGCCGGGTAGGTGCCCGCCTTGTCGCCGAGGCCGACGCGCTCCAGCAGCGCCAGCGACCGCTCCCTGACCTCCGCCTTCGGCAGCCTCTTCACCCGGTACGGCGCCTCCATGACGTTCGCCAGCGCCGTCATGTGCGGGAACAGGTTGAACCGCTGGAACACCATGCCGATGTCGCGGCGCTGCGCGGCCACCTCACGGTCGCGCAGTTCGTAGAGCTTGCCGCCCGACTCCCGGTAGCCGACCAGGTGGCCGTTCACCCGGAGCCGTCCCGCGTCGATCTTCTCCAGGTGGTTGATGCAGCGCAGGAACGTGGACTTGCCCGACCCCGACGGCCCGACGACGCACATCACCTCGCCCGGCCGGACCTCCAGGTCGATGCCCTTGAGCACCTCCAGCCGTCCGAACGACTTGTGCACCCCCTCGGCCCTGACCATGAACTCGGCGGCGTCCGCTGTTTCGGCCGCTTCGGTCATGCCACTTCCTTCCTGCCGGCGCCGGGGACCTTCGCCGAGCCGCGCGAGAAGTGCCGCTCGATGAAGTACTGCCCCGCCAGCAGGAAGCTGGTCAGGATCAGATACCAGACGCAGGCCGCCACCAGCATCGGGAAGACCTTGAACGTCCGCGAGCCGACCGCCTGGAGCTGGAAGAACAGCTCGTTCGTGACCGGCACGAAGGCCACCAGCGACGTGTCCTTGAGCATCGCGATCGTCTCGTTGCCCGTCGGCGGGATGATCACCCGCATCGCCTGCGGCAGGATGATACGCCGCATGGTCAGCAGCCGCGACATGCCGAGGGCGCACGCGGCCTCGTCCTGCCCCGGGTCCACCGACAGGATCCCGGCCCGGACGATCTCGGCCATGTAGGCCGCCTCCGACAGCGCCAGCGCCAGCAGACCGGCCGTGAAGCCGCTCAGCAGCGTCCGCGCGTCGACGGTGAACAGGGTGCCGTCGATGTCGACGCCCATCAGGTCGCCGATCTGGCCCGCGAACGGCACCCCGCCGATGTGGTACTTGGCGTACAGGATGCCCATGTTGCCGAACATGATCGCGAGCACCAGCCGGGGCACGGCCCGGAAGAACCAGGTGTAGAGCCAGGCGACGCCGCTGAGGATCGGGTTGTCCGACAGCCTCATCACGGCGAACACGACGCCCAGCAGGACACCGATCACCATGGCGAGCACGGTCAACGCGATGGTCGTCCAGACGCCCTCGACGATGTTGGGACGGAAGGCGTTGTCGACGATGAACGACCACTGGAAGTTCTTGTTCGTCACCAGCATGTGGACGAACATCGCGGCGACGACCGCGATGACCGCCACGGCGAGCCAGCGACCCGGGTGCCGGACCGGTACGGCCTTGATGGCCTCAGGCCGCGCCCGGTCCGGCGTGTCCTTGGAGAGATCCGTCATGGGCTACGGGTTCACGGCCGAATCGTTGGTCGCACCAGCCTGGACGTTCCACTTCTCCAGGATCTTCTTGTAGGTGCCGTCGGACTGGAGCGCCTTCGTCGCCCCCGCGATGGCCTTGGCGAGCTGCTTCTGGTCCTTCTGGACGACGAAGCCGTACGGGGCCGCCTCGTAGATCTCGCCGAGCAGTTCGAGCTGCCCGCTCGTCTTCTTCACCGCGTAGGCGATGATCGGCGAGTCGGCGAGCCCGGCGTCGTCCTTACCGGACACGATCGCCGCGGTCGCCTGGTCCTGGCCCTGGTACTGGTCGATGGTGATCGCGGGCTTGCCGCTGTTCGTGCACTCCTTCGACCGCTTCTGGATGTCGTCCACCTGGACGGTCGCCTTCTGCACGGCGATCTTCTTGCCGCAGGCGCTGCCTGGCTGGACCCCCGCGGGGTTGCCCTTCTTGGTCGCCCACTGCGTGCCCGCGTTGAAGTAGCTCACCATCGCGACGGCCTGCTTGCGCTCGTCGTTGATGGTGAACGAGGACACCCCCGCCTCGTACTTGCCGGACTGGACGCCCGGGATGATGTCGTCGAACTTGCTCGGCACCCACTCGGTCTTCAGCCCGAGCTTGGCCGCGACCGCGTCGAACAGCTCCCGGTCCCAGCCGACGACGGTCTTGCCGTCGGTGTCGAGGAACTCGTTAGGGGCGTAGGTCGAGTCCACGCCGATGAGGATCTTGCCGTCCGACTTGATCGCGTCGGGAACCATCGCCGCCAGCGCGGCGTCCGCGCCGCCGGAAGCGGTGATCTTGGGGCCCCCACCCGTTTCGTCCTTCTTCTCGCCACACGCCGACAGCGCGAGCGCGCCCGTCAGCACAAGCGCGCCCGTCACGATCCCGTGACGACGCAGAGAACCGGTTATCACTGGTCCCCCCTCAGATGGTTGCGTCGGATCCGCGTAGATCCAAAGGTCAGGTGCACATCTTGGACTACAAGCTCCTTGATCCGGATAAAGGGTGCGAAACAAATGCGCAACGAGCGAGCCCCAGGACCGCCCTGTACCCTGCGATCAGTAACCGAACGGCTACAATGTGGCAACGGTCGCGTGACTGGCACCACCGTCCAGGCCCACAAGAACACGGCCCCGGGTATGGCACAATCGGACAACGGGCGACCCCCGTTTGTCGCGCACGACGATCACCGTGTGACCGGCCACCTTGACCACCGCGGTGGCATCCAACGAAAGCCAACTTTCACTGACAGGGGTCGCTGTGGCTGCTCAGCCCATTCCTTCCGAACCGTCCTCACTCGACGACGATCCGGCGTTCTCGCTGCACCGCGGCGGCAAGCTGGAGATGCGCTCCACCATCCAGGTCCGCGACAAGGACGACCTCTCCCTCGCCTACACCCCGGGCGTCGCCCGCGTGTGCACGGCGATCGCCGACCGTCCCGAACTCGCCTATGACTACACCTGGACGTCCAAGGTCGTCGCCGTGGTCACCGACGGCACCGCCGTCCTCGGCCTCGGCGACATCGGCCCGGCCGCGTCCATGCCGGTCATGGAGGGCAAGTCGCTGCTGTTCAAGGAGTTCGCGGGCGTCGACTCCGTCCCCATCGCGCTGGACTGCACCGGCGTCGACGAGATCGTCGACACGGTCACCCGGATGGCCCCGAGCTTCGGCGGCATCAACCTGGAGGACATCAGCGCCCCCCGCTGCTTCGAGATCGAGGACCGCCTCCGCGCCGAGTTGGACATCCCCGTCTTCCACGACGACCAACACGGCACCGCGATCGTCGTCCTGGCCGCCCTCACCAACGCCGCCCGCCTGGTCGGCCGCCCCCTCTCCGACCTCCGCGCGGTCGTCGCAGGCGCGGGCGCCTCAGGCATAGCGGTCTCCCGCATCCTCATTGAAGCGGGCATTGGCGACATAGCCCTCTCAGACAGCAAGGGCATCATCTACAAGGGCCGAGACGGCCTGAACCCGATAAAGCACCAGATAGCCGAAATCACCAACCACGCGTCCCTGAAGGGCTCCACTGAAGAGGCCCTCCACGGCGCCGACGTCTTCATCGGCCTCTCGGGCAGCACCGTCCGCGAATCCTGCGTCGCCACGATGTCCCCGGACGCCATCGTCTTCGCCCTCTCCAACCCGACCCCCGAGGTCCCCCCGGAAGTCGCCCGCCGCCACGCCCGCGTGGTCGCCACCGGCCGCAGCGACTTCCCCAACCAGATCAACAACGTCCTGGCTTTCCCCGGCATCTTCCGAGGCGCCCTGGACGTAAGAGCCCACAGCATCACCGAGGGCATGAAACTGGCGGCCGCCACGGCCCTGGCCGACATAGTCGGCGAAGACCTGACCCCCGACTACGTCATTCCGGGCCCCTTCGACCCCCGAGTCGCCCCCGCCGTCACCAAGGCCGTAGCCGCCCAGGCCCGCCGCGAAGGCGTCGCCCGCCTCTAACCCCCCAAAGGCCCGTGTTCCCCCCAGAGCACGGGCCCCCCACACTCCCCCCGCGCCAAGCGAGAAGCCTTCCCCACCGCCGCGGGTTCAGGCTCAGGGCAGCTTGGCCTTCTTGCCCACGCGGAAGGCGGGGCGTAGGGAAAAGGGTCGGGGTGGGGGCCAGTAGCGGGCGAGGACTCGGCCGACGATGAGGGCGTCGGGGACGGCGCCGAAGTCCCAGCTGTCGCGGCGGCCTCGTGCGCTCTGGTTGTCGCTTTCCAGCCACCAGCCGTCGCCCGAGCGGTGGGCGGCCCGTTTGACGATGAGGAGTTCCCGTCGTTCCGGGTGCCGTGCCACGACGACGTCCCCGACACCCGGGCGGACGCCCTTGCGCACGAGCAGCCAGTCCCCCGGCCGCAGGCCCGGCAGCATCGAGTCGCCGGTGACCTCCACGGCCAGCAGCCGTTCGCGCGCGCACGCCAGCGCGAGCACCGCCGCCCCGGCCAGCACACAGCACACCGGCGTCGGGATCCGCATGTTCCTCCTCGTTCGCCCGAATAGAGCGCCGGGCAGCGGTCATGAACTCTGGGTCTTGGGCCGAATTACCGAGCGCCCTGGCCGGACGGGCTCAGGGCCACAAGGGTAATGTCGGTGACCTGAGCATGATCCGCAACGAGGGAAGGGAATCGCAGGTGTTGCTCAAGCTTCTGCGCCCGAAGACAACGGTGTCCGCGCACTGCGACCTGCCGTGCGGCGTCTATGACCCGGCGCAGGCCCGGATCGAGGCCGAGTCGGTCAAGGCGATCGCCGAGAAGTACGCGGCCAACGACGACCCGGAGTTCCGCGCCCGCGCGATCCTGATCAAGGAGCAGCGGTCCCAGTTGGTCAAGGAGCACCTGTGGGTGCTGTGGACCGACTACTTCAAGCCGCCGCACTTCGAGAAGTACCCGCAGCTCCACCAGCTCTTCAACGAGGCCACCAAGCTCGCCGGCGCGACCGGCACCAAGGGGAGCATGGACGTCGGCGTCGCGGAGCAGCTGCTCGGCAAAATCGCGGAGATCGACAAGATCTTCTGGGAGACCAAGCAGGCCTGACCGGCAGAAATACTGAGGCCCGCCCCTACGAGGGCCGGGCCTCAGTCATGTCCGAACAACCCCGCGGGCGCATGCCTCATCGGGCCGTCCTCGCCAACGCGGGTGTGCAGCCTGTGATTTTCTTGAATCTCAGAGTTATCTTTGCACTCTGGCGTCCAAGCCCGTTGCCGCGCGGGCGCGGGCACGCCATCCTTCTAGGTGGGGTGTCCGGGCAAGACCGTGCCCGGCACGGACTGCGAACGTGGCGGTGCGTGTGAGCAACGAGATCGAATGCCCGGAATGCGGCGGGACGGGCGAGCAACGCCTGGGCCCGCTCCAACTGCTGTGCCAGTACTGCCACGGCCGCAGAGTCGTCGGCGGAACGCCACGGAACGCCCCCCAGGGCGACGAGGACCATGACCCGCTGCCGCCCGTCTGGGAGCACCCGGCGGTCCGAAGCTCGGGCCTGTGCACCCATTGCCTGGGCGCCGGTGTGGTGGTCGCCGAGGGCACCTACGCGGAGGCGCCCTGCCCCGTCTGCGCGGACGGCGGCCGGTAACCGGACAGCGCGTCACCGGCCAGCCGGTACACCGTCCACTCGTCCTGCGGCCGAGCTCCCATGGCCTCGTAGAACGAGATGGCGGGGGTGTTCCAGTTGAGCACGGCCCACTCGACCCGCCCGTACCCACGCTCGTCCGCGATCCGCGCAAGCTCGCTCAGAAGCGCCTTGCCATACCCGTGCCCGCGAACCCCCGGCTCGACGAAGAGATCCTCCAGATAGATCCCATGCGTCCCGTTCCACGTCGAGTACGTGAGGAACCACAGGGCGAACCCGACAACGCGCCCCTCATGCTCAGCCACATGCGCGAAGACCTTGGGCTCGTCCCCGAACAGGCTCTCCCGCACCTGCTCCTCAGTGGCCCGAACCTCATCCAGCGCCCGCTCGTACTCGGCCAACTCCCGAATGAGCCGAAAGATCGCCGGAACATCCTCAACAGTCGCACCCCGAATCACCACCCCACCCTAAAACACCCCCAGGCCGCGAAAGCGAGCCGCTAGGCGAGCTGAGCCGTGTTCACCTGCGCGGCCAGCCCAGCCACCTTCCGTGACCGGGCTGGGCCTGAACCGTTGCGATCGCGACCGAAGGCTGGGGCAAGCGAAGCGAGACCCAGATCGCGAAGCGAGCCGCCAGGCGAGTCGAGAGCGATGCAGCGATCGCACGCAGGGCACGACGATGGAGGGCGTTCAGCGCCCGAAGGAGGAGTGCACTGCAATAAACACAGCGCGGCGGAGTCTCTAAGAGGGTCTCTCAGGCGGTAGTTTCGGAAGCAGCGGGACCATCCTGCGAGGGAGTGACGTGACCGAGGAAACCGCTGCAATGCCGACCAGTACGAAGTTGTCCGTCCGCGACGTGGTGACCGTGAGGTTGCCCGCCGCGAGTGCCTACCTGTCCGTGCTGCGGACGGCGACGGCGGGTTTGGCGGCCAGGCTGGACTTCACGCTGGACGAAATAGAAGATCTTCGCATCGCCGTGGACGAGGCGTGCGCGATGCTGCTCGCCCAGGCCCTTCCGGGGACCGACCTGGCGTGCGAGTTCGAGTTGACCGGTGACGCGATGCGCATCTCCGTGTCGGTGCTCACCGTGGACGGCGAGGTGCCGAGCCGCGACACGTTCGCCTGGACGGTCCTGTCGTCGCTGGCGGGCGCGGTGGACGCCCAGGCGGGCACCGACGACCGGGTCACCGTGACGTTGCAGAAGCGCCGCGGTTCGGCGGGGGCCTCGTGACGGAGAAGACGACGATCGCCGGCGCGGGCAACGAGCGGTCCGACAGCGGCGTGCCGGACCGTGCCAGGGCCCGTGCGCTGTTCGAGCGCCTGACCGAGCTGCCGGAGGGCGACCCGGAGCGGCAGCGCATCCGTGACCAGCTCGTGGAGCTGCATCTGCCGCTGGTGGAGTATCTCGCCCGCCGGTTCCGCAACCGGGGCGAGTGGCTGGACGATCTCATCCAGGTCGCCACCATCGGCTTGATCAAGTCGATCGACCGGTTCGATCTGGAGCGGGGCGTGGAGTTCTCCACGTACGCCACGCCCACGATCGTCGGCGAGATCAAGCGGCATTTCCGCGACAAGGGCTGGGCCGTCCGGGTCCCGCGCCGGTTGCAGGAGCTGAAGCTGTCGCTGACGAAGGCGATCAGCGAGCTGGCGCAGCGGGAGGGGCGTGCCCCGACCGTCAGCGAGCTGGCGGCGCACCTGCAGATGAGCGAGGAGGAGGTGCTGGAGGGCCTGGAGTCCGCCAACGCCTACTCCACGGTGTCCCTGGACGCGCCCGACTCCGGTGACGAGGACGCGCCCGCGGTGGCCGACTCGCTCGGCATGGTGGACGAGTCGCTGGAGGGCGTCGAGTACCGCGAGTCGCTGAAGCCGCTGCTGGAGAAGCTTCCCGCGCGGGAGAAGAAGATCCTTCTGCTGCGGTTCTTCGGCAACATGACGCAGTCGCAGATCGCGGCCGAGCTGGGCATCTCGCAGATGCACGTGTCCCGGCTGCTCGCCCGGACGCTGGCGCAGCTCCGCGAGGGCCTCACCGCCGACGAGTAGGGCCCGGTCGGGTCGGTCAGTCCTTGGTGGGCTGTTCTTTCAGGCGGTCCTTGAGGCGTTGCCCCAGGGAGCGCGGTTCGGCGGGCGTCTGCGGGGCTTCGGGCTGAGCCGGGGCCGCAGCCGCTTCGGGTATGTCCTCGCCGTGTTCGGTGTCGTCGTCGTGTTCGGTGTCCTCGTCGTCTTCGAGGAGCCACGCGGTGGTGGGCGAGCTGAGGACGCTGATCAGCGCGAGGACGGCGACGACGGCCATGGGCAGTGCGATGGCGGGGCGGTCGCTCTGCCACAGTGACCATGCGATGGGCAGTGCGAACAGCTGGGTCAGCACCGTGGGGGCGCGGCTCCACTGGTCGGCGCGCCGGAGTCCGCGGGCGCAGGCGAGCATGCCGAGGCCGCCCGCGAGGGCGAGGACGGTGACGCCGATCGCGCTCGCCGCGTCGAAGGCCTCACCGGTGGCCGTCTCGACGCCGGTGTAGGCGCCGAAACCGATGGCGGCGACGCCCTCCACGGCTTCGAGGACGGCGGCGGCCTGCACGGTGACGGGACGTTTCGACACAACCCGAAACCCTACCCGCACGGTGCCGAGGCCCGTTGCGGGGGCGAACGGGGGGAGAACGTGTCCGGAACGGTCGGTACGCTCGTGGCGTGCGCGCCATGCTCATCGCCAATCCCAAGGCGACATCCACCTCCCGGCGGGCCCGTGACATTCTCATCCGGGCGTTCTCCGGCGATCTCGACCTCGTCCTCGCCGAGACCGGACATCGCGGGCATGCGACGGAGCTGTCCCGGCAGGCGGCCGTGGACGGCTACGACGTCGTGATCACGCTCGGCGGCGACGGGACGGTGAACGAAGCGGTCAACGGGCTTCTCGCCGAGGGGCCGTCGCCGGAGCTGCCCGCGCTGGCGGTGCTCCCGTCGGGCAGTACCAATGTCTTCGCGCGGACGCTCGGCCTGCCGGGCGATCCGATCGGCGCGACGAAGGCGGTGCTGGAGGCGCTCCGCGCGGGTCGGCATCGCACGATCGGGCTCGGCACGGCCTCCCATCCGGGCGGCACGGAGCGCTACTTCACGTTCTGCGCGGGCGTCGGGTTGGACGCGGAGGTCGTCCGGGAAGTGGAACGGCGCCGCGCGGCGGGTGCCACCGCGTACAACTCGTTGTACGTGCAGACGGCGATCCGGCATTTCTTCTCCGGCACGGATCGGCGCCATCCGGCCCTCACTTTGGAACAACCTGGACGTCCGGCTAAAGCGGGACTGTTCCTCGCTTTCATCTCCAACACGTCGCCCTGGACTTTCATGGGTCGCCTTCCGGTGAATCCGAGTCCGAAGGCGAACTTCTCGCGCGGCATCGACGTGTTCGCATTGGGTTCACTGGCGCCCCTGCCAACGCTCGGCACCGCGGCGCGCATGTTGACGGCGCGGCACCGCCCCGTCCAGGGACGACACGTGGTGAACGTGCACGACGCGGCCGAGGTGACATTGCGCGCGGACCGTCCGATGGCCTTTCAACTGGACGGCGACTACCTTGGCGAGCAGAGCGCGGTGACGTTCCGGTCGGTCCCGAAGGCGATACGCATCGTCATTTGACGTCGCGTCGCCTGCCAGGTGAGAGCCAAGTAACACGCCTGACCTCCGGGTGTGACACATGCGACACCCATACTTTGAGAATCCTTTCTCAAAGGTCTTGCGCCGCTTCACCCCCCCTGACACGCTCAAAGTGCGCCCGCCGAGGAGAGACCCCGACGCCGTAGGTCTCCGTCTCGCGGCCGCCGCCGAACATTCACCCCTGGACCTGGCTACAGCCACCCTGGGTGTTCGCGACATGTGAAATCGTTCACAAAGGTGGAGCATCTCCACCACCTGACGAAGGAGTGGACCGCATGGACTGGCGCCATCGCGCAGCCTGCCGTGACGTGGACCCCGAGCTGTTCTTCCCGATAGGCAACACCGGGCCCGCGATCCTGCAGATCGAAGAGGCCAAGCAGGTGTGCCGCCGCTGCGACGTCAGCGGTGCCTGCCTGCGCTGGGCGCTGGAGTCCGGGCAGGAGTCCGGCGTCTGGGGCGGCATGGGCGAGGACGAGCGCCGCGCCCTCAAGCGCCGCGCGTCCCGCATCCGCGCCCGCGTCTGACCCCGCTCGCGCCTGACCGAGCCCGCATCTGACCGAGCCCGCGTCTGACCCAGCACTTCCCCAACCGCGTCCACGTCCGGGCGGCACCCTCAAGGTCGCACCGGTCAGGCGTCGCGGGGCGGTGGCTGGCGGCGCTGGAACCTCGGGTCGGTGAGCGGCACGTCCACGACGACCTCGGTGCCTCCGCCGGGACGGGGCCGGAAGTCGAGGCGGCCGCCCAGCTCACCGACGATCAGGGTCCGGACGATCTGCAGCCCGAGGCTGGTGGTGCCCTCGGCGTCGAAGTCCGCGGGGAGACCGACGCCGTCGTCGGCGACGATCGTGACGAGACGGCCGCCCTCGGCCGGGGCCTCCCGATCCTCCGCCGCCCCATTGTCGGTACCGCTGTGCTCGTTGTCAGTACCGCTGTGCTCGGTGGGACGGTCCTCGCCGTAGCGGCGCGCGATGACCTCCAGCGTCCCGAAGCGGTTGACGAGGCCGTGTTCCAAAGCGTTCTGGAGCAGTTCGGTCAGCGCCATCGCCAGCGGCGTGGCGACCTCGGCCGGTAGCACACCGAAGCTGCCGGACCGTTTCGGCGCGACCTTGGTCTCCGGGATGGACACCTCCCCCGCCATCGTGATGACGCGGTCCGCGATGTCGTCGAAGTCGATCAGCTCGTCGGGGGTGTGCGACAGCGTCTCGTGCACGATCGCGATGGACCCGACGCGGCGGACGGCCTCGTCCAGCGCCGCCCGCCCCTCCGGGATCTGCAACCGCCGCGCCTGGAGCCGCAGCAGTGCCGCGACCGTTTGCAGATTGTTCTTCACCCGGTGGTGGATCTCGCGGATGGTGGCGTCCTTGGACATCAGCTCGCGGTCGCGCCACCGCAGTTCGGTGACGTCGCGGCACAGGACGATCGCGCCGATCCGCGTCCCGTCGACGACCAGCGGGATCGTCCGCAGCTGCATGATCGACCCGTGCGACTCGACCTCCACCTCGCGCGGCGCCCGGCCGGACAGGACGACGCTCAGCGCCTCCTCCCTCGGCTCCCCCGTGTCGCACAGCGCGGCGGTGACCTCGCCGAGCGCCTCCCCGACCAGGTCGGCGGGGTAGCCGAGCCGCCGGTAGGCCGACTGCGCGTTCGGGCTTGAGTAGGTGACGTTGCCGAAACGGTCCAGGCGCATCAGGCCGTCGCCGACGCGCGGTGAGCGGACGAGGTTCGGCTTCTCGCTCGGCGACGGGAACGCGCCGTCGCAGATCATCGTCGCGAGGTCGCTGGCGCTCTGGAGATAGGTCAGCTCAAGGCGGCTCGGGGTGCGCGCCGAGCTGAGGTTCGTGCTGCGCTGGATCACGCCGAGGAGCTTGTCACCGCGCCGCACCGGGATCGACTCCTCCCGGACGGGGATGCCACTGCCCCACTCGGGGTCGCCCTCCCGGACGATCCGCCGCTCGCGCCACGCCACGTCGATCAGGCCGCGCCGTCCGGTCCGGACGATCTTCCCGACGAGGTCCTCCGGGTAGGCGGTCGGCCCGGTCGTCGGCCGCATCTGCGCGATCGCCAACCAGCCGGGGACGGTCTCCCCGGTGTCCGGTACCGGCCGCCGGCCGCGGGACGAGTCGTCCGGCACGCCCTCCACCGACGTCAGCGGCACCCAGAGCAGCAGGTCGGCGAACGACAGGTCGGCGAGGAGCTGCCAGTCGGACACCAGCGCGTGCAACCACTCCAGGTCCTGCTTGGTGAGGTCGCTACGACCCCGGGTGAGATCGGTCAAGGTAGGCACGCCACCATCATCGCCGATGGGTTCTGGTGCCCCGCGCGTCCCCCATGGCGGGACGAACTGGCAGGATGCGCGCATGACCGCAGTACGGGACCCGCTCGCCAGGCTCCGCGACGCGGCGGCGCGCCGCACCGAGGCCGGGCTCCGGCGGACGCTGCGGCCCCGCTCCGACCGGCCCGGCGGGCTCGTCGACATGGCGTCCAACGACTATCTCGGGCTCGCGGGCGACCCGCGTCTCGTCGCGGGAGCCGTCGCCGCCGCCCGCACGTGGGGCACCGGTTCGACGGGCTCCCGGCTCGTCACCGGGACGACCGAGCTGCACGCCGAGCTGGACCGGCGGCTCGCCGCGTTCACCGGCAGTGCCGCCGGGCTCGTGTTCTCGTCCGGGTTCATGGCCAACCTCGGCGCTGTCACGACCCTCTCCGGGCCGGGCGCGCTCGTCGTCTCGGACCGGGTCAACCACGCCTCGATCGTGGACGCCTGCCGGTTGTCGCGCGCCCGGGTCGTGATCGTCCCGCACCGCGACCCCGCCGCCGTCGAACGGGCCCTCGCCGACCGGGACGAGGAGCACGCGGTCGTCGTCACCGACGCCGTGTTCTCCGTGGACGGCGACCTCGCGCCGCTGCGGGCCCTGCACACCGCCGTCCGGCGGCACGGCGCGCTGCTGGTCGTGGACGAGGCGCACGCGCTCGGCGTCGTCGGCGACCACGGCCGGGGCGCCGCGCACGCCGCCGGGCTCGCGGGCGAACCCGACGTCGTCCTCACCGTCACGCTGTCGAAGTCGCTGGCCGCGCAGGGCGGCGCCGTCCTGGCCGCCCCCGAGGTGATCGACGCGCTGGTCGACACCGGCCGGTCGTTCATCTTCGACACCGGTCTGAACCCGCCCGCCGCAGGGGCCGCTCTCGCCGCTCTCGACGTCCTCGAAGGCGACCCCGAACTGCCGGGCCGCGCTCGCTCCCGGGCCCGCCGTCTCGCCGAGCTCGCGGCCAGTTCCGGCCTGGAGACGACCGACCCGGCCGCCGCCGTCGTCCCGGTGTTCCTGGGCGAACCGCACGCGGCCGTCGAAGCCGCCGAAACCTGCGCGGAACAAGGGCTTCGCGTGGGTTGCTTCCGTCCGCCGTCCGTTCCCCCAGGCCGGGCCTGCCTCCGCCTCACCGCGCGGGCGACGCTCGGCGAGTCGGACCTCATACGGCTCCGGGAGGCCCTGGCGAAGATCGCCTGCTCTACCGGCCGTAGTCTGCACACGTAACATCGGGAAAACCGATGATGAACGTGAGGAGATGCCGTGACGGAGGTCAGGGGCGGGCCCCGGCACGGGGGCGGATTCGAGCACGGCTACGACCGGATCCCGCTGGGCGACGTCGGTAAACGGCACCCGAACCAGGCACCCCGCATCCCCAAGTACTACAAGCTCAAAGAGCTCCTCGTCGAGCTGATCCAGTCGATGCCGCCGGGCAGCCCGCTGCCCCCCGAACGGACCCTCGCCGAGAAGTACGAGACGTCGCGCACCACCGTCCGGCAGGCGCTCGCCGAACTGGTCGTCGAGGGACGCCTGCAACGCATCCAGGGCAAGGGCACCTTCGTCGCCAAGCCCAAGGTGTCGCAGGAACTCCAGCTCGTCAGCTACACCGAGGACATGCGGCACCACGGCCTCCACCCCGAGACCCGCATCCTGGACGCCGGGTACGTCAGCGCCGACGAACGCCTCGCCACGCTGCTGGCCATCCGGCCCGGCGGCCGCGTCCTGAGCGTCCACCGGCTCCGCCTCGCCGACGGCGAACCGATGTCCATCGACACCTCCCACCTGCCCGCCCGCCGCTTCCCCGGCCTGCGCCGCGAACTCCCCCGCCACCGCTCCCTGTACGAGACGCTCGCCACGGCCTACGACGTCCACCTCACCGAGGCCGAGGAGACCATCGAGACCGTCCTCGCCACCCCCCACGACGCCCAGCTCCTCGGCGTGGACGTCGGCCTCCCCATGCTCCTGCTCTCCCGGCACGCCTTCGACACCACCGGCCAGCCCGTCGAATGGGCCCAGTCCCTCTACCGAGGCGACCGCTACAAGTTCATCACCCGCCTCCGCCGCTAGCCGGTGCCCCCGCAGCCTCCCAAGATTTTCGACCACAGGTTCGAAGGATCTGGCTACGCTGGGTACAACCCTTCTCTACGATGACCGGGAGCAGATCGTGAGGGAAAGGTCGCACGACGTGACGAAGACTCTGATTTCCCATCTTGACGGCGTGTCCGATGACACGCTGTGGGGCATGTGGGTGCGCGGCGAGGTGGAGGACCTTCTCGATCTTCCGTTCGAGGGAATGCGGATCGAGATCATCGGGGGTCAGATCGTCGTGTCACCGGCACCCACCCTGGGGCATGCGATGATCCTCCACGACCTCGCCCTGGCAGTGACGACCGCCTCGATGAGCGACCCCGACTACCCGTGGGTGGCCGCACAGGGCGTCAACCTATGCCGGGAGACGGCGGGCAAGTCCTTGATCCCCGACCTCGTCGTCCTGGCGGGGGACGCCCTGGCCGCGGCCGGTGACGCCGACACCTTCGGGTTGTCGCCGGACGAGATCGAGATGGTGGTCGAGGTCAGCTCGCCCAGCAACTCCGAGCAGGATCGGCCGCCGAAGGGCGGGCGCCGGTTGGCGGAACCGAACAAGTGGTCGCAATGCGCCCGCGTCGAGGTTCCCTACTACCTCCTCGTCGACCGAGCGCCGAAGGAGGCCAAGACGACTCTTTACTGCATCCCCGACCCGTCCACGGGCGCTTACCTGCACCGGGAGTCATGGGACTTCGGCCAGACGATCCAACTGCCGGAGCCGTTCAACATCGAGGTCGAGACAAGCCGTTGGCGTCCGTGGAAGAAGTAGAGCGGGAACCCATGGCCGAACTCCCCCCCATGGCGACGACCGTCGACCAACGGACGAAGATCGTGCTTCATGGCGTGGTCTATCCGGCGGATCCTCGGGACATGACCGTCGAGGAGATCCGGGAGCACCTCTACCTACCGGACGAGGCCGATGTCGAGGTCCTCGATCACCAGGGCGAGGGGGACCTGACCGAGGTCGGCATCTCCTGGGACGAGAGTGTCGACGGCAAGGTCGTACTCGATCACATCCGACGCATCATCCATGAACACCTGATCCACATCGTGTGAGTTGGCGGGTGTTTGTGTGGGGTTAGTTCTGGGGTGGGTCGTGGTGGGTGCGGAAGGTGGTGGGGTTGAAGGTGCCGCCCAGGGCGGGGGCCAGGGAGCTGTGGGCGGTTAGGAGGAAGTCGGGGGGGTCTAGTTTTGCGGCGTCTTCGGGGAGGGCGCCTGACAAGGGGCGGGCGGCGATTGTTTCCAGGTCGCGGATGTTGCTGCGCATCGCCAGGTCTGGGGTGTTCGGCCAGGCGCCGATGACTATGCCTGCCAGTTGGATGCCTCGGTGCGCCATTGCTTCCAGTGTGAGGGCGGTGTGGTTGAGGGTGCCCAGGTCGGGGCGGGTGACGACGACGGTCGGGGCGTTGAGGTCGTGGGCCAGGTCGGCGATCGTGGTGCCCTCGTCGTCGTAGCGGACGAGGAGGCCGCCCGCGCCCTCCACCAGGACCAGGCGGCGGTCGGTGGCCAGGTCGCGGATGTGGTCGGCCGCGTCCGTCAGGCGGACGGGTGGGACGCCCGCGCGGCGGGCCGCGGCGGCGGGTGACAGGGGGTCGGGGAAGCGGGCGAACTCGTGCACGTCGTCGAGGGCCGCCAGGCGGCGGATCTCGTCCAGGTCGCCGGGGTCGCCGGTGTGGGCGCCGGTCTGGCCCGGTTTCACTACGGCTACGGACGCGCCCCGGGCGGCGGCGACCGCCGCCAGTGCCGCGGTTACGACGGTTTTTCCGACTCCGGTGCAGGTCCCGGTCACGATGAGCACGGTCACGAAGCCGCACCCTAGCGTGAGGTGGAACCGGGTCGGGTCGTTGGGCGTCCAAGTGTCATGGCCGGTTCATACGTACGCTCCCACCGGGTGCCGGCACTCGCCTGCGCGGCCTTCACGGCCTGCGCGGCGCTGACTTCCTGCGGCGACGGCTCCGCCACGACCGGGCCGCCGCCGTCGTCCCCCGCACCCGCCCCGTCCACGACGTCCCCGACCGGGACGCCCGCCAACGACTCGCCCGCTGGTGAGAAACTCGTCCTGCGCTGGCGCAAGACGGGTGGCTTCGCCGGTGTCGGCGGGCCCGGAAGTGTTCCCGAATTCTCCCTGTACTCGTCCGGGCGCGCGGTCGTGTCCGCCGGGCCGCCGCAGAACAAGCTGACCGAGTATCGGCTCAAGCCGGAAGCTCTCAAGGCTCTTCTGGACGGGGCTCGTGCCGCCGGGCTCGGGCGGTCTCACACCGTTGGCTCCGAGAAGATCATGGACGCTTTCGTGACCGTGATCACTATGGGCGGCGCCACGACGCGGGTCATCCAGGCCGAGTCTCAGGGTGGGCCCGAAGCGGCATTTCTCAAGCGGCTCGACCCGCATGGTTGGGGCCCGGCTGAGCTGGCTTCTCCCGCCAAGCCGTACGCGCCGGAAAAGACGGCCGTGCTGGCGGGGGTGGCCGGGGGTGGCGCTGCCAAGAAGTGGCCGCTCGGGCCGCTCGCTCACGGCGCGCGGGTCGGGGGTGCGACCTGCACGCTGGTGCCGTCCTCGAAGGTCCCCGCCAGCGTTCCGGGGACGGTCTGGAGCAGCGACGGGCAGTCGTACTCCATCCGGCTGCGTCCCCTGCTTCCCGCCGAGTCCACTTGCTCGGACATCGCCTGACCCGTCCTGATGCCGATATTCTGGTAGGACGTGGGTCGGTGGATGCTCTGGTGGGTGAAACGCGGGATGTGCGAGTTTCTTCGTGACTGAGTCGGTGGTCGTCCGGCAGGCGCGGGCGGACGAGTACGAGCTGATCGGCGAGCTGACCGTGGAGGTGTACGTCGCGGGCGGCCTGGTGTCGGCGGCGTCGTCCTACGTCGGCACGCTCCGGGACGCGGCGGCGCGCGCCGTCGCGACGGAGTTGCTCGTCGCCGAGATCGGCGGTGAGGTCGGCGGGGCCGTGGCGTACTGCCCGCCGGGCAGCGCGTACGGCGAGCTGGCAGGGCCGGACGAGGCGGAGTTCCGGATGCTCGCCGTCCGGGACAAGGCACGCGGCAGGGGCGTCGGACGTGCCCTCGTGCACAGGTGCCTCGACCGGGCCCGCACGACGGGGCTGAGCGGCGTGCGGCTCTCGACGCAGCGGAACATGGTGGACGCGCACCGCCTGTACGAGCGCATGGGGTTCGTCCGCACACCCGACCGTGACTGGGCGCCCGTACCTGGTGTCGACCTGCTGACGTACGCGTTCGCGTTCTAGAGGCGGCCCACGATCCCCGTGTCGTGGGTTCCCTTGGCGAACTCGGGGTCGTCGAGCAGCGCGCGCAGGAACGGCAGGTCGGTGCGCGGCCCCTCGATGTGGAAGGCGTCGACGGCGGCCCGGGCCCGGCGCAGCGCGTGGTCGCGGTCGTCGCCGTGGACGCACAGCGTGGCGAGCAGCGGGTACGCGGTGACGGTGTTGCCCTCGGCGTATCCGGCGTCGATGCGGATGCCGTCGCCGACGGGCTCCTCCCACACCTTGATCTCGTCCTGGCTCGGGCCCTCGGCGTGAGCGTGGAACTGGAGGGCGTGGACGTGGAACTGGAGGGCGTGGCCGCGCGGCGCCGTGCTGGTGAGGGACACGGCCTCACCTGCGGCGACGCGGAACTGCTGTTCGACGAGGTCGATGCCGGTGACGGCTTCGGTGAGCGGGTGCTCGGCCTGGAGGTCGGTGTTCAGTTCGAGGAAGAAGAACTCCCGCCCGGCGGGGTCGACGACGAACTCGACGGCGCCCGCGCCGCGGTGGCCGACCGCCTCGCCCGCGCGGACGGCGGCGGCGAGCATCCGGGCGCGCAGCGGCGGGGTGATGCCGGGCGCCGGGCTCTCCCCCGCGATCTTCCGGTGGTGGCGCTGGACGGAGCAGTCTCGTTCGGGGAACGCGACGACGGTTCCGTCGGCGAGGCCGAGGATCGGCACTTCGATGTGCCGGGCGCCGGGCACGTACCGTTCGAGCAGGATGTCGGGCCGTCCGAAGAGGCGTTCGGCGTGGTCGCGAGCCGCCAGGTAGGCGGCGTGGAGGGTCGTCTCGTCGTGGGCGGCGGCGATGCCGACGCCGCCAGCACCGGCGGCGGGTTTCACCATGACCGGGTAGCCGATGCGCTCGGCCTCCTCGGCGGCGGTCCGCGCGTCGGGCACGGGCTCCCACACGCCGGGCGCGACGGGGACGCCCGCCTCCTTCATCAGGTTCCGGGCGTTGATCTTGTCGCCGGTGCGGGCGATGGTGAGCGGCGGCGGGCCGATCCAGACGAGCCCGCGGGCGGTGACGGCGCGGGCGAACTCGGCGTCACCGGCGAGGAAGCCGTGCCCGGGGTGGACGGCCCGCGCGTTGGTGCGGTGCGCGGCCTCCAGGATCGCCGGGATGTTCAGGTAGCCGTGCGCGGGGTCGGCGACGCCGATCAGGACGGCCTCGTCCGCCTCGGCGACGAACGGCAGGTCGGCGTCGGCGTCGGTGTGCACGGCGATGGTCTTGACGCCCATCGCGCGGGCGGTGTGGACGACCCGTCCGGCGATCTCCCCGCGGTTCGCCACGAGCACGGACTCGAACACCTGCGGACCCCCTGTCAGCTTCCGGGCGTGCCCCCGCCCCGGCCGAGACTAGTGGGTTTCTGGTCCGCTCAGGGGTCGACCGGCGGGGTGCCGTGGGTGTGGAACGACTCGATCGTCTTCAGGCCCCACGCCTGACCCTTGGCGCGTTCGGCCTCGGTCCAGGTGATGGTCTTCCAGTCGGGCGCGAGGATGAGCCGGGCGCACGGGTTGCACAACTCGATGCGGTTGCCGCCCGGTTCGTACACGTAGAGGAAGAACGTCTGTTGGATGGCGTGCTTGTGCGGTCCGGTCTCGATGAAGACGCCCTGGTCGAGGAAGATGTCGGCGGCGCGGAGGATGTCCTCGCGGGTGTCGGTGGCGAACGCGATGTGGTGGAGGCGGCCGTGGCTGCGCGTCCAGTCGCGGGTGTAGACGAGGTCGTAGGACTTGTTGGTGAACGTGACCCAGCGTCCCGCGATGGTGCCGTCGTCCAAACGAATCTGTTCGGTGGGGTGGCCGCCGAGGACGTCGCGCAGGAAATCGGTGGACGGTTCGACGTCGGCGGCCAGGAAGTTGACGTGGTCAAGGCGGCGGACGCACACGCCCATGGCCGGGTACGCCTGCGCCTGGTTCTTCAGGGACGGCGCCAGTTCCGGCGGCGCCTGGTACCACTCCGACTCCCAGTAGATCTCCAGTTCGTGGCCGTCAGGGTCGCGGAACACGTATGTGGGTCCGATACCGGGGTCGCCGTCGCGCCAACCTATGCCGAGGCCCGCGTCCTGAATGGCCTTGACTCGCCGGTCCAGCGCCTCTTGCGAGGACGCGCGCAGGCCGGTCCGTTTGATGCCGGACGTGGTGTGCGCGGTGAGTTTCAGGGTGTGGTGTTCGTAGTCGTCCCATGTCCGCAGGTAGACCGAGTCGCCGTCGGTGCCGTTCTGGGTGAGGCCCATGACACGGGTGAAGAACCACAGGCTCTTCTCCGGTTCGGGCGTGAGCAGTTCGACGTGCGCGACATGCGCGATCTCGTGCTTGATGGTCATGCGGCGCTCCTGGGGAAGACGGTGCCGTCGAACAGCTTGCGGGCGGTGCGGACGACGCCCGCCCGCCGGACGGTCGTGCCGTCGAGTTCGACCGCCACGTCCAAGCGGCCGGTGGGGTGTTCAACGCTCAGCGGGTCGCCCTGCGGTGGGAACGCGGCGAGGTCGCGGCCGACCGCGCCGTCGAGCAGCAGCGCGGTGGCGACGGAGACGGCGCCGAGCACGCCGATCGAGGTGTGCACGCGCAGCGGGATGAACGTGCGGGTGCAGATCATGCCGCCGTCACGGGGCGCCGCGACGAGCGTCGTCTTCGGCACGGAGGCGGCGGACACGTCGCCGAGGCCCATCAGTTCCCCGGCCTGGAGCCGCAGCGACTGGACACGATCGCGCAGCGCGGCCAGCTCGTCCGAAGTCTCGTAGCCGGTGACGCCGAAGGACGACGCGGCGGCGACGACCACCGGCATCCCGTTGTCGACGCAGGTGACCTCGATGCCGTCGATCGTGTCGCGGATGTTTCCGGTGGGCAGCAGCGCTTCGCGGGGCTTCTCCGTCCCGCCGAAGTCCAGGACGATCGGCGCGGCGGTGCCCGGCACACCGGAGATCGCGGCGCCCCCGGCGTAGTCGACGACGCCGCCGGGCGTGGGAAACGTCGCGGTCGCGATGCCGCCGGTGTTCACCATCCGGATGCGGACGCTCGTGCGTTCCCGGCCCGCCGCGACGAGGCCGCGCTCGACGGCGAACGGCCCGATGCCCGCGAGGATGTTCCCGCAGTTCTGCTTGTCGGAGACGGTGGCCTCCTCCACGCCGAGCTGGAGGAACAGGTAGTCGACGTCGGCGTCCGCGCCGTCCGAGCGGGACACGACGGCGACCTTGCTGGTCAGCGGGTGCGCGCCGCCGATCCCGTCGATCTGCCGGGGGTCGGGCGTGCCCATGACGCGCAGCAGCAGGTCGTCGCGTTCGTCGGCAGACGGCGGCAGGTCGCCCGCGAGGAAGTAGGCGCCCTTGGACGTGCCGCCACGCATCATCATGCACCGCACGCCGTTCATGACTCGTCGTACTCCACGTACTCGACGCCCAGCCCAGGGAGCCGCGCGCGCAGTCCGTAACGGTCGAGACCCAGCTCGCCGCGCCGGAACGCCTGCCGGGTGGCCTCCTCCTTGTCGGCGCGGGCGCGGGAGGCGGCAACCGCGTCCTCAGCATCCTCGCGCGGCACGCACAGGACGCCGTCGTCGTCGGCGAGGACCGTGTCACCGGGCCTGATCTGCTGCCCGCCGATCGTCACCGGGACGTTCACGGCACCCGGCGTCGCCTTCACCGTGCCCTGCGCGCTCACGGCCGCCGACCACACGGGGAAGCCCATCGCGTCCAGTTCGGCGACGTCCCGGACCCCGGCGTCGATGACAAGCCCCCGCACACCCCGATGCTGGAGCGCGGTCGCGAACAGTTCGCCGAACATCCCGTCGGTGGACGGCGACGTGGTCGCCACGACCAGCACGTCACCGGGACGGCACTGTTCGACCGCGACATGGATCATCAGATTGTCACCCGGCCACGACAGCACCGTCACCGCGGACCCGCCGATCCGCGACCCGAGATGCACCGGCCGGATCGTCGGCCCGAGATACCCCGTCCGGCCCATCGCCTCGTGGACGGTCGCGACCCCGTATCCGGCGAGCGCGTCGACCAGGGCGGCGTCCGCGCGGGGCGGGTTCGTGACGACGACCGTCCTCACGCCAGCGCGCCCGTCGTCTGCGGGTACAGCCGGACGTACGCCTCGGCCATCGTCTCGTGCGGCAGACCCAGGTTCGGCCCCGCGTTCCGTTTGAGCTGGACGCCCCGGCGCCGCGCGAGGTCGGTGTAGTAGTCCCACATGTGGACCTGCGCGGGTAGGCACTCCATCGCCTTGCGCTTGCGTTCGAACACCGGCGTGATGTCGAGCAGCACGTCCGGCTTGAAGTCGCACTGCTCCGGCTGGTGCGGCTCGAAGAAGAACACCGGCGGCGCACCGAGCGGCTCACCGGGCGCGTCGTACCCGATCGCCTGCGCCAACACCCGCGCCTGCAACGCCATCCGCGCCGCCGCCGGGTGGTCGCCGTTGTACGGATCGGCGAGGGTGTGCGTCAGCACAACCGCGGGCTTGAACTCCCGGTACACCCGGACGAGCCTGTCCACGAGCTCCGGCGTCTCGCGCAGCGGGTAGTCGCCCGCGTCCAGGAACTCGATCTCCGCGCCCAGCTCGGCGGCGGCGGCCTCGGCCTCGCCACGCCGCAGCTCCTTGATCTCCGCCAGCTCCCGGCCCTCACGCCACGCCCGCGCGGACTCGCCGCGCTCACCGAAGCTGAGGCACACGACCTTCGCGCGGTCGCCACGCGAGGAGGCCAGCGCGATGGCGCCCGCGGCCCGCCACACGAAGTCGCCCGCGTGCGCGCTGATCACAAGAAGGGGGCTGGACGGAGTGTCGTCGCTCATGCCCACACCGTGCCCCTTGTATCCCAGATTGTCAACAATCCTGCGCACATCCTGGGCGACTGCCGCACGTCCTGGAAGAGGATCCAGCACATGTAGCGGGACAGTTCTTGCCGCGTCCGGCCACCAAAACGCGACCTCGGGTCAGGGGCGGATGCGGGCGGTGATGCGGTCGGTGACGTTCGGGGTCGTCAGGCCCAGGTGGGCGCCCAGGGGGTCGGTCAGGACGGCGAAGCGGCCGAGTTCGACCTCGACGGGCGGGATGTCGATGCGGGCGCCCAGCTCGGCGGCGCGGCACGTGGTGGCGTCGCAGTCGGCGACCCAGAAGAAGGGCATCCACTGCGACGGCAGTCCGGTCGGACGCACCTTCGCCGACACCAGTCCGGCGGTGGACCAGTTCCCGGCCTTCCACTCGGTGTAGTCCGGCGAATAGTAGGAGCGTTCGACCGGCGTCCACCCGAAGACGGCGCCGTAGAACCCGCGGGCCTCCTGGAGGTCGGGGCAGGCCAGCTCCACCCAGCACATCGTGTTCGGCTCGTCGACGACCCCGGCGCCCTGGAGGTTGTAGGGCAGCCAGAGGGCGAAGTCGGCGCCCTGCGTGTCCGAGCACTGGGCCATGCGGCCGAGGTCGGCGACGTCGATGGGCTCGACGGTCACCCATCCCCCGGAGGCGCGGACGGCGTCGATGGTGGCGTCGAGGTCGTCGGAGCGGAAGTAGCACGTCCACGACGCGGACTCGGCGTCGTCGGCCAGCGACAGCGCCCCGGCGACCTCCGGGCCCTGGACGCCGCCGAGCGTGAAGATCTCGAAGTCGCCGAGGGCGCCCGTGGTCAACGTGTAGGAGTACCACCCGAAGACGCCGTGGTAGAAGTCCCTGGACGCCGCGACGTCCGGGGAGGCGAGCTCGACCCATGACGAGGTGCCGGGTGCGTGCGTGGTCACCTCGGGCATGGCTCCACCGTAGGAAGAGCCGCGCAATCTCCGGTGCCGTGAAGGGCCAAGACGGCACCAACTAGGCACTCCGGACCAGAAGCGCCCGGCTCAGTCGTCCTCGGTGAAGCCCAGGCCGTACGCCTCCTCCGGGTCATAGTCGGACGGACGGGGCGTTTCCGGACCGTCCGGCCCGACACGGACGACGTACTCGACGCGGATGACGCGGAAGCGGCGTCCGAGCACGGTCACCTCGGCGCGGCGCGTCCCGTCGCGGAGCAGGTGGGCGGCGGCCCGGTACTCGGCGAGGACGTCCGGCGACGACGGCAGCATCATCGGCACGATCGTGTCGAAGTACGCGGCCAGATGGTCGCGGACGGACGCCGGGCTGTGCAGGAACGGTCCGTGCGGCGGCCACGTCCCGCTCTCCTTCTCGGCGGCGGCGAACCGGACGGCGAGCCGCGCGACACGCGGATGGGCGGCGAGCGCGCGGCGGGCGTCGCGGGTCACCTCCGGCGGGACGATCGGCCCCTCGGGGACCTTCTCCCACCGTTCGCCGAGCAGTTCCGGCGAGCCGGGCTCCAGCGCGGGCGGCAGCAGGCCGTGGTCGAACCGGTGCGCGTCGCGGCGCGTGCGGGGCTCGGGAACGTCGTCGGGGTCGGTGGGACGCGGCGGCTCCGGCCCGTCCACCCCGGAGCGGCAGAACCGGTCGGCCCGGACGACGCGGAACACCCTCCCGGCGACGGTCACCTCGTTGGGACGGGCGCGTTCCAGGAGCGCCGCCCCTTCCCGGTATTGCTCGCGGTCCGCGTCGGGCGTCCCGGCGGTCCGCGCCATGTTCCGGAACCACCAGGCGAGGGAGTCGCGGGCGTCCTGCGGGGTCAGGCGCTCCATGCCGGACATCATCCAGCCGTCGGCGAGGCGCTCCATCACCCCGTACGTCGGCCCGTACCAGAGCACGAGCGGATGGGTCCGCTGGGCCCGCAGCTCGCCCTGCCGCGCGGACGTCGCCCCCGCCGCGAGGCCGGACGGCAGGTCTCCCGCGAGCGCCGCACCATCACTTCCGGTCATACGCCCATCGTCACAGGGCCCACCCCGTCACCGCTCGCGAATGCCCGAGTCGACCCCAGACGAGGCATTCGCGAAGCCAACAGAAGCCACCCGGATGACACGATCCCCCCTCGCTCAAGACTGTCCCAAGCCGCCGAGGTCCACCAGCAGGTCCTCAACGACCATCTCCTCCAGGACGGCGGCATCATGCTCCCTCATGGTCCGCGCGAGTTCACAGTCCCAGGGAGCTTCGGTGATCCTCCCGGGGCCGGGGCGATCCCACGTTGCATCCTCCAGCCCTGCCAGATAGTCGCTCGCCGACATCCGCCACGGCCGTGCGTTGGTCTTCGCCATGACGTAGGCCGCGATTCTCAGCCCTTCACCGTCGAAGTCGCCGTGATAGTGAAGGGTCGTCCCGGTACGGCCTAGTGCGCGCAGCAGCCGGATGACGGCGCTGTTCGGCCAGCCCGACGAGCACACCAGCGGCGGGCAACGCTGTCCGAACCGCTGAAGCGCCAGGGCAAGGACGGTCGGGTTCTCGGTCACCCAGACGTCCGAGTCGGGGACGAGCGGGGAGGGCTGGTCGCGAAGCTGCTGGAGGGTGACCGCGCACGCGTGCCCCGCATCGGACCACATCCTCAGTGTCCGTGCGAGGGCATCGTTACCGGCGGGCCTCAGACCCGCGGCGAGGACGGTGGTGGACAGCGCATCGCATTCCACTCCGGAGCTTTCCCAGAGCGCCCTCCGTTCCTGCGCGTCCTTAGGTGGTGCGGCGTCAAGGAGGAATGCCTGCGCCCTCAGGACGAGTCCGGACAGCCGCCCGCCGTCGTCGAGCGCATGCGAGTCGCTCAGCACGTCGGTGGCGAAGGCCGCGAGCGGCTTGCCGTCGGCGGGCAGGGCCGCCAGGACGGCGAGAGCCTGCTCCAGAACTCTGCGCGTGGACGGCACCGAACCGGCCACCAGCCCTCGTCGCCGGACGTCCGCAGCCCACCCAAGGAGCACGGGTTCACCCGAGACGACCGGGTGCGTTTCGAGCCACGCCCACAACGCGTCGCGCTCACGCTCCCGTTCTTTTCTGTCGCGCGCCCTGTCGCCGATGGGCCCGCAGATCATCTCCGTCACCGTCCTGCTGTCGGAGTCGGCGAGTTCGCGGACCGCCGCGTCCAGGCGGGCGACCGCGACGGTCACCGTCGACGGCGGGTAGCGGTCCAGGCCGAGGAGATCGGCCAGCGCCGCTCGCTGGGTGTCGTCCAAGCCCTTGAGGGTGATCCGGCTGACCGGGATGCCCGCCGAGAAGCGCCGGTGCAGTTCCGTCCACAACGGACGCAGGTCGGCGCCACGCAGCCGCTCAGGGACGGTCATCCGGGCACATCCACGTCAGCGGCCTCGGTGCGGTGCCCGTCCCACAGGAACCGCGCCGTCGTCACGGCGTTGTCGCCGTCGCCGTCCGCGCCCGTGATGAGCTGGTGGATGGCGATGCCGTCCAACTCCCGGTAGTCGCACCATTCGTGGTCGGAGGTGAGCACCATGTCGAGCTCCAGGTTCACCAGCAGGTCGAAGACCTGGCCACGGTTCGCGGTGTCGACGCCGACGAAGACCTCGTCGAGCAGGATGAAACGGGGGCAGCCGGGGTCGGTCTGGTAGTGGGCTGCGACCGCCGCGAACAGCGGCAGGTGCAGCGCGATCGCCTTCTCGCCACCGGACAGGGCGCCGTGCAGTTTGCGGGTGAGGTCCTGCCAGCCACGGCCGTCCGCGCGTTCGAGGCGGACGGTGAAGCGGTGCCACGCCGTGTAGTCGAGCACCTCCATGAGCTGCTCCTCCCAGCTCGCCGCCGTGTTCGCGGCCCGCGCCTCCTCCACCCGGTCGCGGAAGAACCGGTACAGGGCGTCCCGGTCGTCGGCACTCAGCCGCGCGGGGTCGCGCAGTAGGAGGTCGCGGGCCGCGCGAACACCGGGCGGTTGCTGCGGGTCGATCTGCCAGACGAGCCGGACGGCCACCTGGGAGGCGGTCCGCACCCGTTCCAGCCGGGCGTTCATTCCGTCCACGAGGTCGTGCGCCTGCCTGATGCGGTCGGCGAGGTGACGGCGGGTGTCCCCGGCGAGCGTCCGGTCGAACAGGTCGCGCTCCTTGGCGGTGATGTCGCGGCGCCGCTGGTCACGCTCGCCGCGCAGCGCCGCCCTCAGTTCGGCCGCGCCGACGCGCACCCCGTTCATCGTCGCGGTGAGCACCTGGACGTCCTCGTCGGGGACGAGTTCCAGATCGGCCTGGTCGGCGAGGACGTCCCTGGCATGGTGCATCACCTCGGAGAGCTGTGCCTCCGCCTCGCGAACGTTCCTCGGCTCGTGCGGCGTCCGGTCGAGCCGTGCGGACACGGCACGGGCGCGTTCCAGAGTCGCCTTGACGCCGCCCCCGTCGCCGGTCCGCGCGTCGTCGAGTCCCGCGTCGGCCGTGAGGTGTCCGGCGGCGAGGTGCCGGAACCGCGCGGCGGCCTGATCACGGGCGGCGACCGCTGCGTCCCTGTCTCGTTCCGCGGCTTCGACGTTCTCCGTCAGCCGACCGATCAGGCCCCTGAGGTCGCCCAGTTTCGCGTGCAGGGCGCGGCAGCGCCGACGGTTGAGGTCGGCGTCCGCCTTGACCTTCCGCAGCCTGTCCAGGACGTCCCGGTGTTCCGCGCCGATCGTGGCGTCGATGGTGGCGAGCCGCTCGGTGAGTTCCGCGGCGGCCCGCGCGTCTTCGGACGCCCGCTCCCGTGTCTCCGCGGCGGTGCGCTCGTAGTCGTGCGCGGTCCGGTCGGCGTCGGCGGCGCGGGCTTCGGCCGTGAACAGGGCGGCGGTGTGCTCGACCCACGTGTCCCCGGTCCTCCGCGTGTCGCGCAGGGCGGCGGCGAGCGTGTCCAGGGCCGCCTCGTCGACCGGCAGGCCGTGTTCGGCGCCCCGTACGGTGAGCGTCCGCAACGCCGTGGTGACCGCCTTCTCCCGTTCGCGGACGCGTTCCTCCGCCGCGCGCAGCTCGTCCCCTCGATGTGCGAGGTCGCGTTCCGCGGCCTCCAACGCGTTGACGGCGGCGTTCAGCGGTGCGTGCCGGGGGCGGCGGCGGAGTTCGGCGTCCAGCGCCGTCTCCGCCTCCGCCAGGTCATCGAACGCGGCCGCGCAGTCGGCCGCCTCCGCCTCCAGGGCGCCGATCCGCGTGTCCAGCTCAGCGATCCGCAGGCGGCGCGCCCGCTCACGCGCGGACGCGCCGATGTAGGCGGGCTCCGGTTTGTGCCAGCGGCCGGTGACGGTGCCGAGCCGCCAGGACCCGTCGGCGCCGACGGCGGCCGGGTGGTCGGCGTCCAGCGCCGTCCCGGCGAACGCGACTGCGGCCAGCACCGCCCGCAGCACCGGCGGCGGCACACCGGTGTCGGGTTCGGGGACGAGCACGTCGGCCACGCTGCGACCAGTGCAGGGCCGAGCGAGCAGCGTCGGGGCGAAGGCGTCGTGCTCGTCGCGGAGCAGACCACCGTCGGGCAGCACCCAGATGTCCAGCAGACCGGCCGCCTCCAGCGCCGCTTCGATACCAGCCTGCTCCCCAGGGGGCACCGCGTCGGCGAACGCGACCAGTTTCCACAACGGCGCGCCGGGACGTCCCGCGCGGTCGGCAGGACGGGTCCGCGCGGGGTCCGGGGCGATCGCCTTCCGCCGGGTCAGTTCGTCGCGCTCGCGCTTGCGCTCCGTCAACTCCTCCTCGACTCGACGGCGCCACGCGTCGAGTTCGCCGCGCGTCGACGCGAACCGTGCGACGGCCTGCGCCCGCGCCGCGAACACGATCTCGCCGCATTCGTTCTCGTCGTCGACGGCGGCGCGCAGCGCGTCCGGGTCCAGAGGTGCGAGCCGCACGCAGGCGCGCGCCCAGACGGCCAGTTCTTCGGCAAGGGCGTCTCGCGCCCGCTCGTGGTCGAGGCGCGCGGTGTCGCGGGCGCCCGTGGCCTCGTCGAGCCGCCCGCGGCGGGTGTCGCGGTCGGTCTCGGCGTCGGCGCGCCGCTCGACCGCCTCACGGTGTCGTCCGATCGCCTTCCGGAGATCGTCGACCTGCCGCTCGCGGCTGTCCACGGCGGCGGCCGTGAGTTCACGGGCTCGCTTCACGGCCGCGTCCATAGCCGCGACGTCCCCGGCGGAGGTGACGGCGTTGATGGCGGCGGCGGCCTCGTGGTGGACGGCCGCGAGCCCCGCCCGTTCCGCGGCGCGGGCGGCCTCGGCGGCGGCCCGGTCGGTGAGGGAACGCCGTGTGGTCGCGTCCTGGTGCGCCTGCTCGGCCTCCTCGCGGCGGCGTCCGGCTTCCGTGGCGTGCCGGTCGGCGACCCGGCGCGTCTCGGCCGCGTCGGCCGTCGCCTTCCGCGTGCTCTCCCGGAGGGTGTCGACCTCGTGGCCCGCCCGGTACGCCTCGCTCTCCACGAGCGCCTCACGTTGCGCACCGAGCCTCCGGCCGAGTTCCTCCTCCTCGTCGAGCTGCTCCGAGGTCCCCGCGTGGTCGGTCTCGGCCTTCTCGTGCGCCTCTCGTCCGGTGCGGGCCTTGGCGGTGAGACCGTCCATCGTGCTGGTCGCCGAGATCAGCCGCTGCGCGGCGGCGCGCAGGACGCGCTGCGCGTAGGTGCGCTGGCGTGCGGCGAGCTGGTCGGCCTCCCGGACGTGGTCGTCCAGGACCCGCAGTTCTTCGCGCTGCCTGTCGAGGCGCTCGAATCCCTCGGCTATCTCGTGGATCTCGCCCTCGCCGAGGGGCGGCAGCGCGCTGGACAGCAGCTGCGACAGCAGTCCGGGGTCGAGGCGCTCGGACAGCTTCGGGGTGCGGAGCTGCCGCAGCGCGGTCAGCAGCGAGTCGTAGCGCTGCTCGGTGAGGCCGCTGTAGAGGGTCCGCCGGACGGTGGTCCGGTACGCGTCCGCGGAGTCGTGGACCTGGCCGTCCGACCCGATCGCCTCGTCGAGCCGCGCCCGGGTGAGCGGCCTGCCGCCGTCGGTCAGGGAGAGACCGCCCGCGACACCGACCCGTCGGCTCGTGGTGAAGTAGGCGGGTGTGACGTTCCTGGTGTTGGACGTGGCCTGGAGCCGCGCGCCGCACGTGAACCACTGCCCGCCCCGGGCGAACTCCAGCCAGACGTAGCCGACGCGGGTGGTGCCGGTGTGTCCGTCGCCCATGAGGTTCCAGTGCATGGTGCGTTCGCTGCCACCGAACGTGGACAACCGGGACGGCTTCAGGCTCCCGTCGAGCAGATACGGGAGCAGCAGTTCCAGAACCTTGCTCTTCCCGCTGCCGTTCGGGCCGCGCAGCAGCAGCCGCCCCTTGTGGAACTCGAAGATCTCGTCGTAGTAGCGCCAGACGTTGAGGATGCCCGCGCGGACGGGCCGCCACCTCGGCGGCGCACCGCCCTGGACGAGTTCGGTGACGGTCATGCTTCCTCTTGCCGGACGGCGTAGCGGTGAGCGGCGGGCAGCGGCGCGACCTGATCGTCATCGCGGCGGGCGAGCCCGAACCCGCACAGGACCGCGACGGCGTCTTCGGCGAGCCGCAGGGCGCCGCCGTCCGATCGGTAGGCCATCGCCCAGCGCGGGAAGCGGCCAAGGACGCTCTCGGCCTCCTGTTCGAGCCCCGCCATGGAAGTCGGGCCGTCCCGGGTCAGCACGTCGAGCAGCAGCAGCGCGGCCACCTTCGCGTGGCCTCCGTCGTCGGGGAACCTGGAGTCGGTGGCGAGGCCGTCCGGGTCGACGAGCAGGTAGCCTTCGGCGCGTTCCTCCAGTTCCAGCCCCGCCTCCTGCGCGGCCCGGCGGAGGATCTGGCGGCCGGTCGGCGAGGCCGCGTAGGCCCGCTCGGCGTCGGTGAGGTCCGCGCGGTAGACGACCGGGTCGTCCAGCAGCCGCCGCAGCAACGCGTGCCGGGCCCACAGGTTCCGCTGGGTCTCGGTGGCCTCCCCGCCTCCGTAGCGGCGTTCGACGGTCAGTTCCGCGAGGTCGGGCCGGTCGCCGCCCGGGAGCCGCGACGGCGCGACGGGCGCGGACAGCAGCCGGATCACGCGCGTCGCGTCCACCCTGTACAGCACCTTGGCCTCCGCGCTGTCGAGGAACGCGTCGGTCGCGCCGTCGACCGCGGTCACCGCGCCGTAGTGCTCCAGCAGTTTCAACGCGTCCACGAAGGCGGCCCGCTCGTCGCCCCGCACCGGGTCGAAGGCGGGAACGTGCTCGTCGGTGGCCGAGCCCTGCACGACGCGCTGCGCGAGCATGCCGATCGTCGTCACCGGCCCCGCGAGCGCCTCCGCGGCGACCAGGCACAGCAGCGTGTACCGGCGCCGGTCGAACGGCGCGCGGGTGGTGCGCCGCCGCCGCGCAGGACGGGACGGATCACCCACCCGCACCTTGACCAGCCGCGCGTACCCGAGTCTCGGCTCCAGATACAGCCGCCAACCGCAGTAGTAGTCGAACCACTGAGCGAGCGTCCGGTGCCGCAGCCGGATCAGGCCGAAGCCGTCGGGGTCGGCATGCTGGGAGATCAGCGGGCTGCCGAGCAGCAGCCGGATCGCGCGGGACAGGTCCTCCTTCTCCGCGCGGACCAGCTCGTTCTTCAGCACGCTCATGCGCCCGCAGCCTCTCGCGACCCGGCGGGCGAGGCCGCCGTGAAACGGATGTCCACCAGGTAGTCGGGGCCGCTGAACCGTCCCCTCGGGGTGCGCAGGACGGCCGTGCGTCCGTCCCGCGCGGGCCGCAGCAGTACCTCGATGCGTCCGTCCGTGGTGAGCGCCCGTCGTCCGCCGTCGGAACCGGGCCGGGCTGCCAGGGCGCGCCCGAGGAGGTCCAGGAGCCGCTTCAGCGTGTCGTGTTCCAGCCGCGCGAATGACGACAGCCGGATCGGACCGCCCGTGGCGAGCCGCTGCCAGGCCGCCTCCATCTCGGCACGCTCCCGCCGCGCCCGCTCCTTGCGTTCGGCCCGCAACGCCTGGACGTCCCGTACGCCGCCCGTACGTCCCATCCGCTCCGTGCGGCCACTCGTGCGCAGCAGCGCCGACACCTGGACCGAGGGCGTCTCCTGCCACCCCGCCCCGGTGGGAATGGGCTCGGCGTCCGCATGGGCGAGATGGGCGTGCCGCGCGGACGCCAGTCCGAACGCCGTCCCCCAGAGTCGGTGCGCGTCGTCATCGCTCGGCGCGTTCGCGAACCAGCGGGCCAGGACGCGGAAGTCCGCCGCCGCGCTCGACGACCGCCGCCGCGACTCGGTGATGCGGTCCAGCACCTGGAGCAGCGAGACGATCGCCCTGCGTGCCACATCGTGCAACTGCCGGACGCGCGGCGTGCCGTCCTCGGGCCGGAACCACAGCCGTAGCCCCTCCCATTTCACCGCGCGCGCGGACAGCCAGGCCGCCGCCGGATCGGTCCCCTGCACGGGCGGCAGTTCCGCCCCGTCCAGCGCGCGCCGGTGCAGGACGCTGACACCCCGCTCCTCAACCTCGCCGAGCGCCACGCGGATCGTGTCCGCGCGCACGTCCAGGTTGGTGACGAACTCCTGGAGGTAGGCGACGGTGGCGCTCTTCACCTCGTTGAACGTGGTGAGGTCGGCGCCCTCGGCGCGCATCAGCCGCTGAAGCTCGCCGTTGAACTGTTTGGTGTTGTTCCGAAGCGCGTCGAGATGCCCTTCGAGCTCCTGGAGGGTCGTGAAGATCCGCCGGTTGACGGTGGGATCGTCGTTCCCGAGCAGCTCGCCGAGTTCCCCGAGCCGATCGACGATCGCGTCCAGGACGGCGGTCTGGAGCGCGCCCGACGAACTCAGCACGGCGAGCGCGTGCTGGACACCGGCGAACGCGGCCTCGCCCCTGCGCGTCAGCGAGTACTGAAGGTTCTTGCGCTCGTACTCCTCCGCCGTGGCGTAGCTGCCCGCGTGGTTCTGCACCACGTCGAGGAGCTTCCATTTGACGAGCTGCGCCAGCGTCCGGGTGAGCCCGTCGTCGTCCACCGGCGCGTAGAACCCGACCGCCCGCAGCCTCTCGCGAACCTGGTCGAAGGCCAGCGACGTCTCCAGCCGCTCGTTCGCCTCCCCGAACGCGTACATGACGGCTGTGTGCACATCCGCGCGGTCGGTGGTGGTGAACGAGAACATCCCCTCCGGGAGCCGCGGCAACGCCGTCACGACCCGCCGTCCAGGCCCTTGATGAACTTGATGAAGGCGTTCAGGGTCCGGGTGTGCTCGTCCCGGACGCCTTCGGGGCTGAAATGCATGACGTCGTTGCGGATCACACGGACCCGGTCGAGCTTCTCGACGAAGACATCGTGGTCGATGTCCGCCCAGCCGCAACGCAGGAAGAGCGTCTCGTCCTCGAAGATCTTCTTGTAGTCGCCGAACATCAGGTCGTCGGCGCCATCGGTCTTGTTCGGATACCGGGCCTTCGCCCGCATCTCCGCCAGATCGCAGATCCTCCTGACCAGCCGTCTGAGCCGCTGCTCGATCTCGCTGAGCAGCACGAACGGGTTGGCGAGGCCGACGAACTGCTGCGCGAGATCGGCGAGAGTGACGATACCGACCAGCGTCCGGTTTTCGTCCTCCACGAACGCGAACCCCGCGGTGTAGATCCGTGGTGCGTGCCGCAAGAGGTCGTCATCGCATTTCAGCACCTCGGGAAGCGGATCCACCGCTGACCGCAGGTCGCCGCTACCGCGTGCCCTGGCGAGGCGGATGGAATCCCATGTGACGGCGCCGCGCAGCCGCCCGTCCTGGAGGACGGCGAGCTGGGAGAAGTCGTCGCTCAGCATCGTGGTCTCGGCCTGCGCCAGCGTGTCGTCCAAGGCCACGGACGTGACGCCGCCGGTGGCGCTGGGCAGCTCCCGCACCCGCAGCGACACCCGCACAGGCGCCTCGTCGTCCACCTCGGGCTCGGCCGACGGCGACTCGGGCTCAGTGTCCACCGGGATCGGCACGATCTCGACGGTGCGGCCCGCGTCCGCCAGCGGCGGGACGGTGGTGAGCCCGTGCGCGGCCAGATCGGCGGTGACGTCGGCGACCACGGCGTCACTCCGGACGGCATGGCCCCAGTGCCCGAGCAGTTCCCGGACGCCGATCTCCACCGGTGGGGTGGCTTGGCAACGCTCGGCGGCCTCCTTGAGGAACTCCGACGCGGCGCCGCTCATGTCGTCGCCCTCTTCGCCATGGCCTGCTTGATCAGGTGGACCAGGTCTGTCATGCGGCTGTGAAAGAAGCCGTCGAACTCGGATGCGCGCAGGAAGGCGGGGTCGATGACGTGGGAGACCAGCGCGTCGTCCAGCCAGTTGGGCCGGATGCCGGTCTCTCGTTCCAGCATCTCCAGACCCGTACTGGGCGCGTTCTTCCCGAGCGTCTTGGCCGCGCGGCCGGAAAGCAGAGTCTTGTTCACCACGCTGTCCCGACGCTGGACGTCGATCCTGTTCTTGTCGCACCAGGCGGCCGGGAAGATCCGGTGAATGTCGACGGTGCCGTCCGCGACCTGGTCGCCGCTGATCGGCTTGTCGGTGTAGTACCAGTCGATGCACCCCCACTGGAGGAGCAGGGCGAACACGCCCTTGTAGGCGGCACTGTTGCGGCTGTTCATGGTGAGCAGGCGTTGGTCGACAAACGTGGCCTCCTGAATCGACTCCGGCTCCCGGCCGCCGCGCAGCCAGGTCACCACCTGTTCGACATCGCGCGGGAAGCGGCTGTCGGCCGTGCCGCCGTACTGCTCGCCGAACACACCGCACCAGTACCATTGCGCGAGCTTCTCGCGCGCCTCGGGAGTGTCGGTCTCGCGGCCGAGGACGGTCCGTATCGCGGCGAGCGGTGGAAGCTGCGTCCGGTAGGGCAGGTCCTCGGCGCGGACGATGCACTGGTCTGTGAGGAACTCCCCAGCCCAGTGCAGCGCGTCGGTGATCTTCGGCGCCCACTTCAGGTAGTCCGCGAGTTCCAGCTCAAGCAGGTCACGCCGTTTGCAGCTGATCGGCGCGCGCGGCTTGTGGTAGGTGGACGCCAGGCACACGGCCTGGAGGAAGTCGGTGTTCTGGAGACCGCCCAGCACGGGATGGGCGGCGGTCAGCTCGTCGCGAGTGTCCTTCCAGTGGTCGGGCAGGTGGAACTCGCCGTGCTGCCCGGTGTACTCCTCATCGCCCGCGAAGGTGGCCGTGAGCAGCTCGAAGACCGTGAGCTGGACGCCCTTCGTGTTCACCTTCTCGAAGACCGTGCAGACGGCGTCCCGGGGAGTCTCCTTCTCCAAGGTGATCAGCGGCACCCGGTAGTCCCAGATATTGTCCAGCGCGGCTTTCCGGAAGGCGACCCACGCCGCTCGGCGCTCAGGATGGCCGTCGGTATAACCCCACTGCCATTCTTCGGCCCTGTCCCGGTCGAACGCGTACCAGAGCGGGAAATAGCCGTTCTCGTATTCGCGGCCGATTGTGGTCAGATCAAGCCCGAGCCGCCGCCCCAACGGCTTGATGATCTTGTTTTCGGGAAGTGACCGGATCGCGGACTCCCGGTCGGCCTTGGGATCGATCGCCGTCTCGATGTGGATGTAATACCAGAGGTTTCTCGGGTCGTCCCGTTGGTCGAACGTGTCGACCGGGCGCCCCGACTTGAGCGCCTGGTACAGCGCGGTCATCCGCTGCTGCCCGTCCAGCAGGAGCTGCTCTGGTCTGACGTCGTCCGCCGGTTGGACACCCTGCAAGGGGCGGGTTTTGAACTTCCCTCCCGGCCCGCCCGTGGCCAGGGTCATGACGACGCCCATCGGATAGGCCATCGTCACGGTCGCGAGAATCGAGATGATGTGCTCGTCGTCCCACTTCCACTCCCGTTGGAAATCGGGGAGCTGGATGTGACCGGCGGCGACCTCGTCGAGCATTTTCCCCAGCGGACGGCTGTCCAGTGCCATACCCGAACGGTACCGAGTCAGAAGCAGTCAGTGCAGACCTTTCGAGTGAGCGCCGAGTGGCTGGACGGTCGTATGCTGACCGCCACGGGTCAGTGCGGACGTCGGTGAAGAGGTGGCGCGGGGTGTCCAACCGGTGGTGGGGGCCACGGTCCGACTTCACCTGGGAGGAGGAGGCCCTCCAGCACGTCCGGGCGCGGATGCCGGAGACGGAGCCGTACCGGGCATGGCAGACGTTCTCGTTCGCGGCGCGGTCGGGCCACGTTCCGCAGGTGGACCTGCTGATCGCGACCCGCGCCGGGCTCTTCCTCGTGGAGATCAAGAGCCATCCGGGGCGCGCGGTGAACAGCGGCAGCACGTGGATCTTCCACGGGGACGACCGGACGCGCTCGTTCGAGAACCCGCTGTTCGGCACCGACCTGAAGTGCAAGCAGCTCCGCGAGCAGCTCGAATGGGCCCGCGACCAGCTTCCCGGCATGCGCGACCTGCGCATCCCGTTCATCCGCCCGGCGGTGTTCCTGTCGGCCCCCGACCTGCGTTGCCTGTTCGACGACTCCCAGAAGCTGAACGTCTACGGACGGGACGGCCGGGAGCAGGAAACCGGTCTCCCGGGCATCTGGACCGGGCTCCTCGGCGGCGCGCCCCGTGGCCGCCGGGACGTCGTCGAGCCCGCCTTCTCCAAGCAGTTGCACAAGCTCCTCACCAAGATCGGCATCTCGGGGCTGCGCAAGCATCGCAAGATCGGCCCGTTCGAGCTGGCGCCGCAGTCCTTCGACGCGGGTCCCACCTGGGAGGACTATCTCGCCGAGAACACCGCGCTCCCGGACGACCAGCCGCGCCGCATCCGCGTCTACCTGTCGGAGCTGCGGGCCGACCGGGAGGAGCGGGAGTCGACGCGCCGCGCCGCTCGCCGCGAATACCTCGCGTTGCAGGGCATCTCCCATGAGGGAATCGTCCAGGCGGAGCAGTTCAGCGACGAGCACGAGGCGGGTCCGGCGGTCATCTTCCGGCACGGCGCCGGGTGGACGCGGCTCGACCACTTCATCGCCGAACGCGGCACGGACCTGCCCATCGAGACGCGGGTCGAAATGGTCAGGCAGCTCGCCGAGGCCCTCGACCACGCGCACCGCCGCCATCTGTTCCACCGGGCGCTGGCGGCCCGCAGCGTCTACGTGGAGATGGACGGGCACTACCCGCGGCTGCGGATCTGCGACTGGCAGGTGTCGGCACGCCCGAACTCGGGCTCGTCGGGCCGCCCCACCGCCCTGGGCGGGCAGAGCACCCTCTCCGGCGCGGGCGGCGCCGCATCGCTCGCCGCGCATCTCGAGACCTCGTCCGGGCCCTACCTCGCGCCGGAGTTCGGCAACGGCGACGCGCAGGGCACGCCTCTCGACATGTTCGGCCTGGGAGCGCTCACCTATCTGATCCTCACGGGGCGTCCCCCGGCCCGCAGCCGGGCGACCCTCCAGGCCAGCCTGTCAGATCAGCAGTCGCTCGTCCCATCGGCCGTGTCGGACGCCGTCACCCCGGTGATGGACGGCCTCGTCCGGGGTGCCACCGCCGTCCAACCGGTGGACCGGCACGAAACGGTCCGGGAGTTCCTCGACTGGCTGGAGCAGGTCGAGGAGGAGATCACCGCGCCCGACGAGTCGGACGAGCCCGACCTGCTGGAGGCGGTGACCGGAACCGTCGTGCAGGGCTGGAAGGTCGTTCGGATCCTTGGCAAGGGCTCGACGGCGAAGGCGCTGCTGGTCGAGCGGGACGGTCACGAGCAGGTTCTCAAGGTCGCGTTGAGCGAGGCGAGCCGCGAACGCCTGGAGCACGAGGCCAGGCGGCTCCGCACCCTTCCGGGCCCGCACATCGTCCGCTGGATCAAGGGCCCGATCGAGATCGGCGAACGGCACGTGCTGGTCCTGGAGCAGGCGGGACAGCAGACGCTGTCGCAGTTCCTGCGCGCTCAGGGCCGCCTGACGATCGACGACCTGGAGAACCTCGGCGCGCACCTCTTCAACGCGGTCGGATACCTGGCGGACGAGGGCGTCTGGCACCGCGACATCAAGCCGGACAACCTGGGCATCAAGGAGCTGCCGAAGAAGGGGCGCCGCCTGGTCCTGTTCGACTTCTCGCTCGCCAACGCCACCGCCCGCGACATCGGCGTCGGCACGCCGCCGTACCTGGACCCGTTCCTCGGCACGGAGCGCCGCCCCGAGTACGACGACGCGGCCGAACGGTACGCGGTGGCGGTGACGCTCCACGAGATGGCCGCCGCCGAACTGCCGTCCTGGGGGGACGGCATGGCCGCGCCGAACCTCCTGGACAGCACCGAGGAGGTCCCGCAGCTCGCCGAGGACAGTTTCGACCCGCTGCTGCGCGAACGTCTCGTCGACTTCTTCCACAAGGCGCTCCATCGGGACGCCGCGCGACGCCACGCGACGCTGCGCGAGATGGAATTCGCCTGGCTGGACGTGTTCCGGGGCTTGGACGAATCCCTGCCCCCGACCACCCCGCAGACGGTCCACCGCCAGTCGGACGACCCGGAGTCGGCTCGCGAGCAAGCCGCGACCGCGGTGGCGGCGGACACCCCGCTCCTCGCCGCGGGCCTCACGTCCCGCGCGCTGTCCATCGCGTTGCAGCAGCTCGAGGTGTCCACGGTCGGGGAGCTGAGCAAGGTCCCGTCCGCGCGGATCCAGCGCCTGCGCGGCGTGGGCCTCGGACCGCGCAACGAGCTGGTGAAGCGGGCCCGCGAGTGGCGGCGACAGCTCGCGATCGCCGAGAAGGCCGCCGACCCCGGCCGCGCTCCCGCCGCAGACCCGCGCACCCTGAGCCTGGACGAGGTCGCCGAACGGCTCGTCCCAAGGGACGTGGGACGCAACGGCATAGAGATCCGGGTGATCCGGGCGGTGCTCGGGCTCCCCGACGACGGCGAACCCGCCCCCGTCCCGCAGTGGTCGTCGCAGGCCATGGTCGCGAAGGAACTGGAACTCGGCCAGCCGCACGTCGCGCGCCTGCTCGGCAACGCCCGCACGCGCTGGTCAAAGAGCGTGCCCGCCGTCACCGCGCTCCGCGCCACCGTGCTGGACGTCCTCCAGGCGCACGGCCGGGTCATGGAGGCGCACCGCCTGGCCGCCGCGCTGCTCGCCGAACGCGGCTCCGACCTCGACGACCCGGCCGCGCGACGCGTCCTCGCGGCGGCCTGCCTGCGCGCCGCCGTCGAGACCGAGGAGCATCTGGAGAATCCGCGCCTGGCCCGCCGCCGCGCCGGGGACCGCGTGCTGATCGCCTCCGTCGCCGAGGACGACCCGTCCGCCCCCACCGAGGAGGAGCTGCTCGACTACGCCGTCGATCTCGGCCTCCGCGCGGACGCCCTGGTCGACCTGCCCGACTCGGCGCCGCTCCCCGGAACGGCGTCGGTGCTCGCCGCGCTGAACGGGGCCCCGCGCCCCGAGGGCATGCCGCCGCTGTCGGACCTGGCCCTGGTGTCGCTCGCGGCGGACGCGTCCCGCAACGCCGCGATGACCGCCCGGCTGGAGCTGTATCCGCGTGACCTGGCACCGCGCAAGGCGCTCCAGCTCGCGCAGGCCGCCAGCTACCTGGGGCCGCCGGGCCTGCGCCCCGCCGAGCTGCGCGACCGTGTCCTGGCCCGCTTCCCCGAGATCGCGCACCTCCCCGAGCCGGACGAGCTCCGCACTCTGCTGCGCCGCGAGCTGCACATCACCGTCAACGTGACGCGCGGACCGGACGGCGAACCCCGCTACGTGGTGCCGAGCCGCGACCTGCTCACCACCGTCAGCGGGCGCGGCAGGCCCGGCCGCACGACGAGGCTCGCGACCGCGTCACCGAGCGCGGAGACCTGGGCACGCCTCGCGGGCGCCGCCGAGGAAGGCGGCTTCCTCGCCGTCAAGGCGTGGATGGACGAGGCGACGGCCGTGCTCAGCGTCCTGACCACCCTGCCGGACGTCACCCCGATCAACATCGCCCGGACGTTCCTCACCACCCTCCGCGCCATCGTCACCGAACGCGGCAGGCCCCGCTGGGAGACGGTGCTCGCCGCGGACTCCCCCGACGCGTCCCCCACAGCCCGCGCGGGCTTCGAGAAGCTCGTCGCCCTCGTCTGGGACCGCATGGAGGACGAGATACACGCCGCCCCCGGAACGGTGTTGCTCCACGACGCCACCCCCCTCGCCCGCTACAAAGGCGGCATGGAGCTGCTGACCCGCCTCAAGCTCGCCGCCCTCGCCCCGGACGAGGAGCCGCACGGCCTGTGGGTGTTCTGCCCGATGCCCGACCCGAACGCGGAGGCCGCGCTGGACCACACGGTCGTCCGCGCCATGGGTGAGAACGAACAGCTCGCCGTCCCCGGCGGGTTCGCGCTGCACGACACGAGGAGTACTTCATGATCGCCCCGGACGCCCTGCTCACCGATCTGAAGCCGCGGGTCCGGGCGCTGGAAGACGATCTACGCGAGCGCGCCAAGGACCCCCAGTTCGCGGCACTTCTCGACCTATCGTGGAACGTGGCCGGTCGACGCGGCCGGACCGCCGCCGCGTACTCGTCCTGGCTTGAGGAGCAGGTCACCCAGTCCGCCGTCGCCTGGGTGCTCGGCACGGTCTTCTTGCGCTTCTGCGAGGACAACCACCTCATCACCGACGTGTTCCTCTCCGGCCGCGGCGAACGCCTGGACCTCGCCAAGGAACGGCAGCAGCTCTACTTCGAGCAGCCGGACAACGCCAGCAAGACCGACCGGGAATGGATCGAAGAGGGCCTGGACGCGATGGCCAAGGCGTCCCCGGTCGCCGCCGGTCTCTTCGACCGCGACCACAACCCCATGTGGCGGATCACGCCGTCCCTTGAGGGAGCGAAAGCTCTCATCGACTTCTGGCGCCAAACCCGCCCGGCCCGACCGGAGGACGGTACGGAGGCGGCGGGCGTTCCCGTCCACGACTTCACCGACCCGTCCTGGAACACCCGCTTCCTCGGCAACCTCTACCAGGACCTGTCCGAACACGCGAAGAAGAAATACGCCCTACTCCAGACCCCCGAGTTCGTCGAAAGGTTCATCCTCGGCCTCACCCTGGACGAGGCCATCGACGAGTTCGGACTCGACCCCGAACCCCCGGAAGCCTGCCCCGAGGAACTCGCCCTCCCCCGCGGCCTCCGCGTCATCGACCCGACCTGCGGCTCCGGCCACTTCCTCCTCGGAGCGTTCCACAAGATTCTCGAACGCTGGCAGCGCCAAGCCCCCGGCACTGACAAATGGGACCTCGTAGACCGCGCCCTCTATTCGGTGCACGGCGTCGACAAGAATCCCTTCGCGGTCGCCATCGCCCGCTTCCGCCTCCTTATCGCCGCAATGCGGGCCGGTGACATCAAGACCTTGCGGGAAATCCCGGACTTCACCCTCAACATCGCCATCGGCGACTCCCTCATCCACGGCCGAGGCGGCCCCGACCTCGACCAGGGTGGCTGGGAGTTCACCAAAACCGGCGAACTGGCCGAACCAGAACCGGTCTACACCTACGCCACAGAAGACGTCAGCGACTACGTGAAAACGGTGGACCTCCTCGGCGTAGGCAGCTACCACGTCGTCGTCGGCAACCCGCCCTACATCACCGTCAAGGACAAGACAGAGAACAAGAACTACCGCTACTACAAGAGCTGTTCAGGCTCATACGCCCTCTCGGTACCTTTCGCCGAACGCTTCTTCCAACTCGCCATCCGAGCGGGCCAGGACCGCCGAGGCTCCGGCTACGTCGGCCAGATCACCGCCAACTCGTTCATGAAGCGAAAGTTCGGAAAGAAGCTCATAGAAGAATTCTTTCCCACGATCACACTAGTTCATGTAATTGATACATCTGGCGCCTACATTCCAGGGCATGGCACACCAACCGTAATTCTGATTGGCCGTCGACTTTATCCTCGCAATGAGCCAATCCGGGCTGTACTCGGAATTCAAGGCGAACCAGGAATTCCATCCGACCCCGCGCGCGGTCGAGTTTGGCGCGCCATTCAAGAAAACGTTGAGCGGCCCAGCGCCAGCAACCAATGGGTTAGCGCACGCGAACTACCGAGTGACTCATTGCAGCGTCATCCATGGAGCCTCAGCGGCGGCGGCGCGGACACTCTGCTGCGGTTCCTAGAAAAAAGCAAGGCCGGGTCGCTTCAAGATCTCATCGTCGACATCGGATATGGTGCGGTCACTCGCGAGGACAGTGCATATATGCTCGGCGAGGGGACTCTGCGTCGACACAGGATTCCGAAAGCATATCAACGGGATATCGTCGAAGGCGACTCGACCAGAGATTGGGCAATCAATGCACCAATCAAGTCTTTGTGGCCATACAATTCCTCAACGCTAAGAGCCGAACTTCACCCAGCCGCTCATAAGCTCCTCTGGCCAAACCGCACAAGCCTGCGGAGGCGAGTTGCATATGGCAAAACTCAAATCGAACGCAATCTCCTTTGGTTTGAGTACTCAATGTTCTTCGCCGACAGATATCGCACACCACATTCCATCGCCTTTGCATTCGTCGCAACCCATAATCATTTCACGCTAGATAAAGGCGGAAGGGTTTTCAAGCAGACATCGCCCATAATTAAGCTGCCCGCCGAGGCTTCACTTGATGAACACCTTCAACTGCTAGGAGCCCTTAATAGTTCAATTGCTTGTTTTTGGCTCAAGCAAGTTTGCCAAAATCGCGGTAGCACCGTCGACATAAAGGGTGCGCGACAAACAACAGCGCCATGGGAAAATTTCTATGAGCTGCCCGGAGAATTCATCAAGCTCTTCCCACTTCCAAACACACTCTCATCCGAGCGAGCGAAACAACTGGACGCTTGCATATCACAGTCAGGTTGGCCACCCCCACAGAACCAAAATAGTCCGGGTATCCCCAGCAGGATGGATCTAGAAGAGACGCGAAAACAACATGAACAGACCGTTCAGAAGATGATCGCCCAGCAAGAGGAGCTAGACTGGGAAATGTATGGGCGCTATGGCCTGCTGACAGCGCAGGAGGAGGCCGAGCTGGTTGTTGAAGCAGACGCGGTGCCTGGGGTGAAGTTGGGTGAGCGGGCGTTTGAGATTGTGTTGGCGCGGAAAGTGGCCGCGGGTGAGGTAGAGACTCAGTGGTTTGCGCGGCATGGGTCTATGCCGGTCACGGAGGTTCCGGAGTGGTGGCCGGAGGAGTATCGGCGGGTGGTGGAGAAGCGGATTGAGGCGATCGAAAAGCTTCCGCAGACCATTGGGTTGATCGAGCGGCCGGAGTACAAGCGGCGTTGGGCGTCTGAGCCTTGGGAGAAGAAGGAAAAGGACGCTCTTCGGAACTGGTTGTTGGATCGGTGTGAGGCTGAGGAGCTGTGGTTCGCTCCGGATGAGGTTGGGCAGGAGCGACCCAGGATGATGACGGTCGGGCGGCTGGCCGACCGGCTTCAGGACGATGCCGACTTCGTGTCGGTGGCTCGGTTGTACGCGGGTGAGGAAGTCGAGCTGATCGACGTGCTCACCGAGATCTTGGACGCTGAGCATGTCCCGTTCATCCCGGCGCTTCGGTACAAGGACTCTGGCCTGCGTAAGCGGGAGCAGTGGGAAGAGATGTGGCGGTTGCAGCGGCAGGAGGACGAGAACGGCGAGCGGCTCGATATCCAGGTTCCGCCGAAGTACTCCGGCGCGGATTTCCTCAAGCACTCGTACTGGCGGAATCGCGGGAAACTGGACGTGCCCAAGGAGCGGTTCGTCTCGTATCCGGGGGCCAGTCCGGACGGGGACAAGACGCTTCTGCTCGGGTGGGCCGGGTGGGATCACGCTCAGCAGGCGCATGCGCTCGTCACGCTGATCGAGGAGCGGACTACTCGGGATGGGTGGGAGCTTGAACGGCTTATGCCGCTGCTGGCTGGGCTGGACGAGGTCCTTCCGTGGGTGAAGCAGTGGCACAGCGATGTTGACCCGGTGACCGGGTTGAGCCCGGCCGTTGCCTACGAGGGGTACCTGTCCCAACAGGTGGAGCGGTACCCCGAACTCTCTCGGGAGGAGCTTGCCACGTGGCGGCCTCCCAAGAAGGGCAAGAAGAAGTAGTCGGACTGCCAGGCTCATTGGCGGGTGATCTCCAGGAGCCGCTGGCGGAGGACGTGAGCGTCGCTGGCCCTGATGAATATCTCGTTGCCCTTGACAGCCATCCAGGCGGGACGTGCGGGGTCTGCGACGATGCCGAAGGTTGGGAACTCCGCCCGCAGCGCGGCCAGGTCAGGGGCAGCCTGTTCCACCCTCCAGGAGCCGGTGCCGGGGGGATTCAAGCGGGGGCTCCCAGATAGCCCTTGATCATCACCAGGGCGTCGGTGATGCGTTCAGTCTCGGCGATGGGCTGCTGCCAGGACGTGAAGTACCAGTAACGGCCTTCGTCCTTCTCGTACGGACGGCACGTGATCGTGTCACCGGCGACTCCTCGGGCACCGCTACAGGTCCGCGCGGTGGACGTCGTGTTCCGGACGACCAAGCCTCCCGCCACCTCGTGGATCGTGAACCCGTGGGCCCTGAGGTGCATGCCCAGCATCTTCAGCCGGACGTAGGACTCGACGACCGGGTTCTGCTCGTCCTGTTCGTCCCACTCGTCCAGGGTGCTCACCGCCGCCTCCTCGTGGACTCGGCGAGCGCGACCCGCTCGGACAGGCGCGTCTGCGCGTCACAGAGAAGCCACAGCTCGCCCTCGTCCTGTGCCCGCACCTCGTCCAGGCACCCGTTGAGGAGCTGGTAGTCGCTGAGCTTGCCGAGGCGGCGCGCAGCGAATCCGTCGTCCATCTGCTCGCAGTGCCATTCGGACATTAGGGGTATTCGTCCCACTCTCGGGGAATTGGTCGATATCGGCCTCTTGTGCATCTCCGGAACCTCGTCGTGTGTCGTTGCGTCGAAAAGCTTGCAATCACACTCGCGGTCCGGGTTAAAGTGCGGTAGTGACCGTTCCACACCGACGGTCAAGCCACGCCAAGATCGAAACAACCTAACCCCTGGTTTACCTCCCGGAGGTTCTCAAAATGAGTGAGAATCAAGCCCGCATCTTCTTCGGAACGGAACTCCGGCGCTTGCGCGACGAGGCTGGACTCACAGGAAAGGAGTTGGCCGATGCGCTCGGCTGCACGCCGCAGTGGATCAGCACCATGGAGAGCGGCCGCAAGGTCTCCGAGCAGAGCGCACTCGACCTGGACACGTTCTTCAAGACCGGCGGCCACTTCCATCGCCTCTGGAAGCTCATAAAGGACGTCGAGCTCCAGACCACCCTCCCCCCTGGCTTCTCCGAGTACGCTCAGCGCGAGCAGAAGGCGTCGTCCATGCGCGTCTTCTCAGCGCTACTCGTGAACGGTCTCTTTCAAAACGAGGAGTACGCCCGTGCTGTGCTTGGAGCTGATAGGTCCACCGGTTTAGACGAACTGGTTCTACAGCGTATGGAGAGGCAAGCGGTCCTCTTGCGTGACCCTCCGCCCTTCGTATCGTTCGCCATAGACGAAACTGTGCTCCACCGCATGGTGGGCGGCACCGAAGTAATGAAAGGTCAGATCGAGTTCCTGCTTGAACTCGAGCAGCGGCCTAACATCATGCTCAACGTAGTACCGCAGAGCGTCGGCTACTACGCTGGACTGGGTGGGAGCTTCACTCTCCTCAACGTCGACGGTGCCGACGTCGCATATTCGGAGTCCGCCGGAGTCGGAATTCTGATCGAACAGCCCGACAGAGTTCCGGGCTTCGCTCTACGCTGGGAACTACTCAAAGGCCACGCGCACTCCGCAGCGGAGTCGCGAGCCATGATCAGAGCCGTGTTGGAGGGCCTATGAAGGACACGCCCAGCGTCCGCTGGCGGAAGAGCAGCTATAGCGATCACCAAGGTGGCGACTGTGTCGAGGTGGCGGACTTCTCCCCCGTGGTCGGGGTTCGGGATTCCAAGGACGTGGACGGGCCGAAGCTGACGTTCAGTGTCGCGGCGTGGTCGGCGTTCACGCGCGAGGTCAAGAGCAGCGTGCACGACCTCGCCTGACGTCCCCCTAGCACTTCCGCGAGCCCTCGACCGTCCGAGCACCAGGCGGCCGGGGGCTCATTCATGTCCGGGGCGGCTCGGGTCGGCGGGTGGACGGTGGACCGGCCCGCGCTCCGCTGGACGAACGCCGGGCCGGGTGCGTGTCACGTTCCGAGGAGTTCGTGCAGGTTCCAGCCGTCCGGGTCGTCGACGATGCGCATGGCGACCTCGGCACGGCTCGCCAGGTCGAGCGGGGCGACGTCGGTGGCGGCGTAGCCGTGCGCGATGCGGTCCAGGGCTGCGCCGACCAGCGGCCCGGCGGTCCGCAGCGTGGCGCGCAACGCCACCGACCTGGTGGACCCGCCGTGCAGAACGATGTTCCGCTGCCGGTACAGCCGCCGCAGCGCCCCCCGCAGGTACCCGTTGACGCGCCCGAGCGTCGGGCGCGGACGGGCGACGAGTTCGCGCATCCGGTCCAGCGCGGCGAGGTCCGGGGGCGGCAGGGCGGGCGCGGACGGGCGCGCGGCGAGCCAGCGCACCATGATCTCCACCCTGGCACGGTTCTCTCCCCCGGCACGGTCGAGCTGGGCCCGCAGCCGCGCGTCCGTGCCCAGCAGCCCGTCCCGGTGGCTGATCGAGGTCAGCTCCGCCCGTGGCCAGCCCGCCGCGACCAGCGCGGCGGCCCGGTCCGCGGCGACCGCGCGTCCCTCCTCCCGGTCCGCCTCGTCGGTGTCGCAGAACAACAGCGACTCCAGCGCGGCCCAGGCGCCCGCGACCGCCGTGCTCGGTGAGCTTCCCGTCAGCGGCGCGGCCAGTTCCAGAGCATCGTCGAGCCGCGAACCCTCCGCCACCGCGACCGGCCCGTCATACAGGACGCCCGCCTTCGCCAGCGACTGAACCGTCACCGCCGGATCACCCCGCTGGAACTCCTGCGGCCGCGACACCCCATCGACGAAGAGCATCGGATACGCCGACAGCTGCTGGCGTCCCCGCAGGTACCGCGCCCGGTTGCGAAGTCTGTCGAACACCTCCGTCATCTCCACCACGGCCATGTGCGGATCCCGCGCCTTCACCTGAAGACGAAGGCCGCCGCTGGTCCTCGGCGCCGGATAGTCCGGAAACTGCTCGGCGAGCAGGACGCTGACCGCCGCCTTGTCGAGCCAGCGCGCGGAGTTCTGCGCCACCTGGGCGGCCGGTACCCGGCCCTCCAGGAGCACGAACCCCGTGAACTCCCTGTCCCCCTCGGCCTGAAGCTCGATGAACAGTTCGACCAGTTCGCGGACGTCGGCGTCGGCGTCGGCGTCGAGTCGCCCGTTGATCTCGCGCCGGAGATGGTCCTGGTGAAACCCTTGGTCGAGCATGTGCGACGTGATGCATCTGGCGGCCCGCTCGACGTCGTACCCCGAACCCGCCGTGATCAGCGTGTGCCACCGGTGCAGGTATCCTTCCTCCACTCGGTCGGCGAGCAGACCCAGGGAGCGTTGGCCGCGAGAGCCCGCCCGGATCGGCCGCTTGCAGACCTCGTTGAGATGCCTGCGGATCTGCCCGTCCCCGATGGCCGGGTCCGTGCCAAGCCGGGGCAACAGCGACTCGCGTGCGTACCAGGACGTCGATCCCTGCGACAGCACGTGCCGGGAAACCCAGTCGGCGGCCTCGACCGCCTCCCGCAGCGCCAGCACCGTGCCGAGATCCCACAGCCGCCGCTGCCACGGCTGCCACGACTCCAGGAGCTCGCAGATGCGCGCCTTGAGGAGTTCGCCTTGCTCGATCATGCGCCGCCTACTCTGTGTTGGTTGCCGTCACGCTGGGCGTCGGCTACTCTGTAACCACGCTTAGGCAGGGGAGCCGCCCGTGAGGGCCGCTCCCCATCGCCTTTTCTGGGCCACGTGCCATCCGGTTCGCGCCCGATCGCAATCTTCGACCATACGTTGACGTTTCGCTACCGATTCATGACTCTTGGTCATCTTGATAGCGGTCCGGTCGCGGCTGGGCCGATCTGATCGGGCGCGAGTAGGTCTTCCAGTTTCAGCGGGTCGCGTCCTGGATGCGGGCACGGAGGCGGGCCGCCGCCGGGTCGGTGAAGACGGACAGCTCGTCCAGGGCGTCCGACCAGGCGTCGGCGGCCTCCGCGCGGCGGTCCCGCGCGGTCAGGGTGACGGCCAGGTTGTCCAGGGCCAGCGCCAGCGGCCAGCGGTTGCCGCCGAATCCGCGCAGGATGTCGACGGCCCTGCGGTGGCATGTCTCGGACTCCTCCAGCAGGGACAGGTCCCGGCGGGCCTCCCCCGCGCCGTCCCAGGCGAGGGCCTCCCGTACCCGGTCGCCGAGCGGTCGCTGGAGCTCGATCGCCCGCCCGCATGCCTGGAGGGCGTCGCCCGGTTCGCCCGCGGCCCGCTGCGCCTTGGCCAGCTCCAGCAGCCAGTACCCCTCCCAGGCCGGGTTGCCGTACCGCCGCGCGATCCCTACTGCTCGGGCTGCCGCATGCAGCGCCCCGGGCACATCGCCGCGTTCTCGCCGCACCATGCTGAGCAGCCGCAGCGCGTTGCCCTCCCCGCCCCGCTCCGCCCGCTCGTCAAACACCGCCAGCGCGTGCCGCACCATGCTCTCCGCCCCGTCGAGGTCGCCGAGTTCGGCGCGGGCCTCGCCGAGGTTGGCCGCGAGGACGGCCTCCCAGTGGGTGTCGTGCAACGCGCGGTAGACGTCCATTCCGCGCTCGAACATTTCGCGCGCCTCCCGGAGGCGCCTGCTCCGCAGGTAGACGAGGCCCAGGGCGTTCAGCGACAGCGCCTCTCCCTCCCGGTCACCGGACTCGCGGCGGATCAGCAGCGCGGCGCCGTGCGACTCCGCGCCCCGCTCCAGTTCGTGCGACTGGGTGTAGGCCATGCCGAGACTTTCCAGCAGCTCGGCCTGCCCCTGCCGGTCCCCCGCGCCGCGTGCGGCCTCCAGGCCGATCCGGCTGGTCGCCACCCAGTCCTCGAACGGGTTGAACCGCATGTAGATGTTGCGCAGCACCACCGACAGTTTCCATGCGTGCTCCAGCAGTTCGTGGTCGGCCGCGTCCCGCGTCACCGCGACCAGGTTGGCTCGCTCCCGCTCGTACCAGTGGACGGCGCTGTCGTAGGAGTCGAACTCCAGCGGCTCCACGCCTTCCTCCGCCTGCGGCAGCGCGACCCTTCTCTCCTGCGGGTTGATCCAGGTCTGTGCGGCTGCGGCAGTGTGGAGATACCAGGTCAGCATTCGCCGCACCGCCCTGTTCCGGTCGTCTCGCGCGTCCTCCCGCCTGGACCTGTCCATCGCGTATCTCCGCAACAACTCGTGGAACTGGAAGCGTCCTCCCGGTCCCGGTTCGATCAGATGAGCGCCGGTCAGCGCGTCCAGCGGGCGTCGCGCGGCGCGCGGGCCCGTCCCGGCGAGCGCCGCTGCCACGCCCGCGCCGAACTCCGGGCCAGAATGCAGGGACAGGGCCCTGAACAGGGCCGCGGCCTCCACCGGCAAGGCTCGGTACGACCACGAGAACACCGCCCGGATGGCGTCCGCGTCGTCGCCGTGGCCGGACGAATCCAGCAGGCCGCGCTCGCCACGCAGCTCCACGATCAGTTCGCCGAGCGGCGTCCACGGATGCGCGGCGACGCGCTCGGCCGCGACGCGCAGCGCCAGTGGAAGCCCGGCGCACACGCGCGCGAGTTCGGCGAATCGGCCCCGCTCGTCCCGGCGCGCGGCCAGGCCCGCCTCCTCCAGCAGCGCGACCGCGTCCGCCTCCGGGAGCAGGCGCAGCGTGACCCGGCGGGCCCCGTCCCTGGCCACCAGGCCCGGCAGCGTCCCGCGGCCCGTCGCGACGACCGCGCAGCCGGTGGCGCCGGGCAGCAGCGGCCGGACCTGCGCGGGTGTGGCGACGTTGTCCAGGACGATGAGCATCCGGCGTCCGGCGAGAAGCGACCGGTACAGCGCGGCGCCCTGGTCCACGTCCCCGGGGACCGCCTGCCGGGCGACGCCGAGCGCCGTCAGGAACCCCTCCAGGACGCGCAGCGGGGTGACCGGTTTCCCCGCGTCGTGTCCGCGAAGGTTCGCGTACAACTGGCCGTCGGGGAAGCGGTCCTGCCTCGCGTGCGCCCAGTGCACGACCAGGGACGACTTTCCCACCCCGGCGGTGCCGACGACCAGGGTGATCCGGTTCTGGTGATCGCCGTCGAGCGCCCGGTCGAGCAGGAGCAGCTCCCCCGATCTGTTGACGAAACCGTGCACGTCGCCGGGCAGTTGCCTGGGCGGCGGAGCGGCTTCACGGACCCGATGGACGTGCACACCGCCGCTGACGTCCCGCGCCTGGACGACGCTTCCGACGTCGGCGGCGGACAGTTCGGAGCGGAAGTCCTCGCCGGGCACCGGTCACCTGGCGAGCGCGTTCCGGTGGGGCGGCGGCAGATCGGCGACCCTCCGCTGGAAGAACGACTCCATGTCCTCGCCCCGGTCGAACAGCTCGCGGGTCAGTTCGGTGGCGGCCGCGACCAGCTCGGGCGCGGTGAACCGGACGGCTCCGTCCAGAGCGCCCTTCTCGTCGTAGCGGACCCGGTACAGGGTGGACGTGCCGAGCGTGACCAGCTCCGGCAGCGGCCCGGACCGTTCGAGCGGCGCGACCGCAGCGGCGTCCAGCACGCGGATGGCCTCGCCGCACTGGGCGCGCAACCTCAGCAGGTGCAACTCCCATTGGAGATAGGGACTGATCGGTTCCTCGACCACCCGGACCCGGTAGAGGCTGATTCCTTTCTCTTCGGCCTGGGCCGAGAACTCCTCAATCCACTCCCGCTCCTGCTGCATCAACCTCAACGCGGCCTTCCAGTCGCCACGCGAAAAGGCATCCCAACTGGGGACACCGGGCTCGACGAAGTGCTGGGCGCGTTCCAGCTTCCAGGAGTCCTCGCCGTCGATGGCCCACTGCCGACCCCTGAAATCGCTCCGATATTCTTCGAGAGAAAGGCGTGTACCGAGTGAATCGTCAAGCCGCATGAGCTCAGACATCGGGAATATCATGCTTGGCCGCGATAATCGTCCCGCGCGGAACGATCACGATACGCTCGCGAGCAGCGACCACGACACCTTCCGGAAGCCGCGACCTGTACGAGTCCGTGAGATCTTGCCCGATCACCGCGACATCACCGTTGTCGAGTTCCCAGATGTCGGGGCAACCATCCCGACCATTGGTGTTGCCCAGCTCTTTCGATGATTTCCCGAGGCGCCGCAGGAACGACGCCGAGGCATCGGCTTGCCATGCCTGATACATCAAACCAGCTCCAAGGAAAGAAGACCTTGCGCTCAATCTATATCCGTCTCGGTGCACGGTCAAGGAAGTCCACTATCTCCTGGCATCCGAAAAACCATTAAAGGACGACAGCTATCGGCACATCTCCGGCCTGTTCCAATATCATACAATTCAAGATCAAGTGCGGTTCGCGCGATGCGTCAGGTGCCGAGCGGCCCGTGCGGGCTCCAGCCCATCCGGGTCACCGACGACCCCCATGGCGTGGCCGCGCGCGTGCGGTGAGGTCGACCGGGGGCGGCGTCGACCCGCCATGAAGGACGATGTTCCGCCGCCGGGACTACCCGCGACAGCGTCCAGGTGGGGCAGGAGCGGGGCATCGCCGCCTTAGACCACCGAAACCCGCACAGAACGTCAAGCGGTGGTGGTCTGAGAGATTCGCTCCTATAGCCTGGCCAACGTTGTAGTGCCTGGTACTACAAATTTCGGTACGCGGATGGAGCGGGGCGAGGATGGCGGTTCGGCTGCTGCGGGATCTGATCGACATCCCTGAGCGGGTCCTCGCCGGGGACTTCGTCCTGATGCTGGCCAAGGGCGTCGAGACGGACTCGACCCTCCGGGACTATGTGGTCACCAAACAGCTGGAGGGGTGCTTCGCCGAAGCGCTCGGCATCATCCAGTCGACCGTGGAGGGGCGGCAGTCGCGGGCCGTCTACCTGGACGGGTCGTTCGGTTCCGGCAAGAGCCACTTCATGGCGGTGCTGCACGCGATCCTGCGCGGGGAGCCTGAGGCACTGCGCAAGGACGGGCTGAAAGACGTCGTCCGGGATCATCGTGGATGGCTGGCGGACCGCAAGTTCCTGCTCGTCCCCTTCCACATGATCGAGGCCGTGTCGCTGGAGTCAGCGGTCCTGGGCGGCTATGTCCGGCACGTGCGGGAGCTGCGTCCGGACGCGCCGCTGCCCGCCGTCTACCGGGACGAAGGGCTGCTCGCCGACGCGCGGGAGCTGCGCGCGACACTCGGCGACGAGGCGTTCATCGCGGGCATGTCCACGGGCACGGCGGAAGAACAGGAGTGGGACGCGGTCGGCTGGACGAGCGCCCAGCTCGACGCGGCCCTCGCCGCGCCGCCTGGTGACGACGAGCGTAGGCGGCTGGTCGGAGACCTCGTCGCGACGCACTTCAGGCGGTACGCCGACGCCGTCAGCGGGACCGACTCCTTCATCGAGCTCGACCGCGGCCTGGCCGAGATCAGCCGGCACGCCAAGGAGGTCCTCGGCTACGACGCGATCGTCCTGCTGCTGGACGAGCTGGTGCTGTGGTTGTCCGGCTACATCGGCAACATCGAGCGGGTGCAGGCCGAGGCACAAAAGGTGTCAAAGCTGGTGGAGTCGGCCGAGCACAACCGGCCCGCGCCGATCATCAGCTTCGTGCCCCGTCAGCGGGACCTGCGGGAACTCGTCGGACGGGACGTCGCCGGAGCCACCACGGCGAGCCTGTTCGACACGCTCAAGTACTGGGACGGCCGGTTCGACACCATCAAGCTCGAAGACCGGAACCTGCCCGCCGTGGTGAAGGCCCGGCTGCTGCGCCCGAAGAACGCGGAGGCGCGCGAGGCTCTCGACACGGCCTTCGAGCGGATCACCAACGCCCGCTCGGACGTGTGGGAGGCCCTGCTCGACGCCCAGGGCGGGGCGTCCGACGCGGACGCGTTCCGCGCGACGTACCCGTTCAGCCCGGCGTTCCTGCACGCGATGGTCGACATCTCGTCGGCACTGCAACGGCAGCGGACCGCGTTGAAGTTGATGCAGCAGCTCCTCGTCGACTACCGCGACATCCTGCCCGTGGGGCAGCTGATGCCACTCGGCGCGATCTATGACGTATTGGCGCGGGGCTCCGACCGTCCGTTCACCGACAAACTGCGCGGCGAGTTCGAGCAGGCCAAGAACTTCTACACCGGGCGCCTGCTGCCCTATCTGCTGGACAAGCACGGGCTGACGGCTGAGCAGGTCGCGGACCTGCCGTCGCGGCACGCGTTCCGGGCGGACGACCTCGTCGTCAAGACGCTGCTGCTCGCGGCGCTCGTGCCGAACGTGCCCGCACTGCGCACCCTGACGGCCGGGCGGCTCGCCGCGCTCAACCACGGCTCGATCATCACGATGCTCCCGGGGCAGGACCGGGTGATGGTCGCCAAGACGTTGCGGGACCTGGCCGGTGAGTTCGGCGAGTTCCAGGTGTCCGGCGGGGACGACCCGACAGTCGAGGTGTCGCTGATCCGGGTCGACACGGCGGGCATCCTGCGCAGTGTCGTCAACGTCGACGACGACGCCGCCAAGCGACGTCTCGTCAAGGCCATGCTGTGGCAGGAGTTCGGCGCGCAGGACAAGGGCGAGTTCGTCACGTCACGTCCGATCGTGTGGAAGGGCACCGAACGGGTCGTCGAACTGGTCTTCGGGAACGTGCGCGACCGTGAGCGGCTCCCCGACGAGCAGTTCGAACCGGAGATGCCGGGCGCGCTTCGTGTCGTGGTGGACTACCCATTCGACGAGGGCGACAAGGGCCCCGCCGAGGACCGGCGGCGCCTCCAGTCGCTCCAGGAGAAACCCGACCCGCCGCTGACACTCGCGTGGGTGCCCTCGTTCCTGTCCCGGGCCCGGCTCGTGGAGCTGGGCGACCTGATCCGCATCAACTACCTGCTGGAGCGCGCCGACAGGCTGGACGAGCTGACCGCCACGCTGAGCGTGAGCGACCGTGAACACGCGCGCAACCAGCTCCGTAACCGGCAGGCGGCGCTGAGCGAGAAGTTCCGCGCGGCGCTGCGCCGCGCGTACGGGCTCGCGAGCCCGGAGGAGGCCGACCTCGGGGCCCGGTCCGACGACCCGGTCATCGCGCTCGACTCCCGGCTCGAACCGCGCATCCCGGCGGGCGTCGAGTTCGGAGAGGCCCTCCAGCGCCTCGCCGGTCAGCTGCTCGACCACGCCTATCCCAAACACCCCGACTTCGACCCGACGGGCCGCCGCCATGTGATCCGCAGGGGTGAGCTGTCCACCGTGCTGCGGACCGTGGAAGAGGCGGTACAGAACCGGATCGGTCGGCTGGAGGTCCCCCGGACGGACCTCCCCGTACTCAAACGCATCGCACACCCGGCGCAGATCGCCACCGTCAGCGAGGTCTTCGTCCTGCGCGACGACTGGAAGATGCTCCTCGGGCGCAGGGCCGCGCACAGCGGCCGTCCCGTCCAGGAGGTCACGGTTCACGACGTACGGGCGTGGATTCTGGCCGAACAGCCGGGCCTGCCACCGCTCATCGTCGACCTGATCACCGCCTGCTACGCCCTCCAGGACAACCGCTCCTGGTTCCGCAGCGACCAGCGGATCGCCCCGCCGGAACCCGGCGAGATCCAGTCCGACATGAAGCTGCGCCGCCAGGAGCTACCGAGTGAGGAGGAGTTCCAGCGCGCCGGTGCACGAGCTGACGCGATCTTCGGTGTGGTGCGGCAGCCGGTGAACACGGCGCGGGCCGTCCAGTCCATGGCGGGCGCCGTTCGCGGCCAGGCGGGCGACCTGCTCAGCGCCTGCGAGACCCTTGTCACCTTCCTCACCGACCATCGGAACACCCTGGGACTGGATGACGACTCCCCCCGGCTCGTCACCGCCAAGGCGACGTCCGCGCTGCTCAACCGGGTGGCGGGGGAAACCGATCCGACGAGGCTCCTCAAGAGGCTGGCGTCCGCCGACCTCGCCGATGAGGGCGAGGTGTACCGGGCCGTCCTGACGAGCGCCCGGAGCCTCGTCGACGTTCTCCCCGCCCTCCAGTGGAGGATCATCGACCAGCTTCCCGCGCTCGCCGGGGTCCCCGGTCCGAAACAGGAACGCGCGGCGGCCCTGCTGGAGCGACTGCGCAACGCGGCCCGTCACGACGAGTACACGGTCCCGCTCAAGGAGCAACTCCAGGAGATCGAGAATCTCGCCGTCGACCTCATCGTCGAACCGACCGTGCCCACAAGGGGGCTTGCGAAGGAGGACTCACCCCAAGTCCTAAGAATCGAGAACCTGTTCGCAGGGGCGCGTCGACGTGGCAAGGGCAACAGCCGGGCCCGGGTGGTCTCGGCGCGTGAGGTCGCGCGGGTGGCGGAGGAGTTGTGCGAGGACGCCGACGCGAACCCGGACGCCACGTTCGAGATCACCTGGCGGATCGTGGAATGAGCGAGCACACCGCTGCGCGGCACGCGGTGCCGGAGGCGAATCCGGGTGTCGTGGAAGGTGCGCTGCGGCATGCGCTGCGCAAGGCCGACGCGCACCGCGCGAGGTTCGGGCCGTCCACCGGGCGGGAGAGGGTCCTGCTGCTGCGCGCCGCGCCGGAGTGGCGGCATCTGTCGCGGGAGGTGGCCGTCGCCGTGGACGGCGACGAGAAGGTCACCGCGTTCGTGCGGCCCTGCCGCACCGTGCTGTCCGTTCTTGAGGCACTGGACGAGCCGCCGGATGAGCCGAGGGACGCGCAGACGTACCTGGTGGTGCTGACCCCGTGCGAAGGCGAAGAACTGGGTGACTCGGTGCTCGCGCGGGCGCTCGGCAACGAAGTCCGGACGATCAACCGGTGGGATCTGGTCGCGGACGCGTTCGGAGCGCGGCGGCTCGATCCCCGGCTCAGCGGCCGGGAGTACCGCTGGGTGGCCGAGGCCCTCATCAGCGCGCAGCCCGGGTCGGGCTGGAAACAGGTCAACGCGCCCGTACTGCGGCTCGAAACGGTACTGCGGCGGCTGGCGGCCGTGCGGTTCGGCAAGGACCAGGACGAGGAGGAACGGCTCGACGCGGCGGCGCTGCTGGAATGGAGCCGCGACGGGGCGCGCGTCAGCCGGTTCACGGTGCTGCCCGCCGAGGAGCGCGCCGGTCTCGCGAGCTGGTTGGAGACATCGGTCGGCCCGGTGGCCAGGGTGGTGTTCCGGCTGCTGGCCGGCGGGCAGGTGTGGGACGCCGTGCCGTTCGGTCTCGCTGCGGCGGAACTGTACGCGCCGACGGCCAGGCGGAGGAGACCCCTGGCCGAGGCCCGCGTCCGCGCCGAGGAGCGTTTCCTCGGCGGGACGGCACCTGACGAGGCGTCGCTCCGGGCGTTCGCCGAGGCGGCCGAGTCCCTCGTGCTGCGCTGGAACGACAACGGTCACACGGCCGAGGCCGGGTTGGCGTGCTCGCGCGCGGAGGAGATCCTCGCCGAGTTGCGCGCCGGTGACCTGGCGGGCACGAGCAAGGTCCTGGACGCGGGCCTGGACGCCCGGCTGACAGCGCTGGCGGCGGAACTCACGGCCGTGCTGCCCGCGCCGCGCGCCGACGATCTGGCCGAGCTGGAGGCGGCGCTGGACGCGCTACTCGAACACCGGCGCCCAGGCGGTCGAGCGGCCGAGGTTCAGGCGGCGCTCTGCGCCGTCCGGCTCGTTCGCTGGTTGGCGGTCCCGGAGCACGCGCCCGCCACCGTCGCCGACGGCGTCTCCCGGCACATCCGCTCCTGGGGCTGGGTGGACAGGGCCGCGACGGTCGTGTTCAACGCCGACACGAACCGCGTGCCGCGTGCGCGGACCGCCTACTCCGAGGTCTTCCATGCGGCGAGAGCCCGTAGAGCGGAACTGGACCATGCCTTCGCCGACCGGCTCGCCGCGTGGACGGCCGCGTCCGCCGAACCCGGACGGCTGCTGCTCGCCGAGACGCTCCTCGCGGGGACGGCCCGTCCGGTGGCCGAGCGCACCGCACCGCTGATCATCATTGTGGACGGGATGAGCGCCGCCGACGCCTGCTCGCTCGCCGAGGAGATCACCGCGCACCGGGTCTGGCGGGAGGTCGGCCGCGAGGCCGACGGACGGGAGGGTGCTCTCGCGACCATTCCGTCCGCGACGGTCTTCTCCAGGGCAAGCCTGCTGTGCGGCACTCTCACATCCGGTGGGCAGTCCAGGGAGCGGAGCGGCTTCAGCACGCTGTGGCGAGGTCGGCGCAGCGCGCTGTTCCACAAAGCGGGTCTCGGTACCGGCGCGGGCGCACAGTTGTCCGACGACGTGCGCCGCGCCATCGCGGACACCGGAACCGTCGTCGGTGTTGTTCTCAACACCATTGACGACGCCCTCGCCGACGACTTCCGGGTCAACGCGCCGACCTGGCGACTCGACGAGATCGACTACCTGCCCGGCCTGCTCGCCGAGGCGGCCGGTGCGCGGCGCCCCGTCATCCTCACCTCCGATCACGGTCATGTGCTCGACCATCGCGACGGTGTGCGGCCGGTGGCGGCCGAGTCCGCGCGCTACCGCTCCGGCCCCCCCGCGGACGGCGAAGTCGCCGTCCGCGGGCCGCGCGTTCTCGCGACCGGAGGTGAGGTGACCGTTCCCTGGGACGAACGGATTCGCTATTCGCCCCGGCGCGCCGGTTACCACGGCGGCGTGTCGCCCGCCGAGACGGTGATTCCGGTCCTGGTCTTCGTCCCGCCCGGCGTGCCCGCTCCCAAGGGCTGGTTCGAGTACGACACCGCTTCGCTGCACGAGCCGCTCTGGTGGAACCCGGTACCGGCGGTCCCCGCGACACCGTCCGCGCCCCGCAGGACCGCCATCGAGGACGACGACGCCCTGTTCAGCGTGACCGAGGCCGCAGCCGCCACTGCCGGGCTGGGAACCCAGATCGTCGTGTCCGCGATGTTCGCGGCGCAGCGCCGGTTCGTGCGGAAGGCGCCGCCGGACGACGAGGTCGCGGCGCTCCTCGACGGGCTCGTCGAGGCGGGCGGGAAGCTCCCGACCGGGCAGGCGGCGGCACTTGTCGGCCAGCCCGCGTTCCGGATGGCGGGCTACCTGTCCACGGTCGGCCGGTTGCTCAATGTCGACGGCTACCAGGTCATCAGCGAAAGTGACGGCGGCCGTACGGTGGAACTCGACGTCCGCTTGCTGACGCTCCAGTTCCTGGAGGGCTGATGGACGTCACCGGGATCAGCGCGGCACGGCGCCGGGAGGTCATCGACGCGCTGCGGCGCGGCACCGTGCCGCATGCCGGTCTGGATCTTTTCGCGGTGGGGCTGGAGCGGTTCGAGAACGCCCTCGACGAGGAACTGGCCACGGTCGCCGCGAAGGGATCGGTGTTCAAAGCAGTCCGCGGAGAGTACGGCTCTGGAAAAACGTTCTTTGCCCGGTGGCTGGCGGAGCGGGCGAAGCGGCGCGGGTTCGCCGTCACCGAAATCCAGGTTTCCGAGACAGAGACCCCGCTGCACCGTCTGGAGACGGTGTACCGGCGGCTGGTGGAGCGGCTCGCCACGGCGTCGCACCGGCCGAGCGCGTTGCGGGACGTCATCGACGGCTGGTTCTACACCCTGGAAGAGGACGTCCTCGCCGCCGCTTCGGTCCCGTACGACGCGGACGGGATGCCGGACGCCGACGCCCTCCAGCGGGGTGTCGACGAGCTCCTCGAACGGCGGCTCGCGTCGGTCGCCCGCACGACTCCCGCGTTCGCCGCCGCGCTGCGCGCCTACCGCCGGGCGGCTCTCTCCGGCGACACCGCCACCGCCGAGGGCCTCGTGGCCTGGATCGGTGGGCAGCCCAACGTGTCCGCGGCGGCCAAGCGGACGGCCGGGATCAAGGGCGACCTCGACCACTTCGGCGCCCTCGGATTCTTGCAGGGGTTGCTGACCGTCCTGCGCGACTCCGGGCACCCGGGCATGCTCGTCGTCCTGGACGAGATCGAGACGTTGCAGCGGGTGCGCGGCGACGTCCGGGAGAAGGGCCTCAACGCCCTCCGACAGCTACTGGACGAGATGGACGGCGGTCGTTTCCCCGGCCTCTACCTGATGATCACTGGGACTCCGGCGTTCTTCGACGGGCACCAGGGCGTGCAACGCCTCCCACCCCTGGCACAGCGGCTCGCGACGGACTTCGGCGATCCGAGGTTCGACAACCCGCGGGCGGTGCAGATCCGGCTGACCGGCTTCGACGTGGACGAGCTCGTGCGGCTCGGCGGCCGCGTCCGCGACCTCTACGCGACCGGCGCGGACCCGCGTGTCGCATCGGTCGCCGACGACGCCTACGTCGGCGAGTTGGCGCGCGCCGTGACCGGTGAGCTGGGCGGTCAGGTCGGGATCGCCCCGCGGATCTTCCTGCGCAAGCTCGTCGAGCAGGTACTCGACCGGGTCGACCAGTTCGAGGATTTCGATCCGCGCCACCACTATTCACTCACTCTTTCGTCCGCTGAACTATCGGACGTGGAACGCAACGCCTGGCGCCAGCACGCAACCGACGCGGACGACGTCGAACTCGACCTGCCGTGAGCCTCGCAGGCTCCATGAGCAGGCTTCACCCATCCCTCACACACCACATCGTCAACAGCCTTGGCTGGACCAAGCTGCGTCCGCCGCAAGACGAGTCGATCGGGCCACTGGTCGCGGGCGCCGACGCGCTCCTGCTCGCGCCGACCGCGGGCGGCAAGACGGAGGCCGCGGTCTTCCCGCTCCTGACACGGGCGCTCTCGGCCCCCCGAGGGGCGCCGGCGCTGGTCTACGTGGCACCGCTCAAAGCGTTGCTCAACAATCTTTTGCCGCGTTTGGAGACGTACACGGGATGGCTGGGAATGCGGGCCGGGATCTGGCACGGCGATGTCACAGGCGGGCAACGCGCGCGCCTGCTGCGCGAGCCCCCCGACCTTCTGCTGACCACTCCGGAATCACTGGAGTCCATGCTGGTGAGCACGAAGGTGGATCATCGCCGCTGGTTCTCGGGTGTACAGGCCGTCGTGGTGGACGAGGTGCACGCCTTCGCCGCCGACGACCGGGGATGGCACCTGCTGGCCGTCCTGGAGCGACTGACGCGCCTCACGAACGGCCCGATACAGCGATCTGCGTCTTTGACCGCGGTGTCTCGGACAGCGGGTCAGCCGAAGCGTTCGCGGAGGGTGGGGAGGAGGTCGGCCTCCGCCCAGGTCCGGAAGTCCTTCTGGTGCTCGGGACCGGACTGGCAGAACGCGATGTGCGTGAAACCCGCGTCCGCCCACTGCTGGACCGCGCGGACGTAGTCGTCCAGGTTGTTCCCGCACGGCACGGACTCGGCGACGTCCTCCGGGCGGACGGTCTTGGCCGCCGCCTCGAAGTTCACCGGCCCGGGAAGCTCGGCCATCACCTTCCACGCGGGAGCCGAGAACCTCCAGATCCGGTGGGCGCGGCGGACGCACTCGTCGTAGTCGTCGCCGTACGCGATGGGGATCTGCCCGTACACGGGTTTGGTCGCGCCGCCCTGGTCGTGGAAGAGGTCGACGACGTCCTTGACGGGCTGATCGGAGATCAGCGCGTCGGCGTGGCGGGCCGCGAGCCGTCCGGCGCGCGGGCCGTAGGCGGCCATCCCGATCGGGACGGGACGCTCGGGCAGATCGTAAAGCTTCGCTGAATCCACGGTGAAGTAGTCGCCCCGATAGTTGACGTAATCGCCGCCGAACAGGGCCCTGATGATCTCCACGGCCTCCTCGAACATCTCGTGCCGGACGTCCGCCGAGGGCCAGCCCCGGCCGACGACGTGCTCGTTGAGGTTCTCGCCTGCGCCGAGGCCGAGCGTGAACCGTCCGTCCGACAGGACCCCCATCGTGGCGGCCTTCTGCGCCACCACCGCCGGGTGGTACCGCATGATGGGGCAGGTCACGAACGTCATCAGCGGGATGCGGTGGGTGGCCTGGGCGAGCGCCCCGAGCACCGACCAGGCGTAGGCGGAGTGCCCCTGGTCCTCCAGCCACGGGAAGTAGTGATCGGAGATCACCGAGTAGTCGAAGCCCGTCTCCTCGGCCTCGACGAGGTCGGCGACGAGCTGTTTGGGCGGTGTCTGCTCGCAGAGCAGCGTGTATCCGAATTCCATGACGGGTCGCATACCCGTCGGCAGGGGCCGAATCGTGACCCGATGCGATGGCTGTGCCGTGACACAGTTGGCCACTGTCCGTCACATCTGCTATACGTAGAGCTACCTCACTCCGACCCGGGGTGAGGAAAGGACATCCGGTATCCACCTTGAGATCCGGGCGTGACAAGGAGAAAAGGAACCACATGAAGTCCTACAGCTACACCGAGCTGGACAAGCTGGTCGGCGAGGTCCTGCCGGAGCGCGCGGTGCTTTCCACCCTTCTCATCGGTGGCGGCAGCGACAACGAGAACGGCAACTTCAACCTCAACGCCAACCACGGTGGCGGCGGCAGCGACAGCGGCACCACCGCCGTCGTGCCGAACTGCCAGGCCATCAACAACCACTCGCAGGGTGGCCTCGTCGGCGGTCTGGGCCTCAGCTCCGAGAACCCCAGCAGCTCCTTCACCTGCGCCAGCAGCACGGTGGTTGCTTCGGATCACTGATCCGGCATGGCATGACAACGGGCCTTCGGTCCGTCTGGGAAGGGCCGGCGTTCTCCCGCCGGCCCTTCCCCCTCTTCCGGCCAACGTGAAAGTGAACCGATGAGCGACACGCACCCTCACACCTTCAGCTACGCGGACCTCGACCGGCTCGCCCCCGAGGTCCTGCCCGAGCGGCTCGCGCTGTCGGCCGCCGCGCCGTTCGGCGGCGGCGGGGACGGCGGCAGCACCACGATCGTCTACGCCTGCCAGGCGACCTACTCGCCGGGCACCACCGGGCTCCTCGGGACGGGCCTGTTCGCCCAGGCGCCGTACTCGTCCCTGACCTGCGTCCCGGGCACCGTCGTCCAGCAGCACTGATGGGCACGCCCACCACGTCGGCCGTTGACGGCGCCGAGCCGCCCGCGGCCCTCACGCTGCCCGCGCTCGCCGACGGCACGGAACTGCTCGGCGAGTTCAAGAACTCCGGCTATCGGGAGCCGCCGCAGCTCGTCCGGCTGCCGAACGGCCAGCTCGTCCGGCTGCCGCCGCTGCTGTTCCTCGTGGCGAGGTCGCTGCACCGGCACCGCGAGCTGGCGGACGCCGACGTCGCGCACGCCCTCGACCGGGTGGCCGACTCGGTCAGCGAGGAGGCGGGCGCGCGGCTGACCGCCGAGCAGATCGTCTACCTCGCCGACCGCAAGCTGGCCCCCCTCGGCGTCACCACCTACAGCGACGGCACGCCGCCCGCGGTCGTCAAGGCCGACCCGTTCCTGGCGCTGCGCTGGCGGGTCGCGGTCCTCCCCGAGTCGTTCACCTGGTTCGTGGGTGGCCTGTTCTCGTGGCTGTTCCGGCCCGTGGTCACGGTGCTGATGGTCGTCGCGTTCCTGGCCACCGAGGCCTGGCTGATCAGCACCCGGTCGCTGGCGGACGCGATCTCCGCCGCGATCATGAATCCGGTCAGCATCCTGCTGGTCATGGCGCTCGGGATCGCGTCGTGCGCGTTCCACGAGGTGGGCCACGCCACCGCCTGCCGGTACGGCGGCGTCCGGCCGGGCGCCATGGGCTGCGGCATCTACCTGGTGTGGCCCGCGTTCTACACCGACATCACCGAGTCGTACCGGCTCGGACGCGGCGGACGCCTGCGCACCGACCTCGCCGGGGTCTACTTCAACGCGATCTTCGTGCTGGGGCTGACGGCGGCGTATCTACAGACGGGGTTCGACCCGCTGCTCGTCGCCGTCCTGTACGTGAACCTGGAGATCTTCCAGCAGTTGCTGCCGACGCTCCGGTTCGACGGGTACTACATCATGTCCGACCTGATCGGCATTCCCGACCTGTTCAAGTACATCGGGCCGATCCTGCGCCGGACGCTGCTGCGACGCCGCGCCGACGCGCGGCTCGCCGATCTCAAACGGTGGCCGCAGGTCTTCCTCACGTTGTGGGTGCTGACCGTGATCCCGGTGCTGGTGTTCCAGGTTCTCCTGATCATCAGCCAGGTCCCCGGGCTGGTCTCCAAGGACTGGTGGATGATGCGGCGGCTCGCGTCCGAGGCCTCGCACGGGGCGGGGCCGCTCGAACTGGTCACGTCCGGGTTGCAGATCGTCCTGCTCGTGCTGCCGCTGGCCGGGGTCGCGCTGATCCTGTTCGGGGTGGTGCGCGGGCTGGTGATGTGGGCCGTCCGCTATGTGCGGGGGCCCGAGGCGGAGCCGGTTCCCAACGCCTGATCCCGTCGCCGCGCGTCCCGCTGGGAGGGGCGCGCGGCGCGGTCAGGTCTGCCGCATCGGCGCCATGGCGTCCTTGGGCATCTCGGGCGGCCCGTGCCATTCGAGGAGCAGGACGGTCGCGTCGTCGTCGAGGCGTCCCGCGTGGTGTTCGAGGATGCTGCGGACGAGGCGCCGCAGCGTCTCCGGGACGGCCCTCCCGGCGGCGTTGCTGCGGATGATGAAGTCGACGAAGCGCTGGAGGCCGAACTCCTGCTTGTTGGGGTCGCGGGCCTCCACGATGCCGTCGCTGTAGAGCAGGATGCGGTCGCCCGGTTCGAGCTGCTCGGAGCACAGCTCGGGGACGACGCCGAGGCCCGTGCCGAGGGGCGTGCCGGGGCGGCACTCCAGCGTGCTCACCCACCGCCCCCCGCGGATGATCACCGGGGCGGGGTGGCCGTGGGTGATCCACGACAGCACGCCCGACTGGAGGTCGAGTTCCATCAGGACGGCCGTGACGAAGCGCCCGTCCCGCTCCTGCTCGATCAGGGTCTCCTCGATCGCCTGGCCCGTCCCGACGAGACCGGCCCCCTGGAGCCGGTAGTTGCGGCAGGCCGCGACGGCGAGGCTGGACGTCAGACCGGCGGTGGTGTCGTGGCCCATCGCGTCGAAGATCGCGAGGTGCACGGTGTCGTCACCCAGCGTGTAGTCGAAGGCGTCGCCGCCCAGCATGTACGCCGGTTCCAGCGCGCCGCAGATGACCACCTGGTCGTTGGCGAAGGTCATGGGGGGCGTCAGCCGCCACTGCATCTCCGCCGACACGGTCATGTTCCGCGTCCTGACCAGCCGGGACATCGAGTCGCTGTACGGGCCCTTGCTGACGATCATCAGGGCGACCAGCCCGGCCAGGTACTCGGCGTCGTCCTTGGCCTTCGCGTCGTCCGCCCGGATGGTGACCCTGATCACGCCGATCCGCTCGGACCCGTCGAGGATCGGCACCCAGTAGTGGCAGCGCTCGTCGTCGAAGACCTGACCGACGAGGGGCTCCATGGTCTGGAACGCCCGGCCCGCGATCGTCCGGTCGATCGCGAGCTCCGGGGGCTCGGGGTCCGGGTCCGGCGCGGCGCCGTGCTCCACATGGCGTCCCGTGCCGGTCAGCAGGCGGAGCACCGTCTGCTGCAAGTCGGCCATGTAGATCACGGCGCCGTGCAGGCCCGCGTCCGCGGCGTGCCGGGCGACCGCGCCCGGCAGCTGCTCCATGGACATCAGGTGGCTGGCCGCCACGAGTTCTCGCAACATGTCCGAACAGGCCTACCCGCACGCGCCGCGCCTATGTGGCGGCGACGGTTCCGGAGTCAGCGACCCGGTTTCGCCGGACGGTGCGCCCGCCCGATCGGGTACAGCCAGCGCCGGAGCAGCCTGCTGAGCACCGGCATGACCAGCAGGGTCAGCAGGGGGACGACGAGGACGGGGAACGTCACGGCCTTCAGGGGCACCGGCCACTGTTTCGTCAACGGGGTGACGAGCTCGTTGAGCAGCAGGCTGATCGGGTAGACGGCGCAGAACGTGACGACGATCATCTTGAGCTTGGACGGCGGCGGAACCGACTCGCCGGGCAGGCTGAACCAGGTCTCCAGGCCGGTCGTGTCGCGGTGGTGCTCGGTCGCGATCCCGTGGAGCCGGCCGATCCGGTCGGCGCGTTCCCGTGACCCGAGCCATGTGTCGAGGCTCTCCTGGTCGGCGAAGTTGACCACGGTGTAGTACCGGTGCCGCGACCCCTCGGCGCGCAGCCAGGTCGCGCCCTGGTGCCCCGCGTACCGGGACGCCGTCCGGTGCAGGTCCTCGGCCCACTCCTCGAAGTCGCGTTCCCGGCCGGGCCGGACGTCCCAGGTGATCACGATCGTCACCGGTTCGCCGTCCGTTTCCTCCGTTTCTTCCATGGACCGACTCTCACCGGTTCCGCGCCGTCCATTCGCGTCAGGTCGTCGTGCATTCGCGTCAGGTCGTGGCGAGTGCCTCGGTGGGGCTGAGGCGGGACGCCCGGATCGCGGGGTACAGCCCGGCCGCCGCGCCGATGACCAGGGTGGCCGCCACGCCGCCCAGCACCGCCCACGCCGGGATGACGACCGGCCATCCCTGGTACAACGCGTAGATGCTCGTCACCACCGTCCCGATGACCGCGCCGCCGACGCCGCCGAGCGCCGACAGCAGTAGCGACTCGGCGAGGAACTGGGTGCGGATCTGGCCGCGGGTCGCGCCGAGGGAGCGGCGCAGCCCGATCTCCGACCGGCGTTCCAGCACCGAGATGACCATGGTGTTGGCCACCCCGACGCCGCCGACGAGCAGCGCGACCGCGCCGAGGCCGAGCAGCAGGCCGGTGAACGCCTCGCCCGCCGCCTTCCGCGCGGCGAGCGCGTCCGACGGGCGGGACACCTCCACCTCGTTCGGCGCCTCCGGGTTGGCGGTCGCGCCGAGCACGTCCCGGACGTCCTCGACGTTCGCGTCCCGTGACCGGGTGTAGATCGTCGTCGGGTGCCCGTCGAAGCCGAGCACCGACCGGGCGGCGGGCCAGCCGACCAGTGCCGCGCTGTCGAGTTCGGGGGCGAGCGGCGCTGGATCGAGGATGCCGATGACGGTGAACCAGCGGCCGCCGATGAGGATCCGCACGTCCGGGCCCGCGTGGCCGATCCCGAGCCGGTCCGCGGCGGCCGACCCGAGGACCGTCGCGGGGAAGCTTCCGGTCGCGGCGTTCAGCCATGTTCCACCGCGCAGCTCCGCGCCGATGGCGTCGCGCAGGTCGGTGCGGGCCGCGTAGGCGGCGATGCCCTTGGTCTCGGTCTCGGGGACCTTGCCCGTGCGGTAGATCTTCGCGTCCGCCAGCAGGCCGATGGCCGACACCTCGCGGACCGGCCCGATCCGCGCCACCATCGCCTCCGACTCGGCGGGAAGCTGCGCCTTGTCCCCGGTCAGCGTGCTGCCGGGCGAGACGGTCAGCAGGTTCGTGCCGAGCGCGGCGAGCGCCCGGTCCAGGTCGGCGCGGGACGACGACGACACGCCGACCACGGCGACCATCGCCGCGATTCCGATCGCGATGCCGAGCGCGGACAGGAACGCCCGCATCGGACGGGTCCGCAGCCCCACCGCGCCGACCCGCACGACGTCGCCCGGCCACATCCGCGCCGGTGCCAGCGTCCCGGCCGTCACGACGCCGCCCCGGTGGACGCGGTGGAGGCGGCCGCCGTGTTGGTGGGCGCCGTGTCGGTGGACGCCGTGTCGTGCACGATGAGGCCGTCGCGCATCCGGACCTGGCGGGGCAGACCGGCCGCGATCTCCCGGTCATGGGTGATGATCACGACGGTGGTGCCCGCGGCGTGCAGGTCGCGCAGCAGCGCCATCACGCCGTCGCCGGACGCCGAGTCGAGCGCGCCGGTCGGCTCGTCCGCGAGGAGCAGCGGGGGCTCGCCCGCGACGGCCCGCGCGATCGCGACCCGCTGCCGCTCGCCGCCGGACAGCTCGTGCGGCTCGTGGTCCAGCCGGTGGGCGAGGCCGACCCGTTCCAGCGCGGCCGTGGCCGTCCGCCGCCGGGCCGCCGGACGCAGGCCCGAGTACAGGAGCCCGTCCGCGACGTTGTCGAGCGCCGACGTCCCGGCGGCCAGGTGGAAGTGCTGGAAGACGAACCCGATGCGGCTCGCCCGCAGCGCCGACAGCCTGGCGTCCGGGACCCGTCCCACGTCGTGCCCGTCGATGGTGACCGTGCCGGACGTCGGAAGGTCCAGCGTGCCGAGGATGTTCAGCATGCTCGACTTGCCCGAGCCGGACGGCCCGACGATGGCGACCAGTTCCCCGTGGGCGATGTGCAGCGTCACCCCGGCGAGCGCGTGGACGCCGCCGGTGTACTCCTTCGTCACGTCCGTCAAAGTGATCATTTGGGGACCCCCACGACGGTGCCCGCGGCGATGCCCCGGCCGGACACCTCGACCCGGCCGTCCGCGAACAGGCCGGTCTCGACCGGGACGTAGGACGACGCGCCGCCCTTCACGACCTCGACGCCGAAGCCGCCCTCCCGCAGCGCGACGAGCGCGGACACCGGCACGGTCAGCACGTCCGCCCGCTCGCCCGCGGTGAACGTGACGTCCACGGACGCCAGCACGTACGCGGCGGCGGCCTTCCGCGCCTTGGCGGAGTCGAGCCAGATGGTGACCTCGACCTTGGTGGCGGGGTCCTCGCCCTGCTCCCCCGGCTCGATCACGGTCGTGACCTCGTCGATCTTGGCGCTGACGGTCTCGTTCTCGGGCAGCGTCACCTCGACGGCCGCGCCCTCCTTCGCCATCCGCCGGGAGGCGGTGTCCAGCTCGACCGTCACGGCCTTCGTGGTGCCGGTGTAGTCGAGGACCTTCCTGCCGGGTGCGGTCGGTTCGCCCGCGTTGGCCTGGACGGCGTCCACCCGGACGGCCCCGGACGCGAACGCGACCCTGCCGAGATCCACGGTCCCGGTCTCGGCGACGCCGATGTCGTCCTGCCATTCCCGGACGGCGGCGGCGGTGTCTCCGGTGTATTCGTCGTCCACGGTGAAGCCGTCGTAACCGAGCGCGCTGAGGTTCGCCTCGAACCGCTTCACGTCGGAGCCCTTCGTGCCGATCCGCAGCGGCCGGTACGACGGCCTGGACCCGTACATCAGCACGACCGGGTCCCCGTCCACCTCGTACAGCGTGTGGCCGCGGGTGATCTCGTCGCCGCTGTCCGGCAGCTTCGTCAGCGTGCCCCGCGTCTGGCTCGTCGCCGGACGCACCGGGCCGTAGCCGAGCTGCCCGTCCTCGGTCTGGGTGTCCTTGAGCGTCTGTTTCGCCACGTTCGCGGTCCTGGGCGGCAGGCCGGTCGCCGCCTCGCCGTCGGAGTCCCCGCCGCTGCCGAGCACCGCGACGGCGGCGGCTCCCCCGGCCACGACCAGCACCGCGACGGACAGGGCCCTCCTCCTCACTTGCGCCCGCCCCGCAGAACGTCCTGGCACTTGCGCTGCGCCGGTTCGAGGTCCGGGTCGTCCCCGACCGTCCTCTTGTCGATCATGATTCCGCGCTGGCCGGGCTTCGGGTCGGGGAACTTCTCGACGCCGTTCTGGCGCATGCACTCGGCGAACTTCCGGGCGCGTTCCTGCTGTTTCGGATCCGGCGCCCCGGTGGCGTTGGCCTGCGGGTTGTACTGGCGGCAGGCCTCCATCGCCTTGTCCACGGTCTCCTTGTCGCCCTTCTGGAGCTTGAGCCGAATGCCCTCGCCCGGCTTCGGGTCCTCCATGTCGATGCCGTGCTCGCGCATGCACTGGGCGAACTTCACGCCCATTTCGTCCGGGTCCTGTTTCGCGCCGCCGCCTCCGGGTGAGGCGCTCTGGTTCGCGCCGCCCGCCGACGCCACCCCCGTCTCGCCGCCGTCGTCGCCGCACCCGGTCGCCAGCGCCAGGGTCAGCGCGAGCGGCAGCACGGCCATCGTCCGCAGTCGCATGGGACGTCCTCCTCGTCTCCCCGGCCGGAACGGCTCCGGCCGGACGGAGAGCGATGCAACCCGCCCGCGCGTTTCCCCGCCGTTTCCCCCGCGGCGACCTGGCACCCGGCGATCACATACGGAGCCGATCACTAACGGAAACGAAACAGACGATCCGGCACCATCACGCGGAGAGAGCTGAGGGAAGGGGCACCATGCGGGTGCTGGTGGTGGAGGACGAGCGGCTCCTGGCCGACGCGATCGCCGAATGGCTGCGCGGCGACGCGCACGCCGTCGACCTCGCCTACGACGGGGCGTCCGCGCTGGAACGGGTCGGCGTCAACGACTACGACGTCGTGGTCCTCGACCGCGACCTGCCGCTGGTGCACGGCGACGAGGTCTGCCGCGAGATCGTGGACGGCGAGACCGCCGCGCGGGTGCTGATGCTCACCGCCGCCGCGGAGGTCACCGACCGGGTCGACGGTCTCGGGCTCGGCGCCGACGACTATCTGACCAAGCCGTTCGCGTTCCCCGAGCTGGCGGCCCGCGTCCACGCGCTCGGCCGCCGGTGCCGTCCGGCCGCGCCGCCGACGCTGCGCCGCGCGGGCATCACGCTCGACCCGGCGCGCCGCGAGGTGTTCCGGGACGGACGCTACGTCCCGCTCGCGCGCAAGGAGTTCGCCGTCCTGGCCGAGCTGCTCCTCGCCGACGGCGCCGTCGTCTCCGCCGAGCGGCTGCTGGAGAAGGCGTGGGACGAGCACGCCGACCCGTTCACCGGGGCCGTGCGGCTCACCGTACTGAAGCTGCGTCGCAAGCTCGCCGACCCGCCCGTCGTCGAGACCGTCAAGGGAGCGGGATACCGGATCCGATGAGAATGTCGCTGCGCGCCCGCCTGACGCTCACCTACGGCGGCCTGTTCCTCGCCGCCGGGATCGTGCTCCTCGGCGTCGCCTACGCCCTGGTCGACCAGCAGCTGTCCGGCTCGGGCACGAAGGTCTTCGCCACCCGCCTCAACCCCGCGCCCGGGACGACCCCCGCTCCCGGCGCGACGGGCCGCCCGGCCCAGCGCGTCACCGCCGAGGAGCGCGAGTTCGTGGCCGGGACGGAACGGCTGATGAAGAAGCAGCGCGAGGAGCTGCACGACGCGACCGTCACGTCCCTGATCACGCGGGGCTCGGTCGCGCTCGGCGTGGTCGGCGCGGCCGCGGCGGCCCTCGGCTGGCTCGTCGCCGGACGGGTCCTCGGCCCCCTGCACCGCGTCACCGAGACCGCGCGCCGCATCGCCGCGTCCCCCGCCGCCGACCGGGGCCTGCACGAGCGCATCGCGCTGCGCGGGCCGCGCGACGAGGTCAAGGAGCTGGCCGACACCTTCGACACGATGGTCGAGCGGCTCGACCGGTCGTTCGACGGCCAGCGCCGCTTCGTCGCCAACGCCTCCCACGAGCTGCGCACGCCCCTCACCCTGGGCCGCGCGCTGGTCGAGGTCGCGATGCACCGGGAGTCGGCGTCCCCGGACGTCCGGCAACTCGGCGAGACCCTCCTCCAGATAAACGCGCGCCACGAGCGGCTGATCGGCGGGCTGCTGCTACTCGCCCGCTCCGAGAACGAGATCACCACCCGCGCGCCCGTCGACCTCGCCGACGTCGTCGGGCATGTCGCGTCCCAGGCCGCGCCGGAGGCCGCGAGCACCGGAGTCACCATCGAGGTGGACGCCGCCGAGGCCATAACGACCGGTGACGCCCTCCTTCTCGAAAGAGTCGCGCAGAACCTCGTCGAGAACGGTCTGCGCCATAACAGCTCGTCCGGCTGGGTCAAGGTGTCATGCGGGACGTGCCGGGAGGGCGCCGTCCTTGACGTCTCGAATTCCGGGCCCGCCGTCCCGCCCTATGAGATTCCGGCCCTGTTCGAGCCGTTCCGTCGTCTGGACGGCGACCGGGTCGTCACCGCGAAGGGCGCGGGTCTCGGCCTGTCGATCGTGCGGTCGATCGTCCGGGCGCATAACGGCAGCGTGACGGCCGTTTCGCGCCCGACCGGCGGGCTCCGCGTCACCGTCACCCTCCCGTCTGGCGAGGTGGCGTGAAAGTGCCGTATTTCTGAGGTTATAGAGGTTCGTTATGACCTGCTGGCATTACCCGGATTCGGCCACGGGTGAGACTTTTATCGCGTTCCCTCTGCCTCTCGCGCGGGGTTCTCCCCCCGGAACTCCCCGGCACCGGGAGGGAACGCCCGGTGGGCGTCATTCATCGCGGCGGCCAGGCACCGCCCAGCCCCCGGATGACGGCACGCGCACCACCCGCGCGAGAGGCTGCACGACTCCTGTCGGGAGAAAAGGCGGAAGCCAATGACAACGCGTACCCGACCCGCCCGGGCGCGCCGGCGACTCGCGGTCGGAATCGCGGGGGTGGCAGCTGCCACCTTCGCGGCCTCGACCGGTGTCGCCTCCGCAGGTGTACTCCAGATCCAACAGCAGGTCCAGGAGCAGAACCAGTGGTGCTGGGCCGCCAGCGGGCTGACGATCGCCAAGTTCCACGGAAAGGGGAACGTCACCCAGAACGAGTTCTGCAACCTGGCCCGCGGCCGTTCCAGCGGCCAGTGCCCGAACCAGGCCGGATACCTGGAATGGGACGTGGTCGCGTTCCAGAAGCTCGGCATGTCGTCCGGCGGCCAGGTGAGCGGCCCCATGGGGTACCAGCAGGTCGTCACCGAGATCGACGCCAAGCGTCCGATCGAGACCGGCATCTACTGGACCGCCGGCGGCGGCCACGCCCAGGTGATCTACGGATACACCGGCCAGACGCTCTCCTACGGCGACCCGTGGCCCGCCAGCCCCAGGTACGGGGAGATGAGCCACAGCAGCTACAACAGCAACAGCCAGTTCCGCTGGGGACAGGCGCTATACGGAGCGGGAGCCTGACATGCGCAATTCTGCGAAGGTCACCGCTGCCGCCCTGATCGGCGGAACCGTCCTGATGGGCGGGAACGCGGCGATGGCGGCCGGACCCACGTCCGACGAGGCCGCCGCGGCGAAGGTCGCGGCCTCCCCGGCCGCGCAACAGCGGCTCGGAACGTTCTTCGTCCACCTCGGCCAGCACCAGAAGGGACAGTCGACCACCCAGGGCGTCTCCAAGGCCGCCGCCGCGGCGACGGCCCCGACGCTCCAGGGCGACGTCCAGCGCGTCTACTCGCTCAACCCGGCGTTCGTGAAGGGCACGAGCAACGCGCCCGTCGCGAACTTCGTCTACATGGCGGTCGCCGCCAAGTCGGCGTCCGGGCAGCAGGCGACGCTGTGGCTGACCAAGTCCAACAAGAGCTGGACGATCATGAACGTGATCTCCGGCACCGACGAGGCCGCCTACCCGGCCAGGGCGAACGGCGGCACGGTGTTCACCGAGCCGCAGATCCACGCCTGGTACCGGCTGAAGGACGGCCGCGTGACCGCTCTGAACGACACAGCCAAGACGTCCGTCGGCAAGGGCATGACGGTCGGGTCGTACCAGAAGCTGGTCAACACCCGGTACGGCGACAAGCTCGCCGGCTCGGCGTACCAGAAGTCCGGCAAGCTCGGTGGCGTCACGCCGACCACCGGCGTCAGCGACCGTTCGTCTGACGGTGGCACCTCGCCGGTGCTGCTGGCACTCGGCGCGAGCGGCGCGGTGGCCGCGGCCGCCGGCATCGCCGTCGCGCGGCGCCGCCGGTTCGGCAGCTACTAGCCGCTCGTGAGCGGGTTCCGGGGACCGCCCCCCTTCCCGGAACCCGCCTCCCGGCCCGTGGCGACCGGTGCCGCTCCGACCGGTGCCGGGGCCGCCGGGAGCGCGGGATGCGCCTCGGGATGGTCGTCCCACCAGTCGCTGAAGACCGGCTGGGCCCGGACGAGGCGCAGGTAGTTGTCGCTGAACACGTCGCAGAGCCGGCGCGCGGCCTGCTCGGCCTCCGGTCGCCAGACAAGGACGATGCGCTGGCTGATCGGGTCGCCGGAGATGCGGCGGAACGCGATCCCCTCGCGGGCGCTCGCCGTCGGCTGGTACAGGCCGACCGCGCGTCCCGACCGGATCAGGGAGGAGGAGATCTGCCAGTCGCTCGACCAGTACCGCACCCGCGGCTGGAAACCCGCCCCGGCGCACACGCCGCGGACGTAGGCGGGCCACGGCCCGTCGTCCAGCGGGTCGTCGAGCCAGTCCTCGTCCGCGAGGTCGGGCAGGTCGACGGTGAGCCGGGCGGCGAGCGGGCTGGACGACGACATGCCGATCAGGATCGGTTCGCGTTCCACGACGACGAGCCGCTCCAACTCGTCGCGGGGCCGGGGTACATGGTCGACCGGCTCCTGGAACAGACCGACGTCGAGCGCGCCTGAGGCGAGGAGCGCGGGGATGCGCCCGCCGCCCTGGTCGACGCGCAGGTGCAGCCGCGACGCCGGTGACAGCGCGCCGAGATGGTCACCGAACCCGGTCAGCGCCGGACAGGCCTGCACCCCGACGCGAAGCAGCGGCATCGCCGAGGGATCGCGGATCCGGTGCGCCAGGGCGGCGTTGAGGTCGTCGATGCTGGCCAGGGCCGCGCGTGCGCGGGTGGCGACCTCAGCGCCGACCGGGGTGGGCGTGACGCCCTCCGGGGACCGGACGAACAACTGCACGCCCAGATGGGTCTCCACGCGTCGCAACATCGTGCTGACCGCGGGTTGGGTGAGGCCGAGCCGCGCCGCGGCCTTGCTGATGCTGCCGGTCGCGGCGATCGCCTCGATCATTCTCAGATGGTGGGGTCCGAGGTCCACGAGCATGCTCCTGTACCGTCTTCGCCCCGTTCACTGAAGTCAGTCGAATGTTAACCCCGGATTGATCCACGCAATATGGAAATGCGTGCCAACCGGATGGGAGCATCCCTTTGCAGGGGAAACACGGCGCTGGCGCAGGGGAAACACAGCGCCGGCAAGGGGAACAGGGTTATCGCGCGATGCGCCGCCGCTCGCGTTGTCGCAGTTCGCGGGGGCTGACGCCGAAACGCCGCCGGAAGGCGTGACTGAGCGCGCTCGCCGACGAGAAGCCGGTGGCGTGCGCGAGGTCGGTGATGGTGACGTTCACGTCGAACGGGTTGCGCAGCCTGTCCCGGACGACCCGGAGCCGTTCCTCGCGGATCAGTTCGCGCGGCGTGGTCCCGGCGCGTTGCAGCGCGAGCTGGATCTGGCGCAGCGACCAGCCGAGGTCCTGCGCCATCGCCGTGCCGGTGAGGCCGGGGTCGGTGGCGTGCGCGCGGACATGGCGGCGCACGACCGTCTCGACCTCGGCGAGATGGTCGCGGGCGGGTGGACGTTCACCGCCCGCGGCGCCGTCCGCGACGACGATGCACAGCAGTTCGGTGATCCGGTCGCAGGCCGCCTCGAACTGCCGCTCGGTGAGGGACTCGCGCTCCTCGCCGACGGCCCGGACCATGTCGGCGACGACGCGGCCGAGCCCGCTGGACAGGTCGAGGTCGGCGGCGAGCGGCGGGGCCGGTGGGGTGACGCGGGGCAGCCGTCCGTCCACCTCGTGCGCCGGGATCGTCAGGACCAGCGCCCTGGCGGGCCGTCGCGGGACGACCCGGACCGGCGCGGCCGGAGAGATGAGCCCGCCCGTGCCCGGCCGCAGCCGCGCCTCGGCGGCGTCCCCACCGAGCATCAGCATCTCGCCGTGCAGCGGCAGCAGGAACCGGTACGCGGCGGCGGACCCCCGGTCCGGGCCGGGACCAGTGCCGGGATACGCGCCGGGATCGGTGCCGGAATCGCCGTGCGGCGGGCCGGTCGTCCGGATGTGGTCGCCGCCGTCCGACCGGTAGAGGACCAGGCGGTAGGCGGTGCCCCTCCGCGGGACCGGCCCGCCGAGGAAGTCGTCCACCGCAGGCTCCTCCACCGATCCGACCAGCGCAGAGAGCGTATCCGACCAGAAAGCTTCGTTTCAGACGAATCCTGCGCAAGGTGACGCGGCTCGGACGCCGGGTGATCATGCGATGCGTCCGGACGCAAGTTCCTTGCGCGCACGCACAAGCGTGCACGTGCATTTCCGTCCTACGGTGCCGGGACTGTGGAACTCTTCCTGCTGGTGACGGCGTTCGTCATCGTGCTCGGCGCCGGTGTCGCCGCGGCGGTCCTGTTGGTCCGTGAGCGCCGGGAGACGGACGTCCTACGCAAACGGAACGCGGCGCTGACGTACGGCCTCGACCTGCGGGACGCGGAGCTGCGCCATCTGGCGGACGTCCGGCTGCCCGAACTGCTGGAGTCGCTGACGACCCCGGGCATGGACGTCGCCGGACCGCTGCGCGACCTGGCCCGCGAGGCGCCCGCCTACGACAAGGCCCTGCTGGCCGTCATGGACCTGTTCGCCGGGTCGGCCGAGGGCGTCCGCGAGCGCTCTGACCAGGCCGCCAAGTCGACGCTGCGGGCGATGATGCGCGCCGTGCAGAGCCTGGCGAACGAGCAGCAGCTCGCCATCTCCACCATGCAGGAACGCCACGACGACCCGGACGTGCTGGAGGGCCTCCTCCGCATCGACCACATGAACGCCCAGCTCGGACGGCGCGCCCAGGCCACGGCGGTGCTGTGCGGGTCGTGGCCGGGGCAGCAGCGGTCGGCGTCCTCGCTGAGCGACGTGGTGCGCGGCGCGACGTCCCGCATCCGCGACTACCTGCGCGTCAACCTGGAGGGGACGGCGGGCAGCGCCGTGACGAGCCGCGCCGTCGAACCCATCGTGCTGACGCTGGCCGAGCTGCTCGACAACGCCGCGCGGCACTCCCGTCCCGACACCACGGTCGAGGTCAACTTCCGGCCCACGCACAACGGCGTCGCCATCATGGTGGACGACGCGGGCGTCGCGATGGAGGCCGAGGAACTGCAACGCGCGGCGGACCTGCTGTCCGGTGAGGTGTCGGTCGACGTGCACCGGCTCGGCGACCCGCCGCAGATCGGGTTCGCGGTCGCGGGCGTCCTCGCGGCCCGCTACGGGTTCCGCGTCACGGTCGACAGCCGCTCGCCCTACGGCGGGGTGCGGGCCGTGGTGTTCGTGCCGAACTCGATGCTCACCACCGTCCCGGACGACAAGCCGCGATCCGTGACGGCGCCCCGTCCGGTGGAACCCGAACCGGAGGGCCCCGCTGAGGGCCCGGCCACCGCGGGCGGGCTGCCCAAACGCAGGCGGGTCCCGGCCGCCGGACGGGAGCCCCGCGACGGGGAGCGACCGCCGTCCAGACCCGCGCGGGAGACCGCGGCGGGGCTCGGCGCCTGGCAGCGCGGGACGCGGTCGGGCCGCGCGTCCGCGCCGTCCGACCCGCCGCCCGAACCGTCGACCAACCCGCCACCCGAACTCGACCGGACCAGCGACGGCACCCCCGCCACAGACGGCGGGGACCCGCGCACATGAACCGCGCACAGAACAAGGGGTTGAACGGCGCGATGGACGACGCTAGGAACCGGCTCGGCTGGATGCTGGACGACGCGCTGCGGATGCCGGAGACGCGGTACGCGGTCCTGCTGTCGGCCGACGGCCTGCTCATGGCGCACTCGGAGCGGATCGGCAGGGACGACGCCGAACGCCAGGCGGCGGGCATGGCGGGGCTCCAGTCGCTCGCCCGCGCCACCGCCGAGTTCTGCGGCGACCCCGGCACGACCTGGCGGCAGACCGTGAACGAGTTCGACGACGGGTACGTGTTCCTCGTCGCCGCGGGCCCCGGCGCGTACCTCGCGGTGTCGGCGACGCAGGACGTGGACATGGAGACGGTGTCGTTCCGGCTGCACGAGCTGGTGCAACGGCTGGGCAAGGAGATGACCAGCCCGCCACGGCCGGCCCCGGACGATCCCGGGGGGCGCGGGGAGTCGTCCCCCCACAAAGAACCGGCCGATACCGGGGAGCGTGGGGGGTCGTCGTCGCCCCGCAAGGGGCCGGACCGTCCCGCATGACCCCGCCGCGGCGCAACGAACGAGCGCTGGTCCGCCCGCACGTCGTGACCGGCGGGCGGGCCCATCCCTCCCGCAACGTGTTCGACGTCGTCACCCTCGTCATCGGCACCGGCGACCTGCCGCGGACCGGGCTCACCCCCGAGAAGGTGCGGATCGTGGAGCTGTGCTCGGGCGGCGCGCTGTCGGTCGCGGAGATCGCCGGACATCTCGCCCTGCCCGTCGGCCTCACCAAGGTGCTGCTCTCCGACCTCGTCGACAGCGGGCATCTCAGCACCCGCGCCGGTCCCTCGTGGGGGGACGACCCCCCACGCCCCCCGGAACGGCCCGGTCAGCCCTCCGCCGCCCAGCAGTCGAAGGCTCGGCTCCTTCAGGAGGTGCTCGATGGACTCCGCGCTCGTCTCTGACGCGTCCTACCTGCCCGACACCGTCAGGACGGCCGTCAAGATCCTCATCGTGGGCCATTTCGCGGTCGGCAAGACCACCTTCGTCGGGACGCTGTCGGAGATCCGCCCGCTGCGCACCGAGGAACGGATGACGCAGGCGGGCGCGTCCGTCGACGACCTGACCGGCGTCCCGGACAAGACGACCACAACGGTCGCGATGGACTTCGGGCGCCTGACGCTGACCGACGAGATCGTCCTGTACCTGTTCGGGACGCCCGGACAGGAGCGTTTCGCCCGCCTCTGGGAGGATCTGGCGCGCGGCGCGCTCGGCGCGCTCGTGCTGGTCGACACGGCCCGGCTGGAGCAGTCGTTCGCCGTCATGGACCTCGTCGAGAAGCAGGGCCTGACGTACGCGGTGGCCGTCAACCACTTCGACGGGTCGCCCGCCTACCCCGAGGACGAGGTCCGCGAGGCCCTGGACCTCGCGGACCGCACCCCGCTCGTCATCTGCGACGCCCGCGACCGCGGCTCGTCCACCGAGGCGCTGATCGCGCTCGTCGACCATCTCGTGACCCTCGACTCGGAGACACCGTGACCGCCCCCGCAGAGCAGGCCCAGATCCCGACGCCCCTGTACGGACCGGAGTTCACCGAGACGCCCGGCCTCGTCTACGACCGGCTGCGCGCCCACGGCGACCTCGCGCCCGTCGAGCTGGCACCGGGCGTCCCGGCGACGCTGGTCCTCGGGTACGACGCGGCGCTGGAGATCCTGCGCGACCCCGGCCGGTTCCCCCGGTGCAGCGAGGTGTGGGAGGAGGAGGTGGGCCCCGAATGTCCGGTGCTGCCGATGCTCCAGGCCCGGCCGAACGCGCTGTTCACCAACGGCGCCGTGCACGCCAGGTTCCGGTCGGCGATCGTCGACGGGCTGAACCACGTCCACCCCGTCGCGCTGCGCCGGTACGTCGAGGACGCCGCCGACGGCCTCATCGACAAGTTCGCGGGCGACGGCCGGGCCGACATCATCGACCAGTACACCCGCCCGCTGCCGTTGCTCGTGTTCACCGAGCTGTTCGGCTGCCCCCGCGACATCGCCGGACGGCTGGAGAAGGGCATGACCGGCATGCTCGAAGGCGTCGACGACCCCGCCGAGTCCCTCGCCATGCTCACCGAGGCCGCCCGCGACCTGGTGGCGCTGAAACGCGCGAAGCCGGGCACGGACGTGACGTCCTGGATGCTGCGGCACCCCGCCGGGCTGGACGAGGAGGAGGTGATGAACCAGGTCGGGCTGCTGCTCGCCTCCGGCACCGAACCGGAGAACTCCCTCATCGCCAACGGCATCCGGCTGCTGCTGTCGGACGACCGGTTCTTCGGCGACCTGTCCGGCGGCAGCCTGCCCATCGAGGACGCGCTCGACGAGATCCTGTGGACCGACCCGCCGATCTCCAACTACGGGCCGACGTTCCCCCGCCGGGACCTGAACTTCCACGGCTACCGGCTGCCCGCCCACCAGCCCGTCATCATCAGCTACACGGCGGCGAACACCGACCCGAAGCGTTCCGGGGGGTATGGGGGGTCGTCCCCCCATAACGAAACGCGTTCGACGGCGAACCGGACGGGCAACCGCGCGCACCTGGCGTTCGCGGGCGGCCCGCACACCTGCCCGGCCAAGAACCACGCCCGGCTGATCGCCTCGGTGGCCATCGAACGGCTCCTGGACCGCGTCCCCGACATGGAGCTGGCCGTGCCCGCCGACGAGCTGGAATGGCGCCCCGGCGCCTTCCATCGCGCGCTGACCGCTCTGCCCGTCGTTTTCCCGCCTGTGGGCTGAACCGTCCGGGCGGGTGGGCGCGTACGTCCACCTGTGGCGACACGTGTGCGGCAGGCTCCGGCGACCGACAGGCTCATGCTCGCGATCGGGGCCGGGACGGTCTCGCTGGTCGTCCTCGCGCTGGTCGTGCGGGTCGGCGGGGCGTTCAGCGCCACGGCCGCGCCCGGACTGTCGCGGGCGGGCGCGCTGACGAAGGTCGGGCTGTCGGTCGCGACGCTGGGAACGCACGCGGCGTCGGTGCTCACCGTTGGGTGGCTGCTGGTCGCGGCGGTGTTCGTCCGTTCCCCGTCGGCCACGGCCGGACGCTGTGTGCGGGCCGTCTCGCTGACCGCGCTGGCCTGGGCGCTGTGCACGCTCGCGCTGATCGTGTTCAGCGTCCTCGACCTGTTCGGCACCGGGTTCACCGGCGTGACCGGCGACATGATGCGCACGTTCCTCCTCGAACTGCCGCAGGGCCGGGCGCTGCTGCTCGTCCTCGCGGGCACGGTCGCGCTGGCGGTCGCGGCGAGCCTGCCGCGCGCCGCCGACGGCGCCGGACACCTGCTGGCGGTCGCGCTCGCCGCGCTGCTGCCGCCGCTGTTCACCGGGCACGCGGCGAACGCCTCCAGCCACGCGCTCGCCGTCTACAGCCTGGCCGCGCACGTCGTGGGCGTCGCGCTGTGGATCGGCGGGCTCGTCGCCCTCATCACGCTCGCGCCCGACATCCGGGGCAGGCTTCCGGGGGTCGTCCGGCGGTACAGCGGGCTGGCGCTGGCGTCGTTCGCGGTCGTCGGCGTGAGCGGCGCGGTGAACGCCTGGGTGCGACTCGGCGGCGTCCATCTCGGGTCGCGGTACGGGACGCTGGTCGTGGCGAAGATCGTGGCGCTGGCCGTCCTCGGCGGGTTCGGCTGGTGGCACCGCCGCACCACCATCCCCGCCCTCGCGGACGGGACGGGCCCGCGCCCCTTCGTCCGGCTGGGCGCGGTCGAGATCGTCATCATGGCGGCGACGACGGCCCTCGCGACCGGCCTCGCCCGCACCCCACCGCCCGAGAACCCGCCGGGGACCCTCGACGTCGTCGCGTTGCGGCTCGGCTTCCCGCTGCCGGGCCCGTCCGGCCTCGTCCCCTACCTGCTCGACCGGCGGCTCGACCCGCTGTTCCTCGCACTGATCGTGACGGGCGCGGCCCTGTATGGGATCGGCGTCGTGCGGGTACGGGACTGGCCCCGACGTCGGAACGCCGCGTGGGCGGCCGGGCTGCTCGTCCTGCTATTCGCCACCTGCGGCGGGCTCGCCCGCTACAGCATGGTCCTGTTCAGCGCGCACGCCGTCCAACACGTCCTCGTCGGGCTGGTTGCGCCGCCCTTGCTCCTGTACGGGTCACCACTCCAGCTGGCACTGCGGTCGGCACGCGGCGAGGGCCCCGCCCTCCTCACCGCAGCTGCGACCAGCAGAAGCATCCAGACGTTGACCAACCCGTTCGTCGCATCGGCCCTGCTCCTCCTGAGCCTGTACGGGTTCTACGTGTCGCCCCTGTTCGGGGCATCCCTCTCAGACCACGCACTACATCCGCTCGCCATGGCCTGTTTCGTCGTCATCGGCCTGGCTTACTTCCACGGGACGGCCCGGACGCTCCTGCCCTTGGTCGTCCTCCCGCTGCACATAGCGGCCGGGGTCGCGTTGATGCGGGACGGGACCGTCCACGGCGGCTGGTACGAAGACCTCGGCCGCCACTGGGGCGCGTCACCCCTGGACGACCAGCGACTCGGCGCGCTGCTCCTCTGGACGACCTCCGTCGCCATCACCCTGGCGGTTGCCACCGGACGTTACTGGCGGGGCAGGCGGTCCACGACGCGGCTGAGCGCCTCCACGACGGTCGGGTCGTACTCGGCGGCGGAGTCCAGCCTGAGCCGTTCCAGCACGGCGGCGCCCCGGTCGCGGTCGGAGGAGTCGCCGACCAGGTCGTCGTAGGCGTTCGCGACCTTGATGATGCGGCCCGCGAGCGGCGGCGGGATCGGCCTGCCCTCGCCGCCCCCCGCCTGGTCTCCGTTGGCGGGGTCGAGGCCCGTCCGGTACGGGTGGGACGAGAGCTGGACGATGTGCGCGACCCGGTCCAGCACCCCGGTCTGCTTGATCACCTCGGCGCCCAGCTCGGCGATGCGGCGCTGCTCCGCCGGGGACGCCAGCACGGTCGCGCCCCCGGGGATCGGGTCGCCGAGGGACAGCTGCCCGATGTCGTGCATCAACGCCGCGTACTCCAGTTCGAGCAGCTCCTCCTCGATCATCCCGAGTTCGCGGCCCATCGCGACGGCGAGCTGCGACACGCGCCGCGAATGGCCCGTCTCGACGTAGCCGCCGACCTCGGTCACCCGCGACAGCGCCCGGACGGTCTGGAGATAGGTGGCGCGCGTCCCGGCGTAGCGGCGGAACGCGAACTGCGTCACCAGGATCGGCACCGTGAAGATCAGCAGCGCGGCCTCGCCCATCGCGGTCGTCGCGACCGCGATCAGCAGCGCGGTCGCGCTGGTCGCCGCGCACAGCGCCAGCTTCGCCTCGACCTCGTCGCGCAGCGCGATGCCGAACCTGGCGTGCACGGTCTCCGCCCGGATCACCGCGGCGATCAGCATGTCGGCGCAGGACGAGGCGACCACCACCAGGCTCATCACGGCGAGCAGCAGCTCCCACGGCAGGTCGAGCGTCAGCACCGGACGGAAGCACAGCGCGACGGCCGTGACGGTGAACAGCCGCCGGGCCATCGCCTCCGGACGCGCCGACCGGCCGACCGCGATGTGCGGCAGCGAGCCGACCAGCATGCCGACCGCGGTGACGGCCACGACCTGCAACGCGGAGTGGTCGGCGGCGACGACGCCGAGCCGCGCGTCCGGCGGGGCGTTCTCGGGGCCGACGCCGACCAGCAGCGCGTACCCCAGGGCCCCGGCGGTGGCGATCGGCGCGACCTCCCGGTTGCCGGGCATGACCATCCGGAACAGCTCGCCGAGCGCGATCAGCACCCCGAAGATGATGGCGACGTTCGGCTGGCGGAGCCCGGCGGCGGCGACCTGCGCGATGGCGACGACGACGAACAGCCCGGCGGTGCCGATCAGCAGCAGCTGACCCGCGTCGACGTTCTGCCAGGCGTTCCGCCCTCGGGCGTGACTCTCACTGCTCATCAACGAGCCCTTCCGGGGGCCGTGGGGGGTCGTCCCCCCACCTGAAAGCGCTCCGTCACCGCCGCACCCCGTCGCCTGGGCGTACCGCGTCGTCGGCGGAGCCGCCCGCGACGCGCAGGGGGGTGCTCGGGTCGTCGTGGTCCTGGCTGGTGGTCTCGACGACGTCGTCGTCCGGCAGCACCACGGTTCGCGGCGGCTCCCAGCCGTCGCGGTCGAGGGCCCGCAGGAACGCCTCGACCATCGCCGGGTCGAAGTGGTCGCCCATGCAGCGGCGCAGCTCCGTGACGGCGTCCTCGACGCTGCGGGCGGGCCGGTAGGAGCGGGTGGACGTCATCGAGTCGAAGGCGTCGGCGACGGCGATGACGCGGGCGAACTCGGGGATCTCGTCCCCGGCGAGGCCCATCGGGTAGCCGCGGCCGTTCATCTTCTCGTGGTGGTGCATGATCCCGGCGAGCGCCTCGTCCAGGAACCCGATCTCGCGGACGATCTCCAGCCCCCGCATCGGGTGCAGCTGGATCGCGGCGAACTCCTCCTCGGTCATCGGACCGTTCTTCTGCAACACCTTCGTGGGCACGCCGAGCTTGCCGACGTCGTGCAGCATCCCGGCGTAGCGGATGGCCTCGACCCGGTCGGCGCGCATCCCGATCTCCTGCGCGATCATCACCGAGCCGCGCGAGACCCGCTCGGAGTGGCCGCGGGTGTAGTAGTCCTTGGTCTCGACGGCCTGGCACAGCGCGGCGAGGGTGGCGGCGTGCGCCTGCTGCTGCACGTACGCCTGGTCCATCGCCCAGCGGGCGATGAGGAGCGGCAGCAGGACGAGGACGGCGGCGAACGGCCCGACGCGCGGCCACAGCCCGGCGATCAGCAGCCCGACCATGCCGTACCCGAGGCACCCGACGGCGAGCTGCCCGTACTCGTGCAGCAGCTCGCGCGGCTTGGCCTGCCTGCTGAGCAGCAGGACCCCGGCCATCAGCGTCAGGTTGACCGCGACGAAGGTGACGAGCGCGCCGAGGAACGGGCCGATGACGTTCTCGACCCAGCGGGCCTGCCCGGCGTGGAACCGGTCGCCGCCGAGCAGGTCGAACACCGTCCCGGCGACGAAGCCGCTGAGCGCGAGCTGCGCGCCGTTGAAGACGCGCTTGACCGGCGCGAAGAACCGCTGACCGGTGATCACGGCGCAGACGCCGAGCAGCGCGGCGCCCGCGGGGCCGAGCAGCACGACGGTGGCGAGGCTCGCGGCGAAGCTCATCGACACCCGGGCCCGCGCGACGTTCAGCCGGGCGGGCGCGGAGTCGCAGACCAGGAACAGCAGGGCCAGCACGGCGAGTTTGGCCCAGTCGATGTCCGTGAAGGACGACGTCGCCATGAGGACGCCCGCGAGAGCGACCACACCACAGACGTACGCCCAGGCAGCGAGAGGTAGTCCTCGCATTGCCGCCCCCTCGGGGAGTGAACGCCTCTCGCCTGGTGGGGCCGCGTCGGCGCTCACCGCGCGGGGCCCGCCGGGGACGAAAGGCGTTCGGTGACGATTGGCGGGCCGTCACCGGGCTGCCGCGTGCCTGCCGGCACCTACACCCAGGAAACGCCCTCGAGCATCATCAGCGACGACGCCGAGGCGCTCTGGCGCCGGGCGTGTCCCGCCGACGTCACGCGCTTGAGCATTGCTCCCTGCCTCCCCCCGCGAACCGGGGCCGTCCGGCCTCGCGGCCGGTCACCGGGACCGGGACGGTCCAGGCTACCGGCCGAGCACATACCCCGAATTCACGGGGATGCACGTGCTCTCGTCGCTGATTCCGGCACCAGCCTAACGCGGACCGCCGAGGTCACACAGGCATGAAGGGAAACGTGAACAAAGCGTGAACCGATCGTCACTTTTAGTGATCATTTGTCCCCGCGGAATACCGGTTCCGCATGAGCATCAAATCCCCGGTCGACGGAAATCACGTGCAAATGCAATAGCAACTGAATGACCACTACGGGGAATCGTACATAAGGGCGACAACCGGCAGGACGTGCATTCAGCGGCCAGGCCGGGCGTTCCGCTCGCGGGCCCACGCGACCGTCTCGGCGAGGCCGTCCCGCAGCGCCACCCGCGGCTCCCAGCCGAGCGCGTCCCGGGTGCGGGCGGGGTCGATCGCCATGGCGGGCAGGTCGCCCAGCCGGGGCGGCGCGAACTCCGGGTCGTCCGGCGCGTCCGCCGCCTGCGCGACCAGGGTGTGCAGGTCGCGGTCGGTGGTCTGGAGGCCGGTCCCGACGTTGAGGCGCACCCCGCCGCCCCCGCCCTCCGCCGCGCGGGCGAAGGCGTCGACCACGTCGAGCACGTACACGTAGTCGCGGGTCTGCGTGCCGTCGCCGAAGATCCTGGTCTCACGGCCGGACAGCAGCGCGTCGGTGAAGATCGAGACGACGCCCGCCTCGCCCTCGGGCGTCTGCCTCGGCCCGTACACGTTCGCCAGCGTCAGCGTCGTGTGGTCGATGCCGTGCAGGGCGCCGTACATCCCCACGTACACCTCGCCGGACACCTTGGACGCCGCGTACGGCGACGCGGGCCGCAGCTCGGCGTCCGGCGGGACGGGCAACGCGTCCGGCACCCCGTACACCGCGCAGCTCGACGTGAACACGACCTTGCGTCCGCCCGCCGCCCGCGCCGCCTCCAGCACGTTCGCGGTGCCGACCACGTTCGTCCGGGCATCGCGCAGCGGGTCGGCGACGCTGGCGCGCACGCTCACCTGAGCCGCGAGATGGCAGACCACTTCCGGCCGCCGCACCGCCGCCTTCTCGACGAGACCGGGGTCGGCGACGTCCATCTCCCACAGCTCGACGCCGGGGCGCACGTTGTGACCGGTCGACAGATCGTCGACGCCGATGACCTCGTGGCCGTCCGCGACCAGGCGATCGACGAGATGGGATCCGATGAACCCGGCCGCGCCGGTGACGAGTGCGAGCACCCGCCAAGGATACCGGCGAAGGTCAGGCCCCGCCGGGCTTCCCGGCCCCGCCGGACGCCTTGATCTCGCCGCAGATCTCCTCGATCCGGCCGAGCACCTTGGCGCGCAGATCGGTCGGCGCGGACTCGCAGGCGCAGGACTTGTTCACCAGCTTCTTGACGGCCTCCTCGAGCCCGTACTCGCGCAGGCACGGCCCGCACTCGTCCAGGTGCTCGCGCACCTCGCCGCAGCCGCCCTGGTCGAGCTCGCCGTCAAGGTAGGTGTAGACCCGCGCCAGTACCTCGTCACAGGGGGTCTCATGGTGATTGCCACAGCCCATGGCTCACTCACCCTTCTCGCTCACCGCGCCGCGGCAGGCCGCGGTGTCCAGCATCATTTCGCGCCACCCGTGCGCGTGAGACCACGATCCGCAGCGTAGTCCTCCAGCATGACGCGCAGTTGCCGCCTTCCGCGGTGCAACCGCGACATCACGGTGCCGATGGGCGTGCCCATGATCTCGGCGATCTCCTTGTACGCGAAACCCTCGACGTCGGCGAGGTAGACGGCGATGCGGAACTCCTCGGGCAGCTCCTGGAGAGCCCGCTTCACGTCGGAGTCGGGCAGGTGCTCCAGCGCCTCGGCCTCGGCGGACTTCAGCCCGCTGGAGGTGTGCGACTCGGCGCGAGCGATCTGCCAGTCCTCGATGTCCTCGGTGGCGGCCTGCTGGGGCTGGCGCTGCTTCTTGCGGTAGGAGTTGATGAACGTGTTGGTCAGGATCCGGTAGAGCCACGCCTTGAGATTGGTGCCTTCCTTGAACTGGTGGAAGGACGCGAACGCCTTGGCGAAGGTCTCCTGAACGAGATCTTCGGCGTCCGCGGGGTTACGCGTCATCCGCAGCGCGGCCGAATACAGCTGGTCCAAGAACGGGAGCACGTCGCGCTGGAAGCGTTCCTGGCGCTGCTCCACGGTCTCCGTGGTGCCCTGTACCTGACCCACCTCCTCGGCTGTGGCGCCCTTGGCCGGGAGCCGGCCGGCGGCGTCGTGTCCCACAGACGATATCGGTCCGCGCGGACCGCCCACGCGGGCGGGCACCCGCGCGTCACCGCGCGCTGTCGGCCGCTGATCGGCAACGGCTGTGGTCATCGGTGTGCACCTCCGCTGTACTTACCTGTGAGACTGTGCAACACCGCGACGTCCCCGCCGATTCCCCGTCAAGGAGTGACGAAACGAACACGTGTCCCCTCCGACTGACACGGAGGGTGATGACCACCCCGGATCGGGGAAAGACGTGACATATACGGCGAGAACAGGAGCAAAGCGGTGCATCCGGTACTACCGCCGCGGCCACCCGAGCCCACCATCGCCAGTCTGCGTGACATCTCCGGGGACTCCCTGGCGCGCTACTGGACGTTCTACTGGACGGTTTCGGCCGCCCAGCTGACCCGATGGCTGCCGCGCAGACCGTCCCGCATCCTCGACATCTCGGGCGGACGCAGCGCGGCCCAGGCCGCCGAGGCGGGGCACACCGTCCTGGAGGTACGCGACCCGGCCCGCGCGGACGAACCCGCCCGTGCCGGGGGGCGTGGGGGGTCATCCCCCCACAAGGGACACGCCCGTGCCGGGGGGCGTGGGGGGTCGTCCCCGCACAAGGGACACGCCCGCACCGCGAAGGGCACCGCCATCCCCCTGATCGGCGACACCGGCACCCTGACCTTCCTCGCCGACGGCTCCATGGACGCCGTCGTCGCCGAGAACCGCGTCCTGTCCCGGCACCTCGCCACCGAGACCACGATCGCCGAGATCGCCCGCGTACTGCGCCCGGGCGGCCGCGTCCTGCTCTGCGTCGACTCCCTCACCCTCGGCATGGCGCTGCTCGCCGAACGCAACTACTGGGCGCACCTGTCGGACGTCCCTAGCGCCGAGGTCGTCCTCGTCCCCTGGCCCGACGGCACGATCACCCGCTCGTTCTCCGCCCACCAGCTCCGCGAACTCCTCGCCGACGCGGGCCTCGAAGTCGAATGGATCAGGCCCCGCACCGTCCTGTCCCCCTCGACCGTCGAACACGTCCTCACCGAATCCCCCCGCGCTCTCCCCCGCCTCGTCCGCACCGAACTCAACACCCCACCCCCCGACGAATCCCTAGGAATTCACCTGCTCGCCAGTGCCCGGCGGCGATGAGGCGGGCTGGTCAGCGGGCGCGGTCGTGTTTGGATTGGCAGGGGATGCAGCGGGACGCTTCGGGGCGGACCTCCAGGCGGCCCTCGGGGACGGGGCGGCCGCAGCCCAGGCATCGGCCGTAGGTGCCCGCGCCGATCCGGTCCAGGGCGGCGGCGACGCCGCGGCGATGGCGGGCCAGGGACTCCAGGGCGGCCTCCATCCGATCGTGGTCGGTGAGGCCGGCCCCGGCGTCCGCGGCGGAATTCTCGCGCTCGGCGCTTTCGCCCCGGAGAATGGCGATAGAGCGGTCCAGATCGTGGAGCATGGATTCAAGGCGGGAGCGGGCTGCGGCGGTGTCCACGATGTGCGAACTCCTCCCGGTGGGGGTTCCGGGTCAGAACAAGCCGTCTGAATGGTTGCCAGAACTATCCCCAGAAGTCGCCGGATCTATGAGTTCGGGACCGTTGTTTCTGACGTTGTTGACGGCTTTCGACACCGGGAAGGCGTCCATCGTTCCGGCCATGGCGGGGACGAGAAGGCCGCGGACCTGTTCGGTGTCGGTCAGGTCGGGGTCGAGCCAGGCGTCCCAGCGGGACGGCTCGACGACCATGGGCATGCGGTCGTGGATGCGGCCGAGGTCGTCGGGCGCGTCGGTCGTGATGACCGTGCACGTCCAGACCCATTCGTCCTCGGGCGACTTCCAGAGCTCGTAGAGGCCCGCCATCGCCATGATCGCGCTGTCGTTCGGACGGATGAAGAACGGTTGCTTCTGGGGCTTCTTCTTCGCACCCTCCTGCTGGAGCGTGTACCACTCGAAGTAGCCGTCGGCGGGCAGCAGGCAGCGGCGCCGGGCGAAGGCGCGGCGGTAGGACGGCTTCTCGTGCGCCGTCTCGACCCGCGCGTTGATCATGCGGGAGCCGATGGACAGGTCCTTGGCCCAGGACGGGACGAGGCCCCAGCGAACCGTCCTGAGCTGCCGGACGGCGGGCTCCTCCTCGGGGGCGTCCTTCGGGCGCCGGTCGAGCACGACCGGGACCTGCTTGGTCGGCGCGACGTTGTAGTCGGGCTGGAGGTCGCCCTCGACGGCGTCGAGCTGAACCTGGAACTCGTCCAGCAGCTCCTGACGCGCGCGGGTGGTGGCATAGCGTCCGCACATGGGTCCCATCCTGCCGCGCTTGAGGCTCGGTGCGCTGGGCATGTAGCGGGTCATGCGACCCTTCACGACTCTGGCTCGCCCGTTCGTGGCGGCCCCCTACATCATGAACGGCCTGGACTCGCTCCGCGATCCGCGCGAACGCGCCGACCGGGTCGGTCCGGCGGTCAAGCCGGTCGCGGACCGGATCGACTGGCTGCCGAAGGACCCGGAGACGCTCGTCCGGATGCAGGGCGCGCTCAGCCTCGGCACGGGCGTGCTGCTGCTGACCGGCAGGTTCCGCAGGCTCACGACGCTGCTGCTCGCGGCGCAGCTGGTGCCCGTCCTCGCGACCGAGCACCGGTTCTGGACGGAGGACGACCCCGAGCGCCGGGCCAGCGAGCGCTCCCATCTGCTGAAGAACGCCGGGATGTTCGGCGCGCTGCTGATGGTGGCGTCCGAGCCGCGCCGTCCACCGCGCATGGCGGAGGTGCGGCGGCAGGTGCGGGAGGCGCAGATCAAGAGCGGCGCCGAGACGAAGGCGTTGCGCCGCGAGGCGGCCGTGGCGCTGCGGGACGCGCGCCGGGAGGCGGCCCGGCAGGTGCGCGTCGCCCGCGCGGAGGGCGGACGCAAGGCCGCCAAGGCAGCCAAAGCGGGCAAGGTGGGCAAGGTGGCTAAAGCAGCCAAGGCGGGCAAGGTCCGCAAGGCGCGCGGCGGGACGAAGCCGAACCGTGTCGCGGCGCAGGCGGGCAAGGTCAAGCAGGCCGTCAAGCGCTGACATCCCGAAGACAGCCTTAACGGGGCTTCAAATCCGTTGAACCACGGTCGGGGGCCGTCTCGTACTGCCAGATGACCCCCCTTCCTTCCGCCCGTACATGAGGACGGAGACGCCCCGGCCATGGCAGTTCCCGGTTCGACCGGTCGGCTGCGGAGCCTGCTCCGCCGCCCCGGCACGCGCGACGAGGACAGTTCCGACGATCCGGCCGACGACATCGCGGCGGAGCTGTACCGCGAGTACCACCGGCCCCTCTTCGGTTTCGTCCTGCGGCTGACCGGCGGTGACCGGTCGTGGGCCGAGGACGTGGTGCAGGAGACGATGATCCGGGCCTGGCGCAGCGCGGACCGGCTGGACGACCGCACGTCCTCGCTGATGCCGTGGCTGGCGACCGTGTCCCGGCGTATCGTGATCGACAATCGGCGGCAGCGCGAGGTCCGGCCGCCGGAGGTCGGCGACGCCCCCCTGGAGAACCTGCCGATGGCGGACGAGATGGACGGCCTGCTGCGCAAGGTCGTCGTGACGGAGGCGCTCCGGTCGCTGTCCCCGGCGCACCGGCAGGCGTTGACGGAGACGGTGCTGCGCGACCGGACGGTGAACCAGGCCGCCGAGCACCTCGGCATCCCGGTGGGGACGGTCAAGTCCCGCGTGTACTACGCGCTGCGCGCGTTGCGCGTGGCCCTGGAGGAGAGAGGGGTGACCTCATGAGCTCCCGGGTCGAGCACACCGATGTCGGCGCCTACGCGCTGGGCCTGCTGGAGGACGACGACCGCCGGGCGTTCGAGGCGCATCTGCACGGATGCGCGGCATGCCAGGCCGAGCTGGGCGACATTTCGGGAACGGCCGGGATCCTCTCCTCCCTCGGCGAGGCGGAGGAGGAGCCGCCACCGGCACCGGTGATCGACATGGTGCGCCGCAGGCGGCGCGCGGACCGCCGGTCCCGGCGCATCGCCTACGCGGTCGGAACCTCCGCGGCGGCCGTCGCGCTGGCGGCGGGCATCGGCGTCGGCACGATCCTGAACGACGACGGCACCGTCCAGAAGACGCCACCGGTGCAGGCGATCACGGGCGAGAAGTTCCAGGCGTCGGACGCGAGCACGGGCGCGTCCGGCACGGTCGGTCTGGTCGACAAGGGCTGGGGCACACAGGTCGGCTTGGAACTGCGCGGCATCAAGGGCCCGCTGCGCTGCCAACTGGAGGCCGTGTCCCGGGACGGAAAGCGCAGCGTCGTCGCGGGGTGGCGCGTTCCCGCCAAGGGGTACGGCGTGCCGGGGCAGCCGAAACCGCTCGTCATGCAGGGCGGGACGGGCCTGACCCGCTCGGAGATCAGCCGTTTCGAGGTGCGGCTCGACGGCGGCAGGACGCTGCTGACGATCCCCCTCTGATCGCGGCACCGGGTCGGTTCCAGGGGGTGTGAGGGACCGTCCCCCACAGAGGCTCGCCCGGATAGCCTTGGATCATGCCGTCTCCGTCCTGGTCCGCCCCCGTCGCGCACGCGCCGGTGGACGCCGTCGTGCCGTTGCCCGGGTCCAAGTCGATGACGAACCGGGCGCTGATCCTGGCCGCGTTGGCGGGCGGACCGTCCCACATCGTGCGGCCGTTGCGCAGCCGCGACACCGACCTGATGGCGGCCGCCCTGCGCGCCCTCGGCGTGGGCGTCACCGACGAGGGCGGCGACTGGCGCGTCCGTCGGAGTGATCTCGCGGGCCCGGCGCAGGTCGACGTGGGCCTCGCCGGGACGGTGATGCGGTTCCTGCCGCCCGTCGCGGCGCTGGCGTCCGGCGAGGTGGCCGTGGACGGCGATCCGCGCGCCAGGGAACGTCCGATGGGCCCGATCATCACGGCGCTGCGGGCGCTCGGCACCACGATCGACGACGGCGGCCGGGGCGCGCTGCCGTTCACCGTCCACGGGACGGGCGCCGTGCCGGGCGGCCCGGTCACGATCGACGCCTCGGGTTCGTCGCAGCTGGTGTCGGGGCTGTTGCTGGCCGCGCCGCGTTTCGAGAAGGGCGTGGAGGTCAGGCACGAGGGCCCGCCCGTGCCGTCGGCGCCGCACCTGGCGATGACGGTCCGGATGCTGCGGGACGCGGGCGCCACCGTCGAGACGGAACCCGACCTGTGGCGGGTCGCGCCGGGCCCCCTGCTTGGCGGCGACAAGGTCATCGAGCCCGACCTGTCGAACTCGGCGCAGTTCCTCGGCGCCGCGCTCGTCACCGGCGGCCGCGTCACGGTGCCCGGGTGGCCGTCCGACACGACGCAGCCCGGCGACGCGCTGCGCGGACTGCTCGCCGCGATGGGCGCGGAGGTGTCGAGCGGCCCGGACGGGCTCACGGTGCGCGGCACCGGCGAGTTCCGGGGCCTTTCCGCCGACCTGCACGAGGTCGGGGAGCTGACCCCGGTGCTGACCGCCCTCGCCGCGCTCGCGGGCTCGCCGTCCCGGCTGACGGGCATCGCGCACCTGCGCGGCCACGAGACCGACCGGCTCGCCGCGCTGGTCACCGAGATCAATGGGCTGGGCGGCGACGTCCGGGAGCTGCCCGACGGGCTGGAGATCAGGCCGGCGAAACTGCGCGGCGGCGTGTTCCACACCTACGACGACCACCGGATGGTGATGGCGGCGGCCGTGCTGGGCCTGGCCGTTCCGGGCGTCGAGGTGGAGAACCCGGGCACCGTGGGCAAGACTCTTCCGGACTTCACCGGGCTGTGGGCGTCGATGCTCGCGCCCGACTGAGAGCAGGGACAGGACACTGGCACGACGAACGCGCGACTACGACGAGGACGACGTCCGGGTGCGCCCCGGGCGGCGCGGGTCGCGGCCGCGCACGCGGCGGCGTCCGGCGCACGATGACGCCTCGTCCGGGTTCGTGACGGCCGTCGACCGGGGCCGGTACCGCTGTCTCGTCGCCCTCGGCACCGGCGACGAACGCGGCGTCACCGCGATGCGGGCCCGTGAGCTGGGCCGCAAGGGCGTCGTCGTGGGCGACCGGGTGGCGCTGGTCGGGGACGTGTCCGGCGCCCCGGACACCCTGGCCCGCATCGTCCGCGTCGAGCCGCGCACGTCGTCGCTGCGCCGCACCGCCGACGACAGCGACCCGTTCGAACGGATCGTCGTCGCGAACGCCGACCAGCTCGTGATCGTCACCGCGCTCGCCGACCCCGAGCCCCGGCCCCGCATGATCGACCGGCAGCTCGTCGCCGCCTACGACGCCGGGATGGACCCGCTGCTGTGCCTCACCAAGGCCGATCTCGCGGGCCCCGACGCCCTGATCGCCGAGTACGCGCCGCTGGGCGTCCCGTACGTCGTGACGAGCCGGGGCGGCGACCTGGACGAGCTGCGCGGCCACCTCGCCGGACGGACGAGCGTGCTGGTCGGCCACTCGGGCGTCGGCAAGTCGACGCTGGTGAACGCGCTCGTCCCGGACGCCGAACGGGCCGTCAGCCACGTCAACGCGGTCACCGGCCGCGGGCGGCACACCTCGTCGTCGGCGATCGCGCTGGAGTTGCCGGACGGCGACGGCTGGATCATCGACACCCCCGGCGTGCGCAGCTTCGGCCTCGCGCACGTCAAGCCCGAGCACGTCATCGAGGCGTTCGACGACCTGGCGGAGGGCGCGGCGGAACGCTGCCCGCCACTCTGCGACCACCTCCAGGACAGTTGCGGGCTCGACGGCTGGGTCGCCGACGGGCACGCCAGCCGCGCCCGCCTCGACTCCCTGCGCCGCCTGCTCGCCGCCCGCGAGGGTGACGCCGAGTAACGCCGAGCGAACGGGGCGACTCGCCCGGCTCGCGTCGGTATCGTCGCCTTCCATGGTCCAATTGATCGCAGCGCGCTACGAGCTGGTGGAGGTGCTCGGGCGCGGCGGGATGGGCGCCGTCTGGCGGGCCCGCGACCGCACGCTCGGCCGCGAGGTGGCGGTCAAGGAGGTGTCGCTGCCGCAGGGCCTGGACGACGCGCAGGTCGAACGGACCTACGCGCGGACGTTCCGGGAGGCGAGGTCGGCGGCGCGGCTCGACCATCCCGGCATCGTGACCGTCCACGACGTCGTCGAGGAGGGCGGCCGCCCCTGGATCGTGATGCAGCTCGTCCGCGCCGAGAGCCTCGACAAGCTCATCGCCCGCGAGGGCCCGCTGCCGCCCGCCCGGGTCGCGGCGATCGGCGCCGACCTGCTGGACGCGCTGCGCGCCGCGCACGCCGCCGGGGTCGTGCACCGCGACGTCAAGCCGGGCAACGTCCTGCTGCCGCCGGGCCGCGCGGTCCTCACCGACTTCGGCATCGCGACCGTCGCCGGTGACGAGACCCTCACCCAGGCGGGCGCCATCGTCGGGTCGCCCGCCTACCTGGCGCCCGAGCAGGCCCGCCACCAGAAGGCCACCCCGGCGTCGGACCTGTGGTCCCTCGGCGCGACGCTGTACGCCGCCGTGGAGGGCCGTCCCCCGTACCGGCGGCCCGACGTGTGGGGCGTGATGGCCGCCGTCCTGTCCGATGACCCGGACCCGCTGCGGCTCGCCGGGCCCCTCACCCCCGTCCTGCACGGCCTGCTCCACAAGGATCCCGAGAGGCGGATGTCCCCCGACGACGCCGGACGGCTGCTCCGCCAGGTCGCCATGGACGCCTCCGTCGCGGCGCCGCACAATCTGACGCTCCCGCCACCGGTGGCGCCGCCGACCGTCCCTTCGGCCTTCCCCCCTCCGCCGCCGCCCGCCACGTCCCGGCGCGTGCCCTGGCAGTTGATCGTCCCGGGCGGCGTGTTCACCGTGGCGCTGGTCGCCGCCGTTGTCGCGGTCGTGATGTTCATCAACTCCGGCGACGACGATGGCGAAGGCGCGGGCACGACGACGTCCCCACCGGTGTCGGCCTCGCAGTCACAGGACGGGAACGTCCCACCCGGGTACCGCCAGTACCAGGGGTCGGCCTTCGTCGCGGCGATCCCGAAGGACTGGAAGGACGAACGCGACGGAGACGACGTCACGTTCCGGAGCCCGACGGACGGGGGCCTGGCGATCCAGCGCATCGCGTCCACCACCTTCGCCGACCCGGGGAACGGCCTCGCCGACGCGCTCAGCAAGATGAAGGACGACACCGACCAGTACCCCGGGTTCACGCAGGTGCGGTTCGACCGGAACGTCCCCTACCAGGGAGACCTGGCCGCCGAGGCGGAGTTCACCTTCGCCAAGGACGGCGTCGCCCGCCGGGTCCGCATCCGCGTGTTCAAGTTCGACAGTGCCATCTACCAGGTGCTTCTCGGCACGAGCCAGGACCACTGGGACGCGTCCGTCCCCGTCTACACCACGTTCCTCGCAACGCTGCGCGGCACCGGGTGAACGCGCTAGCCGTTGGACGGCTCGTCGAACAGGCTCCGCGCCCGGCTCTCGGCGTCGTTCAGCGCCTTGATGTGGTCGGGCGCGAGTTCTTCCACGCAGCGGGTCATCTCCTCGGTGACCCGGCTGAACGCGCTCTCCTCCGCGCCGCGCAACGCGGCCCGCACCCCGGCGGACCGGGCCCCGAGCGCGGCCCACTCCAGTTCGAGCCGCGCGACGGCCTCGTCGAACGCGCGGGCGGTCTCGGCGCCCGCGTCCTTCAGCTCGTCCGGGATCGGTCCACGTCCGGCCTTGCGGGCCTGGCCCGACAGCGTCGAGATCCGGCCGGCGAGCGCGAGCCCCTCCCGGGCCAGCGGCAGCACGTCGTGGATCAGGTCGGTGACGGCCTTCGCCAGCTCCTCCACACGGGTCAGCAGCGTCTGCGTCGCGTCCTCCAGCGCCGTGGAGCTGCGTTCGGCGACCCGCTCGGCGACGTCGCGTTGCCGCTGCGACAGAACGGGGACGATGTCACGGTCCAGCCGGAGCCGCAGCTCGCGCTCGCGCACCCCGCGCTCGGTCGGCTCGGCGCGCCCGGCCCAGTCGGCCACGACGCGGTCGATGCGCTCCTCCCCGGACGCGGCGATCTCCGCGGTGATCTCGTCGAGGGCCTCGCCGACGCGCGCCTTCAAGCGTTCCACCCGCCCGTACAGCGCCTCGCGTTTGAACGGGTCGTTGAGCTCGTTCAGTTGCGACTGGAGCCGCCGGGACACGTCGATGGCGTGCTCGGCCAGCGGGACGAGGCGGTCGGCGAGCTCGTCGAGCGTCTCGGCCCGGCGCGGGTCGGTCAGCTCGGCCACCCACGCGGGAAGGTCGTGCGCCATGCGCCCCATGCTGCCATCACCCAGGCCGCGAATCGGGCTGGAACGCCACGGCGCGCCCGACACGGACGACCGAAAAGCCGGAACGGCCGGGTAAGTGTGTCTGGACCGGCGGCGCTCAGGGTAGCGTTGCACGCCGTGGCGGGCTATTCCGATGACCTTCGTCTCGCGCATGTGCTGGCGGACGGGGCCGACGACATCACGACAAGGCGTTTCCGCGCCCTCGATCTCGACATCGAGACCAAGCCGGACCTGACGCCGGTCAGCGACGCGGACCGCAGCGTCGAGGAGCAGATCCGCGGCACGCTGAAGCGGGCCCGCCCGCGCGACGCGGTGTTCGGCGAGGAGTTCGGCCGGACGGGCTTCGGGAACCGCTGCTGGATCATCGACCCGATCGACGGGACGAAGAACTTCGTCCGGGGCGTCCCGGTGTGGGCGACGCTGATCGCACTGATGGAGAACGACCAGATCGTCGTCGGCGTCGTGTCGGCGCCCGCGCTGAACCGCCGCTGGTGGGGGGCGCGCGGCGGCGGAGCCTGGACGGGCCGCAGCCTGACCCGCGCCAGCCGGATGACCGTGTCGTCGGTGTCGGAGCTGACGGACGCCTCCCTGTCGTTCTCCAGCCTCAGCGGCTGGGAGGAGCAGGGTCGCCTCGACCGTTTTCTGGACCTGACCCGCGAGGTGTGGCGGACGCGCGCGTTCGGCGACTTCTGGTCCCACATGATGGTGGCCGAGGGCGCCGTCGACATCTCCGCCGAGCCCGTGGTGTCGCTGTGGGACCTCGCCGCGCTCCAGGTCATCGTGGAGGAGGCGGGCGGCACGTTCACCGACCTGTCCGGCGAGCCGGGCGCGGACGGCGGCAGCGTCGTCTGCACGAACGGCAAGCTGCACGCCGAGGTCCTGCGCACCCTGGGCGGAGGCCAACTCTCCCTGCGCATCTGAACTACTTGCGCATCTGAACTACTTGCGCATCTGAACTACTTGCGCATCTGAACTACTTGCGCATCTGAACTACCTGCGCATCTGACGACCCGCGCATTTGGCGACCTGCGCGTTCGACGACCCGCGTATCCGGGCTCCCGGTGGTGGCCATCGGGTTGACTCGCGACATATCGTGGAACAGCGGTCGCCGAACGGCCGTTGTACGGTTGGGCGGCCCGCTATCGGAGGTACCAGATGTCGACCCAGACAAAGTTCGTGATCGGCGGCGTCGTCGTCGGCCTTCTGACACTGTTCATCTTCCCCTGGTGGCTGACCACCCTGATCATCCTCGGGGTGCTCGGAACGCCGGTCGTCGGCTACCTGATGCTCGACCCGTCCCAGCGCAAGCGGGTGCGCAACCAGGGCCGCAAGCGGCTGGGGAGCTGACCCCGCCCGCTAGGGTGCGGGGGTGGCGGACGTACAGGTCGGCGTGGTCGGCGCGGGCATTCTCGGGCTCGCGATCGCCCGCCGCCTGACGGAGACACGCCCGGATGCGAAAGTCACAGTCCTGGACAAAGAGGACCGAATCGCGGCGCACCAGACGGGTCGCAACAGCGGCGTCGCCCACGCGGGCCTCTACTACGCGCCGGGTTCGTTGAAGGCGACCCTGTGCCGCCGTGGCATCGTCAGGCTCAAGGAATATTGCACTGACCGGAATCTCCCGTACGAGGAGTGCGGCAAGATCGTCGTGGCCCGTGACGCCACGGAAGTGGCCGCCCTGGACGAGATCGAGCGCCGCGCGACCGCGAACGGCGTCCCGGGGCTGCGGCGGCTGACGGCGGCCGGGCTGCGTAAGCTCGAACCGCACGCGGCCGGGGTCGCCGCGCTGCACTCCCCCACCACCGCGATCACCGATTTCGCGGCGGTGGCCCGCGCGTTCGCCGAGGACGTGACGGCGGCGGGCGGCGAGATCAGGCTCGGCTTCGAGGTGGTCCGCCTGGGCCGGGCGGGCGACCGGGTCACGGTCACGTCCCCGCACGACCGGCTGACGTTCGACCGCCTGGTGGTGTGCGCGGGCCTCCAGTCCGACCGGGTGGCGCGGCTGGCGGGCGACGCGGCGGCACCGGCGATCATCCCGTTCCGGGGTGAGTACCACCGCCTGGTCCCGTCCCGGACGGACCTGGTCCGCGGCCTGATCTATCCCGTCCCCGACCCGCGCTACCCGTTCCTCGGCGTGCACTTCACGCGGCGAGTAGGGGGAGGCGTGGACATCGGCCCGAACGCCGTCCTGGCCCTGGCCAGGGAGGGTTACCGGTGGCGCGACATCCGCCCGGCGGACGTGTGGGAGACCGTCCGCTGGCCCGGTTTCCGCCGCCTCGCCCGCGAACACTGGCGGACGGGCGCACGCGAACTGTACGGCTCGGCGATGAAGCGGGCGTTCATCGCGGAGGCACGCCGCTTCGTCCCAGAACTGACGGCATCGGACGTCGCGCCCGCACCCGCCGGTGTCCGCGCGCAGGCCGTGGACGCGGACGGCTCCCTGGTGGACGACTTCCGCATCGGCCGGGTCGGCCCCGTCATCACGGTTCGGAACGCTCCGTCCCCCGCCGCGACGTCCAGCCTGGCCATCGCGGAACACGTGACCGCCACGTTCTAGGCGACGACCAGGTGGACGGGCAGACCGTCCTTCGGCGACGGCAGGGACGTGGTGTCCAGGGGCATGACGTACCCGTCGGGGACGCTCCACCGGTAGCGCCGCAGCAGCCGATACATGATCGACTTCACCTGCATCCCGGCGAAGTACATGCCGACGCACCGGTGCGCTCCCCCACCGAACGGCGACCACGCGAACCGGTGGACCTTGTCCTCGCGGCGCTCCGGAGCGAACCGCCCGGGGTCGAACGTGTCCGGATCAGGCCACCAGTCGGCCATGCGATGGTTGCTGAGCATCGGCACCACCACGGTCGTGCCCGCCGGGATGTGGAAGCCGAGGATGGACGTGTCCCTGACGACCCTGCGCGGCAGCGCGGGCACCGGCGCGACCAGCCGCATGGACTCCTTCATCACCATGTCCATGCCGGTGAGGGCGTCGAGGTCCGCGTAGGCGAGGTCGTCCGTCCCGAGCGCCAGCGCCTCGTCGCGGAGCCGTTCCTGCCATTCGGGAAACCGGGCGAGGTGGTACGCCATCGACGTGAGCGTGATGGTGGTCGTGTCGTGCGCCGCCATCAACGCGAAGATCATGTGGTTGACGATGTCGGCGTCGGTGAACCGCCGCCCGTCGTCGGACTCGGCGGCGCACAACGCGGCGAACAGGTCGTCCCCGCCGTCCCGCCGCTTGGCGGGCAACTGCCGCTGGAAGAACTCCTCCAGCACTCTCCGGGCCCGCAGCCCCCGATGCCAACGCAGCCCAGGGACGGGAAAGCGCACGTAAGCCGTCCCGGCTCGCACAGCGGCAATGAACGCCCCATTGACGCGCGCACGTTCGGCGTCGTCCAACTCAACGCCCATGAACACGTCCACGGCCAGATCGAGAGTGAGCCGTTTGAAATGGTCGTACATCGTGAAGCCCGGCCCGACCTGCCACGCCCCAACACCCTTGACGACGCCGGGCGCCATAGCGTCCATATAGGCGCGCAGCCGAGGACGAGTGAACGCCTGCCGCATGATGCGCCGGTGATGCAGATGTTCCTCGAAATCCAGAAGCATGAGCCCTCGGTTGAAGAAGGGCCCGACAAAGTAGCTCCACGCGGGCCCGCTGGCGAACGCCTTGTCCCGATCGACGAGCACGGCCTCGGCGGCCTCGGGCCCGTGCACGGTGACCGTCCGCTGTCCGAGCAGCCACCCCCACGCGACCGGCCCGTACTCGGCATACCGCTTCCGAGCCATCCCGACCGGATCCCGCATCACAGCGAAAGTGCTGCCAATAAAGGGAATCCCACCCACACCAGGAACCCCCTTCAACCCACTCCCAGCCGGAGGTGCGGCAAGAACCCCCATCACACCCTGCCCTTCTGGGGGACGCCCCCCAGACCCCCGGAGAAGGGCCCTGAAGATCCTCGCTCCGCTGCGGTCATCGGACCCCCTTGAGAAGGCGCCGCCGAGCCGCACCTGTCAACAACCGATACGCGCCCGCCTTGTCGCGGTAGAACGCCCTCCCATCAGGGACGGGAACGCCCTCCTCACGCAAGGGCGCCGTCCGTGGCCGCCGCCCAGCCGTGAAGGGCACCTCATCCACCACCCGAACAACAGCGGGCCGCAGCCCAACCTCCAACCGTCCCAACACCTTCGGCAGATCCGCGGCCCCGCCCACATCACGCAGGCTGACAGCAGCGGCGACCAGCTCCGACTCCCCAGCCGGAATCCCATAGACGGCGACGGAATCGACGCCCGGAAGGTCGCTGAGCGCGTCCCGGATCGGCCCAGGCGGCACAACCCCACCAGCCGTACGAATCAATTCGCTCTCCGCCCCAACGAGCCAGAAGTCGCCGTCCGCGTCCCGGCGGAAAAGGTCGCCGGTCACGATCCAAGCGTCCTCGGGCGCGAACACGCCCCGCAGGCCGACACCCGCCCCAGGGGACCGCACCCGCGCGAGGAGCATGCCGACCTCACCGGCCCCACACTCGACCGCGAACCCGTCGGCCCCGAGTTCCAGCCGTCCAGCCTCCAGGTCGTACCGGACGAGCCGCACCCGCGCGCTACCGGGCAGCGGTCGTCCCAACGACCCGAGCTTCTTGCCGCTCAGGTTGACCAGCACCGCCTCGCCTTCCGTCGAGGCGTAGAACTCCAGCACCCGGGCCGGGGCGAACCGCTCCTCGACACGCCGCCACAGCCCGCGCGACATCCCGGAGCCGATGAACAGCCGGACGGCGTGATGCCGCTCCGCCGGGTCCGGCGCCGCGTCGACCAGGTCGCGCAGCAGCGACCACGTGTAGGACGCGACGGTCACCCCGTACCGGCGCGCCTCGTCCCAGAAAACCTTCGGGTCGATCCCGTCGTCTCCGTCGCCAGGAGCGGCGAGCGCCAGCCGGGCCCCACCCGCGACGGCGCCGCCGAGGCTCATCAGCAGCGCGGACGGGTGCTGGAGCGGCGTGACGCTGTACACGGTGTCGGACGGCGACAGCCCCGCGGACGACGCCGTCCCGAACGCCGACAGCGCCCACCGCCGGTTCGTGATCCGGCTGGCACGCACCCGTTCGCCCTCACCGCGAAACACCACGAACGCGAGATCACCGGCCCGCCCAGGATTCGCCCGATACCAGCCGGGAACTTCCACCGTCTCCGGGTCGATGTCCTCCATATCCACCAACGACCCGCGCGGGCCTTTCCCAGGCCCCCCGAGGAGATAAGCCTCAACGCCACCCAACCGCTCAGCAACGTCAACATGCTCGGGATCAACGATCACCCGCCGAACCCCGCTCACGCGAACCTCGGCCGCCGGGTCACCATCAGGACGCAGCAACACGGCAACGGCGCCAAGCCGACTCAACGCCGCCACGAGCGCGAGCGCCGTGGGCCGCGTCCCCATCAACACACCGACCGCGTCCCCCTGACGCACGCCAATGGAAATCAGCCCGCGCACAATGGCGTCGATACGACGAGCAGCCGCCTCATACGTATAGGGCCGTCCCTTGTACAGAAAGAAGACCTCACCGGGCATCCGCCGGGCCTGCTCGTCCAGAAGCAGCCCCAAGGACATTCGGGTGTCCGGCTGGATGCGCTCCAACCGCGCCAGCCGTGGCAGGTTCCGGGCGGCGGCGCCGGTGAACTGCCGACCCCCGTCCACCAGCCGCGAGGCCATTCGCACAGCACCCTCACCGGCGCCCACGGCAAGCTGAAGCCCGTACGCCACACGCCCCCCGACCGCCCCCGCCGACGCGACGTCCCGATCCCCGTCCACCCGCACCACGATCTCCGGCAGCTCCCCCTCGCCCTCAAGCCACCGAACCCACCCACCCACGGCGGGCCAGGTCCGCGCGACAGCGAGCCCACCGACAACAAGCCCGAAATGCCCAGCCTGCAAGGACGCCTCGTACACGTCCGCACGCGGTGCCGCCCGCCGAATCCCCCGCACAGTAGGCGGCGGCGCGATCTCGTCCGTCTCCCCCACGAACGTCAACACAGGGCAGCTGATGTCAGCCAGCGTGACGAGCCGATCGCCAATCACAAACCCACCGGTCAGCATCCGGTTGTGCTGAACGAACTGCCGCACGAACTCCGCCAACGCCGGACCGGGCCACGAAACCCACCCCTCCCGCTCCAGAAACCGCCGCTGCCGCTCCCTGGACGCGAGCCGCTCCCGATCATGCATCTGCAACACAAAATCAACTCGCGACCGCACCGACTTCACAGGACTCAAGGCCTGGAACCCGAACCGAGTCACCCACCCCGGCACCGCGAACCCGCCCAGCACCCAGTCGGGCACCCCACCGGCGAGCCAGCCCGGCACCCCGAACGGAAGGGCCGCACCGATATCGGTAGGGCTCCCGAACGTCACGACCGAAGCGATGCCCTCACCCCGCCGGTACGCCGCCGCCTGGTAGACGAACATGCCGCCCTGCGAGTACCCGGCGAGGTGGACGGCCCGTCCGGTAGCGGCGCGGATCCGGTCGACAGCGTCACAGACCGCCAGCACATGGTCGGTGACGGTCCGCTCCAGCCCGCCCGGCTCCCGCTCCGGCGCCCCGAAGTCGACGACCCACGGGTCGACGCCGAGGTCCCGCAGCACCCGCACCGCGCTGACCCGCGACGAGATGTCGTACACCTCCGCCGTGATCATCAACGGCGGCACGAGCAGCACAACGGGCCCGCCCCCACTCGTGAAGTAGTGCCGCAGCCGATAAACGGGCTGCTCGGTCACCACCTCGAACGGCGAGGCGTCCTCCCCGGTGTCGAACCCGCCGAACCGGGCGACCTCCATTGCGTTCTGGGCGGTGGCGCCCAGGCGGCCCCCCAGTCGGAGCAGCGCGTTGACAAAACCCGGCATCGTCGACCTTTCACAACGTCAACGCCATCGTGTCCCGCCGCGACCGACTTAAGCAATCAGGAGAGGACTCGCGCCCCGTCCAGTTGCCCAGCCCGCAGCCGCTCCCACATGTAGCGACGACGAGGCTTGCCGCTGGACGTCCGCTGGATCAGCCCGGCCCCCACGACCACAGTGAGCTCCACATCGCCCCCCAGCCTCCGCCGCAGCATCTCCCGCACATCACCGACCCACGCCTCGTCCCGGGTCTCGGCGAAGAGAGCAAGCCCCTTCTTACCGGCCCCGGGCACGCCCACCACCACGATCCGCCCCTTCCCGAGCCCACTGGCCTCGGCGATCTTCGCCTCCAGATCCTCGACGTAGACGGACCGCCCACGCACCTTGATGCTGTCGCCCATCCGCCCGAGCACGAACCACTGCCCCGAGTAGAAGAACCCGGCGTCCCCCGTATAGACAAGCCCGTCAGCGAACCGAGTCGACCGCCCCTCAGCCCCCGCGTAGTACCCAGGACAGACAGAAGGACCCCCCACAACAATCTCCCCGAGCAGCCCTTCCCCCAGCTCCCGCCCGTCATCGTCCACAACCACCACCGGAACACGAGCCTCGGGCATCCCACACCCGACAACCCACCCCGCCTTGGCACCAAGCGACGACGCGCCCAGCGTGTGCTCCTCCAGCACCCGAACAGGCTCACCAAACGCCAACGACTCGGGATCGGGACGCACAGTGAGCGGATCGCGCCGCTCCCAGTCCATCGTGACAAGCAGAGTCGTCTCCGCCATCCCATACGCGGCCTTGAACGCCGTCCGCGAGAACCCGAACGGCTCCACAAGCCGCGCGAACGACTCCAACGCGTGCGGGTCGATCGGCTCGGCACCAACGATCGCCGTCCGCCACCCCGACAGGTCGACGCCCTCCAACTGCTCCGGCTTGACCCGCCGAGCCGCGAAGGCATACGCGAACGGCGGCGCGGCCGTATGCGAGGCCTCTCCAAAACACCGAATCCACCGAGCGGGATCCCGGATGAAGTGATCGGGCCGCATCAGTCTCAACGACACCTGCAACGAGATCGGCGTAAGGAAACACCCGATCAACCCCATGTCGTGATACAGCGGCAGCCACGACGCGGCGGAGTCGTCACCCACGAACCCAGCGGCCCGCGAGATCATCTCGCAGTTGGCCTCCAGGTTCTCCCAGGTGACCATCACCCCACGAGGCGCCCCACTGGACCCCGACGTGAACTGGAGAAGCGCCAACTCCCCAGTACTCCCCAGCTCAGCGATCTCAGCCCCCTGCCGAGGCAGCCAAGGCTCCCCGCTGAGCCCCGCCTGATCCATGGCCCGCCCGGCGTACTCGGCGAGACTCTTGGACGCGACAACGAGCACCGGCGCCGCCTGCCGCAGAATCGCCGCGACATGCGCCACATACTCGTCCCCGTCCTGGAACAGGGGCGGCGTGATCAGACAAACAGTCGCCCCAGCAGCCCACACCGCGAAATAAGTCTCAATACAGGTGAAGTCCGTAGGCAGCACGACACAAACAACGTCCCCGGGCTGCACGCCCTCCTCGATCAAGGCCCCCGCAGTACGCCGCGCGGCCGCGGCCAGCTCCCCATACTCGCGGAACTCCCAGCCTCCGTCGTCATCAGCCAGGTAGATGCCGCGTCCAGCAGCAGGCGTGGTCATCCAGTCGCGCAGCGCAGATGCCATCGTGTCCCTCTCACCGTGCCCGCGGCCAACCCACGTGACTCGCCGGTAACTTCATCAGCACGCCAGCCCAGGGTCAACCGCGCCAAAGGGCAAAGAGCAGACAGCCACTTTTGGAGACACCCCACAACAAACCAGCCCTTACCGGACCCCAACCACCCGAGCCAAGACTCGCCACCCGAGCATCACACCTCCCAGAAACAAGCCGGCCACCACCACAAACGCAACAGCAGTCCCCTGCCCAACCAGAGCCCGCAACCCCATCCCCACAGCAACAGTCAAAACCCAAACGACAACCCCAGTAGGCACCAGAGCCACCGCCCGCCGCCACCCGCGACAAACAACCCATCCAACCCCAACCCCAACAACAAACGGCCAGCTCACACCAAGGAACCCGAGGACACTGCCCCCCTCGTCATGAGACCCCCGCCCAATCCCAACAAACACAAGCACACAGACCACATCAAGCACAAACCCCCATCCCCACCGCACCAGAAAACCCTAACCCACACCACGCAGGGAGGGGGGCCAGGGGCGAAGCCCCGGGGGGGCGGGTGGGGGGTGGTGGAGGAGCGGGGGGCTCCGGGGGGTCGTCCCCCCGGGCGAAATGCGAAGGGTCCGTAGGGAAGGGCGCCAAAAGCGCCCGACCACACGGACCCCAGACCAGTAGCGGGGGCAGGATTTGAACCTGCGACCTCTGGGTTATGAGCCCAGCGAGCTACCGAACTGCTCCACCCCGCGGTGATGGGTTAACTGTATGGGGCGGGGGGTGGTTGCGCAAACTGGGTTCGGGTGGCCGGCCGGGGGCGGTTCAGCCCATGTGCGGGTATCGGTAGTCGGTCGGTGGGACGAATGTTTCTTTGATGGAGCGGGTGGAGGTCCAGCGGAGGAGGTTGAACACGGATCCGGCTTTGTCGTTGGTGCCGGACGCGCGTGCGCCGCCGAAGGGTTGTTGTCCGACGACAGCTCCGGTGGGTTTGTCGTTGATGTAGAAGTTTCCGGCGGCGTAGCGGAGGACGTGGGCGGTGTGGGCGGCGGCGGCGCGGTCGTTGGCGATGACGGCGCCGGTGAGGGCGTAGGGGGCGACGGATTCCATCTGGGTGAGCATGGCGTCGTACTGGTCGTCGTCGTAGACGTGGACGGCGAGGATGGGTCCGAAGTATTCGGTGCGGAAGATCTCGTTGTCGGGGTCGCCGGAGACGAGGACGGTGGGCCGGACGAAGTATCCGACGCTGTCGTCGTAGGTTCCTCCGGCAATGACGTCGACGTCGGGGTCGGCTTGGGCGCGGTCGAGGGCGGCCTTGTTCTTGGCGAAGGCTCGTTCGTCGATGAGGGCGCCCATGAAGTTGCCGAGGTCGGCGACGTCCCCCATGGTGAGCCCGTCGGTTTCGGCGGCGAGTGCGTCCTTGAGCCCACCGTCCCAGATGGACCGCGGCACATAGGCACGCGACGCCGCGGAGCATTTCTGCCCCTGATACTCGAACGCCCCGCGCACCAGCACGGTCTTCAGAACAGCGGCATCGGCGGACGGATGCGCGACGACGAAGTCCTTGCCGCCGGTTTCCCCCACCAGCCGCGGATATCCACGGAACTTCTCGAGGTTCGTCCCAACTGTCTTCCACAGATGCTGGAACGTAGCCGTCGACCCGGTGAAGTGGATCCCGGCCAGCTCTGGATGCTGAAGCGCAACCTCCGAAACGGCCTGGCCGTCCCCGGTGACAAGGTTGATGACCCCAGCCGGAAGCCCAGCCTCCTCAAGCAACCGCATCAAAAGCACCGCGGAATACGTCTGCGTAGGCGACGGCTTCCACACAACGACGTTGCCCATGAGCGCGGGCGCGGTGGGCAGATTGGCGGCGATCGCGGTGAAGTTGAACGGCGTGATGGCGTAGACGAACCCTTCGAGCGGCCGGTGGTCGATCCGGTTCCAGACGCCGGGGCTGCTGATGGGTTGTTCGGCGAGGATCCGACGCGCGAAGTGCACGTTGAACCGCCAGAAGTCGACCAGCTCACACGGGCTGTCGATTTCGGCCTGCTGGACGGTCTTGGACTGTCCGAGCATCGTCGCGGCAAGCAGGGTCTCCCGCCACGGCCCGGCGAGCAGGTCGGCGGCCCGCAGCAGGATCGCGGCCCGGTCGTCGAACGACAGCGCCCGCCAGGCCGGAGCGGCCTTGAGCGCGGCGTCGATGGCGTCACGCGCATCGTCTTCGGTCGCGGTCCCGAACGTCCCGAGCACAGAAGCGTGCTTGTGCGGCTGCACAACGGCGATTTTCGCGCCCGCCCCCAGCCGCCGCTGCCCGCCAATGGTCATGGGCAGATCGATCGGCGCTTCGGCCGTCAGCTCGGCGAGCCTGGCCTCGAGCCGGGCCCGCTCGGCGCTGCCCGGGGCGTACCCCCGCACCGGCTCGTTCACCGGTGTCGGAACATTGGTCGCGGCGTCCATGAAGGCAACCTCCTTGTGAGTCAGCGGGACACGAACGATCGAAGAAAGAAAACAAGATTGGCGGGACGCTCGGCCAGCCGCCGCATGAAGTACCCGTACCAGTCAGCGCCATAAGGCACATAAACGCGCATCTGATGGGTCTCGGCCAGCCGCCGCTGCTCCTCCGTCCGAATCCCATACAGCATCTGGAACTCATAGGACGTGGGCGACCGCTCGGAAGCCAACGCGAGCGCTATCTCGATAAGCCGCGGGTCATGGCTGGCGATCATCGGATACCCGTCGCCCCGCATCAGAATCCGCAGCCCCCGCACATAAGCAAGGTCGACGTCCCGCTTGCTCTGAAAGGCCACCGAAGCAGGCTCGGCATAAGCCCCCTTGACAAGCCGCACCCGCGACCCGCTCCCCGCCAGATCCCGGAGATCCCCTTCGCTACGCCGCAGCATCGCCTGAACAGCGACACCAACCCAAGGGAAATCAACACGCAGCTTCCCGAGGATCCCCAACGTAGAGTCGACGGTCGTGTGGTCCTCCATATCAAGCGTGACGGTCATCCCGACCCGTCCAGCCGCCGCACACAACTCCCGCGCGTTATCCAGAGCAAGGTCCCCACCAAGCACCTGCCCTAGCGCCGACAACTTCACCGAAGCGTCGGCACCCCCCGCAAGCCCCTGCTCCTCAAAGGCGGCGAACATCTCCAGATAGGCATCCCGAGTAGCCCGTGCCTGCCCCTGATCGGTGGTGTCCTCCCCAAGATGATCAAGAGTCACACGCAGCCCGTCCGCCCCCAACCCACGGGCGACACCAATGGCGGCGTCCAGGTCCTCCCCAGCGACAAACCGGTCGACGACTCCCCTGGTCAGCGGCACGGACGTGACAAGCCGACGCGTCCGCACGCTACGGGCGGCAGCAAGCAGCAAAGGGCTCAGCATCAGAACCTCCAGCGACGAGGAACACCTGCACGCTAGAAGCCGCCACCCCTCCCCCCGTATAGCCAGACGCCACTTTCAGAGCAGCCGATCTTCATACAAACGTACAATATTCAGATGGACCTCCAGGAGATCACCGAACAGGCGGCCGACCTGCTCCGCGCCCCCGCCACCATGGAGGACCGCGATTTCCACCTGGTCGCCTACGCCCCGCACGGCGACACCATCGACCCCGTCCGGATGGACTCGATCCTCCACCGCCGCGCCACCGCCGCCGTCCGCGCCCGCTTCGAACGCCACGGCATAGCCCGCGCCACCGGCCCGATCCGCATCCCGCCAGACAAGACACTCGGCCAGTTGGCCCGCCTCTGCCTCCCCGTCCGCTGGAACAACGTGACCTACGGCTACCTCTGGCTCCTGGACGACCAGGAACGAATAACCAGCGCCCAAGCGTCCCGAGCGATGCCCCTGTGCGAACGCGCGGGCCTCCTCATGGCCCGCCAGGCCCGAGAACGCGACGACCTGGGCTGGAAGGTGGCCGACCTCCTCTCCACCCACCCGGACGTCCGCACCCAGGCGGCCGACGACCTGGCCAACGCTGGAATCTCCGACCCGCCCTACACAGTGGCCGTCCTCCGCACCCCAAGCCCCGAACCCCTCAACCCGTGGCTACTCCCCCACTCCACCCTGACGACGGTCTGGCAACGCGACCACGTCCTCCTACTCCCAGCCGAAACATCCACAACCATCGACCGAGCCCGCCGCATCCTGGAGGAACGCAACGTCCCCGTCCAAACAGGCGTCTACACACCCTGCCCCACCCTCGACCACGTCCACGAGGGCTGGCAACGCGCCCGAGTAGCCGCCCGCACCGCCACCCCAGGCGAAACCCGCGACTGGACAACCTTGGGCGCCCTACGCCTCCTAAGAACAGCAGGAGACGAGGCCCTAGCCCAAGCAACCCAAACCAAGGGAACCCACCGCCTACAAGACCATCCCGTCCTACAAGAAACAGCCCGCACCTACCTAGACCAAGCAGGCAACGCCCAAAAAACCGCAGAAACCCTAAACATCCACCGCCAAACCCTCTACCACCGCCTACACCGCATAGAAGCCCTAACGTCCCTAACCCTCACAAACGGCCAAGACCGCCTAACCCTCCACCTAGCCCTAACCCTGACCCCCCACCTAGAAAACAAGACTTGAAGGAAGCCCAACCAAGGGGGGCCAGGGGCGAAGCCCCGGGGGTGGGCGGGTGGGGGTGGCGGAGGAGCCGGGGGTCCGGGGGTCGTCCCCCGGACGAAATGCGAAGGATCCCCGCGGAAGGCCGAAGGCCGACCACGGGGATCCGGATCCGTAGCGGGGGCAGGATTTGAACCTGCGACCTCTGGGTTATGAGCCCAGCGAGCTACCGAACTGCTCCACCCCGCGGTGATGGGTTAAGTGTATGGCATGGGGAGGGGTGGTGCGAACGGGTTTCAGGGGCAGGCGGGGACGGGGCCTTTGCCGCTGGTGAGGGCGTTGATGGCCTGGACGGCGCCGTGGAGGGTGTCGGCGCGGACGAGGCGGAGGCCGTCGGGCCGGGCGGACTTGGCGTCGGAGCAGTTGTCCTTGGGGGTGAGGAAGATGGTGGCGCCGGACCGGCGGGCGGCGATCATCTTCTGCTGGATGCCGCCGATGGGGCCGACCTCGCCGCTCGGGGTGATGGTGCCGGTGCCGGCGATGAAGCGGCCCTGGGTGAGGGGGCCTGGGGTGAGTTTGTCGACAATGGCGAGGGAGAACATGAGGCCGGCGGAGGGGCCGCCGATGTCGCCGACGCTGATGTCGATCTTGAAGGGGAACTTGTACTCGTCGGAGATGACGATGCCGACGGCGGGGCGGTCGCCGTTGGGGGTGGCGACGGTCTTGAGGGTGGCGGTGTTCTGCTTGCCGTCGCGGGTGTAGGCGAGGGTGACGGTGTCACCGACCTTGTGCTTGTCCATGGTGCCGGTGACCTGGGCGACGTTGGTGATCTTGGTGCCGTTGACGGCGGTGATCTCGTCGCCGGGCTTGAGGACGCCGTCGGCGGGGCGGCCCTTCTGGATGCCGTCGATGACGACGCGGGTGGCGACGGGGATGCGGAGTTCGTGGAGGGCGGCGGCTTCGGCGTTCTGCTGGGAGTCCTGCATCTGGCGGGTGTTCTCTTCGTCGACCTGCTTGGGCGACTCGTCCTGCGGGAAGATCGTTTCTTCGGGGACGATGGCGGTGTCGCCCTTGATCCAGCCGCGGAGTGCGGTGAGGAGGTCGATGCGTCCGCCGGGGCCGCCGCGGTAGGTGACGGTGGTGAAGTTGAGGTGGCCGGACGCGGGGTAGACCTGGCGGCCGTCGATCCTGATGAGGGGCTGGCCCTTGTCGTTGGTGCCGAGGGTGTTGCTCGTGGGCCCGGGCATCAGCGCGACGTAGGGCACTTTCATGACGGAGCCGATGAGGGCGAGCACGAGGACGATCACGCTCGCGGCGGTGAGCGTGGCGGCACGACGAGACATGCCCGGAACTCTATGCGGTCCGGGGCGATCTTTTGTGGGGGGCCGACCCCCCACACCCCCCGGGTGAGCGGGTTAGCACGCGCCGACCCATTCGTTCCCGCCGTCGGCGAAGGTCTGGTGTTTCCAGATCGGCACGTCCGCCTTGAGGTCGTCGATGAGGCGGCGGCACGCGGCGAACGCCTCGTCGCGGTGGGCGGCGGACGCGGCGACGACGACGGCGAGGTCGCCGACGCGCAGGTCGCCGACGCGGTGGACGGCGGCGAGACCGAGGACGGGGTGGTCGGCGGCGACCTTGTCCATGACGGCGCGGAGCTGTTCCGCGGCGGTGGGGTGGGCGGTGTAGCCGAGGGCGGTGACGGCTCGGGCGTGGTCGTGGTCGCGGACGGTCCCGATGAACAGGGCGGTGCCGCCGGCGCCGGGGGCGGCGACGGCGGTGAGGACCTCGTCCACGGACAGGGGCTCGGCGCGGACGCCGATCAGCCTGATCACACCGTCCCGGCCGATGCTGTCGTGGCTCACGTCCCGCAGGCTACCCCTCGGTGGGTTCGCCCTCGGGCTCGAGGGTGGCGGCGAGGGCCTCGGGGAAGGCGCGGACGAGGTCGGGTCCGGTGAGGACCTCGTCCTCGTTGTCGTGGCTGCGCATCCGGATGGCGGAGAGCCGGGCGCCGCCGCGCAGGACGCCGATGACCATGCGCACGTCCTCGCGGGCGGGGTGGCTGCCGACGAACGCCTGGGCTTCGGCGGCGTCGCCGGGGATCTCGGCCTCGACGTCGGAGGGGAGGACGACCCGTTCGAGGACGAGGGCGCACCCGTCGACGGTGTCGGGCCAGACGATCCCGGCGAGGGCCTTCTCCAGGTCGTCGGGTTCGGGGAGGGCGTCCTGTTCGACGGGGACGAGCGCGTCGGGGTCGGCGGGGAGCTGGTCGGCGAGCCCTGGTTCGGCCCGGCGGAGCTCGCCGCTGCGGACGAGGGCGTACAGGCTCGGCGCGGCGTCCCAGCCCTTCTCGGCCGAATGGCGTTCGAGGTCGAGGACGACTTCTTCCAGATGGTTCACGGGGCCCATCTTTCCCCCTTTCGCCCCATGGACATGCGGGAACCCCCGTCCCAGTCGGTAAGTTGCTTAGACAGCACCGGCGGGCCGCCGGTGGCGCAACTCGATCGGAGGGGTCAGTTGACCTTCCGGACTCCCGGCTTCGGGCGCCGGCTCGGTACGGGACGGACGCGGCTGGTGCTGCCGACCCTGGTGGTCCTCGCCGTGCTTCTGGCTGCCTTCATGGTCTTCACGGCGACGTACACGAACCTTCTGTGGTACGACTCGATCGGCTTCAAGAAGGTCTACACGACGCAGCTTCAGGCGAAGGTGGTCCTGTTCTTCGGGGCGGGGCTGCTGATGACGCTGGTGGTCGGCGCGAACGTGGCGGTGGCTTACCGGTTGCGTCCGGCGTACCGGCCGTTGTCGGTGGAGCAGCAGGGCCTGGAGCGGTATCGCGCGGTGATCGATCCGCGCCGACGGTTGATCTCGTGGTCGCTGCTGGGGCTGCTCGGTGTGCTGACGGGTTCGTCGGTGGCGGGCCAGTGGGCGGTGTGGCTGGCCTTCCTCAACCGGACGTCGTTCGGCGTCGAAGACCCGCAGTTCCACAAGGACGTGTCGTTCTACGTCTTCACGTATCCGTTCCTGCGTCTCGTCCTCGGCGTGGTCTTCGCGACGATCATCCTGTCGATCCTGGCCGCGGTGATGGTGCACTACCTGTACGGCGGGCTGCGGTTGCAGGGGCCGGGTGACAAGGCGAGCCCGCCCGCGCGCGCCCATCTGTCGGTGCTGTTCGGGTTGTTCATCCTGTTGAAGGCGGTCGCGTACTGGTTCGACCGGTACGGCCTGGTGCATTCGGAGCGGGGCGTGACGACGGGCGCGTCCTACGCCGACGTGAACGCGTTGCTCCCGGCGAAGACGATCCTCATGATCATCGCCTTGCTGTGCGCCGCGATGTTCTTCAGCAACCTGTTGCGGCGCGGGATGATGCTGCCGGGCGTCGGGTTCACGTTGCTGGTGCTGTCGGCGATCCTGCTCGGCGGGGTCTATCCGTTGCTGATCCAGCAGTTCCAGGTGAAGCCGGACGAGCTGGCCAAGGAACGGACGTACATCCAGCGCAACATCGAGTTCACCCGGCGGGCGTACGGCGTGGACGGCGCGAAGGTCGTCCCGTACGGGTCGCAGCCGGTGACCGACAAGTCGAAGCTCCTTCAGGAGGCCGACCAACTGGAGCAGGGCGGCGTGCGCGTTCTCGACCCTGCCGTGGTGGGCGAGACGTTCCAGCAGTTGCAGCAGATCAGGCCGTTCTACCGGTTCCCCGACACGTTGGACGTCGACCGCTACCCGGTGGACGGCAAGATGGTCGACACGGTCGTCGCGCTGCGAGAACTGTCCGGCGCGCCCTCGGGGCAACGCTCCTGGGTCAAGGACCACATGGTCTACACGCACGGCTACGGGCTGGTGTCCGCGTACGGCGACCGCTTCGCCGAGGGCAACGTCCCCGAGTTCATCACCAAGAACATGCCGGTCTCCCCCACCCACAAGATCAAGGTGGCGAAGCCGGAGATCTACTTCGGGGAGCGGTCGCCGAAGTACTCGGTGGTCGGCGGGAGTGGCCAGCAGGAGCTGAACTACCCCGACAACAGCAAGGCGGGGCAGAAGAGCAGCAACTACGACGGTGACGGCGGCGTCCCGATCGACTCGTTCTTCCACCGGCTGCTGTACTCGGCGAAGTTCCAGGACAAGAACCTCCTGCTGTCCGGCGCGATCAACGGCGGCGCGAAGATCCTCTACGACCGGTCGCCGCGCGAGATGGTGCAGAAGGCGGCGCCGTGGCTGACGCTGGACGGCGACCCCTACCCGACTGTGGTGAACGGCCGCATCCTGTGGATCGTGGACGGCTACACGACGTCCAGCAGCTACCCGTACTCGGAGAAGATGGGCCTCGGGGACGCGACCCGCGACACGATCACCGACACGCGGTCGGCGGTGGCGCGGCAGGCCGACGCCCACATCAACTACATGCGCAACTCGGTCAAGGCGACTGTGGACGCCTACGACGGTTCCGTGCACCTGTACCAGTGGGACGAGAACGACCCCATCACGAAGACGTGGATGAAGGTCTTCGACGGGACCGTCCAGCCCAAGTCGTCGATCCCGCCTGACCTGGCGGCGCATTTCCGCTACCCGCAGGACCTTTTCAAGGTGCAGCGGAAGGTTCTCACCAAGTACCACGTGACGGACCCGTCGGCGTTCTACAACGGCGAGGGTTTCTGGGAGGTGCCGGAGGACCCGTCCTCGAAGGACAAGCGGCAGCCGCCGTACTACCAGAGCCTGCGCATGCCGGGCCAGAGCACGCAGTCGTTCTCGCTGACGACGGTGTTCAACCCGCGCGACAACTCACAGCTCGCCGCGTTCATGGCGGTCGGCTCGACGCCGGGCCAGGACTACGGGCAGATCCAGATCCTCCAGATGCCACGGGACGCGCAACCGGCGGGGCCCGGCCAGGTGCAGAACCTGTTCGAGACCGATCCGCAGGTGAAGAGAGACATCAACGACCTGCGTATCGGAGGCACGAAGACCTTGCCCGGCAACCTGCTGACGATCCCGTTCGGGGGAAGCCTGCTGTACGTCGAGCCGATGTACACGAAGGCGGCGGGCGGTAAGGAGCAGCAGCCCTACCCGGTCCTCGGCAAGATCCTCGTCCAGTACGGCAACAGCAGGGCGGCGGCGAACAACCTGAAGGACGCGCTGAAACAGGTCCTCGGCGGCGCGAGCGCGGCGCCGCCGACAGCGCCGGGGAAGGGGCTCACCCCCGACGCGCAGAAGGCGCTCGGCGATCTACAGAAGGCCATCCAGGACTTCGAGACCGCGCAGAAGAGCGGCAACTACGCGGAGATGGGCAAGGCCTGGCAACGGATCAAGGACGCGCAGGCGGCGCTGTCGGCGGCGGGAGCGGCCAAACCGCCCGCCACGACGTCGCCGAGCCCGTCGCCGAGCCCGTCCGGTTCCCCCACCCCGACCTCGACCCCGTCCGCGACGCCGTCGACGAGCTGAGCCCGCCCCGCACCCGCGGCGGGAAGTCAGCGGCGGCGTTTGCGGGCGCGGCGGATGGCGGCGGCCGCGCCGATCGCGGCGACGGTGGCGCCCGCGGCGGTCGCCATGGTGGCCTCCTTGCCGCCGACGCGACGTCCGACGACGGCGTGCCGTCCCGCGGTCTCCTCCATGACGGAGCGAAGCGCGGCCGCGTTGTCGTACAGGGGTTTCCAGCCCGCGGCCCGCAGCCGCGCGCAGTCGACGACCCACGGGTAGGCGACGTAGTGCAGATCGGTCGCGGGCGCGGGCGTCATGCCGAGCCGGTGCAGCCGCTGCGCCATCCCGAACGTGAGCGCGGCGGGCAGCTCGAACGTCCGCTTCCCGGTGATCTCGGTGACCTCGTCGGGGCCGAGCCAGCCCTCGCAGCCGACGGCGAGCGGGCCGGTGACGTGCTCGGTGACGACGACGTCCAGCGCGGACGCGAGGTCCTCGATGTGGCAGAACTGCCAGCCGGACGTGCTGCCCTTGACCGACAGCAGCCGGGGCGCCTCGAAGTGCCGGGTGACGACGGTGTCGACGCCGGGCCCGGCGAGCGCGGCGGGACGCACCACGGTGACCTCGAGCCCGGGATGGGTGATCGGCGCGGTGACGGCCAGCTCCTCCATCTCCAGGTAGTCGCCCGCGATGCTGGTGCTGGCCTCGGCGAGCAGCGGCGCGTCCTCGTCCAGCGGGATCTCGTTGCCGGGTTCGGCCCCGTAGACCATCGCGGACGTGACGAGGATTACCCGGCGGACGCGGGCGGCCGCGGCGGCGGTGACCACGGTCTGGGCGCCGCGCACGTTGTGGGTGCGGCGCTCGCGGGGGTCGGCGTCCGGGGAGTGCTCGACGTCCAGGTTGACGATCACGTCGACGTCCGACAGCCGGTTGGACAGCAGCGGGTCGCGGATGTCGACGACACGCCAGGTGACTCCGGGCACATCGCCGCGCTGCCCGTCGATGGCGACGACCTTGCGGATCCCCTCCCGCTCGGCGAGCCTGGCGGCGAGCAGCCGTCCCGCACCGGTGGCGGCACCGGTGACGGCGACGACCGGGCCCTTGCTACGCCGAGGGCGAACCTTGCCCGTTGCCACGGAGGTGCCCCCTTCCTTGTGTACGCGACCTTGCCGGGACCGGCTAACGTTGCGGATATGAGCCCATCATGCATCCCAGGGGCAAACCGATGAGTGACAACCCGTTCGGTTTCAACCGTCCCGGCGACGGTGACGACGACGACCGGCCCCAGGATCCATTCAAGGGCATGGGCGGCGACATGGCGCAGTTCGCCGACATGCTGCACCGGTTCGCCGACATGATCGGCGGCCAGGGCGCGGGCGGCGCCACCGCCGGTGGCGGCCCCCTGAACTGGGATCTTGCCAAGAACATAGCGCGGCACCAGGTGGTGGAGGAGGGCGACCCCTCGGTCGTCGACGCCGAGCGCCGCCAGGTCGAGGAGGCGCTGCGCCTCGCGGACCTCTGGCTGGACGAGAGGACGACCCTCCCCGCGGGCATCCGCACGCCGCAGGCGTGGAGCCGCTCGGAGTGGATCGAGCAGACGCTGCCGGTGTGGGCGAAGGTGTGCGACCCGATCGCGAACCGCATGGTCGACTCCATGGGCGGGGCGCTCGGCGGCGCGGGCGGCGACATCCCCGACGACATGCGGGCGATGGCGGGCCCGCTGATCGGGATGGTCAAGCAGATGGCGGGCGCCATGGTCGGCGGCCAGGCGGGGCAGGCGCTCGGCGGGCTGGCCCGCGAGGTGACCGGCTCGGCCGACGTGGGCCTGCCGCTCGCACCGGACGGCGTCGGGGCGCTGCTGCCCGCCGGGGTGGAGGCGTTCGGCTCCGGACTTGAGGTCTCCGGCGACGAGGTCCGGCTGTATCTGGCGCTGCGGGAGGCCGCCCATCAGCGGCTGTTCACGCACGTCCCGTGGCTGCGGTCGCATCTGCTGGGCTCCGTCGAGGAGTACGCGCGCGGGATCACCGTCGATCTGTCGGGCATCGAGCAGGCCGTGCAGGGCCTCGATCTGTCCAACCCGGAGGCGATCCAGGAGGCGCTCGGCGGCGAGATCCAGCTCCAGCCGGAGGAGACGCCCCGGCAGAAGGCGGCGCTGGCCCGGTTGGAGACGACGCTCGCGCTGGTCGAGGGCTGGGTCGACACGGTGGTCAACGAGGCGGCGCGGAACCGGCTGCCCGGTTCGGTGAAGCTGGCCGAGGCGGTGCGGCGGCGGCGCGCGACGGGCGGCCCGGCGGAGCGGACGTTCGCGACGCTGGTCGGCCTGGAGCTGCGGCCCCGGCGGCTGCGCGAGGCGGCGGCGCTGTGGCGGACGCTCACCGAGGTGCGCGGCGTCCAGGCCAGGGACGCGATCTGGGATCACCCGGACCTGCTCCCGACGTCCGACGATCTCGACGACCCGGACGGCTATGTCCACGGCCGCGACGAGATCGAGGGCCTGTCCGACCTGGACCTGTCCCGGCTCACCAAGGGCGAGGACGTCACCGCCACCGACGCCGACAAGCCCGACAACTCGGACGAGCCCGAGGGGCCGGACAAGCCCGACGACAAAGGCCCCGGTGAGGACGAGGGGCCCGGCGAGGACGAGGGGCCCGGCGAGGACGAGGGGCCCGGCGAGGGTCCGGCCGAGGGCGGGCCCAGGGCATGAGCCGGTCCCGTGAGTCGCACCGGACGCCCGGGGTGCGCGTGAACGGCTGCGGGTACGAGCCGCGGTCGTCCACGAACGCGATCAGGCGGCGCGTGGCGCGGGCGAGCCTGTGCTGGCACCGTCCGGTCGACCAGGAGCGGCGGCGCCGCCATCCGGCGAACTCCCGTTACCCGCGCGTGGGCCGTCTGTGATGCCACAGCCCCAGGCCGGGGGCACGCTGTACGACGACGCCGTGCGCGTCCTGTCGTCGTGGGAGGCGCCCGACGCTGAGCAGGAGGACGTCCGGCTCGGGTTCCTGCGCCATCTGGAGGAGTATCCGGCGGACGGCATGTGGCGGGAGTGCGCGGCCGGGCACATCACGGCCAGCACCGCCGTGCTCGACCCGTCCAGGACGCGGGTGCTGCTGACCCTGCACGCGAAGTTCAAGGCGTGGTTCCAGCTCGGCGGGCACTGCGAGCCCGGCGACGCGGCGCTGGCGGGCGCGGCGCTGCGGGAGGCGACGGAGGAGTCCGGCATCGGCGATCTGCGGCTCAGTCCGGTGCCGATCCAGCTCGACCGGCACGCCGTCCGCTGCCACCCGCAGGGCACCTGGCACCTGGACGTCCAGTATGTCGCGATCGCCCCGGAGGACGCGCGGCACACGGTGAGTGACGAGTCGGACGCCCTCGGCTGGTTCCCGGTGGACGCCCTGCCCGACTCCACGGACGACGCCCTCCGCAGCCTGGTGACACGTGCCGTCAGAAGCTGAGCGCGTGCCCTTCGAGAAGCGCGCGGGTGTTCTCCCAGCCTTCCAGGCCCGGATCGAGAAACCGCAGGTCACCGGCGACGCGGAGCCGATGCCACCCGGGTCCCTGCGGGACGAGCCCGGGGCGGGGCGCGGCGCCGCGCAGCCGGGCGAGCGCGTCCGGCGTGTCGAGGTCGACGTCACGCAGGGCGGCGGCGAGCCAGCCGGGCAGCGGCAGCCGGGCGGCGAGCGCGACAAGGCCCTCCGGTTGGGCGGGGCAGGCGGAGGCGGGGGCGTGGCCGAGGGCGCGGAAGAGCTTGCCGAGCAGGAGCGGGGGCAGGTCGGGGGCGTCCGGCGCGACCAGCGCGGCGGCGTCGGCGCCGAGCGTGTGCAGCGCGGCGAACGCCTCCGCGAGTGTCGGCTCCCGGACGATCGGCGTGCCGGGCCAGGTGACGGCCTCGGCGTCCGGCTGGTCGGGCGGGTCGAGGACGAGCGCGGAGGTCACGAGCTGGAGCCCGGCGACGACCTCGTAGGTGTCTTCGAGCATCGCGAGCCTGAACTCGTCCGGATCGACGCCCGGCGGAACGGCGTGCGGGCGCGCGGGAGACGACAGTACGGCGGCGAACCGCGCCCGGGACCCCGGCACCTAGGCCGTTCCGGAAGCCGCGGGCGGCCCGGCCCCCGCAGGGGGCCTGTCCGAGGCGGTGATCATCCGGCGACCTCGTGCGGGAAGTCGTCGCCGTGCCGGATGGCGTCGTCGGTGATCTCGCCGTCCGGCGCGTCGGCCTCAAGGGGCAGGTGCGCGGCGGCGGCGACGCCCTCCAGGTAGCCGCGGGCCCGGTCGGCCTTCGGGTAGTTGCCGACCAGCTCCCAGAAGTCGGCGCCGTGCCCGGGGATGAGCAGGTGCGCCAGCTCGTGGACCAGGACGTAGTCGACGACCCAGCTCGGCATGCCGCGCAGCCGGGTGGACAGCCGGATCGTGCCGTCGTCGGGGGTGCACGACCCCCAGCGGGCGCGTTGGTTGGCGACCCAGCGGACGCTGACGGGGTCGGCGCGTCCGTCCAGGTAGCGACGGGACAGTTCCCTGGCCCGCGACTGGAGGTCGGCGTCGCTCGGACGCCGGCGCCGTTCCCGCTCTTCGAGGCGTTCGAGGATGGTCGCGATCCATTGCTCTTCTTCGGCCTTGCTCAGCCTGGACGGAACCATCACCACCACCTTGTCGCCATCGCGGTAGGCGGACACGGTCCGTCGGCGCCTGGCGCTGCGGCGAACCTCAACGTTAGGGGGCACGCCTGAACCGTACTCGAAATTTTGCCCCCACCAAAGGGGGTGTTTGACGTTACCGCAGGTCAGGCCCCTGGTTTTTGGCGGCATTTCACTCCCCGATGAGATGGGGGAAGGCGCCGCGCCAGGGACCCGAGCCCCTGTCGCGACCCTTTTCGGGGCCCGCGTGAGAAAGCGCACACTTACCAGATCGCCGCAGGTCGGGCCGATCCGGGAGGGGCGCCCCAGCGATACTTCCCGATGGTTGTGGCGTGAACGACAGCCGATCACGGACAATGGTCGGCGTGAGCGATCTTCCCCGCCGCGCGGTGACGCGGTCAGCAAAGCTGGCGTCCCTCCCCATCGGCTTCGCGGGGCGCACCGCCCTCGGGGTGGGGAAGCGGACGTTCGGCCGCCCGGCCGAGGCCGTCGCGCTGGAGATCCAGACCCGGACCGCCGAGCAGCTGTTCAAGGTGCTCGGCGAGCTCAAGGGCGGGGCGATGAAGCTCGGCCAGATGCTGTCGATCTTCGAGGCGGCGCTGCCGCCGGAGATCGCGGGCCCGTACCGCGCCACGCTGACCCGGTTGCAGGAGGCCGCTCCCCCGCTGCCCGCCGCGACCGTCCACACCGTCCTCGCGGAGTTCCTCGGGAACGACTGGCGCGACTATTTCGAGGCGTTCGACGACGTGCCCGCCGCGGCCGCGTCCATCGGGCAGGTGCACCGCGCCGTGTGGCACGACGGCCGCGACGTCGCCGTCAAGGTGCAGTACCCCGGCGCCGGGAAGGCGCTGATCAGCGACTTCAACCAGCTCGCCCGCCTCGGCCGGCTGTTCGGCGTGCTGATGCCGGGGCTGGACGTCAAGGCGATGCTCGCGGAGCTGAAGCAGCGGGTGGCCGAGGAGCTGGACTACACGATCGAGGCCGAGTCCCAGCGGATCTTCCGGGAGGCCTACGACAACGACCCCGACTTCCTCATCCCCGAGGTCATCGCGCAGAGCGGCGACATCCTGATCAGCGAGTGGATGGACGGCACCCCGCTCTCGAAGATCATCAGTGAGGGCGACCAGGAGACCCGGAACCACGCGGCGCTGCTGTACTGCCGGTTTCTGCTGTCGGGGCCGAAGCGGAGCGGGATGCTGCACGGCGACCCGCATCCCGGCAACTTCCGGTTGCTGCCGGACGGGCGGCTCGGCGTCCTGGACTTCGGCGCCGTCGACCGCATCCCCGGCGGGTTCCAGCGGCGGCTCGGCCTGCTGCTGCGGATCGGCACGATGGCCGACATCGACGAGATCGAGGAGGCGCTGCGCCGCGAGGACTTCATCCGCGCGGGCGTCGAGGTCGACGCCGACTCGCTCCAGGCGTTCCTCGCCCCGATCACCGAGCCGTTCGTCACCGAGACGTTCAGGTTCAGCCGCGAATGGCTGCGCGACATGGCGGCCCGCGTCACCGACCTGCGTCCGTCCAACGTGGTGCGGCAACTGAACCTGCCGCCCGGGTACGTGATCATCCACCGGGTGCTGTCGGCGGGCACCGGGGTGCTGTGCCAGCTGGAATGCGAGATCCCGGCCCGCGCCGAGTCGCTGCGGTGGGTGCCGGGCTTCGCCGACGACGAGGACGGCGAACTCGTCTCCGGCTGAGCCGCGAAAGCCCTGATACTCCGCAAGCCTTTGGTTCTCCGAAAAGCTCGGGTTCTCCAAAAGCTCTGGCTCTCCAAAGCTCTGGTTCTCCGAAAGCTCAGCGGGCCCCGCGCAGTGATGGTGCGCGGGGCCCGCTCGCGCGCGGCCGGTGCGTGGATCACCGGACGCGCTCCATGAACCCGCCGGGAGGCGCGACCGTCCGTCAAACCATCCAAGAAAGAACGGACGGAGGCCTGCTACCAGCGCGGGTTCGGGGTTTCGTTGGGGGTCGGCGCGAGGAGGACGCGCCGGACGCGCGACGCCCTCGTCCGGGCGTCACGGCGGGCGCGCCGCATCGCGTGCAGCCGCCGGGCGGTCGCCTCGGCGGCCGTGTCGGCGTCCATTTCCTGGGCCCGGCCGGACGGGTCGGATCCGGCCGCCCGGAGGCGCGGTCCCCACGCGGGGGCCGCGCCTCCGGGGTCGTCGACGGGAATCGGCGTGGCCGGTTGTGCTGGCAGTACCGACATCAGACGGCCACTTCGTCCGGCCGCGGGTGCTTACGCGGGCGGCCACGCGGCCGCTTGCGCGGGACGATCACGCCGCGGACGAACAGCTCACCGCCCCAGACACCCCAGGGCTCCTTGCGCTCAAGTGCCCCGGCGAGGCACTCCCTGCGCAGCGGGCACTCCTGGCACAGGGCCTTGGCGAGCTCGACGTCGGCGGGAGCCTCGGCGAAGAACAGCTCCGGGTCGGTCCGGCAGGGAAGAGTGAGGTCCTCCTCGCATATCGCGAGAGCCCCCTGCATCACAGTCACCCTTGTTCCTCTCGTTGGTTCTCAACGGGTGTTCGGTGGGTCTGGGCAAACAAGAAGGCCGCGGATCCGGTTCGGATCCGCGGCCTGGGGGCTTGCCGGTCTGTTTCTAAACCGGTGGCCTCCAGGGGTACGGACCCGACTCGTCACCCGTGTCGGTGACGCCCACGTGGGTCGTGGCCGGAGCCGGGACGGTCGCGTCCTCGAGTAGGTGGTCGAAGACACTCCGCCCCTGGTCCTGGATTCGCTGCTGCTCAAGGAGCAGCTCGCGCAGGTCATTGCCGCGCAGGGCGGTGCCGCGCACGTTCGATCCGCGCGTGTCGCGCGGTCGCGGCTCGGACGACGTCGCATAGACGGACGGCATCGACGAGGAGCCGGGGCAGGCGGCGGTCCAGGACCACGCGGGTTTGTTCATCATGCTGATCACCGGACTACACACCACCTTTCTCGCTCCTCGGGGCCGCACCGGCGGATCAAGATCCGCATCGGCGGGCCGGGCTGTTTGCTCGCGTTCGAGCGTACGGGGATCTTGCCGAATCAAGCAAGATATTTTTGACCTGCGATTTTGTGGGTGACTTCACTCTGTTTCCCGAGCGACCCCACGCCGTTTCGGGGACGCGGTCTCCCGTGAGGATCGTCCTCACGGGTGACCGCGCCGTCCACCATCGCGGAGGCTCAGGTCACCGGGTTCCGAGCAGGATGGACGTCGGTACCGGCGTCGCCACCGGCGGCAGCGACGTCGCCTCGCCGTTCGCCCGCGCGGCGGCGGAGGGGCGGGTCGCCAGGGCGGCGGCGCCCACGGGGGCCCTGGTGCGGAGCGCGGACTCGGGGGCGTCCTCGAACGGCTGGAGGTCGCCGACGCACACCTTGCCCGCGGGCGGCAGCGTGCCGTCGAGGAGGTAGCCCTCGACGGCGTTGGTCACGCAGGCGGAGGTGCCGAGGGCGGTGTGCCCCCAGCTGTCGCTGGACAGCAGCCGGCTGTTCGGCAGCAGCTTGCTGGACGACACCGCGGCGTCGTAGTTCGTGGCCGGGTCGTAGTAGTTCCCGACGAACAGGACGGGCGCGTTGGTCCGCCGGTTGAAGGGGCCGGTGTAGGCGTCCTCGTCGCGGACCTTCCAGGCGTCACCGGCGCACTGGACGCTGCCCCAGCCCCACGCCCGCCCGAAGTAGGGCGCGCGCTTGTCGGACTTCGCGGTCATCGCGGGCCAGTCCCCGGCCTTCTTCGGGTGACGGCCGTCGGTGCAGACGACGGAACTGAAGGCGTCGGTGCCGTTGTCGTAGGGGAAGTCCATCGCGGTGACCTGCCGGGCCGCCTCCCGCTGCCGCCGGACTTCGGCACGGCGCTCGGCGATGTGGGCGGTGAGGGTCTTGCGCGCCGCGACCGCCCGCGCCGTCGAGCCGGACGAGGTCGCCTTCCACAGCTCGGTGATCATCGAGTCCATGACGGCGGAGCCCTCGGGGTAGTACAGCAGGGCGAGCATGTAGCTGACGAAGTCGGCGTAGGTGACCTTCTCGCCCTCGAGGTCGGCGGGCTTGGCCTTCAGCCGCTCGGCGAGGACGGCGAAGTTCTTGACGGGGTCGCCGTACTCCGCGAACTCGCACCTCTCCTTGCCCGCCTTGCCGCAGCGGACGAGGATCTCCCTCATCGCCTTGTAAGCGCCGTCGGCGGACCGCAGCCGGTCGTCGAGGAGCTGGTTTCCGGTCTTCTTGGTGCCGGTCCAGGAGACCGGGTTGAGGACGCCGTCCACGACCACGGCGCGCAGCCGGTCGGGGAACATGTTCGCGTAGTACTGGCCGAGCGCCGTGCCGTAGCTGAAGCCCAGGTAGGTCAGCTTCTTGTCACCGACCGCGCGGCGCAGGACGTCCATGTCGCGCGCGACCTGCGCGGTGGACATCGCGCCCGCGAGCTTCTTGCCGGTGGTGGAGCAGCCCTTGCCGAGCGCCTTCGCGGACTTGATGTAGCCCGCCTCCTGCTTCGCGCCGACGGGGAACGCCATGTCCATCCCGGCCAGCGCGAGCGTCTGCTCCTTGGTGGACGTGAAACAGGCCACGTTGTCGCTGAAGCCGATCCCGCGCGGGTCGAAGCCGACGATGTCGAAGCGGTCGAGGACGTTCGCGCCGAGGAACAGCGACGCACTGTAGGCCATGGTGGTGCCCTGCCCACCGGGCCCGCCCGGGTTGACGAACAGGCTGCCGATCCTCTTCTTGGGATCACGGGCCTTCATGCGCAGGACGGCGACCTCGGTGGTCGCGCCCTTCGGGTGGTCATAGTCCAGGGGCAGCCGGACGGTCGCGCATTCGGCGGTGCTGTAGCACTTGTACCAGCCGAGTTCCGGCGTGGGCACGCCGTCGACGCGCTTCTTCTCGACCGGGCTCGTCGTGTCGCCGACCGGCGCTGTTCGGACGCCCGGATCCGCGAACGCGGTGACGGCCGCGACCGGCACGAGCGTCGCGGCGGCGACCCCGATCGCGAGAACTCTGGTTCTGAGGCGCATGCGGTCCCCTTATGGGAGATCAGTGCCTTTATCCGCACAAGATGCGGAATGGACCACCTGATCCTCATGCTGCGCCGGTTTCCACGGGATCCACCAATGGACCACTCATCCGAATCGGGAGATCAACCTCAGGGAGGATTGACGCGCGCCGTCAACGCTGGTTCGCCAGGTCTTGACGCCGCCGCGCACGGCGCGGACCGCGGGGCCGTTTCGAGTCCTGTCCTGATCCGGTCAATCAGAGGTCGTTGACCCGGATCAGGCCCTCCTGCATGACGGACACGACCAGTTCGCCGGAGCGGGTGAACACCTGACCACGGGCGAGACCTCGGGCACCGCCCGCGAACGGGGTGTCCTGGTAGTAGAGCAGCCAGTCGTCGGCGCGGAACGGCCGGTGGAACCACATCGCGTGGTCGAGGCTGGCGCCCATCGTCCGCTTGTCGCCCCAGTGGAGGCCGTGGTTGAGCAGGACGGTGTCGAGCAACGTCATGTCGGACGCGTACGTCATCAGGCACACGTGCAGCAGCGGGTCGTCGGGGAGTTCGCCGTCCACCTTCAGCCACACCTTCGACTCCGGCGTGATCAGCGCGGGGTCCTTCGCCGCCTCCCAGGACAGCGGTGTCGCGTGCCGGATGTCGAACGGCCGCCGGGTCACGAACTCCCGCGCGCCGACCTCGCCGAACAGCGGCGCCATGCGGGTCAGGCTGTCCGGCAGCGTCTCGGGCGCGGGCGCGTCCGGCATGGCCGCCTGGTGCACCGGGCCCGTCTCGACGATCTGGAACGACGCCGACAGGGTGAAGATCACCTTGCCGTGCTGGACGGCGGTGACCCGCCGCGTGGTGAAGGACCGTCCGTCCCGGACCCGGTCGACGATGTAGACGATCGGGATCAGCGGGTCGCCCGGACGAAGGAAGTAGGCGTGCAGCGAATGCACGGGCCGGTTGACCGGAACCGTCCGCCCGGCGGCGACGAGCGCCTGCCCCGCGACCTGCCCCCCGAAGACGCGCTGCCGACGCTCATCGGACGTGCGCCCGCGAAAGATGTCGTTCTCGATCTGTTCGAGGTCAAGCAGGTCCAACAACGCCTTCAACGATTCCTTCACGCGCGTCAGTCTTCCTTATCGCACAGTGTGATCCCGGTCTCACCCCCCGAAACCCCACAAGCTCAGCGCCGCCACGGAGGTCGTCAGACTCCGCACAGGGTCAGGACGGCGTCGCCGTAGCGGTCGAGCTTGACCTTGCTGACGCCGGGGATGCGGGCAAGGTCCTCAACGGATTCGGGGTCGTGTTCGGCGATCGCCTGGAGCGTCGCGTCGGTGAACACGACGTAGGTGGGCACCTTCTGCTCTTCCGACACCTGGGCGCGCCACTCCTTCAGCGCGATGAGCAGTTCTTCGTTCAGCTCGGATGGACAGTCCTCGCAGCGGCCGAGCTTGCGTTCGACGGCGGCGGTCAGCGGGCGTCCGCACACCCGGCAGGGTTGCGGGCCCTTCGCGGCGCGGCGCTTCGTCCGGTCGGCGCGGGCGGGGGTGGGCGTGCCGGCGCGGCCCGTCAGCCCGGTCAGGAAGCGGGACGGGCGGCGGTGCCGCGCCCCGCCCGGCGACCGCGACAGCGCCCACGACAGCGACAGGTGCACGCGCGCGCGGGTGATCCCGACGTAGAGCAGCCGCCGTTCCTCCTCGACCTGGGCGGGCGTCTCGGCGTAGATGATCGGCAGCGTCCCCTCGACGAGGCCGACGAGGAACACCGCGTCCCACTCCAGGCCCTTGGCGGCGTGCAGGGACGCCAGGGTGACGCCCTCCAGCGGCGGCGCGTGCTGGGCGGCGGCGCGCTCCTCCAGTTCGGCGACGAACTCGGGCAGGCCCGCCTGGGGGTCGTCGGCGGCCATGTCCTCGGCGAGCTGCGCCAGCGCGGCGAGCGACTCCCATTTCGCGCGCGCGGCGCCCGCGCCCTCGGGCGGCCTGTCCGAGAACCCGGCCCCCAACAGAACGTGCCGGACGGTCTGGATCAGCCCCAGCCCGTCGGTCTCCGCGTCGGCGCCGGCCCTGGTGGCCGCCTTCAGCATGAACACGGACTGCTTGACCTCGGGCCGCTCGAAGAACCGTTCCGCGCCGCGCAGGACGTACGGGACGCCCGCAGCCGCCAGCGCCGCCTCGTACGCCTGGGACTGCGCGTTCACCCGGAACAGGATCGCCATCTCCCGCGCGGGGACGCCCTCGTCGATCAGCTTGCGGGCCCGCCGCGCCGCGTCGTCGGCCTCGGCGATCTCGTCGTCATACTCGTTGAACACCGGCTCGGGCCCGGCCTCTCGCTGGGCCACCAGCTCAAGCCCGCGCCCCTCGGGACCCGCCTGTCCGGGCCCTGCCTGTCCGGGCCCTGCCTGGCCTCGCCCCGCCTGCCCGATCACGCCGTTCGCGAGCCGGACGACCTGCGGCGTCGACCGGTAGTCGCGGACGAGCCGGACGACCTTCGCGCCCGGATGCTCTCGGGTGAAGTCGAGCAGGTGCGACGGGCTCGCGCCGGTGAACGAGTAGATCGTCTGGTTGGGGTCGCCTACGACGCACAGGTCGTCGCGGTCGCCGAGCCAGGCGTCCAGGAGCATCTTCTGCAACGGGTTGACGTCCTGGAACTCGTCCACCACGAAGTGCCGGTACTGCTCGCGGACCTGGTTCGCGACCTCCCGGTGCTCGGTCAGCACGGCGGCGGTCAGCTCCAGCATCCCCTCGAAGTCGAGCAGGTTGCGTTCGCGTCTGAGTTGCTCGTACATGGCGTAGACGCGGGCGACGTCGACGACCTCGGTGGACGGTTTGCGCCCCGCCTTGGCGACGGCGGCCGGGTAGTCCTCGGGACGGTGCTGGGTGGCCTTCGCCCATTCGATCTCGCTGGCGACGTCGCGCAGCTCCGTCCGCCCGAACGGCAGGCGGCACGCCCGCGCCGCGTCCGCCACCAGCGTGATCTTCGAGTCGATGATCTTCGGTGGTTCGCCGCCGACGACGCGCGGCCAGAAGTAGGTGAGCTGGCGCAGCGCCGCCGCGTGGAACGTGCGCGCCTGGACGCCGGGCGCCCCGAGCATCCGCAACCGGCTGCGCAGCTCCCCCGCCGCCCGGGTGGTGAACGTCACGGCGAGCACCCGCTGCGGCGTCACGACACCGGTCAGCGCGGCGTAGGCGATGCGGTGCGTGATGGCCCTGGTCTTGCCCGTCCCGGCGCCCGCGAGCACGCAGACCGGCCCCTGCACCGCCTCGGCGACCTCACGCTGTTCGGGGTCGAGCCCCGCCAGCACCGACTCAGCCATCATCCCCCCATAGTGGCAGCCCGCCCCACCCGTCCCGCCACTATCTCCACCTGTGGACAACCTGGAATGCGCGGCGCGCGTCCACTGTTGTCGGGTACGCCGACACAACGACGAGCAGGGGAGACGACGCAGCGATGGCGACGCCGACGGTTGACCGTGCCAAGGACCCGACCGGCCAGCTCACCATGTACACGACGACCTGGTGCGGTTTCTGCCGACGGCTCAAGAGCCAACTGGCCCGCGACGGCATCGAGATGGTGGAGGTCGACATCGAACGCGACCCGGCGGCCGCCGAGTTCGTCATGAGCGTCAACGGCGGAAATCAGACCGTTCCGACCGTTCTGTACCCGGACGGCACGGCCGTGACCAACCCGAGCGCGAAGGCGGTCAAGGCCAAGCTCGCGTCACTCGCCTGACCTTGCTCAAAGGGCCGCCGTCAGAAGGGCCCGCTGTCAGAAGGGCCCGCTGTCAGAAGGGCCGCCGTCAGAAGGGCTGCATCTTTGGGAGCTGGTCGCCGTACCAGCGGATGATGAGTTGGGCTGCGATGGAGAGGGGGCCGGGGGCCACCAGGTCCCCGGCGTCGATGGCGGCGCGGAGTTCGGCGCGGGTGTACCAGGCGGCGTCCAGGATCTCTTCCGGGTCGGGACGTAGCGGGGTGTCGCCGTCCGTCGTGGCGGTGAAGCCGAGCATCAGGCTCTGCGGTAGCGGCCACGGCTGGCTGCCGACGTAGCGGACGTCCCGGACGGGCAGCCCGACCTCCTCGTGCACCTCCCGCGCGACGGCCTGTTCGAGTGATTCGCCTGGTTCGACGAAGCCCGCGAGGATCGAGCGGCGGTCGGCGGGCCACTGGGGCCCGCGCGCGAGCAGGATCCGGTCGTTCTCGTCGGTGACCAGCATGATGACGGCGGGGTCGACGCGCGGGAAGTGCTGCGAACCGTCCTCGGGGCAGACGCGCACGTGTCCGGCGGACGTGACGCGGGTCACGGTGCCGCAGCGCGGGCAGTGCCGGTGGGTTCTGTGCCAGTGCTCCAGTGCCACGGCGTGCGTGATCAGGCCGGAGTCGCGGTCGCCGAGGATCGCGCCGACGCGGCGGAGCCCGGCGGTGCCGGTGCCCTCGATGGTGGGCAGTTCGCCGGACACGCCGAAGTAGACCGTTCCGGCCTCGTCTTCGCCGAGGAGCCAGCGGTCGCCGTCCGGCGCCTGGTCGGGTGAGACCAGGACCAACGACGGGTCTGGTTCGTAGGTGACGAGCGCGCGGCCGTCGTCAACGACGACCACGCGGGTGTCCGGCGCGGCCCAGGCGGCGTCCAGCCAGGCGTCGTCGCGACGGTTCAGCGCGACCCTGTCGAGCGTTCCACGCGCGAGCGCGAGCCACTCCAAGGGTGCTGTGTCAGCCATGCGTCCTCCGGGATGTTCTAGCGCAGCGCGGTCGCGAGTTCTTCCCACAGGTACGCGACGGCTTCCGCGCCCTTGAGGAGGAGCGGTATCTCGACCTTCTCGTTGGGGGCGTGGATGCGGTCGCCGTTCAACCCGACCGCGACGAAGATGAGCGGTGCTTCCAGCACGTCGGCGAGGTCGGCTTCGGGGCCGCTTCCGCCTTCGCGGGTGAACAGTACGTCCGTTCCGAACGCGCGTTCCATGGCGCGGCGCGCCGCGCTGACCCCGGCGGAGTCGATCGGCGAGAAGCACGGGCGGACGCCGCTGCCCGGAACGTCCACGTCGGCCTCGATGCCAGGCGGGACATGCTCGTTGACCCACGCCTCGAACGCCATCTGTATTTTGCGGGGGTCCTGACCCGCGACCAATCGGAACGACACCTTGGCGTGGGCTTCGCTGGGGACGATGGTCTTGCCGCCCGGCCCGGTATGTCCTCCCCACATGCCGTTGATCTCGGCGGTGGGACGGGCCCAGATGCGTTCGAGGGTCGTGTAACCCTTCTCGCCGTGGGTGGCACGGCTGTCGCCCGCTCCGCGCAACCACTCGTCCTCGTCGAACGGGAGGCGCGCGAACAGTGTCCGTTCCTCGTCGGTCAGCGGGACGACGTCGTCGTAGAAACCGGGCACGGCGACACGGTTGTCGGCGTCGTGCAAGGCGGCGAGCAGTTCCGCCATCGCGTGGAGCGGGTTCGGGACGGCGCCGCCGAACGATCCGGAGTGCAGGTCGCGGGACGGTCCGCGCAGCGTGACCTCGGCTTCGGTGAGCCCGCGCATTCCGGTGCACATGGACGGGACGTCCGCGGCCCACATCGTGGTGTCGCTGATGACGACGGCGTCGCAGCTGAGCCGTTCCCGGTGGGCCCAGAGCAGGTCGGCGAAGTGCACCGACCCCGATTCCTCCTCGCCCTCCACCAGCAGTTTGATCGTGACGGGCGGGGCCTGCCGTCCGGACGCGGCGATACCGGCGCGGAGCCCGAGCGTGTGGAAGAAGATCTGGCCCTTGTCGTCGGACGCGCCCCGCCCGATGAGCTGTTCGCCCCGTTCCACGGGGTCGAAGGGGTCGGTGTCCCACTCGTCCAGGGGTTCGACGGGCTGGACGTCATGGTGGCCGTACACGACCACGGCGGGAGCGTCCGGGTCTTCGGCGGGCCACTCGGCGTACACGGCGGGGTGCCCGGGCGTCTCCCAGATCTCAACGGTGGGGAAACCGTGCCCGCGCAGATGGTCGGCGAGCCAGTCCGCCGACCTCCGCACGTCCGCGGCATGGGCCGGGTCCCCGGAGATGGACGGAATCGTCAGCCACTCCTTCAAGTCGGCGACGAATCGCTCCTTTCGGGCCTGAATGTATGCGACTACCTCGTTCACCTGCATGCCCCTTCGCATGTCGTAGTGCCAGGCAGAACTTTCGTTTTCGGGGGTTCTTGGGGGCCCTGCGCGGCCAGGGTTTCCAAGACAGAGAATCTCACAGTAAGGGATGTTGTTAACTAGGCGCTCAGGAGCAGCAGCTCCGTTCGAATGTTGGTGCGCGCGTGTTGTTCGTAGCGTTCATGAGCCGTGTCGGTGTGGAAGAGCTGCGGTAGCGCGAGTAGCCCGTTGAGGACTTCGGACCGTCCGGCACGGTAGAGCTCCTCGGGGACGAACCCGTACTCCTCGCGGACGTCGGCGGCATAGGCGGCGTACCGGTCGGGGTCCGCGCCGAGGATCGCGAGGTCCGCGTCACAGAGCACCTGGCCGTCGCGGTCGTCGTCGTCCGGCGCGTGCGTGGCGGTCAGCTCCACGAGGCGGACGACCTCGTCGACGACCGTCGCCGGGAGGTCGGTGTCGGCGAGCATGCGGGTGGCGAGGCGGGCGCTGCGCTCCTCGTTGTCGGCGCGTTCGGGGTCGTAGACGGCGTCATGGAACCAGGCGGCGAGCCGCACGGTGTCGGGGGCCTCCGCTTGCCCGGCCAGCTCGTCCACCAGGTCGAGGACGGCGGCGAGGTGCTGCCGCGTGTGGTAGCGGCGATGCGGCTCGCCATAGCGCTTGTCCAGCTCCGCCCCGATGTGCCGGGTGTGCGGCCCCGCGAGGGCGACCCACCGGTCGACAAGATCCATGGCCACATCCTGACCGACGGGCCGCGGACGTGGAACACCCCGTCCGGGACACGCGCGCCGTCGTCCTTGCCCCCACGGTGCGGCCCCGCCACTATGGAGTGGCGAGTTAGGCAAGCCTTACCTCACAGTCCGGTTGAACTTATGCACTGGAAAGGCCGATCGTGGCCGCCTCTCCATCTATGTCCGCTTATGTCCTCTGGTAAGGCGACTTATCTGGTCGCCGCGAAGCCGACCGACGCGGTGACGCACGGTTTCCTGCCCGCCGCCGCCCGGCTGGGCCTGGACGTGACGCTGCTCACGGATCGCCCGGCGGCGCACAGCGGAGCGCATGCTGGACGGGTGGTCGAATGCGACGTTTTCGACTTCCGGGAGATCATCGCCGCGGTCGACCGCGAACCGGCGGCGGTCTTCTCCAACAGCGACTTCCTCCAGGCGCCCACCGCGCTCGCCGCCGCCTACTTCGGGCTACCCGCCAAGGACTGGCGGGCGGCGACCCGGACGAAGAACAAGGCGCTCATGCGCCGCCACCTAGCGTCACACGACCCGGTCTTCTCGGCGGACGCCCGCCAGGTGCCGGACGACGCGCCGTACCCCCTCGTGGTGAAGCCCCGTGAGGGCGTCGCCAGCGAAGACGTGTTCCTGGTCAAGGACGCAGTGGAACTGGCCAGACGAGCCGACGAGATCGCCGCCCACCGGGACGATCCGCTGGTGGCCGAGGAGTACCTTCCGGGTCGTCTCCACACTCTCGAAACACTCGGCGACGGTCGTGAACTGCGCGTCCTGGGTTCGTTCCGCACGACGCTGTCTCCGCCACCCTCCTTCGTGGAGGAGCGCCTGGAGTGGACGGCCCCGCCGCCGGAAACCCTCCAGGTTCTGGAGCAGCTCGACGCGCTGGGCGTCGGTTTCGGGGCGTGCCACACGGAGTTCGTCGTCCATGAGGGCAGGGCCCGCATCATCGAGGTCAACTACCGGCTGATCGGTGACCACTGTGACTTCCTCTTAGCGGAACTGTTGGACGTGCCCTTGTTCGAGCAGATCCTGACCGTGCACCTGGGCGGGCACCTCTCCGGCTGGCTGCCTCGCCACCCGCGTCACGCCGTCGCGGAACCGGTCATCGCCGACCGCTCCGGCACGTTGACGTCCGCGCCGGGCACGATCCAGCTGGACGACGGCCCGGTCCGGCTCGCGTACCGCCCGCAACGCACGGTTGGAGACCCCGTCGTCGTCACCCGCACGAACCGCGACTACCTGGGCACCATTCACGCCATCGGCCCCGGACCGGACGAGGTGGACGCCGCCCTCGCGCGCTTCCGCGCCGCCCATGACTGGACGATCGCGTGACCGGCGACCCGGTCGAGAGCCCACTCGCCGCGCGCGTCCTGGACGCGCTGCTCCGCGAGAACTACGCGGGCCTTGTCGGGTTGGTCCAGCGGGAGACGTTGCGGTTGCCGAACCGTTCCGTCCGCCTTCTGCGAGCACGTCCGGCCTTCCTGTCCGAACTGGTCGTGGACCCGGCGCAGGGCCTGACGCTGAACGACGTGCTCGTCGCCGTCCGCGCACTCGCCGACCCGCGCGACGAAACGGCCGCTTTTGAGCGGGAATGCCGGGACGCGCTCGCGACGATCAAGCTGCACCGGGACGCGCGACCGGCGGTGCACCGGCGGCTGGCGCGGCTCCCGGACGAGTTGCGGACCGGCCCGGGGGCGTTCTACGAGACGCTGGCGGCCTACAACGACCATCCGGTACACCCGACCGGGCGGAGCCGCGCCGGGCTGTCCCTGGCGGATCTGAGCCGTTACGCGCCCGAGTTCGGCCCGTCGTTCACGCTGCGCTGGGCGGCGGTGCGGGACGCGACGCTCGCCGGGTCGCCGCCCGTTTGGTGGCCGACGCCGTCCGACGTCGGCCTGGACGCGCCGGGCGCCCTGTCCACTTTCCGCCTGTTCCCCGTCCACCCGCTGGCGGTGCGGCAGGTCGCCGAGCACCGGGGCGCGATCCTCGCGCCTGACCCGTACTTGCAGGTCACCCCCACGCTCTCCATGCGGACCGTCACCGCCGCACCGCTCGACCATCTCAAGCTGCCACTGCCGACCAGCACGCTCGGCCTCCGCAACCGCCGCACGATCGTGCCCGGCACACTTCCCGACGGCGCGCTCGTCGAACGCGTCCTCCGCGACGTCCTGGCACGGGAATCCGATCTCCCGATCCTTCTCGCCGACGAACAGACCTACGGCCACGCACAGGACCCGCTTCTCGGCTACCTGGTGCGGCGTTTCCCACCCGAGACCGCACACGCGCACATCGTCCCTGTAGCGGCCCTGCTAGCTGAGTCCCCCGACGACACGAACGCCTATGTGATCGAACGCTGGGACATCCGTTCCCTCTTCGACGCGTACCTGTCGGCGCTGTTCTCCTTTAACGTCACGCTGTTCCGCTACGGCATCGCGCTAGAGGCACACCAGCAGAACGTGGCCCTGGTCTTGGACGACGCCCCGCTGCGCCTACTGCTCAAGGACAACGACGGCGCGCTCATCAACACGTCCCGCCTCCGGGAGCGTCTCCCGCCGTCCCCCACCGCAGACCCGCGCGACCTCATCGACCGGCGCATGACCACCAGCGACGACGAGGCGCTCGCCCGCGTCTTCGTCACCATCACGCTGCACCTGTGCGCCGCCGCCCCGGCCCTGGGCCTGGCCGAGCGGGGCCTGCTGCCGTGGCGTACCGGGCTGGCGATGATCCGCGAACGGCTCGACGAGGCGCTCGGCCCGGGCGAGACGTTCCTGCGCGCCCGCACGCTGGACGCCGACACGCTGCCCGGCAAGGCCATGGTCACCGCCGGAACCCTCGTCGACAAGGCCAGGACAGGCGCCGCCGACATCAACAAGCACTACGGCCCACCAGGACCCAACTACCTACTACCGGACGTGAAGTGCTGCTGACAGAACCCACCGAACTGACCGAACCGGCCATGTCCGCCGACGAGGCCACCTCCACCGCGCTGCTCAACTGCCTGATCCGCGAAGTGTGCGGACCGGAGCAACAAACCTGGCCGGACGGCGCGCATCTGGTCGCCCGCCTCCCCCGCGCGGGCGTCATGCTGCGCACCGGCCTGACCCGTCCACCGGTGGGCGCCGCGCTCCGCCTGGCCCCGCCGTACGAGGAGCAGCGGGGGGACGGCTGGGTCCCGGCGTCCTGGGACAGGCTGGCGAACCTCGTCGCCGGTGAACTGGAACTGGCGACCGGCCGCCCGAACCCCGAGTTCCTCAGCCAGGTGCACGACAGCCACACCGCGTTGGCGGCCATCCTCACCGCGCGTCGCGACATCGGCTTCCCGGACGACGCCTACATCGACTCCGAGCAGTCGTTGGTGGCGGGCCACAGGTTCCATCCATCCCCCAAGTCGCGGCAGGGTTCACCGACTGACTGGCTCCAGTACGCGCCAGAGACCAGGGCTCGTTTCCGCCCACTGTGGCTTGCCGTCGCAGAGCACCTCATAGCCGAAGAGGGGGCTAGCGAGGCATTCACGGCTCTGGAAGCGTTCGCCCCTCGCGTTCCCCCGGGCCGCAGGTTGCTTCCCGTCCACCCGTGGCAGTTCTCCTTGCTGGCGGACAACCCCGTCTTGCAGAGGGCCCTGGCGGAGGGGGCTGTGCTCAACCTCGGGCCGTCCGATATGGAGGCGGTGCCGACGTCGTCCGTCCGGACGGCGTACCTGCCGGACGCGGACGTGTTCTGCAAGTTCAGCCTGGACGTGCGCATCACGAACTGCGTCCGCAAGAACGCCTGGTACGAGTTGGCCGGGGCGATCACCCTCAACGACCTCGTACCGCCCATCTTCAGGAAGCTGAATTCTGTTTCCTTTCTCACAGAACCCGCGTACCGCACCATCGCGCTCGCCGACCGCCGCCTGTACGAGGGCTTGGGCGTGATCCTCCGCGAGGGCGTCAAAGCCCTCCCCGGCACGCCACTCCTCGCGGGAGCCCTCGCCGACCCCTACAGCACGACTCTCGCCGACCTGCCCGCACTGGCGACCCCGGACGGTGCCCTCGCCTGGTGGGACGCCTACGTGGAGCACGTGGCGCCCCCGGTCCTGAGCGCCTATCTCGACTACGGCGTCGTCCTGGAACCACACCTCCAGAACGTCCTCATCTGCGTGGACACCGAGGGCATGCCCGTCCACGGTGCGTTCCGAGACCTGGAGGGCACCAAGCTCACCGCGGGCCGCTGGGACCTCTCGCACCTCCCGTCCCCCGTGGCCGAGAGCCTCACCTACACCCCCGACCGAGGCTGGAACCGCGTCGTCTACTGCCTCGTCGTCAACCACCTGACGGAAATAGCCGCCGCGATAGCCGACCTGCACCCCGTCCTGGAGAAAAGACTCTGGCGAACCGCCAGAAAACACTTCGCCGCCCACGACCGCCACCCGCAGGTAAGGGCACTGCTGGCCGGTGTACCGCTACCGGCCAAGGCGAACCTCCGCACCCGCTGGTCCCGTACAGCCGACCGCGGCGCGACCTACGTTCCCACTGCCAACCCCTTGGCCACGCCCCGACCGCTATGAACGAACACGCCACCCGGCTCGACAGCTACCCGGCCTACATCTACGACCTCGCCGGTCTGAAATCCCACGCCGCGTCCATCCGCGCCGCGCTGGGACCCACCGAACTCTTCTACGCCGCCAAAGCCAACCCGGACGCCGAGATCCTCCGCACGCTGGCGCCCCACGTGGACGGCATAGAGGTCTCGTCCGGCGGCGAACTGACCCACGTCCGGAAAACCCTTCCCAAAATCCGCACCGCCTTCGGTGGCCCCGGCAAAACCGCCGAAGAACTGGCCCTCGCCCACAGGGTCGACCGAATCCACGTGGAAAGCCCCAGCGAACTGGCCCGCCTGGCCGCACTGGGCTCCTCCAACATCCTGCTCCGGGCGAACCTCCCACTGAAAACACCGAACGCCGCCCTGACCATGAGCGGCCCCTTCGGAATGGACGAGGACGCCCTCAACGAATGCGCCTACCTCCTCGCGGACCATCCCCAACTCACCCTGCACGGCGTCCACGCCCACCTCGCCTCGGGCATGGACGCGCGCACCATGCTCAAACTGGCGTACCGCATAGCCGAATGGGCACTCCCCTGGCTCAAGGACCACGGCGTCGACAACCCCGAACTGAACGTGGGCGGCGGCATGGCCGTCGACTACTCACGCCCCCAAACCCGCTTCGACTGGGAGACCTACGGCGCGGGCCTCAGCCTCATCCCCGCCAAGGTCCGCGTGGAACCCGGCCGATCCATGACCGCCTACCACGGCTGGTACGTCACCGACGTCCTCGATGTCAAAACAACCCACGGCGAGACCTACATCATTCTCCGAGGCGGCACCCACCACCTGAGAACCCCCGTAACAAAAGGCCACAACCAACCTTTCAAGGTCCTCACCGCAAGCGGCATAGGAAGCCCAGCCACCCTGGTAGGCCAACTCTGCACCCCAAAGGACGTCTTCGCCCGCAACGTCCTGGTCCCACCGCTAACCCCAGGCGACATAATCGCCTTCACCATGGCAGGCGCCTACGCCTGGAACATCTCCCACCACGACTTCCTCATGCACCCAAAACCAAGCTTCGTTTACTGGGAAGGTTAGTATTCACAGGTGGCTGACCCCTCAAATCTTTCGACTGCGCGGTTTGGGCGAGGGCGGTATGAGCCATAGCTTGCGTGAGGCCGGGTAGACCCTCGGATGCAGGGCTCGTTGGTGCGGGCGGGTGTGGATCTTTGAGGGGAACGGGTCGGTGTTGTTGGTGGATCGGGCGCGGGGTTTGGCGGGGCTCGGGGTGCGGACGACGCGGGCGTTGTGGGACGTCGGGGTCATGCGGCCGGTGCGGCCGGATCGGGCCGCGCGTGTGTTGTTCGCCTGTGCGCGGTTCGGGGCCGTACCGGCGACGGTCGGTGCCGTGGCCGCGCTGCGGTTTCCCGACCGGACGGCGTTGATCGACGAGCGCGGGTCGTTGTCGTACCGGGAGCTTGAGCGGCGGGCTGCTTCGCTCGCCATCGCTTTTCGCGATCGGGCGGACGGCCGCAATGTGGGGATCTTGTGCCGCAACCATCGAGGATTTGTGGAGAGCGTTCTCGCGGCGTCACGCTTGGGGAACGACGTGGTCCTGCTTAACACGGATTTCTCGGCCGTGCAGCTCGGGCAGGTTCTTGAGCGCGAGGGTATTGGGTTGCTCGTCCACGATGAGGAATTCGATTCGGTCGTGGCCAACTCGGGATTCAAGGGGCGGAGGCTGCTTGCGTGGACGGACGATGGTGAGTCGATTGAGTCATTGATGGACTGCACTGAGGCTGAGCCGATTTGGACGGAGAAAGCCGGGCGTCTGGTGGTGATGACCTCGGGAACTACGGGGACGCCTAAAGGGGCTCGGCACGATCTGTCGGTTTCGGTGTTGCTGCCTGTGGCGCTCAGTCATCTTCTGCGAGTTCCGGTGCGGTCGGGTGCGCCCATTGTGATCGCGCCGCCGTTGTTCCATGTGTTGGGGCTCGGCTACTTGGTGTTTGGGCTTGCTGTGGGGATGCCGGTCGTCCTGTCTCGGCGGTTCGACGTCCGGGAGACGGTGGACGCGGTCGCGGACTGTGAGGCGGGAGCGTTGGTCGCGGTGCCGGTGATGCTCCAGCGCATCTTGGAGTTGGAGGACGTGCCCTGGTCGCCCTCGCTTCGTGTTGTTGTTAGTGGCGGGGCGGCGCTTCATCCGCATGTGTCGGACGCCTTTATGGACAGGTTCGGCGACGTCCTCGTGAACGTGTACGGGGCCACCGAGACGGGGTGGGCCACGATCGCTACGTCCGATGATCTGCGGGACGCTCCCGGGACTGTCGGAAGACCGTCCTGCGGGATCAGCATCAAGATCCTCGGCGAGGACGGGCGCGAGCTTCCGGCGGGCGAGACCGGTGAGATCTACACCGGCGGAGGACTGCGGTTCGCCGGATACACGGGCGGTGGCGGCAAGCGGGTGTTGGACGGTCTGACCGGGAGCGGAGATGTCGGGCACTTCGACAAGGCCGGGCGACTGTTCATCGACGGGCGCACGGACGACATGATCGTTTCCGGTGGGGAGAACGTGTTTCCCGGCGAGGTCGAAGGGCTGCTCGGAAGCCATCCAGGCGTCGCGGAAGTGTCGGTGCGCGGGGTCGATGACGCGAAGTTCGGGCAGCGGCTCGTCGCGTACGTCGTCCGAAAGGATGGGGCGCGGCTTACCGAGGACGAGGTCAAGGCATATGTGAAGGAGCACCTCGCCCGGTACAAGGTCCCGAGGGACGTCAGGTTCGTCGACGAGCTTCCGCGTACCAGCACCGGCAAGGTGAAGGCCGGGGAGTTGGACGGCTAGGGCTCAGGCGGCTCAGGCGGCTCAGGCGGCTCCGACGCGGTTCTTGGCGGCCATGCAGATGCGGGCCAGGTCGTTGAGGGCGTCGGCGCGGCGCTCGTCCAGGGACCGGGAGTCGCCCGGGCCCGCCTCGGCGAGAGTGTCGATGACCAGGGAGAACACGGGCCATTCGGCGGGGCCGATGGCGCCCTCGAAGTCGACGCCGTCCTCCAGGTCGTCGACGTCGAGGTTGCGGGCGAAGGAGGCCAGGGCGGCCTCCGCCGCGACGACGCCGATCCGCATCGCCAGAGCTGCCGGTTCCTTGTTAGAACTCATGTTCGACAACTTAACTTAGGCGAGTGACAGTCGTCGAACATTTGATCGAAAACGTTACCCTACTCCGCGATCGCCTGCTGGAAGAGGTACGAGTGCGTGAAGTGCAGGACACCGTCCTTAACACTCGGACGCATCCCGGTGGGAGGTCCGCCCGCCAACTCGTCCTCCAGTTCCTGCCTGATCTGCGCGGCGACGTCCTCGGGGGTCTGCGAGAACTCCAGCCAAGGGTCGAGCGGGCGTACGTAGTCGAACCGCTCGGCCCGCTTCACCTCAGCACCCGCCGCCGCGACGAGCCCCGTGATCCGGGACTCCGTCAGCGCGGTGCCGTGTGAGGGGTCGCGGAGGCGCTCGATCCGATCGGGGTCGCCCACGAGGTCGTCCGGACGGATCAGGTCGGCGATGACCAGCGCGGCGCCCGGCCTGCTGACCCGGACCATCTCCCGGACGACGGTCTCGGGGTCGGCGACCTGGTGCAGCGAGAACCGGGTGACGACCAGCGTGAACGACCGGTCGACGTAGGGCAGCGCGCTCGCGTCGCCCTCGGTGAACGTGATGTTGGTGAGGCCCGCCTGGTCGGCGTCGCGTTTGCCCTCGGCGAGCATCGCGGGCGTGAGGTCGAGGGCCGTGACGTGGCGGACGCGGGCGGCGATGGCGCGGGAGACGATCCCGGTCCCCGCCGCGACCTCCAGGACGACGTCCTCAAGGTCGAGTTCGGGGTCCATGAACCGGACGAGCCGGTCCAGGTGACGGGTGAACGCGGCGTTCAGCCGGGGGTCGGCGAACCCGGCCGCCTGCTTGGAGAACTCGCGGACGACTCTCTCGTCATGCGTCACGGTCACGTTCGCCTCCTTGGATGTTTGCCCGGATCATGCCTGAAACCACCCACGGTGACCAGGGGTGAGTGAGAGTCATCACCTGGCCTGCGGCGGGGCCTTCGTCACATTCGTCCCTAGCTGGGAAGGTCCAACTCGGGAGCCAGAGGTCGGGACCAAGGCGTTTGAGCCGGGCGCGCCGGGCTTGATAGTCGGGCAGCGAGGTCGCCAAGGTTGATCGTCCGGACGGCGACGCGCAGCCCGTTCCTCCAGCAGCACTTCCATGAACGACCCGCGCCCGGATGCGCCCAGATCCTCGGCTTGAACGCCCCGTCCGGCGCGCCCTCCAGATACTCCCAGCCCATGCCTTCAAGCTGGCGGAGCAACGGAGCTTCAACCTGCACGTACTCGGGCCCGGACACGACCACCTCTCGCCTCCCGTTAGCACGCGGTCACAGGAAGCCCATCATTCCGCGCCCTTCACCCGCCACGGGAATTCCCAACCAGCCGGGCATTCCGACCACTACAGGCCGAGATCTCCCCGCTTCACCCGGCCCAGCAACCCGGCGAACGCCTCCCGCCCGAACTCCAGCCGCTCACCATCCGGCTCCTTGGAGTCGCGCACCCAGACCCCATCGTCGAACTGCGCCAACTCCACACACAGATCATCGTTTCCGCCGCCGCTGTGAGAGCTCTTCCGCCACTCAGTCACTCGTACATCCTTAAGATCTGCTCGATCAGGGTCTTGGAGTCCGCTCGGGGGAGCGCAAGCGCCCCAATCTGGTCGAAACGGAACTCTAGGATGGCAGACTCGTCGCCAGCTTCGATCAGCCGCCCGGCCACCTGCGCCACAGCGTACGAGACTCCTCTGCCACTAACCGTCATGACGTGAAAATGGCCATCCTGACCTGGATGCCACCCGACGGAACGCGAGACGACACGCACGCAGACACACTCCAAGTCGGCCAGTTCGAGTAGGTAGCGCAGTTGACCGGCCATAACCTCCGGACCGCCGACCACATTCTCCAAAACCTCCTGGTCGATGAGAACCCAGAGATAGGGCGGCCGCTTTCGTTTCAAGATCTCCTGTCGCTTCATCCGCGCCTGGGTCTCTGACTCAATCTCAGCCGCGCGACCCGCAGCCTTCAAGATCGCCTTAGCGTAAGCCTCGGTCTGCAACCAGACCGGCACGCTCTTACCGTGAAAGACCTTGATGACCTCCGCAGCCATCTCGTACTGAACGCCCTGGTTGTACCAGTCGGGGTCATGACCGCTGGTAGCGAACATGTGTAGCCGCTCGAAGTGGCCGCCGGTGTCCCATGCCTGGTCCAGGAGCGTCAAGCACTTGTCGTTCGGACGCAGGCGACCTGCTTCCCAGTTGGATACAGTCCCCCGCGTCACGCTCGCGATAAGGGCGGTCTGGGCCAGCGACAGGTTCCGCCGAGTACGGTAGAACCACAGGTCAAAGGCCATCCAGGCCCAGAGGGAAGACTTCGGGTTGATCAGCTCTCGGGCGCTCATCACTTCCCCCTACTGTATCGCGTATTTCTCAATCCACTTCAGGTTAGCTCAGAGATGCACAGAGTGTGGGCACGTTCTACCAACTCGCAGGACGGCCCCAATGAACGATCAAGACCTGACCGCATTCGCTCCAGTCGCTCCGCCCACGCCCGAGATCCGGCTGACTCTGCTGGCGGCGCCGTCCTCGGTCGTCCTAGCTCGCCACCTCGTCCGCTACTCCCTCACCTCGTGGGGCTGCGACCGCGAACTCGTCCAAGACTCCATGCTCGTGATGAGCGAGATCGTCACCAACGCCGTGGCCGCCGCCCGAGGCCGCGAGATCCGCCTCCGCTGCACCTTCCAGGGCGAAGCTCCACTCCTGGAATGCTGGGATCCCAACCCCACACTCCCAACCTTCACCGACGCCCCGGAAACCGCCGAAACCGGCCGCGGTCTCGCCATAGTCGCGGCCTACGCCAAGGCCACCGGCACCCGCCCCTCCGCCACAGGCCAGGGCAAGGTAATCTGGGCCCTAATGCCCACCTGAAAACTCAGACCCGCGGTCGACCCCTACGTGTACTCGGTGAAGTCTCCGACCACACGGCAGTCGCGACCGCTCAGCGAGACGACCACCGCACGGCGATTGATGGAGTCATGGTCGTCCTCATCGGTGAGAACTGTGGCAGGGCCCTCGGGAAGAGGACCGCCCAGGGTCGCCGCCATCTCACGAAACTCGGCGGGCGGCGACGAGCCGCGCAGACTCTCGCCCACCTGGACGAGGTCGTTCCCATCCCGGAACTCGGCAATGGACGAGCACGGCATCACGAAGGAGAACTCCAGAATGTAGGGGCGAGAGTCATGCCGGGCGGCGTACCGCAGCCGGGACACAGTGCCAGGAAGGGCCAGCGACAGATCACGTGCCGCCTGCTCGAACGTGATCCTCGGGTCGCTGCCCCGCGCCGCGCGCGGGCCGACGCCGCCCTCCCCGGCGGGAGACGGTTCCCAGGCCATCAGCGTGTACACCACCGCCGCGACACCGACGACTAGTACGCACCCGACAACCGCGGCGACGGCGAGCAGGATCACGACGCCAGGCCTGCGCGGGGAGTCCGTCATCGCGGAAAGCTCGACGAGCCGTAGACGTCGAAGTCACGCGCTAACCCGGCAGTGTGCAGGCGGGAGATGTCGGGCTGCTTGATCGAGCCCAGCAATGGCGCGTTGATAGGCAGGCGATTCTCTTCCGAGGTGCCGAAGTTGTAGCGTTTGTAGAATTTCACCTTGTAGTGCCCGTCCTCTCCGACCACCCGGTACTGGTAGCCGTTGAAGGCGTAGTACATGTCCAGGTTGGTGCGGTAGTCAAAGTTCGCGCTGCGCCAGCCTGAGTCGAAACGCCCAGACCCGTGGTGCTCGCTCAGAGTCTTCGCTATCTCGCGTTTCATCTCCGGGCTCCGCTCCATGATCTCTGAGACGTTGACGTGCTTCGTTTTCCCGTTTCCGTCAAGCCAGTGGCCGAGCAGTGCCGAGGCGGTGGGCCAGCCCTTGACGGCTCCGCCGAGAACCATCAGTTGCAGCTTCTCGTAGATCTCCCGGTCGCGGCCGGTAGGAGCCTCTACTCCGTAGAGACGCCCGAAGTCGGTCCCCGACCACAACGGCGGACGGTCCGTGAGGTCCGTCGGCAGTTCCTCATGCCAGGCACTCTCCGCGAAAAGCTTGGGAAGCACCGCGGCGAACTGCTGGTCCGCCTGCGTCGCCGTGCTCACGGGCGCTCCTCATACGCTCAGCTAGGCGCTGCACGGTGGAGTTCCACGCGCGCAGGCTCTCCGGGTCGTGCCGGTCGGCCGTGTTGAGCAGCGGCGGAATCAGTGCCCCATCGTCCCCGACCCTGATGTGCAGGCTGTGCGCCTCGTCCATCGCGTCTCGCAGTTCCCGCTGCGCGCCCCTGAACTTCTTCTCCGCGACCGACAACGCGTTGTAGATGGTGAACGCGGTGAACGCGGCGCGTTTAAGGCGCGTATGCTCGGGCAGGAACTCGTTCCTCGCGACCGTCGCCGCACGTCCCCTCCACCCGGATTCGTCGACATCTCCAATGACGTCGTCACCGTACACTTCCGCGCATCCGCGAAGCCGATCCGAGTAGTCGCGCCACGCTCGACTGGCGGCTTCCAGGTCGTCCAAGCTGGCGTCCCGAAGCGAGATGAAGTCGACCACGTCAGCCGCCGATACCCCAGATCTCGTTGATCCTGGCGCGAATCCTTTCCTCTGTCCCCCGGTAGGCGGCGGCGGTTCCACGCAGCCGCGGCGCTATACCGTCGATGTGATCGGCCAGCCGTTTCCCATTCGATCGCCATGAGTCGACGAGCACGGACAGTTCCACGGACGAGGTGAAGCCGGTGATGCCCTCGGCTGCGGCATCGGTGGGCTGCCCCGTAGCGCCGAGTCCACGCCGCACGAAATCCGCGACGTTCTCACATGACCGAGCAGCGTCTTTGAGTAACTTCAGCTCGTGATATTCGAGTTCGCCCGGATCGTCCAGGACGGGGCTGGGAATCGGAGGGGCCGGCGCCCGAGACGGGAACCCCTCCGGATTCGGGTATCTTTCCAGCCCAGACCGTTCTGACATCCCAACCTCCAGCGAATCGAGGCAAGCTGCTGGACATCCTCAGCAAGATCAATATCTTGGTCGATGAACAATCAACCCGATCATACTCACCCCCCCGTCAATACGTAACTGGTCAGGTCTGAAGTGATCAGTGAGCTGCTGAGGGTAGCCAGGGTTGGCCGTGGGTGAGCTGGGTGAGTGCTTCGAGCATGGTGAGCCCGTTGCGGGTGCAGGTGGCCAGGTAGCTGCGGATAGTCAGCTCCATCAGGTCCACGGGGCCAAAGCCACTTCCGTAGAAGCGCTGGCGAACACACCCGGCGTCGTCCTCATCGATGAGATTGACGTCCACCTACATGTGAGCTGGCAGAAGAAGATCGGTGAATGGCTGAAGAGTCACTTTCCGCGAATTCAGTTCATCGTCAGTTCACACAGCCCTTACATCTGCCAGAGCGCCGACCCTGGAGGCTTGATTCGGCTACCTGGGCTCGGCGAAGACGTACCGCCGCGTGTGGTGGACGAAGACCTCTTTGAGCGTGTCGTGTATGGAAGTGGCGACGACGCACTGCTCACCGACCTGTTCGGCGTCGACTCGCCATACTCGGGCCAGGCCGAGGAAATGCGCCGTCGGCTCACGTCGCTGGAACGAGCCGTCCTGCATGGCCGAGCGAGCGAAGCGGAAACACAGGAGTACGAACAACTGCGCGACCGGCTGACCAGTTCACTCACCGCCCGGGTGGACGAGGTCGCCGCGAGGATCGCCTGACCGAATGATCCCCATCCAGCGGACCACGCTTCCGCCCGAGGCCGCACGATCGGTTGCAGGCGCGCGCGGCAAGTCTGCACGCGACCCTTGGAAGCTTTCCTCGTGGGGAGAATGGAGAGCCGTTGCTCATCGATCCGTCCAACGGGGACCCCTACGACCATCTTGAACTCATGCCGAGCACCGGCCGCTATGAGGCGGTTACCGACTGCGGCGAAGCGACGATCGAGGTCTTTCGGCTGAACCGGGCCGACCTGGAACGAGGCCGGAAATCCGCCTTCGTTCGAATCAAATCGATGCTGCGGGACCACGCCCAACTGACTGAGGATGGCAGGGACGAGGAAGCCCACGAGATAGTGGCCTCCCTCCAGGACCAGCCCTTCGCCGACGTGCTGTACGCGATGCTGCGTTTCCGTGACTCTCCCGGGGCTTCCACGGTGCTCGGAGATCCGAACCTGCCTGCGCTCTTGGACAACCCGGTCTTCCACTTCTGGCCGGAGGCCCGATCAGCGTAGCCAAGCTACCTGCACGCTCCGGCTAGGCGGCGGGGACGGTCTCCAGTAGGGCGGCGAGGCCCGCCGCGTCCAGGAGGTCGGCCGGGCGGACGGTGACGTTCGCGGCGACGTAGTGGAACGCGGCACTGACCTGGTCGACGTCCAGCCCGCGCAGTTCTGCCCAGGCCAGGCGGTACGCGGCTAGCTGTACCGAGACGTACCGGGCCTCGTCGCCGGACGGGGGTGCGCCCGTCTTCCAGTCGACGATCTCGTACCGGCCGTCGCCCGTCCGGAAGACGGCGTCCATGCGGCCCCTGATCAGCCGGTCACCGATGATCGTCTCGAACGGGACCTCGATGTCGAGCGGTTCCCGCGCCGCCCACTCCGACTCCTCGAAACGGGCGCGCAGCCGGGCGAGTTGCGCGTCGTCGGCGGCGCCCTCGTCGGCGGCGCCGGGCAGTTCGTCCGGGTCGAGGAGGCGTTGCTGCCCCCAGCGGCTCTCCAGCCAGGCGTGGAACGCGGTGCCACGCCGGACATAAGGCGCGGGCGGACGCGGCATCGGGCGGCGGATCTGGCGGGCGAGCGCGGCGGGGTCGCGGGCCAGCGACACCAGCGACGACACCGACAGATGCGCGGGGAGTTCGACGAGCAGCCCGTCACCGCCGCGGCCCCGGTCGCGTTCGGCGAGGAGCAGTTCGACGTCGCGCGCCCACGCGGTCATGCGGGACCGGTCGGCGTCGGACAGTCCGTCGTGCCCGGCCCAGTGCCTGGTCCGTCCGGCGATCTCGTCCTCGACCATCCCGGCGGCCTCGACGATGGCCTCGTACCGTTCGCGGGCCGTCCGGTCGCCGCGTTCGCCGGGCGCGACGGGCCACTGGGCTTCGTCGGCGTCCGCCAGGAGGGGGTTCGCGGCGCCCTCCTCTGGTGGGTCGGCCCAGGCGGCGACGGTTCCGGCACCCGTCACGCACACGGCGCGGATCTCCTCCAGGAACGGGGAGGGCCCGAGCGGGCGCGACGACGTCCCCCACCAGTAGCCGGTGGCGATGAGCAGGCTGGACGCGCGCGTCACCGCGACGTAGGCGAGCCGCCGTTCCTCCCGCAGGTCGCGCTCGGAGCAGGCCCGGTCGAACGCGGCGAGTTCGTCCTTGTCGAGGCCGGTCAGGGGCGGCAGGTCGGCGCGGTCGCCGCGCAGCATGAACGGCAGGACGCGCGGGTTCGCGGTCCAGCGGGTGGCGTTCTGCGGCGGCGACGGAAAGATCGACCCCTTGGCGGGCGCGCCGCTCTTCTGCGGGACGTACGACAGCCCGGGAACGATCACCACCGGCCATTCCAGCCCCTTCGAGGCGTGGACGGTGAGGAGTTTCACGCTGTCGGTCTCGCCGACCCGTCCGGCCTCCAAGCCGAACTCCTCGGTCTCGGCGGCCTTGAGGTAGGCGAGGAACGCGCCGAGGGTCGGGTCCTCGGCGTCACCGGCGAAGGTGGCGGCGGCGCCGATGAAGGCGTCCAGGTCGGCGCGGGCGGTGACGGGGTCGAGGCCGGAGCGGGCGGCGACCTCGATGTCGAGACCGAGCGCGCGTTCCACCTCGTTGACGAGGTCGGGCAGCGGCAGCCCGACCTGGCCGCGGAGATTGCGCAGCTCGTCGCGGAGGCGCCGGAGCCGCGCGTGGCCCTCCGGCGAGTACACGTCGGGCGGGCCGAGGTCGTCGAGCGCGTCGATGAGGCTGCCCGTCTCCTGGTTCAGCTCGGTGACGAGTTGCCGCAGCGGATCGTCCTCGGCGTCGGGGGCGGCGGGCACGGGTTCGTCCGGCGGGTCCTCGGTCTCGGGTGGGGTGACGTCGCGCGCGGAGTCCTGGGCCAGGACGCGGGCGCGCCGTCCGAGGGCGACGAGGTCACGCGGGCCGAGCCGCCAGCGCGGGCCGGTCAGAAGCCGGGCCAGGGACGCACCGGCCGTCGGGTCGTGCATGACGCGCAGCGTGGCGACGACGTCCTGCACCTCGGGGACGGTGAGCAGCCCGCCGAGGCCCACCACCTCCACCGGGACGCCGCGCGCCTCCAACGCCCGCCTGATCAGCGGGAACTGCGATCGTTTCCGGGCGAGGACGGCGATGTCGGCGTACCGCGGCGGCTCGGGCTGCGGCCCGCCGTCGGGCGCCGTGCCGGGCTCGGCGGCGCTCATCAACCGGACGATTCGGGCGGCGATGCGGTCGGCCTCGTCCTCGACGGTGGCGAACAGCGCGCATTCGACGCGTCCCCGGCCCTCGCGCCCGGCGCCGGGGACGAGGCGCGGCACGGCCTGCGTGTCGGCCCGCAACTCCTCCTGGACCTTGGCAGCCGCCTCCAGGATCTGCTCCCCGTTCCGGAACGACCGGCTCAGCTGCACGACCGGCGCGGGCACCGGACGCCCCCCGGACGCCAGTGGGAAGTCGTGGGCGAACCGCAGCAGGTTCCCGGCGCTGGCCCCTCGCCATCCGTAAATCGACTGGCACGGGTCACCAACCGCCGTCACGGGGTGCCCACCCGCGAACAGTGACTTCAACAGGACGAGCTGTGCCTGAGACGTGTCCTGGTACTCGTCCAGCAACACCACCGAGAACCGGGACCGTTCGATCATCCTGACCTCGGGATGCTTGTAGGCGATGCGCGCGGCGAGGGCCATCTGGTCGCCGTGGTCGACGACCTCCCGGTCGGCCTTGACGCGCCCGTACGCCTCGATAAGCGGCAGCAGTTGTTCGCGAACGGCCTGCTTACCGAGGATGTCGCGCTGCGCCTTGAGGGGCTTCTTCAGCGCGGCGAAGCGTTCGTCGAGCCAGATGCCGACCTTGCGGACATCGTCGGCGGTCCGCAGATGTTCCGACAGGTCACCGGAGAGTTCCATGACGGCCTTCGTCACGGTGTCGGGCTGCCATTCGACGAGGTCCATGGGCCCGTCGTAGGCGTCGACGGCCCGCGAGCAGAGCTGCCACGCGACGGCCGGTGAGATCAGCCGCATCGTCGGCTCCAGCGCCTCGCGAAGCGCGTGGTCGCCGAACAGCCGCGCCGCGTACGAGTGGTACGTCGACACCATCGGCTCGCCGTCGAACAGCGCCTCGCCGCCGAGCCGGTCCAGCTCGTCGCCGGGCAGGGCCTCGCGCAGCCGGTCCAGCCGTTTGCGCACGCGGACGCCCAGCTCGGCGGCCGCCTTGCGGGTGAACGTCAGGCCGAGCACCCGCTCGGGCCGGACGAACCCGTTCGCGACCAGCCAGACGACGCGCGCGGCCATCGTCTCGCTCTTGCCGGACCCGGCGCCCGCGATGACCGCCATCGGCGCCATCGGCGCGTCGATCACCCGGGCCTGTTCGTCCGTCGGCTCCGGGATCTCCAGCAACCGGGCCAGCTCTCCCGGCGTGATCACCTCGCTCCCCCCGAGCTAGTCGTTCTCCGCACCCCGTCCACCTACGGCTACTCGCCGACGCGCGCCCGCGGCTACTCGCCGACGCGCGCCCGCGGCTACTCGCCGACCTGGCCGCCCTCGTCGTGGACCGGGCAGCAGGAGCGTACGGGACACGTCCGACACTTGTCGTTCGCCTTCGCCTGGAAGACCTCGCCCGCCATCCCGGTCGCGACGATCTCGATCAGCTTCTTCGGCCACTCCGGGTCCTCGTCGTCGGCGGGCGGCGGCTGGCCCTGCTCGCGCGCCGCCTTCGCGAACGCGCCCTTCCCGACCTGGACGAGCTTGGCCCCGCCCGGCTCGATCAGCCCGTGCCGCTCGAACGCGCCGAGCATCACCGCGTACTGGTACACGCCGAGCTGCGGGTGCCGGGCCAGGTCGTCCGAAGGGACGGCGGTGGACGACGTCTTGATGTCGATGATGACGGCGCGGCCGTCCTCGTCGCGTTCGGCGCGGTCGATGCGTCCCTTGATGACGACGCGGCCGAGGTCGACCTTGAACGACTCCTCCAGGGCGACGACCTCGTTGGGGTTGTCGCGATGCCAGGCGAGGAACTTGTCGACCATCCGCGCGGCCTGCTCGCGTTGCTTCTGCGAATACCAGGAACTGCGGAACTCCAGGTCGTTCCAGATCTCGTTGAGCCGTTCGGCGACATGGGTCTCGTCGAGGCCGTCGTCCGCGCCCGCCATTTCGGCGACCGCGTGGATGACCTTGCCCATGGTGCTGTACTCGTTGGGGCCCCCCTCCTGCGCGCCGACCGCCGACGCCAGCAGCCAACGCAGCCCGCACGTGGTGAACGCCTCGACCTGGGACGGCGAGATGGTGATGGGCTCGTCCTCGGCGAACGCGGGCCCCGAATTGGACAGCGCGGTGATCGCGTACCAGCTCTCCGGTTTCGCGCCGCGCACGCCTGAGCGCGCCAAGCGTGCCAGGTGCCCGGCGGCGGCTCGCCTTAGCGGTTCCGGACGGGACGGGTCAGCGACAACGGAACGCAGATCGGCGACCAACGCCGACAGGGACAGCCACCGCGTCTTTTCATCCAACTGCGATTGTTCGATGGCGCCCGGCAGCAGTTCGTTCAGGAACCGGGACGGACGCTCCTCGGTGTCGTCGCCACCCACCGCCGTCACAACGAGCCGTTTACGCGCGCGCGTGACCGCGACGTAGAACAGGCGGCGTTCTTCGTCCATCATCTTGGCCGCCATGGACGCGCCCGCTGCGGCCTCGCCGTCCGGTTCGGCCCCTGCGGCGTGCTCGATCAGTTCTTCGACGCCGAGCAGCGAACCGCGCAGCCGCACGTCCGGCCACACGCCCTCCTGGACGCCCGCGACCACGACGACGTCCCATTCCAGCCCCTTGGAGCGGTGCGCGGTGAGGATCCGGACCGCCTCGCCATCCGGGGACTGCTCGGCGAGCGTGTCACCGGCGATCTCCTGGGACGCGATCGTGTCGACGAACAGTTCCGGCCCCGCCTGCGGCAGTCGGTCGACGAACCGTGCGGCATGGTCGAACAGCGCGACGACGGCATCGAGGTCACGGTCGGCAGCCGCACCCCGCGTCCCGCCCTTGACGCTCTGCGCCAGAAGGACATCCGCTTGCCCGCTCTCCTGCCACACGGCCCACAGCACGTCCTCGGCGGTTCCGCCTTCATGGACGCTCTTTCGCGCCACGTCGATGAGATGCGCGACCCGTTCGGCGGGTGCACGAACCTTCTCGTGGACGAGAACCAGCTCGCGCGGGTCGTTCACAGCCGCCACGAGCAGTTCCCCTAGCGGACGCTGCCCTCCCGACAGCTCTTCCAGGTCACGCAGGGCCCGTTTCAATCTCCGCATGGCCAGCGCGTCGGCACCACCCAACGGACCTGTCAGCAGGTCGTCGGCGACGACCTCGTCCAAGAAGCCCTTCTTCAACGCCGCCCGAAGCAGCACCAAAAACGGCCGGACGGCAGGCTCACCCATCAGGGGAACCTCGTCACCGGCCACGACCACCGGCACACCGGCCTGCGCGAGCGCGCGCCGCAGCACCGGGACCTGCCTCACCGCGCTGCGTACGAGGACCGCCATCCGCGACCACGGGACGCCGTCCAGGAGGTGCGCGCGGCGGAGTTCGTCCGCGACGAGCGCCGACTCCTGGCTCTCGGAATCGGCGATCACGGCCCGCACTTCGCCGTCGAGATCCTCCAGGGGACGCAGGTCGCGGTGCTCGGCGGCCCCCGCCGACCCGGCCGGAAGACGCCGCGCGATCCGCCGCGACGCCGCCAGGATCTCCGGACCCATCCGCCGACACGTCCGCAACGCCACCACTGGCGCGGGATCGCCGTTCAGGGTGCGGAACCGGTCGGGGAACTCCTGGATGCCGCGTACGTCGGCGCCTCGGAAGCCGTAAATCGACTGGTCCGGGTCGCCAACGACGACGAGGTCGCGACCATCGCCAGCAAGGTGTTTCAGCAGGGCTTCTTGCGCTGGGTCGGTGTCCTGGTACTCGTCGACGAACACGGCGTCGTAGGCGTCCTGCTCGCGGATCCGCAGTTCTTCATTGGCGAGCATGTTGGCAGCCACGAAAATCAGCTCGCCGTAGTCGAACGTCTGGACGGGGTCGAGCGCGAACCGCTCCGCGTACCGCTCCATGAAGTCGCCAATGGCGGGCCAGTCATCGCGGCCGCGCATGCGTCCGAGCCCAACGAGGTCTTCGCCGACGTAACGTCGCTCAGTCGCGCGCAAGGCGAAGTCACGCAGTTCTTCGGCGAACCCGCGTGTCGCCAGAGTGGCCCTCAACCGTTCGGGCCAGTCGCGCGCACCGTCCGCCAACTCGCCTTCGAGAAGCCGCCGCACTTCGAGGAGCTGCTCCGGCCCCGACAGCAGCCGGGGCGCGGGCTCCTCCTCCAGCACGGCGTCGCGGCGGAGCAGGGCGTAGGCGTAGCTGTGGAACGTGAGCGCCAGCGGTGTCCGCGTCGTCCGTTGCAGGCGGCCCGTGATCCGCTGGCGCAGCTCCCCCGCCGCCTTCCGGCTGAACGTCAGGACGAGCACACGCTCCGGATCGACGCCCCGGTTCTCGATGCGGTCGACGACCGCCTCCACGATCGTCGTCGTCTTCCCGGTGCCGGGCCCTGCCAGCACCAGCATCGGCCCGCCCGCATGGTCGACGACCCGCTGTTGCTGCTCGTCGAGCATGGGCGGGACGGCGCGCGCGGGACCGGCGCGGCGCACGAGACGGTAGCTAGCTGGCGGCACAACAGTTCATTGGAACAGATCACCGGGACGGTTCTGACAACAACGCACGCATGTCGCGCGAGAAACACCCTGTCAGTCGGAAACACCGCCTCAGGCGGAAACGGGTCAGGTCTGTCCGGCCCAGCGCGCGCGGGCCATGTCGACGCGGCGACCGTCCGGACGCAGCGGCGTCCCCTCGACGCGGTACTGCTCGTGCGCCTCGATCTCGTGGCCGCTCGCCGGGCTGCCGTCCGCGCGCGTCACGCGCCACCACGGCACGGCGCCCCCGTACAGCGACATCACACGCCCCACCTGCCGGGGCCCGCCCCGTCCGACCAGTTCGGCGACGTCACCGTAGGCGAGGACACGGCCGGGCGGGATCCGCTCCACAGCGTCCAGGACCGCCTCGGCGTACTCGTCGGGTTCAGACCACATCCGACGATTCTCGCGCGCTCACGACGTCCCGCCAGGCGGCGCCCACCCAGACGACGACCCGTCCTGCTCCTCAGGCGGCCCAAACGAAGGCGACTCCCCCTGCGAATCAGATGGCGCGTCCTGCGAATCAAACGACGTGGCTGGCGGCGCACCTTGCGGCTCAGGCGGCCCAAACGAGGGCGGCGCACCCTGCGCACCGGACGGCGCACCCTCCGGCTCAGGCGGCTGGAACACCGGCGGCGCCCCTTGCGCACCGGGCGGCGCACCCTGCGGCTCGGGCGGCCCGAACGACGGCGGCGCGCCCTGCGCACCAGGCGGCGCGCCCTGCGGCGGGCCCTGCGGCGCGGGCGGGGGGCCCTGCGGCGCACCGAACGGCGCGTCCTGCGGCTCGGGCGGCCTGAACGACGGCGGCGCACCCTGCGCGCCGGGCGGTGGGCCCTGGGGCGAACCTGGCGGCGGGCCCTGTGGATCGGGTGGCCGGAACGACGGTTGTTGCCCCGGCGCTCCGGGCGGTGGCTGCTGACCGAGGGGACGGCCGGGCGGGGGTGGCCCCTGCTGGCGTGGCGGGCCGTACAGTGGCGGCCCCATCTGCCCGGCGGGCTGCGGCGGGCCGGGGCGTTGGCCGCCCATCGGTGGGCCCATCGGCATCGGGCCCATCAGGCCGACCTGCGGGCCGCCCGCGAGTCGCGGATGGCGGCGCCGGAACGTCATCGCGATCATGACGGCCATGGCCGTCCCGACGATCCCGGCGACCACGATCCCGACGATCAACGGCGTGACCCAGCCCGGCCGGTCGATGACCTCCACCGGCCCCGGGTCGTCCTTCCCGAACCGCTGTCCGGCGGCCTTTCCGGGCTTTCCGCCCGAACCTCCTGCGGCCAGCGCGTCCGCCGCCGACAGCGCGCGGGGGGCGTGCACCTCGCCGAACCCGATCTCCGCGTTGTATCCGCCGGACGGCGTGTGCCGGACGCTCTGCAACAGCGACTGCGCGACCAGCGCGGGCGCCATCTTCGGATGCTTGGCGCGGATCAGAGCGGCGATCCCGGACACGAGCGCGCTGGAGTCACTCGTCCCAGCGCTGGAGAAGTACTCGTCGCCAGGCCCCGCGACGGGGATGTCCACCCCGGGCGCGGACAGCAGCACCGAGTAGTTGCGGTTGGAGAACGGCGCCCGAGCATGACCGGGCTCAGTCGCCGCGACCGCGATGACCCCTGGGTACGACGCGGGGTACGAGTACGGCGCATACCCGTCCCCGTCAAGCACGCGCTGGTCGTCGCCGTCGTTGCCTACTGCGGAGACCACGACGACGCCCTTACCGATGGCGTAGCCGATGGCCTCCCGCTCCTCGGCGACCTCTTCGTCCTTGCCCAGCGACAGGTTGATGACGTCGGCGCCATGGTCGGCGGCGTACCGGATGCCCCGCGCGACCGCCGTGTCCGCGTTCTGGGACGTCCGATAGCGGGCGTAGCTCTTGTCCTCCGGCTCACCGATCGCCCGGACGGCGAGGATCCGGGCCTCCGGGGCGATCCCGATGACACCGTCACGGTTCCCCGCGCCGTGCCCGTGGCCCGCGATCAACGACGCCATCCCCGTCCCGTGCAAACGGGCGGGTTTCGTCCCCGCGTCAACGTCGGCGAGCATGTTCGGCCCGGTCGTGACCGATCCCGCTAGGTCAGGCTGCCCGGCGTCGACCCCGGAGTCGACAACCGCGACCGTAACGCCCTTCCCCTTCGTGATTCCCCATGCGGCCTTCACGCCGAGGACGTTCAGAATGGGCTGCTGCCGGTCGCGGACGATATCGGCGCGCGCGGGAACAGGAATCAACCACGTCCCGGCCAACGCGACCGCCGCGACCGCACCGGCCACAGCCCTCGTCCTACCCGTTGCTCCCCGCCCCGACATCCGTACTCCCGTCAGCATTCCCACTCGGGTTTGTCGCAGTCCGGCAGCGCCTTCGCGGACAGCGCCCGCGCGACCGCGTGCCCCAACTGCGCCGCCAGGGCGAACGGCTCACCCGGCCGCTGCTTCTTGATCGCGGCTGCCGGACGCCCGTCCGTCTGCCCGGACGTCGTCAGCACGACATACGGACCCCCGCGGTCGGTCGTACGGTCCTGCCGGGCCGGGTCGGTGAACTTGGCGGCCGCCGTCCCGGGGAACGCTGCCGCGTGCAACGCCGGACGGACCGGCCCCGTCCCGTCCACGCTCTGCGAACCGGGAAGCTCCTTGAACGCCTTGTCGGCGCTCCACGGATCGGCGAACACCACCACGCCGACCGTCGTCACGATGCCCTCAAGCTGATCGACGTACGTGGCGCGCAACACGGCCCGGCAGCCGTGCCTGCCGATCGTCGTCGCGATCTCCGCGTCGACGGCCTGCGCGCAGGTCGTGTCGGGGACGATCCCCATCCGCGTCGCGTACTCGCTGTGCCCCACCGTCGGGGCGTAGCTGATCCGCTCGGGGAAGATGCGCTGCGCGGACCACGCCTGCCACCGCCGCTCCACCTCCTTGTTCGCGGCCTGTTGCAACTCCGCGTTGGTGGGGTCGCGGTTCAGGGTCGTCCAGGCGCCGGTGAGGGAAATCACGGTCGAGACCAGGTAGCAGCACCCGACGACGAGCGCGATGACCATCCACTGCCGTCCGCGCAGCCCGAGGACCGTCGGGGGCGGCGGGCCGACCGGCCCCATGAAGGGCATGGACGGTGCCCCGGGCGGGCCGTGGAACCCACCGGGTGGGCCACCGGGCGGGCCGCCAGGAGGACCACCGGGCGGACCACCGGGAGGCCCGGCGGGCGGACCGCCGGGCATCATGCCGGGCGGCCCCCCGGCGGGCATGCCGGGTTGCTGAGGGGGCCGCGGCGGGGGCGGCTGCTGAGAGGGGGGCAGGAATGCCACAACAGTCAAGATTAACTGTGCTTCACGACATTCCGCCCTGACATTGCGGTGAGGAGACCGTCCGAGTTGGGGAACGTCCGGGAATGCACCAGCGCATGGCAAGGTTGTGCGGTGGTAGGACGAACACGTCCCCGCCCCAAAACCAGCGTCAGCACAGGAGCACCCACCGTGTCGTTGCCACCTCTGGTCGAGCCCGCAGCGGAGCTCACCCGCGACGAGGTCAACCGCTACTCGCGGCACCTGATCATCCCCGACGTGGGCATGGCCGGGCAGAAGCGCCTCAAGAACGCCAAGGTCCTGGTCGTCGGCGCGGGCGGACTCGGCTCACCCGCCCTGCTCTACCTCGCCGCCGCGGGGGTGGGCACCCTCGGCGTCATCGACTTCGACGTCGTGGACGAGTCCAACCTGCAACGCCAGGTCATCCACCGCCAGTCGTCCCTGGGCAAGCCGAAGGTCGAGTCCGCCGCCGAGACCGTCCGTGAGATCAACCCGCTGATCGACGTGGTCGTGCACGACCTCGCGCTCGACCGCGACAACATCATGGACATTTTCTCCGGCTACGACCTGATCTTGGACGGCACGGACAACTTCGCGACCCGCTACATGGTGAACGACGCGGCGGTCCTCTTGGGCAAGCCGTACGTGTGGGGCTCGATCTACCGTTTCGATGGGCAGGCCTCCGTGTTCTGGGCGGAACACGGCCCCTGCTACCGCTGCCTCTACCCGGAGCCGCCGCCGCCCGGGATGGTCCCGTCCTGCGCCGAGGGCGGCGTGCTGGGCGTCCTGTGCGCGTCGATCGGTTCCATCCAGGTCAACGAGGCCATCAAGCTCCTCACCGGCATCGGCGAGCCCCTCGTCGGCCGCCTGATGATCTACGACGCCCTGGAGATGACCTACCGCTCGGTCAAGGTCCGCAAGGACCCGGAATGCCCCCTGTGCGGCAAGAACCCCACCCAGACCGAACTCCTCGAGGACTACGAGGCGTTCTGCGGCGCCGTCTCCGAAGAGGCCGCCGAGGCCGCCCAGGACTCCACGATCACCGTCCACGACCTCAAGGCCATGCAGGACCGCAACGACGACATCTTCCTGGTCGACGTCCGCGAGCCCAACGAGTACGAGATCGTCTCCATCCCCGGGGCGACCCTCATCCCGAAGGGCGAGTTCCTGAACGGCTCCGCCCTGGAACTCCTCCCCCAGGACAAGAAGATCGTCATCCACTGCAAGTCGGGCGCCCGCTCCGCCGAGGCCCTGGCCGTAGTGAAGAACGCGGGCTTCTCCGACGCCGTCCACGTAGGCGGCGGCGTCCTGGCCTGGGTCAACCAGATCGACCCGTCCCAGCCCACCTACTGACCGGAGGCGAAGGCCCCCGGACCCCCGGAAAATAAGGGGTCCGGGGGTCTTCGTGGTGGCATGATCTTCGTTCATGACAATTGAACACCGAGTCGTGTCCGGCGTCGCGGCTCTGGCCGTCGGCGCGGGATTGCTGGTCGGCGGCGTGGCCGCCGCCAACGCCGAGACACTGACGTTCCGCGTCCAGGTGCCGAGGCATCTGTCCGTCAGCAAGGGCGAGTACAGCAAGTCCTGCGCCATGGACGTGTGGGTCTGGGGCACCGAGGGGCCCACGGTCGCCTATTCCAAGGTGTCCGTCATCGCCCCCAACGGCCATAACCCACCCCCGTACAACAGAGTCCTCCCCGGTGAACAGGTCGGATATGGAGTCGGTTGCGCGACCGTCCCCGACCACGCGGGCAAGTACCGCATCCGCGTCGTCGCCTACAACAAGAGCGGAAAAGCTCTCGGCAGCCGCGAGGACTACTGGTACGAGAAGCTCGACACCGTAGTCCAGAGTTACAACGCCGCACCAGAACCGGTCCGCAAGGGCAAGACCCTGTACGTGTCAGGACGCCTGCGCCGTGTGAACAACATCGGTACCGGCTACACGGCGTACTCGGGCAAGACGATGCGGATCTATTTCCTCCCCAAGGGCTCCAAGACCTGGACCTACATGGGTTCCACCACAACGAACAGCAGCGGCAATTTCCGCAAAGGCTTCAAAGCCAAGGCATCGGGAACGTGGCGCGCCTACTTCCCCGGCACAAGCAGATTCGACAAGCAGCCGTCCCGAGACGACTACGTCCAGGTCCGCTGAACTGAGTTCGGCCGCACCGCGACGGACGAGGGCACGGGCCATGTGACGGGCGCCACCGTGTCGGTCGGTGGCGCCCCATCGGTCGTCCGGCTACTACCGCGAAAGCCAGACCACCTCCGACCCCATCCGCCTCGAAGCGCTCTCCGGCGTGAGCCACCGCGCGAACCAGTGCCCACTGAGCGGCACGGTCGCGGCCGACCCGTCCGGCATGACGATCCCGTATGCAACGAGTTCGTCCAGCACCGCGTCACCTTCGCCGAGGTCCTCCCGCACGAGCGCGAACAACCGAGGCGCCACACCCCCACCCAGCTCGACGGCCCACTTCGCCACGTCGGCGTGGTAGACAGGCATCAGTTCGGATTCCTGGATGTCATCCATCACGGGTGCTCCTCTCCGAGCAACCGGCCGGGACGGACAAAGCCGCCAAGCACACATCCGTCCCGGCCTCTTGAGTTTTGCGAAACTCCCTGCATCCATCCGGACACAGTCGGTATAGTCGCACTGCACCAACCGTGAGGCAAGTTGCTTCACGTAATTGAGACCGCTCATTTTGGGAGGCCGAGAGATGGCTGCCACCCCCAGGCCCGGGACCCTGCGCTCGCAGTGGCTGGGGCAGCAACTCCGCGAACTTCGCGACAGCAAGGGCATCCTTCTCAAGGAGGCCGCCGAGTACCTCCAGCGCGACACCGCAACACTCAGCCGCTACGAGACGGGCTTCTACCCGATCCGCCGCCCCGACCTCTTCGCCCTTCTCGACCTGTACGGCATCTCGGACGCCTCGCTACGCGACAAGCTGCTCAACCTGAGCAAGGACGTCTGGCAAAAGGGCTGGTGGGACGGCTACGCCGACGATGTGGCCGGTCACCTGATCGACTACATCTGGCTGGAGTCCCGCGCCACCCACATCCGCTCGTACGCCGCGATGGTGGTCCCCGGCCTGCTCCAAACACCGGATTACGCAAGAGAAGTGATCCGGATCAACGAGCCCGGAGCCACCTCCGATCAGATCGACCGATGGCTCGAACTACGTCTGACCCGCCAGCAGATCCTGGCGGGCGACACCCCAACCCGCCTCTCGGCCGTCTTGGACGAGGCAGTCCTCCATCGCCAGATCGGCGACCCCCGAATCATGGAGACCCAACTCCGCCACCTCGCCGACCGTTCGACCGCCGCCTCGGTTGACGTCCGGATCCTTCCGTTCCGCGCTGGCACACCGGCGAGCACGAACGGCAACTTCTCGATCTTCGAACTGCCAGACCCCTTTCCAGAGGTCGCTTACACCGAGACGTTGGCCGGAGCCCTCTACATCGAGTCTCCCGAGAACGAGAACTTCACCCGAGCGTACGCTGGTCACAAGAGGCAGGCCATCGAACCCTCCGACTCGATCAACATGATCTTGTCAGCAGCTGAGGAATGGTAATGAGCACGTCAGAAACGCACACAACACTCACCCCCCAAGAACGCGCAGACGTCGCCTGGCACATCAGTACCTTCAGCCCCGACCATGGCGGCAGTTGCGTAGAAGCAGGCCCGCTAGCGGACGGCACCGACCGCGTCGCCGTCCGCCACAGCCACCACCCAGACGCCGAGGTGATTCTCTACACTCGCGCCGAGTGGGAAGCCTTCATCCAAGGCGTCCGCAACAACGAATTCGACTTCTTCGCCAAGTAGGCCTCCAACGGCGCGCGGACGGGCACCGTACGACCTGTCCTAGCGAACCCGATCCGTCTCCCGGACCTAGCACGACGCTCCGCACGGGACCGTGCGACAGCCCGCTGTCGGTGACCACCGTTAGGCTCGCAGCCTCATGATGGACTCGATCGATCCCTGGTTGCTGCACTTCACGCATCTCAACAACCTTGTTGAGATCGCGCGTACAGGGCTGCTCGCCGACAACCGCCGCGGGGCCGATGTCCGCGAGTGTGGTCAGCCCACCATCAAGCAGCGCCGACGGACGCGCCAAGTACCGTTGCCACCCGGAGGGGTGGTGGCCGACTACGCGCCGTTCTACTTCGCTCCGCGCTCCCCGATGCTCCGGAGCATCCTCGGCGGCCGAGTGGAGGAGTACGACAGCGATCAGACGCACCTGGTGTATCTGTTGGCGCAGCTCTCACGGGTGGAGAGCGCCGGACTAGCATGGGTGGCGACGGACCGTAACGCGGTCCTCCAAACGGCAAGATTCACCGGCGATGCGGCAGACCTGGCCGAACACATCGACTGGGAGATCATGAGCGCCCGTTACTGGGGGAACACACCGGAGGACGGTTCGCGTCGCGAGCGGCGGATGGCCGAGTTCCTCGTCCACGGCAGCGTCCCATGGAGCGTCTTCAGCCATCTCGCGGTTTGCTGCGATGAACGAGCCACCGAGGTGGCCGATCTGCTCGGCGAGGCGCAGTCCAAACTCAGTACTCGTGAAGCCCGATTGGTACTTTGACGTACCCACGGGTTGCCCCTGTCAGGGACTATGGAGCCGGGGAGGAGGCGAGTCGGATGATCGTTGAACGGACCGGGAACCTCCTGCGCGACGATGCCCAGGCCCTCGTGAACACGGTCAACACCGTCGGCGTGATGGGCAAGGGGCTCGCCCTACAGTTCAAGCGGGCCTTCCCCGCCAACTTCAGGGCATACGTTCAAGCGTGCGCGGACCATCGGGTCCGTCCCGGAAAGATCTTCGCCACCTCGATGGACGGAGATCGGTGGATCCTCAACTTCCCCACAAAACGCCATTGGCGAAACCGGTCCCGGATCGACGACATTCGCGCCGGACTGGACGACCTGGTACGGACTCTGGTCGATTTGAGAGTCACCAGCGTGGCGATCCCGCCGCTGGGCTGTGGCAACGGGGGGCTCGATTGGGACCAGGTCCGTCCCTTGATAGTCAACAAGCTCGGCGGCCTGGATGTCGAAGTCCGCTTGTACGGCCCAGCCACGCCAGCACCCGAGGAAATGCTGGTGGGCCTGGAGCGCCCACGTATGACAAGGAATCGCGCTCGACTACTCGCCGGGCTACGCCGATATGCGGAAACAGCTTATGAGGCCGGGGTAGCCGTCGACGTCAACACTTCTCTGCTGGAAACTCATAAGGTCGCTTACCTCTTCCAAGGCGCTAACCTCACCTTGGGGTATAATTTCGAACGTGGCCACTATGGCCCTTTCTCCAACGACCTGAACCGTGATCTTTCCAGCATGGAAGGCCATTATCTCATCGGATACGGCGACGGCACTGGAGGCGCGAAAGCCGACCTACGGCTGCTGCCTGCGGCGGACGCGGCAGAGACGGCCATCGCGGACGACCAGATGTTCCGGCGCTCCTGGCACAAGGTCTCTCAAGCCGTGTCGGGTTACGAGTATCCCGATGGCATGGAGCTGTTGAGTACAGTGCACTACCTCGCCGCGCTCCGAACTGATCCTTTCCACGATCAAGACATCGCCACAGAAGTCGCCCAGTGGAGCCCCCGCAAGAGCCGCCTCTTCAGCTCCGACGACGTCCACACCGCACTTCGACGTCTACGTGAGGTCGATCTCCTTTATCTTGGCAACTGACGCACGGTCACGTTCCGCTACCCCACGCCTTGCGGAGGTCCCTCATCAGCAGGAGAAGGTGCATCAGGTCGCTGGGGCCGGGGTCGAACTTCCCGATCACCTCGCCTGCGGGCGTGACCCCTCGCAATACGTCGACAACCAGGGCGCGACCGAGACCACTCCCCTGGACAGCCACCTCGACGCCAAGGCGGGTGAGTACGACGGCTGGCTGGTGACATCAGCCGACCCTTGAGCAAGCCTCTGCGGAGCCTGAGCCGCCACCACAGAGGCAGGCGCAAACGCGCAGTAGCCAACCGCCCACCTTTGCTCGTCATCCTGGTCGGTCACGACGCATACCCGAGAAGACCACAACTGGTTCCCAGGGCTGGGTCTACCTTAAAGGCCGTTCCCTTACCCGCTGTAGAGGGCACGGAAGACGCCTAGTCACCAATATTCATCGACGAATCAAGAGGATCGATGTTCCTGGCATCATAGACCCGGATCTTCAACGAACTCGGACCGCCAGAGGTTTCACAAGCCGTTGACGGATTCGTCTTTTGAGCTCTCACTCGACGCCCCGTTATCATCCACCCTCCTCAAGGAACACTCAACGGCAGATGCAGGTGCCTTCTTGCGTCACCTGCATCTGCCTTCTCAAGCAAGGCTGATAGGAAAAAAGAATTCGGATAGCCATTTACTTCTTCATCATTCATTGCCCCAGATCTGCGACCAGACGGAGATCATCATCTCGTTACAGGGCCCTGACCTGCCGTATGGCCTGAGGAGCCTCCTCTGAGAAGGCGTCGCGCACTGAGATCCCCAGGCGGTGCCCAAGGGCCAGCAGGAACACCTCCTTTTTATTGGAGTTCAGGATCGCCAGGACTTGATCTCGGGTATTCATTACTGCGCGCCGATGTGGGCTGCGACTCACACAACCTCTCACGAGTCGCCGCCGGGGCGCCAAAATTCTTTGCGCCACCAGTAAAGGCGGGTGCGGTCAAGAGGCCATGGCAGTCGACTCGAAAGGTCTTCGAAATTGTCTTTGCTCGGGTCTGCCGGCCGCCAGCCCGGGTCAACGGACTCGGACTCCTCCGGCGCTCTCACCAGGTCAATGAACTTGCGGCGCGATGCCCCGAACTCTATGAATTCCTGTTGTGATTCGAGGAGCGAGAGACGATTGGCCCCCCCCGCGAGCTGCGGCCAGCGAAGCTGTACGTTGTCGTCTTCCCAGAAGCAGACCGGACAGATCTCGTAGGAGCCTGGTGGCTGCGTGTGAACCCTGCGTCCACAACAAGGGCAAGGAAACCTCTCCACTCGACTCACCCCCCGAGCTCAAACCCCGACTGCCGTCCGAAATAGGCTGCCGGATCGTCCGGTATGAAGTAGGTAATGATTCCGTGCTCGCGCTTCATTCCGAACTCACCAGTTTCTTCATCAAGATAGTACGTGACACCTTCATCGCGTCTTATCGGTGAAGGACCTGTAACTCACCAGTACGGCGAGGAAGCCCGGGAAGCCCCAAGGAGGTCTAACGAGTTCGACTTCTTTATGTAGAACGATCCCCAAAGAATGGGCCGGGCGATCTTAATCGGTTCACCAAATGGATTCGAACTGGCATCCCTCGGTTACGCCGCCGAACATCGCAGATACTACCCTTTTCAGGTCACTCGCTGAAGACAATTCCGGAAGAGTCTCGAAGAGCTTTTTTCTGACATCAACAAGCGTCACACCTTTAGACTTCGGCCTTTGCTCCATCGTAAACCAAAGCCAGCAGCGGTAAGACTCTATATCATCGACGTAACCACCGTTTCGAAATAGTGGACAAAGGAACATTTCTCGGGAAGAAGATATTTGCCGAAGAAGCTCTCCTTCAGAAGACCAGCGCCTACTCAAGCGATGTGCAACGTCGTCGTTCTGAATCTGAACCAGATGATCCAACGTCACACTCCGGACAATAAAATCGTCGTCGCTCCACCGTACCGTCGTCCGGCGCCTGATCTGTGAACTTCCTGGCGTCACAGCCTATCCTAACCGTGCTCATTCGGGTCGAACCACTTCAGGGTGATCGGCGTGTCAGGATCTATTCTTCCATCTTGCACTCGCCGCCTGAGCTCATCGATGCGATGATGCCCGCCCAACTGACGTCCATCACGCAAGACGAGGATCTCATCCCCATCCGCAGGGTTTTGAATCGCCCTAAGGAGATCATCATTCGAGAGGCCTTCGAGAGCCGCCTCCTGCTCCCAATTTCGAGTCTTCTGGGTCGGCTTCAGGAAGGTGACTGCCTCGCCGGCAGTGGTGCTGTAACAGCTGTTATGAACCAAGAGCGGCTCATCGTCTGCCAGCGCGTAGTAGGTGTGGACCTTGGCGATGGTGAGGTTGTGGACACGTTGCTGATGAGCGGTTCGATACTTGGTGGCGGTGATCTGAACGTAGGTGCCGGTGCTGGTGCGGAGCCACATGCCGGGTTTGAGGTCGGCGGCCTCGACCCAGGCGTTGATGTCACCTGCGACCCAGAAGGGGTGGTTGTTGGTTGCGATCAGGACGCCGCTCTTGGTGAGTTCGGTACCGGTGACGCTTGCGGGAGCGGGTTCGTCGCCGGTCAAGCGAAAGCGGATCGGGGCGTCGGAGTCGACTGTGATCTGGACGAGGTTCTTGTCGCCCTTGCTGGTGATGGTGGCCAGGACGGGTTCCGCGCTGGTCTGGCCTGTCTCAGGGTCGGTGGCCAGCACCTTGTCACCGACGCGGACGTCTTGAATAGCCTTGGTGGTTCCGTCGGCAAGGACGACCCTCGTACCTGGAACGAAGCTGCTGGCACATCCCAAGAGCTTCTTAAGTGCGGCTCTTCCTGTCTGTCCTCCTCCGGTGCCGCCCGTTCCCCCAGGTCCGCCGTATCCTTCGGTGACGGCGGTTCCACCCGCCATCCCGATGCCCGCAAGGCGAAGGCATGCCATGATCCACGCCATGCAGGCGCCCGTGGCGGTCTCTCCCGCGACTGCGGCGGCCTCACAGCCACCGAAAACACAGATGGCTACTGCGATGACCGCTACACCGACGATCTTCTCGAATGTGGATGAATGGCTGGGCTTGTAGGTGTTGTAGCTGGGCACCGGAGAGCCGACGCTACAGCCGGTGTGGAGGGCCAGCCCCCCGTTGCAGGTCAGATGAGGTGGCTGTCGTTTTTGGGGGTGACTACGCCGCCACGAGGAGCTATTGATTCCGGTGCCGGGTGAAGGGTGTTTCGATGCGCAGTCCAGGCCACACCCACCTGTTGTGGCGGGTTTCGTATGACCAACATTGACGACCCCTGAGCCGCAGCGGTCAGGTGGGCAGAGGCCGGAGGGGTCGGCGCTGGTGACAGGGCCGTTGCCAGCGTAAGTGTAGCCGTTGAAGGATTGGTCGTCGGCCAGGTCGAGTAGGGGGTCGACGGAGATGAAGCGGCCAATGTCGGGGTCGTACTCGCGGGCGCCCAGGTGGGTTAGGCCGGTTGGGTCTTGGGTGCCGCCTACGAAGCCCTTGTCGTTGGGCCAGGTGGCGTCGTCGTCGAAGCCGCGGACGGCGCCGAAGGGGGTGGTGCGGCGGATGGTGGATTGTTGGGTGGTGGCGTTGACGGCGATTTGGGCCGTGCCCTGGTGGTCGCCGGTGAGGTAGGTGAGAGTGCCGTCGGAGGTGCGCATCGCGACGGTCTGACCCGCGAATGTGTAGTAGCGGGTGCCGGTGGCGGTGTTGGCGCCGCTCAGGGCGTTTAGTTCTGTGCCGTCCGGTAGGTAGAGGGTGGTGCCGGTGGGGTCCTTGCGGATGAGACGGTTGCCGTCTGTGTCGTAGACGAAGGTTTCGTCGTTTCCGTTCTCGGTGACCTTGGCCAGTTCGCCTTCGGTGTCCCATTGGAGGGTTTGGCCGGTGTTGGTGGTGCTGGCGTCGATGGTTCGGTGGGTGGTGTTGCCGGTGGCGTCGTAGGCGTAGGTGTCGGTGCGGTTTCCGGTGGGGCCGGTCTGGGTCACCTGGTTGAGGCGGTTGCCTTGGCCGGTGGGGGCGTAGGTGTAGGTGCGGGCGGTGTCGGCGATCCCGGCGATGCCGTGGCGGGTTTCCTTGGTGCGGTTGCCCGCGGTGTCGTAGGTGAAGGTCTGCCAGTAGGGAGCTGGGCCGCCGATGAGGGCGGTGGTGGGTTCTGATGCGCAGGTGTCGGTGGTCTGGGTCCAGGCGTCGGTGAGGCGTTGTAGGTGGTCGTAGGTGAAGCATTGGTTGTCGGTGCCGTCTCGGGAGACGTCGGTGATGGAGGTGATGTTGCCCGAGTCGGTGTAGTGGTAGGTGGCGTAGCGGTCGTTACCGTTGATGCCTTCGCGCAGGGTTTTGGCGGTGGAGAGGCGTTGGGTGCCGTACTCGTAGCTGAAGGTCTGCCAGGCGCGTTTGCCCGTAGTCCCGAACTCGACCATGTTCGGCTTGTTGGTCTTGGTGTAGCCAACTGCGCCGATGTGTGGCGTCTGGTTGGTCGGGCTCGTACCGCCGGTCAAGGTGATGGGGCGGAGGAGGTCGTCATAGCCGTAGAGAACTGACTCGGCAGGGAGGCCACCGCCGCCTGGGTGTCCCTGGGAGCGGATGGTTCCGTCCAAGTCGTAGCTGGTGCCGAACACGTAGGTGCCCGCCAGGGGGCCCAGCGACGCGGGAGCAGTGAGGGCCATCACGTCAGCGCGGCCCAGCTGGTCGTAGTGGCGGACGGTGCTGACGTAGTTGCCATCAGGGGTGTGGCGGGTGGCGGTGGCGAGTTTGCCCTTCCCGCGCAGGACGGTGTCGTAGGTGAAAGACGTCAGAACAGACCCGTCGGCCGCGTCGGCGCGGGTGGCGGTCTTGCGGCCGAGGCCGTCGTAGGTGGTGAAGACCTTCTTGCCACGGGCATCGGTGGTGGAGGTGACCCGGTCCAGGTCGTCGTAAGTGAGAGTGGTGATGCCCTTGTCTGGGTCGGTGGTCTTAACCTTGCGTCCGCGCAGGTCGTAGGTGGTGGTGAAGACGTTGCCGGACGGGTCGGTGACCGAAGCGAGCTCTCCGGACGGGGTGTAAGCAAAACCGGTGGCGTCGTAGTCGCCGGTAGGGGTGGCCGCCTTGTACTGGCGACGTTCGACGACCTGGCCCAGGGCGTTGCTGATTTGGGTGGTCGGAGTGCCGCCTTCGGGTGGGGTGACCGAGACGCGGTTGCCGCCGCCGTAAGCGTAGGTCGTGCGCCACAGTTCCTGGTCGGGTTGGGAACCGTTGCCCTGGGTCAGCTTCTCGACGGTCTTGCGGCCCAGGCCGTCGTACTCGGTCCGGGTTTGGGATTCGATGTTGCCGGGAGTGCCGACGCCGAAAAGGGCGGGAGCGGGGTCGCCTTCGGCTGCGTAGGGGGCGTAGGTCTTGACGACCTGGCCGCGCTCGTCGTGGAAGGTGTCGCTGATGAGGCGTCCGGTCTGCCCGGGTACCTGGGTTTGCCGGGGGCGCAGCCAGCCGTCCAACAGCGCGATCTGCTCGAGGCGCGGCATCCCTGTGGCCGTGATGCCCTTGGTGATGACCGCGACGATTTGTCCGTCTGTCACCTGGTATTGGAACTCACGGTTGGGGTCTTGGTTGTTGGCCTTGGACCTGTTGGGCAACCACACCTTGGTCAGTCGGCCGAGGGCGTCGTAGGCGAGGTCAGTGCGGAGGTTGAGGTTGGACTCGTCCACCTTCCTTACCGGGACGCCCCAGGCAGGGTCGATTTCCTGGTGGGTGGTCAGCGCGGTGGACGAGTTCCCCGGGGTGGCGGGAGGGGTGGTCGTGGTGACCTTGGTGTTCAGGCCTTGTGTGTCGGTGTAGGCCGTCGTGGTCGTCTGGTTGGCGGCATCGGTGACCTGGGTGGGCCGCCCGAAGGTGTCGTAGGCAGTCCGCGCCTTGGTGACGTAGGTGGGTGACGTTCCGTCATAGGCCGCGAGCGTCTCGACTCTGGTGATGTCGCCGATCGTGGGGGCGTCGCCGAAATCGCCGTCGTCGTAGAGAGTGCGGGCGTCGGCGACAACCTGACTGGGCCGATTGGGAGTGGCGGCGCACGCGACCGAGACGGTTTCCACTCGGGACTGGAAGTTCAGCATCCAGGCGCCGGTGTTGTCGGCGTATTCGGTGCGGGTGCATTTGTCGTCGGTGTTGTCGTTGACGTCGCCCAGGTCGTCGACCGCGGTGATCCTGCCGGTTCCTGGCCCGGAGTCCTTGTAGGTGTTGTCCGTTCGGGTTTCGAGCCAGCCGCCGCCGTCATTGACCGTCCACGATCTCTCGGTCTTGGTCGCGACCACGTTCGCGGTGGTCGTCCCCCACGAACGGGCTCGCGAGGCGGTCTGGACGCGCCAGGGGGTGTTGACCGTCTTGGCGTGGACACTGCCGCCTGGCGCGGTGTACTGCTCCGTCCTCAACGTGAACCCGGCGAAGGCGTCATGGTCGGTGAGGGTTCCGCCCGCACCATCGGGGACGGTCACCGATTTCTCGCCACCGTCCTTGTTCTTGCGGTCGCCGTCCATGCCGCGCAGGTAGTAGGCGTCAGCCTGGGTGGACGGATCGTCGAACGAACCCGTGAGCGTGCGGACGTGGCCATATCCACGCCATTGGGACCAAGTCTTGTTCTTTTCCTTGGTCAGCCCGTCATCGTCGTCGAAGTGCCAGGCCGAGCCGCCCAGGTACTGGTACTTGGTGGTCATGTCCGGAGAGAGCCCGGTGCGGTCGGTCTGGATCACCGAAGTCACCACGTATTTGTGGAACCAGTCGGTGATGGGGTCCTCATGGCCCGGCGGCGTCCAGATCACCGGCATGCACCGGGTCGTGTTCGTCTCCGGTGTCGGAAGGTCGGACAACGTACAGTCGGGCTCGGAGTAGTCGATGTCGAGCTGCCCGCCGGATTCGTCGTAGATCGCGCCGAGCCTGTAGCGGACATAGCCCAGAATGTCGTCGCCCGCCTTGTCCAGCCGGTTGTCCAGTTGGATGGAGTTGAAAGTGACCTTCGGCAGAGTGGCGGTGGTGCCGTCTGCGGCGTGGCCCGTGTGCTGGATGGCGTGGAGGAGGAGGTCCCTTTCGACGTCGGCGAGGCCCCATTCGTGGTTCAACGACCAGGAGTCCACCGGCCGGTACCCCGAACCGTCGGGCTTGAGGATCTGGGTGGTGACGTTCGTGAGGCGCTTGCGCGACCAGAACGTCGGGGAGACCGCTCCGTGGTCGTCCTTGCATTCCTGGCCGGAGTTGCAGTTCAAGTCCCAGGGGACGTCCCACCAGTAGTCCGGCTTCTCACCGATCTTGGACGGGTCACAGTTGAAGTTGGCGTCCGGGATACAGCGCTCGGACGTGGTGAAGGTGACCTGGGCGGGCGCCTTGGCGAACATGGCGTCCTTACGAAGACCGTACGAGATCGTCTTCAGATACCCGCCGCGAACATAGGCCGTCTCGTCTGTGGGGGTCAGGTTGCGGCCGTAGTGGTTGGTCTCCTGCCCGTAGGTGTACAGGATCGCGTTGCCACTGCGGTCGACGACATAGTCCAGGTTCCAGCGGTACGCCTGCTGGCACCACGAATCCTTGAACGACGACCCGTGGCAAGGCTCTCCTGAATCGTCGCCGAACACGGGGGCGGTCCAGGTCGAGTCGGTCTCGGGCTTGCCGCTCACCCAGCCGGGCGCCCGGTTGAGGCCGAAGAAGTACTGGGTCCCGTCGGTCGTGGTGACCTTCCAGTACTCGCCGTCGTTGTCACCGTTGTTGTTGGACGAACCGGTCAGTTTCTCGTACTTGGTGCCGTCATCGGCCTTCGTACGCCATGTGCCGTCGGAAGCCTTGATCAGCTCCCCGCCCTTGCCATTCCAGGTGACCGTCGCGTTGTCGTAACCCCAGCATTGGTCGCCCGGCGAGTTGCCCCACTCGTCTTTCGGAGCGCCATCGTCCTCGCACGCCTTGTACCGCCGCTCGATGTAGCCGGGCCACATCGAGAAGCCCTCACCGATCCAGGACGGCTGCCCATTGGTGTTGGCCGTCCGCCCATCGACGCTGCCCGACGAGTAGGAGATCTCGACATTCGGCGTCAACCCGCTCGGCACCGGCGGCACCCGCATCGGGTATGACCACGTGAAGTCGCCGTCATTGCCGCCGCCCTTCCACGTCGCCGATGCCTCCAGCGACGTGGCCTTGTAGTCGCCCTGCGAACTGTCGGAACCGGCGGTGGCGACAAGTAGCGTCACGTTCTGTCCCGCCGCTCCGGTTGCCGACGCCCCTGCCCTGGACACGGGAGCCGCCTCGACGTCGGCGGTCAGCGTCCGGGAAACTCCGTCATTGACCGCGTCAACTGGCACGGCCGCGCCGCACCTGGGGTCTGACGGAGTCGTCAGAGCGCACGACGGCACCCGCATCAGCCGCAACCGTGGACCGTAGGCACCGCCGAACGCCTGCGCGAACTTCGAATAGTTGAGCCGAAGCCTGACCCGTCCAGGCTCGGTGGCGTCGGTGCGCGCGACCGTGAACGCCAAACCGTTCACGCCAAGATTGCGCGCCTCCTGTCGCGACAAGACCTGCACCCGCACCCGCCCCGCCGCCGGGACAGCCCTCGCCGCGCGTTTCTCCCCCGGCGGAAGGATCTCCACCGGCAGCCCGCCCGCCTGAGCGCCCGTCCGGGACTCCTTCTGCGCACTCAGCGACGAGCTTGTCCCGGACGGCACCGCCACCTCGGCGACACCGGGCTTCGGCCACGCCGCCCTAGCAGCGGGCCCGGGCTTCACAGGGTCCGCCTTCCGTGGACGAACCTTCAACGGTCGGCCATCTACCGTGCGCTCGTGATCGGCGACCTTCGGACGATGGGAGTTCGGAGAATCCGCCATCGCCGGTGGCACCGAGGCAAGACCGGCCGCCATGGCCACCGCCATCACGATCACAACAATGCGCGCTGCCCGGCGCGGCTCAAGCACCAACGTCCTGCGACGGAACGTCACACGGCTTGCCTTCACGAAATCCTCCATTGTTGTGAGCTCTCATCGAGCACACGCAGGGCATGTTCGGCGAATTTCCGACAGGATATGAAGCGCGCATCACCCGGAAGGAGACGGCCCGCGCAGAACAACTATGGATCGGTCTGGGGCGGAATTTCTGTATCGTTGGCGAGATTGGCGACCTGTTGTTGGGTGAGCGCACCCTGGTAGACCCATACGTCGTCTACGGCGTCCGGCCAGAACTCGGTGCCGTCTGCTGCGCCCAGCTTGTTACGTCCAACTTGGAGGCCCCCATTACCTTCCGCCTTGAAGGCAATCGCCTGGTCTTCCTGCGAGATCCCACCGGCTGTTTGGTCAAGTCGACCGTTGACGTACAAACTGACACGGTCGCGCAGCGCATCGTAGACGACCGTGAGATGCACCCAGTCTCCCACCACAAAGTACGGATTCGATGCCACTCTTGGTTCGGATGACGAACTGTCCGAGTTCTGTATGACGGCCTGCCAGACGCCCTGTTCGGTCGGATCCTCACCAGGCATATATCGCAGGACAAACGCATTGGCGTTCGCGCCCGGTTGCGAGAAGATCGTGGCCGCCTGCTGCGGACGTCCCACATTGCGCACCCACCCGGCCACGGTGAAGCTGTCATCAGTCCACACCGGTGGTGTCGCTGTCTCGGCGAACGCCTTTTCGGCGCCGAGCAGCAGCCCTCCGGCCGACACGCTTTTGAAACCTGCGGTCGGGTCGATGACCGCACCGTTGTGAAGCACCAGTCCGGGCGCCCCCACAGGGAATGGGTCAGCTCCACTGTCCTGGTTGAGACCCCACCTCGCCTTGAGCACCGGGTGCTGAGTCACCATCTCCTCAGCTTCCCGGTCACCGATGATCCGGTCGTAGACGCGGACGTCATCGATTTGACCGGGCCAGTGGTCTGCCTGCTGACCAAACCATTTACTGCGGCCGATCTGAAACCCTCCAGTTGCGTTCCATGCTGCTGGAACTTCCTGCCCCAGCGGTCCCGGCTCACCGTTGACGTAGACCCGAAGTCTCCTCGTAATCTGGTCGTACACACCAACAAGATGCGTCCAACTGTTCAGCTTGGCCTGTTGCTGGGAGTACGCCTGATAAGAATCAGTGCCGGAGTTTTCCGGGCCGACCATGGACAGCGCCCACTTTTGTGTCGCGGGTTCATATTTGAGAAAGAACCCGCTTCTGTTCTCACCGTCCTGGCTCAGCAGTGTACGAGTGCGCCCGTCAGGATTGTCGAGACGGACCCAGGCCGACACGGCGAAGCTCTTACTGGTGTCGATCAAAGGGATACTGGTGGAGGCGTGGCCAGTGGTTCCGTCCAGTTGAACCGCTTGGCCGACCTGTCCGACGGTGCCCGTCGTGAGACCACCCTGCGCGGAGGCGGACACGGCAGGCTCGCCCTCGCGGGTCACCGCCTGCAATGTGGTGGCACCGGCGGGCTCGTCAAGCTTGAACCAGGCCACAGGTTCCGAGCCGGTGTTCGCATTGAACTCGTACGAAACGACTGGGCCGTTCTGATTGGAGGGCGCGAGCGCTTGGACGGTCAGAATGTTGGGGCCGGAACGGGTCGGTGCGATCTGCGCCGGCTGTGGTGCGCCAGCGGTTGTATGGAGCGTGGTCACGGGTTCGTTGTTCAACGTAATCACGTATCGGTCGGCAACGCCCTCGGAGTCAGAGATGGTGAACGTTCCGGCCTCGCCTACACCACCGTGCCAGCCGTCATCGGCGGGATAGTCGACCGAGGTGATGGCCGGGTTCCCCGGCACTGCCGGGTCGTAGAAGAAGTAGCAGCCGGTCTGGGCCCCGTTGTAGCTCCAGGCGCTGTACTGCTCGCCGTCCCAGGCCCGCACACCCCAGCCGATCTTGGTGCCCTGCGGAATCGTGGACGGAACGGTCACCGAGAACTTGCTGCCGGTCGTCTTCGCCGGTGTCAACGCCGACGTCCACTTCTCACCCCAGTCCGACCCGTCGGGGTTGTTCGCCCAGTGCAGCGTGAACTGGCCCTGCACCTTGTTCTTGTCCTCGTCGTCAGGGTCCTTCAGATACGCGTTCAACGTGGACAGGTCGTTCACGGTCTTGGCCTGCCCGCTGGGCAGGCACTTGGTGCCCGGGTTGGCGTACATCGTGTCGGTGTCGGGCTGCAACGGCGGGTTGTTGTACTGCACCTTCAGGTACGCGTCCTCGGAGAACCGCTTCCACCCCGACATCGACGACTCGTTGTCCGCCTTCAACCCGAACGTGATCGTGGAGTGGCCCTTGTTGATCGCGTCCTGTACATGCGCCCGGACCAGCGACCCAGTGAACTCCACCGGTGTTTTGGAGCAGTACGCGACGTTGCGGTAGGTCAGCTGCGCGCCCCACTCGTCACCGGTGTTGTTCCAGGTCGCCGACGACTTCAACGCCGAGGTCCGCCACAACTCGATCGACGCCGGGTTGTGGCAGTCATACGCGCTGGTCTCATAGGCGATGAACTCGACCTTCTGCACGTACCGGCCCTTGATCGGCGGCAACGGCATCCGGTAGAACAGGCGCTTGGTCTGGTTCTTCACACAGTTGGCGTCCTTGGCGACCTCACACCGCCCGACGCCCTCGGTCGACTTGCCCGCGAACTCGTAATACGTCTGGGTCGGCCAACCTGAGGACACCATCCCCCACGACGACGCCTTCAACGTCCGATACATCGGGTCGATGTACACCGGGAACGTGGTGTCAGACGCGGTCAGCATCCTCTGGTCGGGTGTCAAGGTGAGCGTGCCGTCGCCGACCGTCATCGCGATCGGTGCGGTCTTGGCGCCCATCGGCGGTTCCTCTACCGCCTTCTTCGCCTCGGCCTCGCCCGCCGCTTTGGCGTTGGGGGCTTGCGCGGACTGCGCTTGGGAGGAGTCCCACATCAAGGGTGGGGGCGCCTCGAACACTCCGGCGCCCGAGCTGGAGGCTGCGGTGAGCAGTCCGGTGGCCTTGTCCTGGCTCAACGACAAGCCCGACGTCGACAATCCCAAGGCCAGCTTCGCCACCCGGGGGTCCTTGGCCGCCTGCGCCGTCTTGATGACCAGAACGTGGGAGAAACCGTCGGCGAGAGCACGCAGGCGCAGGTCCACGTCCGGGCCCGCGACGCCGTTGTAGACCGCGGTGTCGCCGTCCAAGGTCGGGGCGGGCAGCGCCTGCGGCCATGACAGCGCGAGCTTCCGGCCCGAACGGGTCATCTGGGCCATCGGACCGTTCCCACCCGGGGAGAAACTCAGGTCCACGGTCGTCGCGGTGGGCACGATCATGCCGTCCGAGCGGCGCAGGGTGGTGTCGATGTCAGCCCATGTGCCGTTGTGACGTGCGTGAATGGGCTGAACGTGCTGCTCGACCTCGATGCGGCCGTTCGGCAGTGCCCGGACCGTGCGAGATTCACCGCGCTGCGACAGGATCTCGACGGGTTCACCGGTCCGCCGCGCTGCCGCGAACGCCTTTTTCTCCGACCCCGCGCCTTTGGGTACATCGGCGTGAGCTGCGGTTTCTGATTGTGCTACCGCAAAGGGAACTTGGAGTAACCCGGCGGTCAACGCCAGTGTGAGAACTCGGGCCCACCAGGCCGGGCGGCGCCAATACAGCGACGTGAGAACGGACGCGAAGCGACGCACGACTCGACCCATATGTACCCCAAGGCGTAAAGGGTTTGTTAAAGCGGCCTTAACGTAACCCGAAGATCGAAGCTGGGGAAGAGCCAAGACCGATCCCTGCCACAGTGATCTAGATCACACACCATTGTGTAGCCAATGGAGTACGGACACGTGACCTAGTCTGAACGTTCACTGAATGTCGCGACAGACTGTGATGATCTGCATCCGCAGTGGGGTCAGGTGTCTGACCGGACGGGCCCGAGCCGTCCGCGAGCCTTGTTCAGCGGGTTGGGGTGAGGCCGTTCCAGAGGGTGGTTAGGAGGGTCGTTAGGGCTTCGGTTGTTTCTGTGCCCAGGTTTGTGGCGAGGGTGCGTTCGTGGGCGCGGGCCAAGGACTCCAGGCGGGCCAGTTTGGTGCGGCCTCGGTCGGAGACGTGGACGGAGACCCGGCGGCGGTCCCGGGTGGAGTGGGAGCGGTACAGGTAGGCCGAGTCGGCCAGGGAGTCGACGATGCGGGTCAGGGTCGGGTGGGGGATCTCGACCACGACCGCCAGTTCGCCCATGGAGATGTCGTCGGCTCGGGCCAAAGCGCGGAGGACGCGCCACTGGTCGACAGTCGTGTGCTCCTCTTCGAGGACGCCGCCGAGATCGCGGGCCAGGGCCCGTTGGGTTCGGGTCAGGAGGTCCACCAGTTCGGTGCTCGCCGTCGCCGTGTCCTGAACCACCCTGACGCCTCCCCTCGCAGGCCGCCCCAGCGCAGAGCATACTTGCCTGGTCATGGACGGTTCGGCGGTACTGCGGGATAGCGCGGAGTTGTTGGTCTCCGGGCCGGATCCCTCGGTGCTCCGACTGGGGTTGCTGCTGCCGCTCTCAGGGCCGCTCGGGTTGACCGGGCCGTCCGGGTTGAGTGCCGCCTGCCTGGCCGTGTCCGAGGGGGACGCGGGGCGCGCGGTCGAGCTGGTGCCTGTCGACGCCGGACGGGCGCCGGGCGTGGTGGCCGCTGAGGCGCGGTTGCTCGCCGATGCCGGGCTGGTGGAGGGGTTCGTCGGGTTCCATACCAGCGACGTGCATCGGGCCCTCGACCCGGCGCTCAGCGGGCGAGTGCCGTATGTGTTCACGCCGCCGCATGAAGGCGGATCGCGGGGACGTGGCGTGGTCCTCCTCGGGGACTCGCCGGGACGGCAGCTCGGCCCGGCGGTCCGGTGGTTGAGTGAACGGCGCGGGCTACGGCGCTGGGCGTTGGTGGGCAACGACTACATCTGGCCTCGGGCGGTACACCAAGTCGTCTCGCGTGTTGTGCGGGCGTTGGGCGCGGACGTGGTGCTCGACCGGCTGGTGCCGTTTCCGTGGGCGGCCGGAGAGGCGGGGTTCGAGCCGCTCGTCGACGAGGTGCGGCAGGCGCGTGCGGACGCCGTGTTGCTCAGCCTCGTGGGACGGGATCTGGTCGCCTTCAATCGCGTGTTCGCCGCGTCCAGGATCTCGTCGCGGGTCGTACGGCTGTCGGGCGCGCTTGAGGAGAACGTGCTGCTGGCCTCGGGTGGGGACGACACCGGTGAGCTGTACTCGGCGATGCGGTCGTTCGCCGGGCAGGGGGACGATCGGCAGCTCGCGATGGCCGAGCGGTATCGGACCGTGTTCGGGGACGCCGGGCCGGTGCTCGACGCCTACGCGGAGGGGTGTTACGACGGCGTCCACCTGCTGGTGTCACTCGCGGCCGCGGGCGCGTTGGACGCGCGCGGCGCGAACGAGTGGCTCGCGGACGGCTGGGCTGGGACGCCGTTCGGTGCACCCCGTGAAGAGGGTCAGCTGGCCCGGGCAGACGGGCTCGACCTCCGGGTGATCGCGCGCCTCTGAGAGGTTCTCTTCATCTAGAAGCTTTTCATTTGAAAAGAATGATTCTAGGCTGCGCGCTGGTATCGCGGTGCGTCACCGCGACGGAGGAGGACACCGTGACCCTTGAGGACGCGCGGCCGGAGGGTATCGAGCGCTACGGGTACAAGCAGGAGCTGCGGCGCTCCCTCGGGTTCCGGGACCTGGTGGTCTACGGCCTGGTCTTCATGGTGCCGATCGCACCTTTCGGGATCTTCGGCAGTGTGTTCCAGGGCTCGGGCGGCATGGTCGCGCTCGCGTACGCCGTGGGCATGCTGGTCATGCTGTTCACCGCCGCGTCGTACGCGCAGATGGCACGGGCCTTCCCGATGGCCGGATCCGTGTACACCTACGCGGGACGCGGCATCTCCACGCCGGTCGGGTTCCTGTCGGGCTGGATGATCCTGCTCGACTACGTGCTGGTGCCGAGCCTGCTGTACCTGATCGCCAGCGTCGCGATGAACTCGCTCGTGTCGAGTGTGCCGGTGTGGCTGTGGCTGGTCGGGTTCGTCGTCCTGAACACGGCGGTCAACTTCTTCGGCATCGAGATGACGGCACGGATCACCCGCGTCATGCTCGTCGCCGAGCTGATCGTGCTGGCGATCTTCCTGGTGATCGGCGTCGTGGCGCTGGCGCAGGGCAAGGGCCATGACGGCGGCGGGTTCACGCCGATCTACAACGACGCGACGTTCTCGTGGAGCCTGGTGTTCGGCGCGGTGTCGATCGCCGTCCTGAGCTTCCTCGGCTTCGACGGGATCTCGACGCTGGCGGAGGAGAACCGCGAGTCCTCCCGGGCCATCGGACGGTCGATGGTGGCCGCGCTGCTGCTGGTCGGCGTCCTGTTCATCGTCCAGACGTGGGTGGCGTCGCTGCTGGTCTCCGACCCCGACAAGTTGATCGCGAACGGCGACGCCGAGGGCACCGCGTTCTATGACGCCGCCGACGTCGCGGGCGGGGTCTTCCTGGCCAAACTCACCGCGGCGGCCACCGCGATCGCGTGGGGTTTCGCCAACTCGCTCGTCGCGCAGGCCGCGACCTCAAGGCTGCTGTACGCGATGGCGCGCGACCGGCAACTGCCCGGTTTCCTGGCCAAGGTGGACGTCAAGCGGCAGGTGCCCGTGAACGCGACGCTGCTGGTCGCGGCCGTGTCGATGGGCCTCGGGCTCTACATGGAGCACCGGGACGACGGCATCACGCTCCTCAGCTCGCTCGTCAACTTCGGCGCGATGACCGCGTTCCTGGTGCTGCACGTGTCGGTCGTCGTGCACTACGTCATCCGGTCGGGCAGCCGGAACTGGTGGCCCCACCTGATCGCCCCGGCGTTCGGGTTCTGCATCCTCGGCTACGTGGTCTACAACGCCGACGTCGCCGCGCAGGAACTCGGGTTCGTGTGGCTCGGCATCGGCGTCGTGGTGCTGATCGTCCTGCTGGCCCTGCACCGGCGTCCGGAGCTGGCGGGCATCGCTCCAGACGCCCCGGACGCCGAAACCGACAAAACCGAGTGACCCACCGTCAACGAAGTAGGGGCGGCCGCACGCGAATCAGCGTCCTCGGACGATGAGTTCGGCCAGGCGGCGGGAGCGTTTGCCGTGCCAGGCGGCGCGCTCGTTGGTCTGCGGGAAGGGCTCGTCCGGGACGGGGACGCCGAGGAACTCGCACAGTGGTTCCCACCCTTCGGTGACGTCGAACACCAGCAGCCGGTCGGACGGGATCTCGGCCTTCACCTCCGCGATGTGCTGGTCGAAGACGGTGATGACGTGGTCGCGCTCGTCGATGCGGCCGTCGAACACGCGGTCGATGACGGTCGCGCGGGCCATGCGGGGGTAGAGGACGAAGTCCGGTGACCGGCGCGCGACCAGCCATCGGGTGATCCGGCGGCGCAGCGGCAGGTGACGTTCCGCCAGGGCGCGGGCGAAGATCGTGGACGCCATGCTCTCGTACCACCGGTCCCGGTCGCGGACGGTCAGGATCACCTTCGCGTCCGGGTAGTGGTCGGCGAGGTCGCGCCAGTAGGACGCGGCCGGCCAGTCCAGCGCCGAGTGGAAGCCGGTGAAGACCTCGTCCCAGTCGGCGGGGCGGCCCTCGCCGATGTCGAGCCACTGCCGGACGCGGCGGGGCTCGGCGATGACGCTGGACATGTGGTAGCAGGGGCCGAGGTCGAGCCGTTCGAGCGCCGCCTTGAGCGAGGCGGTGCCCGTCCTGCCGAATCCCGCGCCGATGACCTTCATCGCGTCTCCTCCTCTGATCGGGCTCTGATCCACGCCGTCTACGTTCGGGGTGAACGACCGAATTGTCAGCGGAATCGAGGAGCGGATCAATGAGCCTGTTTCCCGCACCCCTGCTGGACGCGCTGGCGGACTCCCCCGCGACGGCGGCGTTCGAGTACCGCGGACGGACCGTCTCGCGCGGCGAGTTGTCGCAGCTCATCGCCACTTTGGCGGCGGAGCTGAGGGACGCGGGGCTCGGGCCGGGCGACGGGCTCGCGATCCGCACCGCCGTGTCGCCGGAAGCGTTCGCCGCGCACATCGCGGCGCACGTGGTGGGCTGCCGCGTCGTCGGCGTCCGCCCGGGGTACGCGGCCGGGCAGCTCGCGCACGTGCTCGGCATGGGCCTGGACGCGCTGCTCGTCGACCCGGGGACGGCGACGCCCGGCCTGCTCGACGCGGCGGGCCCGGTGCCGGTGCTGTCGCTCGGGCCGTGCCCGGGCGCGCGTGACCTGCTGGACGGGCCCACCAACGAGTGCTCGCTCGACATCACCGCGCGTCCGGACGATGTGGCCCTGCTCGCGTTCACCAGCGGCAGCACCGGACGGCCGAAGGGCTGCGCCACCACCTACCGGGCGTTGAGCGAGCACTGGGCGTGGCAGCCGCGCGTCTGGGGGCCGGTCGCCGCCGGGCTGGCCGAGGCGTTCGAGCGGTATCTGCTGTTCGGGACGCTGGCCAGCATGGTGGTGTTCGAGTTCCTCGCGCCGTGCCTGCTGGGCGGCGGCACCGCGGTGATCCCCGAGGACGACGGCCGTCCCGTGTTCCCGTACGCGATCGAGCGGCACCGGATCACCGGGTCGATCATCACGGTGCCGAAGTTCAGCCGGATGCTCGACCTGCTCCGCGACGAGCCCGCCGACACGGGGAGCCTGCGCGCGCTGATGGTGTCCGGATCGCCGCTCGCGCCGCATCGGCTGGCGGAGGCGGTGCGGCGGCTCGGCCCGGTCGTCTACAACGGGTACGGGCAGACGGAGGCGGGCTCGGTGTCGATGCTGACGCCCACCGACATCGCGGCGGGACGCCTCGCGTCGGTCGGACGCCCGCATCCCGGCGTCGAGATCAGCGTGCGCGACGCCCGCGACAAGGACGTCGGCCAGGGCCGCAGGGGCGAGATCCACGTCCGCAGCCCGTACATGATGGCGGGCTACTGGGGCGACCTCGTGGAGAACCGCGACACGCTCCAGGACGGCTGGATCCGCACCCGCGACCTCGGACGTCTCGACGGCGACGGGTTCCTGCACCTCGACGGTCGCGCCCGCGACGTGATCATGGTGAACGCGATGGTGGTGTACGCGGGCCCGATCGAGCGGGCGCTGGCCCGGCATCCGGACGTCGCCGAGGCGTACGTGGTGGGGACGCCCGACGAGCGTACGGGCGAGGCGGTGCACGCGTTCGTCGTCCCGGTCGCCGGACGCTACCCGGACGGCACGGCGATGAAGGAGATGGCCGCGCTCGTCCTGGGCGAACTCGGCGAGGACAGCATCCCGCAGACGATCACGACGGTGCCGATGGTGCCCGTCACCCCGGGTGGGAAGCCGGACAAGAAGGGGCTGCTGCGGGCCCGCCGCATCGGTTTCTGATCAACCTCTGAGATTCGCGGCCAAGACTGTGTTGAGGATTCAACCATCTAGCCGTCGTGGAGGTCGTCGTGGCGAACCAGGTCCTGGACTACCTGATCATCGGTGCCGGTCCGGCCGGACTACAGCTGGGCCACCTGCTCGAGAAGGCACGGCGCGACTATCTGATCCTGGAGGCCGGGTCCGGCCCGGGGACGTTCTTCCGGACGTTCCCGCGCCACCGCACGCTCATCTCCAACAACAAGAAGCACACCGGGACGGACGACCCGGAACTCAACCTCCGCATGGACTGGAACTCCCTGCTCTCCGACGACCCGGAGTTGCTGTTCACCCGGTACAGCGACCGGTACTTTCCGCCCGCCGACGAGTTCGTCCGCTACCTCGGTGACTTCGCCGAACGCTGCGAGCTGAACGTCGCCTACGGGACCCGCGCCGTCCACGTTGAGCGGACGGAGGACGGCCGGTTCCGGGTCACCACCGACCACGGCGAGACCCACGAGGCGGAACGGCTGGTCATCGCGACGGGCTTCAGCCTGCCGAACGTCCCACCGGTCCCGGGCATCGAGACCGCCGAGTTGTACGGCGACCACCCGACCGACCCGTCCGAGTACGTGAACAAGCGGGTCCTGGTCATCGGCAAGGGCAACTCGGCGTTCGAGACGGCGGAGAACCTGATCGAGTCGGCCGCGGTGATCCATGTGGCGGGGCCCCACTCGGTGCGGCTCGCGTGGCGGACGCACTTCGTCGGGCACGTGCGCGCCGTCAACAACAACTTCCTCGACACCTACCAGCTGAAGTCGCAGAACGCCGTCCTGGACGGCGAGGTCAGGCGGATCGAGCGGCGCGCGGACGGCGGCTACCTCGTCACCGTGGCGTTCACCCGCGCCGACGAGGTCACCAAGGACATCCCCTACGACCGGGTGATCGTCTGCACCGGGTTCCGGCTGGACGCCTCGATCTTCGCCGAGTCCTGCCGTCCGGCGCTGACGATCAACGACCGGTTCCCGCTGCTGACCCCCGCCTACGAGTCCGTCGACGTCCCCGGCCTGTTCTTCGCCGGGACGGTCACGCAGTCGCGCGACTTCAAGCGCGGCACCAGCGGCTTCATCCACGGCCTGCGGTACGGGACGCGGGCGCTGCACCGCTACATGGAACACCGGTACCACGGCAGCGAGTGGCCGGGCCGGGCGCTCGGCGGCGACCCGGCGGAACTGGCCGCCGCGGTGCTGGCGCGCGTCAACCGCAGTTCGGGGCTGTGGCAGCAGTTCGGCACGCTCGCCGACATGATCGTCCCGGACGGCGCTGGCGGCCTGCGCTACCTGGAGGAGGTCCCGGCCGACCTGCGGGAGGCGCCCGTCTCCCCCACCGCGCCCGAGGGGTACTTCACGATCACGCTCGACTACGGGAAGGGCCACGACGAGGTCGACCCGTTCGACGTGAACGTCCGGCGGATCAGGCAGAACGACGCGGGCGGCGCGCACGAGGGCCATTACCTGCATCCGATCGTCCGGCACCATCGGGGCGGCGAGGTGACGGCCGTCCACCATGTGACGGAGAACCTGGAGAACGAGTGGACGTCCGAGGAGGTCCACGTCGAGCCGCTGCGGGAGTTCTTCGCCCGGCAGACCGCGGCCGCCCCCTCTCAGATGCGCCCGGTGTGACGGCCATGCGCGCACCGGTCAGCGTGCGGGAGTTCGAGGCGGCGGCCCGGGAACGCCTCGACCCGGCGCACTACGACTACTTCGCGGGCGGCGCGGGCGAGGAGGTCACGCTCCGCGCCAACGAGGCCGCGTTCGGACGGCTCGCGCTGCTCCCCCGGGTCCTGCGCGGCACGGACAAACCGGAACTGGGCGTCACGCTGCCGGGTGGCAGCGCGTCCATGCCGGTCCTGGTGGCGCCGACCGCGTTCCACCGGCTCGCCGATCCCGAGGGCGAGCGGGCCACGGCGCGGGCCGCCGCCGCCACCGAGACGATCATGATGCTGAGCATGGCGTCGACGGTCGCCCTGGAGGACGTCGCCGCCGCCGCGCCCGGGGCCCGGCTGTGGTTCCAGCTCTACGTCCAGCCGGACCTGGCGTTCACCAAGACGCTGGTCCGGCGGGCCGAGGCCGCCGGATGCCGGGCGCTGGTCGTCACCGTCGACTCGCCCGTCCTCGGCAGTCGCCTGCGGGACGAGCGCAACGGCTTCCACGACCTGCCGGACGGCCTGTGCTGCGAGAACATGCGCGACGGCGACCGGGTCCGGCCCCTGGAGTTCTCCCCCACGATCTCCTGGGAGCATGTCGGCCGCCTCATCGAACTGACCTCACTTCCCGTCGTGCTGAAGGGCGTCCTGCATCCCGAGGACGCCGGGACGGCACTCGACCTCGGCGTGTCGGGCCTGATCGTCTCCAACCACGGGGGGCGCCAGCTCGACACGGTCCCGGCCACCGTCGACGTCCTGCCGGAGATCGCCGCGGCGGTCGCCGGGGCGGTGCCGGTGCTGCTGGACGGCGGTGTCCGCAGCGGCACCGACGTGCTGAAGGCGCTGGCGCTGGGCGCGGCCGCGGTCGCGGTCGGACGTCCGGTGGTCTGGGGCCTGGGCGCGGACGGCGAGAGGGGAGCCGTCCGCGTCCTGGAACTCCTGCGGGCCCAGATCGAGGAGGCGCTGGCGCTGTGCGGCGCGGCGTCCGTCCACGACCTCGGTCCCGGCCTGGTGCGGCGGGTGCCGCCATGCTGATCGCGCTCATCGCGGCCGGGGCGTTCGCCGTGCTGGTGAGCCTGCCGTGGTGGCTGCCCGGCCGGATCGTGGCGCTGCGCGGACGACTGTTCGCGCGGATCAACGGGGACGAGGGCATCGCCGTCCCCGGCGACCTGATCGGCGTCGAGCGCTTCCGGGAGGTCTACGCGCACCCGGCGGCGGGTGGACGCAGCAAGGGCGCCGCGCTGTCGGACCTGTTCTGGTACTGGCTGTCGCCGGGCGCGCACGTCCACCAGGAGCACCTGGAGGCGGGCGAGCTGTACGACGAGGTCGCCCGCACGACGCGCCGGTTCCTCGCCGTCCCGCGCGTGGACGCCGAGGAGCTGACGCGCCGCCGCGTCACCAACGTCCTGGACGAACGGGTCGGGCGCGGCGACGGAATCCGGTTGGTGCGGCTCCGCGACCTGATGATGCCGATCTGGGCGGAGGTGTACTACGAGCTGGTGTTCGGCGAGCCGTGCCCGCGCGCGGCGCGCGACCTGATCGTCGGGAACGCCGACGACGTCGTCACCGCGCTGAAGTGCTGCGGCCTGCGCCACATGGACCGCCGCCACCGCCTGACCCGCTACCTCGCGGGACGGCTGGACGACGTCCAGCATCCGCTGCCCACCGGGCTGACCGACGAGGAACGCGCGTTCTACCTGCAAGGAACGTTCTTCAACACGGCGGTCGTGCAGATGTCGGAGGCCATGGGGCACCTGCTGATGGTCCTCGCCCGGCACCCGGACGCGGCGGCCACCGCCATCGCGGACGACGACCGCGCCTTCGACCGGGTGATGCAGGAGACGATGCGGCTCTACCCGCTGTTCGGCGTCGCGCACCGCATCACCACCGGCGACATCACCGTCGGCGACGGGACGGAGATCCCCGAGGGGTCGGTGCTGTGCTTCAACTACCCCGATTTCCACCGGACCGGGTTCGCCGACCCTGACCGCTTCGAACCGGACCGGTTCCGCGACGGACCCGCCGCCAAGGATCTGAACCACATCCCGTTCGGCATCGCGGAGAATCGGCCCTGCCCCGCCTGGCGGCTCGCGCCGATCACGATGCGGGTCGCGGCGCGGGAGGTGCTGCGCCGGTACGCGCTGGCCACGTCCGCGTCGCACACCAGGTCGATGCCGAACCGGGGGCCCTGCCTGCTCGTCCCGCGCCACCCCGGCGGGACGCGCGGGCCGCGGCGAAAGGTACGGGCCCGGCTGCTGTTCCTGCGAGCGCGTGACCGGGTCGAGGACGTCTGGCGCAGCCTCGTCCAGCTCGTTCTCGGCACCTACATGGTCTGGGACGCCCGCAGGCAGCGGCTCTGCGAACACCACTTCGCGCGACTGGAGAACCCCCATGCTTCCACTGGCAGCTCCCGCTGAGGATCCCAACCTCGAACTGACCCTGAAGGTCCTGCCCGCCCTGGTCGTGATCCTGATCGCCGCCGCGGTGTGCGGCCGCCTCGCGCGGACGGTGGGACAGCCGCGCGTGCTCGGCGAGATGGTCGCGGGCGTCCTGCTCGGCCCGACACTGTTCGGTCAGGTGTGGCCGGACGCGCAGGCGAAGGTGTTCCCCGACGAGGTCGTCCCCGTCCTGTACATCCTCAGCAACATCGGCCTGACCCTCTACATGTTCCTCGTCGGCGCGGGCATCGACCACGGCTCGAAGGTGCCCGGCGAGGGCAGGCGGGCGGGGCTGCTCGCGGTGTCGGGGATCGGGCCCGCGATCGCCCTCGGCTTCGTCACCGGCGCCCTGCTGTGGGGCACCCTGTCCCGCGACGACGTCGGACGGTGGGAGTTCGCGCTGTTCCTCGGCGGCGCGCTGTCGCTGACCGCGTTCCCGATGCTGGCGCGGATCCTGTACGAGCGGGGGCTGGAGAACGCGCCGCTCGGACGGCTGTCGCTGCTGGCGGCGTCCGTCGACGACGCGGCGGCCTGGTGCCTGCTCGCGATCCTGTCGGCGTGGCACCTCGGCACGGGCCCGGGCGGGGCGCTGCGCACCATCGCGCTCGCAGCGCTGTTCGCGGCGGTCATGCTGGTGGTCGTCTCCCGCTTCCTGCGCCCACTGGGCCGGGAGGTCGCCCGCACGGGCAAACTCGGCCCGAACGCCCTGTACCTCGTCATCCTCGTGGCGCTCGCGTCCGGCTGGATCACCGACTGGATCGGCGTGTACTCGGTGTTCGGCGGGTTCATCGCCGGGTTCGCCATGCCCCGCGACGCGGCGTTCCGGGAGGCCCTGCACTCGCGGATGATGGGCGTCGTCTCGACACTGCTGCTGCCGGTGTTCTTCGCCTTCTCGGGCCTGAACACCGAGCTCGGCGGCATCACCGGCGCCACGATGCTGCTCGCGTTCGCCGCGATCATGGCGGCCGGGTTCTGCGGGAAGTACTTCGGCTGCGCGTTCGCGATGCGCGGCCTCGGCTTCGGCTGGCGGGACGCCTACGCGGTCGGCGGGCTGATGAACGCCCGCGGCCTGATGATCCTGATCTTCATCAACATCGGGCTGGCCCAGGGCATGATCACCCGGGAGCTGTTCGCGATGCTGGTGCTCGTCGCCGTCCTCACCACCGCGGCGGCCGTCCCGCTCTACCGGCTGGCGCTGCCGGAGCGGCTGGAGCGCGCGGCCCGTGCCCCGGACGAGTCGGAGCCCCTCGTGGAAGCCGCCTGACCCCCCGCGCGGACCGGAGGGGTGCTGGGCCCAAGACGGCTCAGGCACCCCTTCGGTTCAAATTTAAAGAAAGTTGTCCACTACTGACCGGCCCTATGGTGGTCCGCGAAAGCCGGTGGGAGCGTGGGGCTGTGGCCGATCCAACGGGCCCCGGCGACCCGCCACGCCGGCTGTTGATCGTCGAGGACGACCGCGAGCTCGCCCGGATGCTCGGCGGACTGTTCGCCGAGCAGGGCTACGCGGTCGACCTCGCGGGCGAAGGCCAGCGGGGCCTGCATCTCGGGCTCAGCCGGGGCTACGACGCACTGATCATCGACCGCGGCCTGCCCGTGCTCGACGGTGTCGAGTTGCTCCGGCAGCTGCGCGGCCGGGGCGTCACGGCGCCCGCGCTGGTGCTGACCGCGTTCGGCTCCCTCGCCGACCGGGTGGCCGGGCTGGACGCGGGCGCCGAGGACTACCTCGTCAAGCCGTTCGAGATCGACGAGCTGCTCGCCCGGGTGCGGGCCCTGCTGCGCCGCCATCTCGACCGCGCCCAGGAGCTGCCGCTCGGCGCGGGCCGCCTCGATCCGCGCTCACGGCTCGTCAGCCTCCCGACCGGCGAGCACGTCACCCTGTCCGGCCGGGAGGCACGGCTCCTGATGGCGCTCGCGACCCGTCCGGCACAGGTGCACACGCGCGCCTCGCTGCGGCAACGGGTGTTCGACGAGGCCCGGACGGAGTCGATCGTCGACACCTACGTCTACTACCTGCGCAACAAGCTCGGCGCGGACGTCGTCCGCACCGTCCGCGGCGTGGGCTACCGTCTGGGAGAACTGTGAACGGAGAACAGGCCGTCGACCCGGACCAGCGGTTGCTCGCCCGCGCGCGGTGGCGGGTCGGCGTTCAGGTCGCGGGAGTCTCTGTTGGCTTGGCCGGGGCTCTCGGGGCGGCCGTCTACCGGGTGGCGGCGGGTGGGCTGGGCGTGGGCGAGCGGCGGAGGTTGGGGCGGCGGGTCGTCGCGGCGCAGGTCGCGGGGGTGCCGGTCGCGTTGCTGGCGGGGCGTCTGATCGCGGATCGGGCGCTGGCGCCGCTGGACGAGGCCCTCGCGCGGCGGCGGCGGTTCGCGGCGGACGTCGGGCACGAGCTGCGCGCGCCGCTGACCCGGCTGCACACCCGCGCGCAGCTCACGGCCCGGAGGTTGAAGAGCGGGACGGACGTCGGCGCCGACGTCGACCGGCTCGTCATCGGGACCCGGCAGCTCGGCGAGATCGTCGAGGACGTGCTGGCGTCGGCGCGGCTCGGCCGGGTCCCGGGCGGGCTCGACACGGTCGATCTCGGTGCGCTGGCGGCGGAGCTGGCGGCGGCCGAGTCGGCGCGGGCCAAGGAGCGCGGCGTGACCATCGACGTCGGACGCCCCGGCGATGGTCACGCCGTCCAGGGTTCGGAGGCGGCGTTGCGGCGGGTGCTGTCGGCGCTCGTCGACAACGCGCTGCGCCACACTCCCCCGGGCGGCCGGATCCGCGTGACGGTGGCGGGGACGCCGACGACGGTGGAGCTGGCCGTCCGCGACGACGGCGACGGCTTCGACCCGCGGAACGCCGACCGGCTGTTCGGCAGGTTCGCGAGCGGGACGGGCGGTTCCGGTCTCGGTCTCGCCCTCGCCCGCGAGGTGGTGGACGGTCACGGCGGCACGATCATCGCCGAGGGCCGTCCGGGCGCGGGCGCGGTGTTCACCGTCCGGCTTCCGGCCGCCCCTCGTCCGGGGGCGGGCCGTCCGGGGGCGGGGTGTAGGTCAGGCCGAGGACCGCGCCGACCTCGGCGAGCATCAGCTCGAACATGGGCTCGGCGTCGTCGAGCGCGAAGTCGAGATGTCCGAAGACGTCGAGGCTGACGCCGCCCTGGAGCCTGATCCAGCACTGGAGGAACTGCCTGATCGCGCCGAGCGGAAGGGTCACGCCGATCTGGTCGCGGTAGCGGCGTAGCTGGTCGCGCAGCCCGGGGTCGATCTCGTCGTCGGGCACGACGGGGAACGGCTCCTTCTGCCACAACTCCAGGAACAGGCTCATGAACAGCCCGCCGAACCGCCGGGCGCACTCCGCCGCGAAGTCGGGCCGGTCATCTTCGCTGTTGTTGCCGGGCATGGGCGCGCCGAACAGCAGACCGTACTCGCGGCTGTTGGCGCGGGCCCAGCGGCGGAACTGGCGTGACGCCGCCAGGAACTTGCCGCTCATGTCGCCGCGCGGGACCGTCTCGATGGCGTCCCACAGTTCGCCGACCAGCTCGGTGTACAGGTCGCCGACGATGTGGCGCAGCAGCTCCCCGTGACTGTCGAAGTACCGGTACAGCGCGGGAGCGGTCATGCCCATCTCGCGGGCGATGGCGCGCAGCGTCACCGCCTCGGGCCCCTGCTCGACGAGGATTCGCCGGGCCGTCTCGGAGATCTCCCTGACCGTCGCCGCCCGCAGCCGGTCACGCCGTGATTCCGCCACGCCGCCCCTTCCTTTCGTGTCCGCCGCCGCGAACGCGCTCCTCCGCATGATTCCGCAGAAACACCCTTGACGATAGCTAACGGAGTATGCAAAGTTAACACCGTTCGCAGTTTACAGCGTTCACGATTGTTAGCGGAAGTCACCAGGCAGGAGGAAGGGCGATGTTCGATCGGTGGGGGCGTTGGGTGCATCGGCGCCGCAGATGGGTCCTCGCGGTCGCGGGCGCGGCGCTGGTCTTCGCGGGAGTGTGGGGCACGGGCGTCTTCGGCGCGCTGTCCTCGGCCGGCGGCTTCGACACGCCGGGCAGCGAGAGCACACGGGCCGTGCAGATCGCCGAGCGCGACCTCGGTCGCGACTCCGCGGACATCGTGATCCTCTACGAGGGTCACGCGAACGTCGACGACCCGGCCTACCGGACGTCGGTCGAGCGGGCGCTGGGCGCCCTGCCCAAGGACAAGGTCGCCCACGCGGCCACCTACTGGACGACCAAGTCACCGCAGTTCGTCAGCAAGGACCGCACGGACACGTACGCGGTCCTCCAGCTCGCGGGCGCCGACGACTCGGCCCGCCAGGACTCCTACGACGCCGTCAGGGACGACCTCACCGAGGTCGGGGGCGGGCTCACCGCCAAGGTCGGCGGGACGGTCGGCACCGGCGTCGCGATCAACGACCGGGTCTCGTCCGACATCGCCCGCGCCGAGAGCATGGCCATGCCCGCGCTGCTCGTGCTGCTGGTGTTGATCTTCGGCGGGCTGGTGTCGGCGAGCCTGCCGCTGCTGATCGGCGGCTTCGCGATCCTCGGCTCGTTCACCGCGCTGCACGCCCTCACCTATGTCACCGACGTGTCGATCTTCGCGGTGAACATCACGACGTTCCTGGGGCTCGGGCTGGCGATCGACTACGGCCTGTTCATGGTGACCCGTTTCCGCGACGAGATCCGGAAGGACGGCGCGTCCCGCGAGGACGCCCTGGCCGCGACGATGGCCACGGCCGGACGGACCGTCGCCATCTCCGGCGTCACGGTCGCGGTGTCGCTGTCCGGCCTGCTGCTGTTCGACCAGAAGTTCCTCGTCTCGATGGGCTACGGCGGCATCGCGACCGTGCTGGTCTGCATGGTCGGCGCGCTGACCGTGCTGCCCGCGCTGCTGGCCGTCCTCGGCCCGAAGGTGAACGCGCTGTCCATCCGGCGCCGCCGCCGGGCCGTGGGCACGGAGAGCCGGTTCGACGCCTGGTGGGGACGGCTCGCGCACAGCGTCATGCGCCGTCCGGTCATCTACATCGTCGCCACCGTCGCGCTGCTCCTCGCGCTCGGGTCCCCGTTCCTGAGCATCAACTGGGGCGGCACGGACGCCAAGGCACTGCCCGAGGGCACCGACGCCAGGGTCGTCGCCGAGGCGCTGGAGACGCGGTTCCCGGGCAACGCCACCAGCCCGATCCAGGCGGTGGTGTCGGGAACGTCCGACCGGGCCGCGGTCCAGGCGTACGGGGACCGCCTGGCCGCGGTGCCGGGAATCACGTCCGCCACGGTCACCGGCAGCAACGGCGGCACGACCCGGATCGCGCTGAGCTACGACGCCGACCCGAACTCCGACACGGCCCGCACCCTGGTCAAGGAGGTCCGGGACGTCCCGGCGCCACCCGGTGCGCAGGCCGACGTCGGCGGCAGCACGGCCGAGATCGTCGACCAGCTCGACAGCATCGGCGCGAAGCTGCCCTGGCTCGCCCTGTTCGTCGGCGGCGCGACGTTCGTCCTGCTGTTCCTCGCGTTCGGGTCGATCCTGCTGCCGCTGAAGGCGATCGTGATGAACATGCTGTCGCTGTCGGCGACGTTCGGGGCGGTGGTGCTGATCTTCCAGGACGGCCACCTGTCCGGGCCGCTCGGGTTCACCGCGACCGGCGCGCTCGACCCGTCCATGCCGATCCTGATGCTGGCCATGCTGTTCGGGATCTCGATGGACTACGAGGTGTTCCTGCTGTCGCGGATTCGCGAGCAGTACGACAGGACCGGCGACAACACCGCCGCCGTCGCCTCCGGCGTGCGGCGCACCGGCGCCATCATCACCAGCGCCGCGCTGCTGTTCATCGTCGTGATCGGCGCGTTCTCCACCTCCGGCGTCACCTTCATCAAGATGACCGGTGTCGGGATGGCCATCGCGATCCTGCTGGACGCGACCATCGTCCGGGCCCTGCTGGTGCCCGCGACGATGCGGCTGCTGGGCCGCGCCAACTGGTGGGCGCCGGGACCGCTCGCCAGGCTCTACGGCCGGTTCGGCATCCGTGAGGGCGACGCCCCCGAGGCGCCGCAGCGGCCGCCGCTGGAGTCCGTCCACTGACCCTCCGGGGCCTTCCGCGCGCATCGGTGGCCGGTACGTGACACGCCGGCCACCGATGCGCGCAAACCGCTTGTGATCTACTTCACCTCCCAGGACACTGATCTGCATTCCACCCCCCGCAGCGCCCGTTTCTTCGCGCGCGTTCCGTTCGGCAGTCCTTGGAGGAAGCATGTCCACGCAGGTGATCACCGAAGGGGAGGAGGCGCTCGGGCATCTGGAGCGCCTCACCGCCGAGCTGCGCTCCCGCGGCTGGACGGTCGAGGTCGCCGCCCCGCACGACCGCCGTCCGTCCGCGCTCGTCGCCGACCCGCGGACCCCGGCCGTGACCGAGAGCCTCATCGCGGCGCGCGAGACGCCCGACGGCGGCTGGTCCTACTTCTACGCCTGGGGCGAGCGGATCGCCTCCTGCGCCGACCCCGCGGCCGTCGCGGCGTCGCTCGGCCGCGAACTCGCCGCCCATCGCGGTCGCTGAACCGCTCGGCGCACGGACACGCGCTCCCACAGACGGACGGGGTGACATTCGCCACCCGGTCGGCATGATCGTGAGCCATCGAAGGCGGGCGCCGGTCCGCAGGTGGCTCCCGCCGACAACGCACGTAACGGAGAGGATCCGTCATGCGACCAACCGTCCGCGCCGCACTCCCGCTGGCGGCGGCAGGCGCCGCGCTGATCACCCTGTCGGCACCGGCCCTGGCGCTGCCCATGCCGGACGAGCTGAAGGTCGAAGGGCCCACGAACGTCTACGACCAGACGTACAAGGACGTCAAGACCCAGATCACCGTCGTCCGCACGGGCGACACCACGAGCGTGATCCTGGACGCGACGGGCTTCCCGGCCGAATCGGCGGGCAAGACGTACGGCGTCCACGTGCACGTGAACCCGTGTGGAGAGAAGGGCGAGGACGCCGGGCCCCACTACCAGGACCCGAACGCCGCGCCCGACGCGCCGATGCACGACAAGGAGATCTGGCTCGACATCATGGTCGGGAAGGACGGCCACGCCCGCTCCGGCACCGCCGTGCCGTGGAAGGTCGCCGCGAAGGCGGCCGGTTCGGTGATGATCCACGCCCTGCCCACCAACCACGACGACGGCAGCGCGGGCGCCCGCAACGTCTGTACGACCGTCCCGTTCTAGCCCGCGCGTCAAAGCCGGGCTCCGGCGGATCACGCCGGCTCGCGGCCGCAAGCCGACCTGTGGCGGGTCAGGCCGACTTGCGGCCGCGGCCCTTCGCCGGTTCCTTCTTCGCCCCGGTCTTCGTCCCGGACTTCGAGGACGGCGTCTTGCGCGCCGCGGGCTTCTTGGCGCCCTCCTTCTCGCCGCGGCTCTTCTTGGCCGCCTCGACGCTGGCGCGCAGCGCGCTCAGCAGGTCGGCCGCGGGTTCCCGCTCGGCCTCCTCGGCGGGCCGCGCGACCTCCCGGCCCTCCACCTTGGCGTCGATCACCGCCTGGAGCGCCTCGCGGTAGGCGTCCTTGTACTCGCCCGGGTCGAACTCACCCTCCATCGACTCGATCAGCGAGGTCGCCATCGACAGCTCCTGCTTGCGGACCTCGATGTCCTCGTCCAGGAACGGGAAGTCGGGCGCGCGGACCTCGTCCGGCCACAGCATCGTCTCCAGGACGAACACGCCGTCGCGGACCCGCAGCGTCGCCAGCGACTCCCGCTGCCGGATCGCGATCTTGACGATGGCGACCTGGCCGGAGCTCTCCAGCGCGTCCCGCAGCAGCACGTAGGGCTTGGCGCCCTGCGCGTCGGGCTCCAGGTAGTACGACTTGGCGAAGTAGATCGGGTCGACCTCCTCGCGTTCCACGAACTGGAGCACGTCGATCCGGCGGCTGGACGACAGCGGCAGCTCGGCGAAGTCCTCGTCGGTGAGCACGACCATCTCGCCGCTCGGCAGCTCGTACCCCTTCGCGATGTCGGCGTAGGCCACCTCCTCGCCGTCGGCCGTGCACACGCGCTTGTACTTGACGCGCGCGCCGTCCTCGCGGTGGACCTGGTGGAAGCTGACGTCCCTCTGCTCGGTCGCCGAGTACAGCTTCACCGGTATCGTCACCAGCCCGAACGAGATGGCGCCCTTCCAGATACTGCGCATGACCAGTCCCTACCCAGCGCGTTCCCGCCCCTAGCCTCGCAATGTTGCTCGAATCGCGCTACAACGCCCCCTTGATCCTTTGCCTCGCGGCGGTATCGGGTAGGACGGCGGTATGACCATGCCGTGGCCCGTTGAGCCGATGATGGCCGCCACCGGGGACCTCCCCTCCGACGGTGGGCGATGGGGTCTGGAGCTGAAGTGGGACGGGGTCCGCGTCCTGTCCCATGTCTCCGCCGACGGTGTCCGGGCGTGCGGACGGCGCGGCGGCGACGTCGCCGGACGCTACCCGGAGCTGTCCGCCCTGACCGACCTCCTCCCCCACCACGACGTGATCCTGGACGGCGAGGCCGTCGCCTTCGACGAGGGACGACCGAGCTTCGAACGCCTCCAGCGCCGCATGCACGTGACCCATCCCGACCCCAGACTGATCCGCGAGGTCCCCGTCCGGTACGTCGTGTTCGACGTCCTGTACCTGGACGGGCACCTCCTGTACGACATGCCCTACGCGGAACGCCGCACCCTCCTCGCCGAACTGGACGTCGCGGGAACCGGCCCCGTGGAGGTGCCCCCCTACCTGGACGGCAGCGACACCGCCCAGGTGAACGAGCTACTGGCCTTCACCCGGGAACAGCATCTAGAAGGACTTCTGGCCAAACGTCTCGACTCCCCGTACCGGCCCGGGCGCCGCGTCGACTTCTGGCGCAAGGTGAAGAACTTCATGACACGCGAGGTCATCATCTGCGGCTGGAAACCCGGCAAAGGGCGACGCGAAGGCGGCGTGGGCTCCCTGCTCCTCGGCGAGTACGACGTCAAGGGGCTGCTGGGCTTCGTCGGGCACGTCGGCACGGGTTTCAGCGACCGCGCCCTGGACGAGCTGTACGGAACGCTCTGGCCACTGCGCCGCCCCACCAGCCCGTACGACGAGCCCGTCCCACGCGAGTTCGCCCGAGACGCCCAGTGGGTCGAGCCCCACCTCGTCGGCGAGGTCGCCTACAGCGCCCGCACCAGAGACGGCCGCCTACGCTTCCCGTCCTGGCGCGGCCTCCGCGACGACAAAGACCCCTTGGAGGTCACGAGTGAGGAGACCCGATGACCGCAGCGAAGCGAGGATCTTCGGGTCTCCCCTCCGGGGGTCTGGGGGTCGCCCCCCAGAAAGGCAGAGTCCGATGACCGCAGCGAAGCGAGGATCTTCGGGTCTCCCCTCCGGGGGTCTGGGGGTCGCCCCCCAGGAGGGTAGGGCCCGATGAGCAGCGGACGGACGAATGTGGAGGTTGAGGGGCGGCGGTTGTCGTTGTCGAACCTCGACAAGAACATGTATCCGGAGTTCACCAAGGGTGAGGTGATCGACTACTACGCGCGGGTCGCGGCGGTGATGCTGCCGCATCTGAAGGATCGGGCGGCGACGCGCATTCGGTGGCCGGACAGCGTGGACGGGGCCAAGTTCTTCGAGAAGAACGCGCCGTCCCATACGCCGGGTTGGGTGCGGACCGCGACGATTCCGACGCCCGGCAGCTCCACGGGGCGCGACACGCTCGACTTCGTCGTCGTCGACGATCTGCCGACGCTCGTGTGGTGCGCCAACCTCGCGGCGCTGGAACTGCACGTCCCGCAGTGGAAGGTCGGGCCGCGCGGCAAGGTGCACGCACCCGACCTGATCGTCTTCGACCTCGACCCGGGCGCCCCGGCGACGATCACAGAGGCGTGCGAGGTGGCGCACCTGCTGCGCGACCTGCTCGCCGAGGACGGCCTGGAGACGTACCCGAAGACGAGCGGCAAGAAGGGCCTGCACCTGTACGTGCCGATCAAGGAGCCGACGCAGGCGGAGCGGACGTCCGAGTACGCCATGGCCGCCGCGCAACGCCTCGCGGAGGAGCATCCCCGTCTCGTCGTGGCGAAGATGGACAAACGGCTGCGCAAGGGCAAGGTCTTCGTCGACTGGAGCCAGAACAACCCGGCCAAGACGACCGTCGCCCCCTACTCGCTGCGCGCGGCCAACCGCCCGTCGGTCTCGACGCCCGTCACCTGGGACGAGCTCGGGTCCTGCGAGGACGCCGCCGACCTGACCTTCACGCCCGCCGAACTCCTGGACCGCGTCGACGAGCACGGCGACCTCCTCGAACCTCTCCTCAAGGAGGGCCACGAGCTCCCGGCATAGACCCGCGCGCCGCCGGGTACGAGACGCGGGCGCCTGAGGAGGATCGTGATGACCGAGACCGACGACCGTGAACCGCCGGAGCGGGACGAGGAGGCGAACGAGGCCGACGCCGCCGAACAGCGCGCCGCGATCGAGGAGGAGCCGCCGGAGTCGTCCGGACGGCTCCCCGACGACGCCGACGAGGCGGACGTGGCCGAGCAGCGCCGCGAGGTCCGGCTCGACGAGGACGACTACCGCTGACGGGACGTCCACCGAAGATCGGAACCGACCCGTTCGGCGGCCCCGCCGGAAATACACTGACCTGCGCGAAAGAACGCCCGCGGCCACCGTTCCGTGACCAACGGAGTTACTCGCGCGTAGGATGAGGGGACTGTCCCCGCGCGGCGGAACGACCCGCACCGCCGCGCCGATGGCTGAACGGAGAGTGCGGTGACCGCGACCCCGGACGCACGCCCACGCGGCACGAGGCTGCCGCGGCTGGCGCGCCGCAGGCAACTGCTCGGCGCTGCCCAGGAGGTGTTCGTCGCGCAGGGGTACCACGCCGCCGCGATGGACGAGATCGCCGAACGCGCCGGTGTCAGCAAACCCGTGCTCTATCAGCACTTCCCGGGCAAGCTCGAGCTGTATCTGGCGCTGCTGGACGAGCACGCCGAGGCCCTGGTGAAGATCGTCCGGGAGGCGCTCGCGTCCACCACGGACAACAAGCTCCGGGTGCAGGCGAGCATCCGCGCCTTCTACGACTTCGTGGCGGGCGAGGGCGAGGCGTACCGGCTGGTGTTCGAGTCCGACCTGCGCAACGTGGCGCCCGTCCGGGCCCGCGTCGACCGCGCCAACCAGCAGTGCGCCGAGATGATCGCCCAGGTCATCGCCGAGGACACCGACGCCCCGAGCGACGAGGCGCACCTACTCGGCATGGGCCTGGTCGGCATGGCCGAGGTCAGCGCCCGCTACTGGCTGTCCCAGCACCGCGCCATCCCCAAGGACACCGCCGAGAAGATCATCGCCCGGCTGGCCTGGCGCGGCATCTCCGGCTTCCCCCGCACGGGCGACCCGCTCTAGGCGGGCCCGGCGGCGCGCGGGGCGGTCCGCGTGCGACGATCAGCAGGGGCCCGCCGACGGTCGGCGGACCGCCGCGACGACGGGAGCACAGCGTGCAGGTTCACATCGGCGTGCGGAACATCGCGAAGGAACTCGTGGTCGACACCCGGCAGACGGCCGACGAGGTGCAGGCCGCGCTGGCGGACGCGCTCGCCGGGCCGCGCGGGGTGTTCGTCCTCCAGGACCGCCGCTCCGGACGGGTCGTCATCCCCGCCGAGCACGTCGGCTACCTGGAGATCTCCGAGGACGAGCAGCGCAGCGTCGGCTTCGGCTCCTGACCCGCCGTTCGCGACCCGACGTTTCCCCCGACCCGCCGTACCCGACCGGCCGCTCCTGACCCGTCGTACCCTGCGCCGATCGTTCTCGACCACCGCTTGACCTGCGCTTTGTTTGTTTCTGGCACGGGGGGCACAACGATCTTCGACCATGGGCCGCGCGCCCAACGGAAGAAGAATGGATGATCGACATGCTCACGACGATCCTCTGGTTCATCGTCGTCGGTGCCATCATCGGAGCCCTGGCACGGCTGCTCGTCCCCGGACGCAACCCGATCGGCGTCCTGCTCACGGTGCTCGTCGGGGTCGGCGGGTCCATCGGCGGCGGCGTCATCGCGGACGCGCTCGGCGCGGGCACCCTCATCGCCTTCGTGTTCGCGGTGCTGATCGCCGCGCTCGGCGTCGCCGCACTCACCTCCGCCAACACCGGAGGCCACGGCCGCTGGCGCCGCCGTCGCAGGAGTTTCTGAGGCACACCACCCGATGCACACCCTTGAAAGAACAACATCTGACACATCGTCTGACATCAGGCGTCTTCTGGCATAGGGTGCGAATTACCCCCAAGCCCCCGGAGCCTGCGCAATCTCCGGAGAGGGAAGGCCCCCGCACCACGCGGGGGCCTTCCCATCGGGGACGACAGGACTGTCCGGATGTGGCCGCCGCGTCCCCCACCCTGACACTGCCCCGACCGGTGCCCCGCGCGGATACCGCCCCGCCAGTACGTGCTGGCGGGCAAGGTTCGGAATAGAACGAACCAGACGAACGTTGACTCCAGTGATCGGCTATTGGTGTATGCAATCAACGGTCGGTACACTGCGTCGCGGAGTGTGACCGCACGCAGCCACTGTGAGTGACTGCTTTCAACCCCTGACTGCGGTCGCCGAGAGATTTTGAGCAACGGCTGGTCCCTCCCGCGCGAGCGCGCGGCCGATGGAACGATCGGCGGGCACGCCCGTACGGCTGAAACCGTGCGCTGGGCGCCCTTCGCCGGGCCGCGGCGCACCCGGGAGCGGAGACCCCGCATATTGGAGGCTGAAAGCCCTGACTACCTTTCGTGAACTCGGGGTCGTCCCCGAGATAGCAGATGCCCTCGCAGCAGAGGGCATCGTCGAAGCGTTCCCCATCCAAGAGCTCGCCCTGCCGATCGCGCTGGGCGGCCACGACATCATCGGCCAGGCCCGTACGGGCACCGGCAAGACCCTCGCGTTCGGCGCCGCGCTGCTCCAGCGCATCGAGCACGGCGGCCGCGCGCCTCGCGCGCTCGTCGTCGCGCCGACCCGTGAACTGGCCCTCCAGGTCACCGACGACCTGCTCGTGGCGGGCGGCAAGCTCGGCACGCGCGTGCTGTCGGTGTACGGCGGCCGCGCCTACGAGCCGCAGATCAACGCGCTGCGCGGCGGCGTCGAGGTCGTCGTCGGCACGCCGGGGCGGCTGCTCGACCTGGTCAAGCAGAAGCACCTCGACCTGTCCGAGGTCGAGATCCTGGTGCTGGACGAGGCCGACCGCATGCTCGACCTCGGGTTCCTGCCCGACATCGAGCGGATCGTCGAGCGGATCCCGGCGCAGCGGCAGACGATGCTGTTCTCCGCGACCATGCCGGGCGAGATCGTCGCGCTGTCGCGCCGGTACCTGACCCGTCCCACCAACGTGCGGGCCGAGTCGCACAGCGAGTCGGACGCGACGCCGCAGGTCGTCCAGCACGTCTTCCAGGCCCACCAGATGGACAAGCCGGAGATGCTCGCCCGCCTGCTCCAGGCGGAGAGCCGCGGCCTGACCATGGTGTTCTGCCAGACGAAGCGGGCCTGCGACCGGGTCGCCGCCGACCTGGCGACGCGCGGTTTCGACGCCGCCGCCGTGCACGGCGACCTCGGGCAGAGCCAGCGGGAGCGGGCGCTGCGCGCGTTCCGCAACGGCAAGATCGGTGTGCTGGTCGCCACCGATGTCGCCGCCCGCGGTCTCGACGTCGACGACGTCACCCATGTCGTCAACTACGAGTGCCCCGACAGCGCCGACACCTATGTGCACCGCATCGGCCGCACCGGCCGCGCGGGCAAGGAGGGCGTCTCCGTCACGTTCGTCGACTGGTCCGACCTCACCCGGTGGAAGCTGATCAACGGCACGCTCGATCTGCCGTTCGCCAACCCGGAGGAGACCTACTCCACGTCCCCGCACTTCTTCGAGACGCTCGGCATCCCCGCCGGGACGAAGGGCCGCCTGCCCGTCGACCAGCGGCACGGGCGCGCCGGGCTTGACGCGGAGGAGCTGGAGGACATCGGCGAGACCGGCAAGGTCCGCAGCCAGGGCCAGGGCCATAGCCGTGACCGGGAGCACGACCGGGAGCGTCCGCGGCCCCGCCGCCGCAAGCGCAACCGGACCCGCACCCGCGCCGGTCAGCCGGTGGAGGCGACCGCCGCGCAACCCGAGAAGACCGCCCCGGCGGACGACAACGTCGTCGACGCCGTCGCGACCGAGCGCAAGCGCAGCCGGAGCAGGCGCCGCACCCGCTCGGGCAAGGCGACCGGCACCCCGCCCGCGGCCGCGGGCGACACCGCCGAGTCGCAGACCGCCTGAGAACGACCGTCTGAGAGCCGACCGTCTGAGAGCCGACCGCGAGACTCCCGCCCGTCTCGCGGTGGCCGCGGTCTATCCCGTCTTCGCCCCGCTCGCCTTATCCGTCGCGCAGTTTCAACGCGATCGTCGGGTGGTCCGTGACGAGGACGGCGACGCGCGGGTCGTCCAGAAAACGCTGCATGACGGGTTCGGCGTTGACCGTCCACACCATGGCGGGGATCCCGGCGCGGCCGCACTGCCGTAGCACGCCCACGCGGGCGAGCCGGTGGTTGACGGCGACCATGTCGGCCCCCGCCTTGCGGATCAGGCGCAGCGGCGCGAAGTCGTGCGCGGCGCCCCGCTCCCACAGGTTGCGGCCGACCGACAGCGCCGTCCGCACGCCGGGAAAGCTCTTCTTGATCTCCACCAGGGAGAGCACCTCCCGGGTGGTGACGACGAACCCGTCGCGGCCGAACGCCTCCACCGCCAGCGCCACCGTCTCGTGCTCGCAGCCGCGTTCCTTGAGGTCGAGGTGGCCCATCGCCCGGCCCGCGATGATCTGCATGGCCTCGCTGACCAGCGGGACGGGACGCGGCGACAGCTCCTGCGCCCGCGCGTAGGTGAGCCGTTTCAACGGCAGCCCGGCGAGGACGGGATCGTGGTGGACGACGAGCCGCCCGTCCCCCGTCCGCCGGATGTCGATCTCCACGTACTCGGCCCCGGACTCGACGGCCTCGCCGAGGCCGGTCAGGCCCGCTTCGTCGCGGCGATGCGCGGAGACGGCAGGCTTTCTACGCACCCTGCGACGCTATCACCGGCGGATTTCCCCCATGGGCCTGCGGGGGGAGGTATTGACCTGACGTTCTTGGGCGCAAGGCCGGTCCTTCAGGGCCGGGTCAGCCCATTTGTTGGGTTGTTGAGGTGATGCCGGACACCGTGGGATGACCTTGAGTGATTTGGTCGTACCGCACCGTTATGATGATGATCATGTCCCCCGCCCCCGTGGACCCGGCCTCCCCTGAACAGGAGAAAGAACCGGGGTCGGCCCGGTTCACCTACCGGGCGCGTCTGTCGGCCACGGCCGAACGGCTGCTGCTGGCCGAATGGGACCGGGACCGGTGGGTGTGGAACATGTGTGTGGAGACCTCCAAGAAGGGCCACGCGCACAACCGGGCGCATCCCGGGAACAAGCAGACGTGTGGCCCGGCCCGGCTGTGCCGGGAACTGGCCCGGTGGCGGGCCGAACACGCCTGGTTGCGCCGGGGGTCGAGCGTGCCGCAGCAACAGATCATCCGGGACTTCGCCACATCCCGCGCTAAGGCGCTCAAGGACATCAAGGACCGGATCCCCATGCGCAAGCGGGCGGGGATGCCGAAGTTCAAGGCCAAGGGCCGGGCCCGGCCGTCGCTGAACTACAACCGGCAGGGATTCCGGCTCAAAACAGACGACCAAGGCCGCACGAGGGTGCATCTGGCGGGCGGGATCGTGGTTCGGCCGGTGTGGTCGCGGGCCCTCCCTGCCGACCCTTCGAGCGTGCGGGTCTACCAGGACTCGCTCGGGCACTGGTACCTCTCGTTCGTTGTTCCCACCCAGGTCCGGGAGCTGCCCGAGACCGGCGCGGTGATCGGGGTCGACTGGGGGGTGTCCGAGGTCGCCACCACCACCAGCGACGCCCATGATCTGCCGCATCCCGAGTTCGGTAAGAAGGCCGCCGACCGGCTGGCCCGGTATCAGCGGCAGATGGCCCGGCGCCGCGCCCCGAAGGGCAAGAAGGCCACCAAGGGCTATCTGAACGCCAAACACCACGCCGCCAAGGCACACCGCAAGGTCGCCCGGCAACGTCAGGACCACGCCCGCAAATGGGCCAAGAACGTGATGGTCAACCACGACCGGATCGCGGTCGAGGACTTCAAGCCGAAGTTCCTGGCGACAACGACGATGGCGCGCAAGGCCGCGGACGCGGCGATCGGCGCGACCAAGGCCGCCCTGATCGAGATGGGCCGCAAACACGGCCGGGACATCCGGCTCACGCATCCCGCATACACCACGATGGACTGCGCGGCATGCGGCGCGAGAACCAAGCACCGCCTACCGCTCGGAGAACGCACCTACACCTGCATCGTATGCGGAGTGTCCCGGCCCAGGGACAAGAACTCGGCGCATGTGATGCTGGTCAGGGCCGGTTTCGTCCCTGCTACCGCTGATCGCACAGGACCCGCTCGTCCGCCGGACGAGAAGGCAGCGTGAGGTAGAAATCTCCACACAGCACGACCCGAGAAGGGCAGGCACCCGGAACCCACCCGGGAATCCCCTCCCCGCAGGGAGGGGAGGATTCAATAGGGTGGACACCTGTGAGTACGCCCCGGTTCCTGAAGCTGCCTCCCGGCGTTCGCCGGACCGCCGTCGCGACCTCCCGCGGCTCGTTCGCCGCCCTGGAGGCCCTCCCGGGCTCAGGCGTCCCCGAACGCCGCCCCGCGCTCCTGGTACCGGGTTTCACCGGCTCCAAGGAGGACTTCCTCGGTGTCCTACAGACGCTCGCCGCGTCCGGCCGCCGTGTCGTGTCGATCGACATGCGCGGCCAGTACGAGTCGAGCGGGCCTGACGACGAGTCCGCCTACACGCGGGCGGCGCTCGGCGAGGATCTCATCGCCCTGCTGGACGCCCTCGGCCCCGAACCCGTCCATCTGGCCGCGCACTCGTTCGGCGGGCTGGTGAGCCAGGAGGCGGTGCTCGTCGACCTGGTCCCTCCGGCGTCGCTGACGTTGATGAGTTCGGGCCCGTCGGCGGTCGGCGGCCAGGCCGCTGGTAAAGCGCAGGCGCTGCGGGACGCCATCCCGCAGCTCGGCATGCCCGCGATCTGGGAGATCGCCCTGGAGCCCGACTACTCCAAACGCGGCCTGGAGCCCGAGATCGTCGAGTTCATCAAGGCCCGCACGCTGGGCAACTCCGAGACGGGCCTGGTCTGCATGGCGAAGGAGATCCTCACCGCCCCGGACCGCGTCGACGACCTCGCCAAGCACTGCGCCGACACGGGCCTGCGCACCCTCGTCATCTACGGGGAGGACGACGACGTGTGGGAGCCGTCCGCCCAGGCGTCGATGGCGGAGCGCCTCAACGCCGCGAAGGTCGTCATCCCCGGCGCCGCGCACTCCCCCGCCTGGGACGCGCCCGAGACCACCGCGATGGCGCTGACCTCGTTCTGGAACAAGTGCGAGAACCCCGCTCGCTGATGTGAATACGGTCGGCTACCGGAAGACCGCGCACCGGAGCCGAATCCGTCCTAGGGTGGGCTTATGCCGGTGGATTACCGAGCCCCGAACATCAACGCGCGGAGTCTGGGGCAACAGCTGCGGAAGATCCGGGAAATCCTCGACCTGTCGTACACCGACGCGGCGTCCCTCCTCGGCCGCGACGCCGACTGGCTGGCCCGCGTCGAGACGGGCTTCGGCCAGGTGAGCCCCGACCAGGTCGGCGAGATCCTGGACGCCTACGGCGCGCCGCTGCGGGTCCGCGACTTCCTGGTCGACCTGGCGACCCGTCCGGACGGCCCGCCGTGGCTCGCGCGGCATGTCGGCAGGCTGAAGGCGCTGGTCCGCGACATCTACACCGTCGAGTCGGAGTCCGCGCTCGTGCACACCTTCGGCATCGTGCGGATGCCGGAGCTCGTCCGCTGCGAGGCGTACGCGCGGCTGATCTTCGAGCACCACATCCCCGAGGTCGACGTCGACGAGGAGTGGGATCTGCTCCGCGAGCGCCAGCGGCACCGTCCCGGCGGCGAGCCCCGCACCTACGACGTGATCCTGGACGGCTACATGCTGGAGCATCACGGCGGCCCCGCCGACGTCATGCGCGCCCAGCTCGCCCACCTGCTCGACCTCGGCGACGACGGCCGGTCGACCGTCCGGGTGATTCCGATGTCCACCGGCGTACACGCGGGGCTCAACGGCTCGTTCGACGTCCTGGAGTTCCCCGGCATCACCGACCGGATCTCGATCGTCCACACCGCCCTCGGCATCGACGCCGCCCGCGCCGACCTGTGGGGCACCTGGAACGATCTCGAAGCGGTCACCCTCTCCCCCGCCGACTCCCGCACCCTTTTCGAAACCCACCGCGCCACCCTCGCCGAGTAGCGTCACGGCGTCGCCTTGTTGAAGGTGCGCTTGGCCCACAGGTAGGAGAGCACGGTGATCCCGGCGCACCAGGCGAGGGCGATGGCGGCGCTGTTCCCGATCGAGCTGCCGAGCAGCAGCCCCCGGACGGTCTCCATGATCGGGGTGAACGGCTGGTAGTCGGCGAACCAGCGCAACACGGTGGGCATGGAGTCGGTGGGGACGAACCCGCTGCCGAGGAACGGCAGCAGGATCAGCGGCATCGGGGCGTTGCTCGCGGCCTCCGGCGTCGACGACTTCAGACCGAGGGCGACCGACAGCCAGGTGATCGCCACGGCGAAGAAGGTGAGCGTCCCGGCGGCGGCCAGCCATTCGACGACGGTGGCGTTCGGCCGGAACCCGATCGCCAGCGCGATGCCGATCAGCACGGCCATGCCGAGCAACTGCTGCACGACGCTTCCGACGACATGCCCGGTCAGGACGGACGCACGCCAGATCCGCATGGTGCGGAACCGGGCGATGATCCCCTCGGTCATGTCGGTGGCGACCATGACGGCCGTCCCGGTCGCGGCGGTGGAGGCCGCCATGAGCAGGATGCCCGGGACGACGTAGTCGACGTAGGCGTCGCGTCCGCCGCCGATCCCGGCGCCGAGGGTGCCGCCGAGGACGTAGACGAACAGCAGCAGGACGATCACGGGCGTGACGACGAGCTGCACGGTCATGGACGGGTAGCGAACCAGGCGCTTCAGCTGGCGCCTGATCATGGTGGACGAGTCGCGCATGGCGAGGGCGACGGTGCTCATCGGGTGACCTCCTTCAGCGGTCCGGTGAGGGTGAGGAAGACGTCGTCGAGGTCGGGCATGTGGACGCTCATGTCGGCGACGTCGATCGAGTGCGCGTCCAAGCGGACGAGCAGTTCGCGGATCTCGCGGACGCCGCCCCCGCTCGGCACCTGGAGGGTGAGCGCCTCGGGGTCGGCGATCCCGGTGCCGAGGAGGTCGCGGGCGGCGTCGAGCAGCCGCGTGTCGGTGAAGGTCAGCTCGATGTGGCCGCCGGGGATGCGCCGTTTCAACTCGTCCGGGGTGCCCTCGGCGATGAGCCGCCCGTGGTCGAGCAGGGCGATGCGGTCGGCGAGTTCGTCGGCCTCGTCCAGATACTGGGTGGTGAGGAAGATCGTGACGCCGCCGGTGACGAGTTCGCGGACGATCTGCCACATGGCGCGGCGGCTGCGCGGATCGAGGCCGGTGGTGGGTTCGTCCAGGAAGATCAGGCGGGGGTCGCCGACGAGGGTCATCGCCAGGTCGAGCCGTCGCCGCATCCCGCCGGAGTAGTTCGCGGCCGGTTTGCGCGCCGCGTCGACCAGGTCGAAACGGTCGAGCAGTTCGGCCGCCCTGCGCCTGCCGTCCTTGCGGGACAGGTGCTTCAGGTCGGCCATGAGGAGCAGGTTCTCCTCGCCGGTGAGCAGCTTGTCGACGGCCGAGTACTGCCCGGTGACACCGATCGCGCCGCGCACGTCGTCCGGCTCACGGGCCAGGTCGTGCCCGGCGACCTGGACGGTTCCGCCGTCAGCGGCGATCAGCGTGGACAGGATCTGGACGGTGGTGGTCTTCCCGGCGCCGTTGGGCCCGAGCAGGGAGAAGACGGTTCCTTCGGGGACGGCGAGGTCGACGCCGTCCAGGACGACCTTGTCGCCGTAGGACTTGCGCAGCCCGTCCGCCGCGATGGCCAGGGTGGTCATGGTGGTCGCTCCTCAGAGGCTGCGGGCGGCGATGTCGCCGTGGTCGGTGGTGGCGTGGACGTCGAGCCCGGCGGTCCCGTCGTTCTTGAGGGCGTTGCTGACGCGGCCGTGCCCGGTCCCGGCGTCCAGGGACGCCGAGACGCCGGTGGCGGCGCCGACCGAGATGTCACCGGACCGGGTGCGGAGCACGACCTTTCCGCGCGTGGCCTCCGCGATCCGGATGTCGCCCCGCTGGGTGCTGATCTCCGCGGGCCCGCCGAGTCGTCCGACCTCGACGTCGCCGTCGCTGGCGGTGAGGCGGAGGGTCGCGGCGTCGTCCACGCTGATGTTCCGGTACGCCCCGTCGAAGGCGACGTCACCGAGACGCCCGACGGCCCGGAACTCGGTGGCGGCGGCCTTGGCCTCAACGTTGGAACCGGCGGGCAACTGAACCGTCACCTCAACGGACCCGGACCGTCCGGTCGACGGAGCCTCGATCCGCAGGACGCCGCCGCGGTACTCGACCTCGGTCTGCTGCGCCGCCCTCACGTCGCGGCCCTTCGAGGCGTCCGCGGGCCGAACCTCGACCACGGTGTCGGCCCGGTCGGCGCCGACGATCCGAACCCGTCCGGCGGGGACGGCCAGGACGGTCGAGATCGGGGTGGGGGTGTCGAACGTGTGCATCGCGCTCTCCTGCGACTCGTTGTTTCCGATGACAGAAACGCTACGTTGCGTTCCAAAATCCTGCAACATATTCGTTGCATTAAGAACGCATCATCACAGGTGAGAGCTAGATAATCATTGCAATGAACATCAAGACAACGCAACGACAGCCGTTCCCGATCGTTGCAATGTGGAGGTGTGAACGCTATGGTGGGGCGGCAGGGAGTCGGTGGAGGAGGTCGCGATGCCGGGAGGCAGGCTCACCCAGCAGGAACGGCAGCAGATCGTGCTGGGGCTGGCCGACGGCCTCGCCTACGCGGAGATCGCCAGACGCATCGACCGTCCGACCTCGACGGTCACCCGCGAGGTGACGCGCAACGGCGGCCCCACCGCCTACCGGGCCGACCTGGCCCACCGCGCCACCGAAGGCCGCGCCCGCCGCCGCAGGCAGCCGTCCCCCCAGACCCGGGGGACGAGCCCGCAGTCCCACGGGCGCGATCCCGAGGCCATGCGCGAGTTCGAGGAGCTGTTCACGACCGTGCTGATGCGGTCGGGTCTGCCGAAGATGGCGGCCCGGGTCCTGGTCTGCCTCTACACCACCGACACGGCCAGCCTCACGGCGGCCGAACTCGTCCAGCGGCTCCAGGTCAGCCCGGCGTCCATCTCGAAGGCGATCACGTTTCTCGACCGGATGGCCCTCGTCCGCCGCGAACGCGACGAACGCCGCCGCGAACGCTACGCCGTCGACGGCGACCTCTGGTACCAGGCGATGATCCGCAGCGTCCAGGACAACACGACGTTCGCCCAGACCGCGCGGCAGGGCGTCGACGTCCTCGGCCCCGGCACCCCGGCCGCCGCCCGCATGGAGGAGGCCGCCCGCTTCCTCGACTATGTCACCGCGAGCCTCACCCGCGCAGCCGAAGAGGCACGCGAGGCCCTCGGGGTCTCCCCCAAGGGCCTCGCGCAGTAGCTCGCGTACCGCCTCGCTACGCGGCGGAGATCACGCTCTCGATCCAGTCCTTGTGCACGGTCACGTCGGTGTAGATGCCCAGCCCCGTGGTGCAGTCGACATCGTGAGGGTCGGTCCGGACCTCGACGCGGCTGAACGCGCCGTCCAGCCGCCAGCCGTCCGCGGTCCGCCGGATGAGCGGCCCACCGGAGTCACCGATGCACGCCCCCGCCTTGGTGTCCGGATTACCGGTGCACAGCTCGTGGTCGGCCTCCATGGGCAACGTCACGCTCACGCACTCCCCGGAGTCGCGAACCGCCGAGTCGAGCTGCCGCAGCATCGTCGGCCTACCCCCGGCGCAGCCGAAGAAGATGTCGGAGGGCGCCGTGCACCCCCAGCCGAGCATCCGGACCGGGGCACCGGCAGACTGCCGGACGTCCATCGGAATCGGCGTGTTGGAGACCGGCGCGTCGAGTTGGACGAGCGCGATGTCGAAGTGCCCCGGATTGCCCTCGGGATTCAGAACGATCCGCTTCGCGCCCCGGACACTCCCGCCTTCCCCTCTGTTGAGGCTCCCGATGCGGAGTCGGACGTCCTCGGGCTTCGTACCGGCGTCCAGGCAGTGGAGCGCGGTGACGACCCATTCGGCGGCGATCAGGCTGCCACCGCAGAAATGCCCGTCCGGCTCCTTCTGCAACGACACCATGAACGAATACGGTTCGGTCGCCTCCTCTCCACCAATGATCATGGTGGAGACGTCCGGCTCAGGCTCGGCCACCGCACTCGGCGTGCCGAGCCCGAGACACAGCAGCGCCGCGCCGAAAGCGACCAGCGCAAAACGAAGATTGCGCACGATGAATGTCCTCCCGTCGATGATCTTGCGATCTCGACGCTAGGCGTCCGGGGCCCGCCGAAACGATCCAGCCACCACGCCAACCCCGGTACGGCAGCCTGTACCCGCGCGTCCGAATCCGGCCTGGGTCCGTGCGGCGGGCCAGGACGTCTGACCGGTGGAAGTGTGCGCCAATGGATTCCTGACCACGAGGAGGCGGCCGGTGACCGGAATCGAGTTAGCGGCAGGAGCGGCGGTCGGCTACCTGGTGCGAAAACTGCGCCGAGTAGGCAACCAGGCAAACGCGGAAGTGGACCGAGCACTGGAGGCCGGAATGGACGCGATACACGACCTGGTGACCGTCCGACTCGGCCCCGACCCGGCCCTCGCCACGCTCACCGAACAGGTCCCGACCGGCCTGGTGAACGACCGCACACTACGCCGAGTCACAGACGCGGTAACCGACGCGGCCGAGGCCGACCCCGCTTTCGCCGAACGCCTGAAACAACTCGTGGACGACCTCCAGAAGCACGAGGGCGGCGTGACCAACGTGACCCAACAGGCCAAGGCGTCCGGCCACGGCCGCGTCTACCAGGCCGGACGGGACCAAACAATCAACGAACAATGACCAGCCGCATAAACCAGCACGCAACGGCATCAGGCTTCGCCCGGATCTTCCAGTCCGCCGGAAACATGACGGTCTACGAGGCCACGAACCCCTACCGCCTAGCAACCTGGCCCACTCACGGCACCGAGACGCAGCCGAACGCGAAGGTGTGGGAGCAGCCAAGCGTCCTGCTGCGCGCGTCCAACGCCCTGGTCCACTTCGCAGGCCGCACGGACGAACAGGAGCGCCTGAAAGAATGGCGGGACGCCCCCGCGCCATTGGCGGTTCGGGTCATGCACGGCCCGGGTGGTCAGGGCAAGACCCGGCTGGCCGGGCATCTGGCCCACGAGTGGGCGGCCGAGGGATGGGTGGTGATCGGCGCCTACCATCACCGCGACCGCCAAGGCCCCGACCTTTTCGCAGCCCCAAACCTGGAAGGCGCGGCTGGTGTGCTGGTGGTCGTGGACTACGCCGAACGGTGGGACACCGCCGACCTGCTGGCCCTGTTGAGCGACACGACCACCGGCGCCGGGGCGAGGCTCTCGGTCCGTGTGCTTCTGCTGTCCAGACCGGCCGGTACCTGGTGGCAGACCTTGAGCCACCGCATCAAACGCGACCTCGACCTGACCGCGACCCGGGTCGAACTGGGCCCGTTGGAGAACGACTCGGCGGTGACCCGGGCCGGCCTGTTCAGCACGGCTCGCGACCGGTTCGCCGACCTCTTGGAAGTACCGTCCGCCAGGGAGATCGCGCCGCCGGAGACACTGACCGACCACGCCGACTTCCGGCTGGTGCTGGCCGTGCACATGGCCGCGTTGGCCGCTGTTCTGGGCCACGGCCGTTCCGAAGGCCCACCCTCTGATCCGGTCGAGGTGTCGGCATACCTACTGGGCCGCGAACGCGCCCACTGGCAGGACCTGCACACCCGCGGCGAGGCCCCGCTGGCGACCACTCCCGACGCAATGGGCCAGGTCGTGTACACGGCCACCCTGACCGGAGCACTCGGCCGCGCCGACGCGACCGAGGCCCTGGAACACGCCGCCGTGGAATCCCGCGAACACCCCGGTCAACTCCTTAAGGACCACGCGGTGTGCTACCCGCCCGCGCCCGTCGACGGAACCGCCCAGCACACCTCCACTGTCTTGGAACCGCTGTACCCGGACCGGCTCGGGGAGGACTACCTCGCCCTGCTCACCGCTGGCCACGCCCACGACTTCCCCTGCGACGAGTGGGCCGACGACGCTCCCGCACGGCTCCTGGCCTCCAGAGACGCACCGCCACCGGCATGGGCGCGACACGTCCTCACCACCCTGATCGAGGCTGCGGCTCGCTGGCCGCACGTGGCCGAGCGGCAGCTCTATCCACTGCTGAGGGCTCGTCCAGCCCTGGCCCTGGAAGCCGGAGGCGTCGCCCTGGCCGCTCTGGCGACCTTGGAGGACGTCGACCCGGCGCTGCTCGAGACCATCGACAGCCTGCTGCCCAAACGGCACATCGACCTGGACATCGCCGCCGCCGCCCTGGCCACCCGGCTCGTCGAGCATCGCCTGGACGCAGCCACCACCCCCGCCGAACGCGCTCGCATCCACGACAGGGCCGCCACGCGCCTGTACTACGCAGGCCAACGCGACCACGCCTTGACCCAAAACCATGAGGCCCTGCTCATCTGGCGGGAGCTGACGGACGAACCGGAGGGCGCGGCCCATCTTCCATACCTGGCCGCCCTCCCTAAGCAACTACGCGAGTCTGCTTAGCGAAGTAGGACGACCCGACGAAGCCATCCCCATCTCCGAACAAGCCCTCGACCTGCGCCGCGACCTCGCCGCCGGCTCCCCCATCGCCTTTCTCTCCCACCTGGCCGTCTCACTGAACAACCACGCGAGCCGACTGGCAGAGCTGGGACGACCCGACGAAGCATTTCCGATCTCCCAACAGGCCGTCGCCGCCTACCGCGACCTGGCGGCGGCCGACCCCGCCGTCCATCTCCCCAACCTGGCCGGCTCACTGAACAACCACGCCAAACGACTGATCCAGTTGAGGCGACTTCCCGAAGCTCTTCCCCTCACTCGACAGGCCCTCGACATCTTCCGCGACCTGGAAGTCGCCAGGCCCACCGCTTACACAGCTGCCTACACGCAGACTGCCGCCACACTGGGATACGGGCTAGTGCAGGCTGGCCTGTGGGAAGACGCGACCGCTGCTCTGGCAGAAGCCTGGACCGTCGGACGGGAACTACCGGAACATAACCGGAACATCCTCGGTCTGATCACGAGAATGCTGCGCCGCTGCCATGCGGAGGACGCTGCCGGGACGGCCTCGGCGTTCCGTGCGGTCACGGGTCTCGACGTCCCGGGCTGGATGAAGGAGCCGCCGTCGGGCCCTCCCGGCTGAGCGGCGGCCGCCCATGACCGGGCGGGGCGGGTCAGGGTCTGGTTGGGAGGGCGGCGCGTGCGGTGGACGCGCGTTCGGCGGCCTCGCGTTCGGCGGTGGAGGCGCAACGCCAGACCATGGTCAACGACATCGCCCACGAGCTGCGAACCCCGCTGAGCAACATCCGGGTGTGGCTGGAGGCGGCCGAGGACGGTGTCGCGATCCCGGACGGCGCGTTCGTGTCGTCCCTGCTGGAGGAGGCCCTACAGCTGCAACACCTCGTCGACGACCTCCAGGATCTCGCGGCTGCGGAGGCCGGGACCCTGCGGCTGCACTTCGAGCCCATGGACGTGCGCGAACTGCTGACCCGTGTGGCGGACGCCCACCGCGCGAAGGCGACCTCGGCGGGCAGCCGCCTGACCGTTTACCTGGACGGCGACCCGCCGCTCACGGCTGACGCCGTCCGGATCCGGCAGGCGGTCGCGAACCTGCTGACCAATGCGATCCGCCACACCCCCAACGGGCACATCACACTCACCGCCCGGGACGACGACGGTTGGACGGTCATCGAAGTGGCCGACACCGGCACGGGCATCCCGCCCGAGGACCTCCCACAGATCTTCGACCGCTTCTGGCGGGCGGACAAGTCCCGCAACCGCCAGACCGGCGGCAGCGGCCTGGGCCTCGCCATCGTCCGCCAACTCGTCCAAGCCCACGGCGGCACCGCCGAGGCCCACAGCCAACTCGGCGAAGGCTCAACCTTCACCCTCCGACTCCCGCGGCAACCTCAACCGGCCCCATCGTGAGCGGACGTGTTGACCGCGAGTGGTAGAGATTCGTGAGTCCCGTCCCGCCGCGCTCGGGTGGGATTGCCACCGGGGCATTTCTCGTAGCCGCCATTGGAGTGATCGGCGGCGGCATGCGGGATCTCGAACCAGACGCGCAGGCGCCCATCGTCGAGTTGCTCGAAGCCCCAGGACTTGGTGAGCATCGCCAGAATCGGCAGGCCACGCCCGTGCACACCGTCCGGGTCATCCCGACGATGCGGGACGGTGCTCCCACCCTCGTCGGTGACCTCGACACGAACAACGGCGGCGTCCACGTATGCGTCCACCTCCACCCGATCCCCATTGCCGTGGACGATCGCATTGGTGAGGGTCTCGGACAGAAGCAGAACGCTGTCCTCGCACGCACTGTGCCTCTCGCCCAGGAGCGGTTTGAGACGGGTCAGCAGCCAGCGACGGCCGTTCGCCACGTTCTGCGGCTTGGACGGGATGACGCACGTCCCCAAGTGATGCCGCTTCATCGGACACCCGCCGTCCACGCCACCCGCGCGGCCGTCTCCGTCGCGTCCCCGGCCATGCTCCACTGCCCACCGAAGGTGTAGAGCCACCGACCCCTGTGATCGACCGCCGCCACCCCGAGCCACCGCGACGGCCACGCCCGCACCCACAGGACGGACTCCCCCGCTCTCGGGTGGACGAGCATGGACGTGCACCGCTGCCGCTCCCCCAGCATGAAACACAGATCAGCCAGGAGACCGAACCGCACCTCGTGCGGCCCCTGATCTGTAGACCCCATCGGTCGCCCCTTCCAGGCACGCGGGCGTCACGAACCGATGACTTTCTTCCGTGATCACCCATCTACCGTGCGTAATCCTCGCTACGGTCAGAGCATGGAGCGGACGACCTGAGTTTGTAAACCCAAAAGAGTGAACTCGCTCAAAGAATCATGGTACGCGCAATGGACATATCTCAACAGGAGGTGCAAAGGTGGCAAGTCGGACGAGCCCCACAGTCCGCAGGAGGCGTCTAGCGTCCGAAATGCGACGACTGCGCAAGGAATCGGGAAAGACCCGAGAAGAGGCAGCCAGGTACGCGGACATCGCCCCCGCCACGGTCAGCCGCATCGAGGCGGCCATGCACGCGCCGAAGGTCGCCGACATCATGGCTCTCTGCAAATTCTACGACCTGGACGACGACCGCGCCGAGGTCCTCATCACCCTCGCCCGTCAGAGCCGCCAACGCGGCTGGTGGCAAAAATACGGCGACGCGATCCCAGCCTGGTTCGAGGTCTACGTCGGTCTCGAAGAAGAGGTCTCCGAGATACGCTCCTACCAATCAGAGGCGATCTTCGGCCTCCTACAGACGGAGGCCTACGCTCGCGCCGTGATCTTTGCGGACGACGATGTTTCGCCCGACAGCGGCGAGCGAACGCTCGAAGTCCGCATGCGACGGCAGAAGGTATTCGAAGGCCCGGACCGCCCAAAGCTGTGGATCATCCAGAACGAAGCAGCTCTACACAGGCAAGTTGGCAGCCAAGCCGTCATGTGTGAGCAGCTCGATCACCTCGTCGTCCTCTCACGCATGCCGGGCGTGACCATCCAGGTGCTTCCGCTGGTCAGCGGCGCGCACCCGTCCATGCACGGCGCCTTCGAGATCCTCGGCTTCCCTGACCGCCGTGACCCGGACGTTGTATACGTTGATTACCGAAACGGCTGCATTTACCTTGAAGAACAGGAAGAGGTCGACGACTACGTTCAGCTCTTCAACCAGCTTCGAGCGAGGGCGCTCGGCCCTGACGAAACACGCGCGTTGATTGCTCAAGTGGCTCGAAAGTAGGTGTGGCACAGGAGGTGGACTCCATGATGGATCTCTCTCAGATCACATGGCGCAAGGCCCGCAGCAGCGCCAACAACGGATCATGCGTGGAGGTCGGTACGTGGCGGAAGAGCAGCCACAGCGCTGATGAAGGCAACTGCGTGGAGGTGGCGGCGGACGAGGCGGTGGTGTTGGCGCGGGACTCCAAGGATCCGGACGGGCCGGTGCTCGGCTTCGGAGCCGAGGCATGGGCGACGTTCCTCACCACCGTGAAGACCGGCCGCCTCGACCGACCCTAGACGGCTTCCTGTCCGGGCAGATGGAGGATCACGCCCTGCCCCAGTCTCGGCTGGACGAGGCCCTGACCACCCTCCCCTAGGTGGTCGCCCCGTGGGGTCAGCGGCCGGTTGTGCCGTCTATCAGTTCGCGGAGGATGTCGGCGTGGCCCGCGTGGCGGCCGGTCTCCTCGATCATGTGGGTGAGGGCCCAGCGGACGCTGGGAGCAGGGCGTCCGGGGCGCGGACGAGGGACGGGTTCGCCGAGGTCGGTGCACCCGTCCAGCACCTTGTTGGCCTGCTCGACCACCGCGCGGTAGCGGGCGACGACGTCGGGCACGGTGTCGTCTGATGCGGCCTGGAACGTCGCCTGCCAGTCGGTGACGTCGTCCCCCAGAAACATCGCGCGTTCGACGAAGGTCAGGTGGTTGATCAGGCCGAGCAGGTTCGTGCCCGACTGCACCGCGGCTGTGCGGACCTGCGGTTCAGGGGCGCCGTCGACCTTCGCGGCAACCGATGCCCTGAGGTAGTCGAGGAATCCGCGCAGGGTCTCGGTCTCGCTGGATCTGGTCCGGGGCGGCGGGGTGTCAGTGCGGCGGGTCGTCCTGGGCATGGTGGTCTCCCTCGTTTGGGAAGGACAGTGTTGCCAGGCCGTACACCACCCGACACGAAATCTTGCGGTTCTGGCAAAGATGGCCTCGCCTGACCCCGTCCCATTTCCCCGGCTTGGCGTGCCTAGAGCTACCGGCCGGGTGTTTCGTAGCTGGGGGACCTGGCCGCACCGGTGGCGCAACGGGTTGTCCTCGCTACTGGGGTCGCTCTTCGGGGAGCCGTGCCTGGGTGAAGGCTCGGATCTGCTCGGCGACCCTGTCGGGGGCGTTCAGGTCGGGCGCGTTGTGGTCCAGCCCATCCAAGATCGCGTGCCGGGCGTCGGGCATCACTCCTGCCAGACGGGATAGCACGCCGGTCAGGTAGGCGGGCGACTTTTCGCCGCCGATCAGCAGCGTCGGGGGGGCGACGCCCGCGTACCTGGTGCCCTCGGAGTCCAGACGGACGATCTCGGCGATCTCGGCTGGGGTCGTCGCCATCAGCGCCCGCGTGTCGGGCCCGTCGGTCCCGCGCAGCAGCAGGAACGCCAGCGCGCGGAACACCAGCATCGGCGCGTCTCCGATGGGGGCCAGGCGGGTGCCCTTGAGGAAGGTCGCCATCGCCGCGACGTGCCTGCCCTCCCGCAGCAGATGGGTGAAGGACGGCAGCCAGCCGGCGGGGAACGACCCCCCGATGCTCACGCCGGGCTCGTACACGACCAGTGCGGCGACCTTTTTCCGCAGCCCGAGGTGCAGAGCGACCAGACCGCCGTAGCTGTGCCCGAAGACCAGGCTTGAGCCGGTGTGCTCCATGACGGCGATGGCGTCGTCGACTTCGGCCTCGACACTGTAGCCAGGGCCCTGCGGTCCGCTGCGGCCACGTCCCCGTCGCTCGATCACGTGCACCGTGTACGTATCCGACAGGCTCCGCGCCAGGGCCCCGTAGTGGTGGGCGCGCCGGTTGTTCCCGGGGATCACCATCAGCCCGGGCCCGCGCCCATGGCTGAGGAAGGCGATCACCGTCCCGTCTCCTGAGGTCACCGCACCGTTCTGCCACTCGATCGCCTGCTTGCCGCCCATTCGCCCTGCCCTTCGTGAAACGAGTCCACCTTGCCGTCCGCGAGCCCGTGCGGCTAAGTTCTGAAGTGTACGGTACCGTCTCGTTCGGTTGGGTGGACATGGTCAGAGGCATTGCGCGTGAGCGGGCGATTCTGACGGCGACGATCGAGTTGCTCGGGGAGATCGGCTACCCGGCGCTGACCATGGACGCGGTGGCCCAGCGGGCGCGCGCCAGCAAGCAGACCATCTACCGCCGATGGTCGGGCAAACCGGCACTCGTCAAGGCCGCACTGGACGCGCACGACGCCGGGTACGTCACCGACATCCCGAACACCGGAACACTGCGAGGCGACCTGCTGGCCGGGCTGACCGTGATGTGCGCACAGGTCGACGACCGGTACGTCACCATGATCACCGGGTTGATCCACGCGATGCGGACCGACGCCGAACTGGCCGCGGCCCTACGGGCACACGTCGCGGACGAGGATCTCGGACCGTTCCAGACGATCGTGGAGAGGGCGAAGGCCCGCGGTGAGGTGGCTGCGGGCACCTCACCCGAGCGCGTGCATCAGGTGGCCGAAGGCCAGATCATCCGCCGCATGTTCCTCGGTGAGCCGCTCGACCACGACTTCCTCGCCGACCTGGTGGACAACCTGCTCACGCCCCTGCTGACCCTGACCTCCCCCACCGACGAAGGACAGCGATGAACGACAGAGCGGATGTGCCGGTGCTGATCGCCGGAGCCGGGCCGACCGGGCTTACGCTGGCCTGCGAGCTGGCCCGCCGGGGGATCGACTGCCGGATCGTCGACCGGGCGGACCAGTTGTTCGCCGGCTCCCGCGCTAAGGGCCTCCAGCCCCGCACCCTGGAGGTGTTCGACGACCTCGGTGTGATCGACTCCGTGCTGGACCAGGGCGCTCCGTTCCCGGCCTTCCGTTTGTACGCGGGCAAGGACGTCCGGTGGACTCGTACGGTCACCGACATGCTCGGCATCGAGCCGGTCCTCCCCGGATCCGGTGTGCCGTACCCCGGCGTGTGGCTGATCCCCCAGTGGCGGACCGACCGCATCCTGCACGATCGGTTCGTCGAACTGGGCGGTCGCGTCGAGTTGGGCACCGAGGTGACCGAGTTCAGCCAGGACGATGACGGGGTGACCGTGACCCTGGTCTCCGGCGGAGCCACCGAACGAGTACGGGCGGGGTATCTGGTCGGCGCGGACGGAGGCCGCAGCCTGGTACGCAAGGCACTCGGGGTGGGCTTCGAGGGTGAGACCTTCGAGACCGAGCGCACCCTGATCGGCGACGTCGGGGCCGAGGGGCTGGAGGGCGACTACTGCCACATCCTGACCAGCGGCGGCGACGCCACCCAGCGGTTCTCCCTGTGGTCGATGCCTGGCACCGACCTCTACCAGTTCGTCGCCGCGGTGGATGCCGACAGCGCGCCGGAACCGACGCTCGAATCGGTGCAGAAGCTGCTGGAGCAACGGTCCGGCCGCACCGACGTCATGCTGTACGACCTGAATTGGATCTCCCTTTACCGGATTAACGTCCGCATGGTGGACCGGTACCGGGACGGCCGGGTGTTCCTGGCCGGCGACGCCGCGCATGTGCATTCCTCCGCGAGCGGGCAGGGCCTGAACACCAGCGTTCAGGACGCTTACAACCTCGGTTGGAAGCTCGCCGCCGCACTGTCCGGCGCTCCAGGGGCTCTGCTCGATACGTACGAGGCCGAGCGGCTGCCGGTCGCCGCGAACGTGCTCGGCGTCTCGACCCGACTGCACCGCAGGAACTTCCGCGCGCCGGCCTCCGACGAGGAGGAGGACGGCGGCCCGGACATCTTCCAACTCCGGCTGAACTATCGTGCGGGCCCGCTGGCAGAGCACGGCCGCGCCACCCCGAGCGGCCTTCGGGCGGGAGACCGCGCGCCGGACGCCCGCTGCCAGGACTCCACCGGCCGTCCCGTACGACTGTTCGACCTGTTCCGCGGCCCGCACTTCACGCTGCTCGTCCTCGGCCCGGGTGACACCGCAACGGGTCCTGGATTCGCTGAGCGATACGGCGCCTCCGTACACGCACACCTGATCAGCCGCCCGGACGGGGCGTCGCGCGGGGACGACATCGTGGACCACGGCGGGCAGGTGGAGCGGCTCTATGGATTCGACCCGACCGCCGAACTGCTCGTCCTGGTCCGCCCGGACGGCTACCTGGGCATCGTCACGGAACGACCCGAGCAGGTACACGACTACCTCCGGCAGGTCCGGGGCTGACGCAGGCGAAAGAAGTCCCGCTGAGGAGCCCTCGAGTGAGACGGCCTGGCGGGACTCGGGGTCCGGTCACGCGCGGATCGGCTCCGCCCGCGCCTCCACCGTCCGCCAGACCTTGAACACCGGTTCGTCGGGCTGAGCACGGCGGCGGGTCGGGGCGGCCAGGAAAGACGTGGGCAGGTCGAGGGGCTGCTCGACCTGCTGGTGGGTGGCGTCATCCGCTCGGGTGGACGGGCCGGGGCCCTGAGCGGGGGTGGCTATTCGCCGGTCGCGCCGTCGATGCGTTCGCGGAGGAGGTCGGCGTGGCCGTTGTGGCGGGCGTATTCCTCGATCATGTGGACGAGGATCCAGCGGAGCGAGAAGTTTTCGCCGCGGTGGCGCATGGTGAGGTCGAGGGAGTCGGCGGCGTCGACGATCTCGCGGGAGCGGGCGCATTCCTCGTGCCAGATCGCGAACGCCTCGTCGGGATCGGCCTCGTCGGCCTCGAACTCGGAGTCGTCGTTGGGGCCCTTGATCCAGTGGGCGGAGATGTCCTCGCCGTTGAACCTGATGCGAAACCAGGACCGTTCGACCTCGGCCATATGCCGGACGAGGCCCAGCAACGACAGGGTCGACGGCGGGACGGCCCTCTCCCTGAGCTGCTCGGTTGTCAGGCCCTCGCATTTCATGGCGAGTGTGTCGCGGTGGTACTGGAGAAAGCTGGCCAGGGTCGCACGTTCGTCGGCCGTGAGAGGAGGGTCGGTTCTTCCTTGATCTGCCATCGGATAATCGTGTCACGGCGGGGTTACCGTGGCGGGCATGGAACGGGACGATGAGGCCGCGGTGCGGGAGCAGATCGCCTACTACCGGGCCAGGGCACCGGAGTACGACCAGGAGTACGTCGCGCGCGACGACATGCGGGCGCTGCGGCCCGTGCTCGATGAGCTTCCAGTTGTCGGTGACGTGCTGGAACTCGCCTGCGGCACCGGGCAGTGGACCGGGCCGCTGGCCGCCCGGGCACGGTCGTTGACGGCCGTCGACGCGGCGCCCGAGACGTTGGCCATCGCGCGGGAGCGGGTGGCGCCCGCGCCGGTCGAGTTCGTGTGCGCCGATCTGTTCTCGTGGCGTCCGGCGCGGCGGTACGACACGGTCTTCTTCGGATTCTGGCTCTCGCATGTGCCGCCGGGCCGCCTGCCCGGCTTCTGGCAGATGGTGGCGGACGCCCTCGCCCCCGGCGGCAAGGCCGTCTTCATGGACAACGGGCCGGGAGAGGCCGCGTCCGAGGAGGTCCTTCCGGACGGGTCCGTGCCCGCCGTCCGGCGTCGGCTTGAAGACGGCAGCGAACACCGCGTGGTGAAGGTGTTCCACGATGCCGAACAGCTCGTCCGGGACCTGGCCGGGTGGGGGTGGACGGGCCAGGTCCGACCGGTCGGCACCAACTTCATCGTGGGCACCGCCCAACCACGTCCAGGGGCCTAGAGCTGGAGTTGGACGAGCACCGTCCACGTTCGTTCGTCTTGGACGAAGGCCGCGCGGACCTGGTAGCGGGCCGGGGCCAGGTCGATGGTGAGGTGGTTGCCGGGTTCGGGCGCTGAGCCGGGCCAGGCGGAGTCGATGAGGACGACCGGGCCGTCCACCTGCCAGGTGAGCGTCTCGTCCCATGGGGCGTCGTGGACGAGCCGTTTCGCGGCCGTCAGGAGGCCCGCCTCGGAGTCGGCCGCCTCCCAGCGGACGAAGAGCCGTTCGTCCGGCAGGAACGTGGTGGTCGCGGGGCCGCTGAGGACGAGGCCGTCCAGGCTCCCGACGGTGACGAGGCCGATCTCGCCCTCGACCGAGCAGGCGCGGCCGTAGTCGCCCGTCGTCTCCACCGCGTCGTCGTCGGTGGCGCCCGTCCAGTGGGCGAGCTGGGACGCGGGCGCGACCAGCAGCGGCCCCCCGCCGGACTCGATCCAGTCCATGGCTCTCCCTCCACCGGCCGCGCCACCCTACGCCCCCACCCGGACATTCCCGCCCATCTTCCTTCTGACCTGGGGCTATGTCACGATGAAAGGGAGATGCGACAGCGGTCGGCGCCGCGGAGTCGCTTCCCCGCGGGCCGACCGGCCAGGAGGGGAGGCATCATGCGGAAGGTGGCCGACTGCCGGGACATGCCCAGCGAATCCGGCTGCACGCTTACGATCAGCGGCGAGGAGGACGAGGTCGTCCGCGCCGCCGCCGAGCACGCGGCATCGGTGCATGAGCACACCGACACCCCGGAGCTGCGGGAGCAGATCCGGGGCATGCTGAAGGACGAACAACCGGTCATGCACTGACCGCCGATGAGTTCGGCCCGGCCCGGAGGTCTCTTCTTCGGACAGGGCCGTTCTCATGCCTGGAGGTTCGATGACCACAATCTCGTCCACGCTGCGGGTTCCCGACGGGGAGCTGTACTTCGAGGTGCGGGGGCAGGGGCGGCTGATCGCGCTCGTCGCCGCCCCCATGGACGCGGCGGAGTTCGCGCCGATGGCCGACCTGCTCTCCTCCGGGTTCACCGTCCTCACGACGGATCCGCGGGGCATCAACCGGAGCCGCCTCGACGACCCCGAGCAGGACTCGACGCCGGTGCTGCGCGCCGACGACGTGGCCCGGCTCATCGAGCACGTGGACGCGGGGCCCGCCGTCGCGCTGGGTTCGAGCGGCGGGGCGTGCACCGTGCTGGCGTTGGCGCAGGACCACCCTGAGCGCGTGGCGGCGGTCCTCGCGCATGAGCCGCCGCTGATCGAGCTGCTGGACGACCGCGACGAGTTCCTCAAGGGGACCGAGGAGATGATCGCCGCCTACCGCGACGGTGACGTGATCGGCGCGTGGCGGAAGTTCATGGCGCAGGCGGGCTTCCAGTTTCCCGAGGGGGCGCTGGAGCAGATGTTCGGCGGGGAGCGTCCCGCCCAGCAGGTCGCCGACGAGCGGCGCTGGTTCGAGCACGAGCTGCGCGAGACCGCGCGGTGGAGGCCCGATGTCGACGCGCTCAAGGCCGGGGACGTGCGCGTCGTCATCGGGATCGGCGCGGAGTCGCGCGGGCAGTTCTGCGACCGGACGTCCAGGGCGCTCGCCGCGGCGCTCGGGGTCGAGCCCGCGATCTTCCCGGGCGGCCATGTCGCCTTTACCGAGGACCCCGTCGCTTTCACCGTCCGATTCGGTGAGGTTATAGATGAAATCAACTGAAATCCACAGAGATTGCCGAAAATGCCGGGTTTGCCGTAGATGACGGGCGGCGCGGGCGGCCAGAGCCTAGTCTGGTCGTCCGCTTGGGACCGTTCCGGAGGTAGCCCACATGGCGTTTCGCACGTTCCTCAGCTCGCTTGGCGTCAACGCGCCCGAGGTGACGGCGGTCCTGGAGTCGGACGAGATCAGGCCCGGCGGCACCCTGCGCGCCCGAGTGATCGTCAAGGGCGGCGGCGCCGACGTCCGGATCGAGCGGATCTCCGTCCAGCTCGTCACCCGGGTGGAGGCTGCGGAGCCCACCGAGAAGAGCTGGGACAACCCGGGAGTCGTCGCCTACCAGGCCATTTCCGCCTTCGACCTGGCCGCCGGTGCGGAGCGGGAGCACGGGCTCGCGATCGAGGTCCCGTGGGAGACGCCGATCACGCACGCGCTGGGACGCCGGATGCGCGGGCCCCGGGCCGCCGTCCGGACCATCCTGGAGATCGACAACGCGGTCGACCGGGGCGACTTCGACGAGATCGCCGTCCACGCGCTGCCCGCCCATGACCTGTTCTTCGACGCCTACGAGACGCTCGGGTTCCGGTTCGACGAGGCCGCGGTCAAGACGGGCCGGGTCACCGGCGGACGGAACCAGACCTCGAAGTTCTGGCAGGAGCTGGAGTTCTTCTTCCCCGCCGACTACCGGCTCGGGCCCCTCGCCCAGTTGGAGACGGTGTTCATCGCCCGGCCCGACTCGCTTGACCTGATCACCGGTCCGCACGGCCCCTACCCGTTCGACTACGCGGGCCTGACGCTCGACCGGTGCGTCGCGTGGCTGGACGACCACTGCCGTACCCGCTGGCAGAACTGACGCCACGGGGGTGGTGCCGCCGTGGTGACGGCGGGGCCGCGGTCCTTCCGGCTGGCGATGAACTCGCTGCCGGAACGGCTGCACGACCACGCCTTCGCCAGGAACACACGGGAGATGTTGGAACGATCCAGGAAGCGGCTCGCGGCGCAGGGATACGACGTGCGCCGGGGGCTTTACGGGCTGCGTGACCCGCGCCGCTGGCCGTCCGCCTAGACGACGTCGACGGGGAGCGCCGCCCACGGGTCCTTGCGTGGAGCGGCCGCCAAGCCCTCCGGGCAGTGGCTGGCGAAATCGCACCACGAGCACAACGTGCCGGGACGGGGCGGGAACGCGTCGTCATGGGCCGCGTGGTCTATCTCGGCCGCGCGGGGTTGCTGCTCGGAGCGGCGCGGGCGCGGCACGCGGGAGCGATACGTCTCGTCGGCCTCGGCGGCCTCGGCCGCGATCGACTCGGCGCGGCGGATGTGGCGGTCCAGGGACTCGTCGGTGTGGTCCCACGCGGCGGCCTCGCCGGACGGCAGATGGTGCAGCTCGACCCGGTGGCACGGGCGGCGCAGCACGCGGGACGCGGCCACCGCGTAGATCGCGAGGGCGAGGGAGCCACGGGCGTCGTCGGACGTCGAGGCGCGCCGACCCGTCTTGTAGTCGACGATGGCGAGTTCGTCGCCCCGGGCGTCCAGCCGGTCGATACGGCCCGACACGGCGATGCGGTCGGTGCGCGTCGCGACCGTGCGTTCGACGCCGAGCGGCTCGTCGTGCGGATCGAGGGTCTCGACGTACCGTTCGGTCATGTCGCGGGCGCGGTCACGCCACTGCGCGGACTGGGCCCCGTCGCGGAAACCGTCCGTCAGCCAGCCACGGTTGAGGAGCCGTCCGGCGGCCTCGGGGGTGCGGTCGTGCACGGGCAGCCGCCACCACGCCGCGAGGGCGTTGTGCACGCTGGAGCCCACACTGTTGTGCGCCCACCGTGGGCCCTTCTGCGGCATCGGACGGTCGAGATACGTCATCCGGTACCGCCGGGGGCAGTCCAGCCAGGCGTTGAGCCGCGACGGCGTGCACGTGTAGAGCCGCCGTGGCATGCCCGCTAAACCGAGCTGCTCCACCCTCAGTCGTCTTCTTGGGCGAGCGCGCCCCACGACTCCCAGCGGGAGTCCTCGTCGCCGACCGTCGTCTCCTCGCCCTGCGCGGGCAGGACCTGGAGGTCCTTCGGCAGCGGGGTCAGCAGCGCGCCGATCGAGTTGAGCTGCTTGCGCAGGTCCTCGTAGACGCCGCCGATGGAGCCGGGACGGCCGCGGTGCAGCGTGTCGCCGGAGAACAGCGTGCCGAGCTGCTCGCTGATCACGCACACGCTGCCGGGGGTGTTGCCCGGCGTGTGCACGATCTCCAACTGGGCGTCGGCGATCTCGAAGATGCCGCCGTCCTCAAGCCAGATGTCGGGTTCGAGGGCCCGGAGCGCCTTGGCGTCGTCCTCGTCGTCCTCCTCCTTGGCGAGACGGCCGAAGTAATCGCGCCACAGCAGCCGGTCGGCGCGGTGCAACGCGATCGGGGCCCAGTTCTCCTCGTCCTCCTCGCCACCGGCGGCGACTTCGAGCACCACGTTCAGATGGTGTTCGTTGCCGTCGGTGAGCAGGACGGCCATGACCTCGCGGTCGCCGACCTCCTTGAGGATGGCCTCGGCGTCGTAGGCCGGGTCGATCACGATGACCTCGTCGTCGTCGCCGACGATGTAGGTGTTGCTCTCGACGTCGTACTCGGTGTCGTCCAGGGTCAGCGTCCCTGACGTCACCACCTGTTCGATGCGCGCGTCCACGCTTCGCACCCTACCGTGATTCGCGCCACTGGACGGCATGCGGTGATCACTTCCCGGAGGCTCCGTCCGCGAGCGCGGCGTAGGCGTCCGGATCGGTGGTCTCCGCGCCGAGCCGATCACCGGTCATCGCGCCGTGATCGTCGCTGGACCCGGTGGCGACGAGGCCCAGCCCGGCGGCCAGGTCGCGCAGGTGGGCGCGGTCCTCGGGCGCGTGGTCAGGGTGATCGACCTCGATCCCGGCGAGCCCGGCGGCGGCGAGGCCCTCGATCACGGCGTCGTCGAACACGTAGCCGCCGCGCCGCGCCCGCGGGTGCGCGAGGACGCACACTCCCCCGGCCGCGCGGACGAGCCGGACGGCGCGTACCGGGTCCAGCGCGTAGCGTTCGACGTAGGCGCGGCCGCCCTGCGCGATCCACTGCGCGGTGAACGCCTCGTCGGTCGTGCCGATCACGCCCGCCTCGACCATGGCGCGGGCGATGTGGGGACGTCCGACCGCCTCGCCCTTGGCCAGCGCGCGGACCATGCCCCAGGTGACGTCCAGGCCGAGGTCGCGGAGCCGGTCCACCATGCCCTGCGCCCTGACCACGCGGTCGTCGCAGATCCGGGCCAGCTCGGCGGACAGGGAGGGGTCCTCCGGGTCGAAGAGGTAGCCGAGCATGTGGAGGCTGCGGCCGTCCTGGGCGCAGGACAGCTCGATGCCGGGGACGAGCGTCAGGCCGTCCGGGAGGGCGGCGGTGGCCTCGTCCCAGCCGGAGACGGTGTCGTGGTCGGTGAGGGCGAGGACGTCCAGGCCCCGGTCCCGGGCCCGCCGGACGACGTCGGCGGGCGGCCGGGTGCCGTCGGAGGCGTCGCTGTGGCTGTGCAGGTCGATACGCATCAGTCGTCGAGCCTGGGGCTCGGGGCTCCGTACGGCAAATCGAGGTCCATTCCTGGTTCGCGGAGGTCGAGAAGGTTCTGGCGTTCCAGCATGAGGACGCCCGCGTCGGCGGGCCACAGCACCGCCCACAGCCAGTCGCCCATGGCCTCGCCGACGTAGACGGCGCGGTCGGGTTCGTCGCCGACCGCCCACATCGGGACCGTCCGGCCGCAGGTCGCCGACGGGCCGCTGACGTCGAGCCTCACGTGCGGGGGGCTGCCCTCGAACACCTCGCCAGGGTCGGCGCCCTCCAGGCCCGCGTAGTACGCGCCGAGCCCGACGCCGGGTTCCTCGGCGATCAGGATCATGTCGGCGGGGCCGCCCAGCAGCCCGGGCCCGGACACGGCGACCGCGGTCGCGCGGGCACCGGTGCGCTCGTCCCCGACCGTGGTGAAACCCGTGACGAGCCAGGCCTGCGGAAGGGGCCAGGGCGTCCAGACGGGGACGCGCGCGTCGAGCAGCACGGCGGTCAGCGCCTCCGGGCCGGGCCGCTTGGACGGCTGTCTCGGCAGGACGGCGCCGTGCACGTCGCATGACCAGTCGCTCGACCACGGGCCCGGCTCGTGCAGCGGGCCCGCGCACCGCGGGCAGGTCGGCTCCGCCCTCATGGTTACCCACCCTGCGCGGCAACATCCGGGCGCGTCAAGGTCGGGACGGTACCCGCGCGGGAAAGGGGGGACAAAATGGGGTCATGCGCGTGCGTTGCGTCGGTGGGATCGTCCGGGACGGGAGCGGACGGCTGCTCCTGGTGAGGCGGGGACGGCCACCCGGCGAGGGCCTGTGGTCCATCCCCGGCGGCCGGGTCGAGCCCGGCGAGCACGACCGGGCCGCCGTCGCGCGGGAGCTGCGCGAGGAGACCGGTCTGGACGTCTCCGTGGCGGACACGGAGGTCGGAACGGTCGACCGGCCGGGCCTCGGCGGCGCCGTCTACGAGATCCACGACTACGCGGCGACCGTGACGGGCGGGACGCTCCGTGCCGGTGACGACGCGGCGGAGGCTCGGTGGGTGTCGCCGGAGGAGCTTCGGGGGCTGCCGCTGACGCCCGGGTTGCTGGACGCGCTCACCTTGTGGGGGCTGCTATGACACGCGCGCCGGATGCTCGGGCGGCGAGACGGGGACGTCGTCCTTGGCGCCGGTGACCGTCTCGACGCGCATCCGCCGCGCCAGCCACGTCACGGCCGCCGCGTACAAGAGCATCGGGACGACGTCGGCCACGACGACCTGCCACGCCACGCCGCCCTGCTCGATGTCCAGTTCACCGACGGCCGCCGGGAGCAGGAACGCCATCAGGTTGTTGAACACGTGCAGCGCGATGCCCGACTCCAGACCGCCCGTCCGGACCGCCAGCCACGCCGCGACCGCCCCGAACGTGAAGATGTCGAGGATGCCCCAGCCGGTGTAGCCGTGCCCGGACGTGAACAGCGCCGATCCGATGACGATGCCGGGCCACGGGGTGCGGAACACGACGCTGAGCGCCTGCCCGATCCGGCGCCGGGAGTTCTCCAGCGTGTGGGCGCCCACGGCCTGGAGCAGCCAGCCGCGGAACATGTACTCCTCGGCGGCCGACTGGACCGGCACCAGAAAGACGATCACGACGGCGGGCAGGAGGAAGTCGCCCCAGCCGACCCAGTGCTCGTCGCCGGTCGACGTGTCGTCCACGAAGGCGCCCGCGATCGCCGACGTCCCGAACGACACGAGGCAGAACAGGAACGCCAGGCCGCAGCAGGCCAGCAGCCAGCGCCAGCGCAGCCGTCCCGCGACCGACGACAGGGTGCCGGGCCGCCGCCGCTGGACGCCCCACGCCGCGAACAGCACGACCGGCAGGAACAGCCCGAGGGCCGCCAGGTTGTACGCCAGGTCGGCCGTCTGGTCGCCGAAGATGGTGTCGGACGTGCCGGAGGTGTCGGTGTGGCCGGTGGCCGCCACCTGGATGATCATCCCGGCGAGCATCAGCGCCAGGGCCAGCACCATGCCCACGCCCGCGATCGCGAGCGTCCCGACCAGCGGCCGCCACCAGCGGTGCGCCTCGGTGCGCGCGAGCCGGTGGAACGGGGCGCCCTTCGGGGCCTCGACCGTCCAGGGCCGCTTCACCGGCGGCGGACCGTACCCGTGGGGCGGGTAACCGGGATAGCCCGGATAGCCCGAGTAGCCGGGCTGACTGGGATAGCCGGGGTAACCGCCGCCGTACGCCTGCCAGTGAGGGCCCGGCCGTTCGGGCGGACCCAGCGGTTGGACGGGCGGCTGGGCAGGCGGCCCGACGGGCGCCCCGGCTGGCGGCACGGTTGGCGGATCGGTGGGCCGCTGAACAGGGTCGAGCGGAGCCCAGCCGTCGTCGTCCCCTGGTTCTGACACGTGCGTCCCCCTCCGAGTTAGGTGGGACGAATCGTATTCAAGGTCAGTTCCCGGGAGGGTCGAAGCGCTTGATCCGCGTCATTCCGGCGGCGCGGCCCTTGGCGGCGACGGCGAGCGCCATCTTGCGGGACGCCTCGTCGATCATCTCGTCGCCGAGCCGGACGGCGCCGCGTCCCTGCACGCTGACGGCGTGGTCGTAGGCGTCCAGGATCAGTTCGGCGTGGTCGTAGTCGTCCTGGGACGGGGCGAACACCGCGTTGCCCGCCTCGACCTGCGACGGGTGCAGCACCCACTTCCCGTCGAACCCGAGGGCGGCGGCGCGGCGGGCGACCCGTGTGAACCCGTCCACGTCCTTGATGTTGAAGTACGGGCCGTCGATGGCCTGGAGGTCGTTGGCGCGGGCGGCCATCAGGATGTGCATGAGGATGTAGTGGTAGGCGTCGCCCTCGGTGTAGCCGGGCGGCTGGTCGCCGACGACGAGCGTCTTCATGTTCAGCGACGCCATCAGGTCGCCCGGCCCGAGGACGAGGCTCTCCAGCCGGGGCGAGGACGCGGCGATCTCGTTGATGTTGACCATGCTGCGGGCGTCCTCGATCTGCGCCTCGATGCCGATGCGTCCGACCGGCAGGCCCGTCGCCCCCTCGATCTGGGTGAGGAGCCGGTCGAGCCACTGGACGTGCGTGGCGTCCCGCACCTTGGGCAGCATGATCGCGTCGAGTTGGGCGCCCGCGCCCTCCACCACGTCGATCACGTCCCGGTAGGCCAGGGGCGTGTCCAGGTCGTTGACGCGGACCACGCGGACCTTGCCGGTCCAGTCGCCCTCGTTGAGCGCGGCGACGACGGACTTGCGGGCCTCCTCCTTGGCGGACGGCGCGACGGCGTCCTCCAGGTCGAGAAGGACCTCGTCGACGGGGAGGCCCTGCGCCTTCTCGACGAAACGGGGGTTGCTGGCAGGGACGGAGAGTGTGGTTCGTCGAGCGCGCATGGACCGGATGCTATCCAGGCGATGTGAGACCCTCGGAAGATGGGTGAGCTGAACGCGGCGCTGGTGGAGGAGGCGGCCAGGAAGTCGGGGCTGCTGTGGCTGGATCTGCCCGACCTGCCGCAGCCGCGAGCCGCCTGGCACGTGTGGCACGAGGGCTCGGCGTACGTCCTGACCGGCGGGGAGGGCGAGCAACCGCTGCCCGGCCTGCCGGACGCCGCGCGGGTGACGGTGATCCTGCGCAGCAAGGACAAGGGCGGGCGGCTCGTGTCGTTCGCCGCCGACGTCGAACCGGTCGAGCCGGGCTCCGAGCTGTGGGACGCCGTGACGCCGCTGCTCGCCAAGGACCGTCTCAACGCCGGTGACCACGAGGCCCAGGTGGAGCGATGGGCGACCGAGTCGTGGATCGTCCGGCTCACCCCGGCCGAGGAGGTCGTGGAGGAGGCGGAGGCGTACGCGACCGTCCGTCCGGTGCCGACGCCCGCGACGACCGCGGGCCCGCCGCCGCGCATGTTCGGCGGCAGGCGCCGCGCCGTCGACCGCTAGCCCGTCAGGCCGGGCCACGACCGTCAGGCCAGGGCACGACCATCAGGCAGGGGCGTGTCCGTCAGGCCGGGGCCGTGGCGTCGTCGTGGGCGCGCAGGCTGGTCGACACGTCGTTGGCGTCCTCGTAGGACGCGAGGTGGGCGGACAGGCCCAGTTCCTCGCGCAGGGCGGTGGTGACCTTAGCCAGCCCGCGCTTGAGGTGGCTCGGGTCGATGGACGGTTCCGGCGGACGGTGAGCGCGCAACTCCCCGGCGGCGGCACGCAGTTGCGGAAGGGTGTAGGCGCCACGGTTGGTCCACCAGGGGATCGTGGAGGTGACCTGGTAGGCCCAGTGGCGGCGGCAGGCCTCTTCGAGAAGGTCGCGGATCGCCTCCACCCGCTTGCGGCTGAGACCGCCGACCGTGTAGCGGAACTGGTCGCGGTTGAGGTTGAGGACCTGGTCGTCGGTGCCGGTGACCTGGAGGCCGCCCAGCAGCCCGGAGGACGCCGCCGACTCGTCCGGAGCGCGGCGGGTGAGCCGGTAGCGGCCCGACTTGATCGTCAGGATGTCGTCGCCGCACTCCTCCAGGAACGACAGCCAGCGCAGCGAACGGTTGATCGGCTCGCCGGGCACGCCGACGATGATGAAGACGTGGACCTGGATGCCCGCCTCGCTCAGGTTGCGCAGGATGCGGCCGTAGTTGGCCGGGTGGTTCCAGGGCTTGGCCTCCTGCTTGAGCACGGCGGGGTCGAGTGACTCCAGGCCGAGCTGTACCCCGCTGCACCCCGCCGCCGCGAGCCGGTGGCAGGTGTCGGGGTTCAGCAGCTGGTCGCTCGCGGTCAGGTAGCACTGCCAGGTGGCGCGGTGCCCGATCCGGGCGAGCTCGCGGCCGATCTTCAGCTGCCGGGGAATGGTGAGGTACTCGTCGACGAAGTCGACGCGATCGACGCCGAGCGCCGCGATGTGCTCGGCCACGCGCCGTTCCGACATCACCCGGGGCTTGTGCAGGAACGTGTCGCTTCCGGCGGCGATGGCGCAGAACCCACAGCGCATCGGGCAGTTGGACATCGTGTACAGGGGCGGGACGAAGTCGGGGCCCCACTGCCGGATCCCCCGGTCGAACCGGGGCGTGGGCAGCGCCTCGTAGTCGCTGGGCTCGGGAGCCAGGGGGTTGAGACGGACGACATCACGGTCACGCCAGACGACTCCCGGGACCAGCGCGGGGGGCGTGCCGTCGGCCAGCGCGACCATCGGCTGGAACCCCTCGGCGTAGACGATGGCGTCCCAGTGGTCGAAGAAGCCCGCGAACTCGGGGTGGTGATAGCCGTCCAGGACGCGCGCCCAGTAGTTTCCGCCCATCACGATCGTGACGCCGGGGATGTGGTCCCTGATGAGTGAGGCCAGCACGCACGCCGACACCAGCTGACGTTCGTCGGCCACGCTGATCCCGACCAGGTCCGGGTCGGCGGCGCGGACGCGGCCCAGCTCGACCTCGGCGAAGTAGTCGTAAAAGACGTGCCGTTCGCGGTCGTCGAGCACGCGGCGCAGCTCGTCGACGCGGCCCTTGAAGACGCGGGAGTCGAACCGCACGTTGTTGCGCTCGACCGCGAACGTCTCGGTGTCGGAGGCGACGCCCGAGGACACGTGCTCGAACAGCCGCCGGGCGTCGTGGCGGCGCAGGATCGGCGCGTTCGGGTCGCGGATGTCGCGCAGGGCGTGCGCGACGGGCTCGCCCCCATGCGCGCGCAACACGTGCTCGACGGCGTCGATGTACCCGTAGTGCTGGACGACATGGTGACCGCGCTCGTGCAGGATGCCCGCGAGATAGGCGATTCCCATCGGCAGGTGCCAGACGCTGGACGCTGGAGGATAGGTCAGATAAATCGACTTCGGCTGGCCCATGGATGATCCTCGGGATGGAGGCGAAGGTGCCCCCGACAGTACCCGATGTATTTTCCGATAAAAAGGACGAACAATGATCATACTGAAGCATCAGGTAAGGGACGCACCTATTGGGAGGCGACCCGGCCGCGGCGAACCTGTCGGCGGCGGAAACGCGCCCACGATTTGATTCGATTCAGAATCTTCCACACGTTCGTTAGAGGATTGTTCGGCTCTCGATACGCTGGTGATCAGCGGCGGGCCGGGAGCGGATCGCCGTTGACCATGGCCGATTTGGAGGCACCTTTCGGTCCCGCTATTACTGCCGTCGACCTCGATCGGGCCTTCACGTGACCACCGCGAACCGCTATGTTCGAGGACAGGAGTGGACGGGGTTGCCGGAGTGGCGAAATTGGTAGACGCGCCCGTTCGTTACGGACGGGTGCCCCCTTGACCGGGGGCGTGAAGGTTCGATTCCTTCCTCCGGCACCATTGTGCCGATCATTCCGTCGGCACCCGATAGGCGTCCACATAACGCATCGGGTCGCACCTGAATTCGTGCTGCCAACGGTGCGCGCACCGTTCGGCGAACGTTTCACCGGTGGCCAGGATCTCGTCCAGCGGATCGAGGTGGCCCGGCACGTCCGGCGGTTCGACACCGTCGTCCACCCGGGCCTGGAGGCCCTGCCGGGCGAGGCGGACCAGTTCGGCGGCCAGATCGCTCACCCGGTCGTCGCCGAGCATCGTCCGCAGACCCTTGTGCGGCAGTTCGGCCGTGGCGGTCTCGTAGTCCTCCGGAGGGCGTCCGCCTAGCAGCTGCCACGCGGCCTCCCGCGACGGGGCGTGGTAGGTGAGCCCCACCCACAGCGCGACGAAGGCCGGGACATACGGGTGGGGAGGGCCGTCGGCGGCTCGCAGCTCCAGGGTGTGGCGGACGCGGATGTGCGTCCAGATCTGCGACAGGTGGTAGTTCCAGTCGTCCAGGGTCGGCGCCGTCCCGTCGTCGAAGCCGTCCCGGATCAGCGAGCCGAACGGCCGGTCGGGCACGCACCGGAACCGGCCCGCCTCGTCGACGCGGTAGACCATCGGCAGCGTCAGCGCCCATTCGACGAGGTCGTCGAGACTGACGTCCGGGCGCAGCGCGGGCCGCAGGACCCCGCAGCGCGCCGGGTCCGTGCGCAGCCAGGCCAGCGACCGGTGCGACAGGACGCCGTCCAGCCGCCTGCCCGCCAGCGGCGAGTTGACGAACAGCGCGGCGACCACCGGTGACGCGACCGCCAGCATCCGCAGCTTCCGCGTGAAGTCGGCCTCGGAGACGAAGTCCAGGTGCACCTGTGTACTGGTCGAGAGCCCGAGGATCTTCGGCCCGTCGCTCCCCGCCTCACCGAGCCCGGTGAAGTACGACCGCATGACGTCGCCCCTGCCGATCGGCACCCAGGAGATCGTGTCCACGCCGTCGAACGGAACGAACCCGCCCGGGACGAGCCCCAGCCCGAAACGGTCGAGAACGCCCGCCAGATCGCGCATGGCGAGCCGCAGCCGATCGACCGCCTCCCCCACGGAGGCGACCGGGTTGGACGAGTACTCCAGCTGGCCCCCGTGCTCCAGGGAGAGGCACGCGCCGTCCGGCAGTTCGACGCCGGTCAGATGGGGCCCTTCGCACAGTGGGCGTCCACCCGTCTCGGCCAGGGCGATCTCCAGGATCGCCTTGACGCCTCTCGGGCCCTCGTAGGGGGCGGCACGGCCCGTCGCCAGGTCCAGGACGGCGCTCTCGACCTCAAGGCCGACCAGCTCCCGCCGACCGGGGGCGAACGCCGAACGCAGCCGCCGACCCGTGATCGTCGCCCCCACCGTTCCCCCTGGTCATCACCCGGCTGTTCTCACCGCGACGCCCGCGCGTCGGTCCGGCGGCGATGAACAGAGTCCAGGAAGACGTTCCCCGGGCGGCCCGCCCAAACCGGCGGGACGATCACATGGTGAGCCGGCGACCGGCCACCACGGCGGCCAGCTTGTCCGGATTGACCACGAAGTGCACCGCCCGCACGCGGCCCGCGCCGTCGACGTCCACGGTGATCGTGGTGAGGGGCCCCTCCGGGCCGTCCACGATGAGCGCGAGGCCGCCGTTGAGGTCGACGTGCCGGGCGCTGAGGTCGGCCGGGTCCATGCCGCCGTAGGGCTTCTCGACGACCGCGGCGAGCCAGCGGGCCACCTTCTCGTCGCCCTCGATGACGCGGCGGGCCGCCCTGACCTTGCCGCCGCCGTCCGTCCACAGCGTCACGTCGGGGGCGAGGACCTCCATCAGCCGGTTGATGTCGCCGCCGAGCACCGCGTCCAGGAACCGCTCGGTCGCGGCGCGCCGCTCCGCGCCCTGCGCCTCGAAGCGCGGACGCCGCGCCTCCACATGCTTGCGGGCGCGGGCGCCGAGCTGCCGCACCGACGCCTCCGACCGGTCCAGCGCCGCCGCGATCTCCGCGTACGGGAAGCCGAACGCCTCCTTCAGGACGAACACGGCACGTTCCAGCGGGCTCAGCGTCTCCAGCACGACGAGCATCGCCATCGACACCGACTCCGACAGTTCGGCGTCCTCGGCGACGTCCGGCGAGGTCAGGATCGGCTCCGGCAACCACGGGCCGACATACGTCTCGCGCCGGGACCGCAGCGTCCGCAGCCGGTCGAGCGCGACGTTCGCGGTGATCCGGACGAGATACGACTTCGGGTCGGCGATCCCCGACCGGTCGACCGCCGACCAGCGCAGCCAGGCGTCCTGGACGGCGTCCTCCGCGTCCGCCGCCGTGCCCAGCATCCGGTACGCGACCGCGAACAGCAGGCCGCGGTGCTCCTCGAACGGGTCCGTCACGGCGTCGCTCACGGGCTCAGCCTCTCACGGGGGTTCGGCGTGTCCGGATGGCCCCCCGTGTCCGGATCACCGGGTCGATCATGGGTAGTGTCCGGTCCATGAGCGGAGCTCCGACACGGGTGTTCATCGCCCGGCTCGCGGGCATCGCGGTGTTCGACCCCGCGGGCGACCAGGTCGGCAGGGTCCGCGATGTCGTGGTCGCCCTGCGCCTGGCGCCGCGGCCGCCGCGGGTGCTCGGGCTGGTCGTGGAGGTCGCGTCCCGCCGCGCCGTGTTCCTGCCGATCACCCGGGTGACGGTGATCGAGGCGGACGCCGTCATCTTCGACGGCCGCCTGAACATGCGCCGGTTCCAGAAACGCGAGTCGGAGACCCTCGTGATCGCCGAGATGCTGGACCGGACGATCCGGCTCGGCGACGGCGAGCCCGTCGCCGTCCTCGACGTGGCGATGGAACCGACCCGCACCCGCGACTGGCTGGTCGGCAAGGTCGCCGTCCGCCGCCGCACCGGGCGTGGATTCCGCAAGCGCGGGGAGAGCCTCGTCGTGGACTGGGACGACGTCGACGGGTTCTCCGCCGTCGAGCACGGGCAGGGCGCGGCGGGCCTGATCGCCGCGTTCGAGCAGATGAAGGCCGCCGACCTCGCCAACATCGTCCACGAACTGCCGGAGAAGCGGCGCGCGGAGGTCGCGGTCGCGCTCGACGACGAGCGGCTCGCCGACATCCTGGAGGAACTGCCCGAGGACGACCAGATCGAGATCCTCGGCAAGCTCGGCGTGGAACGGGCCGCCGACGTGCTGGAGGCCATGGGCCCCGACGACGCCGCCGACCTGCTCGGCGAACTGCCCACCGAGCAGCGCGAACAGCTGCTGATGCTGATGGAGCCGCAGGAGGCGGCGCCAGTGCGGCGGCTGCTGACCTACCCCGACCAGTCCGCGGGCGGCCTGATGACGACCGAACCGGTGATCGTCGCGCCGGACGTCACGGTCGCCGAGGCGCTCGCGCTGATCCGCCGTCCCGACCTGAACCCGGCCCTCGCCGCCCAGGTCTACGTCTGCCGCCCGCCGACCGCCACGCCGACCGGCCGCTACCTCGGCACCGTGCACTTCCAGAAGCTGCTGCGCGAACCGCCGCCAACGCTGGTCAGCGGCATCGTGGACGCCGAACTCGACCCGCTGCGACCCACCATGTCGCTGGAGGCCGTCGCGATGTTCCTGGCCACCTACAACCTCGTCGCGGGCGCCGTCGTCGACGAGAACGGCCACCTGCTGGGCGCCGTGACCATCGACGACGTCCTCGACCACCTGCTCCCCGAGGACTGGCGGGAGGCCGTGATGGACGCCACCGCCGCGGAGACCATGGACCGCGATCCCGAGGAAGAGGCCCTCCGGGGGGACACCTGATGACGACACGCCAGATGGGCGCCCGCCTCGACCAGCCGAGGGAGATCCGCCGGACGCTGCTGCCGCGCGTCCACTACGACCCGGACTCCTTCGGACGGCTGTCGGAGCGGATCGCGCGGTTCCTCGGCACCGCCAGGTTCCTCGTCTACATGACGGTGTTCGTCGCCGTGTGGATCGTGTGGAACCTGCTGGCGCCGGAGTTCCTGAAGTTCGACCCGTACCCGTTCATCTTCCTGACGCTGATGCTGTCGTTGCAGGCGTCCTACGCCGCGCCGCTGATCCTGCTCGCGCAGAACCGGCAGGACGACCGTGACCGCGTCCAGTACGAGCAGGACCGGTCACGCAACGAACGCAACATCGCCGACACCGAGTACCTGACCCGGGAGATCGCCGGGCTGCGGGTGGCGCTGAGCGAGGTCGTCACCCGCGACTTCCTGCGCTCCGAACTCCAGCAGATCATCAAGGAGCTGGACGCCAAGGACTAGACGGCCACCGGCTCGTCGGCGAGCTTGTCCAGCAGCGCGCCGAGCGCGGCCAGGTCGGGCTCGTCCAGCCTGCCGAGGATGTAGTCGCGGACGCCCTGCCGGTAGGTCGGGGTCGCCTCGTCCAGCCGGGCCCGGCCCGCGGTGGTCAGGACGGCGTACAGCCCCCGCGCGTCGTGCGCGCAGGACTGCCGGACGACCAGGCCCTCCCGCTGGAGCCGGTCGACGAGCCTGGTCAGGCCGCTGCGCGACAGCAGGACACGGTCGGCGAGGTCGTTCATCCGCAGTTGCCCACCCGGGGCCTCACCGAGGTGCATGAGCACGTCGTAGGAGCCGAGCGCGAGCCCGTGGCTCGCCAGCAGGTCGGCCCCGAGGCGGCGGGAGATGCGCGCCTCGGCACGGAGCATGGTGCGCCAGACGATCAGCTCGGCCGCCGAGAGGGTACTGGTGGTCACGGACCGATCGTACGGCCCAACCGCCTCTCGCGCGATGAACGTGCCGCAGAGCACGCCACCCTGATTGGCAGGGAACGGCCTCCGGTTCATACCATGGGGGCATGGCCTCCCTGTTGACGACCGAGCAGGTGACCGCGGCTCTGGCCACGGTGATCGATCCTGAGATCCGCAAGCCCATCACCGAGCTCGACATGGTCAAGGACATCGACATCGCCTCGGACGGCACCGTCCGCGTCGGCGTCTACCTGACCGTGGCGGGGTGTCCGATGAAGGACACCATCACCAAGAACGTCCGGGAGGCCGTGTCGAAGCTGGACGGCGCCTCCACCGTCCAGGTCGAACTGGACGTGATGAGCGAGGAGCAGCGCAAGGACCTCCAGACCAAGCTGCGCGGCGGCGAACCGGCCAAGGAGATCCCCTTCGCCAAGCCGAACTCGCTGACCCGCGTGTACGCGGTGGCCAGCGGCAAGGGCGGCGTCGGCAAGTCGTCGGTGACCGTGAACCTCGCCGCCGCGCTCGCCGCGCAGGGCCGCAAGGTCGGCGTCGTGGACGCCGACATCTACGGCCACTCCGTCCCCCGGATGCTTGGCGTGGACGCCTCGCCCACCAAGGTCCAGGACATGATCATGCCGCCGTCCGCGCATGACGTGAAGGTCATCTCCGTCGGCATGTTCACCGCCGGGAACCAGCCCGTCGTGTGGCGCGGCCCGATGCTGCACCGGGCCCTCCAGCAGTTCCTCGCGGACGTCTACTGGGGCGACCTCGACATCCTCCTCATGGACCTCCCGCCCGGCACCGGCGACATCGCGATCTCCGTGGCGCAACTACTGCCGTCCGCCGAGATCCTCGTGGTCACGACCCCACAACAGGCCGCGGCGGAGGTAGCCGAACGGGCCGGAGCCATCTCCGCCCAAACCCACCAGCAGGTCGTCGGTGTGATCGAGAACATGTCGTACCTGACCTGCCCGCACTGCGGCGAACGCCAGCACATCTTCGGCGAGGGCGGCGGCCAGCGCGTCGCGGACGCCCTCACCAAGACCCTCGGCACCCGCGTCCCCGTCCTCGGCCAGGTCCAGATCGACCCGCGCCTCCGCGAGGGCGGCGACACGGGCGTCCCTCTGGTCCTCTCCGACCCCGACGCCGAGGCCGCCAAGGAACTCCGCACCATCGCCGACACCCTCGCCGGCCGATCCCGAGGCCTCGCAGGAATGTCCCTGGGCATAGCCCCCACACCCAAGTAGCCCAGCCACCGTCCTGGTACAGAACCCCCGCCACCGTCACGGGTTGTGCGGCCGGAGGCGCTTCAGCGCCGTAGGTCGCACGACCCGCCGACGCAGGCGACCGCAGCGACGTAAGCGAACCGCGACAGGCCCCAGAACCGCGACAACGGCGTGAGGATCGCCTGCGTCGCGACGGGGGTTCCAGGGGGTCGCCCCCTGGGAGTTACGTGGCTTCGGGGTCGTACGGGGGGCGTTCGCCGTAGGCGAGTTCGGGCTCTCTTGCTGTTTTGGCGTAGGTGGGGTCGTCGTCGAAGAGGCCGGACTTGCCGTTGAGGAAGTCGTCGCCGTCTTCGAAGAGGTGTTTGCGGACGAACGTCTTCGGGTTGAGGTCGGCGATGTCGAAGTCCTTGAACTCCGGGCCGAGGCCTTCCTGAAGGTCGGCCTTGGCCGAGTTCGCCATCTCGCGGAACTGACGCAGCATCCGGCCCGCCTGACCGGCGACCTGGGGCAGCTTGTCACCGAAGATGACCAGGGCGAGCACGACGAGAACCGCCATCTCACCAAGTCCGACGTCGAACACCCGTCCTCCACAAACCGCCGCAGGGGACCGACCCGAACCAGGGCCGGTCCCCACAGCGTATCCTCAGCTCGGATGACGCCGACATGAACATCCTGCCCAGATCGGTGTCATTGCGAGCCCAGTATGACGTCCACCGTGCTCTCCCTGCCGCCGCGACGGTAGGTGACCTTGATGCGGTCGCCGGGGGCGCGGCTGCGAATCTGCGCGATCAGGTCGGTGGCGTCCTCGATCGGACGGCTGTCCACGGCCGTGATCACGTCGCCGGGCTTGAGGCCCGCCTTGTCGGCGGGGCCGCCCTTGGTGACGGGGTCCTGGCCGTTGACGGCCTGCGGCATGATCCGGGCGCCGCCCTCCTGGTAGCGGGGGTCGGGCAGGACGCCGAGCTTGGCCTGCCGCACGCTGCCCGTCCGGATGATCTCCTCGGCGACCCGCTTGCCCTGGTTGATCGGGATCGCGAAGCCGAGGCCGATGCTGCCGCTCTGCTGTTCGCCGCCGAGGCCCTGCCCGCCGAGGGTGGCGATGGCGGTGTTGATGCCGATCACGCGGCCCTTCGCGTCCACCAGCGGTCCGCCCGAGTTGCCGGGGTTGATCGCGGCGTCGGTCTGGATCGCGTTGAGGTAGGACAGGTCGGAGCCGCCGCCCTCGCCCTGCGTGGGCACGGCGCGGTTCAGGGAGCTGACGATGCCGGTGGTGACCGAGCCCTGGAGGCCGAGCGGCGAGCCGATCGCGATCACCGGGTCGCCGACGGCGATCTTGCTGGAGTCGCCGATGGGGAGGGCGGGCAGCGAGTGCTGGCCCTCGGGCTTGAGGACGGCGACGTCCGAGCTGGCGTCGGTGCCCTTGACGGACGCGGGCAGCGTCTTCTTGTCGTTGAAGACGATCTGGATCCGGCCGCCCTGGGCGCCCGCCACGACGTGGTTGTTGGTGATGACGTAGCCGCCGTTGACGATGAAGCCGGTGCCGCCGACCTCGCCCTGCGAGGACTGCACGCGGATCATCACCACGCTGGGCAGCATGCGCTGCGCGACGCCCGCGACGGAGTCCGGCGGGCGGGCCTGGACGTCGGATCCGCTGCTGTCGCTGCCGCCGAGGCTCACCGAGCCGCCGTCGTCGCTGTCGGTCGCGATGACGCCGACTCCGGCGCCGACCGCGCCCGCCACCAGCGCGATGATCAGGGCGACGACCGCGAAGATGCCGAGGCCGGGGCCGCCGCGCGACGAGGACGGGGGCGCCGGGACGGGCGCCCAGTTCGGACCGCCGCCCATGGGCGGCATCCCGAATCCGCCCATCGGGCGGGGGCCGCCGGGTGGCGGCGGACCCATCGGCGCGGGCGGGGGGCCCATCGGCGGGCCGCCCGGGCCGCCCGGGGCGGGCGGCGGGCCCTGGTGGGACTCGTGCGGCCAGCCGCCGCCGTAGGGCTGCCGCGGGTGCGCGGCCCTCGGGTCCTGGTCGTACGGGACGAACCCGGGCCGTCCGCGGTCGGGTTCCGCGATGGGCTTGTCGAGCGGGACGGGCGGCGGCTGCGGCATGTCGTGGGGCGGCGCGTCCTGCACGGGCACCTCGCGGGGCCCCATGTCGGCCTGGACGTCGCGGGGGAGCACGTCCTCGCTGGTGTCCGGGGGGTCGCCGAGGGTGTCGGGCGGGGCGAAGCCGCCCGCGACCAGGCGGTCGCCATGGTCGGTCTCGCGCGCCTCGGACTCGCGCGCCTCGGCTTCGGGCTCGGCGTCAGGCTCGGGCTCCGGTTCGGGCTCGTCCTGCTCCAGGGGGATCTCCTGGTCCGTCACCGTCTCGGGAGGAGCCGCCTCCTGTCGTTCAGGTTCGGAGACGATCTCGTCGTCCTCCGAGGGAGCCCTGAACGGCCCGCGGTTGTCATCGGTCATCCCAGTCTCTCCTACGAGCAGGTCTCGTTATCCATGCTCATCGTGCCCGGCGGAGCATGTGGAGAGCATAAGACCTCCGACGGCTGAATGATCAGTCGAACGGGTTGACGGTGGAGCCGAGACGGCGGGCCCCGCGCGACACCCGCGCCCAGAACGAGGTGGTGTGGCGGGGCAGGCTGGCGGCGGCCGCGTCGGCCGTGCTCAGGGGCGCGTCGGTCAGCACCGTGTAGACGTAGCCGTCGCCCGCGGACACCGCCCAGCGCCGCAGGGACTCGCGGTGGAACACCGTCCGGCCGTGCCGGGAAATCCGCTGCCAGCCGGACATGGCCTGCTCGTCGAGCCTGCCGCGCTGCACGAAGACGGACACGGACGCGAGGCCGTCGGAGTAGCTGAGGTGGACGGCGCCGCCGCCGGAGTCGCGGCGCACGTCGTGGAGGGCGAGGCGCCCCGGCAGGTCGTTCGGGACGGGCCAGCCGTCGTCGCGGAGGTCGGCGATGCCGGCACGATCCAGCCGCTCGCCCCACGCGGCCGCCACGCCCGGGGAACCGGTGGTCTCGGCGGGGCCGGGGAAGCGGGCGGTGCCGCCCCGGGGCCCGCCGAGGCTGTAGGGGGCGGGCCGCTTCGACGGCACCGTGTAGCTGATCTCGTTGAAACCGCTGGCGACGACGGGATGCCCGGTGGCGTCGATCAGCTCGCGGCGCAGCAGCAGGCCGGTGTCGGCGTCGATCCAGAACCGTCCGGCGGGGGTGCCGTTCTCGCGGCGCGCCTCGACGACGTGGGCGCGGCGGGCGCAGACGGTCGCGTCGGCGGCGCGGCCCACCGAGTAGTTGCTGGTCAGCAGGTCGAGGGTCGCGGTGGTGAGGGCGGTGGCGTCCCGCGCGCCGTAGCGGACGCTCTCGCCGGGCCCGACGTCCTCGGGCGCGTACGACACGTCCCCGGGCGCGTGCGACACGACGGCGCTGGACGTGGCGGACCGGGTGCGGCTCCACGTCGTCAGGAAACGCCTGCCCTCGTAGGGGACGCGGCGGGCGGCGTCGGCGGCGGCGCGCAGCAGGCGGACCGCGCCGGGATCGCTGCGGACGCGGCGCGGCTGGGCCGGGTCACCGGCGAGCGCGGCGGCCAGCGCGAGCGCGCCGGCAAGCCCGCACACCAGGACGGATCGGCGCCGTCCCGGCCGGGTCACGGTCTTCGCGATCACGGCCCTGGGGAGACCTGGACCTGGTTGACCGGGTCGGTGAGCGGATCGGTGACGGGGGCGTCGCCGGACGTCAGCGCGTGCTCGACGGCGAACCTGTCGAACGCGGGGCTGACCGGCGGGGCGTTGTCGGCGCCACCGGCGGCGTACGACGCGGCGCCGAGCCCGATGAACAGGGTCGCGGCGCCGACGACGAGGTAACGGCGCCGGGGATGGACGTGCAGCACGGCGGCGCGCCCGGCCGGACGGGAGTCGCGGGGGCGCGCGGCGGACGCCACGGACACCGGACGGCCCACCGGGCGCATCGGCCGCGACGGGCGCGTGGAACCGGCCGCCGGGACATCGGCGAGCGGAACCAGGTCGGGGACGGTGTCGCCGGGGTCGGTGGAGCCCCCGGCGGCGGAGCCAGCGGCGGCGGGCAGGGCGCGCAGTCTGGTCAGGAAGTCGGGGGACGGAAGGTCGTCGGTGGCCTCGGCCGCGTCGCCGCGGGCCTGGTGGTCCGACAGCCCGCGCAGGCGCCCCTTGAGCTTGCGCAGCGAGGCGACCTCGTCCCTGCACTGGTCGCAGCACGCGAGGTGGGCCAGCGCGCGGTCGCGCTCCTCATGGCCCAGCTCACCGTCGACCAGAGCGGTCAGACGCTCCCCCAGACAACTCACGCGGCCTCCGTCTTTCCGTCCTGTCGTCCGCGCGGTCCCGTACCGCGCGGTGAGCACTGCTCTACCCAAGCACTGCCTTACACGCCCTCCGGCTGCGGGCGGGTGCCGCCTGCCGCGTGCAGGCCCCCGTCCACCGCGCCGGTCACCAGGCTCGTCTCGGAGCCCGTCTCACGGCCGTCCGGCGCCGCGACCTCCGCGGCCTCGGCGGCCTGGAAGTCGTTGCGGGTGCCCGGGCGGCGCCGCGTGGGCGCCCGGTGCTCCAGCGCGGCGCGCAGCTGGGCGCGCCCGCGGTGGATGCGACTGCGCACGGTGCCGAGCTTGACACCGAGTGTGGCGGAGATCTCCTCGTAGGACAGGCCCTCGATGTCGCACAGCACCACGGCCGCGCGGTACTCGGGGGCCAGCGCGTCCAGCGCGGCCTGCACGTCGGCGTCGAAGTTGCTGTCGTCGAACGCCTGCGCCGGGGTCGGCTCGCGGCCCTGGAGACGTTCGGCGGCGTCGTCGGCGAGGCCCTCGAACCGGATGCGCTGGCGGCGCCGCGCCATGTCGAGGAACAGGTTCGTGGTGATTCGGTGCAGCCAGCCTTCGAACGTCCCCGGGGTGTAGTTCGACAGGGACCTGAAGACTCGAACGAAGACCTCCTGCGTGAGATCTTCGGCGTCGTGTTGGTTACCGGTCAGCCGGTACGCGAGCCGGTAGACGCGCCCGGAGTGCTCGCGGACGACCTCGTCCCAGGAGGGCGGCGCCCATTCTGCCTCGGGGGCGTTCTCGCGAGTGCCCGCGGCGCTACCCAACCCCTGCCTGGGGCCGACCCCCACAGCGCTTCTGAAACTGAGTGCTGCGACTCCCATGGTGCCGGGCTGTTCCTCTCTCGTGAGCCAAGGTCTCGCCTTGGAACGGCACGGTCTCGCCTGGGCTGGGGCGGTTCTGGACCGACTCGGTTCTCGTTGCTCGAACCCGCGCATGGCGGGTTCCTACACCGATCACAACGCACTGAAACTCCGGTTGGTTCCCCGTCAACGATATGGTCTCTTCCAGCAGGAGCCAGGCGGGGGGCCCGCGAGGAGGCAGCCATCGACGCAGATCAGGCCACTGTGGCCTATGTGGAGGAGTTCCTCCCCGAGGACGAGCCGCTCCAGGACGCCAGGCGTCGCGGGCGCGAGATCGGCGCGACGCCGATCGGTCCCGCGGGCGGCGCGACGCTGCGTTTCGTCGCGACGCTGATCGGCGCGCGGACGGTCGTGGAGGTCGGTTCCGGCTGCGGCGTCTCCGGCATCTACCTGATGCGCGGGATGGCGAAGGACGCGGTGCTGACGACCGTCGACATCGAGCCCGAGCACCAGCGGCTGGCCAAGCAGGCCTACCAGGAGGCGGGCCTCGGCTCCTTCCGCACCCGGATGATCACCGGGCCCGCGCTGGAGGTGCTGCCGCGGCTCACCGACGGCGCCTACGACATGGTGTTCTGCGACGCGCAGAAGCGCGAGTACCCCGAGTATCTGACGGACGCGCTGCGGCTGCTGCGGCCCGGCGGCGTCGTGGCGTTCGACAACGCGCTGTGGGGTGGGCAGGTCGCCCGTCCCGAACGGCGCGGCCCGGAGACCGACGCGATCCGGGAGGTGCACCGGATGGTCCGCGACGACGACCGGCTCGTCCCGCTGCTGGTCCCGGTCGGCGACGGCCTGCTGTGCGCCGTGAAACGCGACTAGCCGAGGTCAGCGCGACCAGCCGCAGGGCGGGCGGTCAGACGATCAGGCGGTCAGCCAGGTCAGGAGCAGGCGGGCGCCGAACCCGGTCGCGCCGCGGGTGAGCTCGGCGTCCTCGGACAGGGCGCGTCCCGGCCCGGCGATGTCCAGGTGCGCCCACGCGCGGTCGCCGACGAACTCGCGCAGGAACAGCGCGGCGGTGATGGAGCCGCCGCCGTAGCCGCCGCGCCCGATGTTGGCGACGTCGGCGACGCCCGAGTCGATCGCGGCGCGGTAGTCGTCGACGAGCGGCAGCCGCCACACCGGTTCGCCCGCCGCGGCGCCCGCCCCGGTGAGGGCCCCGGCGAGGGCGTCGTCGGTGGCGAACAGCGCCGCGTGCCGCAGGCCGAGCGCGACCTTCGCCGCGCCGGTCAGCGTGGCGACGTCGACGATCACGTCGGGGTCGAGTTCGGCGTCGGCGTAGGCGAGGGCGTCGGCGAGGACGAGCCGCCCCTCGGCGTCGGTGTTCAGGACCTCCGAGGTCGTCCCGCCGTGGTGGGCGATGACGTCGCCGGGCCGCATGGCCGACCCGGACGGCATGTTCTCGGCGGCGGCGACCAGCCCGGTGACGCGGGCGCGGACGCCGAGGCCGCGCAGCGCGCTCATGGCGGCGATTACGGCGGCGCCACCCGCCATGTCGGTCTTCATCGTCTTCATGCCGTCGTTCGGCTTGAGCGACAGGCCGCCGCTGTCGAACGTGATGCCCTTCCCGACCAGCACCACATGCCGTTCGGCGGGCTCGTCCGGGACGTAGGACAGCTGGATCAACCGGGGCGGCCGGGACGACCCGCCGCCGACCGCGAGAAGACCGCCGAAGCCCTCGTCGGCCAACTCCTTCTCGCCCCGGACGCGAACGCTGAGGCCGGAGTCGGCGGCCGCGAGCCGGGCCTGCTCGGCGAGCCAGGACGGGTCCTTCTCGCTGGACGGGGTGTTGGCGAGGTCGCGGGCCAGGGCGGTGGCGCGGGCCCGTGTGGTGCCGAGCGCGATGGCGGGCGCGTCCGACTCGGGCCCGGCCTCGGTGAGGACGGCGAGCGTGCCGAGCGCACGTTTCGCGGGCGGGGCCCCGATCTTGAACTCGTAGGACGCGAGCAGCGCGCCCTCGACGAACGCGGCGAGATCACCGGCGGGGACGCCCGCGACGAGGGCCTTCCGTCCCTTGCCCCGGCGGGCCAACGCGGCACCGGCCCTGCGCAGGTCGGCCGGGGCCGCGGCGCCCACCCCGTACAGCAGCAGTTCCCGCATCCGGTCGCCGACCCGGACCTGGGTCGCGACGATTTCGCCCGGCTCGCCCTTGGCCTGGTGCAGCTCCAGCAGCTCGTCCAGCGTGAACGGCAGCGAGGCGGCCACCTCGGCCACGGGCGCGACCGGCCCCGACCTGTCACCTGTGGAGGGCCGACCCCCCGCACCCGCCGGAACGGCCCGGACCGGAACCGCGACGACCTCGGCCCGAAGCTCGGTCGCGGTCTGGGACACGGTGCCGCCGGCCCCGTGGATGCGAGTCTCGATGGGCATGGCGGCGAATCCCCCAGTAGGTTGGGCGGGCGGTCGTTTCTGGTGCGGGAAATGGCAAGGGCCCCGGCGAAGTCGCCGGGACCGTCACCAACAAGCGGGGAACGGCGATGCCGTCAGCCCACGACGCCCTTGAGGGCCTCGCCGAGCTCCTTAGCCTCGTCGGCGGACAGCTCGACCACGAGGCGGCCACCGCCTTCGAGTGGGACCCGCATGACGATTCCGCGTCCCTCCTTGGTCACTTCGAGCGGACCGTCTCCTGTCCGCGGCTTCATCGCCGCCATGCGTATCCCCTTCCTGCGTAGGGCCGCGGCCTTCGCACACCGTTGGCCGCGTGGCCGCGTGTCGCATCCGCGTCTTCAGTAGTGGTCCATTATCTCGTCTTCCGGGCGCGAAGTGGTAACGATCAGCCTCCAGAACGGAAGCCAGGGGCATGAACGGCAGGTGGGAAGATCTTCCGGGGACCCCGATTGGGAGGACAACGATGGCCGAGACCGTGCTGTACGACGTCACCGACGGCGTGGGGACGATCACACTCAACCGTCCGGACGGAATGAACGCGCTGACGGTCGAGATGAAGGAGCTGCTGCGGGCGACGATCGTGCGGGCGGCCACCGATCCGGCGGCCCGCGCGGTGATCCTCACGGGCGCGGGCCGTGCGTTCTGCGCCGGACAGGACCTGCGGGAGCACGCCGACAACCTCGCCGCCGGGCGGGGCCTGGACGGCACCGTCCGCAAGCACTACAACCCGATCGCGCTGGCGATCGCGGGGATGCGCAAGCCGGTGGTGGCGGCGGTGAACGGCGTCGCGGCCGGGGCGGGCGCCTCGCTGGCGTTCGCGTCCGACCTGATCGTCGCGTCCGACAAGGCCCGGTTCGCGACCGCGTTCACCGGCATCGGCCTCGCGCCCGACAGCGGCATGTCCTGGACGTTGCAGCGGCTCGTCGGCCGCGCGAAGGCGGCCGAGCTGCTGCTGCTCGGCGAGGCGGTGAAGGCGGAGGAGGCGCTGAGACTGGGGCTGGTGAACCGGGTGGTCCCGGCGGACGAGCTGGCCCCGGCGGCGGTGGAGCTGGCCGCGCGCCTCGCGGCGGGCCCGACGGTCGCCTACGGCGCGGTGAAGGCGGCGCTCGACTTCGCCGCGTCGCACGGCCTGGCGTCCGCGCTGGAGCGGGAGGCGGAACTCCAGGACGAGTGCGAGAAGACCGACGACCACCACAACGCGACCGAAGCCTTCCTGAACAAGCGGCAGCCCACCTTCGAGGGCCACTAGCCTCGGGCCCTCCACCCGGAGGGTGGTGGGGGCTTCCCCACCAGGCATTCGGGAGCGCGCGTCAGTGTGCGCGGGCGGCGCGCGGAGTTTGCTTGAGGGCATGTCCCACGCAACCGCCGCGCCCCACGCCGGGCAGCTCCACGACCATGTCGCCGTCGCCCGCGACCTGGTCAAGTCCTATGGGGCGGGCCACGGCGCGGTGACCGCGCTGCGGGGCGTCTCGGCGACGTTCCCGCGCGGCAGGTTCACCGCGATCATGGGCCCCTCCGGGTCGGGCAAGTCGACGTTCCTGCACTGCATGGCCGGGTTGGACGCGGTGTCGTCCGGCTCGGTGCTCATCGGCGACGTCGACATCACGAAGCTGTCGCGGACGGCGCTGACCAAACTGCGCCGCGACCGGCTCGGGTTCGTGTTCCAGTCGTTCAACCTGCTGCCGATGCTGACGGCGGAGGAGAACATCCGGCTCACCGGACGGCTCGGGAACCGGCGGGCCGACCAGCGGTGGTTCGACACGATCGTGGACGCCCTCGGCCTGCGGGACCGGCTGCGGCACCGTCCGAGCGAGCTGTCGGGCGGGCAGCAGCAGCGGGTCGCGGTGGCGCGGGCGCTGCTCGGCACCGGCGGCGGTCGCCGGGACCATCGCGTCCCCCGCCACCGCCGCGACGCCCGGCCGTCCGGCGACGCGGTCGAGCGGCACCTGCCCCGCGAAACTGCGCGCCGACCTCGCCCGCGACCTGCGCGGCCAGGACGTCAACGTCCGCACCGCCGCCGGGGTGCGCGAGGCGCAGTCGGCCACCCTCGACTCGGCGGGCGTCTCGATCGGCGGCTCGCTGGGCATGCTCGCGTCCCTCGCCGTGTTCGTCGGCCTGTTCGTCATCGCCAACACGTTCGGCACGCTGGTCCGGCAGCGGACCCGGCGGCTCGCGCTGCTCAGTGCGATCGGCGCCACTCCCCGCCAGATCAGACGGCTGATCCGGCTGGAGGCGCTGGCGCTCGGCCTCGTCGCGTCCGTCGGCGGCGTCCTGCTCGGCTACCCGGTGGCGGGCCTGCTCACCGACCTGTTCGCCAAGGACGGCTTCGACATCTCGGTCGCCGACATGAACGTCGGCTGGATCGCGCTCACCGGGCCGTCCGCCGCCGGGATCCTCGTCACCCAGCTCGCCGCGTGGCGCGCGGCCCGCAGGGCGTCCCGGATCGCGCCGTTGGAGGCCCTGCGGACCGCGAGCACCGACGCGGTCGGACGACGCTGGCCCCGGATCCTCGGCGCCCTCGCGGTGTTCGCCTGCGCGGGGCTGTTCGTCGGCGGGGTGTTCGGGATCAGGTCCGAGGAGCCGCCGGGCGTCGAGCGCACCGCCGGTGTCACCGTGATGACCCTGATGGGGGCCATGACGGCGGTGGCGGGGCTCGCGGTCCTCGCCCCGTTCTTCGTCGGCCCGCTCGGCGGCCTCGTCGGACGGATCGGCACGGCGTTCAGCGGGGAGGCGGGACGGCTCGCCCGCGCCACCATCACCCGCAGCCCCCGCCGGGTGTCGTCGGCCGCGTCGTCCCTCATGCTCGGCGTCGCGCTCGCCTCCGCGACCGCGCTGATCGTGCTGTCGGTGAACGCCCGCTTCGAGACCACGGGCCACCAGGTGATGGTGGCGGAGCACGCGATCGCCACGTCGCAGAAGACGGCGAACGGCCAGGCGCCGCTGCCCGCCGACACCGCCGCGAAGGCGGCGACCGCGCCCGGGGTGTCCCGCGCGATGGCGTTGACCGGCACCTCGGCCGAACTGGTCTCGCCGCCGCCGCGCCGGATCGACGCCGACGAGGCGCCGGAACCGGTGATCCTCGACGTGGCGGGCGTCGATCCGGCGGCGCTGCCGTCCGTCCTCGACCTCGGCGGGAACCTGCGGCCGCTGCGTCCCGGCGAGATCGGCGTCACCTCCACGGTCATGAAGGCGAACAAGCTGCGGAAGGGGCAGCGGGTCGTGGTGCGCGGCACCCGGGGCAAGGTCGCGTTGACGGTCGCGGGCGCCTACCACGACCCGTCCCACCTGTTCGCCGACCAGGCGATGGTGTCCACGGCCACGATGGAGCGCCTGGACCCGGGCGCGGGGACGCGGGCCGTCCTCGTCCGCGGCGGCACCCGGGACGGCATCGCCCACGCGGTCGCGAACGTGCCGGGCGCGCGGGTGCTCGACAAGTCCGGGTACGTCGAGACGGCGAAGAAGTCAATGACCAGCGGCGTTCGGGTCATCTACGGGTTCATCGGGATGGCGCTGGTCCTCGCGCTGTTCGGGATGGCCACCACGGTGTCGATGAGCGTTTCGGAACGGACCAGGGAGTTCGGGCTGCTCGGGGCGGTCGGCGCGACGGCGGCGCAGGTCCGGTCGATCGTGCGTTGGGAGGCCGCCACGGTCGTGCTGCTCGGCACGCTGCTCGGCCTCGGCGCCGCGCTCGGCACGGGCGTCGCACTGCACTTCGGCACGGGCAGCTCGTTCTTCACGCCGAACCCGCCCTGGTGGCTGGTGCCCACCGTCATCGCGGGCGCGGCGGTGGTCACGCTGGCGACGTCCGTCCTTCCGGCCCGGCGCGCCTCCACCGTGCCCGTTCTGGAGGCGGCGAAAGCAGAATGAGCAGGGCCGAATGAGGCCGCTGGGGATCAGCGGTAGGCGCCGCGGCGGTGGCAGCCGGTGAGGTGGTCGTCGACCAGGCCGCAGGCCTGCATGAGGGCGTAGGCGGTGGTGGGGCCGACGAACGTGAAGCCGTGCTTCTTCAGCTCCTTGGCCAGGGCCTTCGACCCGTCGGTGTAGGCGGGCATGTCGGCCATGTCGGCGTGCTCGGGGGCGCCCGGGTCGGCGTACTTCCAGGCGGTCGCCGCGAGGCCGCCGGGCAGGTCGAGGGCGGCGCGGGCGTTGGCGACCGCGGCCTCGATCTTGGCCCGGTTGCGGACGATCGAGGCGTCGCCCATCAGCCGCTCGACGTCGCCGGGGCCGAACGAGGCGACCTTCTCGGGGTCGAACCCGTGGAAGGCGGCACGGAAGGCGTCGCGTTTGCGGAGGATCGTCAGCCACGACAGCCCCGACTGGAACGCCTCCAGGCACAGCTTCTCGTAGAGGCCCTCGTCGTCGCGGACGGGACGCCCCCACTCCTCGTCGTGGTAGGCGACGTAGTCGGGCGCGGACAGGCCCCAGGGGCAACGGGCGAGACCGTCCTCGCCCACGATCACGGTGCTCATCCCGCCTGTTCTACCTCACGCCTCCGACGGTCACGACTCCGACAGCGCGGCGAGGCGGCGCAGGCCGAGCCGCATGAACGCCTTCACGACGGGCCCGGCGACGAGCCATCCGGCGCGGCCGAGCGGCCCGAGCGGCAGGTCGACGCGCTCGGCCCATACGACGCGGCTGCCCGTCCCTTCGGGGACGACCTTGAACCAGGCCTCGCCGCGCACCACGCGGCCGGTGTGCCGGACGGCGACGCGGCGGCCGGGCCGCCAGTCGGTGATCACCATCGTGTCGAGGAACCCGACCGGGCCGACGCCCGTCCGGGCCCGCAGCTCGGCGCCGACCTCGCGGCCACCCTCCGCGCTGGTGAACGGCATCCAGTCGGCGTGGCTGGGCCAGTCGGTCAGGAGGTCGAAGACCCGTTCGGCGGGTGCGGCGGACACCGCCTCGGCGTGGACGGCGACACGGCTCACGGCCGGTCGTCCTTGGTCAGGGGCGGCGGTGCGGCGGGCGGGTTTCCGTTCGGGGGCGGCTCGTCCAGACCGTCCAGGCCGTGGAGGGCGCCGACCGAGCCGGAGCCGTGCCGCAGGTCGTGCAGCTGCTGTTCGAGCACGGCCACGCGGGCGTCGCGCTCCGACAGGGCGTGCGCGACGCGGCGCAGCGCCTCGTCCATCACATGCGGTTGGTAACCCCAGAACGTGCGCGGAAACCGCATGTGGGCGACCTCGGCCCCGGAGAGGGGACGTCCCTCGGCGCCGAGCGGCAGCCGCGGATAGTCGGGATGGGTCTCGGCCAGCTCCCCTCCCCTGCCCATGGCGAGGACGACGACGGCGCCCAGCACGGCCACGCCCGCCAGGACGAGCACGAGCATCACGACGACCACCAGAACGCTCCGATCTGCCTTCGTTCGTCCATGTGAAGGACGATTCCCGGAACCAGATCGTGCCACGCTTCGCGGATCGGCAGGACGCGAGCGAAGACGGACGCCCGGGGAGCGCGAGCGGAGTCGCTCGCCATGGCGTCCGTCTGTGGGCGGCTCCGTCCCGCCTGACTCGGCCCCCGTCGAGTCAGCCGCGCAGGCGGTGCCAGGGGCCGGTGATGGCGAACGTCACGCCCGGGTCCGACTGCCGGTTGGCGAACAGCACGCGGCCGTCGGTGGAGAACGTCACGCCGGTGAACTCGCTGCCGTTGAGGGCGTTGCGGGCCATCGCGAACGGCTTGTTCTTGCGGGTCGTGCCGACGAGGTACTGCTCGCCGTCACCGTCCTCGGCCAGGATCACGCCGCCGCCGTACGGGGAGACGGTGATGTTGTCCGGGCCGTCGAACCGGCCGCCCGGCTTGAAGATGAGCTGGAGTTCGATCTCGTTGCTGCGCGGGTCGTACGTCCAGACCTGGCCGGCGTGGTCGGCGGCGGCGCCGTCCGACTTCTTGGAGAAGCTGCACACGAAGTACGCCTTGCCGTGGCCCCACCAGAGCCCTTCGAGCTTCTGGCTCCGCGTGATGGTGTCGAACTGCTTGCGGACGGACGTCTGCTTCGCCGACGGGTCGGGGACGGCCACCCAGCGGGCGTGCAGCCGGGTCCCGGGCTCGGTGACGAGCGACAGGTCGGGGACGTCCCGGACGTTCAGCGCCTCCAGCCGCCCTCCCTCCAGGTAGGCGTGGTAGTTGCCGCGATGGGCGCGGGGACGGAACCGGTAGAACAGGCCGAACGGCCCGGCCGCGTCCTCCGTCAGGTAGGCGGTGAGGGTGTGCGGGTCGACGGCGACGGCCTCGTGCGAGAAGCGGCCGAGTCCGGTCAGCGGGACCGGCTTGGTGCGCCTGCCGTACGGGTCGACCTCGAAGACCCAACCGTGGGTCTTGGTCTGGGCGCCGAAGCCCTCGGTCTCCTCGCAGGTCAGCCAGGTTCCCCAGGGGGTGCGGCCGCCCGCGCAGTTGGTGGACGTCCCGGCGAGGCTGACGTACTGCGCCACCAGGTCGCCGTCACGGTCCACGAGCAGGTTGGTGGTGCCGCCGTTGGCGGCCGGGTCGTAGGTCAGTTCGGGCGGCGCGACGGCGCGGGTTCCGTTGTTGCTCTGCTCGTGGTTGCGCACCAGGATCGTGGCGCCGCGCTTGCCGTTGGCGCTCTTGGCCGTGGCGGACCAGCCGGGCCAGTCGGGCGCGCCGGAGAAGTCGGGCCAGTGCGGGAAGTGGTCACGGCCACCGTGCGCGGGGAACGTGGCCGTCCCGTCATGGTGGCCGGGGACGACGACGCCGTCGGAGATGGGGTCGCCCTCCACCGACAGCGTCTTGTACGAGAAGCCCTTGGGCAGGTCCAGGACGCCCTTGGGGTCGGGGATCAGCGGGCCGTAGCCGTACGCCTCGCCGGTGTCGGCGCCGGCGGAGGTCTGGAAGATTCCGTCCAGGCTGCCGGCGAGGGCGATGGACATCGCTCCGGCCGCGCCGCCCTTGACGACTCCGCGACGGGTCACGGACATGGGCACTCCTTCACGTGAGGGGATCACGCGGGAGCCTGGTCGCCGCCCTTGAACCGCCGGTGAACGACCACCGGCCGCACGGCAAACCCCCAGGACAATCTTGTTCCGCCCCGTCCAGAGGCCCCTTTAGAGGTGGTGCCGTTGGGTCTTTTTGTCGGCCTCGTATTGGGCGCGGGCCCGGCGGGTGTCGTCGATTTCAGCCGTTTCGGCGACGGGGACGTCCCACCAAGCGCTGCCGTCCGGGACGGGTGCGAGGGGGTCGGTCTCCACGTGCACGACCGTCGTCCGGGGCGAGGCGACGGCCTGGCGGAGCGCATCGCGGAGCGCCTCGGCGTTCTCGGCGCGCAGGACGTCGGCGCCGAGGCTGGCGGCGTTCGCGGCGAGGTCGACGGGGAGCACTTCGCCGTCGAGCCCGGTGGCGGTGCGGGCGCGGTAGCGGGTGCCGAACCGGCGGGCGCCGACCGACTCCGACAGGTTCCCGATGGAGGCGAACCCGTGGTTCTGGACGAGGACGACGACCAGCTTCACCCCTTCGGCGACGGCGGTGACCAGTTCCTGCGCCATCATCAGGTACGAGCCGTCGCCGACCAGGACGAACACCTCGCGGTCCGGGGCGGCCAGCTTCACTCCGAGCCCGCCCGCGATCTCGTAGCCCATGCAGGAGTAGCCGTACTCCACGTGGTAGCCCTTGGGGTCGGACGCGCGCCACAGCTTGTGCAGGTCGCCCGGCAGGGATCCGGCGGCGCAGACGACGACGTCCCGTGGCCCGGACTCCCGGTTGACGACGCCGATGACCTCGGCCTGGGTGAGCGTCGCGCCGCCCTGGCCAGCGCGGACGGTGCGGGCTGCGTCGACCAGAGCGTTCCATTCGGCCGCCAGGGCTCTGGCCTGGGCGCGGTGGGCCCCGGACACGCTGTGGCCGTCAAGGGCCGCGTCGAGCGCCCTGAGGGCCTCCCTGGCGTCGGCGACGACGGCCACGCCGCCGAGCTTGACCGCGTCCGGACGGGCGACGTTGATGTTCACGAACCGGACGTCCGGGTGGGCGAACAGGCTGCGGGACGCCGTCGTGAAGTCGCTGTACCGGGTTCCGATGCCGATGACCACGTCGGCGGTGCGGGCGAGTGTGTTCGCGGCTGTCGTGCCGGTCGCGCCTATGGCGCCGACCGAGCATTCATGGTCCCAGGGCAGGGAGCCCTTGCCCGCCTGGGTCTCGGCCACGGGGATGCCGGTGCGTTCGGCGAACGCGCGCAGCTCGCTGGTGGCCTGGGAGTAGATGACGCCTCCGCCCGCGACGATCAGCGGGCGCTCTGCGGCTCGTATGGCGAGGGCCGCCTCTTGAAGGACGTCTGGTTCGGGGACGGGACGCGGGATTCGCCACACGCGGTGGGCGAACAGTTCGTCCGGCCAGTCGTACGCCTCGGCCTGCACGTCTTGCGGTAGGGCGAGGGTCACCGCCCCGGTTTCGGCGGGGTCGGTCAGTACGCGCATCGCGGCGAGCAATGCGCTCGGTAGCTGTTCGGGGCGGTTGATTCGGTCCCAGTACTTCGAGACCGGCTTGAAGCAGTCGTTGACCGAGACGTCGTAGGAGCGGGTGTCCTCCAACTCCTGCAACACGGGGTTGGCGACGCGGGTGGCGAAGACATCGCCCGGCAGGAGCAGCACGGGGAGCCGGTTGATGGTGGCCAGCGCCGCGCCCGTCACCATGTTCGTCGCGCCTGGCCCGATGGACGTTGTGCAGGCGAACGTGGCCGTCCGATCGCACATCCGGGCGTATCCGGCGGCGGTGTGCACCATGGCCTGCTCGTTGCGCGCCATGAAGTAGGGCAGGTCGTCGGTGTGCTCTAAGAGGGCCTGTCCGATCCCGGCGACGTTGCCATGCCCGAAGATGCCGAGGCAGCCCGCGAAGAACCGGCGCTGGTGCCCGTCCCGCTCGCTGTCCTGCGCCGCCAGGAACCGGACGACGGCCTGCCCGACCGTGAGCCTCATGATCGTCCCTCCGCGGTGGTGAGCGGCAGCCGGGGATCGACCCGCTGTCCCGTCCAGGTGTCGCGGATCCAAGCGTGCGCCGGATCGTCGCAGATCCGCCACGCCCGTTCGGCGGACGGCCCCGCCATCACGTTCAGGTAGTACAGGTCGTGGCCCGGAACCGCCATCGACGGGCCGTGCCAGCCGCTCGGAACCAGGACCGCGTCGCCCGTCCTGACCTCGGCCAGCACGTCCGGGCCTCCGTAAACGCGCTGGTAGCCCATGCCGGTCTCGCCCGCGACCTCGAAGTAGTAGATCTCCTCCAGCACCGACTCGCCGGGACGGTCCTCGTCGTGCTTGTGCGGCGGGAACGACGACCAGCATCCGCCCGGCGTCAGCACCTCGCAGGCGATCAGCTTCTCCGCGAACGGGAACCCGTCTGGCGTCCCGAAGTTGTTCACCTGGCGGCTCGCGGACCCGGCGCCGCGCAGCTCAACGGGCACGTTTCCGGCCGGGCCGTAGCGCGGTTCGAGCCGCGTCCCGCACCGGGCGCTTGCCAGCGCGAACCTGCCCCTCCCCCGCACCACCACACGCGCGTCGCGCGGCACGTACGCGAAGTCGCCGACCCGGCTGAATACGCTGTCGCGGCCCTCCAACTCGAACGTCGTGCCGTCGCATTCGACCGCGCACGAACCGGACAGGGGCAGCACGATCGTCTCGACCTCGCCCGTCGCGAACTCGTGCGCGCCGCCGTCCGGCAACTCCAGGATCCGGAGCGCGGCGTGCCCCCAGCCCGCCGACTCCGGCGTCACGACCAGCGAATACGGGCCCTCTCCTGCGGTTCCGGCGGGCAGATGGAGTTTCACGCGACCTCCACGGTGGCGAGGAGCGCCTCGACCTCGGCGCCGTCCGGCATGGCGTCGGCGCAGGAGAGGCGGGACGCGACGATCGCCCCGGCGGCGTTGGCGAACGCGATGACGCGCGGCAGGTCCCAGCCTGACAGGAGCCCGTGGCAGAGGGCACCGCCGAAGGCGTCGCCCGCGCCCAGCCCGTTGACGACCTCCACCGGAACGGGCGGCGACTCGACGGTCGTGCCGTCCGCCCGGACGGCGAGGACGCCGTCCGGGCCGCGCTTGACGACGGCGAGGCCGATCCCCCGGTCGAGCAGTGCCCGCGCCGCCCGAATCGGGTCGGCCTCACCGACGGCGACCTCGCATTCGGTGGTGTTCCCGACCGCGACCGTGGCGTGGGCGAGCGCCTCCCCCGCCCAGCGCCGGGCCTCGTCCCGCGACTCCCAGAACATGGGCCGGTGGTCCAGGTCGATGACGGTGACGTCGGCGCGACGGCGCTCGGCGAGGGCGGTGAGCGTCGCCGTCCTGGACGGTTCGGCGCACAGCCCGGTCATCGTCGTCCACAGCACGCGGGCGGCGCCGATCGCGGGACGGTCCAGCTCCGCGGCCCTGATCTCCAGGTCGGGCGCCTTCGGATGGCGGTAGAAGTACAGCGGGAAGTCGTCCGGCGGGAACAGCTCGCAGAACGTGACGGGCGTCGGGAGGCCGGGCACGTCGGTGACGAACCGGTCGTCGACGCCGTACCCGGTGAGCGCGCGGTGGACGAACCGTCCGAACGGATCGGCGCCGGTGCGGGTGATCACGGCGGTGCGGCGGCCGTGCCGGGCGGCTGCGACCGCGACGTTGGTGGCGCTGCCGCCGAGGAACCGGCGGAACGTCTCCACCTCGTCCAGCCCGACGCCGGACTGGAGCGGATACAGGTCGACGCCGACGCGCCCCATGGTGATCACGTCGAAGGGCACCGTGCCGTCGAAGGGCGTGGGGTTCACGGGGTGCATCCGGCGAGGAAGTCGACGCAGGCGCGCACGTCGGTTCGCGGGCCCGCGCCGGGGGCGGGCTCGTGGTCGATGACGGTGTCCTGTTCCAGGACGTACCAGCCGTCGTAGCCCGCGTCCTCCAGGGAGCCGATGATGCCCCGTATGTCGATGTCACCGGTGCCGAGCGGCCGGTACACGCCGGTGCGGACGGCGTCGGTGTAGGGTGTCCTGCCGCGCCGGACGTCGTCGGCCAGCGCGGCGTCGACGTCCTTGAGGTGGACGTGCGCGATGCGGTCGGCGGCGCGGGCAGCCAGCTCGCCGGGGTCGACGCCCGCGATGAGCAGGTGGCCGGTGTCCAGGCACAGCGGGATCACCGAGCCGTCCAGGACGCGCTCCACCTCGGCGGACGACTCGATCATCGTCCCGATGTGCGGGTGCAGCACCGCCCGGACCCCGGACTCGGCGGCGAGCCCTGCGACCCGGTCGAGATTGGTGAGCAGCGCGCACCAGCCCGCGGCGTCTAGCGGCGGACGCTCGTCGTAGCCCTCCAGGCCGTGCACGGCGGCCAGTACCAGGGTCAGCGCGTAGTTGGACCGTTCCATGACAAAGCCGGACAGAATCCGTCGTGCCGCGGGCAGCGGATCCCGTCCCGGATCGTGCAGCACGAGCGGCGCGAAACCGCCGACCGGGCGCAGCCCGTGCTCCGCGAGCAGCGCGGCGCGCTCGGCGGCGCGGGCGGGCAGGAAGCCGTCCGGCCCGAACTCGGTGGCGGCCAGCCCGAGGTCGCGCATCTCCGCGAGCACTCGTCCCGGCGCCATCTGGTGCCCCCAACCCGGCACCTCGCACACTCCCCACGAGATCGGCGCCCCCGCCACCCGGTCCTTGATCACCTGCGACCTCCTCAGTCCCGTCGGGCCGCCGCCACGAGGCCCGCCACCTCGGTCATGACCGAGCCCGCCAGATCGAACCCCCCGACGCAGGCCAGATAGCCGGGAGCCTCCCAGTCGTGGCCGCCGGGGCGCCCGCCGAGCGGCAGGTACGTCCCGCCCGCCTGCCGGACGAGCAGCATCGCGGCGGCGATGTCCCAGGCGTTGATGGACGAGTCGTAGGCGACGTCCGTCCAGCCCGCCGCGACGTGCGCGAGGGTGAGCGCGGCGCTGCCCGGCCTGCGGACGGTCGCGAACGAGTCGACCACCAGGCCGTACTGGCGCAGCGTCTCGTCCCGGTCGCCGACGCGCAGGTCGTGCGCGCTCGGATAGGACGTGGCGACCACGGCCGTCGCGTCGCTCGCCGCACCCCGGCTGCGCAGCGGCTCGCCGTTACAGGTCGCGCCGTCCAGGTCGGCGGCGAACATGTCGTCGCGCACGGGGTCGTACACGACGCCCGCGACCAGCTCGTCGCCCGCGACGGCGGCGACCGACACGCAGAAGAACGGCAGGCCGACCGCGAAGTTGGCGGTCCCGTCGATGGGGTCCACGTACCAGCGGACGCCGTCGCCGGAGGCGCCCGAGCCGTCCGGGCCGCCGCGCGTCCCGCCCTCCTCGCCGACGACGACGCTGCCCGGCGTGTGCTCGGCCAGCACCTCCCGGATGGTCTCCTCGGCGGCGCGGTCGTGCTCGGTGACCGGGTCGTGGATGTCCTTCTTGACATCGACCTGCGGACGGGACCGGAACACCTCGCGCAACCGTCCGCCCGCGGTCCGGGCGGCGAGCTGGGCGATCCCGGCGAGGTCCCGCGAGGCGGGCACGTCGACGTTCATGCGTCTCCTTCGGGTGGTGGGGGCGTGTCAGTCGGGCAGGAGGCGGGCGTCAGTCGCGCCGTCGGATTCACGTACGCACACGCTTCGACGGTATCCGAGGCCCGCGCGGCCGAGCGGGCGGGACCCGGCGCGCCGTCTCGCGGACCCGTGTTACAGGGCCTTCGGCTCGGGCAGTGGGTTTCGTGTGCCGGATCCGGTATGGGCGGTCTACGACCGAGGAGAGATGATGGCTCAACTAGTGGCCGACTACGTTCTTCAACGGTTGACCGAGTGGGGCGTGCGGCGCGTCTTCGGCTATCCGGGCGACGGCATCAACGGGATGCTCGGCGCGTTCGACCGGGCCGAGGGGAAACCGGAGTTCGTCCAGACCCGGCACGAGGAGATGGCCGCGTTCATGGCGGTCGGGCACGCCAAGTTCACCGGCGAGGTCGGGTGCTGTGTGGCGACGTCCGGTCCGGGCGCGATCCACCTACTGAACGGGCTGTACGACGCCAAGCTCGACCACCAGCCGGTCGTCGCGATCATCGGGCAGCAGAAGCGGCTCTCGCAGGGCACCCACTACCAGCAGGAGGTCGCGTTGGAGAACCTGTTCTCCGACGTGTCCGAGTACTGCCAGATCTGCATGCACCCCGGGCAGGTCCGGCATGTGATCGACCGGGCGTTCAAGACGGCGCTGACCGCCCGGGGCGTCGCGACGATCATCATTCCGGAGGACGTCCAGGAGGCGGCGGAGATGCCGTCGCCGCCGAAGGAGCACGGCTCGGTGTACTCCAGCGTCGGGTGGAGCAGGCCGCGCGTCCTGCCGAACACCGAGGAGCTGCGCAAGGCCGCCGACATTCTCAACGAGGGGCAGAAGGTCGCGATGCTCGTCGGGCAGGGCGCGGCGGACGCGCGGGCCGAGGTCGTCGAGGCGGCGGAGCTGCTCGGCGCGGGCATCGCCAAGGCGCTGCTCGGCCGGGAGGTCGTGCCCGACACGCTGCCGTTCGTGACCGGCCCGATCGGGCTGCTCGGCTCCAAGGCCAGCGATGAGATGATCATGAACTGCGACACCCTGTTCATGATCGGCACCAGCTTCCCGTACGCCGAGTGGCTGCCGGACGAGGGCAGTTGCCGGGGCGTCGAGATCGACATCGACGGCCGCATGATCGGCATCCGCTACCCGATGGACGCACACGTCGTCGGCGACGCCAAGGAGACGCTCCGGGAGCTGATCCCGCTCCTGCGCCGCAAGGACGACCGGTCGTGGCGCGAGGAGATCGAGGCGAACGTCCGGTCCTGGAACACGGTCATGGACAAGCGCGCCGGGCAGAGCTTCGACGGCAAGATCAACCCGCAGGCCGTGGCGCACGAGCTGTCCCCGCTGCTGCCGGACGGCGCCATCCTCACCGCCGACTCCGGCTCGGCCACCAACTGGTGGGCCCGGCACCTCAGGCTCCGCGACGGCATGCGCGCGTCGCTGTCCGGGACGCTCGCCACCATGGGGCCCGGCGTCCCGTACGCGATCGCCGCGCGGTTCGCCTACCCGGACCGTCCGGTGATCTGCTTCGTCGGGGACGGCGCGTTCCAGATGAACGGCATGAACGAGATGCTCACCGTCAAGCGGTACGCCGACCGCATGGCGGGCTCCCCGCCGCTGGTCTTCTGCGTGTTCAACAACCAGGACCTCAACCAGGTCACCTGGGAGCAGCGCGCGATGGGCGGCGACCCGAAGTACGCGGGCTCGCAGTCCATCCCCGACTTCCCGTACGCCGAGTACGCGGAGATGTGCGGGCTGAAGGGCGTCTACTGCGACGAGCCGGACCGGGTGACCGACGCCTGGCGCGACGCGCTCGCCAGCGACCGTCCGGTCGTGCTGGAGTTCGTCGTCGACGACGAGATCGCCCCGATCCCGCCGCACATCATGTCCGACCAGGCCAAGAAGACCATCAAGGCCGGTCTCAAGGACCCGCAGAAGTTCGGCATGGCCGCCCGCGGCTTCCGCCAGAAGCTCACCGAAATGTACGAGAACATGCCGGGCCGCAAGCACTGACCCCCTACAACTCGGCCTCGGCGTAGTCGTCGGGCGAGGACTCGATGCGGGGTTGGGCGCGTTCCAGGAGGTCGAACGCCTCGGGGACGGAGGTCGCCCAGCCGACGGCGTCCCAGATCTTGGCGCGGGTGAAACCCTGTTCGGTGAGGCCCACCATCAGCTCGCGGAGCGGCTCGTAGACGCCGGTCGGGTCGAGGATCACGATGGGCTTCTCGTGCATGGCGAGGGTGCGGGCCGTCCACACCTCCAGCAGTTCCTCCAGGGTGCCGATGCCGCCGGGCAGGATGAGGAAGGCGTCGCTGCGGCGGTCCATCTCGCCCTTGCGGGCGCGCATGTCGGGGGTGACGACCAGTTCGTCGTTGTCCTCGTCGGAGATCTCGACGCTGACCAGACCCTCCGGGATCACCCCGACGGTGCGGGCGCCGCCCGCCCGCGCGGCGCGGGCGACGGCGCCCATGCACGACACCTGGGCGCCGCCGCTGACGAGGCTGTGCCCGCGCCGGGCGAGTTCGGCTCCCGCCTGCGCGGCGAGATCGACGTACAGACGGTCGATCGTTCCACTGGAGGAGCAGAAGACACAGACGGCGAGTGGTTTCGTGGTGGTCACCAGTCCGATTTTACGGGTTCGTCAGTGCGCGGACAGGTCCCTGCGGCGGAAACCGATCATGCCGAGCGCGGCCAGCGCGGCGGCGACGACGGCCAGCCAGACCAGCGGCATGGCGCTGAAGTTCTGCCCGATCTTCGGGACGTGGGTGAACGGCGAGACGTCCATGGCCCAGTGCCCGAGGTCGAGCATCGGGCCGAACATCGTGATCAGGGTGACGACGCCGACCACCGCCCAGGCGCCGCCCGCGGTGAACCGGGGCGCCAGGCCGAACAGCACGAGCGCGATCGCCGCGACCAGCCACACGGCGGGCAGCTGCGCCATCGCCGCGCCGAGCACGCGGGGCAGCTGGCCGCCGAGGTCACCGGTGTTCAGGCCGTGCGTGAGCCCGGCGGCGGTGCCGGTGACGGCGAGCGCGGCGGCGGGCCCGAGCGCGGCGAACACCATGTGGCTGGACGCCCACCGGAGCCGTCCCGTCGCGGTGGCGAGCAGGGGTTCGGCGCGTTGGCCGCCCTCCTCGGTGCGCAGCCGCAGCGCGGCCGACACCGCGTAGGCCGCGACGATCGGGCCGACGGTGCTCATCACGGAGACGAAGTAGGCGTCGACGATGGCCGACTGCCCACCGAACTTCGTGAAGATCTCCTTCAGGTCGGGGTTGTCCTTCACCATGTCCTCGACGCTCCCGGCGAGCGCGCCGTAGACGACGCCGAGCGCGGCGAACCCGGCGAGCCACCCGTACAGGGCGCGGCTCTGGAGCCGCCAGCCGAGGCCGAACGACCCCGACAGCCACCGGGGAGCCGAGGGCGAGCCGAGCCGCGGGGGCAGGATCCCGGCGCCGACGTCCCGCCGCGAGGACAGCGCCCCGGCGGCGGCCACCAGGACGACGATGAGCGCCGCGACCAGCGCGAACGTCCACCAGCGTGCACCGCCGAAGGCGCGCGCCCGGTTGATCCATCCGAACGGCGACAGCCAGCCCAGCCACGACAGGGAGTTGCCGTCGCCGCCCACATCGGCGGCCATCCGGACCGCGAACGCGACGCCTACGGCTGCGATCGCGATCCCGCGCGCCGCGCCCGCGCCCTCGCTGAGCTGGGCGGTGACGCCCGCGACCGCCGCGAACAGGCATCCTGCGGCGGCGAACTGCGCACCGAGCGCCAGCGCCCCGGAGAACGGGAGGCCCTGCGCCACCAGCCCGGCGACGAGCAACGCGCTGAGCACGAGGTTCGCCGCCGCCGTCACGACGAGCGCGGCGGCGAGGCCCGCGCCGCGCCCGGTGACGGTGGCGCCGAGCAGCTCGCGGCGGCCCGCCTCCTCCTCGGTCCTGGTGTGCCGGACGACCATCAGCGCGCTGATGATGGCGATCATCACCGGGATGAACCCGCAGCGCTGCGCGACGATGCCGCCGAGGCTCGTGTCGTTCAGCGGACCGTACAGCGCGAGGAACGTCGGGGTCGTCCCCGTCGTCCGCGCGTACTCCAGCCGATCGGCGGCCTCCGGGTAGAGGCCCTCGGTGGCCCCGACGAAGCTCATCGGGATGACGGCGAGCAGGAGCACCCAGGTGGGCAGCAGGAACCGGTCGCGGCGCAGTATCAGCCGGACCAGCCCCCCGGTCCCGGTCAGTGCGGTCAGCCTTGTTTTCTGTGGGGGGGCGACCCCCCACACCCCCCGGTTCGCTTCGCTCATCGTGAGGTCTCCTGGAGTTCGTCCTGGTAGTGGCGTAGGAACATCTCCTCCAGCGTGGGCGGGCGGCTGGTCAGGCTGCGGACGCCGACGCCGGTGAGCTGCTTGAGTGCCTCGTCGAGCCGCGGGGTGTCCACCTCGAACTTGATCGTGTTGCCGTCGATCTGGACGTCATGGGCGCCGGGCAGCGGCAGCCCGTCCGGCGGGGACGCCAGCTCGGCGTGGATCGAGGTCCGGGTCAGGTGGCGCAGCTCGTCCAGCGTCCCCGACTCCACGGCGGTGCCGTTCCGGATGATCGTCACCCGGTCGCACAGCGCCTCCACCTCGGACAGGATGTGGCTGGACAGCAGGACGGTCCGTCCGGCCTCGCGCTCCTCGCGGATGCACTCCTGGAACACCTCCTCCATGAGGGGGTCGAGTCCCGAGGTGGGCTCGTCCAGGAGCAGCAGTTCGGCGTCGGACGCGAGCGCGGCGATCAGCCCGACCTTCTGCCGGTTGCCCTTGGAGTAGGCGCGGCCCTTCTTGCGCGGGTCGAGCTCGAAGCGTTCCAGCAGTTCGGCGCGGCGGCGCGGGTCCGTCCCGCCGCGCATCCGGCCGAGCAGGTCGATGACCTCGCCGCCGGACAGGTTCGGCCACAGCGTCACGTCGCCGGGGACGTAGGCGAGGCGGCGGTGCAGCGTGGTCGCGTCCCGCCACGGGTCGCCGCCGAGCAGCCTGGCCGTGCCCGCGTCCTCGCGCAGCAGGCCGAGCAGCACCCTGATGGTCGTCGACTTGCCCGCCCCGTTCGGGCCCAGGAAGCCGTGCACCTCTCCCTGCCGGACGGTCAGGTCGAGACCGTCCAGCGCGCGCGTCCGGCCGAAGGTCTTGACCAGACCGGAGATCTCGACGGGGGGCGTTTTCTCGGTCACCGGTTCTCCTCGTGATTCTGCTTGCTGGGGGGCCGCTCGCCGGGGGCGAGCGGGGCCGTGAGGGCGGCGCGGGCCTGGGCGACCAGCTCCGGGGACAGCAGCCGGTCGTCGTAGAGGTCGATCATCGCGAGCGCCATCGTGCGGTAGCCCTCGGCCGTCAGGATGTCGACGCCCAGCGCCCTGGACACGTGCTCGTGCAGGACGTAGAGGCCGAGGTTCATCGCGGTCATGACGGTCGCGTAGGCGTGCAGGTCGTCGGTGTTGGGTCTCGCCACCCCTGGCTGACCCCCCTCGAGCGTCTCCTCGCTGTACGCCACGACCTCGTCGAACAGGTTCGCCGCCGCCTCGGAGCCGTCGGCCATCGCGCGGCTGAAGTAGCGCTGGATCGGCAGGGCGGTGCGCATGGCGATCTCGAAGAAGCCGGGGCTGGCCATCCCGCCGCGCAGCGACTCGTCCTTGACCTCGCGGATCGCCTTGACGACGTACCTGTCGCACTCCTCGCGCAGGGCCTCCTTGGTGCCGTAGTGGTGCTGGACGAGCGCGGGCGACACCCCGGCGGCCTTGGCGATGCCCCGGATCGTCGCGCCCTTCACGCCGTGTTCGGCGAACTCCAGCAGCGCGGCGTCCCTGATCCGGGCCTTCGCGGTCAGATCCTCGGCCCGTTCCCCGCTCGACATCCCCACCACCTATACATACGTTCAGCAACCTGTACGAATGTACACTGTACCTCTGTACAGCCGGTGGTGTCCACACGGGGTCAGGCGCCGCCGGGAAGTTCTCCGAGGGTCACCTGGACCTGCTTCTTCGAGCCGTCCGGCTTCTGTGCCTCGACCTTCACGGTGTCGCCCGGCTTGAGGCTCGCGAGCACCGACGACAGCGCCGACTGGTCGGGCGTGGCCGTGCCGTTCACCGACAGGATCAGGTCGCCCGCCTGGATCCCCGCCTTCGCGGCGCCGCTGCCCCGCTGGACCTCCACGACCGCGACGGCGGACCGCCGCCCGCTCTCCGGGTCGACGATCGTCCGCACCGTCACGCCGAGCGCCGCCCGCCCGGAGTTGGACACCTTCCCGGACTGGATGAGCTGCGGGACGATCCGCTTGACCGTGTCGCTCGGCGTCGCGAAGCCGATGCCCGCCGCCGGACCGCCGATCGACGGGTCCGAAGCCCCGGCGGTCGGCACGCCGATGACCTGGCCGTTCAGCGTGACCAGGGCGCCGCCGCTGTTGCCGGGATTGATCGCCGCGCTGGTCTGGATGGCGTCGGCGATCGTGGAGCCTGGGAAGTCGCCCTCGCCCTGGCTCGTCACCGTCCGGTGCAGCGCGGAGACGATCCCGTTCGTCACGCTCCCGGCGAGGCCCAGCGGGTTGCCCATCGCCAGGACGATCTGCCCGACTTCGGCCTTGCCCGACTCGCCCCAGGACGCCGGTTTGAGCGAGCCGCCGTTCACCTTGACGACGGCCAGGTCGTCGGCGGCGAACGCGCCCACGAGCGTGGCGTCCAGCGCGGAGCCGCCGCCGGACGACGTCACCTTGATCTTCGTCGCACCGGCGACGACGTGCGCGTTGGTGACGATGTCGCCGTTGCCGTCGTAGACGACGCCCGACCCCTCCCCCTTGTCGGTCTGGATCTTCACGACCGACGGCAGGACGGCGTCCACGACCTTCTCGTACTGCGCCTGAAGCTCCGACGCCGAGCCCTCCACCGGGGCCGACGTCCGCGCCGTCCCCGCCTGGTGCGCGGCGTTGACGCCGTTGTCGTCGCTGCACCCCGCCAACACCAGGGCCCCGGCCGCCACCACCGCGCCCGCCCTGAGTCTCGCGTTCCTGTTCACGCTCCCCACCTCCCGGACGGACTCCTTCCCTCCTCCCGGAGATCAGGCATGGGATCAGGGTTGGAAGCGGTAGCCCATGCCGGGCTCGGTGAGGAGGTGCCGGGGATGCGCGGGGTCGGCTTCGAGCTTGCGACGGAGCTGCGCCATGTACTGGCGCAGGTAGTGCGTCTCGCGCTGGTAGGACGGGCCCCAGACCGTGGTGAGGAGCTGCTGCTGTCCGATGAGCTTGCCGGGGTTGCGGAGCAGGATCTCCAGCAGGTGCCATTCGGTGGGGGTGAGGTGGACGCCGCCGCTCACCGTCTTGCCGACCAGGTCGACGGTGTGGGTGCCGACGTCGACCCGGTGCACCTCGTCGGCCACGGTGACGCGGCGGGTCACCGCGCGGATGCGGGCCACGAGTTCCTCGATGTCGAACGGCTTGGTGACGTAGTCGTCGGCCCCCGCCTCCAGCGCCTCCACCTTGTCCTGGCTGCCCGCCCGTCCGGACAGGACGATGATGGGGACGCGCGTCCAGCCGCGCAGCCCGTGGATGACGTCCACGCCGGGGATGTCGGGCAGCCCGAGGTCGAGAACGACCAGGTCGGGCGGCGCGACCCCGGCCCGGCGCAGGGCCGTGGTGCCGTCGGCGGCGACGTCCACGTCGTAGTCGCGGGCGCGCAGGTTGATGCGCAGGGCGCGCAGGAGCTGCGGCTCGTCGTCGACCACCAGGACCCGGGTCATGACGCCGCCACCGGCAGCGCGACGATCATGGTGAGGCCGCCGCCGGGGGTGTCCTCGGGGAGCAGCTCGCCGCCCATCGCCTCGGTGAGCCCGCGGGCCAGCGCGAGGCCGAGCCCGACGCCGCCGTGGTTGTCGCGGTCACCGAGCCGCTGGAAGGGCAGGAAGATCCGTTCCCGGTCGGCGGCCGGGACGCCGGGGCCCCGGTCGGCGATCCGCAGCTCGACCCGGTCCTGGATGGCCCCGGCGGTGACGAGGACGGGCTCGCCGGGCGGGCCGTGGCGCAGCGCGTTCGAGATCACGTTGACCAGGACCCGTTCCAGCAGCGCCGGGTCGGCGGACACCTCCGGCAGCCGTGGGTCGAGCCGGACGGTCACGGCGTCGCGGGTGTCGCCGATGTCGTCCCTGCCGATGTCGTCCAAGGCGCGGGGGACGGCCTCGTCCAGCGCGATCGGCCGGGCGGCGATGCCGAGGACGCCCGCCTGGAGGCGGCTCATGTCGAGCAGGTTCGCGACGAGCCGGTCGAGCCGGTCGAGGGACTGGCGGGCGGTGTCGAGCAGTTCGGCGCGCTCGTCCGGCGTCCAGGCGACCGAGGTCGTGGCGAGGCTGTCGACGGCGGCCTTCGCCGAGGCCAGCGGGGTGCGCAGGTCGTGGCTGACCGCGTTGAGGAGCGCGGTGCGCATACGGTCGGCCGCCTCCAGCGGCCGGGCCCGCTCCGCCTCGGCCTCCAGCCGCCGCTGCCGCAGCGCGCCCGCCGCCTGCACGGCGAACGCCTCCAGCACGCGCCGGTCGCCCGCCGGGAGCGGACGCCCCCGGACCACGAGGGTGAGCCCGTCCCCGGCGGGGATCTCGGTGTCGCCCTCGCCGGGCGTGGTGCAGGGGCGGCCGCCGACCGTCGCGACGATCCGCCACCCGTCGTCGGGGTCGCGTTCCAGCAGCGTGACCGAGGTCAGGGCGAACGTCTCGCGCATCCGTCCGAGCAGCGTGTCCAGGGCGCGTTCGCCGCGCAGGACGTTCCCGGCGAGCGTGGCGAGCAGCCCGGCCTCGCCGCCGAGCTTCGCGGCCTCCCGCGACCGCCGCGCGGCGGCGTCGACGACCATGCTGACCCCGACCGCGACCAGCACGAACACCGCGAGCGCGATGAGGTTCTCCTGCTCGGCGACCGTGAACCGGTGCAGCGGGGGCGTGAAGAACCAGTTGAGCAGCAGGAACCCGGCGACGGCGGTGACCAGCGCGGGCCACATCCCGCCCACCAGCGCGACGCCGACGACGGCGCCGAGGAAGAACAGGATGTCGGACGGCAGCGACACCGCCGGACGCGCCGACACCAGCCCGACCGTCAGCAGCGGCAGCCCGCCCGCCGCGACCGCGAACCCGGCGGCGCGCCGCCGCGCCGACAGCCCCCGGTCCCGCACCGGGCCCCGGACGCCCCGTCCGACCTGCTCGTGGGTGACCAGGTGGACGTCGATCGTGCCGGACAGCGCGGTCGTGGTCGCGCCGATCCCGGGTCGCAGCACCTGCGCGAACCTGCCCCGGCGCGACACCCCGAGGACGAGCTGGGTCGCGTTGACGGCGCGGGCGAAGTCCAGCAGGGCGTGGGGCACGTCGTCGCCGACGACCTGGTGGAACGTCCCGCCGAGCCCCTCGACGATCTCGCGCTGCCGGGCGAGGTCGCGGGGCCTGGCGGCGCGCAGCGCGTCACCGCGCGTCACGTGTACGGCGAGCAGGTCGGCGCCCCGGGACCGGGCCGCGATCCGGGTGGCGCGGCGCAGCAGCGTCTCGCCCTCGGGGCCGCCGGTGAGCGCCACGACGATCCGTTCCCGCGCCTCCCAGGTGCCGCCGATGCCATGTTCGGCGCGGTACCGGTCGAGCTGTTCGTCGACCTTGCCCGCGACCCACAGCAGCGCCAGCTCCCGCAGCGCCGTGAGGTTCCCGACGCGGAAGTAGTTGGACAGGGCGGCGTCGACCCGTTCGGGCGTGTAGACGTTGCCGTGCGCCATCCGGCGGCGCAGTGCCTCGGGCGCCATGTCGACCAGCTCGACCTGCGCGGCGCCGCGCACGACCTCGTCGGGGACGGTCTCGCGCTGCGGCACGCCCGTGATGTTCTCCACGACGTCGTTGACCGACTCCAGATGCTGGACGTTCACGGTCGAGACGACGTCGATGCCCGCGTCCAGGATCTCCTCGACGTCCCGCCAGCGCTTGGTGTGCCTGCCGCCGGGCGCGTTGGTGTGGGCCAGCTCGTCCACCAGCACCACGTCGGGGCGGCGGCGCAGCACCGCGGGCACGTCGAGTTCGGTCAGGTCGGCGCCGCGATGCGTGCGCGTCACGCGCGGCAGGACCTCAAGGCCGTCGAGGAGGGCGGCGGTGCGGGGGCGGCCGTGCGTCTCGACGAGGCCGACGACCACGTCGGTGCCGCGCTCGGCCCGCCGCCGCGCCTCCGCCAGCATGGCGTAGGTCTTGCCCACTCCCGGGGCGGCGCCCAGGTAGATGCGGAGCTGCCCCCTGGCCATGGCGTCCATCCTCTCAGCCCCGGTAGGGAACGGCCCTGTCCAGGGCGAGGTTCAACCGCAGCACGTTCACGGCGGGCTGGCCCATGAAGCCGAAGGCGCGGCCGGTGGTCTCCTCCCGGACGAGCTTCCGAACCGTGCCGACCGGGACGCCGCGCGCCTCCGCGACCCGCCGCGCCTGGAGGTCGGCGTAGGCGACGGAGATGTGCGGGTCGAGCCCGGAGCCGCTCGCGGTGACCGCGTCGGCCGGGACGGCGGGCTTGGCCGGAGCGTCTCCCCGCACCGGCACGATCCGTCCGGCGCGCGGGTCGTCGCCGGGCGTCGCGCACTGCACCCCGACGCCCTTGTATTCGGCAATGAACGGCACTGCCGGGCAGGGCTGGTTGACGCTGATCACCCTGTCCGGGCGGACAGAGAGAACCGCGCCCACACCGCCGCTGGTGCAGTAGGGCCGCGCGCCGTCCACCCCGTTCAGCTCCCCCACCTCCTTGCTGCGCGTGCAGACGGCGGTGAGCAGGCTCGGCTCTCCGTCCCGGTCGACGACGTCCTCGGGGCCGAGGTTGCTCGCGGACGTCGCGGTCGGGTCGTAGCCGTCCCCGGCGGCGGACGGCCGACTCTGGAAGTACTGCCGGAGCGGCTTTCCGTCCGCGTCGGTGAACGACTGGCCGATGAGGCCGCTGCCGACGTTCCTGCCGTCCACGCTGACGTAGGAGCCGTCCGCGCGGTCCTTCAGGCCGGGCAGTTGCGCGACGGCGAACACGGCCAGCGGGTATAGGACGCCCAGCAGGGCGGTGAAGACGAGCAGCGCGCGGAGCGCGGCGAGATGCCTGTGCAGCCAGGCGGGAAGTGCGTGCATCACTCGATCCCCGGAACGAACTGGACGACAAGGTCAATGATCTTGATCCCGGCGAACGGGGCGACGAGCCCGCCGAGCCCGTAGACCAGCAGGTTGCGGCTCAGCAGCCGGGACGCCGGGCCGGGCCGGTACCGGACGCCGCGCAGCGCCAGCGGGATCAGCGCCACGATGATCAGCGCGTTGAACACGACGGCCGACAGGATCGCCGACTGCGGGCTGGACAGCCGCATCACGTTCAGGGTGTCCAGGCCCGGGAACAGCGCGACGAACAGGGCCGGGATGATGGCGAAGTACTTCGCGACGTCGTTGGCGATGGAGAACGTCGTCAGCGCGCCCCGGGTGATGAGCAACTGCTTGCCGATCTCGACGATCTCGATGAGTTTGGTCGGGTCGGAGTCCAGGTCGACCATGTTCCCGGCCTCCTTGGCGGCGCTGGTGCCGGTGTTCATGGCGACGCCGACGTCGGCCTGCGCGAGGGCGGGCGCGTCGTTGGTGCCGTCCCCGGTCATCGCGACGAGACGGCCGCCCTCCTGCTCGGTCTTGATCAGGGACATCTTGTCCTCGGGCCTGGCCTCGGCGAGGAAGTCGTCGACCCCGGCCTCGTCCGCGATGGCCTTGGCGGTGAGCGGGTTGTCGCCGGTGACCATGACGGTCCTGATGCCCATGGCGCGCATCCGGTCGAACCGCTCCCGCATGCCCGGCTTGACGACGTCCTTCAGGTGGACGACGCCCAGCACGCGGGCCTCGCCGTCCCGGGCCTCGGCGACGACGAGCGGGGTGCCGCCGGACGCCGAGATGCCGTCGACGACCTCGGCGAGCGCCCGGGGCACCTCGCCGCCCTGGTCGCGGACCCAGCCGGTGACCGCGCCGGACGCGCCCTTGCGCAGCCTGCGACCGTCGACGTCGACGCCCGACATCCGGGTCTTGGCCGTGAACGGCACCCATTCCGCGTGGGTCAGCTCCCCCGCGTGGCGGGCGCGCAGCCCGTACGCCCCCTTGGCGTGGACGACGATCGAGCGGCCCTCGGGGGTCTCGTCGGCCAGCGAGGACAGCTGCGCCGCGTCCGCGAGCCTCGCGCCCGTCGTCCCGCCGACCGGGATGAACTCCGACGCCTGCCGGTCGCCGAGGGTGATCGTGCCGGTCTTGTCGAGCAGCAGCGTGTCGACGTCGCCCGCGGCCTCGACGGCGCGTCCGGACATCGCCAGCACGTTGCGCCGGACGAGCCGGTCCATGCCCGCGATGCCGATCGCCGACAGCAGCGCCCCGATCGTCGTCGGGATGAGGCACACCACCAGCGAGACCAGCACGATCCCGGTCACGCCGTGGGAGTCGAGCGCGAACCCGCCGTGCACGCCCGGGTCGTTCGCCACGGAGTAGATCGCCAGCGGCTGCATGCTCGCGATCGCCACCAGGAAGATGATCGTCAGCGCGGCGAGCAGGATGTTCAGCGCGATCTCGTTCGGGGTCTTACGCCGGGACGCGCCCTCCACCAGCGCGATCATCCGGTCCACGAACGACTCGCCGGGACGCTGCGTGATCCGCACGACGATCCGGTCGGACAGCACCCGGGTGCCGCCGGTCACCGCGCTGCGGTCGCCGCCGGACTCGCGGATGACCGGCGCGGACTCGCCGGTGATCGCCGACTCGTCCACGCTGGCGATGCCCTCGATCACGTCCCCGTCGCCCGGGATCAGTTGCCCCGCCTCGACGACGACGGTGTCGCCGCGACGCAGCTCGGCCGCCGACACGACCTCCTCACCGGCACCGGTGAGACGCCGCGCGGTGGTCTCCTGCTTGGCCTTCCTGAGCGTGGCGGCCTGCGCCTTGCCGCGTCCCTCGGCGACGGCCTCCGCCAGGTTCGCGAACAGCACGGTGAGCCACAGCCACACCGTGATCAGCACGGCGAACGCCGACGGGTCCAGGACGGCCATGACGGTCGTCCACACCGCGCCGATCTCGACGACGAGCATCACCGGGTTGCGCCACATGACCCGGGGGTCGAGCTTGCGCAGCGCGACGGGCGCGGAGGCGAGCAGTGTGCGCGTGAGCATCAGTGGATCCCCTCTGCGAGCGGCCCGAGGGCCAGCGCGGGAAAGAACGTGAGGGCGACGAGGATCAACGTCACGCCCGCGACCATGCCGACGAACTGCGGCCGGTGCGTCGGCAACGTGCCCGCCGACGCCGGGACGGGCGTCTGCCGCGCCAGCGACCCGGCGAGCGCCAGCGCCAGCACGATCGGCAGGAAACGGCCGAACGCCATGGCCAGGCCGAGCGCGACGTCGTAGAACGGGGTGGCGACGCTGAGGCCCGCGAACGCCGAGCCGTTGTTGTTGCCCGCCGAGGTGAACGCGTACAGCACCTCCGACAGGCCGTGCGGGCCCGCGTTCAGCATGCTCTCGCGCGGCCCGTCCAGCGCCATCGCGACACCCGTGCCCACCAGGACGATCATGGGCGTGACCAGGAAGTACATCGAGGCCAGCTTGATCTCGCGGGCACCGATCCGCTTGCCGAGGTAGGCGGGCGTCCGGCCGACCATCAGCCCGGCCGCGAACACCGTGACGATCGCCAGGATCAGCATCCCGTAGAGGCCGGAGCCGACGCCGCCGGGCGCGACCTCCCCGACCATCATGTTCAGCATCGTCAGCGCGCCGCCGAGCGCCGTGTAGGAGTCGTGGAACGAGTCGACGGCCCCGGTGGAGGTCAGCGTGGTCGCGGCGGCGAACGTAGCCGAGTTCGCGACGCCGAACCGCGTCTCGGTGCCCTCCGTCGCCGCCGCCACGGACTGGGGGACGGTCCCGTGGTGCGCCAGCTGGGCGGCGTTCAGCGCGACGACGCTGAGCAGCGCCAGCGTGGCCATCACCGCGACGATCGCGACGCCCTGCCGCCGGTCGCCGACCATCCGGCCGAACGTGCGGGGCAGCGAGAACGGGATCAGCAGGATCAGGAGGATCTCGATCCAGTTCGTCCAGCTCGTCGGGTTCTCGAAGGGGTGCGCCGAGTTGGCGTTGGCGAAGCCGCCGCCGTTGGTGCCGAGTTCCTTGATGACCTCCTGGGACGCCATCGGCCCCCCAGTGATCGTCTGCTTTCCGCCGGTGAGCGTGCCGACGGTGTGCGGGTCGGCGAAGTTCTGGACCACACCACCGGCGACCAGCACGATCGCGGCGACCGCCGCGATGGGCAGCAGGACGCGCAGCACGGCCCGGGTGAGGTCCACCCAGAAGTTGCCCAGCTCGCCCGTCCCGCGCCGGGCCAGGCCGCGCACGAACGCCATCGCCACGGCGATGCCGACGGCGGCCGACACGAAGTTCTGCACCGCGAGCCCGGCCATCTGCGCCAGGTGGCCCATGGTGCTCTCGCCGGAGTACGCCTGCCAGTTGGTGTTGGTGACGAAGCTGATCGCGGTGTTCCAGGCGACGTCGGGGTCGACGCCGCCGAACCCGAGGCTGAGCATCAGATGGCTCTGGAGCCGTTGCAGCCCGTAGAGGGCCAGCACGGACACCACCGAGAACGCCAGCACGCTCCGCGCGTAGCCGCCCCAGGACTGCTCGGCGTCCGGGTCGACGCCGACGGCCCGGTAGACCAGCCGCTCGGCCCGCCAGTGTTTGCTGGACGTGAACGTCCGGTACATGTGGTCGCCGAGCGGCACGTGCACGGCGGCGAGCACCAGGATGAGGGATCCGATGAACAGGATCCCGGCCGTCGTCTCCCCCATCAGAACTTCTCCGGACGGATCAGCGCGATGACGAGGAAGACGACCAGTCCGGCGGCGAGCGCGAGCCCGACCGCGTTCTCGGCGCTCACAGCCGTCCCGCCCCCTTCACGACGAGGCCGAGCAGCGCGAAGACCGCGAGCGTCAGCACGATGAACACGAGGTCTGTCATGCAGGCAGCGAACACCCGTTTTGGCTGGATATGGCCGGTCTTGACGCCATTCCTACGCCGATGCCGGTGATCTTCACGCGATCGCTACGGGGCCGCGAAAGTTCTCCGGGCCGGGGCGTTAGATCGGGGGCGTTCGGGTTAGGTGCGTAACGCGAGCGACATCCCGGCTGGAGGCGACGTGTGCGGCAGCGAGATCCGCAGCATGCTCCAGCCGTTCCTGCTGTTGCTGATCTACCAGCGTCCCGGCCACGGCTACGACCTGATCGACCGACTTGCCGCCATGGGCGTCGCGGACGTCGAGCCGGGGCACGCCTACCGAGTGCTGCGCGGCCTGGAGCGGGAGCGGTTGCTGACGTCGAGTTGGGTGCCCTCCGACGCGGGCCCGGCCCGCCGCCGCTACGAGTTGACGCCGCAGGGCCTCGCCGACCTGCGGACGCGGATGTCGAGCCTGGACCGGTTCGGCCGCGTGCTCGACGCCTTCCTCGGCCTGTGGAAAGAGACCTCGTCCCGGGGCGACGCCCTCGCCGTCCCGCGAACGTGAGGGGAACCATGTCGGTTGACCAGTCGGTATCGGCGGTCCGGAGCGCTTTCGCCCGGCGGGTGGCTCCGGGGCGCGCCCTCGGCGACGACGCGCCCGTCATCGCCGCCGCGTGCCGGGACATGGCCGCGCGGTTCCAGCGCGGCGGGCGTCTGTTCGTGTTCGGCAACGGCGGTGCCGCGACCGACGCCCAGCACGTCGCCGTCGAGTTCGTGCATCCGGTCGTCGTCGGGAAGCGGGCCCTTCCCGCGATCTGCCTGACCGACGACGCGGCGGTCCTGTCGGGGATCGCGGGCGCGCACGGCTTCGACGCGGTGTTCGCCCGTCAGCTACACCTCCTCGCCGGACCGGACGACATCGCCCTCGGCATCTCCGCCGACGGCCGCTGCCCGAACGTCCTGGAAGGGCTGCGCACCGCGAACGAGCTGGGGATGTGCACCGTCGCTCTGGTCGGCGGTGACGGGAACGTCGCCGCCGATCACGTCGTGACGGCCAGGTCCGACGATCCGAGCGTCGTGAAAGAGGTGCACGTCACCGCGTATCACGTCCTGTGGGAGCTGGTGCATGTGTTCTTCGAGCAGCCCGGCGCACTCGAATGCCACGACGGCGTCTGCGTGACGTGCTCGGACACCGCGCTCCCGCTCCGCGTCCGGGAGATCATCGGAGACGGACTCGCCATCGTCGACACCAACTCCGGCCCAGAGGAGATCAGCGTCGCCCTGGTGAACGCCCACCCCGGCGACATCGTCCTCGTCCACGCCAAAGAAGCCATCGCATTGGTGGAGGGAGCGTCATGACCGCAGCGGAGCGAGGATCTTGGCGCCTCCTCCTCGGGGTCTGGGGGGCGCCCCCCAGAAAGGCAGGGCCCCATGACCAGTGAGATGGAAGCGCTCTATCCGTTCCTCTATGCGGGTAAGAGCGAGCCCGACGCGGTGTTGGCGGAGGTGCGGCGGTCTACGGAGGAGAAGGCGGCTGAGATCGTCGCGCTGCGGGAATCGTTGGCCGAGTCGCATGCTGAACGGCTCGTCCGGTGTGCGCGGGAGTTGGCGGCGCGGTTCCTGGACGGCGGTCGACTGTTCGCTTTCGGCAACGGGGGCAGCAGCTCGGACGCGCAGCGGGTCGTAGGGCTGCACGCCTGTCCGCCGCCGCCCGCGCGGCCGCTGCCCGCCATGTCGCTGCCCCATGACGTGGCCTCGGTGACGGCGTTGTCGAACGACGTCGGGTTCGAGGTGGTGTTCGCGCGCAAGCTCGCGGCGCTGGGACGGCGTGGCGATATTGCCGTGGGGTTCTCGACGAGCGGTGGGTCCGCCAATTTGTTGCGCGCGTTCGAGGAGGCCGGTCGGCTCGGCATGGTGACGGTCGGGTTCGCGGGCTACGACGGCGGGAAGATGGCGGAGTCGGGCATGGTGGAGCATCTGTTCGTGGTGCCGTCGTCGTCCGTCCACCGGATCCAGGAGGCGCAGACGACGCTCTACCACGTGCTGTGGGAGCTGACGCAGCGCGCGCTCGCCGGGGAGCTGTAGCCGGTCAGCAGATCCGGGGCAGCGGGTCGCCGACGAGCATGTCCACGATCCGGGTGCCACCGAAGGCCGTCTTCAGCAGGACGATCCCGGGTGGGTCGTCCTTGATCCGGCCGACGAGCGCGGCGTCCGCGCCGAGTGGGTGGGCGCGTAGGGCGTCCAGTGCGGTGTCCGCCTGGTCGCCGTCCACGACGGCGACGAACCGCCCCTCGCACGCCACGTAGAGGGGGTCGATGCCGAGCAGCTCGCAGGCGCCGGTGACCATCGGGCGGACGGGCACGGCGGCCTCGTCGACGACGATCCCGAAGCCGGAGGCGTCCGCGATCTCGTTGAGGACGGTCGCGACCCCGCCGCGCGTCGCGTCCCGCAGCACCCGCACGCCGCCGGGCACGGCGTCCAGCAACGCCGAGACCGGTTCGTGGAGCGGCGCGGTGTCGGAGGTGAGGCTGGCCTCGATGTCCAGCTCGCCGCGCGCCAGCATGATCGTGACGCCGTGCTCCCCGATCGGCCCCGAGACGAGGACGGCGTCGCCCGGCCGCACGGTGGCGGTCCCGAGGCTCACGTCCCGCTCCAGGACGCCGATCCCGGCGGTGATGACGTAGCAGCCGTCGCCCTTGCCGCGCTGGACGACCTTCGTGTCGCCCGTGACGATCGCGACGCCCGCCGCCTCGGCCGCCGCCGCCATCGACGCGACGATCCGGCGCAGGTCGTCGACCGGGAGGCCCTCCTCCAGGACGAACCCGGCCGACAGGTACTTCGGCCGGGCGCCGCAGACGGCGAGGTCGTTGACGGTCCCGTTCACCGCCAGGTCACCGATGTCGCCGCCGGGGAAGAACAGCGGGGACACGACGAACGAATCGGTGGTGAACACCGCCCGGCCGCCCGCGACGTCGAGCGTGGCGCCGTCCTCCATGGCCTCCAGCGCCGGGTTGCGGAAGGCGTCGACGAACACGGCCTCGATGAGGGTGTGCGTCGCCTTGCCCCCGGCGCCGTGGGCGAGCGTGACGCGCTCGTCCTTCACCACGGGCCTGCGGCGGCGTGCCCGTTCGATGCGGTCGAGAACCTGCCGTTCCCGGGTGTCCATTTCCGTCATGCGCGGGTCGCCTCCATCACGCGGTCCCGCGTGAACCTGCCGAAGTTGTAGTACGCGGCACAGGCACCTTCGGACGACACCATGCACGTGCCGATCGGTGTCTCCGGGGTGCAGGCCGTGCCGAACACCTTGCATTCCCAGGGTTTGATGACGCCCTTGAGTACCTCCCCGCACTGACACGCCTTCGGGTCGGCCACGCGGACGCCGGGCAGCTCGAAAATGCGTTCCGCGTCGTGCGCGGCGTAGGCGTCCTGGACGCGCAACGCCGAATGGGAGATGAATCCAAGGCCGCGCCATTCGAAGTAGGGGCGCAGTTGCATCGTCCGGCCGATCGCCTGGAGCGCCCTCGGGTTCCCTGCCCACGGCACGACGCGCGTGTACTGGTTCTCGACCTCCGCCCGCCCCTCGGCGAGCTGCCGGAGCAGCATGTGGACCGACTGGAGGATGTCGAGCGGCTCGAACCCGGAGCACACGAGCGGCTTTCCGTAACGCTCGGGGATGAACTCGTACGGGCGGCAGCCGATGACGGTCGACACGTGGCCGGGCCCGAGGAAGCCGTCGAGCCGCAGGTCCGGCGAGTCCAGGATCGCCTTGATCGCCGGGATGATCGTGACGTGGTTGCAGAAGACCGAGAAGTTGGCGACGCCCTCGTCGGCGGCGCGCAGCAGCGTCATCGCCGTGGACGGCGCCGTCGTCTCGAACCCGATCGCCATGAACACGACCCGGCGGTCGGGGTTGGTGCGGGCGATCTTCAGCGCGTCCAGCGGCGAGTACACCATCCGGATGTCGGCGCCCTCGGCCTTGGCGTCGAAGAACGAGCCGTCCCCACCGGGCACCCGCATCATGTCCCCGAAGGACGTCATGATCACGTCGGGGTGGCGGGCTATCGCGATGGCGTCGTCGACCCGTCCCATGGGGATGACGCAGACCGGGCAGCCGGGGCCGTGCACCAGCGTGACGTTCTCCGGAAGGTAGTCCTCCAGCCCGTGCTTGTAGATGGTGTGCGTGTGCCCGCCGCACACCTCCATGAACTTGTACTCGCGGCCCGGCTCGCACAACGCGGCGATCTCCGCCGCCAGGGCGCGGGCCTGGGCCGCGTCGCGGTACTCGTCGACGAACCGCATGCCTGTCCTTCCGTGGGTTCAGGTGATGTCGGAGTCGGCGAGCGCGACCAGCTCGTCGGTGTAGGCCTGGCCGAGCCCGCGCAGCATCTCCAGCGTCGCCGCCGCCTCCGCCTCGTCGATCTTCGACATGGCGAACCCGACGTGCACCAGCACCCAGTCGCCGGTGCCGATCTCGCCCGGCCCGAGCAGGCCGATGTTCACGACCCGCCGGACGCCCACGACCTCGACCGTGGCCAGGTCCGCGCGCTCCGCCGACAGCTCGACGACCTCACCGGGGATGCCGAGGCACATCCGCCGCACCGCCCTTCCCGGTCACATCCGTCCCGGTCACATCCGCTCGATCCTGAGGTACCGGCGCATGGCCGGGGTCTCCTTCCAGACGAGGGTGAGCAGCCCGGCGGCCGTCACACAGCCCACCGCGATCCACATCTTCCGCATGTCGTCTCCCTTCCTTAACCGGGTGGCACGTTGGGCATGATCGGCAGGATCGGGTCGTGCCGCTTCGGGCGGACGCCCGTCGACCGCCGCGAATCCGCCGTGCCGTCCTTGTGGTGGCCCTTCTCCTGCTCGTAGCCGCCCTTGGCGTTGCCCTGGTGCACGCCCTTGACGTGCGAGGGCGTGTCGGGCTTCACGTGCGGCTTCCCTACGCGGATCTCCGCCATCAGTCCTCCTCCGTCTCGGTGAGCCCATCGAAGAACGCCTCGATCTCGGCTCGTACGCGGTGTCCCCCGGTCAGGCCGGTCCACGCCAGCCGGATCGCGCCGACGAGCCGGTAGCAGTCGTCGATCGGGACGAGCCACTGTTCGTCGGCGTCCCCGGTCGTGTTGACCAACAGCGCCTCGGACGCCGGACGCATCGACGCGAGCGTTGCGCAGTCGCGGGTCGCGGCCGTCCAGGCGCCGGGGTCCACGGTCCAGGCGGTGGCGCCCGCCGGGCTCGGGTAGCGGGCCGTCACCGCGCCGTCCGGCTCCACGACGAAGAACGCGAGGCCGACCGGGACGCCGAGGTCGGCCGCGCGGACGCCGTCGAGCCTGATCCGGCGGCCGGGCACGAGCCGGTAGTGGCCCTTTCCTGCGCCGTCCCGCTCGAACAGCAGCGCGCAGGCCCGGCACGCGCACAGCGGTTCACCGCTGCGCTCGTCCAGGATGTGCTTGTGGTCGTCGCCGAGCGGGAGCGCGCACAGCCCGCACGCGTCGGAGACCTCCGGACCCCCGGTGGACGCCCGCTTCACCAGCCGCTCGAAGGCCCCGGCCGTCACCGCGCACCGTCCCGCCGTATGAGGGCCTCAACCGGAACGAACGCGGGCGGGGGCGGCGGTTCGACGAACTCGACGCGCGTCGCGTCCGGCGCGACCGCGAGGACCGCCTCCCGAACGGCCTCCTTCGCCTTCCCCGCGCCGCAGCCGCACCCGCCGGACGCCAGCCGGACCCGCACGGTGTCGCCCTCGATCCCGTCCAGTTCCGCGCCGGGTCCGATGGCCTGGGCGATCCGCCGCTCGACCGGCTCCGGATGGACGCCGTGCAGGACGAGCAGGTGCCCGACCAACTCGTCGTCCAGCAGCGTTTCGGTGAGCCGCCGGTCACCCGCGACGCGGTCCATGACCCGGGCCAGCGCCTCCCCGTACACCTCGGCGAGCAGCGTGACGGCGGACAGGGCCGACTCGGCGATCGCGCCGGGCGTCCGCTCCAGCCCGCCCAGCGACTCGTCGAGCCGGGCCAGCCGGTCGGCGACCTCCCCGGCGGCGAACCGGACGGGCCCGGTGGGCGCGGCGAGTGCGGCGGGAACGGCGGGTGCGGCGGGTGCGGCCTCAGCCATGGGTCGCACCGAACATCGGTGAGTGCATCTTCTTGAGCGTCCGTCCGCCGCCGACGTACATGTGCACACCGCACGGCAGGCACGGGTCGAAGCTGCGGACGGCGCGCATGATGTCGACGCCCTTGAAGTCGTCCGGCCCGTTCTCCTCGAAGATCGGCATGTCCTGGACGGCATCCTCGTACGGCACCTCGAAGTCCTCGAAAAAGACTGCGGGTCCTTGCCCTTCTTGACTATCTCCCTCGACCAAGGTCGGGGATTCCAGCCTTCACAGGCTGGGGTTCCTGCTTCGTTGGCGGGTGCATCCGATTGTTCGGATGTCTGACCTCGCCTCCACAGGCCGTCACCGCTCGACCAGCGGCCAGGATGTTCTTGGCGGCGTTGACGTCCCGATCATGCCGGGTGCCGCAAAACGGGCATCGCCAGGTCCGGGTGCCAAGCGAGAGCCGCGCGAGCAGGTGACCGCACGCCGAACAGGTTTTGGAGCTAGGGAACCAGCGATCGACCACCACGAGGTCCCGCCCCACCCGCGCGCATTTGTACTCCAGTTGGCGGCGGAACTCGCCCCACCCGCAGTCGGAGATCGCCCGCGCCAGGGTGCGGTTGCGGACCATGTTGGCCACCGCGAGGTCTTCGACGACGATTACGTCGTAGTCACGAACCAGCCGTGTCGAGGTCTTATGCAGGAAATCCCGGCGTGCATCGCGCACTTTTGCGTGTGCACGGGCGACCTTGATCCTGGCTTTCCTGCGGTTGCTAGATGTGTGCTGCTTGCGCGCCATCCGCCGCTGGTAGCGGGCCAGATTGGCAGCCTTACGCTGTAGATGCCGGGGATTCGAGATCCGCTCCCCGTCGGACGTCACCGCGAAGTCGGTGATGCCCAGATCGACACCGACCATCGCGCCGGTGGCTGGGGCCCGAACGAGGCCGGCTCCGTCCACAGACAGGGAGACATACCAGCGTTCGTCAGGGTCACGGGAGACGGTAACCGTGGTTGGGTCGAGCGCGGCGGGATCGATTCCGGGCCAAGACCACACCAACTCCAGTGGCATGCTGGTCTTGGCCAAGGTCAGGCGTCCGTCGCGCCAACGGAACCCACTTCGGGTGTACTCAGCGCTTTGGCGGCCGCGCCGGGACTTGTAGCGCGGATAGCGTGTCCGTCCGGCGAAGAAGTTGGCGAAGGCGCGCTGCTGAGTACGTAACACTTGTTGCAGCGGCACCGAGGACACCTCGTTCAGCCATGCGAATTCCTCAGCCTGTTTGAGGTGCGTGAGGAACGCATTCGCCTGCGGCACGTTGGTGGAGACACGATCTTGGTGCCAGCGGCGATGCCGCCAAGCGAGGGTTTGATTCCACACCACACGCACGCATCCGAACGTGCGGCTCAGCATCGCAGCCTGCTCGGGGGTCGGGTACGCCCGACATTTGTACGCTGTCCGCACAACCGCATCTTAGCAGGATGCCTCAGCTCTGCTTAACGATTCGGCCGCCGGTTCGCGAAGTCGATCTTGGTGTAGATGCCGAGGTTGCCGATGATGCGGGTGATCGGGTCCCACGACATCTCGACGAGTTGCCCCGCCTGTTCCCGGGCCTGCTGCCCGGGGCGCACGGACGTTGCCATGTGCGGTCCTCCCCTTGTCTGTCGGCCGTTGTCTGTCCGGCCCCCGTCCGGCTATGGCCGCCAGCGCGGGTCGTAGCCGCTGGTCAGCAGCTCACGGTTGTGGTGCCACTTCGGCTCCTTGTTCACGGTGGCGTTGGTGATGCCGCGCATCCGGCGGATGAAGGCCCCGTACGGCTTGATCAGCGTCGTGGACAGGCTGCCGCCGGGTGGGGCGTCCATGAACGGCATGAACTTGTCGGGGAAGCCGGGCATGGTGCATCCGATGCAGATGCCGCCGACGTTCGGGCAGCCGCCGATGCCGCCCATCCAGCCGCGCTTCGGCACGTTGCAGTTGACGACCGGCCCCCAGCAGCCGACCTTCACCTGGCACTTCGGCGAGTTGTAGTCCCGGGCGAAGTCGGCCTGCTCGTAGTACGCGGCGCGGTCGCAGCCCTCGTGCACCGTCTTCCCGAAGATCCACTGGGGGCGGAGCATGTCGTCCAGCGGCGGTGGCGGCGCGCTGCCCGCGGCGTGCTGGAGCACCCAGGTCAGGGTCTCCATGAAGTTCTCCGGCTGGATCGGGCAGCCCGGGACGTTCACGATCGGCAGGCCGCCCGCCGACCGGAAGTCCCAGCCGAGGTAGTCGGCGAGGCCCATGCAGCCGGTCGGGTTGCCCGCCATCGCGTGGATGCCGCCGTACGTCGCGCACGTCCCGGCGGCGACGACCGCCCACGCACGGGGCGCCAGCCGGTCGAGCCACCAGTTCAGCGTCAGCGGCTCCCCGGTGTCGGGGTCGTTGCCGAACGACGACCAGAACCCGTCCCCGTTGATCTTCTCGTTGGGGACGGAGCCCTCCAGCACGAAGATGAACGGCTCCAGCTCCCCGATGGCCGCCGCGCGGAACGGGGCGAGGAAGTCCTCGCCGCCCTGCGAGGGCGAGAGCACCTTGTTGTGCAGGCGCACCTTCGGCAGGCCCGGGATCAGGCCGCCAACGACGTCCTCGATGGAGGGCTGCGCCGACGCCGTCATCGACACGGTGTCGCCGTCGCAGCTCATGCCCTCCGAGATCCACAGGATGTGGATCTCGTCGATACCGTTCTCGCCGCTCATCGCCTACCTCCTGGTCGTCTGGTCGGGCAGGGTCGTCTCGTCGGGCAGGGTCGTCTCGTCGGACCGGGTCTCCTTGGGCTGGGGCGTCTCGTCGGGCGCGTCCACGGTGATCGACTCCAGGACGACGTTCTCGGATCCGACGCTCTCCACGTCCAGGGAGCCGCAGCGCGGGCAGGCCGCGAGCGCCACGGCGTTGTCGATCGGCGTCTCGGCGTGGCAGCGTCCGCAGCGCGCGGACAGCGGCTCCAGGACGAGTTCGACGTGGGCGCCCTCCGCCACCGTCCCCGTCGCCGCGACCTGCACGCCCTGCTCGATCACCTGCGGGTCGACCGGATGACCGCCGATGCGGACCCGCATGCCGCGCACCGGCCGTCCGGCGGCCCGGCGGACCGCCGCCTCGACGATCGCGTCGCACATCCCCAGCTCATGCATGCGTCTGCTCCTTCTCCGCCGCCTCACGGGCGAGTTCGGTGACCAGCCGGACGGCCTCGTCCACGGCCGCGCGCACCGGTTTCGACAGCTCCATGCCCTCGGCCACGGTGTCGGGACGGCAGCCGACGACGAGGACACGTCCGACATCGCCGCCGAGATGCCGCAGCAGCCGCAGCACGGCCACCGGGTTCATGCCGTGCCCGTCGACGGCGGGGCCTTCGCCCAGATCGGCGCCCGGGTCGGGTTCGATGACGGCGAGGGTGCCGGGCGGGCCGTCGAGCGGCACCGCGTCCACCATGATCAGCGTGCGGTGGCGGCCGTCCAGCAGCTCGTAGGCCAGGTGGACGCCGCGGATGCCGTAGTCGACGACGTCCACGTTCGGGGGCAGTGCCCCGGCGTCGACGCGGCGGACGACCTCCACCCCGAACCCGTCGTCGCCGAGGAACACGTTGCCGATCCCGGCCACCAGCACCCGGCCGCTCACAGCGGCTCCACCTCGTCGGGCGCGAAGTAGCGGTACCGGCCGTACCACTGGTTCAGTTCGGCGGCCGGGTCGTCCTCGACGGTGACCGCGAAGTGCCTGGCGTCGTCCACGTCGGTCATGACGGCCTCGACGCGGGCGGTCCTGCCGTCCAGGAACCGGTCCTGCGGGTCGGTGCCGCGCGCCCGGGGCCGCAACCGGACCCGGCTTCCCTTCGCGACCCGGACGCCCGCCACCTCAACGCCGTTCGGTTCGCTGTCGGGCGGCCGGATGACGCCGTGCAGGCGCGCGAACGACTCCGGCGGGATCGACTCCGTCCGGTCGAGGATCTCGGCGGCACGCGGGTCGGTGCCGCGCGCCTCGCGCTTCTCGGCGTCGGTCAGCGTCAGCGTCCGCAGCGACAGGATCTCGTCGATCTCCGTGGCATCGTGCAGGTCACCGGGGCTTTCGGGGGCGACGCGCGGGTGGTCGTACAGCAGGATCGGCGAGGACAGGACGAGGCGCGGGTCTCCCGGCGCGCCCGCCAGCACGGGGAAGGTGTGGACGTTCTCGCATTCCTTGGCGGCTTGCTCGGCCCACGGCGGCGGGTCGAGGAGGGAGAGGAAGGCGCCGCCGTCCGTCCTGAGCAGGACGTGACATGCGACGAGAGACCGTCGCAGCGCCTCGTCACGGGAGACGTCCGGCGCGGTCGCAGTGTCGATGTTGTCGATGCGCACCCGAATGCGATGAAGCCTGCGCGGGGCGTCGTACGGGGTCGTCAGCACGGTCACGGAGGCGGCCAGCGGCCATCGCCTGCGCACGACCCGTCCTTCGCCGTCGCCGACGAACTCGACGTCCTCGCCTTCCGGGACGCGCAGGTCGAATTTCTGCTCGCCGTCCATCAGGGAGATCGTGAAGTCGAATTCCTGCGGCACCGCCTCGTCGAATGCGAGTTCCAGCCGCTCCCCTACCGACAGCGAATCGACGGGGCGGAAAGAACCGTCCGGGAGCCGTTCTTCCACTGTTTTGCTCTGGCATTGCAGAAACCTGATTCGGCAATGCAGGACGCCGTCCTCAGGGGCCTCGGCGAGGCATTCGGTCTGCTGCCACGGCGCCTCGGCGGAACCGGCCACGCTCGTGTCGTCCAGGCCCTGCTCCGCAGCCCACGCCGGTGGGACGACCACGCCGAACTGCCAGCGCACCCGGTTCTTCCCCGACGACCTCCGGTACGGATAGAGCAGATATCCCTCATACAGGACGGCGTCGGCAACGGCGCGCGCGTACTCGAATCCGTCGGCGGCCGTGACCGGCTCGCTCCCCATTCGGATCCCACCCTCCCGACCGCCGTTGTCCACGCGCAAGACAGCGCTTCAGATATAGCAACGGAGATCGGACCCGGTAAGTGAAGACGTCCAGTAAGTGACCGCGTCCAGTAAGTGACCGGCGCACCTACACGCAGGAATCCAGATAGGGGCCGAGTTCTCGGGACACGGCCCGAAGCGGGCGGACGTTCCGCTCCGCCCTCGCCATCAGGATCGCGCCCTCCAGTGAGCTGATCATCAGCGTGGCGAGCGCGTCGGCCCGTCCGGCCGGAACGCCCATCACGGTCAGCTCCCGCGCGACCGGACGTCGCCACGCCGCGAACGCGGCGGCAGAAGCGGCCCGCGTGGACTCGACGGACTCCGCGCAGTCGACCGTAGCGGCCGCGACTGGACAGCCCTTCGCGAAGCCCTCCGACTGATATTCGTCGATCCACTGACCCACCATCGCGGCGAACAACCTGCCGGGCGTGGGACGGGACATCCCGGATACGAACCGGGCGACGCGCTTGCTCGCATACCGTCCGGCCCACTCCAGAGCCTCGTTGACGAGCTGTTCCTTGCCACCGGGAAAGTAGTGCTGGAGCGACCCGCGCGGCGCGCCCGCGTGCTCGGCGACCTCCCGCAGGCCGGTCGCGTTGACCCCGTCGCGGCGGATCAGCTGCGCGGCGGCGAACACCATCCGCTCACGCGGACCCCGCTCGGACGCACTCATCAACACTCTCCGCCTATTGCTTCTCCCACCTGCACCATTATCATGACCGTTGTCATAACCCGCAAGATCGGATGGCGACGATGCGTGCGGATCTCGGCTTCATCGGCCTCGGCGTCATGGGCGCCCCCATGGCACTCAACCTGGCCCGCGCCGCTCTCCTCTGTGGGGACGACGACCCACACCCCCCGGAACGGCCCAGGTCTGACCTGGTCGTCTGGAACCGCACCACCGCCAAGAGCGAGCCGCTGCGCGCGGCCGGTGCGACGGTGGCGGCGAGCCCCGCCGAGGTCTGCCGCCGGGCGGGCGTCGTGTTCCTGATGCTGGCGGACGGCCCCGCGATCGACTCCGTGCTCGGACGCGGCACACCCGCCTTCGCCGCCAACGTCGCCGGGCGCGTGCTCGTCCACATGGGCACGACGTCGCCGGACTACTCGCACGGCCTCGAAACGGACATCCGCGCCGCCGGGGGCCGGTACGTCGAGGCCCCGGTCTCCGGCTCCCGGGGGCCCGCCGAGCAGGGCGGCCTCGTCGGGCTGCTGGCGGGCGACCCGGCGGCCGTGGACCTCGTCCGCCCGCTGCTCGGCCCGATGTGCGCCGAGTCGTTCACCTGCGGACCCGTCCCGAACGCGCTGCTGATGAAGCTGTCGGTCAACCTGTTCCTGATCACGATGGTGACGGGCTTGGTGGAGTCGTTCCACTTCGCCGCCCGGCACGGCCTGGACGCGCACCGCCTCCGCGACGTGCTCGACGCGGGCCCGATGGCGAGCACCGTGTCACGGGCGAAGGCGGCCAAGCTCGTCGCCCGCGACTTCTCCGTCCAGGCGTCGATCGCGAACGTCCTGGACAACAACCGCCTGGTCGCGGAGGCCGCCCGCGACTCCGGCACCGCGTCCCCGCTCCTGGACGTCTGCCACGCCCTCTACGGCGAGACGCTCGCGCTGGGCCACGGCGAGGCGGACATGGCGGCCGTCCTCCACGCGATCGAGTCACGAACCGGGCACCGCGCCGAGGCGCCCGCGAACCAGCCCTGACGTCAGGACGGCCGCCGACCGTGCACGCGGTACGGTTCGGCGTCGTCCCACCTGACCTCCAGGCCGAGCCCGGCCCGATCACGCGCCGGACACAACGCCCCGTCCACAGGGCTGAGCGTCCCGTCGAAAAGCAGCCGCTCGACACGCACGTGGTCGTGGAAATACTCCAGATGCCGAAGCCGCCGCACCGCGCAGAAGGAATGGGCCGACACGGCGGGCGCGCAGTGGGCCGACAGATCGATCTGTCGTGCCGAAGCCAGCCCGGCGACCTGGGAAAGGCCGGTGATTCCACCGCAACGGGTGACGTCGGCTTGCAGGCAGTCCACGGCGGGGCCGTCGAGCAGGTCGGCGAAGTCCTTCAGGACGAACCCGTACTCGCCCGCCGCGATCTCCAGACGGCCCGGCCCCCGCTCGCGCAGCAGCCGCAGCCCCGCGACGTCGTCGGAACTGACCGGTTCCTCGAACCAGCGGACGTCCCACTCGTCGGCGAACCGCCGCGCCCAGTACAGGGCGTCCTTGCGGGTCAGGGCGCCGTTGGCGTCGACCATCAGCTCCGTTTCCGGCCCGATCGCGTCCCGGACGGCGGTCAGCCGCCGCGCGTCGTCGTCCGGCCGCCGCCCGACCTTCAGCTTGACCCGCGGTATCCCCTGCTCGACCCATTTGCCGAGCTGGCCCGTGAGCCGGTCGAGCGGATAGTTGGTGAACCCGCCACTGCCGTACACAGGCACCCGGTCGTGAAAGGAAGGAAGCACCTGGAACAGGGGCAGCCCGAGCAGGCGCGCCTTGAGGTCCCACAACGCGATGTCGACGACGGACACCGCCATCGCGCCCACCCCGGGACGCCCGGCGTTGCGGATCGCCGCGACCATGCGCTCCCACACGGCCGGAGGCGCGAGCGCGTCACCGCCCCGCACGACCGACGCCAGCACCGACTCCACGAACATGGCGACCGAGACGTCCCCATACGTGTAGCCGATACCGGTGTGCCCGCCACCGTCCGCCTCGACGAGGACGAGGGTCGTGGAGTCCCAGCGGAGGGTGCCGTCCTCCTCGTGCCCGCCGGGGCCGTCGGTGGCGACCCGGAAGGCGTGCACCCGCAGGTCCCGGACCTCGACGCTCTCCCGCTCCGGCACGGCACCCCCTCTACGGCGACTGCTACCGACTACCTCCCAGCGTCGAGACGAAACAGCGCGGAGCGGGACGGACGTCAGTCGCCCGCGGCCTCGGCCGTCTCGGCGGTGGCGCGCGCCTCGATGATCGCCTGCTCGGCGCGGGTGTGGCCGTCGATGATGATCTGGACGACCTCCTCCGGGTCGTCGGTGAGGTGCATCAGGTCGAGATCCTGCGGCGAGATCTTGCCGCTGGTCAACATGGCCTTCTCGATCCAGTCGAGCAGGCCGCCCCAGAACTCCGTGCCGACGAGCACGATCGGGAACCGGGTGATCTTCTTGGTCTGGACGAGGGTGATCGCCTCGAACAGCTCGTCCAGCGTCCCGAACCCGCCGGGCAGCACCACGAACGCCTGGGAGTACTTGACGAACATCGTCTTTCTGACGAAGAAGTAACGGAACTCCAACCCGATGTCGAGGTGGTCGTTGAGCTTCTGCTCGAACGGCAGCTCGATACCGAGACCGACCGACAGCCCGCCATTCCCGTCGCAGCCCTTGTTCGCGGCCTCCATGATGCCGGGGCCGCCGCCGGTGATCACGGCGTAACCGGCGTCGTGCAGCCGGGCGCCGATGTCCACGGCGAGTTCGTACTCGTCGGTGCCCGGCTTGGTGCGGGCGCTCCCGAAGACGCTCACTGCCTTGGGAAGTTCGGCGAGCAGACCGAAGCCCTCGACGAATTCGGCCTGGATGCGCAGCACGCGCCACGGGTCGGCGTGCACCCAGTCGGCCGTGCCTCGGCCGTCGAGCAGGCGCTGGTCGGTGGTGGTCGGGGGGACGGCCCGTCCTCGCAGCATGGCCGGTCCCTGCCGGCGCGAGCGGGAGTTCACTTCCGATGTCATGGATCCACGTTAGTAGGCACCAGGGCCCCCGCACGCCGTGACAACACCAGCCCGACTCGTCCCTCTTCACCGGAAACGGAACCGCACACGGCAACGGCCGCCCCCACATCCGAGAACGGTCATGCGCGTGAGGCTAGCCCGCCGCCTCCAGCCAGGCGCGCATGCGGCGTTCGGAGTCGGCGATGAGGGGGAGTTCGACGTACTCGTCCTTCGTGTGCGCGAGGGTCGGTTCGCCGGGGCCATAGTTGACGGCGGGGACGCCGAGTTCGGCGAAGCGCGCCACGTCCGTCCAGCCGAGCTTGGCGCGGACGTCGGCGCCGCTGGACGCGACGAACGCGGCCGCCGCCGGATGGGTCAGGCCGGGACGGGCCGCCGCCGCGCAGTCCGTGACCGTCACCTGGAATCCGGCGAAGATTCCCCGAACGTACTCCTCGGCTTCCGCGGGAGACTTGTCGGGCGCGAACCGATAATTCACCGTGACGACGCATTCGTCCGGAATGACGTTTCCGGCGACGCCACCGCTGATGAAGACGGCGTTCAGGCCCTCGCGGTATTCGAGACCGTCCACGATCGGATGGGACGGGACGTAGGCGCGCAGAACGTCCAGGATCCGTCCGGCCGAATGGATCGCGTTGGAGCCCATCCACGCCCGCGCGCTGTGCGCCCGCTCCCCCACGGCCGTGACCTCGGCGCGCAGCGTGCCCTGGCAGCCGCCCTCGATCAGCCCGCCGGTCGGCTCCATCAGCACCGCGAAATCGCCCGCGAGCAGGTCGGGACGGGACACCGCCAGCAGCCGCAGCCCGTTCCGCTCGGCCTCGATCTCCTCGCAGTCGTAGAACACGTAGGTGATGTCGCGGGTCGGCCGGGTCACGGTCGCGGCGAGCCGCAGCGCGACCGCGACGCCGCTCTTCATGTCCGTCGTCCCGCACCCGTAGAGCCGGTCGCCCACCACCCGCGAGGGCAGGTTCCCGTTCAGCGGCACCGTGTCGAGATGCCCGGCCAGCACGACCCGTTCGGGCAGGCCGAGGTCAGTGCGGGCGACGACGCTGTTCCCCACGCGCTCCACCGTGAGGTGCGGAAACACCCGCAGCGCCGCCTCGACGGCGTCGGCGAGAGGTTCCTCCGCCCCGCTCACCGACTCGATGTCGACGACGGCCGCCGTCAGGTCCGCGACGTCCGAGAACAGATCCAGGCCCATGCTCAAGTCCTATCATCGCCTTCGTGGACCTGCCTGTATTGGAGTGCGCCGTCCATTGGGCGCGCCCCGCCGACACCCCCGACATGCGCTCGCTGCTCGCCCCTGGGGAACGTGATCGCTACGACCGTTTCATGCGTCCCGCCGACAAGGCCCGTTTTGTTACCGGACGCTTCCTTGCCCGCACCGTCCTCGCCGAGGCCACCGGGCTCGACCCGAAGACGATCCGGTTCACCACCGACTGCCCGCACTGCGGCGGCGCCCACGGCAAACCCCGCCTGTCCGGGACGGAGCTGGACTTCTCGCTCTCCCATTCGGGTGACCGCGTCGTCGTCGCCGTCACCGAGGGCGCCGAGGTCGGGGTGGACGTCGAGGAGGAGGGCGACCGCGACGTCGACCGGCTCGCCGAGATGGTCCTGGCCGGACCCGAACGCGCCGCCCTCGCCGCCACACCCGACCCCAAAAGGGGCTTCCACCGCTACTGGACCCGCAAGGAGGCGCTCCTGAAGGCGACCGGGCACGGGCTGGCCGCCCCCATGACCGACATTCACGTCTCGTCCCCGAACGAGCCCGCCGAGGTCGTGTCCTGGACGGGCGAGGCGGCGGTGTCGCCCGTCCGCCTCGCCGACCTGTCCCCCGGCCCCGGCTACGCCGCCGCGGCCGCCGTGCTCACCGACCGTCCACTCAGGATCGTCGAGTTCACGTGTTGATGCCGTGGTCCCGCAGGATCTCGTTGAGGGACGCCTTGTCGTGACGCTGTCCCTCTTCGAGCCGCTTGAGGATCAGCACCGCCGGAAGCCCGAACGTCCCGCCGGGGAACTCCTTGTAGCGGGTCCCGCCGACGGCGACGCACCAGTCCGGAATGCGGCCCCGGCTGATCTCCTGCCCGGTCTCGACGTCGATGACCGGCATGGACGCCGACAGGTTCGTCCCGGACCCCACCATGGCGCCGCGTCCCACCCGGGCGCCCTCCACGATCATCGAGCGGCTGCCGATCATCGCGTCGTCCTCGATGATCACCGGCTTGGCGTTCGGCGGCTCCAAAACGCCACCAATGCCAACGCCACCCGACAAATGCACGTTCTTACCAATCTGAGCACAAGAACCCACGGTCGCCCAGGTGTCCACCATCGTCCCGGAATCGACGTAAGCGCCGATATTAGTGAACGACGGCATCAGCACCACGCCCGGGGCGAGATGACAGCCCCACCTGGCGATGGCGCCGGGCACGACGCGCACCCCGTCCAGCCGGGTCTTCAGCGGAATGCGGTCGTGGTACTGGAAGTCGCCGACCTGGGAACGCACCATGCCGAGCACCTTGAAGCTCAGCAGGATCGCCCGCTTGGCCCGCTCGTCGACGAGAACCTCGTCGGTGCCGGGGTCAATGTGGGCGACGCGCGCCTCGCCGGTGTCGAGCTGGTCGACGGCGGCGACGATCGCGGTGCGCGCGTCGCCGTCGTCCGGACTGAGGTCGGCGCGCCGCTCCCACAGCTCGTCGATGACGCCGGAGATCGGGCTGGTGAACGTATCGGTCATGGGCCACGAGCTTAGTGGGGGCCATCTCCCGGTACCGTCTTCGCGTGGCTTCTTGGGCGAGGATGAAGGCACGTCCCGAGCAGGGGCGGGACGGCGGAAGGCACCCCGGACGCTGGTGGGCCGCCGGCGTGTCCGTCGTGGTGCTGCTGCTCGGCGTCGGCGCCTACGCGCTGTTCCAACGAGCCCGTCCCTACCTGCACGGAACCGGCTGTGAGGTGAGCACGAGCACCGGCAAGATGCCGCTCGACCTCGAACAGGCCGCCAACGCCGCCACGATCGCCGCTGTCGCGTTCCACCGACGCCTGCCCGACCGCGCCGCCGTGATCGCCTACGCGACCGCGATCCAGGAGTCCCACATCCGCAACCTGCCGGGCGGCGACCGCGACTCCGTGGGCATGTTCCAGCAACGCCCGTCCCAGGGCTGGGGCAAGCCGCAGGAACTTCGCGACCCGGTCAAGTCCACCGAGAAGTTCTTCAAGGCCCTGGTGAAGGTGAAGGGCTACCTCGACCGCGACCTGCACGACGCGGCACAGCGCGTCCAACGCAGCGCGGACGGCACCGCCTACGCCCGCCACGAGGACGACGGCGAACTCCTCGCCACAGCGTTCACCGGCCGCGAACCCGCCGCCGCCCGCTGCTGGTACCCACCCGGCAAGCGCATCACGTCCCGCCGCCCCGACGCCCTCCGCGAATTGCGCCGCGCCTTCGGCACCAAACTCACCATCAGCGGCCCCGCCCCCCTGGGCGAAAAGACCCCCTCCACCCCAGACTCCTGGAACGCGGTAAAAGCCCCCAACCCCCGCACAGGCTGGTCAATAGCCTCCTGGGCCGTAACCCACGCCCAAACCTACGGCCTAACCGAAATCCGCTACGCAGGCCGCCACTGGCAATCCACCGCCGGCCACGACGGCTGGACAGAAGACAAACAAGCCCCCACCACCTCCGTAATCATCAGATAGCCCCAGAGGAACCTGCGCCACCTAGACCGCCTCCGCTGACCTCTGGGTTCTATTCTCCCCGCATCCGACCGATCAACCGACGCGCCTCTTTCAGCGGAATCGCCAGGCGAGGGCCGTCCGGATCCTTGGAGTCCCGGATCAGCAGGCCCCCAGGAATGGAAGTGACTTCCACGCACTCGCCGCCAGTTCCGTCGCTGTGGCTGCTCTTGCGCCACCGAAGAAATGGCAGGTTCCCGTTGTTCATGGCTACTCTTCCCGCACGCGGTTCATAAGGTCTCTCGCCGCCGCCGATGTCAGCTGGAGGTAAGAGCCGCCCGGATCCTTGGAGTCTCGGACCAGCAATGTCCCGGGAGCAGCGGCAACTTCCACGCACTCGCCTCCGGTGCCGCCGCTGTGGCTACTCTTACGCCAACTCAGCATCGACTGGTCCGGTTCTTTCACAGATACTCCTCGCGCGCTCGGCTCATGAACTCGATGGACTCGTTCTGGCTCAGGGCTTCGCTCACCGTCGTGATGAAATGTATCCCCATCTTGAAGGTCTCGTCTCTACTATCAGTGAGGAAGCTGACTGTGCCTGACTCTACGTAAAGGAGATCAGGCTCCTTCGAGAAGCTCAGCAGGATGCTGCTGCCTGCCAGTGCGGTGGGGGTGACACGGTCAAACGGCATGACCAGGATCTGGACATTCGGCCTCCGTGCCATGCTGACGAGATGGTCGATCTGGTCTGCCATGATCTTCGGACCGCCGATCGGCCGCCGCAGCACGGATTCGTCTAGGACGAATATCGCTTGCGGAGGGTGCTCACGGTTGAAGATCTGCTGTCGCTCCATGCGTCCCGCGACGCGAGCGTCGACAATTTCGGCTGGTTCATTCTGGTCCATGACGCCAGCCGCATAGCCCTCAAGCTGGAGAAGGCCTGGGACGAGCTGTGCCGCAACGGCACGGACGCTGATAGCCCGTCGCTCCTGCATGCGGAAGCTGTCGAAACTCGCGTGGAGGACGCGGTTGCGTCCGGCGCGGCGGATGGTTTTGTAGATGCGGTTGAAGTGGCCGTCCTCGCGCTCCCAGCCTTCGGTTTTGAAGTAGGTGTCGAGGTCGAGAGCGGTTTGTGGGGAGACGGGCTTGGTGGCCTTCTCCAGCTGGCATATCCACTGGGGGGTGCAGCCGAGGGCGGTGGCCAGCTGGCCCTGGGACAGGTCGGCGCGCGTGCGTGTTCTGCGTAGTTCCATGCCGAAGTGCACGCGCAGGGCGTCGGGGTCGTGCTGGTCGCTGGACATGGCCGGGGAGCCTCCGTCGCTTGGTTGACGGGCGTCATGGGGGGTGACGGGTCGGTTAACGCAGCTTCGTAGCCGAGAGTAATCGTCAGACAGCACTCTGTCTCGTGAATCGAGAAACGGCTGACGGCGATCGGCTGCGAAGGGGCAGGTCAACGATGAAGAACACGAGAACGGCGGCGATCGAACAGGACTTCCCCGCCTGGATGGTGTGGGTGTCTCAGCGCAACGTCTTCTGGGGCGCCGTCCAGCGGGATCGGCGTTCGGCCGGGCCTCGGACGATCATCGCCGACTCGGAGGACGAGCTGCGCGCGGAACTGGGCGTTCTGCGGGCGGCCACGGAGCAAGGCCGGTGAGTTCGGCTGACGTGCTGCGGGGATCTGCGGTCTGTGGTTGAGCCGGGTTTCTCAGGACGTCTGTCCTGAGAAACCCGGGTGGTCGGTTCTCTCGTCCTTTCTTGTTATTTGGCGGGGACGGGGGTGGGCGCCTCGGCGGGGGTTGTTGTGGTTGCTTCGCCGTGGGTGTTGGCGCTGCGGAGGGCTAGGACGGCGGCGACTGCTAGGAAGATGCTGCATACCAGGAGGGCCCTTGCGAAGCCGGAGGTTAGGGCTTCTGGGGCGGGCTTGCCGTTGGCCAGGAGGGTGTTGGTGTGGGATGTGGCGACTGCGGAGAAGATCGCTAGGCCCAGGGCGCCGCCGATTTGTTGTGAGGCGTTGAAGAGGGCGGCTGCTAGACCGGCCTGGTCTGCGGGAACGTTCGCGTTGGCTGCGGTGGTGATGGAGACGAACGCTACGCCCAGGCCGAATGAGGTGACCATCAGGCCGGGGAGGAGGTCTGTGAGGTAGGTGCCGTCTACGGGGATGCGGGATAGCCAGAAGATGCCTGCGCCGGTTACCAGGAGGCTTGCGACGATCAGTACGCGGGTGCCTAGGCGGGTGAGGAGTTTTGGAGTGATGCCTGCGGCCATTCCGACGCCGAAGCAGAGTGGGAGGTAGGACAGGCCGGTCTTCAGGGGTGAGTAGCCGAGGATGTTGACCATGTAGAGGCTGAGGAAGAAGAACATCGAGATGAGTCCGGCGACGGCTACGAGGTAGGCGACGTCGGTGACGGCCAGGCCCCGGACTTTGAAGATCGACAGTGGGAGTAGGGGGCTGTGGTGGCGTTGCTCGTTGATGGTGAACGCGATCAGGAGGGCGGCGGCGCCTGCGAGGCCGCCGATGGTGCGGGGCGCGTCCCAGCCGACTTCCGGGGCCTTGACCAGGGTGAAGACGAGCAGCAGCATGCCGCTGGTGACGAGGATCGTCCCGCCGATGTCGAAACGGGCGAGGCGGGCGGAGCGGCGGTCGCCGTCCACGAGGGCGAACAGGCCGATGGTGACCACGACGCAGAGGGGGGCGTTGACGAGCATCACCCAGCGCCAGCCGGGGCCATCGGTGAGCAGGCCGCCGAGCAGGACTCCGGCCGCGCTGGCGCCGCCCGCGACGCCGCCCCACGCGCCGAGGGCCTTGGCTCGGTCGCCGCCCTCCTTGAACGTGGTGGTGAGGATCGAGAGGGTTCCGGGCAGCATCAGCGCGGCGCCGATGCCTTGCGCGAGGCGTGCTCCGACCAGCATTCCGGAGTTCACGGCCAGGCCGCCGGTGAGGGACGAGAGTGAGAACAGGATCGTCCCGGTGAGGACGACGCGGCGGCGGCCAAGGAGGTCGGCGAGACGGCCGCCGAGGAGCATGAAGCCGCCGTAGGTGAGCAGGTAGCCGCTCGGCACCCATTGGAGGTCCTGGACGGAGAAGTCCAGGTCCCGCCGGATCGCGGGCAGCGCCACGTTGACGATCGAGGCGTCGATGAAGTCGAGAAAGGCGATCGCGCACAGGAGCGTCAGCGTGAGCTTGCCGCGTCCTGTCGCGAGGAACGATGAGTGGGTGTCCGTCATGGAAGCCTCCGAGTCGGGTTTCGTCGCGTTCCATGAGCGGATTCGTGCGCGGGAATGTGACATGGGCGTCCGGATATGAGGTTCACATCACATTTCGGCCGGGGATGTCACACTTTGGACGGCGTCGCAGCTCTCAGGGGGGAGCGCACAGGAGGTCGAGCCATGCTCGAAGGCACCGCCGAGGACGCCGCGACCCGGGTGTTCGCCGATCACCGGGAGCTGCTGTTCTCGATCGTCTACAACCTGCTCGGGAGCGTCGCCGACACCGAGGACGTCCTCCAGGACACGTGGTTGGCGTGGGCGGCCAGGCATCGCGCCGGTGCCGGGGACGACATCGAGAACCCCCGCGCCTACCTGGTGCGGATCGCGGTGAACGCGGCCTTCGCCCGGCAGGCCGACATCAGCCGACGGCGCGAGACGTATCCGGGGCCGTGGCTGCCGGAGCCGCTGGTGAGCGAGGCGGACGCGGGCGTGGCCGCCGAGCGGACCGACGCGGTCTCGATGGCGTTGCTCGTCGTGTTGGAGACGTTGACCCCGCTGGAACGGGCGGTGTTCGTCCTGCACGAGGTCTTCGGGTACGCGCACACCGAGATCGCGGAGATTCTCGACCGGAGCCCGGCCGCCGTCCGGCAGCTGGCGCATCGGGCGCGTGAGCATGTGCGGGCCCGCCGTCCGCGCCACCGGGCCGACCCGAAGGTGCGCAGGCAGGTGACCGAGCGGTTCCTTCAGGCGGCCCTTGGTGGGGATCTCGGGGCGTTGCTGGAGCTTCTGGCTCCGGACGTGACGTTCTGGCGGGATTCCGGCGAGGCGCGCGGCCCGCTGCGTCCCCTTCATGGGCGCGAGCGGGTGGCCCGTGTGATCGCCGCCCACGGGAAGGACGCCGAGCGGCTCGAAGTCCGCTACCGGACCGTCAACGGCGACCCGTCCGCCGTGCTGTTCGACGCGGACGCGCCGTTCGCGGTGATGGTCCTCGACGTGGACGGTGATCGCGTCACGGGCGTCTACGCCGTCGCCAATCCGGACAAGCTCACCCATGTCGACGACGAGTGATCGTTGGTGGCGGGGCGGGGCGCGGGGACGTGGGGGGTGAGCATCAGGGGGCGGCCGTTGATGTCGCGGCGGCGTAGAAAGGTGTCGTACCAGCTGGAGACCAGTTCTCTGCCGGGGGATCGTAATAGGTGCTGGTAGGACGTCCACGCCACGAGGTCCACGGCTTGCAGGAGTTGCTCGTCCCCCAATTGTTTGAAGATCGGCTCTCTGAGGTTTCGGAGTTCGAGGGCGCGTGATTCTTCACGATGACGGCGGCTTCCCTTGCCGTCGACGAACAGTATGGCCTTGGTTTTCCTGGTCGCGAGGAAATTGTCCAGGTGGGCTAACGTGTCTCGATAGAGAGCGAATCTCTCGCTGGTGAAGGCCTTTTGTTTCTTGTGGGTGTGCCGGTAGACGGTTCCGATGTGTAACTGCGGGCAGTCGCCTAGGACGTTGAGCATCAGTTCGCAGGCGGCGGCCCGGTCTGTGCGGGATCCGTCCAAGGTTTTGACTCCGCTGCCTCTGATGAACTTGCGCGCGTGCAGCGGGTAGTCGACGGGGATTCCGTAGTCGCGGGACAACGGCTCCCGTGCCGCGACGCGCCATGTCCTGTTCACGTGGTCTGCGTTCTGTGCGTCGAACGCGATCCAGGAGTAGGTGAGGATTCCGGCGTTCTCGCTCCCGGATTCGTCGAGGTAGAAGTGGTACATGATGCTCCTTTCTCGCGCGGGTGAGGAGGCCGTGGTTTCGGGAGGTTCTCCGCCTTTACGGGACGGGCGCGACCGGTTTCAGTTCGTCCAGTGCCAGGGCGGCGGCGCCGATCACGCCCGCTTCGGGGCCGAGGGCGGCGGGCACCAGGGGTGGCAGGCGTCGTACGTCGCGTCCGACCACATGCCGCTGGTAGGCGGCCTGCGCGGGGGCCAGGAGCAGCTCGCCGACGTCGACCAGACCGCCGCCGAGGATCACGATCTCGGGTTCGAAGTTGTTGACGATGGACGCGATGCCGAGCCCGAGCCACGTGCCGAGTTCCTCGAACAGCGTGCGGGCGGTCGGGTCACCGTCCTTGGCGGCGCGCGTCACGATCTCGCCGGTGACCTCGCCGCCGACGGCGAGGCGGGCGATGGCGCCGTCCGGGTTGCGCGCGGCGGCCTCGCGGCCCAGACGGCGCAGCGCGGTGCCGGACGCCTCCGTCTCCAGGCAGCCGAAGGCGCCGCAGCCGCACCGGTTGCCGCCGCCCGGGTTGATGATGGTGTGCCCGACCTCGCCGCCGAGCCCGGTCGCGCCCCGGAACAGGTCTCCGTTGACGATGACGCCGCCGCCGATCCCGGTGCCGACGGTCAACACGACGACGTCGCGGTGGCCCACGCCCCGGCCGAAGCGCTTCTCGGCCCAGGCCGCCGCGTTGGCGTCGTTGTCGACCACGACCGGCAGGCCGGTCGCCTCGGCCAGGCGGTCCTTGAGGGCCAGGTCGCGGTAGGCGTTGTTGGGCGCGGACGCGATGTGTCCGGTCGGCCAGGTGACCATTCCGGGCGCGCCGACGCCGATGGTCTCGACGTCCGGATACCGCGCGGTCAGGTCACCCGCCATGGCGGCCAGGACGGCGACGGTCTGCTCGGCGTCCGCGTGGGCGGGGGTGGCAACGTGCCGGGCCTCGACGAGGTCGCCGCGACCGGTGACCACCGCACCGGCGATCTTGGTGCCGCCCACGTCGATGCCGATCGCCGTGCGAAGCGGCCCCGTGTCCGGACCGGACGAGAACGTGCTGCTCATTTACTGAACTCCTTGAAAGAAGCGGGCAGGCGGGTATGGCGGGGTCAGTTCGATCCGTTCTGGCCCTGGACGGTGCGGGCCACCACGTCGCGGATCACGAGCGTCGCGGCGCCGCGCGGTCCGTTCCAGCCGTTCTGGTTGTCCTCGTCGCGCACGGCCACGATCGAGTCGACCGCGTCGGCCACCATCGGGTGACCGGCCACGACCTCGTACATCGCCTCGTGGACGATGTCGTTGATGACGACGTTGCTGTGGCCGTCCTTGACGGACGTCGTGATCACCTGACTGCTGCCGGTGAAGATGACCGTGCCCGGGTCGGTGACGGCGAACAGGTTCACCAGGGCGTGGCCCATCGCCTGCCCGGCCTCCTTGAACCGCGCGACGATCTGCTCGTCCCCGTCACGGGCACGCTGCTGGGCCTCCTCGAACGACATGCGTAGTTCACGTTCGATGTAGGCGGGCCCAACGACGGCTTCCAGACAACCCTTGCCACCGCACCGACACGGGACGGGACGTTGGGCGACAACGGTGTGACCGATCTCGGCGACCCGTCCCCTAGCTCCACGGACGAGTTCCCCTTGGAGGAGCAGCCCGCCGCCGATGCCCTCCTCAGCGATGTACACCACGGCGTAGGACTCGGTCTTGCGGCCTTCCGCGAACCAGCGCTGAGCGACAGCGAGGGCGTTCACGTCGTTGTCGACCACCGTGTGCAGGCGGGTTGCGTCCCGCAGCCGCTGCCGGAGCGGGATCGGGTCGGTCCACTCGCCGCCCCAGCGCAGGTTCGGGGAGAACACGACGGTGCCGGAGCGCCCGTCGATGTGGCCGCCGAGTTCGACGCCCAGCCCGAGCAACGCCTGTGCTTCCTGGTCGGGGTATTCGGCGACGAGGTCGTTCTTCAGCTCGTCCACGAGGACGCGGACGGCGTCCACGACCGCGTCCGGATTGACCGGGTTGCGGCGCGGTGTCGAGGGCAGCGGAACCTTGCGGAGATCGGTCCGGGGCTCGCCGCGCAGGTTGGTCACCAGGCCCTGCACCCGGTCGGGACGGATCTCCACCCCGACGATGTAGTTGCCCTCGCCGTTCACGCGAAGCACGCTCGGCTGCCGCCCCCGGGTGCCTCGGGACGGCTTCTCCTGCGTGACCAGCTTCTTGGCGACGAAGAGCTTGACGATGCCCGCGACGGTGCTCTGCGCCAGCCCGGTGACCTCCTGGAGATCCTTGGCGGCCGGGCCGTCGATCATGACGATCTCCTCGAACAGCCGCTGCTGGTTGCGCTGCGTGATCTCCTTCAGCGGGTTGGGCCGGTCACCGCCGCGCTTGGGCAGCGCCTTCTTCCGAACGGCCAGCGAGACGCCGAGCCGGGTGAGGGGATGGGACATCAGAAACCACTCCTGAACAGGTGGAAGAGGACGTAGGCGAACGGGAGGAGCAGGGCGATGATCGCCGCGGCGGCCACCTCGGTCGCCAGCTGCGCCGTGACCGCGCCGACCCCGGTGCGCAGCCGCCGCGTCAGCATCCTGCGCAGGCGGCCCCGGGCGAGCCGCTGGCAGGCGGGACAGCCAGCCGCGCCGGGCCGATGCAGGACGACGCCGCCGTCGACCTCCACGGCGAGGCCCGTCCCGTCGGGTCGCGGACGCGGAGCGCGGCCCGCCAGCACCGGCGGCGTCTCGCCGGGCGCGCCAGCAGGGGAAACGAGGAAGGCGGTGAGCGCGCCGGTCGCGTCGTCCTCGCTGACCAGGCAGTCGACGTAGGTGCCCTGCGTCAGCCCCCGAGCGTCCTGCGGGAGCATGGCGGCGTCGCGTCCGTCCGCGAGGTTCACCAGGCCCGTCCGGTAGGAACCCGGCGTGGTGATCACAACACCCTGCGAGGTTGTGGGCTGGGCCCTAATGGCCGGACGCCAGACCGAAATCAGACCGTCTTCAAACTGCGTCGTCGAACCCGTGAAGTAGGCCACGAAGTGGAACTCCAACCCGGACGGGAGGGTTTGGGCATCTGGGCCACACGTCCGCACGGCACCCCCGATCTGGAAGGCCCACCAGGTCGCCACCACGTCGCCCTGCCGCCGCGCCTCGACGGCGCAGTACTTCAGCTTGCCGGCGGCGGCCAGCACCTGGAGGTCGTGCACCAGGGCGTCGACCTCGCCGGGCGTCGCCGCCCATCCGTAGGGCGCGGCGGCTCCCAGTACGGCCTCCACCTGCTGCCTTGCCTCGTGTCTCGCCCAGTAGGCACGGTTGTCGCGGACCACAGCCGACCCCCTCGTCAGTCGCTTCATCCGGCTCGCATCTGAGCCCCGCGGATGTCCGCGACCGAGGTCGTCCTCCGGGTGGAGGGCGGTGGGTGCCAACGTGTCCAGCTATCGCATCGTCATTGATTGGCTGTCCGGAGGTAAACGTACAACGCCATGTGTTGCACAACAACCCTTTTTCATCGGACTTCGATGAAAATCAGCCATCGCCATCTGACGAAGGTCGAAGATCAGAGGCGTTCGCCCTGGTCAGCACGCACTTCCCCGTCGAGGCGTCCGGTCGCGGCCTGCCGGAAACATCAAGCACGTGCCGACAGAGTGCGTGCCAACCGTGCACCCTGTCGGCAGGGCGCCTGCCGACAGGGTGCACGGAGGTGGGGGCGGACGCGGGCGGGTGGGCGTGGGTGCATGAGGGGCGCCTGCGAGGGAAACGGGGCTTCATGGAGATACCGCGGACTCTCGTGGTCACCGGGCACTTCCCGCCGGAGCCCGGCGGGGTGCAGACGTTCACGTGGGAGCTGGTGCGGCGGCTGCCCGCCGACCGGCTGCTCGTGGTCGCGCCCGCGTGGGCCGGGGCCGCGGAGTTCGATCGCGGGCTGGACTTTCCCGTCGTCCGGCGGCGCTGTTACCTGCTGTTTCGCGGGCTGCGGCGGCTCGTGGCGCGGTACGGGATCGAGGTCGGCTGGATCACCGCCGCCGCGCCGTTCGCGATGTACGCGCCGTTGGTGCGGGCGGCGGGCGTCCCCCGGCTGATCGGGTCCACGCACGGGCAGGAGGTCGGCTGGTTCCGGGCGGTGCCGACGCGGGCCGCGATGCGCGCCGTGGCCCCGGCCTTCGACGCCTTCACGTTCCTCAGCGCCGGGACGCGCGGCGAGATGGCGGCCGCGCTCGGCGACCGGACGCGGCTCGTCCAGCTCGCCGGGGCCGTCGATCCGCTGCGTTTCCGTCCCGGGCTCGACGGTGGGGCGGTTCGGCGCAGGCATGGGCTCGGCGCCGGTCCGGTGGTTCTCAGTGTTTCGCGGCTGGTGCGGCGTAAGGGGCACGACCGGCTGCTGGACGCCTGGCCGGAGATCGTCCGGCGCAGCCCCAACGCGCGGCTCGTGATCGTCGGGGACGGGCCGACGCGCCGCCACCTCGCCGACCAGGCCGCGCGGACGTCACCCGGCACCGTCACGCTGACCGGGCCCGTCCCCGCCGCCGACCTGCCGCGCTACTACGCCGCCGCCGACGTGTTCGTCCTGCCATGCCGGGACGACCGGCGCGGCCTCCAGGTCGAGGGGCTCGGGCTGTCGGTGCTGGAGGCGTCGGCGGCCGGGCTGCCGGTCGTGGTCGGACGGTCCGGCGGCAGCCCAGAGTCGCTCGTCGACGGACGCACCGGCGTGCTGGTCGACGCGACCCGTCCGGACGGCCTGGCGCGCACCCTGAACGAGCTGCTGGACAACCCGGCCCGCGCCCGTCGGATGGGGAACGAAGGCCGTCGCTGGGTCCGCGAAAAGTGGAGCTGGGATCGGGCGGCGGCCCGGCTCGCGTCGCTCCTGTGCGGCGCCCCCGGCCAACCGCCGTCCCGCCGGGAAGGGCGGCCCCTGGAGGCGATACCGGACGCGATACGGGACGCGGTACGGGAGGCCGGCCCCGCATGGGACTCAAGGACCAGCTGAACCGTCCCGACTTCCGGCGGCTCATGGTGGGACAGACCGTCTCCTCCCTGGGCGACTGGATGGGGACGCTCGCCCTCATGTACTTCGTGCTGGAGCTGAGCGGTTCCACCACGGCGGTCGGCGGCGTGCTGGTGCTGCGCCTGCTCCCCTCGGCGCTCGGCGCGCCGGTCGCGGCCCGGGTCGTCACCCGGTGGCGGCGGCGCAGCGTGATGATGAACGCGGACCTGATCCGGGTCGGGATGGCGGTGGCGCTGCCCGTCCTGCCGTGGCTGTGGTGGGTGTACTTCTGGGCGTTCGCCATCGAGGTCGTCAGCCTGTGCTTCCTGCCCGCCCGGGACGCCGCCATCCCCTTCCTCATCGAGGACCGGGACGAGGGCAAGCACGGCGCCGAGCACGACACGGGCACGCTGGAGGTCGCGAACGGGATCACGATGGCGACGTCCTACGGCATGATCCCGGTCGGCGCCGGGGCGTTCGGGCTGATGCTGTGGGTGTCGAACAACGCGGGCTGGGAGGGCCACTGGCGGTACGTCGTGGTGTTCTGGCTGAACGCGCTGAGCTATCTGCTGTCCTATGTCGCGATCCGGTCCATTTCGGATCTCGGGCCCGCGCCCGGGGAGCAGTGGGCCGCCGAGAAGGAGAAGAAGCAGGGCGGTTTCGTTGACGCGCTCCGGCTCCGCGTGGTGCGCGGCGTGCTGCCCGGAGTCGCGGTCGTCGCGCTGGGGCTGGGCGCGCTGTTCTCTCTTGGCGTCGTTTTCGTTCAGGACGTTCTGGACGCGAGCCCCGTCGACTTCGGCGTCCTGGTGGCGCTGTTCGGCGTCGGCGCGGTGGCCGGGCTGATGATCGTCCGCCGGGGCCGGTGGAACCTGATGACGCAGATCAGGACGGCCACCGCGCTCCAGGGCGCGACGATCGCCATGATGGGCCTGATCGCCTCGGTGACCTGGTCGTTCGTTGGGGCCGTCGTGTTCGGCGGGGCCGCCACCGCCGCGCTCGTCGGCGGCATCACCTACCTTCAGGAGAGCCTGGAGGGCTACCGCCGCAACCTGGCGTTGACGGCGTTCCACGCCGTGCTGCGGTTCGGGTTGGCGCTGGCCGCGCTGCTGTCCGGCGCCGCCGCCGACCTGCTCGACCGGGCGCACGTGAGCCCGCTCGGCGTCGTCCCGACACGCCTCGTGCTGGCCCTGTCCGGGCTGGTCGTCATCGCTGGAACGTTCCTCATCCGGTCACCGCCGGACAGCGGACCCGAGCGCACCGTGACCCGGCCGAAGTGAAATGTCACTCGCTCGGGATAGAAGGGCCTCATGGACTTCAAACTAGAACTGGTGACGGTGCCGGTCTCGGACATCGACCGCGCGAAGGCCTTCTACACCGAGAAGGTCGGCTTCAACGCCGACCACGACCATCGGGTCAACGAACAGCTCCGCTTCGTCCAGCTGACCCCGCCCGGGTCTGCGTGCTCGATCGCCATCGGCACCGGCCTGGAGGACTCCATGGCCCCGGGTTCGCTCCAGGGGCTGCAACTGGTCGTCGCCGACGCCGAGGCCGCCCGCGTCGAGCTGGCCGGACGCGGGGTCGAGGTCAGCGAGGTGCACGACTTCCCGTGGGGACGCTTCGTCTTCTTCAAGGACCCGGACGGCAACGGCTGGAACGTCCAGCAGCTCCCACCCCGCGACTGACCCGGCGGCCGACCCGGCCGCCGATCCCGCGACTGACCTGCGTCACCGCTGGACGAAGGTCACCGCCAGACGAAGGTCACCGCTGGACGGCGGAACTGAACCTCATGCGGACGGGCGAGTCGGCCGCCGTGGCCGGGTCACCTACGAGAAGGTGCACGTGGAGGTGCCGGATCGTGCCTCCGGTCAGCTCGCAGCGGCCGTTGCGGACGCCGAGCCCGTAACCGTCAAGGCCGTATTTCTCGCGCGCGTAGACCAGCGCGTCGAAGAACCCTGCCCGGGCTTCGCCGGAAAGGTCGGCCAGGTCCGTGACGTGCTCGCTCGGGATGAGAAGCAGATGGAGGCTGGTGCCCTGGTAGGGAAAGTCGTTGGGGGCGATCGTCCACGACTCGCTGCGCCAGACGGGTTTGAGCCCGGAGTGCTCGGCGAGGCCGTCCGGGCAGAAGAGGCAGACTCCGCGCCGCTCCAGGTCTTGCATGCGGAGCAGCTGCTCTTCCGTCCGGTGGTTCTCCACGCAGTAGAGGCTCACGCGCCGTCCCGCCGCCGGTACGTGATGATCGTGAAGGGCACGTCGCCGCTCTCCGCGCCCGCGTCCTGCGCGCCTGCGGGGTCCCGCTCGACCTCGGTGAACCCGTCGAGCCATCCGGGGGGCATGCTGACGTCCCCGTCGTAGTCACGGTGGACGCGGGTCAGAACGATCCGATCCGCATACGGGAGAACGGCCTCGTAGACGGCTCGGCCGCCGATGGCGAACACGTCCCCTCCCCCATGGCGACGCGCGACCTCGATCGCCTCGTCCATGGACGACGCCCAGTGCACGTCGTTCGCGGGCACGGCGTCCTGAGCCGACCGGCTCACGACCACCGACGTCCGCCCCGGCAGCGGTTTCCCCAGCCGGTCCAGGATCGACTCGTAGGTGCGCCGCCCCATCAGGACGGTGTGACCCATCGTCAGCCGCTTGAAATGCCGCATGTCGGCGGGGATGTGCCAGGGAAGGGCCCCGCCCGCCCCGATGACGTCGTTCTCCGCCGCCGCGACGACGATCGTGACCGTCATGTGGCCACCGGGATCCGCGGGACGGCCGGATGCGGCTCGTAGTCGGCCAACTGGAAATGGTCGGCGCGGAAGTCGTGGATGTCGCGGACCTTCTTCCCGTCCTCGGTCAACGTCACCGTGGGCAGGCGTCGCGGTTCCCGCTCCGTGAGCGTCCGCACCGCCTCCGACTGGTCCTCGTAGATGTGCGCGTCGGAAATCGTGTGGTAGTAATGCGACGCCTCGATACCGGTGAGATGCTCCAGCATCAGCGCCAGCGCCGCGTACTGCACCATGTTGGACGGGACGCCGACCGGAACGTCCCCCGACCGCTGGAACATGTGCAGATGCAGCCCCCCGCCGAGGACGCGCACATGAACCCAGCCGTGGCAGGGCGCGATCGTCGAACCGCTCACCTTTCCCCGTCCCCGCGTCTGGTACTGCGGGATCCACGGCGAGACGAAATGGGTTCGGATGTCGGGCAGGTCGCTGATCTGCTCCACCAGATGCTTGAACTGGTCGAACCCGCCGCCGTCACCGGTCGGGAAATCGTGGAAGGCCGCGCCGTACGACCCGGGCCCGAGGTCACCGGGCGGCAGCCCGCGCGAGGACGTCTTCTTCTCCGTCGCCCACGGCCCCCACCAGTCGCAGCCGAACTCGGCCAGCTCGTCCAGCGTGCGCGCCCCATTGATGAAGGCGCACAACTCCCCGATCGGCTTCTTCCAGAAACGTCCCATATCTCTGTCGGTAATGAGTGGAAACCCATTAGAAAGATCATAGGAAAGCGTCTGCTGCATCAGCGTCACGGCTTTCGGACCCTGCCGGGTGGGAGCCAGAATGCCGTCATTCGAGATACGGTCCAGCAGGTCCCGATACTGCGAATCGGGAGTCCGCCGCTCCACGGGCTTGTACATCATGGATTCACTCCCGCACTACCACGAACCGACCCCCGCCGAGCCGGACTGACGAGGCTACCAGCCGACCCTCCTCCCACCCCTGCCGACACCCGCGACGTGACACCGCAGGCCAGGTGCCCGGGACAGGCCCCGGTACACGCGCGAAGCGCTACGATGGCACCGGTAGGTGACCTACCGACGTGAGGGACGACATTGTTCTACGAGGGCCTGTTCGACGACGCGTCCAGCTTCGATCAGCGCTTCGTCACCGACGAGACGAGGCTGCGGGAGATCGTCTCGGCGCTCCGGACCCTGGGTCAGAAAATCGTCCTCACCAGCGGCTCGTTCGACATTCTCCACGAAGGCCATTCCCGCTACCTCGAAGCGGCGCGCGGATACGGCAATTTCCTGATCGTCGGCGTCGACAGCGACGCCAAGGTCCAGGCCAGAAAGGGACGCCACCGTCCGGCCGTCCCCGAGATGGAACGCCTGCGCATGGTCACCCACCAGCGCGGGGTCGGCCTGGTCACCCTGAAAAGGGAAAGCGACCCCAAATGGCATCTCATCAAGCTCGTCCGGCCCGACATCCTCGTCGCGACCGCCGAGACCTACACCCAGGACGAGATCGCCGAACTGGAGTCGAAGTACTGTGGCCGCGTCGAGGTCCTCGAACGCATGTCGACCGTGAGCACCTCCGCACGTCTGCGCCGCATCCAGCTCGGCGCCATCGACTCCCCCGCCGCGCGCCCCGCCGAGGCCGGTGACCGCGACAAGCAGGTCCTCCTCTACCTCCCCGTCCTCACCTCGGCGTTCGAGTCGTTCCTGGACCGCCACGGCGACGCCTCCGAGATCCTGATCCTCGGCCGAGGCTTCGCGGAGAACTTCCCGGTGATCCGCAAGGACATCCGCGCCCTGCACCCGGACCGGGCCGCCGACTACCTCCGCCACTCCCACCCCTCGACCGTGATCACCGTGGTCGAGCCCGCCGACCTCCCCGACGCCGTCCACGCGGACGACCTCACCGTCCCGGACGACGCCCTCATGCACGACGTGGTCGACGCCTACGGCCTCGCCACCCGCACGAAGGTCACCTTCGACCCGGTCTTCCTCTTCTGGGACCGCGAATGGAGCCGCGCCCAACGCCCGGCCTCCTACGACGGCACGGTCACCACCGAGGAACTCCCCCGCGAATACACGGCCCTCGCGGAGGCCCTCGCGTCCCGCAGCTCCGACTGGTGGCGACGGGTGGGCGCCCTGGTAGTGGGCGAGAACGGCATCATCGACGAGGCCTGGAACCACCACCTCCCCACCGAATACGCCCCCTACATCGACGGCGACCCCCGCAACAACTTCCAACGCGGCGACCGCCCCGACCTCTCCACCGCCATCCACGCGGAGGCGTCCATCATCAGCCGAGCCGCCCGCAAGGGCGTCTCCCTGGAGGGCGCCGACCTCTACGTGACGACCTTCCCCTGCCCGGCCTGCGCCCGCCTGATAGCCGAGTCCGGCATAGCCCGCTGCTTCTTCACCACCCCGTACTCCCTCCTGGAGGGAGACCAGATCCTCCGCTCAGCCGGAGTCGAACTCATCTGGGTCCTTGGAGAACAAGCTAGAGAAGGCGTTTGATCTCGCCGTAGGCGCGATAGAAGCCGCCGCGCCCGGAGGTGCGGACGCCTTCGACGGCGTAGCGGGCGCCGGGGTGGCGGATCTCCTTGGGGAACTGCACGTTCCAGGCTCGCTCGTACCCCTCGGTGATGACTCGCACGCGGAGCCGGGAGCCGTCCTGGTAGCACTCCAGGACGACGGCGTCGCCGGGCTGGGAGGTGGTCTCGAGAACCGTCACCGGCTCGGTCGTCGGCAGTGACGCCGCGACCTTCACGTCGACGGGCCTGGGGACCGACCCTTGCTGGGCCGCGTGAATGGCCGCTTCGGAGGCGTCGACACAGGCCAGCGAGCCGTCGGTGGTGACGATGTAGACCCGCTCGTTCAGGAACTGCATCGAGTAGGCCGAGCCGTGGCCCGTAGCGAGTTTCCACAGGCGGGTACCGTCCTCGTCGAAACAGTAGACAGAGGAGTGGTTGTCGCCCGCGAACACGTAGCGGCCGTCGGGGGAGGCCGCGCAGGAGAAGACGGCGGCGTCACAGCGGTAGACCGCTTCGACCTCGCCGTTGCCCTTGGCCAGTCGGTAGACGTCGTTGTTGCCGGTCGCGGCGTACACCGAATGGTTCTCCTGCCAGCCGAACAGCACGTTGCCGCCGACCGGTGTCCGCCAGATCGGCCTGCCGTCGGACGCCGCGTAGCAGGCCACGCCGCGTGAATGGCCGTGAAAGACGGTGTCGCCTTCGGCGTCGCACCGCACCATCCAGGCCGAGTCACCGTCGACGTCACGTGACCATTGGTACTCGTCTTCGTGGTCGACGGCGGTGACGCGGCCGTTGCGGTCGGACACACCGAGGATCGCGTCGTCGATGTCCAGCCAGTAGATGTCGACATCGGCGGAGATCTCGTAGGCCACGTGCGGGACCTTGCCGCTCAGGTCGTACACCCTGCCGTCGTCGCAGCCGGCGTAGATCCAGAAGTCGTCGGCGACGATGCACTTCACCCCGTCGGGCAGCCGATACCGGCCGGTCACGGTGCCGTCGGTGGTCACGGTGTACACGTCGCCGTTCTGGTTGCCGACCCAGCACCGGTCCTGGTCGACGAAAATGCCGAACGCGGCGGCGCCGGTGGCGAGCCGCCACAGCACCGGTGCCTGGCGCGCGGTCGACCTGCTGCTCACCATGACACGCCTGCTGACCGGGCGGGCCTGCCGCACGCCCCGCACCGCCGGCGCGTAGCCCTTCCTGGTCTTCTCCGCGATCTTCTTGGCGGCCGCCGCCTCGGCCTTGGCCTCGGTCGCGAAATCGGACGCCTTCGTCTGGCCGGACGCGCCGATCCTTCCGTAGGTAATGGTGACTCGGGTGCCGGAACGGACCACCTCGTAGAACTTGTGAGCGGACGCGTTGTCTTCGGACAGCTCAAGGTACGTGCGGTGCTCCGCCATTCCAGCCTCTCGATCTAATGGTGCGACCCCCTTGGGTCGGGCGTCACCGACAGTACAGATCAGGTCCGACAGCAGCGGACGGACGAACGGCAGGCACGGGTCCCACGGCATCGGCGGACATTCCCGGCCCGGCGGGACGCGACGCGAACGGCAGCAGCCGTTCGTACGCCCCGGCCACGTCGGGCCGGTCCTCGGGTTCCTTGGCCAGCATCGCGCACAGCAGGGTCTGGATCTCCACGGGGACGTCGGGCCGCGCCTCCCGGATCCGGGGGCGGTTCTGAACGCACGTGATGCCACTGGTACGACCGGGACGCGGAAATGGTGCGCGGCTCGCCGTGACGGTCCCGCTGGACCTCGCCGACCTGGCCCACGAAGCGCAGAACCATGTCATCAAGATCGGGCCGACCGAGATCTGGCTCCCCGGCGAATTCGCCCTGGACGCCGCCCATCCACGCGGGGGCGTCCATCATCAGCCGAGCCGCCCGCAAGGGCGTCTCCCTGGAGGGCACCGACCTCTACGTCACAACCTTCCCCTGCCCGGCCTGCGCCCGCCTGATAGCCGAGTCCGGCATAGCCCGCTGCTTCTTCACCGCCCCGTACTCCCTTCTCGAAGGCGACGAAGTCCTCCGCACGGCCGGAGTGGAACTCATCTGGGTCGACATCACCCCCTGACCCACCCACTTTCGGCAACTTTGCCCACTTCTTTGGACAGCCCCATGCGGTGATCATGTGAGGCACCCCCCACCCATCAAGGGAGTGCCCACCATGAGACGACCCTTAGCTCTCGCCTCACTCGCCCTAACCGCAGCCGCCTGGACAACCGTCCTCGCCCCGTCATCCGCGTCCGCGACCGAACTCCCAGGCTGCCCGGAAACCAAACTGTGTGTCTGGACAGAGCCCTCCTTCGAAGGAAAAGTGGCCATGCTCCGACCGGGCGGCGGCTGCGTGAACGCGGAGGACCCGATCCGATCCGCCGCCAACACCTGGGCGGGCGGCGGCCCGGGCATCCCGGTCGTCCTGGCCGTCTACTCCGGCAAGGACTGCACCGGCGACATGCTCGTCAACCTGTCACGCGGCGCCTCAGCCCTCGCCCTCCCCGACGACGGCCAAAGCACCTTCTCAGCCTGGTAAACCCGAAGGACACCCCGACAGGACGTCAAGCACCTGGGGCTTGACGTCCCACCACACCCACCCCACCCCCGATCCACCCACCGCTATCGTCCGGGTCCGTCGAGCAGCCGGGCCAATCGGGCGAGGTAGGTCTCAAGGTCGGCGAGCATCGCTTCGGCGTCGTCCGACCGGTAGCGGCGGATCGCTTTCCGCATCCGCGATTCCGCGTCCACGAGCAGGTCCCGGCGCCTGCTCACCGCGTGGAGGCGCATGAGCGACGCCAGCGCGTCGAGATGGCGGTCGACGGCGTCCCCGTCGGACGGCTCGAACGGCGCCTCGGCGACATCGCGGAACGCCTCGACCGCGCCGCTGACGTCGCCCAGTTTGTCCCGGCACTGCGCCAGGTAGTAGCGGGCGATGTGCACGTCCGGGTCGTTCGGCCCGTACTGGTCGGCGAAATAGTCTCCCACCTCGGAGAACAGGGCGGCGGCCTCGGTGTGACGACCTGCCACGAACTTGGCGGAGGCGAGCTTGAACGACAGCTCGTGCTCGGCGTCGGGGCCCGTGGCGCGTGCACGGGCGTCCTCAAGGAGGTCGAACGCCTCCACGTAGAGATTCTCGTGCAACAGCGTCTCGACCCGTTCCGCGATCTCGTCGATCTCCCGCTCGGAAAGCCCCGGGGCGGCGGACGGCTCGGACGGCGGAGCCGGGACGACCCGCGGGCGGCGCGCACGGGTTCCCAGCGGACGGACGAACGGCAGGCACGGGTCCAGGTCCGCGGCATCGACGGGCATTCCCGGCCCGGCGGGGCGTGAGGCGAACGGCAGCAGCCTTTCGTACACCTCGGCCGCGTCGGGCCGATCCTCGGGTTCCTTGGCGAGCATCGCGCACAGCAAGGACTGGATCTCCTCCGGGGCGTCGGGCCGCGCGTCCCGGATCCGCGGCGGTTCCGAATGCACGTGATGCCATTGGTGCGACCGTGACGCGGACTCGGCGAACGGCGGGCGTCCCGTGAGCACCTCGAACAGGACGCAGGCGAGCGCGTAGACGTCCGACGTCGGCCCGATCGTGTTGCCGAGCGTCTGCTCGGGAGACATGTACGGCGGTGTGCCGACGGTCGTCCCGACCTGGGTGAGCCGTGGGTTGTCACCGGAACCGAGGAGCGAGGCGACACCGAAGTCCAGCACCTTCACGATGCCGCCGGGTGTCAGCATGAGGTTGGACGGTTTGACGTCCCGATGGACGACGTCGTGCCGGTGCACCTCGTCCAGCACGGAGGCGATCTGCGCGCCGATCGCCGCCGCCCGCGCGACGGGCACCGGGTCCGTCTCGTGGTCGGTCTCGTCGATGAGGGTCTGGAGTTCGCGGCCGTGCAGGAGCTGCATGGCGATGAACAGGCGTCCCTCGGACGGGTCGACACCCGCGTCGTACACGGCGGGGATGCCGAGATGCTCGATCGCCGCCGTCGTGCGGACCTCGCGCAGGAACCGCTCGCGGCGTGTCTCCAGTGCTTCGGCCCGCGCCCACGGCTGCGACGGACGTTCGTCGAGCATCATCTTGATGACGACGCGGCGCCCGCCGAGGCGCTCGTCGTAGGCCTCCCAGACCTCGCCCATGCCGCCCGCGCCGATGGGGGCGCGCAGCCGGTACCGGCCTGCGACGACCCGACCGGCCGACTCGTCGGGGTGTCCCATGGGAGGCAACGCTACTCGGGAGAAGACGGGCGAGTCCGGCGAATCTCGGCGGCCCGTTCGGCGGCGGCGCGCCGCTCCGCCTCCCGCCGCACCGGTCTGCGGATCATCCCGTAGGCCTGCTGCTTGGCGACCTGCTTGAACAGCCGGTTGACGTTCTCGTCGTCGAAGTAGCGGACGAGCAGTGCGTCGTTGGACGCGGCCTGGTCGATCATGATGCGGTCGGCGTCCTTGTCGACCTCCCGTTCGAAGACCTCGCGGGAGTTGTTCAGCGCGATCGCGGCGAGCTGCGGGTCCTCGGCGATCGCGACCGCGAACTGACCCACGATGATCTTGTCGGCGGTGGACAGGTCCGCCCCGTACTCGTCGTTGACCTGGTCGATCAGCTCGGCCAGGGTCAGCTCGTCCGGGTCGGTGGACGCGCCGGTCGCCCCGCCGAGCAACCCGGACACCTCCCGGTCGCCGTCGGCTTCGAGTCGCAGTTCGGCCTCGTCCTTCTTCTCGATCCGCAGGTGGCTCGGCTCGATCTCACCGATGTCCACGGCGGCCTCCTGCCCGCGCGGAGGCAGCTTGTTCAGCAGGAACCGGCCGTACTGGTAAAGAAGTTCGAGATCGTCGTCGTTGTAGCCGATCACTTGGGACAGCCATCCGTAGGCGCGGACGAAATCGCCCAGCGCGCCGCGGAACTCCTCGGCCTTGTCGGGCTCCTCGGCGGTGAGCGCGACGAAGCGGTCCACGGCCGGTTCCAGCCACCGGTACAGCTTCCCGTGCGCCTTGATCAGCTCGCGTTCGTCGGTGGCCTTGGCGCGCTCGACGGTCAACGCCTCGAAGAACCGCCGCATCTCGGATTCGACGAGCAGCCGGTAGGCGTGCACCTCCCTCTCCTTGGCGTAGAGGAGGTCGGGGTCGGTCGGCTCGCTGATCGTCGTCTCGTAGAAGGGTTGGAACGCCTCCAGGATGTCCACGGCCTTGTTCGTGAAGTCCATGACGAAGAGGTCTTCCTGGGTCTTACCGGGGTGCGTGCGGTTCAGCCGCGACAGCGTCTGCACGGCGGCGACGTCCGCGAGCGGCTTCGCCACGTACATCGTGGTGAGCAACGGCTGGTCGAATCCCGTCTGGTACTTCTCCGCCACCACGAGGACGCGGTACTCCTGCTTCGGGACGGCCCCGGCGCGCTTGTCGTCAGCCCGTGTGTAGGCGAACTTGCCCGGAAGCTCCCGCTCAGGGAACCCGTTCAGCTTCGCTTCGGTGTATTCGGGGCCGTCGTCCTCCAGCCGCAGCGAGCCGGAGAACGCGACCAGGGTTCCGCAATCGGTGAACCCTCGCTCGTCCACGTACGTCCGGATCGCCTGGTAGAGCTGGAGCGCGTCCGCGCGCAACGGCGTCACCACCATCGCCTTGGCGCGACCACCGATTCGAGGAGCGGTGTGCTCCCTGAAGTGATCCACGATGATCTTCGCGCGGAGCGCACTGTTGGCCTCCGACCAGATCGCCCGCCGGACGACCCTCGCCTTCGCCTTGCGCGGGTCGACCATCCGCTCGGCCTCGTCTGCGGCGGCCTCCGACAACTTGAAGAACATGTCGTAGGTGACGTAGTGCTCCAGCACGTTCAGGATGAAGCCCTCGTCGATCGCCTGCCGCATCGAGTAGACGTGGACGGGCCTGTTCCTGTCGGTCTCGGCGTCGTACCGGCCGAACAGCTCGAGGGTCTTCGCCTTCGGCGTCGCGGTGAACGCGAAGACCGACAGGTTCGGCTGCCGACCGCGCGCGAGGGCCGCCGAGGTGAGCGGGTCGCCGGATTCGTCCACGGTCCGTGCCCCGAGGGCCTTCTTCAGCGCCGCGTTGTCCTCCCCGCCCTGCGAGGAGTGCGCCTCGTCAATAATGATCGCGTACTTGCGCTTCGCCAGGTCACGTACCTTGCCCAGGACGAACGGGAATTTCTGCTGCGTGGTGATGACGATCCGGGCGCGGGCACCGGTGAGCGCCTCAGCGAGCTGCGCGGAGTCCTTCTCGACGCGCTCGACCACGCCTTGGACCTGTTCGAACTGGTAGATGGTGTCCTGGAGCTGCTTGTCGAGGACGAGCCGGTCGGTGAGCACGATGACCTTGTCGAAGACGGGCGCGTTCCGGCGGTCGTGCAGCGTGGACAGCCGGTGCGCCAGCCACGCGATGGTGTTCGACTTCCCCGACCCGGCCGAATGCTCGATCAGGTAGTTCTCCCCCGCGCCCTTCTCCCGTGCGTCGGCGATCAGCTCTCGCACGGCGTGCCATTGGTGGAACCGGGGGAAGATGAGCGGCTGCGTGTGGGCCGCGAAAGGCTTGAAGGACGGCGCCTTTCCCGCTTTGGCGTCCGCGTCCTCGACATGCAGGTACTGCTGGAGCAACTCCAGGAAGTTGTCGCGTTGGAGCACCCGCTCCCACAGGTAGGACGTCCGATAGCCGGACTCGCCGCCGGGCGGGTTGCCCGCCGACCCCGATTGTCCTGGCCCGCTGGAGCCCTGGTTGAACGGGAGGAACCGCGTTCTGCTCCCGTCGAGGCGCGTCGTGAGGAAGACGAGGTCGGTGTCCACGGCGAAATGGACGAGGGTCCGACGCGCGAAGAACGGGGACTTGGGGTCGCGGTCACGGTACTGCGCTCGCGCGTCGGCGACCGTCTGCCCGGTCACCGGGTTCTTCAGCTCGGCGGTTGCCAGTGGGACCCCGTTGACGAAGAACGCCAGGTCGACGGAGTTCGCGGGCTCCTCCGCCGAGTAGTGCAACTGCCGTGTCACCGTCAGCCGGTTCGCGTTGTAGTCGTCGAGAGCCCTGGCAGCCAGGGTGTGCGCGGGCCGGAAGTGGGCGAGCCGGAACCGGATGCCCTTGTCCTTCACGCCCGTCCGCAGCACGTCCAGCGCACCCCGCGCGTCGATCTCCTTGGCGACCAGCCGCGCGAACGGCCGCGCCGGGTCCTCCCCGTAGGCGTCTCGCAGCCGCTCCCACTCCCGCGCCTGCGTCCGCCCGACGAACACCGCCAGCTCAGCGGTGTCGAGCGCCAGCTCACGGTTGTAGTTCACCGGCTCACCGGGCGCCCACCCGTGCGCGAGCAATGCACTCTCGACAGCGTCCTCGAACGTCTTCTCTCCGTACACCTTCACGCCCACCGGCCCAACCCCGTCCCACCGTCCGAGCATCCCGACCCCAAGGATGCTACTCCGGACGTGAGCACTGCGCCACAGCCTTCAAGGTGTTGACTCTGCTAACATCGACCCGCCATCTTCCGCAATGAAATCGCCTCGACCTGTCCTTACCCGGCCCGGGATCGAGCCCTTTTTCAGCGCGCGAGGGCACCGTAACCTGGAAGAGGTCGGCAAAACGACGGGTGATCACATGCCGGACGTCCAGCCTGATGACTCCACCGAAGATACGCATTCGACCATGTCGGGAACCGCCGGTGACGTGGTCCAGGCCCGCGACATCAGCGGCGACATCCATTTCCATTACGGGCGCGGGTCGCATTCGCCGCCGTGGCAACTGCCCCGCGGCGTCGGGGTCTTCGTCAACCGGCTCGACGATCAGGACCGGCTGGACGCGCGCTGATCACCGCACGGGGGGACGGCCAGAACGCTCGCACCATCGCCTACCTGATCGCCGGGACCGCGGGCGTCGGCAAGACGTCACTCGCCCTGCACTGGGCACACCGGATCCGCGACGAATTTCCCGACGGGCAGCTTTACGTCGATCTCAGGGGCTACGATCCTGGCCTTCCGGTAACGCCGGGCCAGGCGTTGGAACGGTTCCTCATCGCGCTCGGCATTCCCACCTCGGCCGTCCCGAACGAGGTGGAGGCGAAATCCAGCCTGTACCGATCGATTCTCGCCGACCGGCAAATGCTGGTCATCCTCGACAATGCGGGAACGACGGCACAGGTGCGGCCGCTCATCCCCGGAACGGGGCGCAGCCTCGCGATCGTGACGAGCCGCGGCAGGCTGTCGGGCCTGCTCGTCCGGGACGGCGCCGAGCGGACGATTCTCGGCACGCTCACCGAGGAGGAGTCCGTCGAGCTGCTGACCAGGACGACGGCGGGCTACCGGTCCGGTGACGATCCCGCGGACATCGCCGAGCTGGCCCGGTTGTGCGCCCATCTCCCGCTGGCGCTTCGCATCGCGGCGGAACGCGCGGCGGCCCGCCCCGGCATGCCACTCGGCGAGCTGATCACGGACCTGCGCGACGAGTCGTCCCTATGGGACGCGCTGTCCACCGGCGACGAGGAAGAGTCGGACGCGGTCAGGACCGTGTTCGCCTGGTCCTACCGCGCGCTGCCGGAAAAGGCGGCACGGCTCTTCTGCCTCCTCGGGCTGCACCCCGGCGGCGACTTCGGCGAGCCGGCCGCGACGGTGCTGGCAGGCCCCGGAGACGAACGGGTGCGCGCGTCCCTCGACGTCCTCGTCGGCGCCTACCTGCTGGAGAACGGCGGATCCGGCCGTTACCGGTTCCATGACCTGCTGCGCGCCTACGCGGTGGACAGGGCCAGGTCCGAGATCACGCAGGAGGAGCAGCTCGAGGCGGTGGGACGGGTGTGCTCCTGGTACCTGCACTGCGCGTATCGCTGCGTGCTGTCGCTCGCCCACGACACGACGCTGCTGTTCGCCGTCGAGCCTCCCCAGGATTTCCCGCCGCCTTTCGAGGGCCGGGAGCAGGCCGCCCGCTGGTACGACGACGAGCGGACGAACCTGGTCGGGGCGGTGCGGGCCGCGACGGAGACCGGCCTGCTGGACCTCGCCTGGAAGCTCGCGGTGATCCTCGAACGGATCTATGCGACCTTCAACCACTACCAGGACTGGTGGGTCACGTCGCTCGCGGGCCTGGAGGCCGCGCGGACGCTGGGTCACCGGGAGGCGGAGGCCGCGCTGTGCGACGGCCTCGGCCGGCTCTGCCGCATGACCTCGCAACTCGACGAGGCCGCCCGCCACCACCGGGCGGCGATCACGATTCACCGCGAGCTGGGCGACCGGCTCAGCGCCGTCAAGGTGCTCAACGGCCTCGGCTGGGTCGGCCTGTTCGCGCACCGGCCGGAGCGGGCGCGCGCCGACCTGGAGGGGGCCCTGTCGATCGTCCGCGATCTGGACGATCCGCACTGGACCGCGACCGTCCTGTTCAGCCTCGGATACGCCTTCCTCCAACTGGATCGTCCGGACGACGCGGCGGACCTGCTCACGGAGTCGCTGGCCACATTCCGCGAACTGGACGACCGGCTGTACGAGTCGATGGTCCTCACCGGGTTCAGCCTGCTGCGGCGCAGGCGCGGCGAATCGGCGGAGGCCCTGTCCGCGGCGGCCGAGGCGGTGTCCATCTCCCGGGAGATGGACAATCCCCTGTGGGAGGGCACGGCGCTGCTCTACCTGGGAAAGGCCGAACTTGCCGCCGGTCTGCCCGAGGAGGCGCTCGTCTCCACCCAGCGCGCCGCCGTGATCTTCCGTCGGGACGGGGACCCGAGCCGGGAGGGCATCGCGCTGGACGGGACGGGCCGCGCCTACCGCGCGCTCGGCAGGCCGTCGGACGCCGCCGATTTCCACCGCCGCGCCGCCGCCGTCCACCAGCAGGTCGGCGACCGGTGGAAGCAGGCCAAGAGTCTCGGTCACCTCGCCGCGGCGCTGGTGGAGGCCGGACCGGCGGGAACCGGCAGCGACGAGGCCGCGCACCACCGGCGGGAGGCGCTGGCGCTGCTCGACGGCTTCGACGACGTCAGGTCCGAGGCGCTGCGGGCCTGGATCGGCGGCGCGAACGCGACGGACGGCGCGGACGCGACGGATCAGGGCCGCGGGTCGTCTCGCAGCAGCGAATAGAGCACCTGGTCGTGCCTGTGGCCTTCCCGCCTTTGGGCGGCGCTCGCCTGGAGCGGACGCAGCCCGACCGTCACCATTGGAACTCGCCGAGCAGCTCGCGGGTCTCGGCGTCACCAGTACGTGCGAGTTCCGCGGTCAGCGGCCGCTCCGCGGGGACGCCGCGCCCGGTGTCGGCCCGCACCCAGGACGGAACGTAGCCGAGGAGCAGCAGCCGGCGGTACCCGGCGTCCACGCTGGACGGAACCGTCCGGTGCCAGAGACCGGCGTGGATGAGAACGGCGTCGCCCGGCTCGAAGTACAGCTCGACCTGACCGGGCTGATCGGTCTGGTCGCCGAGCGGGAGCCGTGTGCCGCCACCTCGGTGCGAGCCGGGGAGCAGGCACAGGGCGCCTTCCCGTTCGGTGACCCGGTCGAGGTAGATGAGGCAGTGGATCTGGTGCGGATAGCTGAAGAGGGCGGGCAGCGGGTCGGGGATCACCGGCAGGTGGGCGTGCCAGGGCACCGCGACACCGGAACGCCCCGCGTGGTTCAGCCGGGCCTCCAGGTCGATCCAGACCTGCGGGCCGAGCAACGTCCTCGCGATGGACAGGGCCGGTTCGAGGCGGAGCAGGAAATGGAACGCCGCGTCCTTGTCGAGCAGCGAGCGGAGGTAGATGCTCTGCCCAGGCAGGCTTTCCGCCTCGGGGCGATCCGCCTCGGCCTCGGCGAGCCCGAGCACGGCCGCGGCCAGGGCTTCGGCCGCCGCCCGGTCCAGCAGCTTCGGGCGGGTGAGGTAGCCGGTCCCCACGAGGGTGTCGAGCTCCTCGGGCGTCGCCGCCGTCGCGACGGTGCGGCGTGGGTAACCGGCGCCCTGGTCGCTGAGCACGAACTCGGTGCTCAGGTGCGTGCCGACGGCCACCCGCATGCCTCCGCCCTCGCACCGGAACCGCTGGACGCCGATGGCGGGTGGGGCACGGCCAGTTCGCCACCGCGGATCATGGCCAGAAGGTCGGCGAGCGGAAAGGATCGGGCGTGGAACTCGCGCCAAGCGGTCCTCGCCTGCTCCAACCTCACCGGATCCTCGTTGCGGTTGGCGTACAGCAGCCGTCCCTCCTCGTCGTAACCGAGGTCGACGACGATCTCTTCGTCAAAGAGCCAGGTGTCGGTGTACACGACGTCGGGAACGTCCTCGCGGAAGATGAACCGGATATCTTCCCCGGCCGCGCCGTTCACCGCGTAGTACCAGTCGATCTCGAACTGGAGATACGGCGTGAGCGTGTGGTCGATGATGTGGACACGGCCCATATAGGCGCCCGCCGCGACGCGTTCGCGGATATTGCCCGCCCATTCTTCGTTGCGGTCGGGCGGGAGCGGTTTCCCCGCCGTGTAGTGCTCGAGGTTCGCGCGCTCCTCGTCCACGGTGTAGACGCCGAGGGTCTCGATCCGGGTGGCGGACGACGCGAACTCCGTGAAGAGTAAGCCGAACTCGTCCATGTTGAGAATAATGAGAGCTCTCCCGCTCTGGCTGGGCCGGCCGCACGCCGGCTTCGTCGATCTCTGAACCGTTTCGCTCTGGTCCATGCGGGTCGGGCGAAGAGGAAACGTGGTCACTCGGCGGCGAGGGCGCGCTCCAGGATGTAGCGCGGGATCTCCACGGCGTTCTCACCCGGCGGCAGGGTGAGCCCCGCCTTCTCCGGATCGACAACGAAGCCCTGAACGACGATCGTCCCGTTCTCCGTCTCGTACACCGCGGGACACGGACCGTTGCCGCAGCCGGATCCACCGATCATCCTGAGAGCCATGACATGGACCTTAATCTCGCCGATACCGTTGATCACAGTTCTATATCGACAGTTCCAAAGCGTCAAGTGTTAGGCAGAGATTTAATATATCAAGCCCTCAACCTCATTTTCCGGCAGCCAAAACAGGTCAAATCAAAACCCATCCGGCACACCGGCGAGTGCAGCCTACAAGATGACCAGCGGCATGGGGTACCAATGGCGATAGTCGACACAGAGAAGCCACGTCAGCGCAGGTAGCCCCCCAGTCCGTCGCCCCTCACAAACCACACCAGTTCACAACGTAGACTGGCACAATGTGACATTCCGGGACCGCTCAATCCAACTGGCCATCCGCCCTGCGACGGGTGGGCGGCCTGGCGTCGAAGGCGCCCGAGGTCTCACATCCACCCGAACGGCACGAGATCCCAAGCTCTCCCGTTGCCCCCGCCGCTCCCCCTTGCCGCGCTACGGAACCCTAGAATGCGGCCAGAACATCACCAAAGAAGAAATGACCATGAAAGAATGCGGGAATCACTCATAAACAAACCTGCAGCCTCCATCCCGGTGCCAGCACCGGGCCCGACGAAGGGTCGTGACCTTGCCGCACAACACGATGTTCGCCGCAAAGCGCGACATTCCCGATGCTTGATCGAATCGCTGTCCTTCCGGCGACCCTGCTCACTGCGCCCCAATACGTGGCCGAAGCGACGGCACGGTCCGCCGAGAGCGAGGACTATTTCTGGAAGCTGGAGCGTCGGCAGACCTTCCAGGAGCCGGACGATGCCAGCTACCAGGCTTTCGTCCGGGGCGACTGGGAAGAGGCGCAGCGAATCGAGAACGATGGGCGCGACGCACTCCGCCGCCGGTTCGTCGAGCAGGGCTTCGTGCTTCGCCGGGTCCGGGTCGTCGAGTCCCCCATCACGCCATATCTCCAGTGGGAGATGCGGGCGCTGCGGGTCAGGGCGGAGGCAGGCGAGGAGATCCGCGTTCTGGACGCATCCACCGGGGCGGCTTCGCCATGACCAGGAACGGGACGGCGAACAGGGCCGCAAGGGGCGTCTCCCCCTCGCTCTCGTCCACGAGAGCGAGAACGAGTGCGACAAGGGTCCCGGCGATCCCCACCCACCACACTGCGAGTGCCCCGCGCCACGCGAGGACGGGATGCCGCCCACCGAGCGCGGCCGCCGTCGCCGCCGCGAGAATGACCGAGTTGACGAAGGCCGTCACGCCTGCGACAAGGAACGGCATGAAGGGCGCGGGAACACCACCCGCGTCTTGAACAGCGGTCAGCCCGACCACACCCGCGAGGACTGCGAACGTCACATGCCGGGCGAACTGGATCCACATGAGTTTGCGACGGTGCTTCGGGTCTCGCCGCAACGCGCGTTGGGAAGAGAACAACACGGGCTCAGCCTGCAACAACGCCCGAGGGAGGCCATGCCCCACCCGGCCAGTTGTTGTTCCCGTTGTTCTCCGTGCGGAAGGTACTCGCCGGGCCTCCCAGCACCTGAATGGCCGTCCACCCGGCCCCGGCGACCGCGGCGGCGAACGCTCCGATCGCCAAGATCGCGCTACCGAGCGCGGGAAGGGCCCCGGCCACCGACGCGGCGGCGACGCAGTCACCGATCAACTGGTAGATCAACGTCGCATAGGCCGCTCCTACGAACAACCAGAAGCCGAGGATCGTCCATCTGCACAGATCGAGTGCGCCGCTGACCGCCTCCGCCGTGTCGCCGTACTGTTGGGTCGCGGCGGTCTGCGGTGCGTTCGGTTTGAGGACCTTCTTGTAAGCTTCGGAGGCTTCGCCCTTCCAGTAGTCATCGACCTTCGAATACGTTTCTTGGAAACGGCCGGCCTGCGCGCTCACCGGCGCTTGGACCTTGTCACTGAACTTCCCGGCGGCGTCGGCCAGCTTTCCCCAGTCTCCAGGTTCCGCGACGAACTGGGAGAACTCCTTCCACAGCTTGGTGACCGCGCTTCCGAGCTTGTCCAGCAGTGGGGTGAGGCGATGGGCGATGAACGACGGCAGTTTAGCGAGCACCTTGTTGATGTTGGTGACGAGCTCGTTCAGCTTCTCGTTCACCTTGAGCGTCTGCTGATTGATGTGCGACATGGTCGCGGCGAACTCGGTCATGTCAGATATGCCACCCATGCCTGATCTTTTTCACCTGGTCAGCGCTCAACTCCTCGGCGTGTTCGTACGCCTTGGCCACCGTGTCCAATTTGTGGCTGGCGTCGCGGAAAACCTTGCCCGCTTGCATGCCGACGCTGACGAGAGTGTCGTTAAGAGTCGCATACGTCGTGTCACAGTTCGCCTTCTTCCCAAGGTAACCAAACCCTGCGGAGAGATCTTTCATCGCAGCGACCTCCTGCGCCGCCTTCTCCATCACCTTTCCGCCCTGGGTCCAGGTTTCGGAGTCCTTGTGCAGATACTTGAGGGCAACTTCCAGTTCACTCATGTCGTCTCCTCACCTTGAGGAAAACCCAGGCCCCGGAGCAGGTCCCTGAGTTCGTTGATGACGGACTCCACCTCGGCTCCAGCCGCGCCCGCCGGGACGGCCTGTTCCCGAGACTCCGAGCCGACGAGGTCGTTCACTGCCTCGAACGCCGTGGAGAACTCCTCGCAGAGCCGACTCTGGTCGGCCTTCGCAAGCCAGCTCCGCTGCGTAAGAACGCCAGTGACCATCCCACCTTGGACAGCGAGCGTCACCCGCCGATTCTCACTCTTGATCTCGGTGTTCTCGGTCGGACGTGTGAGGGCCTCCTCAAATGCCTCCAGTCTCTTGTTCGATTCGTCGAGCAGGTCATTGACCTGGCGAAGCGCACTGGCGGGATCCATTCCTCGCGGGGGCTCCCATGAGGAGGACGACAACGCGGAACCGGACGGCTGGGCCCCGCTGCCGGGGGCGGAACCATCCGCGTTGTCCAGAGAGAGCGTCATCCTGCTCATCACCGCGTCCGAAATCGCCTCCATGACCGCCGCGTCGAACGTCTCCGCGGTCAAGGCGACGCGCCATTGCCTGCGAAGGCGAAAGCCGGTCACTCGCCCCTTTCCTGCCACCGTGACCTCGATCGTGCCCGTACCGTCGGTTCCTGTCGCCTCCAGCGAATCGTCCACGGCACCCGCCAGCCCTGTGGACAGTTCTCCGAGTTCGGCGAGGACCTCTTCGAAGCCGCCGAGAACATCGCCGTCGACCGAATCCGTGAACGGCGGAGACATCCGACCGGCTGCCACGGTCACCGGCCCATCCTCCTGCGAAGGCGTCACCTCGGCGAGCGAATCGCTGACCTTCTCATCAGTGCTGGAAACCGGCCGCTCACCAGGTGGAACGGCTGCCGCTTGTCGGCTGTTGACGAGGCGCTCCCTCAGCTCCTCAGCCGAGGTGGGAGCATGGGGCACGTCCTGGTTGAGGATATCGTTCAGGCGATTCTTGGCGTCAGCCATAAGGAAGGAACCCAGTTCCTGTCAAGATAATATTGTCTTCGAGTAGATCATCCTGAAAGGCTAGTGGATCAAAGCGAGGTTCGTCCAGGCGCCAGTCGTCGCCCCCCGTAACCCGACCCGTCATCGAAGACTTCAGCACACGGGTGATGCGCCATGTCCTGGCCAATCACGGCCAGAAGTTGGACACCGAGAGAAACTCCTACGTGGAGAGCGGTGCTCTCGCCCGACCTTGATCGACTCTTGGCTGCGATGCAAGTTGCACGATCTCCGGGTCAAGAGGACATCTCAAGCTGTAGACAGTCATGGGTACACCACGCGGCGTGACGTTCGCCTGGGTACCTATGGACACACCGAAGTCGTGATGGACAATGCATCGAAGAGCGAAGAAGGGTGGACCGGTGGCTTACTCGGCCAAGATGGCCGCTGCTCTGTCCGGCGCCACAACGGGCCAGCTGAGGCACTGGCGTAGAGCGGCCGACGCGGGGGTCGTCCTGGCACCCGAGATCTCCAGGTCACCTCGTGCGCTCTACTCCTTCTGGGACGTCCTGGCGCTCCGCACGTGCGTGCACCTACGCAACGCCAGCTCGCTCCAGAAGATCCGCACCGCACTCGGAACGTCGCGGAATCTGGGGGAACGTGACCATCTGTCCTCCTACCGGTTGGTCACGGACGGCAGGACGATCCAGTTCGTCAGCGACGAAGAGGCCATCGACCTGGTGAAGAAGCCCGGGCAGCGACAGGTGGTGATCGTCATGGGCGACGTCATCGAACCGTTCCCCGTCCGCGCCGGTGTGGTCGTCCCGCATCTGTTCCATCCTCGCACGAACATCGAGGTCGACCCGGCCATGCAGGGAGGGCACCCCGTCATCAAGGGCACCCGTGTCCCCTACGACGCCGTGGCCGAGCTCCTAGCGGACGGGGTCCCCGCAGAGCGGATCGCGGACTTCTATCCGGCGGTGTCAGTGGAAGCTGCCCGAGAGGCCGCAGACTTCGCCAAGTACGTCGACAGCTACGATCTGGCGGTCCGAGCCTCGTGATGAAGGTCCTCATCGACGAGGACTGCCCTCCGGCCAGCGCTCGGCGAGTGCCGGGGTCCGACCGTCACTGACCCCGGGCGTCAACGGGATCGCCTGACGGAAGGCCGGAACTCGTTATTCCCGAAACCGAAAAATGCGACATCCGCCAGAAGATTGACTGGACAGCACGATCATGAAATGATATGAGGCAAATCACTTCCCGTATATCTGAAGGGGATTTCGAGAATGTGGGAAGCCGACCCTCGTGCGCATTTCATGCGGCGGCTGGGCAAGTCCGCCCATGAACTGGGTGACACCAAGGAAGACCTCACCTGTCCGGATCTGTGGGAGTTGTCCAACGGTGATGTGGCCGCCATAGGCCGCGACCTGACCGAGGTCTACCGTGATCGGTTGCCTTCCGGCGTGAGCGTCGGCGCCGATGAGCGGATCGTTGTCCTACCCCGCAACATGATAATAGCCGCCAAGCCGGATATCCCCGATGCTTAATAGGATTTCTGACCTCCCGGCGACGTTTCTCGGCCCGGAGGAGTACCGGTCCGATGCAGGGGCGCGGTTCGCCGCGATTGACGACTTCTTCTGGAAGCTGGAAAGGCGTCAAAGTTTCCAGGAAGAGGACGACGACGGCTACCGCGCCTTCATGCGCGGCGACTGGGACGGGGCGCAGCGGATGGAGGCGCGGGCCCTCGGGGCTCTTCGGCGCCGGTTCGAGTCGGTGGGCTTCGAGTACCGGAGGGTTCGCATCGTCGAACGTCCCGTCAGCCCTTACCTCCAGTGGGAGATGCAGGCATTGCGGGTCAGGGCCGAGGCCGGTGAAGGCATACGCGTCCTGGACGCGGAAGCCGTCCACGGCCAGGAGGAAGGCGGCCTCCTGCCCGAGGTCGTCATCGTCGGAACGGGCGCCCTCTATGAGGTCGGCTACGACCAGGCGGGCGTGCACAACGGCGCCCGGCGGATCGTCGACCAGGAGGTCATCGGCGCGTGCCGGGCCGAGATGGCCGTGCTCTGGGACAAGGGCGAAGACCTCGCGTCCTACGTCACCAGGGAGATCGACCCGCTCCCGCCACCGCTCGCGCAACTCTGAGGGGTGACACGGACACCGCCCACCGGCAGCGGCAGACGTACCGGTTCGACCGTCCTCCTAATCCTCCTCGTCCTGCTCACCGTCGGACTGGTCGGAGCATCCCCGATCGCGCTCGACGTGTTCCGGGGCGACGCGGCACGATGGGAGCGGCTCAGCTTCATCGGACAGACCTATGGCGCGGCCTCCGCGTTGCTGTCGGCGTTCGCCCTGATCGGCATCACGGTCACGTTGGTTCTCCAGGCGCGCGACACCAAGGTTAACCGGGAACACGGCCAGCGGCTCGTGCATCTCGAGTTACTGAAAATGGCGATGGAGAACCCGACCTACCGCCGAGCCTGGGGCCCTGTCGCTCCCGGCCGCGATCCCGAGACCGACCGCCAGCAGATCTATCTGAACCTGATCTTCTCCAGTTGGCAGATGTCCTTCGAGCTGAAGACGATGGACGAGCGCCTTCTCCGTACGGTGACGTCCACGCTGTTCAGGGGCGAGCCCGGACGCCGGTTCTGGGCCGGTGCCCGCGAGGCGCGCATCGCCACGTCCACCACCCGCAGGGAACGCCGCTTCCACCGGATCGTGGACGAGACGTACCGGACGGCGGAAGCGCAGGGCCCGCCCCACCGAGAGACAGGGCCAGACCAGGAGCCCGGCAACCGCCGCTACCGTGGGATTCTGCTCGGCGTGGCACTGGGCGCGGCTCTCGCTCTGCTCGCGGACCGGCTGAGGAACGCGCTCAAACGCGCGGGACCGTGAATGAGCAGGGCAAAGCCTCTGGAGCGGCGCAGATGCGTCCCACACGTGGACCGCCCACCGGACGGACGGAGGGCCCCACACCCGGTCGTGGTGTGAGGCCCCGGCGCATCGCCCGAACTCGGACTACCGGTCGTACCGTCCGGTCTGGATGCCGGTCACCAGGTCAGCGAACGCCGCACGACCGAACGCCAGCACCGGGCCGTCTGGATCCGTCGAATCCCGGACGGCCACAATCGAGGCCACGCCGCCAACCTCGATGCAATTGCCGCCTTCGGAGTCGCTGTATGTGCTCTTGCGCCAGTTCCTGGACGACAGGTCGGGGGTGCTCATGTGCCCTCCATGATGGTCTGTATCAATGCGGCGGACTCCGTCGCAGAGAGTGCCTCAGATCTTGCCACATTGAACAGTACGGCAAGATTCAGCACTGCTGCCGCGTCTGAGAGCATCTGGCTATTGCCCCCGGTGCCTTCGATGTACGCGAGGTCCGCTGACCTCTCAAAGCTCAGAACCTGGAAGCCAGTCGGTTGGAAGACATGTGCATGGGCTGGGAGCACCTGGATGGAAACGTTTGGCAGCTCAGCCAGCCCCAGCAGGTGCTTGCATTGCCCAGGGCGAACCTCTGGCGGTACGTCACGGAGAGCGGACTCCCGAATCAGTAGGAAGATCGAAGGCGCCTTAGGACTAGTCAGCACCGCCTGACGCTCCATGCGGATCGCAACCAGTTCGTCAACCTTGTCCGACTGAAGTCCATTGCTAAACACGAGACGGGCGTACTCTTCTGTCTGAAACAAGCCTGTAATGAGGGTCGGCTCATAGATACCGATCTGCGCGGCTTCCTTCTCAGCCTCGATCAACGGCTTGAAGGCAGTCGGGATGAGCCCGCTCTTTCGAGCCTCTATGTGCTTCTCCCACATGCGGTGGAAGGTGCCGCCCATCTGGTAGTAGGTGTCCAGGTCGTCGGCGAGGCCCTCGGACGGAGGCTTCTCGAAGGTCTCGACCTTGGCGATCCACTGGGGTGTGCAGCCCAGCTTCGCCGCGAGCTTGTTCCGGGAGATGCCGTCCGCCTGGCGCCGCGCACGCAGCTCGTTGACGAACGCTTCCTGGAAGGCGGAGGGGTTGGTGTCACGCGAGGGTGCCATGGGTGCTCCCGGGTGTCGGCCCGCAGTTCGGGGGTGCCGCCTCACTTGGTCGGGTGCTCGTGGGGGGTGAGCGGTTCGTAGCTCAGAGTAACTTGCGCCTGCGAAGCTCGCCTGTCATCGGCCAAATCAATTCGCAGGGAATCCGACCCGTGAACGATCAAGAACGCGCTCGTCTTCAGGAGCAGCACCCGGCCTGGCACATTCGCCAGCCCCCAACGATGGAATGTTTCATAGCCACCCGCCTCGGCGGTCCCCTGAGCGATCGGTAGCTCTATCACGGCCTATGCATGACCCTGGCCGAGGATTCCTACGAGATGCTCAGCGAGGCGCTCGCCGCCCAACGCAAGATCGAGGAGAACCTGTGATCCTCACCTTGGCGATCATTGCCCTTGCCCTGCTCACCGGCTTCGCGGCCTGGATGCTGATCCTCTTCGTAGGCACGGCCATCACCAACGCCGGTTACATGGGCAGGCATCGCTGAACTCCCGGAGCGGCTGCTGTGCTCGGTGCCCACTTCCTCCCCCAGGAACTAGCGGTCACCGAAGCCCCCACCAGCAGCCGCTCCGGGTCGCCGTCCATGGCGGCCCGCTACTCGAAGCTCACTCGCCTTCGCTGGGTCAACGACAACCCAACATCACGTAACACGACGCGCGGTCGTCACGTCCAACTCCCCCGTGACGGCCGCCGTAACAACCGCCCGCCGCCTCTCCTCCGATAGACCGACTTGAGCTCCAATCGAAGCGATTAGCTCGCTACTGATTTGCAAAACGGATTCACATCGTTCAACGAGCGCTTCTTGTTCCTTAAGGGGAGCCACCGGTATCGGCCATCGCTTGATCTCATCAGTCTTGAGATTTGCCATGGATTGCGACGTACCATGGGACCCCTCTGCGCATAGATCACGGATTCGAGTTCCTTGAGCAACTAGAACGAGGTATTTCTTCAATACGTTTTCAGATACCCGAACCCGGAAGATTTTGTCACACAAGATGAGGCGTCTGCGAGGTCTTTCTGCAACAGCAGCGGCTCCAACGAGTGCCGGTGTGTTTGCCCGGGTGATCAGGAAGTCACCGTCATGCACTTCGTACTGTGACTCTGGATCCATTTCTTCGGGCAACCTCTTGTTCTGCTCACCAAAGAATCGACCACCCTTAACCGCGCTGACCTTAAGCACGCCCCATTCACCTAGGCCCGCCGGGGCGTTGTCACACTGAGGACTCGTCCCCTGTTCAATCCCGCAGATAAATCGACGCAATGGAAGCACACCAAAGCGAAGGGCTAGAGACTCAACCTCAGAGTCCAATAGTGCCCGCTCTCGCTGCTTCAGTAGCGAGGATGCGTCTTCCCTCAACTGAACGATACGGTCGATGCGAGCGGTCTCGGCGTCGAGGAAGTCTGCGATCCGCCGCTGCTCCTCCAGCGGTGGGAGGGGAATCGGAAAGTCGAGAATCTTGCTCTTATTGGTTGAAGCAAGATTTGTCGTTTTAGTGCCGGTACTTTCAAAATAGTGCCGCGCATACAGGGATTGAGTTGTCAGCGCCAGATATCTGGGCTCAACCTTCCCAGGAAGAGGACGAAGAGCGAACACATGATTCTGGTGAAGACATCCTTCTAGCTCGTTGCGCCAGAGGGCGCCGCGCCCAAGCTTGTCCAGGTCACCTCCTTCTGTCATAAGAACATCCCCGTATTTGAGTGTGCTGCGAGAGGCTATGGAACGCGGCACAGTGATCTCACTGACAGAACTCAGGTCGAGGTGTCCGGCTTGAACATTTGCCACACGCAGATACGGCCTGCTTACCGCATCGCCTGTGAGGTTTCGAGAAGAGTCTACGGTCAGTCCAGACTGTATTTGACACAGATATCCCAGCCGCACAAGATTCCAACGGTTGGTCACGAGGTCACCTGGGTGAGGAGGGTTTGGATTTCGGACTCGATGGCCTTCAGTTCTGCGTCTATCTCTTCTAGGGGGCGGGGTGGGGTGTAGGTGTAGAAGTGGCGGGTGAAGGGGATTTCGTAGCCGATTTTGGCTCGGATCAATTCCTTGGTCTTGGGGTCCTTGGTTTCGGTGATCCAGGCGTCGGGGACGTGTGGGAGGACCTCGCGGGTGAAGTAGTCGTCGATGTCCTCGGTGAGGGGGACGTTCTCGAAGTCGCGGAGGTCGGGGTCGTGGACGACCTTGCCCTTGGTCTTCTGGATCTCGCCGTCCGGATCGGTGATGGCGAAGGCGGTCATGGCGGCCTTGTCGACCTTGTCCGGCGGGGCGGTGATCGAGTTCTCGATGTAGGTGGCGAAGAGTTTGTTGCGGAACTTCGCCCGGTCCGTCTCCGAGGTGCCGATGAGGGGCTTGAGGCCGGTCAGCAACTCGTCCCGCAGCTCGTATTTCTGGACGGCCGTCGTCTCGGCTAGGGCGGTGAGAGTCTCCTCGCTGACCTCGAAGCGCTGGCGTAGCGGGCGGTCGATGGTGATGCGCTGGTAGCCGAAGTCCTCGTTGCGGAACACCTTGACCTTGGCATGGTCCGGGTGAGCAGGGTCGGCGGCGATGTCGAAAGCGTTCCTGTAGAGGGAGCAGATGTGGGCGCGCTGGTCCTTGCCGATCTCCTTGCGCTTCTCGCCGAGGGACTTGCGGATCTTCGTCCACTGGTCGCGGGCGTCCAGGAGCACGACCTTGCCCTTGTTCCGTGGTGCCTTGTCGTTGGTGACGATCCAGAAGTACGTGGAGATGCCGGTGTTGTAGAAGAGCTGGTCGGGCAGGGCGACGATGGCCTCAAGGTGGTCGTTCTCGATGATCCAGCGGCGGATCTCCGATTCGCCGGAGCCCGCGCCGCCGGTGAACAGCGGGGAGCCGTTGAAGACGATGGCGATCCGCGAACCCTTCAGGTCTTCGTCCACGTCGGCGGTGACGGGGCGCATCTTCGACATCATGTGCTGGAGGAACAGGAAGGAGCCGTCGTTGATGCGCGGGAGCCCGGCGCCGAAGCGTCCGGCGTGGCCATAGTCGTTGTGCTCGTCCTTGACGAACTTCTCGACCTTCTTCCATTCCACGCCGAACGGCGGGTTGGCGAGCATGTAGCGGTATTCCTCGCCGTCGTGTGCGTCGTTGCTGAACGAGTTCCCGAAGGCGATCGACGAGTTGTTCTCGTCGTAGCCCTTCATCAGCATGTCGGAGCGGCAGATCGCGTACGACTCGGCGTTGAGCTCTTGCCCGTGCAGGTTGATGCGCGCGCCCTCCGGGTTCATGCTCCGGATGTGCTCTTCGGCGGCGGCGAGCATTCCGCCCGTCCCACAGGCGGGGTCGAGAATGTCGATGACCTTGCCTGGGCCCTGCAACGCCTCGGTGTCCGGGGCGAGGAGCAGCTCGACCATCAGCTCGATGACCTCGCGCGGGGTGAAGTGCTCACCGGCCGTCTCGTTGGAGAGTTCGGAGAACTTCCGGATCAGTTCCTCGAACAGGTATCCCATGTCGTGGTTGCTGACGCGGGACATGCTCAGGTCGAGTTTCGGGTCGGCGAACCTCTGCACCACCTGGTAGAGGAGCCCGGCCGCGTCCAGCCGCTCTATCTGCGTGTGGAAGGCGTACCGGTCGATGATCTCGGTGACCTCCGCGCAGAACCCGTTGATGTAGTCGACGAGGTTCTTGCGGACGTTCGCCGGGTCGGCGCCGATCGTCTGGAAGTCCTGGCGGGACGTGTTGAAAATCGGCAGTCCGGCCGCCGCCTTCAGTAGCGCGGGTGGCGCGTCGCCGGGGTAGGCGTCGGCGCGGGTCCAGACTGCCTGGCGGGTCGGCTTCATCACGCAGTCGAAGCGGCGCAGGACGGTGAAGGGCAGGATCACCTTCCCGTATTCCGACTGTTTGTAGTCCCCGCGGAGCAGGTCCGCCACTGACCAGATGAACGCGGACAGGTTCTGGTCAACGCTCACTCGTCGTCCTCGTCTTTCGTTTCGGGTGGTTCAAGTGTCCCGCTCGTGAGGCCGTCCTGTGCCAGTTGCACGGCCCGGCGTCCTATCTTGGCCGCTTCTTCGAGACGGTGGAGGAAGGTTTCCAGTTCCCTGAAGGCCGCCCCGTACGTCCGCTGCCGGTCCGGGTCCATCTGCGGGACGCGGGCTCCGCGGGGGTCGGCGCGGTGGGTGCCGGAACCGGAGGTGTTGCGGCGGGTGTTGACCGCGCTGCGGAGGAAACCGAGCAGGAAGTCGGTGTCGAGCTGGTCCGTGGTGGAGACGGGGCGGCCGTCCTCGACGCGGACGAGGCCGCCACGGATCAGTTCGGACACGTTCACGGTGGCGGCGACGTCCTCGGACCCCTCGGGGAGGCCGGGCAGCAGTCCCCGCAGCTCGTTCAGAAGTGTTTCGAACCGTTCACGAGCGTTCTCGTAGGCGGCGGTGCCGAGTTGGGCGGCGACGTGGCGGCCCGGGGTGAGGTCGGCCTCCTCGTCCAGGAGGGAGATGACCGGGACATCGGTGACCCGCTCCGGGGCCGGATCGATCGGGCCATCGAGGTCGGCGTCCGTCAGGTCGATCATGCGGACGCGGGTGTCCGGGCCGAGGGCGCGGACGGGACGGCGGAGTACCCAGAGATGCACCGGGGCCGCGTGCCCGGCGGCGAGGCCGCCCGGCAACGCCACGAGCGTGTGGAGGATGCCGCCGCGCACCAGTTCGGCGCGGATGCGGCGGCCCGAACGGCGGTATGCGGCGGACGCGGGCAGGACGACCACGGCACGCCCGCCGGGAGCGGTGTGGAAGTAGCAGTGCTGGAGCCACGCCAGGTCGCCTTCCGCCTTCGGCGGGATCATGATCTCCCAGCGGGGGTCGAGCAGGAGTTCCTCGCGTCCCCAGTCGGGCCGACCGGTGGGCGGGTCGCACACGACGAGATCGGCCTTGAGGCGGGGGAACCCGTCGTCGCGCAGCGCGTCGCCCTGGACGACGTCGATGGTGCCGGGTCGTTCCTCCAGTTCCGCCCTCGACCGGACGAACTCGGGCAGCCCCGGCGCCGCGTCCTGTCCGACACGTCCCGCCACTTTGGCACCGCCTACGGACAACAACAGGTCGCCTATCCCGCACGCCGGGTCGTAGACGGTCCCCTTGGTCCGGCCCGCGAAATGCCGGACGACGCGCACCAACGCGGGTGTCGAGACGTGCTCGCTCGCGTTGTGGCTCGCCGATGCCGCGAACCGTGCGGCGAGATCCCGGACGAGCTCCCCCGGCGTCCGATCACGCGCCAGGTCGGCGACGAGATCGGCGGTGGGCCCGCTCAACGGGCGCTCCGCGCGTGCGTCGCGCAGTTCCGCCGTCACCGCGACCAAGGCTCCGATCATGTCCTCGCCGCGTTCGGCGCGCAGCGCGTGCCACAGCCTGACCTCGTCCGCCACCGGCTGGCCCTTGCCGCTGCGATCCATCCAGCGGCGGACGTCCGGCAGCGCGAACAGCGGGGCCGCCGCCGTACCGCCCGCCGCCTCGGGGAAGTCCGGGTAACGGCGCCGCCAGTTCGACACGGCGGCGCGCGTCACCCCGGCCATCCGGGCGATCTCCGCCGGGGGCACCAGTACCGCCTTGTCCTCGGTCATAGCGACAACGTACACAGCCGTGAGCGGGCGATCAATACTGAAGTGCGTTGACAACGCTAACAAGTTGACCGACTCTGTTTACAACGGGATGTGGCCTCCGCGAGACCGCCGCGCATCCCGTCCGATCCCCACCGGTCACCCGACCGGACGACGTCTTCCTCCGGAGGTCCGCCATGCCCGACCCGACGCACGAACTGACCATCTACCGGCTCTCCGATGCCGTGACCGACGTGGACGCCTTCCTGGAAACGTCGCAGGGGACGTATCTGGACGAGGCCGCGTCCAGCGACATGGTCTTCCCCGAGTACCCCGACGTTGGAGCCGTGGCGTTCCACTGGCAGCGCGGTCACGTCCCGGTGCCCTGGCTCAAGCCCGCGACACACCTCATCGGGGAACTCCCCCAGTACGAGACCGCCGACTGCGGGGCGCTCCTGCTCCTCGACGTGAACGGCGAAAGGTACGCGATCGGGTTCGGGGGAGGCTGGCGATCCATTCCCGAACAGTTCAAGGACCACCGTTTCGGGTTGAGCTTCGCGATCCGGGCCGTCGACGCCGAGCAGGTTCGCACGGTCGTGCGGCGTTCCATGAGCGGGCTCGGCAGGCAGGACGCCACCCACGTCCCGTCCGGCATTCCCATCGGCCACATCGGGCTGAGCGAGTACACCGAGATCGTCGGCAGGCTCGCGGGCATGGTCGAGCCCGGGGATCTCGGACTCGACCGGACCCGCGCGCTGCGGGTCGAGGGATCGGCCGGGCTCCGGCTGCGGATCCCGCTCGACCGCGACCGGCTCGTCGTCCTGCTGCGCAGGATCTCCGAGATCTGCGCACGCACGGTCCCGGACGACTTCGCGTTCGTCGAGGCCGTCGCCCCCGTCCGCGACGAGTGGCGGCTGGACGACCTCGACAAGCGTCTGGAGGTGCGGCTCCGCGCCGCGACCGACGACGACGAGGACGTGCGGCTCGCCACGGCGGTCCCGCTGGACCTCGCCGACCTGGCCCATGAGGCGCAGAGCCATGTCATCAAGATCGGTGCGGCCGAGAGCCAGTGCCGCGGCGAACTCGACCTGGACGCCGTCCTGCGCCGCTGTCGTCTCCAGTGCCGGTGCACGGCCGTCCGGGCGCTGCGCCGCGGCGAAGTGCGGATGTGCGAGGACGAACGCGGGCAGCGCGTCCTCGGCAGGGCCGCGGCCGACAAGTGGCTCGCCGCCTCGGTCCGGGTGGGCGAGAGCGAGTACTTCCTCGTCGAAGGCGCCTGGTACGAGGGCGGTGCCGAGTTCTTCGCCTCCGTACGGCGCCGGATCGCCGGACTGTTCAGACCCGTACCCAGCCTCGTCCTCCCGCCCTGGCGGGACGGACTGAAACCGCTGCCGGGCTCGAAGAAACGCGGCGAGGCCGTCTACAACGAGTGGGTTCAGGACTCGCTCGGCGCCGACCGCTTCCTGAACCTCGACCGGACGAATGCCCGGACGGAGTTCCACGGCGCGCAGGGCTTCGAGCCGTGCGACCTGCTCGGGCCGCACGACGAACTCGTCCACGTGAAGGGCGGCAAGGGCACCGAACCGTTCAGCCACATGTTCAGCCAGGCACTCGTCTCCGCCGAGGCGCTGTACCTGCGCGCAGAGGCCCGCGCATCCTTCGCTGACCTCGTCCGTAAGACGAGCCTCGGTACGCGGAACCTTCCGGACGGCTGGCGTCCCACGAAAGTCGTCCTGGCCATGAAGCTCAACCGTCAGACTCCGTTGACCCCCACGACGCTCTTTCCGAATGCTCAGATCGCCCTCGCCCACCTGACCCGGACCCTTGCCCGCTACGGAATCGAGGTCGAGGTCATAGCGATCTCACGCGGCAACGCCCCCGCGGGGGCCGCGTGACGGCGGGGTCACCACAAGGGCCGCGCACAGGTCCCACGGGTCGTCGTGCGTGGGCGGATTGGTCAGGCGGGGTCGAGGGGGCGGCGGATGGTGGCGGTTCCGGCGTCCAAGTCGACGCTGGTGCGTGGGGGCGCGCCGTCGTTCTCCTCGTCTCGCAGGATCAGGGACATGCGGCGTTGTTCCTGCTGGTGGCGATGTGTGCCGTGGAAGAAGGCGTCCAGTTCGCCGACAGCGACCGCCGAGACCGGACGGCCTACCTCGTCCCTTCTCCAGGGCAGGTGGAACCTGCGGTTGGCCCACAGGCCCGCGCGGTCGAGGGCGGCGAAGGCGACCAAGGCGATCACCAGCCCGGGGATCGTCAGGAAAACGATGAGTGCCACGTTTCCCCAACGAACTCGCCCCGGCTGTGGTTGCGCGTCGTGGCGGCGGCGGCGTGGAGGGGCGTCATCGGACGGGGACGCACAGCGATCATGACCGCGCTCGAAAGGGACTTACTTGAGCCCGAATATCCCCGAACGCCTTTGGGAACGGTGTTTGGCCGCCTGACCATAACTGGACATCTGGTTTTTGTCAGATGGGCTGTTTTGTTTCTCGATGCTCGGTGCGATGATCCAGGCCAATCGGCTATTCGGCTCTACCGGCGGACGCGGGTTTCCTTTTCGCTGTTCACTTCATCTGGTCCATAGGGTGACGAGCACCGGTCTGGTTCTGGCGGCGGGTGGTGGGGCGAAAGGAGCGCCCATGTCTGAAGCGCGACGGCGCGTGTTGACTCCATGGCGGTTTCTGATCACCACGCTGGCGGGTCTGGTGATCCTGGCCAGTGCGCAGGTGACGGCGGTGGCCGCTCCCGCCTCGGCGTACCGGAACTTCGACGCGGTCACCACGGCGAACGAGAACAATGAGCCTTTTTCAGGAGGCGTGAGTTTCGTGGGCTTGTAGGACGTGGATGGCTTTGGCGAGGTGT